>CAWDGX010000007.1:0-179205 GCA_963802005.1 uncultured Ignavibacteriaceae bacterium
AAAGAAGCAAAATCCAACAACGCAAAACAATTATTGATTGCGACGGATGGTGTTTTCTCGATGGACGGTTACGTAGCAAACTTAAAAGGAATTTGTGATCTTGCAGAAAATTACCGTGCGATGGTAATGGTTGATGATTCACACGCAGTCGGTTTTATGGGCAAACATGGCAAAGGAACCCACGAGCATAATAATGTTATGGGCAGGGTTGATATAATAACGGGAACTTTGGGAAAAGCACTTGGTGGTGCAAGTGGTGGTTACACGAGTGCTCGCAAAGAAATTGTTGATTTGCTCAGGCAGAGATCGCGACCGAATTTATTTTCAAACACAGTTGCGCCATCCATTGTTGCGGCTTCTATTAAAGTGCTGGAGATGCTTAGCTCAACAACTAATTTAAGAGATAAACTTGAAGAGAACACAAAATATTTTAGAGAAAAAATTAAAGCTGCCGGATTTGAAATTAAAAAAGGGATTCATCCAATAGTTCCAATTATGCTGGGTGATGCAGTGCTTTCTCAAAAAATGGCAGCCAGACTATTAGAAAAAGGAATTTATGTTATTGGATTTTTCTATCCGGTTGTTCCAAAAGGGACAGCAAGAATCCGAGTGCAAATTTCTGCTGCACATTCAAAAGAAGATTCTGGATTTTGCAGTTGAAAAATTCAGTGAGGTTAAAAAGGAAATGGGAGTTTAATCCCTACCTTAAGTCGTATTTGGTTCTTCGGTACATACTACATAGTATTATCTTTGAATTGTTAATAAACATTATTGGAATTAAAGGAATGATTAAAATTGATTTGTATTAGCTCGCCGCATCGAATCTTTTATTTATATAATATGGTTCGGAGTTGCTTATTATTTTTTTAATCCGAGAGATTATTTTATTTAACCAATTAAATAAAAATAAGTAATATGAAGCTTAATGATATAAGTAAATTATTAGCAGTAATTGATAAAATTGAAATCCCTGACAATGTAAAGAAAGCAACTCTATTAGCACCTGAATCTTTTTTAAGCTTTATATCAAGTGCAAAGGGTAAACGGATCGTAATTGATGAGTTTAATGTTCTGGAACCTTGGGCAATAACTATCCTTGCAGCATTAGGTCGCGAACAAGAGGATAAACAATATTTTATCCAAAATGATATCTCGACACCGGCTGCGAAGTTTGCTCACTCATTGGGATTGGATGAAGTTATGAGCGGAGATATTGTTCATCCTGCTTTGCAAAAGCATAGAACTGTTAAGCTATGTGAAGTAAAGAGGTATGAGGATATTGAACCAGTTTCGGAAAAAATTTCAAAACTAATCCTTACAGATTACTCACAAGAAAAAGAGGACCCTTTCTTCGAAGCTGAAGAAGTAAGAAAAACAATTCGTTACGTAATGATCGAATTATTGCGGAATGTGATTCAACACAGCTATGACAAAAATGGAGCAATTATTGTTGCTCAAAGAATGCGAACTGATGACAAAGATTCGGAATCTTTTACTCAGATTGCAGTAATCGATCGAGGTATAGGTATTTATAATTCCTTAAGAGAAACTAGGAAAGATATCCAAACTGAAGAAATGGCATTAGAAAGATCGATTTGGCCACATTATTCTGGAAAATTTTATGAGGGACAAGGTGGGTCTTCACAAAATGCTGGGATGGGTCTTTTCTTTGTAAGCGAGATGGCAAAACTAACAGCAGGAATATTTTTAATAGCGTCTCATGGAGCTGCACTTTATATAAAAGGAAATCCCGAATCCGGATTAATGAGATCGATCAACAACAAATGGATTTGATGGAACATTAGTAGCTTTTGAAATGCCCAAAAGAGGTGTGGGTGACTCACGACGAACTTATTAAAACTATTTCGGAAAAAGCTAGAGAAAGGAAAGCATCCGATGAAAGCAAAAGATGGATAAGATTTGATATACCAAAAGAACAAGTTCTAGAGTTTTTAATAAGCATAGCATCTGAAAACACTGTAAAAGCAGAGGAATTTTCTAAAACTCAATTGATGCCCGAAGAATAAATGATGGTCACACTCTTGTTTAAAATTTACAAATATGCAAGTATGCACTCAGAGTTTTATGCATTCACTTCTTTATGAAGCACTACGATTAGCCTACGAAAAAAGAATAGCACTTTATGTGAAAAATGCTTCACCTTCGGTTGCAGATACAATTCGACTTGTGGAAAGATATGGACTGTAAAAATGAGTTATTTATTCAATAGTATCTTCAAATATTCGAATCATGATTATCCTCTTTTTTTCATAAAAGATTTTTAATCACTCGACAATTAATATTGAAAATCCTTCCAATAATGAATGACAGAATTGAAATACAAAAAGGTGACATCACCAAATTAAAAGTTGATGCAATAGTTAATGCTGCAAACACTTCCCTGCTTGGTGGCGGCGGTGTTGATGGAGCTATTCATCGTGGTGCGGGACCTGAGTTGCTTGAGTTTAACAGAAAGCTTGGCGGCTGCACAACAGGAGAAGCAAAAATTTCTCCAGGTTTTAATCTTCCCGCCAAGTTTATTATTCATACAGTTGGACCTGTTTGGAACAATGGAAAGAACAATGAAGATAAACAACTTGCAGGCTGTTATAAAAACTCTTTAAAGTTAGCAGTTGAAAACAAAGTAAAAACCATTGCATTTCCAGCAATAAGTACGGGTATTTATCATTTTCCATTGGAAAGAGCCACCAAAATTGCAGTAAATAAAGTGAAAAAGTTTTTAGAAAAGTATCTATCAATAGAGAAAGTAATTTTTGTTTGTTTTAAGGAAGAAAATTATCAGGTTTATAAAAGAATTCTTCAAGAGGATTAATTTTATCTCAAAAATATTATCGCTGCGCCAGCAACTGCCACGAATGCACCAATCATTGCTTTCCAATCTAGCTTTTCTTTAAAATAAAATCTTGAAATCGGCAGCATAATAATCGGCATAGTAGCCATTAAGGTTGAGGCAATTCCAACCTTAGCATATTCAATTGCAATTAAACTCCCCGTAATTCCCAGCACAGGTCCGAAGATGGTACCAATTAAAATTACTTTTGCGGAGTAGCTATCTTTTGAATAAACACCGACAGGATTTTTATATCTTCTGAATGTTGCAGCAACAGGAAGAATAATAATAGAAGCCGATAATAATCTGAATAAGCTTGCTGAAAAACCATTAAGCTCACCTCCTTGGAAAGCAAATTTAGCAAAGATCAATCCGCTTGCCTGACCAAGTGCACCAAGAAATCCATAAAATATTCCTAGCTTGTTAAAAGTAATATTGTTTTGCTCAACCGATTTTTTCTTTAACACAACAATTAATATTCCCGCAATTGTCAGCAACATCCCGAACATTCCAAGGAAAGAAATAATTTCATTCAGAAAGAAAAAAGCTAGTATGGCACTGAGGACGGGAACAGCCGCCATAATAATTATTCCGAGTCTAGCTCCAATAAGTTGGAATGATTTGAAGAGAAATGAATCACCTATAACTAATCCAAGTATTCCACTGATTACAAGATTAGAGATCTGGTTGAAAGATAATGTGAGACTAATTCCAAATATGGCAATGATACCTATGAGCAGAAAGCTAGCAAAAACCATCCTGTCGATGTTAACTTGGATTGCTCCAATCCTCCTGGAAGCATTTGTAAATGCATACGAAGTTATTGACCAGCAGAAAGCTGTAGCAAGTGCAGCTATTTCACCGATGTAGTTCAGAAATTTCCCAAAAAGATTTAATTATACTTCGAAATTAACTTAGTTTTTGTTAGGAATAAATAATACGACTTGCCTTCCTCAATTATTTTGACTTAGTTTACAATAGTAATTTCAATAAGGGAGAGTATAATGGGAGTTTCAACTAACGTCGCAATAGTATTTACATTTCTTTTATTTCAATTCACTACACTTGCACAACAAAGTCAGTTACAACATACAAATTCATCAGTTCAGACAAAACAATCATTAGATTCTTTATTCAATTTATTTACAACTATAAAATCAGATGAAATAAATAAATCCGATAAAATACAATCGCCAAACAAGTGCGGTCTTGATATAATAAATCAAATAAAATTAAATTTTGATAGATTTAATTCTGAACAACAGGAAAAAATTAGTCTTCTCTTATCAAGACCAGTATTGCAAACAAGTATTGTTTCCCCTTCTGGATTTTTCAGAATACACTATGATCAAACAGGATTTAATCGTCCAGCATATGTCTCCAGTTTATCAGCAGACCAGAATGCTGCAGAGGTGGCAGAAGCATTAGATTCAGTCTACAGATTTGAAATTGATTACCTTGGTTATCTTCCTCCCCCTTTCAGATAGTAATGGGGGTGGTGATGATAAAGACGATGTTTACATTCAAAACCAGGGCGGAAGTATTTACGGCTATACTGAGTGGGAAAGTAAAGTTGGTGCAGTCAACTGGACTTCTTTTATAGTTATTGATAATGATTATGTCGGATATTATAGTAGTGGAATTGAAGGTATGCTAGTAACAGTTGCTCACGAATTTCATCACGGCATTCAAGTAGGGAATTATTCAGTTTTGAATAGTAATAGTCCCTTACGAAATGATGACATCTTCTTTTATGAAATAACTTCTACCTCTATGGAAGAATTTGTCTTTAATGCATGTGAATGACTACTACGCTTATATGTCATCCTATTTCCAACACCCGGAAGTTGCTCTACCAAAACAGAACGGTTACAATCTTGCAATTTGGAATATCTATCTTAAACAGAGGTTTGGTTTTGAAATTCTGAAACAACAGTGGGAAATGATTCCAACTCTAGAAGCGATTAGAAGCATTGAGAATAGTTTAATTCAAAAGGTCTCATCATTAAAAGAGGAATTAAACACTTTTGGTATCTGGACATATTTTAATAACTCCAGAGCGATTCCAGGAATTTATTTTACAGAAGCAGCTAATTATCCTTTAATTTTATTAACATCAACAATAAGTTTTACACCACCCTCAACCATTTTGAATGAAAGTGCTCATCCAACCGCCAACAATTTTTATAAAATAAATTTACCTACTGGGAATGATTTTTTTATAAGTCTTATAACTAATGGCGATACCGAAGCGGCACTACAAAACCCAAATCAATTTTTTAACTATACTTATTCATTGTTTGATTATAATGAAATAGGTTCAACATTGATTACAAATAATTATTATTATTTATTTGAAAGTGGATATGAAGAACAATTTAGTGTAAATCATATCTTTAATGATATTGCAAGCGTAAATGAAGAAACTGTAATTCAGGATTATAATATATATCAAAACTACCCCAACCCATTCAACCCAAACACAAATATCAGATATTCAATTCCGACTCATTCAAATGTTGTGCTAAATGTGTTATGATACACTTGGGAATGAAGTTAGAAATCTTGTTAATGAAGAAAAACAATCTGGTACTTATGAAGTTAAGTTTAATGCGACAGGATTGCCGAGTGGAATTTATTTTTACAAACTTACAAGCAGGAAATTTTGTTGAAACTAAAAAGATGGTGTTGATGAAGTAGTTAAATAATATATCTCTTTATTTCAAGCCCCTATCAATGAAAGTTGGTGGGGGTTTTTTATTAACTAAAATATTCAACCATTTTGAGGGGGTATGGGGATTGAAAGATAGGGGGGGGTTCAAAGTGAAAAGTTGTAATAAATTCTATAACAAGTTTTTACAATCCACTGACATTTCTATGACATTTGAAGACTTAATGATTATTAAATTTTTTATGAAAATTCTAAGAGGTTACAATGAAAACTTTAATATGTTCCTTTGTCTTATTACTTTGTTTCTTGTTTTTCAGTTGTGAAGACCCTTCCTCCTCTACGGATGATGTAAAAATATTAAACAGAACTGGGATTGTAAAACCATCTGGCGATGTTACCGGATGTAACGGTTTTGAGGATTTTTTTCTATTCGAAGGTAAAAATGCATTCAGTTTTGGTTTTGAGGCTTATGATGATGTTCAATTTAAAGCTGAATACTATTCTTATCAAAAATTTCAAAATTCACGTGGAGGATATACTTATACCAATTTAAAATTGCTTAGTATGAAAAAAAACAAATAGGTTTAACGGTTTTATCATCTACATATATAACTAATTTTATAAGAATTAGACGGGGTAGTTTCTTTTCCAGGGATTGGCTTTAAGCGAATTTGACATTCGTAAAAAATAATTTCTTAAATTTGATAAAAATGAATTAACTTTTATTCAAATAATATGAAGACAGACAAATTGTCGATAGAAATAAAAGAATTTTTAGAAAAGGCTTCAACGAAGTCCTTTCTATTTGCTGTTCGACAATTTATCAGTTTAATGGAAACAACCCCCATGCATAAGAAATTATTTTACTATAAAATGCACTCAGCATTACTTGACTTATACACAGCAGGGTATAATCTTGAGACGATTGACTTGAAATATTCGAACGCTGACAGCCACTTCGAGGTTACTGAAAAATCATATCCTAAAAATGCCAGACTGTTTTCAGAGCTTGAAGATTATGACTTTTATTGGCAAGTTATTTACCCGGGAGATAAAGAAGTGCAAGGAGGATATGTTAGTCTTGATTTAGCAGAAATTTATGGAGACTTAAAGACAGAATTAGAAAAAATTGACAAAATAGGAACAAACAAAGCAGTTGAAGATGCTTTGTTGAGCTTTAAGTGGGGTTTTAACTATCACTGGGGAGAGCACAGCATTAATGCGTTGAGATGTTTACATTATTTTCTTATTAAGTAAGATAATCATATTGACACAAGAAGTAATTTGTTCAACCCTTTTTATTAACAATACGATCAAATAGACAAACTGAATTTTCTCTTGTCTTCAGTTGATTTTAGAAGTGATTCTGAAAAGTTGTTGCTTATTTGTTACCTTTTGATAGCTTACCAGATGGTAAATTTCCCTATCTTGTAATATTACAAATAGTAATGAGATTACTTATAAATTAAAATACATTTTATATTCAAACGGGTGAGGCATAGTACCGATTGAGTGTACTTCTTCCCTCTTAACTTTTATCCACTGTTCGAGTAGTTCATCAGAGAAAATATTTCCCTGTTTAAGAAATTTGCTGTCCGCTTCCAGTGCATCCATTGCTTCAGCAAGATTTCTCGGCAGAAAATGGATTTTGTCAACTGCATCATCTTCTAAAAAGTTTTTATCGTAAGGACCAAATCCTTCTTTTACAGGATCAATCTTTTTAATTACGCCATCAATACCTGCTAATAATATTGCTATCATTCCAAAGTACGGATTCATTGTTGCATCTGGCGGACGGTATTCAAATCTTGTCTCATCCGGATTGATTACATATTTGGGAATTCTTACTGCCGAAGCTCTGTTACCCTGTCCGAATGTTAGAGCAACGGGTGCTTCAAAACCTGGGACTAATCTTTTATATGAATTTGTACTTGGATTTGTGAATGCAGAAACTGCAGGTCCATGCTTTAGCAATCCACCAATAAAATATTTTCCCATCTCACTCATATTTGCATAAGCACCTTTTTTGTAAAAAACATTTTTTCCTTTCTTTGTCAAATACAGATGAAGATGCATACCATTTCCAGCCTGCTGGTACATCGGCTTTGGCATTAATGTGATGTGTAATCCGTTCTTCTCTGCAAAGTTGAAGAGAATATATTTTGTCATTACAATATTATCGCCAGAGTAAGTAAATCAGAAAAATAAGTTTCAATTTCTTGCTGTCCTCTTTCACCAACTTCGTGATGATGATATTTTACTTTCACTCCCTGCTTAATTAATAGTTTTGTTAGCTGATCTCTGAAATCATCGTATTCATCAAAAGGATTTGCTGCGTGATATGCTTTCTTGTAAAATTCTTCAACGTGTTCAACTTTGTAATAAGATGATGAAGTGCGGGTATCATATTCAACATTTGAGAAAATATAAAACTCAAACTCAGGTCCCCACCACGAAGTATCTGCTCCGGTAACTTTCTTCAATAAAGATTCGGCTTGCTTTGCAAGATATCTTCCATCCTGGTTAAATGGTGTTCGCTTTGCATCAGCCAGCATAATATGAGAAAAGAAAGTAAGTGTCGGGGCATCACGGAAAGGATCTATTGCCGCTGTTTCAAGATCTGGTATTAAAACCATATCACTGTTTTCAACTTTTCTAAAGCCGTAACTTGATCCATCAAAACCAACGCCTTCAGTAATTATTTTTTCAAGAATTTTATCATAGTATGGAAGCGTTATGTGATGAAGTCTCCCCACAAGGTCAAGAGCTTTTAGATCCAGGAACTCAATTTTATTCTGCTTAATTAAATTTTTACACTTTTGTAGATGATTGTTTTTCATTGTAATGCCTGTTAATGAAGGTTGATTCAACTTTATTTTTATTAAAGACAAAAATGCCCGGAAGATTATTTCATCAACCGGGCTGAATAATTACGCGTTATAATTTAACGCATCAACACCTGGGTAAACTGCTGTTTCATCAAGCTCTTCTTCTATTCTTAAAAGCTGATTGTATTTTGCAACCCGGTCTGTTCTTGATGCAGAACCTGTTTTAATCTGTCCGGCATTAGTTGCAACAGCAATATCTGCAATCGTAGTGTCTTCAGTTTCACCTGAACGATGACTGATTACACTTGTATAACCATTTATTTTTGCTAACTCAATTGCATCGAGGGTTTCAGTTAAAGTTCCAATCTGGTTTACTTTTATTAAAATTGAATTTGCAACACCAAGCTCAATTCCTTTTGCAAGTCTGTTAGTATTTGTAACAAAAAGGTCATCACCAACAAGCTGAATTTTATCGCCGATTTTCTCTGTTAACATTTTCCAGCCGTCCCAATCATCTTCAGCAAGACAATCTTCAATTGAGACAATCGGATATTTACTTGCCCAACCAGCCCAGTAGTCAACCATTTTTTCAATTGGAATTTCCTGGTTGGGTGCAGATTTAAAGAGATGATAAGCATTTTTTTCCTTGATGAAAAATTCGCTTGCTGCCGGATCAAGTGCGATTGCAATTTCTTCGCCAATCTTGTAACCGGTTTTCTGAATTGCTTCAAGAATTACTTCGATTGCTTCTTCATTTGATTTTAAGTTTGGTGCGAATCCGCCTTCATCGCCGACTGCAGTGTTATATCCTTTTGCTTTCAGAACCGATTTAAGTGCGTGAAAAGTTTCAGCACCCATTCTTAAAGCTTCTGCAAAATTTGGTGCGCCGACAGGCATCACCATAAATTCCTGGAAGTCAACATTATTATCTGCGTGTTTTCCACCGTTCAAAATATTCATCATCGGGACAGGTAAAGTTTTGGAATTCGTTCCGCCGATATATCTGTAAAGAGGAAGATCGAACGTTTCAGCAGAAGCTTTTGCACAAGCAAGTGACACACCAAGAATTGCATTAGCTCCAAAGTTGGATTTATTTTCTGTTCCATCGAGATCAATCAAGCAACTTATCGATTGCCACCTGGTCGGCTGCATCAAGCTCAATCAATTGGTCTGCGATTTTTTCGTTTACATTATCAACTGCTTTCCGCACGCCTTTACCGTTGTAACGACTATTATCTTCATCTCTTAGTTCAACTGCTTCGTGTTCGCCGGTAGATGCACCACTTGGAACAGCAGCTCTTCCGATAACTCCGCTTTCCAGCATTACTTCAACTTCAACAGTAGGATTACCTCTTGAATCGAGTATTTCTCTTGCTATTATATCAACAATTGTTGTCATTTCTTTCTCCGTGTAGGTTTCAATTAATATTCAAAAATTATAAATGAAAATTACCGAATGAGCAATGAAAATAAAAGGAAGTTCGTCATTTCAAATAATGAATTTAATCTCGTTCTTGTTATTTAAATTACATAACAAAGCCACTTATCAATAATAAATTGTTACTAATTCGGATTAACTTATCTTTGCATTCCATATTCAAATCAAAATAAAAAAGATGAATGAAAAGTACGGGCTAAAAGCATATTTAGCCTGGATAACAATTTGTATAGTTTGGGGAACAACTTACCTGGCAATAAGAATCGGAGTTACTGATTTACCTCCGATGTTATTTGCCGGATTGCGTTGGATAATTGCAGGGATTCTGATGACGATCCTGCTAAATTTGCGACACTATAAATTTCCCGGACTAAAAGATTTAAAGCATCTTGCAATCGTTGGAATTTTACTTCTTGCCATTGCAAATGGATTAGTCGTTGTCGCAGAACAATGGCTGCCAAGTGGCTTGACAGCATTAATCCTAAGTACTCTTCCGTTCTGGGTTGTGGGGATAGAATATTTTCTTCCGAACGGACCAAAAATAAATGTGTTCATAATTGCAGGATTATTTCTCGGCACAACTGGTGTAATATTAATCTTTGCAAGAGATTTAAACATTTCACTCGATTTTAACTTTTTGCTCGGCGGATTATGTTTATTAGGTGCTGTTATTGCCTGGTCAACAGGAAGCATTTATTGGAAGTACAAAAAAACTGATGTAAGACCTATGATGGGTGCATCTATCCAAATGCTAATTGCAGGAATACTACAGACTGCACTCGGTTTAATTCTTGGTGAGCAGAATAATTTTCACCTTACACAAAATGGAGTTTTTGCTCTTGGTTACCTGATAGTTTTTGGTTCGATACTCGGATATGCATCATACATTTATTCAATTACCAAACTTCCGCTTTCGCTGGTTTCCACTTATGCTTATATAAATCCCATTATTGCTATTCTGCTCGGCTGGTACTTTCTGGATGAACCACTAACAATCACTGTCTTCATAGCTGCCGGATTAATTTTGATCGGTGTCTCTCTTGTTAAGCGGGGGAATACAATAGCTGTAAGGAAAACTTTGGGTCACAAATAAATCAAAAGTAGTTTAATTTGATAAAAATATTTTCTTATTGTACGGTATATATCAAATAGATTCCGCCAAGTATAACCAGCACACCGCAAATTCTTTTAATCCAGAGAATTGTTTTTGAACCTTCTGACCAGTCGAGATATTTCTGAACTTTTCCTGTTAGTGTTCCTGCACCAACAATCACTCCACAATGCCCGATGCCAAATGCAGCAAGGAGAATAATCGAAAAGATATAGTTTGTTTGTGCTGTTTGAAATACTACTCCAAGAACAGGAGCCATATAAGCAAAAGTGCAGGGACCAAGTGCTAGACCAAAAAGTAATCCAAGTATCAGAGCTGCAAGCAATCCTTTTTTCTTTGTTTGTTTTAGAGCTGAATTATTCCAATCAAGTTTTATAACGTCAAGTAGATATAATCCGACCAGGAAGAATATTACAGCAACAAAATAATTACCAAATGAATCCAAGGTCTCCCATCAATCTTCCAAGTGATGCAGTGATAACACCAATCAAACCTATTGTAAATAAAATTCCCAAAGAAAATACGAGTGAAATATTAAATGTTCTTCCAACAGTCATTTTCCCTTGTGAGCTAATGAATCCTACAATCAATGGAATACTTGAAAGATGACAGGGTGAAAGTAAAATACTTAACACTCCCCATCCGAGTGATGCAAGCACAGCAATCCACGCTGCACCCATCATTGCTTCGTAAAGTGTAGTGAAGATTCCTTCAATCATTTTAGCCTTCACTATTTTTTGGTTTCAATCCTTTGCCTTTCAGAAGTTTATCAATTTCAGCTTCAGGATAAAATCCTTCGTGACGGAAAAACTCCTTTCCGTTTTCATCCAGGAAAACCTGAGTTGGGATTAATTTTATTCCGTACTGTTGTGCATATTTTTTCTGATCATCTTTCCAGACATCATAAAAAATAACTTTTACCTGATCTCCATATTTTTCTTCAATAGACTTCATAATCGGCTGCATTTGTTTACAGGGAATGCAATTAACAGAACCGAGCTCCACGAATGTTACTTTTGTTTTTGTAGCACCACTTGTTTCAGTTTTATTATCCTCTGACTGGGCATTGCAGCCCTGTATGAATAAGAATGTGACAAGAGTTATCATTGAAAAATTTTTCCTCATCTTATTCTCCATTTAACCATTTAATAATTTGATCATCTTTGGGAATGATTCCAAAGCTTTTTACTTTCTCATTTATTATCAGTCCCGGTGTCATCATTATTCCATATCGAACCATCTCCTGGATATCTGTTACTTTTTCAACTGCTGCCTCAATATTATTTGCTGCAACTAGGTCCCTAACTTTTGCTTCGAGAGTCAGGCACTTTTTACAACCGGTACCAAGTATTTTTACTGAAATCATTTTTCGTTCACTCCAAATTTATTTTTTGAATAATCATCTGTCTGACTTTATCTGCATCAGGAATTCCATTCACGTAAAATCTGCAAGACATTGATGGTTCTTCCGGAGCGGGAACCCCTTCAATATCTTCTCCATTAATTAGAAGAGTTGGTGATCCACGAAAAGAAACTTCTCTTGCAGTCACTTCATCTTCAACCAGAATACTTTTTTCAATTCTATTTTGTCTTCCAATCCTTTAATTGCTGTTTCAAGATTGTCACTCATCTTTTTATGATTCGGACATCCTTCGAAAAATTGGTATTCGAGTTTTATCTTCATTTATTCATTTTCTCCTAATTATCCCAGAAATACATTTTAGCTTCTGTTGATTCGGGATATTTGCTTTGTATTTCTTTTAATGTTTTTTTTAATTGTAAGTTATCTTTTATCTTGATGTAGCGTGCTGTTTCTCTGGCAACTAAAAGCTTTGGATAAAATGATGAGTCCGCCAATTCATCCAGATCTTTATCAATGATATTTATTATATCATCATATCTTCCGCGAGGCATAATTGTCTCTGCAATTCCAAGTCGCATCATTGCTCTGAATTCATCTGCGGGGAGATAACCATTAAAATGATAATATGAATTTCCGTTTTGATCCAGAAAATAAATTGCTGGTGTCCAATAAGCACCAAGAGATCTTCGAACTTCTTTATCCTTTATCAGATCAAGTTTAAGAGGAACAAACCATTCATTCATTTCATCAATAACTTTCTGATCCTTATAAGTTGTGGCTTCAAGTTTTTTACACCCACCGCAGCCATCCATTTCGAATTGAAGAAGAATAAGTTTTTTTGTTTTTGCGGCTTCTTCTTTTGCTTGTTCGAGATTTGTTAACCAGTTCATATTTATTTCCTGTTATTTAGTGTCTGTTGTTGTTGAAATAATCTGTTAGCTGTGCAATCATCTTTTCTTCATATTCAATTTTATAAAGCACTTCATTATTTCCATTGAAAACAATTACAGATGGGGCAAAAAGAGTCAAGTGTTCTATTTGCATTTCATTAAACCAATAAGAATCAATAACCCAGTAATCGTATTTATCACTGTTTTCACCAACAAATTTTAATAGTTCAACCGTTTGCTCTCTGCTCATCTTTAATGTGCAGTAACATGACATTGATGTGCTAAAGCATAAAATTTTTTCTTTAGATGATGAAAAGAATTTTTGCTTTGAATAATCGTAGAAGATATTTTGGCAATGCAGATACCAGTCATTGAACAGAACAAAAGCGGAATCCGTAGAGATGTTCTTCAGTTCAGATTCAAATTCTATTAAATGATTTTTGAGACTATCAAGATTTTGCTTGTTGTAAGCAGGGGTGAGACTTGATACATCCCTATCAATGTCCGAGGAAAGCAAATTTTTCAGTTCAGTTAAATCTGTTGGATTAATTGAATTCCCATCTGAAAGTGATATTAAAATTCTTTCAGCTTCTTTTTCAATCATTTCAAACTGGGCATTAGCAATGCCTGAGTTTATTAGAAATATGATTAAAGCAAATGTTATTTTTACTAACATAATCTCCCCAATGAGATAATGAATAATTTAATTTTGTTTATGGACAAATATCAGAAACTTTTATAGTTCCTTCTTCAACCTTCCCGAAATACTTTTTTTGAAAAAATAAAGCCACATTAACAAGTGCTATTAACACAGGTACTTCGACCAAAGGACCAATTACTGCTGCGAATGCTTCACCCGAATTTATTCCGAATACTGCAATTGCAACAGCGATGGCAAGCTCAAAGTTGTTACTTGCTGCCGTAAATGAGAGAGTAGCTGTTTTACTGTAATCAGCACCAACTTTCTTTCCCATATAAAATGAAACGAGAAACATTATCACAAAGTAAAGAAGCAGCGGTATAGCAATTCTTACAACATCCAAAGGAATTTTAACTATGTATTCTCCTTTAAGCGAAAACATCACAAGTATAGTGAATAGAAGTGCAATCAAAGTTATTGGACTTATCTTTGGAATGAATTTCTTTTCGTACCACTCTTTGCTCTTTATTCTTAGCATTACAAATCGAGTTATCATTCCTGCGAAGAATGGAATACCAAGATAGATGAATACGCTTTCAGCAATTTGCCCGATTGTTATATCAACCGCAAAAGTCTGCAAGCCCAACCACGATGGTAAAATTGTGAGAAACACATAAGCGTAAATTGAAAAGAATAATACCTGAAAGATTGAATTGAAAGCAACCAATCCTGCAGCATATTCAGTATCACCTTTTGCAAGTTCATTCCAAACAATAACCATTGCAATGCAGCGTGCAAGTCCTATTAAAATTAATCCAGCCATATATTCAGGATAATCCTGAAGAAAAATGATTGCAAGAAAGAACATCAACACCGGACCAACAATCCAGTTTTGAATAAGAGAAAGAGCCAACACTTTAACATTTCTGAAAACATCAGGAAGTTCCTCATACTTAACTTTTGCGAGCGGAGGATACATCATCAATATTAATCCAATTGCGATTGGGATGTTTGTTGTTCCAGACTGAAATGAATTCCAGAAATCAACTACAGAAGGAAATAAATAACCCGAAAAAACTCCGACGAACATTGCAAGGAATATCCAGATTGTTAAGTAACGATCCAGGAAAGAAAGTTTTTTTGTGAGTGTGCTCATGCTTGTTTATGTTCTTTCAAGTAAAACTCATAAAAATCTTTTTTGATTTCATCTCTCACTCTTCGATAAACTAGCATAACTTCTTCTTCTGTTCCAGTTGCATTTGCGGGATCTTCAAAACCAATGTGTAAACGATGTTTAACACTTCCGCTAAATATTGGACAGGTTTCTTTTGCATTATCACAGACAGTAATCACATAATCGAAAGATTGTTCAATATATTTATTAACATCTTCAGCAATTCCCTTGCTTATATCAATTCCAATTTCTTTCATTGCTTTAACAGCAAAAGGATTAACTTTTTCTGCTGGTTTTGTTCCTGCTGAGTAAACTTCAAGATTATTATCAAATGATTTTAGAAATCCTTCTGCCATTTGGCTGCGGCAAGAGTTTCCTGTACAGAGAATTAAGATTCTTTTTTTCATCAGGTATCCATATTTACTTTTTACTAAAACAATGAACCATAAATCAACCCACTCAAAGTTGCCATAACTACTACCAATAAAACATACACAGCAGTTTTCTTTGTTCCGATAACACTCCACGAATAACAAGCATATTTGGTAATGATAAAGCAGGGCCCGCAAGCAGTAATGCAAGTGCTGGTCCTTTTCCCATCCCACTATCAATTAAACCCTGAAGAATTGGTATTTCTGTTAAAGTTGCGAAATACATAAACGCACCAACAATCGATGCAAAAAAATTTGAGAATAAACTATTGCCACCAACTAAATTTGAAATCCACTCATTAGGAATAATTCCACTACCTCCTTCGGGTGAACCAAGTAAAAATCCTGCAACTAAAACTCCTGCACCTAGTAATGGAAGAATTTGTTTTGAAAATCCCCATGTTTCTCCCATCCATTCATTTGGTTCTCCTGTAGAAATTGAAAGCAAGACCGTTAACACAACAACAGCAGCAACAAATGGAATTAAGGGATATTGCGGATAAATAAAAGCCAGAACGATTACAGGAATTGCTCCAAGTATTACATACAATTGTTTAATCTTTAAGATAAAAATTAAGGAGAGTGCTAAACCTAAACCAAACAATCCTGTTATAATCCATTTAAAATCGTAAATAAACGCCCATAAACCTGTTTCAGAAGCTGGTTTCCCCAGGTTGACAAAAATTAAAATTCCAACAAGAATAAAAAAGTGAAGTGAAGTTTGCCAAATCGGGCGTGTTTCTTCAACTTCTGGCATTGTAAGTTGAGCTTCGGCTTTTTCTTTTTCTTCTTTTCTGAAAAAGAATGCCATCAATAAACCTATAACAATACTGAATACAACAGCACCAATAACTCTTGCAATTCCTAATTCAAATCCTAAAATTCTTGCAGTGAGAATTATTGCAAGAATGTTTATTGCAGGACCCGAATAAAGAAAAGCAATTGCAGGACCCAAACCAGCGCCTCTTTTATGAATTCCTGAAAAGAGTGGAAGCACTGTACAAGAACAAACTGCTAGAATTGAACCTGAAACAGAGGCAACAAGATATGAAACCCATTTTTTTGCTTTTGCGCCAAAATATTTTATTACTGCTGCCTGGCTAACAAATACGGCGATTGTTCCTGCAATAAAAAAAGCAGGAACAAGACAGAGCAGAACGTGCTCCTGTGCATACCATTTCGTTAAAGATAAAGCATCGTTATATTGCGCCCTGAAATTTTTCACTTTCAATTGGTAAAAAATAAGCAAAGACGAAAAATCCCGCTATCCATAAAAAACTTTTATATTGTTCTTTCCAGTTCATATCAAAAATTCAATTTCATAATTCGTTAAATGACGAATTGTTCGTTAAAAAATTTTTATCGTGAGCATACTTCATTACGATCCACTTTTTTAACTTTTTGTTTATCGGAAATAATTAATTGATCATCTGATATCCAGAAATCAAGAGTTGACAAGACTGATGATATTCTTGCATCGGAGGGACGAGGGTTGATAAGGTAATTGACCCACTTACCATCTTTTTCTTCAATTATAAAACCAGTGGATTTCAGAATGCTTAAGTGTTTGGATACTGTTGAGGTGGCAAGCTTCAGTACATCAGTTATTTCACATACGCAAAGATATTTTGTCTGAAGCATTTTAAGGATGCGAAGCCTATTCGGATCGGAAAGTGCTTTAAATATTCTTGTCTTTTCTTCAATCATAAAAAATCATTTCGTTAACTATCGAAATATAAAATCAAAAAAATCGGGATACAAATATCTCTGTATCCCGATTGATATTACTTAGCTTTTATATCCCACAACAGTTATACTAAAAATTCCAATATTATTCTGCTTGAACTTCTCGACTTCTGCATCGCTCAAATATTCTACAAGAACTTCATCGGGCAATTCAATCACTTTAGTTCTTTTAATTTCAATATTAGTAAAACCTGTTTCTTTTATAACTCCAAGGTATTCATCCTGCTGAAGCGCACCTGCTACACACCCTGCATACATCTCTGCAGACTTCCGAAGTCCGGCAGGTAGTTCACCTTTAAGAACAATATCAGAAACACAGAAATGAGCACCCGGTTTTAATATTCTGTAAATCTCCGCAAAGGCTTTACTTTTATCAGGAACGAGATTAAGCACACAGTTGCTAATCACAACATCTGCAGTATCATTATCTAAAGGCATTTTTTCAATTTCACCAAGTTTAAATTCAACATTCGTGAAACCAACTTTAGTTTTGTTTGCAATGGCTTTATCTATCATTTCCTGAGTAAAATCAATTCCGATTACTTTGCCGTCATCACCGACAATTGAACGAGCCACAAAAACATCATTTCCGGCACCACTTCCAAGATCAACTACGGTGTCACCGTTTTTTAATCCTGCATACTCGGTTGGCACACCACATCCTAAAGCAAGATCTGCTTCAGCGACATATCCATCAAACTTTGAGTAATCATCCTGGAAGATTGAATAATCAACAATTTTACTTGTACCACAACATCCGCATCCTTCTGCTTTTTTAGCAGCAGCAATTTCTCCATACTTTTCTTTTACAACTTTTTTAATTTCTTCTGATGTTTGCATTTTATTACTCCTTTAAGATTTAATTAACAACAACCAATTTTTGTAAACAGTTTATCAATTGATGATTTAGCTTTAGTAAGATTTTTATTATTCACGCAATAACAGATTTTTGGGCCATCAATCTCCCCTTGAATAAGTCCTACGCGCTTTAATTCTTTAAGATGCTGAGAGACAGTAGCTTGTGCCAGAGGAAGCTGATCAACTATGCTTCCAACCACACAGGAATCCATTCGAGTCAGAATTTTAAGTATTCTTATTCTTGCAGGATGGGAAAGAGCTTTTGCCACATCAGCAAGCCAAATATCTTCTTGTGTAAATTCTTGTTTTTTTGAAACTGCCATATAAAATTCCTAAATCGTTCATCGCAAATATACGATATATATTTTAAATATCAAGGGAAATTATTAATTTTTTGAGGAAAGTTGGAAATGAAAAGTTAGGCATAGTTCTGCTAATTTTTCAAATATCGAAAATCTGTTCCACTTGGTGTTTGGAAAACTTTCAGATCAAATGATGGGACAACTGCAAAGATATGGTCAAAAATATCAGCTTGAATTCCTTCATATTTTACCCACTCAGTTGTAGTTGCAAAAACATAAACCTCAATAGGTATTCCGGTTGGTCCGGGATCGAGATGACGAACCATAAATGTTAAACCCTTGTTAACATCTTGCCGTTGTCTTCAAATAGTTTTCAAGGTATATCCGGAAGGTTCCGAGATTTGTTAACCTTCTGCCATTAATAAGTTGTGAATCATGAATACCTTGATCAAGATTAAACTTTTTTAATTCTTCAATCTTTTCTTCTATATAATTAGTAATATGCTGATATTTTTTAAACCTCTCTAGCATTTCTTCATCACAGAACTTTACACTGTTTACATCAATCAATATTGAACGCTTTATTCTTCTGCTTCCGGTCATTTGCATTCCGCGCCAGTTGATAAAAGATTCCTCGAGAATTCTATGGGTAGGAATGACAACAATCGTTTTATCCCAGTTTTGCACCTTAATAACATTTAAGGAGATATCTATAACATCTCCGTCGGCACCGAATTTTTTCATTTCAATCCAATCACCTTTTCTAATCAGATCATAAGAATTTATCTGAACACTGGCAACAAATGAAAGTATAGTGTCGCGAAAGATAAGAAGCACCAGAGCGGAAGCTGCTGCAAGGCCTGCGAATAAATTCCAAACATTTTGACCTGTTACTATTCCAATAATAAAAATAACACCGAAGAAGTACGTGAAGATTTTTGCTACTTGTAAATAGCCTTTAATTGGACGATCCGCACTTTTTCCTAATCTTTCATACAATTCATTATAAGAAGTTAGAACTGATCCTATTGTAAGTATTATCATCAACACTATCAGAATTGCTGATAATGTCTCTATGGCACTTTCGAATTGTGGTAAAAGATAAGAGAACCTGTTTAGCACAAATACAGGTGCAATCAGAGCAATTCTTCGGATCAACTTTTGATTAAGAATTAAATCATCAAATTCTGTTTTTGTACTGGAAGTAATCTTCTTTACTACTTTACCGATAACGTATTTAACTAAATAATAGGAAAGTAAGGCAAGTCCAAAGACTCCAATAAATTTCAAATTGTCATAAAGTACTGGGTATTCCCTCAACCATTCTTGAATATTATTAAAAAAATCTTGCATAATAATCCTCTAATTCAGACTTTAAGTTTAGTAATAGAACCGGCAACATCAGCACCCAAATCAATCGTAAGCACGTTTCTTTTATTATCAATCAATGCCTGCCTGTCACCCAAAACCTGTGTCTGAATCAATGTTCCAAATGAAATGGAAGAATGTTCACTGCCTGTATTATCGGGAATAGGTAGATCAGCCTGAATATCAGAAATGAATTGTATAAAAAATCCGTGCCCTCCATCTCCTTTATGCAACTGACCAGTTGAATGAAGAAATCTTGGGCCATAACCAAGTGTTGTTGCAACTTTGTACTTCTGTAAAATTTTTAATCTCAAAAGCTGAAGCTGCAGCCAGGTTCTTTCCTCTGGTTTTAAATAAGCCTGGATTGCAACATAACTTTCGCCGCTTTTGCTTTCAGAAAGAAAGGACGAAAATATATCATCAGGATTTTCAATCTTTGAATCAGTGAAAATTTTTATTCCGTTCGATTCAAACGTTGACTTGAGTTCTGGAAGTTTTCCTTTTACTTGATATTCTTTCATCATTGCTCGTGCTGCAACTTTAGCTGATTCAACATTTGGCTGATCGAAAGGTTGAACATCCAAAATATAGCTGGCAACAGCAGTGGCAAATTCCCACCTAAAAAATTCTGCTCCGAGCTGATAAACACTTTTCATTTCTATTTCAATAAGTGGGAAACCTGCATTTTTAATTTCGCTCACTTTGTTATCAAAGAAATTATCTCCAGCAATTTTCAGATAAACAAAAACCCTGTCTTTTCCATACTCACTTACCGGAACACTTGGCTCAAGATCTACGGGCAAAATTCCCTTTCCATCCTTGCCGGTACTTTCAGCGATCAATTGTTCCAGCCACCCGCCAAGATATTTTATTTGCGGGGAAATAATCAGAGTAAGTTTGTCAACTCCTTCTTTAGCCAATGATCCTATAATACCGCCAAGCTTTGCACCACTGTTTTCAGACACTTCAGGCTTTTTACATTCAACAATTAATTTTGAAGCTTCGTCAAATAACTTATTGAGATCAATTCCTAATAAAGCAGCGGGAACTATTCCAAAAAGCGAAAGTGCAGAAAACCTTCCTCCGATATCAGGATCATTTAAAAATATTTTTCTGAAGTTGAGTTTCTTTGCTGTCTCTTCCAAACCACTGCCCGGATCAGTAATAGCAATAAAATGATTTGATGCTTCTTCCTTGCCAAGTTTTACTGATACACTATGTAAAAAAGTATTTCATAAATGACATTGTCTCAACTGTTCCGCCTGATTTTGTAGAAACGATGTATAATGTTTTGGATGGATCAAGATTATTTTCATAATCAAGAATTGTTTCAGGGTGAGTGCTGTCAAGAACATGCAGATCAAGGAAACCTTTCTTCACACCAAACGTGAATCGAAAAACTTCAGGTGTTAAACTCGATCCTCCCATTCCCATCAATAACGCATCGGTAAATCCTTCTTTCCTGATCTCTTCAACAAATGAGTTTATTTCATCCAAAGATTTTTTAGTCACATCAACGCAATCCAGCCAGCCAAGACGGTTTGATATTTCGTTTGGATCATTTCTCCAAACAGTGTGATCTTTTTGCCAAATCCGTGCAATGATCCTTTCACGGCTGATGTGATTAAGTGATTTTTCAACTGCTGTCTGATATTTGCTCAATGATACATTCATATTTATTCTGTTGTTAAATTGATATTTTTGAATTGAAGAAAATTTCCGTCACTAAACTAAGCAAAAAAAGAAAATTAGATAATGAAAAAAAATGTGCTTATAGTAATTCTTGTTTCTGTCTGGATTATACTTGCTGTCGTATTTGGTATTTATGACCTTGAACATTTCGAAGCAAATTGTAAATCAGAATTCCGTTTGGGCAAAATTTCTTGAAAACTACGGAATGATTCCTGGTATGTTCGTTATCCTGAGTGGAATTTATATTTATTGTTCTTTCATTAAATTAAAATCGGATACTTGGTCATACATTCAAAGAGTAGTTCTATTTCTTGTAAGTAGTGGATTGATTTTTTACCTATTAGAAATATTACTTGATAGATTAGTATCAGAAAATTTTATTACCTCCCTTATAATTGCATTCGCAGTAAATTTAATAATCTTTATTGTTCTGCAAATAAGAAAGCAAGTTGAAAGTATCTCTGCAATTCAATATGCAAAAATTGTTATTGGAATATCTTTCTTTGGATATGTAATCTGCATTCAAGCTATAAAATATGTTTGGGGAAGAGTCCGTTTCAGAGAACTTGATGCTGCATTTTCACAATTCACCCCCTGGTATATGCCCCAAGGAATAACTGGTTTTGATTCATTCCCTTCCGGTCATGCAGCAATGGGGTTTATGCTTTTATCGATATTAATACTCCTTGTAAATGCTAAACGATGGTTGAAAAATTCGGTTGTGGCTATTATTTTTTTATACGGAATGGTACTGGCAATGAGCAGAGTTGTTATTGGCGCACACTACGCATCGGATGTAATGTTCGGATCGTTTTTTATCATAGTTAGCTTTCTTGTCTTCAGTAAATCTAAGCTGTAGCAAATTCCAGACTCGGGTCTGACTCAAATCTAATCTTTACTGTCACACTGAGCTTGTCGAAGTGTGATTTCATTTAAAATGTCAGTCTTCGACAAGCTCAGACTGACACATTATTACTTATGAGACGGCCCCTCTGCGGAATGACAGAATCATTTTTTTTATTATTCCAGTATTGCCTGTATTTGTCCTGAGTTATCAATCCAATTGGTCCCTGGTAAATCCCGCCATCCATAAAACCATCATATACTCTGACTGAGATTGTGTTTTCTTTTCCCGGCTGAATAATATTATCGGGAATGTAGTAGCCACGGATTATTTCCCATTCACTATTATCATTAAAGCTCCCTGGAATTACATCAAAATTCCAATCTCCAACTGAACCGACTAAAACTCCGTTTACAAATGTCTGATCAATATCGTCTATCTTACCAAGTAATAAAACCATCTTCTGATTTTCTAATTTCTGTGGAAGAGTAAATTTCATTCGATACCAAGCGAAACCGTTGTAGTTTTTATACCCCTGAGCTTCCCAGAATGCGGGCACAAAAATCTCCTTCCATTCTTTATCATCTAGGTTTGGATTTTTCCACTCATTTAAATCACCAACACTGAACTTCCACATTCCGGTTAGATTTATGTCAAGATCAAGATAAGAAACATATCGAGGATCTGGCTGAACAGGTGAAAGTCCTACTGCTCCTCTAATTATTCCACCTTCTAGCTGAGAATCAAAGACACGGATTGCAATTGTGTTCTTTCCTTCGTGAAGTAAATCTTTTGAAATAAAATACTCGCGGTGTGCATCGTAAGAAGTTACAAACTGGGGTGGAAATCCACCGGACATTCCGACAAGCTTTCCATTCAAAAATGTTTGATCAACATCGTCAATAAATCCTGCATTCAAAATAAAATTGCTTCCAACCATTCCCTTCGGCACCTCAAATGTTTTTCTGTACCAGGCATATCCGTTATATCCGTGGAAACCCTGATCTTCCCAGGTCGCAGGCACTTTTATTTTCTCCCAATTATTGTCATAAAAATCAGGTGATGCCCAGGCAGTGTCATCACCAATTGAAAATCTCCAGTTACCTTCAAGGTCTATGTAGTTTTTTTCATTCACACCGAACATTTTATTAACAGAACCAAAAAAATTATTGTCATCTATTTCTTGATTTTTTATTATCATCCGACCAGCATCCTGCTAAATGTCATCAAGATAATCCCAAGACAGACAGAAGTTTTTAACATTTTATATTTCTCACAGAATTCATTACAACAAAGATTTTAATTTCAAACGAAAAATACTACTCAGTAACATAGACTGTACTGACCCCATCATTAACAAGATATTCATTATAGATCTGAAATGTCATTCTTCTTACTTTGGAATCTTCATCGTTCAGTGAAAGTTTTTTTACTTCGAGCAATCCTTTTTCACTTCCCATTTCAAAAAGAACAAGTGCAATTAATATTCTTGTGCTGGCATCTTTTTCTTCTTTAAGCTGAGTTATCAGAGTATCTTCAGCTTCTGCAATTCTGTATTTACCAGCAAAGTAAATTGACTTCTTTTTACTCCTGTGTTATCTGATTGAATTCCTGCAACCAGATTTTCCAACGCATATTCGTTTGAGTAACATCTTTTATTGAATTCTTCTGTGCATAAACCGATACCTATTAAAACTGCTGCTAAAAGAACTGCGGTTAAGAATCCTTTGTAAGCTTTCATTTTATTTCCTCTTGTGTTATTGTTTCTAAGTTAGGTATCAGTTATTATTTAATTTCCACCAGAAAACTACCTTTTTGAAGTGCAACAGGGGTCATGAGCAAGTAAGGAATTGTAAAAAGTTGTCATGATTGCTACTCCCCAGACAAAAAACAGATTCTTTCCAATTTCAATAAAGATATCTAAATTTATACTATAGTTAACCAACAATTTTGAATTTTGGGGGACCGATGAATTACGCAATTCAGTTAACAATCTTATCCTATATGATAGTCCAACCAAATATCCTAAAGAGTAAAATCATAAAATTTACAAATGAATAATCGAACAACTATAGTTTCTTTTTTATTCTTCATACTAAGCGTACCAATTATTGCTCAAGAAATTGATTCTGTGAATTCAAGCAAATTTACAATTTTCCCCATCCATTGCTGGTGGACAGATTGAGTTGACAACTCTTATAGTTGTCACTGAATATGGAGCTCTTGTTGATTTTGATCTATTTAAAATAAAATCCAGTATGGAATACTCTTTTGGCACAAGGATAAGTTTCGAAAATTACTCTTATCTGGAATTTAATGATAACACAAAGAATAAAAGTACGTCAGAAGACTATTGTTTTTATGTGATGCATTCAGGCAGGAGTGATTACATTCATTTTAATATTTTTCTAGGATTAGCATATTTTCCGAAAATACCAACATATAATTCAGCAAATATCCAATTTAGGGCAGGATTTGAATTTAGATTTAATCCGGGAACAAAAATATTTGGGATTATTTTAAAGGAGCTTCATCATTTGATTCAAACACCACTTATTTCGGATTAGGAATAGCTGTTGGTTACTATGAATAAATTATTATTCTTTTAAAGAGGATTGAAAAACCAGAATTTTTTAACTCACCAGCTTATACCCAATCCCGTGAACGGTTAAAATTATTTGAGGATGGTTCGGGTCTTTTTCAATTTTGTTCCTAAGCTTTACAATAAAATTATCTACTGTTCGTGTTGCAGGATTTTCATCGTATCCCCAAATGTTGTTAAGCAACTCATCTCTGCTTACAGTTTGGTTTCTTTTTTTCCAGAGATAATGGAGTATTTCAAATTCTTTGTGGGACAACTGCACAGGAATTCCTTCTTCGTAAGCCTGGTAACCTGTAAAATGAACTGTGAGCTTTCCGATAACAGCTTCAGAGTGTTTGTGTTTATGGAAGTTTCTCCACGTCTTAAAACAGCTTTTACTCTTGCAAGCAATTCTCTTAAGCTGAAAGGTTTTGTAACGTAATCATCTGCACCTAATTCAAGTCCAAGCACTTTATCAATCTCTTCACCTTTTGCAGTGAGAAGAATAACCGGAGTCTGCACACCTTCTTTCCTAATAGTTTTACAAATATCAAATCCTGACATTTTCGGCATCATAACATCGAGAAGGATAAGGTTGTACTGGTTTTCACGGATCATTTTTAATCCTTTTTCACCATCCTCAGCAATGCTTACTTCATAACCTTCAAACTCAAGGTTATCACGCAAGCCCATCCGCATATTTGGTTCGTCTTCGACTATAAGAATTTTAATCATAATTAATCCTTCGATAAACTAACAGCTACGATTTATTCAATGGAAATAATATTACAAACTTACTTCCTTCATCCACTTTGCTTACTAACCTAATATCACCTTTATGTGCATCCATAATATATTTCACAATGCTCAATCCAATTCCCGAACCTTTAACATTATGCACATTCCCAGAACTAACTCTGAAAAATTTATCAAATATTTTTTTCTGATCTTTCTCCGGAATACCAATTCCTTTGTCCTCAACTTCAACAAAAGCAAAATTATTTTCTTTCCTGTACGAATTGTTATTTCTTTTTTGTTATCACTGTACTTTACTGCATTATCAACCAGATTTACAATCGCTTCTGAAACTGCTTCTTCATCAATTTTGATAATCGGGATTGTTTCATCTTTTATAAGATTAAAAGTAAATCCTTTTTGTTCAAGATGAAATTTGTAGGATCGATAAACATTTTCTACAACATCATTCAGATAACTTTCAACAAAATTAAACTGTCTTTTCCCTGCTTCCATTTTAGAAAAATTGAGAATGGAATTTACAATTTTGCTTAACCTGTTCGCTTCCTGACTGATAATCGAATAATATTCTTTTTTCTTTTCTTCGGTTTTAACTCTGTCCATTTCAAGTGTTTCGGAGAACATATTGATTAGAGAAAGCGGCGTTCTCAGTTCGTGAGATACATTTGAAACGAAATCAGATTTTATTTGTGCAATCTCAACTTCTTTTTTAATATTCCTATAAACAATCCAAACTCCCAAAATCAAAACAAGTGTAAGTAACCCAATAAGCAAAATATTTGTCAAAGCTCTCTGCTGAACGAGATCTTCAATAGTTTGACCAACGAGTGAAATCCCGATTTTGTAATCAGGGAAAATCCACAGTGGTCTTTCTTGCTGCACCTCTCTTACTTCAAAATCGTTTGTGGAATTGAATTGAAAATTTTCAGTAGGCATAAAAACAGAAATAACAAATTCGTCTCTTGCTATTTCCTGAAGTTTCGGCGAAAGAATTCTGTAAGTAAACACTTTTGGATCGATCAACATTCCGGTAATTCTTTTTACACCAGACGGTGTTTCTTCAATGAATAAAAGAATCGCACCTTCTTCAGTGGAATCGGTTTTAACAGGTTCAAGTTTTCTGTAACCAGCCTGTTTGTAAGTGAAAAGTCGTTTTATTAGTCCCTGATTTTTGACAAGAAGATTATGGATCTGAGAATTAAATTGATTGTAATTTCCTGAAATATAATTTCCATCATTATTCCAGCCTGGCAACTCGATAGACTCATCGTTTATGCTATCAGCGACAAATACAACATAAAGCGATGGCATTTGATCGTAAAAACTATCTGCAATCGCCGAGTATTCTTTTTCATTTAAATCCGGAATTTCATCGAGGAACAAATCAATTTTACTTGCCCAACTACTTACAACGTCTTCCGAGTATTGGTTAACCGAATATAGAATAGCATCAAGCTGGTTTGAATAAATCTTTCCAATCACTTCTTCATTCTTATTTAGTGAGATCATTTCATTAATCGTAAGGAATGCTGCGGGAAGCAGAATTAAGATGCTTAGTATGATTACAATTCTTTTAACAGTCTTATTCATTAGAGAGGCGTATTTTATTTTTTCAATAGACCAACATCAACCAAGCATTTTTTAATTCGTTCAAAAGTTTTTTGAATGTTGTTATCTAAACCTATCGAAATTCTAACCAATCCCTCACTCAATCCCATTTTCTGTTGTTCTTCTTTTGGAATTTCAGAAGATGTACTGTGTCCGGGAGAACTGAACAAAGTTTTAAAATAGCCAAGACTGACTGCAAGGTATCCAACTTTTGCATCTTGCATTTTATTCATCAAGGCATCAGCAGTCTTTACATCTCCGGTATCGATAGCAAGCATTCCACCATAACCAAATCCTTCATTCATTAATTTCTTTAATAATTGGTTACCTGAATGTGAAGCTAAACCCGGGATAATATACTTTGAAGCCAAGCTTTTCAAAATTTCTCAGCAAGGTAAATAGCATTTGCACTATGCTTTATTATTCTGATATGAAGTGAATGAAGATTTTTTAGAATGCTTGCTGCCCTGTGGCTGTCGAGTACAGGTCCTAAAAGCATTGCTGTTCCTGAATTAATATCCATCATTTGATTGATAAATTCTCTGCTGCTGCAAACGCATCCTGCGACACAATCACTTGTTCCGTTAATAAATTTTGTAAGGCTATGGACAACAATGTGCGCACCTAAATGAATCGGACTAATTATGAGTGGACTGAAAGTATTATCAATCATCAACTTTGATGTTGTGAGCATTTGCTATTTCACTAAGCTTTGGAATATCAGCAATTTCAAGAAGTGGATTACTCACAGATTCGCAGTAAATAATTTTTGTTTTTTTTGTGATTGATTTTTTTACTGCATCAAGGTCTTGTGTATTAACAAATTTTACATTTATACCGAATCTTGGTAGAAGATTCTTGAAAAGTGCATAAGTCCCGCCATAAATAGTTCGGCTTGAAATTACCTCATCTCCAGCACTGCAAACCTGCAGAATTGAACAGGCAATTGCTGACATTCCGGAACCCGTAACAATTGCAGCTTCGCTGTCCTCTAATCTTGCAAGAGCATCTGCTAAATATTTATTTGTTGGATTCCAATGACGCGAATAAAGAAAACAGCCCTCAACCTCGTGGTCAAAAAGATCTTTCATTTTTTCGGGACTTAAAAAAGTATAAGTTGATGAATCAGTAATTGATGGATTTACATCCCCGTATTCTCCAAATACGAGATAATCCTGAATTTCAGTGGGTGGATCAAAGTGGTGCATATTAATTCTCCTATAAAATTTGTTTCGTAAAAATAAATAAATGATTTTTCATTTGAATGTTTTAACAATTTTGGATCAATAATGAACGAAAAGAAAATAGCTGCTGAATATGCAGTAAATTTTATAGAAGATGGAATGATAGTTGGGTTGGGCACTGGCTCAACCGTTGCATTTATGCTTCAAAAACTTTCAGAGAGAATCAAATCCGGTTTGAATATTACTGCAGTATCTTCATCGCAAGCCACTACTAAACTTGCTAATTCGCTTGGTATTAAAATATCTAAGCTTACTGATGTTGACGAGATTGATATAACAATTGATGGTGCAGATGAAGTTGATGAAAGTTTAAATGGAATTAAAGGCGGCGGTGGCGCATTACTATACGAAAAAATAATTGCATCAGTCTCAAATAAAAATATATGGATTGTTGATTCATCCAAACTTGTAAAAACATTGGGAAAATTCCCTCTTCCAATTGAAGCTGTTAAATTTGGCTGTACTAATTTGTGTATAAAATTAGAAAGTAATGGATTCAAACCTAGCATTAGAATGAAGGGAAATACACGGTTTATAACTGAAGAAAATAATTATATCATTGATTTGAAGACGGAAAATATTTCGAATCCTGCTGTTCTCGATGCTAAACTGAAAAATTTTGCAGGTGTGGTGGAAACAGGTTTGTTTTATAGTATTGCAGACACGGTAATTGCAGGTGTAGGAAACAAAATAAAAGTATTTAACAAAAAAAAGAGAGAACAAACCTAAAAGGTTCACACTCTCTTTTCCCCATAGCGTTTGTTACTACTATTTATCCGCGCCCAGTCTTCTTAATTCTCTCGCTACTTTTCTCGAATTATTGTAAGCTAAAAATCCTAATACCGCCAAAAAGACGATGACTATTAATTCAGTAATTCCCATTTATTTTACTCCTTTTGATTGCAATTGACGTAAAAAATCAAGATTGGTGCCACCAGACCTTTTCATTATGAAACTTCGTTTAGACTTATTTTATAAATATTAATTTCTGATTTAAATACTGATTGTAAATATTACATCATACGACAAAAGTGGCAGTAACTATTTACGATAAAAAAATGGGCGCATATAAATACGCCCATTAGTTATAAGGAGGCGAGTAATTTTACTTCATCAAAACAAGTTTTCTGGTTTCTGTAAAAGAAGCAGACTTAATCTGATAGAAGTAAATTCCTGATGATAATCCAGTGGCATCAAAATCTACTTCGTATACCCCGGCTTCGTGGTCCCCGCTAATAAGAGTTTCTATCTGTTTACCCAATGCATCGTAAACAACTAATTCTATTTCACTTCTTTCGGGAACTGAAAATCTGATAGTAGTAGTTGGGTTAAAAGGATTAGGATAGTTTTGTTCAAGTTTGAAATTATCCGGCACTGCATTGATTTGTCTTTCAACACTGATCATCGTTATATCAAATACCTAGATGCATCCATTTGGTCTTCAGTTAATGGAGTTGCATAGAGTAGCTGAAATCCATCTGCAACATCTTTAACATAAGACCAATCTTTATTATTTGGTGTTGGAAGTGGATCCCCGGGATCTCCATTATATGTAATAAAATCCATTTTGAATGAACGTTTATAATCTAACGGAAGAGGATAGAGACCTGAAGGTTCATTTAATGTACTGTCAGCTTCATTCCAAGTAGCAAACCACATTTCGCCGTCGTATTATACTGTTCAATTGCAGGTATAACATTTGCACCACTATGATGGCAGTCATCACAAGTTCTGGCTTGTGATCCGTCAACAATTGTATGAGCAACTGATGGTCCCATTGCAACCCAGGTATTTCCCTCATAAGATAAAGATTGAAATGTTGCAGGATGAACTTTACCATCTTTATCCCTGTTAACCAAGATCATAAAATTAGTAAGCTTTTTATAAGCTCTTTTTTTGTGTTCAAGCTGGCTTTCAAAATGACAGTTATAACAAGTCAGATTGGTTGAAGCATGACATGATGTGCAATGAATATTGTCAGCGTGTAGAGTATGTTCAGTTGCATTTGGTATGCTTACATGACATCCTGCCTGTTGGCAATCAGTTTGTAAAGCACCGTCATCAAACATTGAACTCGTACTCAACACCATCATCTCCATGAACCTCTTCTTCTCCATGGCAATCTATACAGACAAATGGCGTTGATGCATTTCTGTGAACATCAGAAATACCCATGCTTATGATTGTTGCTTCTCTTGAATGACAGCTTAGACACTGTGATTGTTCAACAGTAAATGATCCTGTAGCATGACAATCAACGCAACCAGGTTCATAATCTGTTGGGTAAGGATCACCATTTGCGTCTGTTGCATCCATGACATTCAACGCAGCCAATATCTTCAACAGGTACATTTGTTAAAGTTTCAAATCCACCATTTTCTGAATTGTACCAGGTTGGTTTTCCATTCCTGGTTTTATGCAGGCTTGTGTTAAAATTACTTTGCGCGAATGAAGGTAATACATAGCCAATCACAAAACAGAGGGTTAATAGTAAAGTTACTTTTCTCATATAATTCTCCAAATTTAGTTTTTAATTAGTGAGTGTATTTGTTGATTTAATTTTTCTTTCAATGAATGATACAATCTCTTTGATTCTTGCATCACTTGGCTTCTCGACTAAAATTCTTTTAAAAAACTCCAACGATTTTTTTGCATCGCAATAAAGCCAGAGCATAGCAAGCATAAGCTTCAAATCAAATGAATCTTTTTCGTAGGGAAAAACGCTTCCATATTTATCAATCAATTCCGGGCAGGGACAGTCGTCAGCAACAATATCAGTTTCCATAATGAAATTAATATCTTCTTTAGCCAGCATATAAAAATTTTCCAATGCTTTTTGAATTTGCCCGATTTGAGTATAACAGATAATTAGTTTTTTTCTTATTGCTTTATTAATAGGATCTGTCTGCAACGTGTGCTGAAAGTTTTCTGCTGCACCTTTATAGTTGCGGGCTAAAAAATATTTATTACCTAACATCTCGCTATACATTTTGCAGAACCAATGCAATTGGTAAGCCAGCGAAATGTTGCGAATAGAAAAGAATTTGATAGATGAAGTTGAAACGATGTGTTTTCGTTGAAACGGTGATAGAAACGAGGTTGGAGGTTATCGATTTATAATATATGGGTTTAGGAGGAAATGAAACGATGTGTTTCAAAACAATAGTTGAAACAGTATTTAATCATAATCAATATTCTTAAGCATTCTCCAGAGAGTAGTTCTACCAATGCCAAGTTCTTCGGCTACTTTAGTTTTATTCCATTTATGTTTTTCAAGAAGTTGAATTAATTCAGAAGGATTATCTCTTTTGAATTCTTCTACTGGCTTATCTTGATTTAATGTTGACTTAATCCCAGAAGGTAAATTTTCCAATTTCAATATCTCATCTTTAGCTCGTACCACCATAAACTCAATTACATTTTCCAGCTCTCTTACATTGCCAGGCCAAAAATAGTTCATCAAAACTTCAAGTGCAGCATCATCTATATCAATGATAACCTTATTATAAACTTTCGAGTATTCTTTGATGAAACTGCTTACAAGATGGGGAATATCTTCCCGCCTTTCCCTTAGCGGAGGGATAACAATTGGAATGACATTTAATCTGTAGTAAAGATCTTCTCTCAGTTTACCATTTTTTAAAGCTTCGATAATTTTTAAATTGGTTGCTGCTATAATCCGGACATCTGATTTTCTGGGGATTGACTCACCAACTCTTTCAAAAGTACCTTCCTGAAGAACACGGAGAAGCTGAACTTGAGTCAGTAAAGGCATCTCCGCAATTTCATCCAAAAAGATTGTCCCCTCATTTGCTAATTCAAATCTGCCCATCCGATCTTTTACTGCATCGGTAAATGCTCCTTTAATATGACCGAAAAGTTCACTTGCAAGCAATGTTTCAGGAAATACAGCACAATTAACTTTTACAAATGGTTTCCCTTTTCGCTTACTCGTTGCCTGTATCGCATTTGCTACCATTTCTTTTCCTGTGCCCGATTCACCTTGAACTAAAACTGTTGCATCTGAATCTGCAATTTCCTGAAGCAATTTGAAAATATCTTTCATAGCCTTACCGTGACCAACTATTCCCAAAAAATTTCCGGATGAACTGATGTCTTTTTTAATCGAATCGATTTCTGATAAATCTCGAAAAGATATTACTCCACCGACTGGTTCATCAGAATCACTTTTTAGAATCGCTGCATTTAGTTTGATCGGTTTTCTGACTGCCGTCTTTTATTTCTATGTTAGATCTGAAATCATAAAGTGGGTTTCCGGATTCAAGTATTAATCCAATAGGACATTTAGATTCGCAAAGCTCGCACTTAAAAACATACTTGCAGAATTGATTTAATACCTCTTCACGTTTGTATCCGGTGATTTGCTCAGCAGCACGATTGAAAAAATTTATTTTAAAGTTTTTATCAACAGTCAGCAATCCCTCTCCAATGGAGTCGAGGATTTCATCACGGAAAGATTTTGAATCTGGCATTGATTGAATTTTGCATTAAAGTTTTATTGAGTCGTACCCACGACGTGATTCGAACACGTGACCTACGGTTTAGGAAACCGTTGCTCTATCCAGCTGAGCTACGTGGGCATACTTCAATTAAGAATGAAGAATTAATAATTCTCCCTTACAAAGGTAAGTATCTTATTACTTTTTATAAATGGAAGAAGGAATGTCTAGAAGTTAGCCAGTAGGTTACTTTTATCATAAAGATATTATCAGGTTCTGCTGCAACCATTTTTGTCATTGACTCCTGAAATCTGAATTCTCCAATTTCCTCAGCTTCTGATCTGGTTTGAGTCCAAACAAAATAAATTACGCTTCCAGGCAAATATTCCCACCTCAATACTGCGTTACCCCTAAGCGATCTTACATTAAAATCAGGATTTCCAATTTCTATTGGCTCGGCAGGACCATCGCCATCAGGATCAGCGGTGTTTGTCTCGGAATCAAATGTTGAACCATCTTCACCAAAGACTATAAAATCATAAGTACTGGGTGCTGCTAACTCTTTATAGTTTGTATAATCACCTGCAGAAATTAATGGCTGAACATAAAGTTGTAAACTCAAATCTGGAGTAAACGTCCAATTCAATCTGATGCTTGATGAAAAAGTTTTTTGATTGAGCTCAGCAAAGACATACCTGCTGCCATACGTGTTTGTTGCTGTTGGATCGCTGTAGGTATCTACATATTGGGCATAGTCAAATGATCTTGAAAACTGTGGGCTAAATATTAGGGAAATGTTTGGTAGTAAACGAAGCTCCAGATTTATTTCCGCAAACCAATCGTACGATGGACTACTATTAAATGTTCCGGCACCTATGCTTGCAACCCAATCTTTGCGGCTGTCAGAAGATAGCTGGATAGAAATATCATAACCGGGAAGATTTAAAGTTAATGGGCCACCTCTTGTTCTGTTATTATTAAAAGTTTCAGTGTAATAACCAAGATTCCAGTTGGTGGAATAGTAATTAAGAAATTGAACATAACCGAAACTGTAAATTCCTTCCCACGTCTTATGTCCGCCGAAATCATAATTTTGAAAAACTGCTGCACCTGTTTCAAGATATCTGAATACATTAGTCGGATCGCTCCAGTAATATCCTGCACCAGCATGCCAATTCAATATATCAGCTCTGTAAAAGAAACCGGCATCATTCACGTCAAAAGAAGGAGTGATAAATCCAAACGCTGAGTTAACAAAAAAGTTTCCTTTCTGTTTATTTAAATGAATCCTTCCTGCATAACCTGTTAACGATGTCGCTGTACTGTCAACGCTAACCTGGTTTGCATCGGGTCTTTGGAAATAATGCCTTGAGCTTTCTTGAAGATTTATCATTCGTTGTTCATTTCCGGAAACATAGCTACCTCCAGTCCAGCCAGCAATCACCCAGGTTTTAGATTCATCTAGAAATGTCCATCCATCAAGACCAAAAGTGAAGGCACTTTTATTTATTTCGTCTTGAAGCCATTCATTGCTAAAATCTCGGACAGCTAAGGTTGAAATGAAACCTAAACCTTGTTGCCCTCCGCTAAATTCATTCTGCGCTCTGAAAATTCCATAATAGGAAAGCGGTTCAATTTCAGTTTCAGATTGAAAACCGTTATTGGAATACTGTGCATACTCGCGCTTGGTGATATTCTGAATGGTACCAATATTCCAGCTATCGCCAAGCTTGCCAGTTAGCTTTCCGGCTGCCAGAATATGAGTTCCAGCAGGATATTCGGCAAATTCAAGATCATATGGCACACTGCCCTGAGGAGGTCTTCCTATTCTTCTGCTGTAAAAGAAATCTGGGCTGCCCCAGTTAAATCCCCAATAACTCCGCGCACCACCGTAACCGAAATTAAAAATGCTGGATCCTTCAATAAAGAACGGTCTTTTCTCATCGTAGAAAGTTTCAACATCACTAAGATTTATAACAGCAGGATCAATTTCCACCTGACCGAAGTCAGGATTAATAGTTGCATTCAAATTTAAATTGGAACCGATACCCATTTTAAGATCAGCACCAGCTCCCGGAATATAATTTGAGCCATTATTAAACGGATCGCCATCTTCAAACTGGATGTACTCAGCTCTGGCTGTAACGTATGGTAAAATTTCTAGTTGACCGCTGCCCTGAACATTTTCAAAACCAGTTAGATTGGCAAAGTGCGATACAAAACCACTTTCCTTTTTAGGTACAAAAACAAGATAGTCTTCTTCATTTTTTCGAGCAATGACCCTTTTGAAATTTATTCCCCACACCATATTGTCTGATTGATTAAATCTCATTTGAGAAAAAGGAATTTTCATTTCCGCTGTCCAACCTTCACCATTCCGATAAACTTTGCCTTCCCAGACACCATTCCAGGAATCATCATCCCAGCTATCATTATAAAGTACACCATCCAGCTGAGTGCCTGCTGCATTCAAACCGAAATAGTAACCGCTTCGTTTATCGTTGTAGGGGTCAAGACACAGGACTATATCATCTGCATCAATCGATTCATCTCTCCTGGTTAATCGTGCTATTATAGAATCAGGAGCTGAATCGTACATTATTGCAGCGAGGTAAAGAAAATTCTCATCGTAAGCTAATTTTATAATTGTTCTCTCGCTGGCAGTGGCGCCTTCATTCGGATCTCTTTGGATAAAATTGTCGAACCCGATTGTATTATTCCAGACTTGTTCATCAACCCTTCCATCAATTGTAACAGGTTGATTTATTTTTATTGCTTGTATAATAACATCATTATTTCTAATGGATAAGGAATCGGAATTACCGAATATTAGGTTTGTATAAAGTAGGAATTGAAATGAAAAACGTAATAACTTTTTCATATTCTAAGTTCTCTTGCATAAGTAATAAGAAGAACCGCTGGTTCGGCGGTCCTTTAATAATCTTGTCCATCAAATTTCAGAATTATTGTAAGAATTCGCTTAACTATTTTTATAAGCGGTTAAGTCGCGTGATGAACAACCCTTAATTCAGTTTCCTTATTTCGATCTCGCCCATTGATGCATTCAATTCAATTGTTGGTCCGCCGCCATTTAATTTATAAATTGCTTCAATCTGCCTTTTGTCTTCCCTTTTATTCACTTCGGTTGCAGCAAAGTCAGATTTGATATGATCAAGAGCATCATCACTTCCACCCCAGGCAGCAACTGAGAGAGTTGCAATGATTGTAACCTTTGCATTCCCCGGAATCTTCAGTGTAATGTTTCCAACAGCACTATTTAATTCACTCTTGGTATTACCCTCGGGATAAATTTCAGCATAAATGTTTCCTGCTGCTGTACTAGCTTCAACTGAACCATTAATATTTTTTAATTTAATATTACCGGCCGCTGTTGATACTTCAACTTTCCCATTGGCACTTTCTAGGCTAAGATTACCTCCGGCAGTAGATATCTCTGCACTTCCTGAAACATTACCAACTGATATGTTTCCTCCAGCAGTTGATATTTCTGCGTTCCCTCCAATATCTTTTACATTGATGTTACCGCCCGCAGTTGATATTTCTGCTGAGCTGTTGACTGATCCAATATTTATATTTCCTCCAGCAGTCGCTATTTCAGCTTTGCCATTTATTGATCCTGCTTTAATATCGCCACCCGCAGAAGCCAAATCGGCATCTCCATTTATATCCCCGACAGAAATATTTCCACCCGCAGTAGAAAATTCTGTTTTCCCAAAAATGTTTCCAGCTGTAATATTTCCACCGCCTGTGCGAGCATCAACTGTGCCTTTCAAGTCACCTTTAACAGATATGTTTCCGCCACCCGTCGAAATATCCAGATTCATTTCCGAAGGAATTGTAAGCTCCAATTCGAAATTATCAGAGTCCTCTCCTTTAAACTTAATATTCACTTTTCCCGATTTTTGTTCTATGGTTAAAAGCTTCAGTTCATCTTCTTCGATATTTTTTGCAAGAACTTTAACTTGATTACCTGAACCTGTCGTGATGTTTATATTTCCCTGTCTTACTGAAACATCCAGGAAGTCTCCGCTTGAAACTGTGAAGCTTGCTTCTTTCTGAGTTTGACTTAACCCTATAAGTGTAAAGCCCAAACAAAGTAAAATAATTAGCGATGCATATTTGATTGTGACTGTTTTCATTTTAGTTATACTCCTGTAATATTGTTTTGGAACGTAATTTTATATAAGGATTCTCATCCTCCTGCATTTGCTGTCGAAATAGATTTAGCTCTTCGTTATTAAGTTTATAGCCTTTACTCCCAGCTTCAATAATTGAGTTCAAGGCTTCAATCCTTAAGCCCGAAACCGAATCGTTAGTAATTACATATAAAAGTGCCTGCTTTATACTTTCATCGTAAGGAAATTTGCTCATAAGTTTTAAAGCTTCTCTTCGTACGCCTGGATTTTTATCTGTCATCACAACGGTTACTAATGCATTCTTAACATCCTGATCATATTTCATGGGTACTTCCGTATCCATTGCATTAATTGAATTTAATCTTGAACCCGGATTCTGCTCATTAAGCATTGCATAAGTAAGTACGCTTTGAATCTGTGGATCGTTTACTTTGCCTCTGAGACGGACAGGCCTTGATGCCTGAAAAGTAAATTCAACTTCACCATCAGAAGCATCCGAATCGATGAAACGTAGATTTGAAATACTTATTTCTTCACTCAAAGAGGCAAAACGATTTTCGTTTCCGTTTTGTGTTACTAACTCTTCACCGGATGATTTACTGAATAGCAGGCTGCCAATCAGAATTCCAATTAGTAACATCGTTGCACTTACGACTGCAAATTTCAGAGGAGTGGTGAAAAACTGAGCTATGCGATTAATAGTAGATTCAAAAATATTTTTATTCGCTATCTCTGATCTTAGTGCGCCTCTTAGTTGATAACGTGCTGCAGTTAAAACTTCTTCATCGACTTCTGCTTTCTTCTTCCCTGAGATTAATTCCAGAAGATTTTTCTGATCTTCAAGTTCTGTTCTGCACTCTTCACAGGTCAGCAAGTGTTCCTTCAACTTTAATTGTTCTTCAGATTTTAATTCACCGAATAAGGAAAGTTGAAGTAGTTGTTTATATTCATTGTGTTTCATTATTTACTCCGTAAAAGGAATTCATTGTTCTATGCATAAACCGGACTTAATTTTTTTCTTAAATTTCTTATTGCATCAAAAAGATATTTTTTAACTGTTCCCTCTTTACAATTCAGCATCTCTGCAATTTCTTTGATTTTATAGCCTTCGTAATGTTTTAAAACAAAAGTCATTCTTTGTTTTGGTGAAAGTGATTCTACAGCAGAATTAACAATTTCTCCGAGGTCTGAACCTGAAGAAATTTCCTCCGGAGAAGATCCTTTGTAAGTCAATTCTTCTTGTGCTGCAAATTCATTTTCATCATCGCCATAATTATTATTAATTGAAACTCTCAAGTGCTCTTTACTTCTACTTTTATATGTTAGACAAACATTAGTTGTAATCCTGAAAAGCCAGGTTGAAAATTCACTTTGAAAACGAAAATTTTTCAAACCACGGTAAACACGAATAAATACTTCCTGATATAAATCTTTCGCATCATCTTCATTTGCAGCGTATCTCAGCGCGATCGAAAGTACACTCCGGTCATAACGATACACGATCTGTTCAAAGGCATTCTGATCGCCCTTTTGAGCTTGGATTATCAAGTCTGTATCGGTTAAATGCATTTAGTCCTTTTCATAACTAATCAATTAGACTCCGGTTGAATTAAAAAGGTTGTAGTGTATTTTAAGATGAAAATTAGCTTTTATGATTTATTAAATCAAAAACCGAATTTAGCTGGTAGGTTGGGAGTATATTTTCAGTACCATTTGGAAAATATTTTACTCCTGTATGGACTAATACTGTATCTATCCCAAATTCATTTCCCATTCGAATATCAGTCTCGAGTCTGTCACCAATCAAAAGTGTTTTTGAAGGAATGAATTGAAGATGATTTTTTATTTCGTTGAACATAAACTCAGATGGTTTGCCAAAATGTAGCTCAAGTTTCCTGTGGGTTCTTTTCTGGAGTGCAGAAATTGTTGAACCTGCATCGATGACTTCACCATCATCAACAGGACAAGTATCATCAATATTGGCTGCAAAAAAACGTGCGCCATTTTCAAGTGCACGTGCTGCAATTTCAAGTTTCTTGTAATTTAATGTTCGATCAAGCGTAACGAGAAGAATATTTATCTCTTCTGGAGTTGTTGAATACTTTAGACTGGACTTTTCTATTTCATTTATAAACGAATCCTCACCTATGGCAAAAAAAACTTTACCTTTAAAATTCTGGTTCAGGTAACGCGAAGCCACAATAGTTGAATTTATAATTTCATTTTCCTCAACATTTAATCCCCAGTTTTTCAAAAGGTCATAATAATCATTCGCAGTCCCCGTTGTTTTGTTCGATACAAAAACTATCTTCTTATTAATTGATTTTAGCTGATTCACTACCCTATCAGCATTTGGTATGAGATGTTCACCACGATAGATTGTGCCATCAAGGTCAAAAATAAAGTAGTCATATTTAGCTAAGAAGTTCACAAATCAAGTTCTTTCTTCATTGCAGCAAGTGATTCATTAATTGTGTGTGGCTTATAACCTAGCTCGGTTTCAGCTTTAAGAATTATTAAGCCAGATTTCAGTGGTCTTCGGGCTGGTTGTTTTAGTTCTTCGGTAGTAATTGGAGTAATCAGTTTTTTATCAAGATTAAAAAAATCAGCAATTCTCAGTGTAAAATCATAGCGTGATAGGAATTCTTTTCCTCCAATGTTGTAAGTGCCGGTTTTCCTGAATTCAATAATTTTATTAATTCCCTGAACCAGATCATCTATAAAAGCCGGATTATTAATTTGATCTTTTACAATCCTGATATTTTCTTTTTTACTAAGCGAATTTATTACCCATCGAACAAAGTCAGGTCTGCTGTTGGGTGCAATTCCATACAACACATTTGTTCTGAGAATGGTAAAAAAAGTACCGCTTATCCGGAGTGCATTTTCGCTTGCAAATTTTGTTCGACCATAATACCCAACAGGATTAGGTTTTGCATTTTCACTATAAGGCCCATCCTTCCCATCAAAAATATAATCAGTAGAAATATGAATTATGTGTGCATCAACTGCTCTTGCTGCTTCAGCAATGTATTCAACTCCTTTTACATTTATTTTCCATGCGTCTTCACGAAGCTTCTCGCTTAGATCAACATTGGTAAAAGCTGATGTATGGATGATAAAATCAGGATAGTATTCAAGAATAACTTTTTTAATTTCATCTCTATTCTTAATATCACTTGAGACATACTCTATGGAATCAACCACAGATTTCTCCTCAACTGAAGTTGCAAGCAGATCAACATTCTCTTTTGAAGTATAGAATTGTACAGCCCGTTGCCCAAGCATTCCGTTTGATCCTGTGACTAATATTCTATTTCTTACCAATCTGTTTGTTTGCATCTCTTTTAAGATTTAAATACTCTATTGCTTCAGTATATGTTGTAGATATTCCCGCAAATAAATTAGCCTTTTCAAGGGCTAAAGTTACGTTTTTATTTTTAATGTAATTATAGAAATATACTGCTCCAAACACATCACCACACCCAACTTTGTTAAATACAATTACATTTAAAGCATTCTTATGATAATTTTTAATAATATCCTTCTCACTGAAAAATACTGTCGCTCCTTTTTCTGCTCTTGTGATTATAATCTGTTTGATACCAAAAGAAAATAAATCGTCAATTATTTTAAATTCATCTTTCTTATCAGAAAGAGTTAATAACTCTGATTCATTTGTCTGAAGAATATCAATACACTCCGCCCACTTGTTAAAATCTACTATTCGTCTGAAACTTCTATTGAGATTTTTATCAACACCCCGGCTTAGTGTGTGAACGTCAAAATAAATTGGTCCATTATAGTATCTTCTCAACTGTTGAAGTTGTGTCAGTGAAATATCATACCCTGTTATCATATTTATCAGAATTCCCTTAAACCTGTCCAATTTATCGGTAGGTATATTTAAATTATTTGTTACATGCGAATATTTTTCTCTACGTTCGGTAAAAGAATCGATCCTAAGTTCGACAAATGGAATAGATTCATTTCGTTCGATATATTCTTTCTCTACTTTGTCATAAGCAATTTTAAACAACTTCTCATTTTCTTTATCAATACTGGAACAGAGATATAATTTGTCCTTACTTTCAATTTGGCTTAGAAAGGAAACTACAGTATAGAAAATCCCCCCAGGTTTAATTGATGTAATATCTTTATCAATTAATTTATCGACTACTGAGTGACCAATTACGAGAATATTCATTTATTTTTTTTGTAAATATAGAATCAATAGCGTTTCAATTGAAATAATTCGGTCTTCAAACTTCACTGATTTTAGATTATATTTGTTTTCGATTATGAAAACCTATACCATTGGAAAAATCAAATGAAAATTGGAATTACGTGCTATCCAACTTACGGTGGAAGCGGCGTTATAGCTACAGAATTAGGTAAAGAATTAGCGCTTCGCGGTCACGAAGTTCATTTTATTAGTTATGCGCTCCCCTTCAGACTATCACATTACATTGAAAATATTGTCTTCCACGAAGTTGAGATGAGCAATTACCCGTTGTTTGAATTTCCGCTTTATTCCCTTTCACTTGCAAGTAAAATGGTTGAAGTTGCTGAATTTGAAAAACTCGACTTACTTCATGTGCATTACGCCATTCCACATGCAACAAGCGCTTACCTCGCTAAACAAATGTTGAGCAAAAACCGGGATTTGAAAATTTTTACTACTCTGCACGGCACTGACATTACTTTGGTTGGTCTGGAGCCTTCATTTCTTCCTCTTGTAAAATTCAGTATTGAACAAAGTGATGGAGTAACCTCTGTTTCCCGTTTTCTGAAAGAAAAGACACTAACTAATTATTCCTGCGAAGCAGATATCAGGGTTATTCCAAATTTTGTTGACACAGAATTATTTAAGCCTATGAATAACGGGGATTTCAGGAAAACACTTGCACCTAACGGAGAAAAAATACTTGTTCACACGTCAAACTTCAGACCTGTTAAAAGGGTACCTGATACGATCAAAATTTTTGAAAAAGTCCAAAAGGAAATCCCATCTAAATTAATTTTAATCGGCGACGGACCTGACAGATCAGAGTGTGAAAGATTATCCAGGCAGCTTGATTTATGCGATAAAGTGAAATTCCTCGGCAAGCAGGATGGGCTTGTTGAAATTTTGTCTTCCTCAGATCTTTTTCTGATACCATCACAATCCGAAAGTTTCGGACTTGCTGCACTGGAAGCAATGGCTTGCGGCTTACCTGTTATTAGTTCTAGCGTTGGCGGATTACCTGAATTAGTCAAGCATAATGAAACAGGTTTTATTGCAGAGATCGGCGATGTTGACCGGATGGCAAAATATACTCTCGAGCTTTTATCAAACGATAAAAAATACAAGCTCTTTTCAGAAAACTCAAGACAAAGAGCAGTAAATAAATTTGATACATCTAAAGTGGTTCCTCTTTACGAGGAATATTACGAACAGATATTGAAAAGTTAACTATGATTATTTATTGTGCCGGACCTATCAGGGGTGATGCAACTTACCAGGAATCTTACAAAAAAATTATTGCTTTTGTCGAAAGTCAGGGGCATGCCGTGCTGTCAGAACTCAGTGATAAATTCAATAGCACTATTCCATTAACCGATAAGCAAACTTACAAACGCGATTTGAAATGGATCGACGGCAGTAAAATTATGATTGCCGAAGTTTCAGGTCCAAGCTTAGGAGTCGGTTTCGAAGTTTCTTATGCAATATTTCAAGGAAAATTACCTGTGCTTGCAATTCACAGTTCTAAAGTTCAAAATATTTCTGCTATGATCTCAGGTTGTGACTCCCCTCTTCTTACAATGGAAAAATACCTCGATGAAGAAGAAATGAAAAAAATAATAAAAAATTTTATCAGCAAGCAAAATAAAAAGTGAGTGAACAAGATTTCATCTTCAGCAAGAGCAAAGAACTCTCCTTAGCAGGAATTAAAAACTTTCCAATAGATTTTCTCCAAACAAAAAAACTTTCTGAAATCGAAGTTCCGGATAAAGTGCTGATTTTAGGAAAAGAATTTTTCGGCTCATTCGAAGTTTCCTCTGCAACCGGTGATTTTGTAATGACATTTACGAATGAATCTGAAGCTAAATATGTCGTATATGCGAGCAGGAACAGAAAAAACAAAATTAAAATACCTAATGATTCAGCATTGATAAAAGAAACTGTTGAAGATTATGAGAATTACCTTGATCAGTTTTTGCACGACATCAAAAAGGATTATCAGAAAAAAATTAACAATGGAAAAAACTTTACTTCTGTCTCAAATGAGATCTTCAAAAAGTTAAACCTTACACGACTATGACCAGGTATTCCAAGGTATCAGATAAAATCTATTCATACCTTATTGAAACATTTGGTGAAGAGGCAGCGAAAAATTATGGGGAATTTGTTCAGGAAGAACCCGCTAAATATATCCGTGTTAATGAAAGTAAAATAAAACGGGACGCCCTTGCCAATCATCTTCTTGAAACTTATGGAATAAAAACTGAACTTGTCCCCTATCCCTCAAATGCATTAAAAATAAAAGATGGTTTTGATTATGCAGGAAGCACCTTGGAAATAGCTTTTGGTTTTTACTATATGCAGGCGTTGACTTCTATGCTGCCGCCGTTTGTTCTTGATCCATCTGAGAATGATATTGTTCTTGATTTATGTTCCGCACCCGGTTCAAAAACCACTCAATTAGCTGAGATGATGAATAACAGAGGAGTTCTTTTTGTAAACGAATTAGAAATGAAGAGGATAAAAGCTCTTGCGTTTAATCTTGATAAAATGAATTTTTTGAATTGTGGAATTGTTAACCAGAGGGGAGAAATTTTAAGTAAATACTATGATTCTTACTTCGATAAAATACTTGTTGATGCTCCCTGCAGCGGTTTGGGTATTATTCAGAAAAAGACTGAGGTGAGCAATTGGTGGTCGCTTGAAAGAGTTAATATTCTTACTGAAATTCAGAACAAAGCTTTTAGTTTCAGCAATCAAGATGTTGAAGGTTGGCGGTGAAATGGTTTACTCAACCTGCACACTTACACCTGAAGAAAATGAATTGATCCTCAACAGAATTCTTGAAAAATATCCGGTTGATGTTGAGGAAGTAAATATTCCAATAATACATCACAAAGGATTAACTGAATACAAGAATGATAAACTTGATAGGAGACTATCAAAAGCAATCAGGATTTTTCCCTGGGAGGTAGACTCGGATGGTTTCTTTCTTATCAAATTAAAAAAAACAGGAGAGACTAAAGCTCTTGAACAGATTAAATGGAAAAAACATTTTTTAATGACGATGCACAGATCCACTGATAATACCATCTTTGAAAAATTAAGAATACTTGCTAAAGAATTTGGGATTGATCTGGATGTATTTTCAAAATACAAATTTTTGCTAAAAAGAAATGATATATACTTTACTTCATCTAAATGGAGTGATGTTAATTTAGGACTGTTTCACAGAGTAGGAACAAAGTTCGGAATGATCGATAAAAACGGAAAAATTGTTCTTCATTCCTTTGCTGCACAAATCCTTCAAGGTTTTATTACAAAAAATATTTATGACCTGAAAACCCTTGATGAACTCAGATTATATCTGATGGGAGCGCTAATTCCTAATGATCAACTTTCACAAGGTCAGTACGTCATAAGATTTAACAACTATGTATTAGGAACAGGTGTTGTTATAAAAGGTGGTTTGAAGAGTAGATACCCTCGTTCAAGCAGAACACAAACCATCCGTATTAAAGGACAAAAAGTTCAATAACTAAAGTCAATCTCTTCTTCACAAAAAATATTTTCTAATTTATTCAAGCACTTACTGCAACCAGGTGAGGTTGCTTTTCCATCTCAACTATGCTTTTGTGATTTCGTAATTCCTTCAGACCTTCCATTTCCTCCAACATATGAAATGCTTCAAATATTGCTTTCTTCCAATCAGAATTTTTAATGATGAATGGTAACTCTCTTACAGGTTTTGGAGCTCCTTCAGAGATGGGAACTATTTTTACAATTTTGTCTCTACTGCTCAAAGCCTGATTCACCGATACGCTTATCAGGTATGAATACAAAGTTTTAGGAACACCATATGAACTGGTGCTATCCCCGAAGAAAGTTACTGTTGCTAATGCCATACTCAACCACCATATTTTTTAATTTTGAAATAAATTGAATTGAAGCTATCCACCACTTTAGATAACTTTTCTTCACAACTTAAATTTTGTTGTTATAAGAATTGCAAGAATAATACCAGCTAATTTTCTGGATATTTAGTTTGATGGGATAAGGTACAAATTGAAGACGCCGACATTTTAATAGTCAAGCGTCATTGATGACTTAGAGTATCACAAATAGTAGGAGTAATTATGATACTCAATATGTTTATAGAAATTATAATCAAGTTAGTAAGTATCAGAAAAGATTTTTTATCCATCTAAATAAATCGAACTTTCGAGATGTTAGAAATGAATTTAGAACATTAGCGAATTCAGGTGTTCTTAAATATCCGTACGATTTATGCGGGTTTCTGGTCTCTGAAATTTTGTAATTATTCTGGACCAGAATATCTTTGATTTTAATACCACGGGCATTTTCTTTATAGATTTTTTCCAAATGATGATTTACTGCAACCTGATCTTCAGTATCAGAAAAATTATACCAGCCCAGCCTGATATTCGCAGGCACTAATAATTTATCGCCTTCATCAGGAGCTGTTTCAGATTGAATTTTGTTGATGACATATTCCTGGCCTAAGGGAGAACCAATTGTTGCCAGCACTTCGATTTTTATTTCCGGTGCATGATATCGTATAGTATCGTATGTAATAATTGATCCCATTGAATGTGCTACTAAAAATATTTTCTTTCCCCTGTGTTTTTTGAGTGCCTCAACTAAACGATCAATAATTACTTCCCTTATCAGCCGTTTTTTGTTATTTATTAAAGTGTATGACTGAGAATAATATTCTTCGAGATCTCTTAAATGTCGATGTATAAATAATTCAGTTAATGATGGAATGTTTAAGGAGAGTACACCATTTACTAAAATTTTTTTTGAATATTTTTCCAGATATTCAAGCGCTTTTTGCCTGAACCCCATCTCTTCCCTATTGATATTTTTTCCTTCAGGAATGTAGGGCTCATTTAAATATAGAGGATTCTCTTTATCCGTCTCATTCGGGTCGAGTGGATTTTTGTGAAGAATGTCTGCCCAGTAAACCAATTCAAAATTAAAATCTTTTGCCGAGTAATTATTTTTTCTTAAACCTTCTATTATTGATTCTTTCCACCACTTAGCAAGCAGTTCCTTTGGTGGTTTGTTGCCAAGGCCGTGAATTCCAATTATAATTCTAGACAATATATTCCTTCAATTCTTTACTGTGAACTGTTATTGAATGGAATTTTATTTTAACAATACCATTTTTTTCGTCTCAAGATAATTCTTCGCTTTCAACTGGAAAAAATAAGTTCCACTCGGTAATTCACTCGCATCAAACTCAACTTCATATTCTCCGGATGATAAATAATCACTAATTAAAGTTGCGAAAATTATTTCCTAAAATATCATAGACTTTCAGAGAGACAAATCCAAAATTTGAAATTCGAAATCCGATATTTGTTTTTGGATTAAATGGGTTTGGATAATTCTGTTCCAGATTGAATTCATCTAAATTATTCTGATAAGGTATACTTGTAATCGTATTAAATGAAATATCTGCAACCTTAGGAAAATGGTCTGAGGCAGTTCTGGTATCCAGCAATTGCAGTCCGTATTGATTAAGTCTTGCCTGACTCATTACCTCTGTTTGAATCACAAAATCTTTCTCAACATTAATTACACTGTTGGAATAGATTTGAAAATCTAACCTACCAGGAGGAAATGAACTTCCATCATTCCGCCAGGTATATGCTGTCCTTTTATCTGTTTGCTGCGAAAGCAAATCTTGAAGGTCAGTGTTATCCCAATCAGGTGGACCTCCATTTCCGAAGATCGGGGTATTAATAATTTCACCGGATAGCAAAGTAATAAGTTGCTGCCTTTCGCCTACCAAATTCAAATCGCCTAAAATTATAAATGGAGTTTCAGAAGGAAGATCGATTACACCGCCAGGAGTTTTTGCATCCAGAATAAACGCAATCGTAGCATCAACTTCCAACTGTCTCTTATCATCATTTGTTTGTCCGCCACAGCATTTAAGATGCGAATTGATCACAAGTAAATCTTGATTAAACCACCCAGGTAAATCTATCATCGAAGCAGTAATTCTGTGCCCCGGATATACAAGCCAGTTTTGCAGAATTGGATATCTTGATACTGTAACATTTCCATTATCCAGCTTAACTGCATTCCAGTTTGTTCCAGGTAACATCTGGTCGATTGCATTCTTAACTTGTGTTGCTGATGAGCTGAAACATTCATTAAAGCAAATAATATCTGGATTTATCGCTAGCAAAATCCTTGTAAAACTTGACTGCCGGGAAGGATCGAGTAAACCGTCATTTAAAACATTCCAGTTCATTACTCGTAGGAAAGTAGTGTCCTCGCTATTTATTTCCGTTGGAATCAATGGCTCAATCGGTGTTTCATCAAAAGTGAATTCAAAAGCATCGCTGCTATTCGGCATCCAATCGCCGTTACTAGCAAAGTCAATTAAAAAAAGTTTTATTGTTCCTGTTCCATTTGCCGGAGGGATATACTGTCTGCGAATAACAATTTCATATAAAGTATCTGTAACCGTTGGAAGGCTTCTGAATTGAATATCAGAATGTGAAATGGGTGTTGTTCCGTTATAATATCTTGTTCCATCTCTTGCACCAAAATTAAACCTTATTTCAGCACCAATATCATTAATCTGATATCCAGTTGAGCTATTGTTATCTCCATCTATAAAAATTGTGATTTGATTATCTTCAAGAAGTTTTAAAAATGGTGTAATCTTTAGTTTGATGAAAAGAAACTGCTCATCATTAGTGACCGAGATATATTTAAAGTCATATAAATTTCCATCATTCTCGGAATCAACGTAAGTAGGCACAGGGATGTTCCAGTCATCAGTTCTTCCATCCAAAAAAATAGGCAATGATTGAGGATGTGATGAAGTAGAAATTAACATAATTAAAATTGTGAAAATGCTTTTCATTAAATTTACCTTCGAAGTGTTTTTACTTATCCTAAAATAATCAAAAGTTCGAGAGGAATTAAGAAATGAACATCCAGATTATTGGGACAAAAAAGTGCAAAGAGACGCAGAAAGCAGAAAGATTCTTTAAAGAAAGGAGAATTCCATATCACTTTCGTGATCTTACCGAAAAAGGAATATCAAAAGGAGAGCTTGAAAATATAACTCGAGCTGTCCCAATAGAAGAATTGATAGATAAAGAAGGAAAACAATTTAAGAAACGAGGATTTGAGTATATGGTATACGATATTGAAACCGAATTGCTCGAAGATTCTCTTTTACTAAAAACACCAATCGTCAGGAATGGAAGGTTGGCAACAGTTGGATATCATCCTGAAATCTGGAGAGAATGGGTATCAGCGATGTAGAAATATTTAATTAATATGTTATGCAAAGTGTATTTTATTTTACCAGAATTCCTTGAATAACCATAATCCTTTTATCACTGAGATTCTTTGCCATATTAATAAACTTTTCTTTCCAATTTTTCCCCATTAGAATTTGTAAGCTTAGTGGTGGGGGTTCCTGGTTTTTAACTTTTTCCGCAGCTTTCATAAACCAATTAGCCGAAACCACGGTTTTATCTTCCATATATTTTATTCTAAAACCAAACTCCTTAATTACATTTTCGAATTCCGACTTAGTCGAAATAAAATTTATAGATTCATCATCAGCCCACGGAACAGGATAATAAATCTCTAAAGGTTTTTCCTGAAAAACTTCGTGTATTGCAAGCTGTCCACCCGTTTTTAGCACTCTGTAAATTTCAGAGTAATACTTCTTTTTGTTTTCAACATTAACTTGAACGTGTTCAGACCAGACAAGATCAAATTTAGCGTCATCAATAAGCAGATCAACGGCATCACCCGATTTGAATTCTGTAAGTGAACTTAAACCAACAAGCTCAGAAAGTTTAGAAGCGGCATTACAATATTCTTCTGAAATGTCTACTCCTAAAACGTGGCAACCAAATTCTAAAGCTATAAATCTTGCTGTTCCACCTAGACCGCATCCTATATCCAATACTTTCATTTTTTCATTAATTCCACACAAGCTTGCAAGTTCCTGCGATGCCTTTAATCCTCTTATATGAAATTGATCCACAGGTGATAAGTCTTTGATATTAATGTTATTAATATCTTTTCCAGATAATATTAAAGCATCCAGTACAGATTTAAAAACATTTGAAGTCGCGTAATGTTTCCTGACAAGATACTGTGTTGTATTCATAATCATTAAAAAAATATTTTTTTGTTGAGCAAGTTAAGTATAGAATAAAGATTATTATAGATTAGAATATAATTGATAGAGGTATGAATGCTTTTTTAGATCATATTTTAAGTTTAGAAACATCTACATTATAAAACTGCCCGAATAAATTTAAGCAGTTCAGTTCTGAAATGAATTATCTTTTATTAAAAACTCCAATCGTCAGGAATGGAAGGTTGGCAACAGTTGGGTATAGTCCGGAAGTTTGGAAGGAGTGGATTTTAGTGAAGTAGAGTATTTAGCATAGTAACCACAGTTTTATTCAGTTTACCTGTTATCAAGTTTAATTCGGATTTAGAACAGAATTTCTCAAGATTTGATAGCGGTTTGAAAATAATTGTCAAAATCTACGATAAAATTAAGAGGTGGGAGTCATGAAAAAGTACTTTCTTATAATTTTTTCCATTTTCTTATTCCTTGGTTGCGATGAAGATTCTGTTTCCTCAAATACCTACGAATCTGAAGCTAATGAATCACATACTCTCAACTTAACCACGCAAACTGAACTTATAGTTCAAAATACCAATGGAAATATTACCGTTACAGGTTCCGATACAACAAGTAATCTGTACTGCTTCATCACAAAAAAAGTCAGAAGCAAGATAAGCGAAAGTGACGCTCAGTCACATCTATCAGAAATTGACATTACAATACAGGATAATGTAGACAATGTTAAAATCGAAGTTGATAATCCAAATGATGATGACAGAGATTACGTGATAACACTTGACATTATTTTACCGAACAATTTTAACAACATATTAACTCTCGGTAATGGAAATATTTCTGTTGAGTCAATAACGAAAAAAATTATTGCCAATTTAGGCAATGGTAATTTCTCAGCTGATGTTACTTTGCAGGATACATGCCTTGTTGAAATGGCTGTTGGTAATGGAAATTTGACTCTGATTATTCCAGACAGCACAAATGCACTCCTAACTGCATCCGTGGGAAATGGCAACATAATTAATAATGGTTTGAATTTCCAAAACCAGCAGATAAGCAATAACCGGTTTTCCGGAACACTCGGTAATGGAGACGGAAGGATTTTGCTAAGTCTTGGTAATGGGAATATTACGATGAATAAAAAAGTAGACTGAATTAATTTTACCGAAAACGATAATAAAAAACCGCCCCGAATAAATTTGAGGGCGGTTTTAATTTGAAACCAAGCTGAAAATAGTAAAGATAGTTTTACTTAGCTAAAATCATTTTCTTTGTCTGCCTGAATTGTGGTGTTTCAAATGAGTAGAGGTAAACTCCACTTGTTAATGATGAAGCATCAAATGTAACTGTATAGGTTCCTGCTTCTTTAAATTCATTTACTATCGTTTCCACTTCCTGGCCCAACAGGTTATAAATAGTTAATTTTATAGCACCGTCTTCAGCAACGCTAAAGTCAATGCTGGTTGATGGATTGAACGGATTTGGGATAGTTCTGAAACAGTGCAAACGTATTCGGAAGTTTTCCTCCGGGACTTAATTTATATACTATGTTTGATTCAGGAACTATTCCAGCTTCCAGCATCTGACCCTAGTTTATTTCCTCGCAGATGTCCTTAGCAAGTTCGTCGTTGGTTGCATCTCCGTCAAGGATTAGCTGAGCTACATAGGTAATTGCATCGGCAGCATCTCGATTGTCTTCGCTTATAACTGTTGCATTGCCAATTCTTCCTGATGCAAAGTTCAAAAGCAAAGTGAACAAATGCTGACGGGCTTTGCTTTCCATAGGACGATTTCCTTTAACAGAAAGTATTGCATTAGCTTCTTCAAATCCGAAATCCTCCATTCCCGCAAATAAACCTAAAATACCGAAGTGGTTGAAAGCCTCATCGAGATACATATTCAGATCAGCTTCGGTCTCCTGTGCATTTCCGTGACCAGAAAGATAAACACTAAACTGGTGCTTCCAGTATCCCATTCCCCGGCAATCGTTGGTAACTATTGTTGGGGTTAACTCAAAATTCACCTCTGAGCAAGGAACGTTTGGTTCAATCCCAACCTGCGTCTCACCGGGTGAAGCTAAGAATCCAAGAGGTGTCATAATAGAAACTGAATAAGTGCCAGCATCAAGGTTAGTGAAAGTATAACCGCCAGTTGCATCTGTGAGAACCGGATCACCTAAAGGTATGCTGCTTACATCCAGAAGTGTTACAGGAACTCCGGCAAGTGGTGAACCGCCTGTTTGTGTAACATACCCGCAAATATCTCCGGGTGGTGCAACTACTGGCAATACTGTTACAGGAAACTCTGCCTGCGTCGAAAGCCCATTTACATCAATCACCTCTAGTAAAATTAAGTAATCCCCTGGTTCTTCAAATGTATAATTAAGAACAGTATATACAGTACTAATTAAAATCCCTGACTCATACCAAAAGAAGTTGAGTGGAATATCCCCTATTGCTACCCCATACAATACGAATGGTTCATCTTCATAAACTGTTAATTGATTTATCGGACTGAATGTGTCATCATAAAAACCTACTATAATTGGTGGATCACCGCCTGTATCAGCCCTTACTATCGAAAAGTTAATTGACCAAAACAAAACTGTAAGAAAAATAAAAAAAGAAGAAAAGATTTTCATAGGACCTCCCTTGCTTAGTGTAATTGATAATTAATTATTTCAATCCACTCTACTCCTTGGGGGAAGCACAACATTCCGAAAGGAAGATAAGAGTAACGGTATTCTACACGTTTCTCCTAGGGGGTAGAACCATATTCTTATAATTTGCTAAAATTTCTTTTGACAATCAAGCAACTGTTCATAACCGCCAAGTAAAAAGTTTTTTAGGTAGGTCATTGGATTTTAGATTTGCTTTTATTTTTGAGCAAAATCAAAATAATTAAAAACTCTTCCTATTTCGAGACAAAACAAAAAAACCGCCCTAAAAATTTTAAGGCGGCTTAATTCTGGAATGAATTATCTTTTAAAGCAAAATTCTATTTAGCTAATAACATTTTCCTTGTTTGTCTAAATTGCGGTGTTTCAATTGTGTAGAAATATGCTCCACTTGGAAATTCGCTTGCATCAAAATTAACTATGTATAATCCAGCTGCTTTAAACTCGTTTACAAGCTCAGCTACTTCCTGACCCAATAAATTATATACAGCTATTTTTACAACACTTGCTTCAGCAATACTAAAATTAATATTTGTTGATGGGTTAAAAGGATTAGGATAGTTTTGCTCGAGCGCATACTCTGCAGGAGCATCAACTTCCACTACAATTTCATCTGAATAAGAAAAGACTCCATCAAAATCCATTTGTTTCAGTCTGTAAGCATACTGACCGTTAGGAATTTTAGAATCAGTAAAGAAATAATTTCTTGGTTCAGTTGTAGTTCCTGAGCCACTTACAAAACCTACTGCTTCAAACTCCGTATCTTTAGATTTTCGCTGCACTTCAAAACCAAGATTATTTATTTCTGTTGCTGTTTCCCACTGAAGAACAACATTACTCCCACTTACAGAAGAAGTGAATGAAGTGAACTCAACAGGTACCGGATCATCTGCAGTAATTCTGGTAATAGAAAAATTACCTTGAGGACCGGCATTGGAAGTGTCGCCACTAGCCCAGCAAGCTCTGAAAAGAGTTCCATAACCAGTAGTTGAAGTTGTTATAGCATCAACACTACGTGAGGTTCCAGATAAAGCAGCCTTACGAAGTTCTATTATCAAATGTCCACCAGAATAAATATATACACTATCCAAAATGAATGTTATTTCAGGGCCCCAATCATTTGGAGTATTACCAAATGTATATGAATCTGCAGTGATGGTTAAGCTACCGGACCGTACCTGCTTTTTTGGTCCTACAAAATTAGCTGAAAAATCTGTTAGACTCATATTTACTGGATCAACACTTTGACCCAGATATAAATCAAAATTCGAAATCGTTAAGTCTGTAGGTGGCCAGTTCGTGGTTGCCGAAGTTGGAAGCCTCCAGCTAACAGCTAAAAGCTGCTGGTTTAAAAGAGGAGCTAATAAAGATTCGTGCATTAAGAGTTGATATGTACGTGCAGAAGTAGCGAACTGACTCAAAAATGCACCAGTCCCGGGGGTACTCGTATAATCAGGCGGGACAACATGAAAAAGAGCATCATCTTGTGCCATTATGTTAAACGAGAAAATTAAGAAAGCAAAAAGAGTAAATAATTTTTTCATAGCGTCTCCTATTTTGTTGATGAGTATGGTTATAAAATAACTCTAATAATACCAATCCGCAAGATGGCCGATGAAGTATTTTCAGCAAAAATCACTGAAAAAAAATAGTGCCGAATAATTTTTTTTGAATGAAGCAGATTAAAGCCAATAGAATAAAAAACCGCAATCCTTTTATTAAAGAATTGCGGCTTTCAAGAGAGATTGCTTCCTCCAATGGCGGACAGGCATCCCGACTTCGTCGAGAATCGCAATGACAAATTAAATTTTAAACATCGTAGTACATTCCAAACTCAAATGGATGCGGCTGCAATGCCATAGGTTTGATTTCCTTTTCAATTTTATATTTTATCCAGGTTTCAACTACATCTTCAGTAAACACATCACCTTTCAATAAATATTCGTGATCGTTTGCTAAAGCTTTTATTGCATCATTCAAGCTTCCAGGAGTCGAAGGAACATTCTTTAATTCTTCAGGAGGCATATCATAAATATCTTTATCCAATGGTTCACCTGGATCAATCCTGTTTATAATTCCATCCAATCCTGCCATCAGCATTGCAGAAAAAGCAAGATAAGGATTTGCTGAAGGATCAGGACACCTGAATTCAACACGTTTAGACTTTGGACTTGTTGAATACATTGGAATTCTGACTGCAGCACTCCTGTTCCGTTGCGAATATGCGAGATTAACAGGTGCTTCAAATCCCGGCACTAGTCTTTTATACGAGTTTGTTGTAGGATTAGCAAAAGCACAAAGTGAAGCTGCGTGCTTTAATATTCCGCCTATGAAATAAAGGGCATCATCGCTTAAACCAGCATAACCGGGTCCAGCAAACAGCGGTTTACCTTTTTTCCACAAGCTTGTATGCACATGCATTCCACTTCCGTTATCTCCCTGAATTGGCTTTGGCATATAGGTAACGGTTTTGTTCCACTGTTTTGCAGTGTTCTTCACAATATATTTAAACATTAAAAGTTGGTCTGCGGCTTTCACAAGTGGAGAAAAACGTAAATCAATTTCACACTGACCTCCGCTTGCAACTTCGTGGTGCTGTGCTTCAACATCAATTCCACATTCCATTAATTTCATAACCATTGCATTCCTTAAATCCATTAAAGCATCTGTTGGAGGAACGGGAAAATATCCCTCTTTATATCTTGGTTTGTTTGCTAGATTTGGATTTTCTTCTCTACCTGTGTTCCATCTTCCTTCAACTGAATCAACATGATAAAAGCAACCGTTAGGATTCGAATCAAATCTAACATCATCAAAAACAAAAAACTCTGCTTCAGGTCCAAAGTAAACTGTATCTGCAATACCGGTTGATTTCAAATGGGCCTCAGCTTTCTGTGCAACATTCCTTGGACAACGGGAATATTTTTCTTTTGTTGCAGGTTCATAAATATCGCAGATTAAGCTAGCTGTTGGTGCATCGATGAATGGATCAAAAAATAAAGTTTCAGGATCTGGAATGATCAGCATATCACTTTCGTTTATTGCTTTCCACCCTCTCATTGATGAACCATCAAAACCATATCCATCAACAAAAGAATCAGCATCAAAATGAGTAGACGGAACAGTAAAATGCTGCCACTGTCCGGGAAAGTCCATAAACTTTAAATCAATAAACTTTATTTTTTTTGTTTTGATAAAGCCGAGTACTTTATCAATTGCACTTGGAGATTTTGCCATATAAGATTCCTTTTTAATTTAAATATTAATTGCTGTAGTTTCTTTAATTGTTGAGAGAACGTAAGTAGTTTTTGTACTGGTTACACCCAACCAGGTTTGTATTTCACTCAATAGCTTTTCAAGTGATTCAGTATTTTTGACGGCAACCTTTAACATGTGAGAACCCTCACCTAATACAGAATAGCATTCTAAAATATTTGGATGCTTATCAACATGTTTTATTAAGTCTTTATAATGCTTGGATGAATCCATCACAACAAAAATGAAAGCAAGTATATCCAATCCAAACGCCTGCCGATTTACTTTTGTGTAATATCCCTCAATAATCTTTTTATCCTCAAGTTTTTTCAATCTATCACTTACAGAAGGAACGGATAAACCTACCTGCTCGGCAAGTGTGTTTCTTTTTGTTCTCCCACTAACCTGAAGGGTTTTGAGTATTTTAATGTCTAAATCGTCAATCATAGTTATTGTGTTTTATTATGATATAATTGATGGTCAAAAATATAATTATGATACATACTACCCAAATAAATTAAGGTATATAAGGTGTATTAACCTTATTAATTAAGGTATATTCGTAATATTAAAGTAATTATTCAGGATTTACTTCAATTATGCTTTACTATAATTGTGCCAAGGTGAGTTTTCTTTAGATAGCTTTTAGGGGGAATCGATTGAATATTTGTAAGTATTATACTCACAGATTCAGGATCTATTATTTCATTTATCCGATGTTTCTTCTCTTATTCTTTTCTTCGTCTTTTTCTTTTCAGATTTTCTGTCATATGATTTTTTATCCTTTTCAACCTTCGGTGGTTTTTTAGGAACAGGAATTCGCTTCTTTTTCTTTTTAATTTTGATTTTAGTCTTCATATGAAATTAAATTCGTTAATTAGTGGCTTTCTTTAGCCACGAATTCACTAATTAAACACGAATTAAAAAATTGCATAAATAAATGGTGCCAAAGCAGAACCCTGAGTTAAAATAATTAGTCCGCCAAGTAAAAGTAGTAAAATAAGTATAGGCGCCAGCCACCATTTTTTTCTTACTTTAAGAAAATCCCAAAGCTCAGAAAGTATTGAAAGTTTACTCATAAATAATTCCTAAAATTGTCTTTCGTAATCTATTTGTTTTTTTTGAATGATTGTTCGTTTTTCCCAATAAGTCTTAGCTAATTTATCATATTTCAGTGTCATAAATTTTTTACCAACAAGTCTGGCAATTAACGAAATCGGTGTTAGCACAAGATAAAATAAAATTGTAAGAATTAACGCTGGACATAAAGAATCCAAGAACAATAGCCAAACCCATCCAGATTTTATTGAGAGGTTTGAGAATCTGAGGGAAAGTAGTCCTGAGACAAAAAGTAATCCTCCAATGATCAGCAAAATAAATTGCAGATGATTTTTCAAAATAGAATAGCAACACAGCTATAATTATCAAAACACTACCGACAGTCAAACCAAATTTCCGAAGGTCTTTTTTTGTTTCTTTAATATGTTTGAATTCTTCTTTAAGCATTATTAGTCCAGGGCAAATTCTTTTTTCCAGTCCACATCTTTTTCAAGCGGCTTTTGATCTTCTTTTGAGAGTAAATAATTTCCAAGCACAAGATAATCCATGTTCGTTCTCATAAAACATTTATAAGCATCTTCGGGTGTGCAAACAATCGGTTCACCTCTAACATTAAATGATGTATTGATAATAACAGCACAACCAGTATCTTTTTCAAACTGCTCAATTAACTTATGATATCTTGGATTTGTTTCTTTATGTACTGTTTGAAGCCGGGCAGAATAATCAACGTGAGTTATTGCAGGAATATCAGAGCGAACAATATTTAATTTTTCAATTCCCCAAAGTGTCTCTTGTTCATCTGTCATTGCAATTCTTCTTTCCTTTTTGACATCTGCAACAAGAAGCATATATGGGCTTTCCTTTTCAATTTCAAAATAATCTCCAACTTTTTCATAAAGAACCGAAGGTGCAAATGGTCTGAATCCTTCTCTGAATTTTATTTTAATATTCATCAAGGCCTGCATTTTGGGTGAGCGTGCATCTCCAATAATTGTTCGAGCACCAAGAGCCCGTGGACCAAATTCCATTCTCCCATCAAACCAACCAATGACTTTTTCTTCTGCAATTAATTTTGAAACTGTTTTAATTAGTTCATCTTCTTCTAATCTTTTAGCTGGATAATTATTTTTTTCAACAAATGATTGAATATCTGACTCATTAAAATCAGGACCAAGATAAGAACCAAATTGTGAATCAGTTTTCTCATCAGCGATTCTTGGATTGTCCAAATAACAATACCATCCAACAAGTGCTGCACCTAAAGCACCACCTGCATCTCCGGCTGCAGGTTGAATCCAGATATTTTCAAATGGTCCTTCACGAAGCAGTTTTCCATTTGCAACACAGTTCAAAGCTACTCCACCAGCTAATGTAAGATTTTTTAATCCGGTTTCTTTGAAAACGTGATTTCCCATTTTAAGTACTATTTCTTCAGTTACTTCCTGGAGAGATCGTGCAAGATCCATATCTTTTTGTGTAAGTTTTGTTTCAGGAACTCTTGGTGGTCCGCCGAAAAGCTTGTTGAATTTATTGTTCGTCATTGTAAGACCGGCACAGTAATTAAAATAATCCATATTCATTCGAAACGAACCGTCATCTTTCACATCGATAAGATGATCGTAAATTAATTTTTTATACTTTGGCTCACCGTAAGGTGCAAGTCCCATTACTTTATACTCACCCGAGTTAACTTTGAATCCTGTATAATAAGTAAAAGCTGAATAGAGAAGACCAAGCGAGTGTGGAAATTTTATATCTGCCCAAAGTTCAATGGAATTTCCTTTGCCAACTCCGTAACTGCTTGTTGTCCATTCCCCCACTCCATCCATTGTTAGGATAGCAGCTTCACTGAAAGGAGATGGAAAAAAAGCAGATGCTGCGTGAGATTCGTGATGTTCAGGAAAAATAATTTTGCCTTCGTAATCCAAGTTCATTCTTGTATCAAATCCTTCATCCATAACTTTTCTTTTATCCACAACGGCATTGCTTTAATAAAAGATTTAATTCCAACCGGAGCAAATGTAAGATATGTTTCAAGCAGCCGTTCAAACTTTAAGAAAGGTTTATCATAGAATGCAACCAGACTCAAGATCAGAAGTTTTAATTCCTGCATATTCAAGACAGAAATTTAATTGCATGCTTCAGGAAAACGATGATCGTGTTTTTTTCTTGAGAATCTTTCTTCCTGAGCTGCAGCTAATATTTCACCATTTTTAACAATGCAAGCTGCACTATCGTGATAGTAGGCTGAAATTCCAAGTATGTAAATATTATTCTTGCTCAAGATATTTTTTAACAAATTTGATTAACCTAAGGTGTCAGTTCCTTTTGTTCCAACCAGGGTTTTACCCAGTTGTAATTCGGTACTGTCATTGGGACTGCTAATAACTTCCCACCAAAACCGAAAATTCTGTAAACCACTGTTGTCGTGTTTAACACCTCAATGGAATTTAAGATTTCTTCGCTTATTCTAATATTATATTTATCTGCAAGCTCAACTGTTTTATTGACGATGGTGTCATAGTACATTTTATTTTTAAGTTCAACTTTAATTTGCTCACGCATCTTTTCGTAGTTGTTTGTGGGAAATTCAGTCATCTCTTTTCTATCTACCAATTCAAAAAGAGAATAACCTCCAGGAACTTTTATTGGTCCGTACATTTCTCCAATATTCATTGTAGCAGCTCTACGACCAATCTCACCGTATTCGTTTGTATCAAAATATCCAAGTTCACCATTATTATTTTTAGATTCTTCTCTTATTGTGTGCTCAGCAGCTAATTCTCTAAAATCCACTCCATTATTAAGTTCATCCAATACTACTTGAATTACATCTAAATCATCCGTCAACAATTCTACTATCTTTACTTCAACAGAAGAAAGACTATCGTCGCCTTTTTCAATAAAATATTCACTGACCTCTTTATCGGTCACTTCGAGTGAATCAATAATTTCTTTGCGAAGTGCTTCGCTCAAATAATACCCTTTCCAGATATTCAGATCACGTCGAACTTCAGGATGATTCTGTAATTCCCTTTTATAGCCTTCACGAGAAAACAGTTCGTGTTCAATAAATTTTCTTACATAATAATTCAGTCTTCCCCTGATATGATCAGTATCAACAGAATCAACATAAAATTTCTCAATGGCAAGTTCCTGCATAAAATCATCAATTGTTTCAGGTTCGTCATCTAATTTTATAAATACAGCATTGAGTTTTTCCTGTCCCAAATCTGCTTCTATATTATACAGATCATCTGATGTAAGATAAATTTTATCCTTAGATGAAATACTATCCTGTTGAATTCTATTTCTTAATGCTTCAATAACCAGATCTGAAAGTTCGAACAGAAGTTCCTTGTTAGTTTCTGCTTTAACATCTTTGAAGAATTTAGAATAGAATACTTTGAAAAGGCTATCGATGATTGCCTGTTCTGCGACTTTCAAAATATATTTTTCTTCTGCCTGAGCCTGCTCAACATTTTCAATTGTTTTTTCTTGTATAGATAATAGTTTGAAAATATACCAACCATTGGGAGCTTTAACTGGTTCTGTTATTTCTCCTAATTTAAGATTATATAATTTATCCTCAACAGATTTGTCCATCTGACCATAACTAATAATATAAGGTGCTTCCTGTAATTTGCTTTCAGGTCGGCTAAGTAGGATTGAATAGAAATTTACTCCACTTTTAAGCTGCTCATATATTGCCTCAATCTCACTAAAGTCAGTTGAGAAAATATAATTCAAATTCAGAATTAGACTGTTTCTTCGAAACGCTTCAGCTAAGTACTCATCCGAAATATAAACCTTATCCAGAATTTCTTCTCTGTAAAGTGCATCTCGCACATACATTTTTTCGATGGCTTTGTACGTGGATGTAATTAATTCTGATTTATCTAGACCAATTGATTCAGCTTCAAGTGCCCAAAGTTTTTCAGCAATGATTGAATAAAGAAATTCTTTTTTTGCAGATTCTTCGGCACCTATCATTCCGGCATATAGCTGTGGAGTGAGCTCATATCTTTCAATAAATTCATCTTCACTAATGATATCATTTCCGACCGTAGCAATTGTATTTACATCAATGTTTTGTGCTAAATTAAATTGGGAAAACAGAAAAGTAATGAATAGAAGAAAACTCTTGTTCGCTGTAATAAAATGTCGAATAAAATAACTTTTCACTTGAATTTGCTCTGGAAAAAAGTAGGATAATCTATCAATTAAATCGTGCTAAAATAGTGATATTATCCTAAATTAGGTAAGGTAAAAGGTTTGTGTAGCCCAGTTATTCTTTTCCATAAAAAGTAATTTTGGAAGAGTGTTTCCCATAAATTTGAGTAATTATTTCATATTTTTTCTAATGGGATTATTTAATAATTATAACCATTAAATGACTGAAAATTCAAAAAAAACTCCGCGCTGGTTTTACCTGGTTCTAATCCTCATTCCAGTGTTTATTATCCTGTTGCTTGAACTGGGATTGAGGGTTTTTGATTATGGAAGAGTATATGATCAATGGATTCCTGTAGGAGAGGGAAGATTAACATTAAATCCTGACATAGCTTTCAGATATTTTTATAATACTGAAAAAGTTCCATCTGCCAATTACAATTACTTTGATGAAATAAAAAAAGAGAATTCCTTTCGTGTTTTTGTGCTGGGTGGAAGCAGTGCTGCCGGATTTCCCTACTCTCCAAATGGTGCGTTCTCAAGATATATTCGAAAAAGACTTGAGCTACTTTATCCCGAAAAGAATATTGAAGTTGTTAACATTGCAATGTCGGCAATTAACTCATACGCTTTAAGAGATATGATGCCAGAAGTGTTAGATGAGAAGCCCGACCTGATAATTATTTATGCCGGGCATAACGAATATTATGGTGCGCTAGGAGTTGGTTCGGTAGAAACACTTGGTGATACAAGATTTCTCGTCAACACAGTAATCTGGCTAAATCGATTCAAAACTTTTGAATTACTGCGTGATCTGGTTAAAGCAGTTTCAGGCTTATTCTCTGAACCAGTTAAACAAGATGGAACTTTAATGGCAAGAATGTCTCAAAGGCAGCTTATTCCAATCGACTCAGAAAAATATTTTGCTGGTTTAAATCAGTACGAAGGTAATCTCCGTGATATTCTTGAAATGGCAAAAGAGAATAATGTGCCGGTAATTCTAGGTAGACTGGTCAGTAATTTGAAAGATCAGAAACCATTTGAATCATATAATGATGAAAAAAATCCTACTGCTGATGAAGCGTTTGAATTAGCCGGAGTAGAATTAAGTAAAGGCAAAACTAATGCAGCAGATTCTTTATTCAAGCTTGCTAAAGATTTTGATGCATTGAGATGGAGAGCTCCTGAAAAAATAAATGAGGTTATAGCATCGCTCGGTGAAGAATTCAATTATCCTGTAGTGAACCTGGATTCAATATTTAATACTGAATCAATTTATGGAGTTGTTGGGGATGATTTAATCACGGATCATCTTCATCCAAATTTAAGAGGGTTTCAAATTATTGGCAGAGATATTTTTAATGAAGGACTCCTATCAGGGACATTACCACAAGATTACGACAATGATTTATCATTTGAAGCTCAGGACAGCATTACGCTAAGCCGATATGAATTTACCAGGCTTGATTCAATTACAGCTCTTTATCAAATAATAATTTTAAAGAGCGATTGGCCCTATACAAAAGAAAAAAAATCAGATGAAGAAAAACTAAAATTGCTGAATATGCAAAACTATACTGATACACTTGCTTACATGATAGGTAAAGGAGATTTATCCTGGGAAGCTGCTCATCTTCAGCTTGCTCAACACTATCTATCAAATGGTGATTTTGAATCATTCAAGAAAGAAATAAATGCTGCAACTGATGAATATCCATTCGATCCGTATCCGAATGAATATGCTGCTCAACTGCTTATTAACATGAAAAGATTTGATGATGCATATTATTATTTACAAAAGCTTAACGAACTTAAGCCGAGCGCTTATTCAACAAAGTGGCTCGGAATAATTGACCTTCTCAACAACAAAGTGGATCCGGCAATAGGTTATCTTTCTAAAAGTTTAGGTTATAATTCATCAGATGCACAGGTTTATTATAATCTTGCTGGAGCTTATTCAATTAAGAAGGATTATAAAACTGCATTACAAATGATCAACCGCTGCCTTCAGATTGAACCAAATTATGCTATGGCAAAAGATCTTCAGCAGCAATTAATTAATGTCACGAAATCGAATAATAGGTAAGAGATCAGAATTGTCTTTATCCGAAAAGCAAATACAGTTTATTAAAAATAATTATAAAACTCTTTCTGCAAAGGAAATGTCTAGGCAGTTGAATGTTTCGGCGGATGAGATTGAGTCATTCGTAAAAGGAATCAAAACACCTGTACCGAAGTGGTTTTACTTATTGCTAATTGTAATTCCCATTCTCTTTTTTGTTCTGATTGAAGCTGGTTTAAGATTATTTAACTATGGAAATGATACACGAGTGTGGGTCGACATTTCACAGGACATGCAAATTCTTAATCCTGAAGTTGGATACAGATATTTTCTCACTACAAAAAATTTACCGTTCTCTGTTGAATCTTTCCTCTACAAAGAAAAAAAGGAAAACAGTTTCAGAGTGTTTGTCGTTGGTGCAAGTTCTGCTGCGGGATATCCATATTTATCAAGTGCCTCGTTTAGCAAATTCATCAGGAAAAAATTAGAGATTCTTTATCCTGACAAAGTAATTGAAGTTGCCAACTTTAGTATGTCTGCTATTAACTCTTATACTGTAAGAGACTTGATGCCGGAACTTCTAAAAAAAGAACCCGACCTGATTTTAATTTATCTTGGACACAATGAGTATTACGGTGCACTAGGAGTCGGGTCACTTGAATCGCTTGGCTCTTCAAGATTTATCGTCAACACGACATTGTGGCTGAATAAGTTTAAGACAATTGAACTTCTTAGAAATATCGTCAAAGGCTTATCAGGATTATTTTCTTCGGGAAATGAAGTAACTGGTGGAACAATGATGGCACAATTGGCTCAGGATAAATTGATTGAATATAACTCAGATATTTACTGGGCAGGTATTGAACAGTTTGAAGGAAATTTGCGCGATATTTTATCAATGTGTAAAGAGGCGGGCGTTCCGGTTATTGCGAGCACATTATCGAGCAACCTGAAAGATCAAAAACCTTTTGTATCAGTTGGTAATTCTGACAATCCAAGCGCAGATTATATTTTTGATATTGCTAATGAAGAATTACATAGGAATAATATAGACTCTGCAAAAGCATTATTTATTTATGCAAAGGATCTGGATGTTTTGAGATTTCGCGCACCTGAAGAAATTAATAAAATAATAATCCGATTATGTAACGAATATAATTATCCTTTCATTAGAACTGATTCGTTGCTCAATTCGACAAGCCCTGATGGTATTGTTGGAAATAATCTGATGACAGACCATCTTCATCCAAATGTAATAGGATACCAGTTAATCGGAAACTTATTTTTCAGTGCAATGAATAAATATGGTTATCTGCCAACAACTGAACCTTCAGACCTGGATGATATTACTGCTGACAGCCTTGTTTTTGCTTACTACAATTTCACTCCTTTTGATTCCACCGTAGCCGACTTCAGAATAAATATTCTTAAAAACGATTGGCCATATATTAATTCTGAAAAGCAATTGCCAAGAAATCGTCTAATCCAACTTAATAATCTAGTTGATAGCATTGCAATCGAAGTAATAGACGGCAGAATATCCAGAGAACAGGCACGATTAAAGGTTGCATCATATTATCTCCGGCAAAATCAATTTGATGAATATGCTACCGAAATGGCTGCACTCATTGAGGAGTTTCCATTTATTTATAAGTACTACAACATTACAGCCCGTGAGTTAATCGGGGCAGGCAGATATTCGCGTGCATATTATTTTTTGAAAAGAGGATATGATAAAAAGCCAGATGCATTTAATTCAAAATGGCTGGGAATTATTGATCTCTCACAAGGTTTTGTTGATGATGCAATTAAGTATCTGGAATTAAGTCTGAGGTTTGATAAAAAAGACGCCCAGGTTTATTTTAATATCACAGGAGCTTATGCTCAGAAGAAAGAATTTAATAAAGCACTTGAGTCAATTAACAAATGCTTACAAATAAATCCAGATTTCGCACGAGCAGAACAAATCCGACTGCAGCTTGAAGCTATAATCAACCAAAATAATCCAGTTGAGTAGTCCCACAAAAAATAAAACTAAGCAGCAAAGAATCAAATCTCCTTTTTGGTTTTATCTTATTTTGATCTCGATCCCAATTGTCTTCTTTATTATTCTTGAAATAGCATTGAGAGTAGTTGATTACGGTAGAAACGATGAGCAATGGATTAAGATAACTGAGACAAAGCAGATGCTTAACCCGGATATTGCCGGAAGATATTTCTTTAACACGAAAGATTTACCACAATCGAATAACGATGCTTTCGATATCAATAAGAAAGAAAACACATTCAGAGTGTTTGTGATGGGTGGAAGCAGTGCTCAGGGATTTCCTTTCTCACCAAACGGAACATTCTCCAGATATATTCGCGATCGTCTCGAACTACTCTATCCGGAGAATCATATTGAAGTTATTAATGTTGCAATAACAGCAACCAACTCTTATACAATTAGAGATCTTCTCCCGGGTGTGCTTGAACAGCAACCTGATCTGATCCTTATTTATGCCGGACATAATGAATACTATGGTGCGTTTGGAGTAGGATCGAATGAAAATATAGGCAGTTCAAGAAGCATAGTCAACTTCGTCATCTGGCTAAACAAGTTTAAATCCGCGCAACTGGTTCGGAATGGAATTAACTCAATAATGAATATGTTCAGCGGTGATACTGATAAAGAAGCTCAGCGTGGTGGAACTCTGATGGCAAGAATTGTAAAAGAACAATTGATACCTATAAAATCTGAATTGTTCAATTCGGGACTAGAGCAATTCGAAGGAAACTTTGAAGATATACTTGAAATGACTCAGGCTGCAGGTGTCCCGGTTATAATTGGAACGCTGGTTAGTAATTTGAAAGATCAAAAACCGTTTATTTCTGTTGGAACCGATCCCGATGAAAATGCTGATTCAGTTTATTTAAATGCCAAGCATCAACTTGGTATTGGGAATTTCAGAATTACCGATTCATTATTTCGTAAAGCAAAGGATCTTGATGCTCTTAGATTCAGAGCACCAGAGAAATTCAATAAAATTATTTCTGATCTTTCGAAAAAATACGATTGTAGTTTTGTAAATATTGATTCAATTTTTAACCGCGCGAGTCCCGAAGATATCGTTGGTAATAATTTGATTATAGATCATCTGCACCCCTCTCTGGCCGGGTATCAATTAATGGGAAAAATTTATTTCCAATCGATGCAAATGAATGGATACCTGCCCAATATTGAAAAAGCTCAAATTTCTGATTCAGAACAGGATAGTATAGTAGTGAAAAATTTTGCTTTTTCACGGCTTGATTCCATAATATCAGCAAATAAGGCTCACCGGATTACTTAATGATTGGCCATTTATTGATAATCCCGATTTTTCTTTCATAAAAAATTTACTCCTGAATGACCGGGTTGATTCAATAGCTTTTAAAATTGCAGTTGAAAATACGAATTGGGAGAAGAGGACACAGAGAAGCTGCGGATTGGTATTTGAGCGAAAAAGATTACCAGAATTTTGCAAAGGAATACCTTGTTATAGTCTCTCAATATCCGTTCAAATTATCAGATTATGACTATGCGGCTTCTCAATTGATTGATGTAAAGGAATATGAGCTTGCATATAATTTATTACTTAAACGATTCAAAGAAACTCCCGATGCATTTTCCGCTAAATGGCTTGGAAATATTAATCTCAGTTTTGGAAATATTGATGATGCTATTAGATTTCTGAATCAAAGTCTTTCTGTTCGATAAAACTGATGCTCAGGTTTACTACAATCTTGCAGGTGCATATATTCAAAATGAAAAATATGATAAAGCCCTCGAATCGATTGAAAGTTGTTTAAAGATAAAACCTGATTTCCCTAATGCACAAAGGTTTGAAGGACACAACTCACCAAATTAATAACAAAATAAAAAAGCCCCGCAGAACGGGGCTTTAACTTTTAATGAAAAATCCTTGAATGGATTACTTCATCAAAATCATTTTCTTTGTTTCTGTGAAGTTGCCAGCGCTAATCTTGTAGAAATAAATTCCACTTGTAAGAGTAGCAGCATCAAAATCTACCTGATAAGTTCCGGCAGTTTTGGTTTCGTTAACCAACGAAGCAACTTTCTGACCAATAGTATTATAAACATCCAGAGTTACAAATCCTTCAACTGGTATGCTGAAGTTAATCTGTAGTGGATGGATTGAATGGATTTGGATAGTTCTGATCTAAAGCATAATCACTTGGAATCACTTCATTTATCGGTTCAACATCCGTAACAAAATCCTTGAATCCCATTATACCAAAGGTATCAAGAGTTTCACAATACCATGCAGATGCGAAAAGGGCCATTTCGTGATTTGCACCAATTGCGTTCTCATTATCATTTCCACCCTGGTTATTTGCATCATCGCCATAATTGATGCCGAATTTATAACTCACAGGGAAAGTTGTATATGCAGACAAATGTAACAGTTGTTGAAAAGATCATATCACCTGCTGTTACATCTCCATCCATACCGTCATCATTTAGTGGAATCATTAAATTTATTTCCCCACTAGGCCAACCCAAGCTGGGCCATTGTAGAGGTGAAGTTCCACCTGCGATATGAACTGTGTTTACTACAGTAAACGGTTGATTGTTTATTGCTGACACAGCTCCGTTTACGTCAACCTGGAAAAGAACATCAGTTGGCTGGTTTGTAACGGTTTGAAGTGTTCCATCATTAAATGGTCTTGCAATCACAGCTTGCCCGAGATCATAATCTGCCTGGGTTATTACATAGATTTTATTATCTCCACCTTCCCAGGTATTTGGTGTGTAGAAAAATTTATATTGTACTGTGTCTCCAACATCCAGAGTATCCTCAAAAGGCACCGGGTTTACATATAAGTTTGGATCTAATGTACTAGGCTCAAGATCAGTTCTTCCCCAACTATTGAAATCTCCTCTTGCTGCTACAGTGTCAGCAGGATTATATCTGCCTGAGAGTATTTCAATTTCCATATTACATTCAAAATTCAAGCCTATTGCTGTGGGCTGTGCGAATGTAATACTTGTCAGTAGAACAGAAAGAGCAATGTAGAGTATTTTATTCATTTGATTCTCCTTTTATTATTGAAAGAATATTGTTTATTACTCAGAATCAATCAGTATTGTATCACTTAAATATAGAAATATTTTAATTAAAAGTAACATAATTGGTCAAAATTTAATGCCTATAGAGTATTGTTGTGTATAATCCAAGACTCCGAAATTCTGATATGCATAATCTATTCTTACACCAAAGTCAGGAGTAAAGTTATAATTAAGTCCTATTCCTGCGGTAAAGCCTTCCTCGCTGTTATCAAGTAGCAAGGATTTATAGCCTACTCTGAAAGCAATCAAATTATTATACATATATTCAGCACCAACATTTAGGGATTCATCATTATCTGTGGGATGTAATGCATCGGCGGCAATAGTAACCCGATTTTCTTCATTATTCAGTACATCCATCGCAACGCCTATCCTGAAAGTTAGTGGTAATGGATACTCACCGGTTTGCAATGATGCCAGAATCTGGTCATTATTGCCATAATTATTTGGATCGATATCATGCTGTACAAGTAAATCACCTCCATCAAGCTGCATATCAGTTCCAAAATTAGTCATGGTTGCCGCTATTCTTAAGCCATATATTTCCGAGTGAAATAATACTCCCAAATCCATTGCAAATGCACTGGCTGTAGAGTTCCAGATTGTTTGTTGAACATATTTAACAGTTCCACCTAATGAGAATCTGTCCGTGAGATTATAAGCATATGTTAAGCCCACTGTCATGTCATATGCTGAAAAGTATTGGCCGGTTCCATCCTGTTCTGCAAGTGTTGTAATTTCAATATCACCATAATCCAGATACGTGAGACTCAAACCAACAGTCCCGGCATCACCAAGCTTAACCATCGCCCCCGTCCAGCTATAATTAATATCAGCAAACCAGGTTGTATAAGCAAACATTGCGTCATTTTTATCACTCCTGGAAGCACCGGCTGGATTCCAATATAATGAAGTAACATCATCAGCAGTTCCGATAAAAGCACCACCCATCGAAACCGCACGCGGACCCACTCCAATATTAAGGAAAGGTGCTGCTGATGTTCCTATTTTAGACTGACTTGCTAAATAAGTAGCAGACAATAAGAAAATTATTAAAACCTTTTTCATAAATAAATTCTCCATTATTTAATTAAGGCAAGCTTGCCCATTGTGGTACCTATATCGGGTGCGTCTATAACATATACGTAAACACCATATGCCACTTCAATATTTTCTTCGCTTCTTAAATTCCAATAAACATCACCGACATAAAGATCATTTGCATACAAAGTTCTTACTAACTCACCTCTAACAGTAAATATTTGAATTTTAGAACCAGGTGGAACATAAGTGAATCTCACTTCCCTTTCACCACGCCCACTTGTTTGGCTACTTAATAATCTTTGTTCACCTGCATGAGTAACTACATACGGATTGGGAACCACCTTAATTTTACTAAGCTGGTCCTGCGCTTGTTGATTATCTATTTGTGCACCGCTCATAGTGAAAAAGAAACTGTCATTTTCATTAAATGGTTTTAAAGTTTTTATATTGAATGTTCCAGCTGTTTCAAGAGGATCGAGATCGCGGTATCTTATATTTACTCTCCAGGTTCTTACATATTGTCCCTGAAGGTATTCTTTAAACCATATGCTATAAGTATAACTTAAGGTACCTACTCTTAAGTAAACGGCATCAACGTATTGATCAGTTGTAAGATTTTTAACTTTAAAGTTAATCGGTTGGGGAGGGACCATATTACTTGCACCTAAACCAACTGTATCAGCAACCGATGTGTCAACAATAGTATCATAGAATTCAATTACATAGTCATTAGGATTGGCGTAACCATTATAATTAGAATTATTTGAAACAAACCTTATAACTTCAAATGTAGGAGGAGGATTAGAAGGAATATCTTGGGCGTACAGATGTGTCAATTTTAACCGGATCATTATATAGTTGAATTCTAAATCCTTGCCGTATAGGAGTCTCTCCAGCAAAATTATCGGATTGATCAACTAATCTATCATATTCAGCAGTATAGTACTGACCTGTCGTGGCGTATTTAATCCCATTAACATAAATGGTGTCGGTTCCTGCAGGAAGCGAAATTGAGTCTTTTGGATTAACAATGTAAGTTTGATTTGCTAATGGCACATAAACAGTGTCTGGTGTCTGTAAATCTAATAGAGACCAACCCGCTGTTAAATCTGTCAATCCAGTATCCTGAAATACAATCTGGTAATTAAATTTATTTCTAATTTGTTCATCATCTACAATTTCAACTGCGGAATACCCGGTGCCAAAGAACGGATCTGATTTTGTAAGATCATCCATAAAAGCATTTGAATATCCGGCTGGTCTTCTTCCGGGAGTAATAAAAGCAGTGTTATCATCGGTTATAACTTCACCGGTGTTGGACCGGAAAATAAATTTAGAATTTTCTTCGGGGAAAATGTCAGGGGTACCATCACCGTGGTCATAAGCACAAACTGCATAGTAATACGTAATACCCGGAGTTACTGAAGAATCAATAAAACGGTTAATTATTCCTGTATCCTCTCCAAGATAAAAAGTTGTCCCGCCATATGCCTCTAAAAGTTCTGCACTTGGTATGAAGAACCCATTGTATTCATTGGAAAGGTCATATTGAGCTATTGGTTTGTCGAATGATAAAACACCTAAAGCGTTAGTAATTGTTCTGGAGTCTCTAAAGTTAGCATCTGTGGCTCTATAAATTTTATACCCTTCAAAATCTTGTTGTTTAGTAACAAAGTCTTTTGAATTTTCTGATTCTTCTCCATCCCAGTAAATAACAACTTTTCCATCACTATGAGTAATATTAATCTTTGGCTTTTTAGGAGCTTGTGGGAAAGCATAGCCAGCATTATAAATCTGCTGAACGATGTTTTTATTGTTCACTATATCGTCTAAATCCTCGCCAAAAAGAAGGGCAACTGAAAACCTTTCTGGAGTTTTTGGAAAAAGTGGGAAAAAACCAGAACTATAAATAAAATCACCGTCCTGTGGTGTCGGCGGAACCACATCAAATCTTCCCGGTGTCATTCGTCTCCAAAGCAATGAATCGATACTTAAATCAGGTGCACTTTGTAGTTCAAAAAAGTTGAAACCGGTAAGCCCAATTTGATCTGACTCATCAGGATCCGTTTTTCCAAAGTTAGGCTCCCCCTGAGTTGGTAATCCATCCCCTTCACCTATATCAGGACCAGGGTAATCATCGTCTTCCGGACCTAATCCGTCTTCACCTAAATCATCAAAAAGAGGATCCCAATCTTCATCTTCGTCAATATTATCATCTCGCCTCTCATCAATAAGCAGATCATTTACACCATCACCTGTTATATAATTTTTATAAGACAAACCAGTTAATCCTCTGCTGATTCGGGTTTCATAGTGAGTGGCCTGATTTTCGTCAACCAGTCCATCCAAATCGTTATCGATTGCATCATTGGCAGATGCTGCAGGAATCCAAATCTGCTGTCCATTCACAATTGTAAGTGTTGCATTACCTTCTCTTAGTTGTGTTACGCCCGGCTCAATAATAAATTGAACACCAAGAGAGTAAACAGTATCTGTACTGGAACTAACTGTGTGAAGTGTACGTTTGTAAATTCTTAATCCCTCTGCATCTATTGTGTCAGTAATTAAAACAACCTGCTCTCCAGCGTTATAGATTACTGCATTGAAATCTGATGAGGCAAATCTTGGTGAGTTAGATTTTGTATCATTGTCATTATCAATTCCGTCGAATGGATTTCCCGGAGACTCAAGAAAAGCGTAACCAACATATCCAACTTCTTGCCCGCGGTTACCAATTCCATCACTATCCCAGGAATAAGTAATCCAGTCATTGACGTCAAAAAATCCTAGGTCATCCTGACTATCACCATCGCCGCCGGCAAGGGTTCCGACTATTGTTCCAAAATCTGCTTTACGATAAAGAGTTGTTCCATCGTTATTAATTTCGTACAGCCAGAAAATAGCATCTTCAGCTAAGAAGCTTGACCACTGAAAGCCCCTTTGTCTCATTCTCAAAGCCATTCCAAGTCGATTCAAATTTGTGCTATCGGGTTTAAAGTTTGAGTTGAATTCATCATCCCAATCATCATCGGCTTCAAAGAATGATTCCTGGTCAGCATTCTGAATACCTCTGCCAAAATATCCGAACCATTGAGTATTTCCATCTTCGTCCTTCCACAAATTTGCGATCGGATCATTCCATCCTTCAATGGGCCAGGTTTGAGGAAGATGACTCATTGCAACACCTTTCACATTTGGATTTCTGAATCCAGGCACCGGATTCCAGCCCCAGAAATAACCGCTGGGACTTTTTTCATCAAACTGACCTTTTCTTGGTCCACGTGAAATTACCACAGACTGAAGAGTATCATTTAATTCATTGATGAACTCCACTCCAATTAAAGGGACACAATCACCGATATAGTTTTCACCAGAACCCAAAGGCCATTCACCTCTGATATCAATACCGGTGTTAATACCTGCTATTTGACCATCATTATAATAAGTTATTCCAGCCCTGTTTCCGGTATGGTAGCCAATCGTCAGCAATGTAGGATCACTACTGCGCTGTGCAAAAATGTTTACCCCGGTAAACAGTATAATTAAGAGATATAGCTTCTTCATAATTCCCTTTTTAAAAAATTAATAGTTCAAACTGAATCCAAGTTCAATTCTTCTGGGGTCAGAGAAGTAGGTTGGATTAGTATAAAATTCATTTAAAGTATTATTATATAAGGTCGGATTAATTCGTTGTGCTTCCAACTTGGCAAATGTAAAGTAAGGATCACCAGAATCAGAATAAACATTAACCGGATTATTAGCATCAAATAGGTTAAACACACGTAGGAATACGGTTAAAAGCAATGGCGATAGTTCAAAGTCTTTATATACTCTTAAATCAACATTAAAGAGATTTGGTTTACTCCCGCTGTTTGATGGGAAAGCGTTCTGTGTTACTCTGGTATTCTTATTTACCTCAGGAGTGTAGGGTTGTCCTGAGAAGTAATTAGCAATAATTGAAAAACCCCAATCCCTGATTTGTGAATAATCAAGAGTAGCATTAAAAGTGTGAGTTTGATCCCAGTTCAGAGGTGCTATGTAAGTTTCTGGTAATGCACCTCCAAGCACAGCATTTCTTGCATCACTTGGATCAGAAGCATTTCCATTCGCATCTGAGTAAGTATAATCAATTGATGTTGCGAAGCTACCTGAAAATCTTTTAACAAATTGAATTACAAAACCCTGTGCTGAGCCAAAATCTGAATTAATATATTGGCTATATGTTTGTGCACCGCCATAAACTTCAATATCCTGGGTTTGAGTACCTGTAAGATTTCTGAAATCTTCAAAAAATACAGTAGCACTTAATGACATATCATCACCGATCTGCTGCTGCATACCTATTTCTCCTTTAACCGTTTGCTGCGGTTCAAGATTAGTATTTCCAAATAGTCCCGCATTGCCGGAATTAACACCAAGTTTGAATCTTGGATTCTCATAGAGATATTGATACCTCGGCAGCTGCAGGAAATGACCATAAGAAAAATGTATAACTCCAGTGGCTGAAATCGGAAAAGCCAAACCGATTCGTGGACTTAGCTGGTATTTTGATGACGCTTCATTGTACCAATACGTTTCCCTCTGCTCAAGTGTTACAGTTGTTTCTCCCGGATCCTGAACCCCATTACCATTTGAATCATTAAATCTGTTAGATGGTTTAAGCGGATTGTAAATATTTGGGTCTGTAGGATCAGCAAGAACTACTCCATCTGGAACAAAGTAGTCAAATCTCAGCCCTAAATTGAAAATTAAATTGAAAGCTTCAAATTTCATTTGAGCATAAGCCGCAGCTTCAATTGGCTGGTGAGAATAGGTATCATAATCTGTTGAGGTAACTGACGGGACTGCCACATTAAAAGGAGTAACTCGTCCTCCTGTGGAGTCTGTCATCGGAATAAGATTAATATTTTCCAGATAAATATCATTACTTCTAAAATCTCCACCGAACTGTAAATTTACGGACTGGCTAAGTTGTGTCGACCAATCTAATTTAGCCCCCCAGGTTCCGGTATTCCTCGTAAATCGATTATTATTTGTACCACCGACAGCAAAACTATATGGTGGTGTAACAACTGTGGAATTATCCTCATAATATGTAGGTTTATTAGGATTGCCAGTATAAATATCCTCGAAAAGATAATGTCTGTAATCTCTGAAATAGTAACTTAGATTCAAAGTGTAGAAACTCGCTGCTGAGAGAGCATGGTTAATAGCAAAGATATTTGTATAAGATTTATTAAACCTTTGCAGATTATTATCAGGAGTTAGACTGTAAAAAGTTACATCATTGAATACTGTTATTTTCATAATAATCACGATCTTCGAAAATGAAATTATAACTTAATTTTACTCCTTGCAGATATCCTGTAGGATAGTTTTCCCTGTGCATAAATTCTTGTCGTCCTCGTTCATCGAAACATAATCGCCATCACCATTAGCTTGAACGACAAATTGTTGTGTTATTGGATCTTCGTAAGCCCGATCACTTATCAGATAGACTCTACGCCCATAAATTGAACCTGAATTATAGAAATATCTTCCATTTGCATAAAAGAATAATTGATCTTTAAGAATTGGTCCACTCAAACTTCCTTCTATATTTCTAATAGCAATTGGATTGATATTATCAATATGAGGGTAGATTGTATCTTTATTCGAAACATAATCACCGCCGTACATTTGAAGATTGCCACTAAATTTACTCCCTCCATCTTTGGTAACAATATTTACAACTCCTGATTGAGCCTGCCCATATTCAGCATTAAACGCACCACTAATCACCTGCAATTCCTGTACTGCATTTTGGTTAACATTAACAGCTGAACTTCCATCATATACGTCAGTAACTGGAACACCATCTATCTGATAAACAACCTGATTTGATCTGCCACCTCTAATGTGAATATCTCCGGATGAAGAAACTACAACACCTGCCTGAAGTTTAAGGACATCACCTAGATTTTCAACAGGTAATTTAGAAATTACATCATCACCAATAATAGATGATGTAGAGGTTTGATCCATTCTAACGAGAGGTTTTGTAGCTATAACCACAACTTCATCAGCCAATTCTACAGAAGCTTCAGATAATTGAAAATCAATTGTTGTGGTTAAGTCAATTGATACATTTACATCCTGATAGGAAATATTGCTGTATCCTATTGCAGATGCTTTAACTACATAGTTTCCAGGCGGGACATTTATAATCGAGTAATAACCATCAATGTCAGTTGCTGCACCTAAAGTTGTGCCCATAATTACAACATTAACAAAAGGAAGTGGTTCACCACTAATAGCATCGGTAATCCTACCGGCAAGCCTTCCTGTTGTTCCGGCAAACATTAATTGGTTGGAGATAATTAATAAGGAAAGAAAAATTTGTGCAGCTATTTTCATAATAAACTCCTAATTGAACTTCGTTCAGACTTCAGGAAATTCCGCTGAAATATTTAGATTTTTTTTATAAAAACGGAATTAATTGGATTATTCATGTTCGAGCAAATTTAACTAAAATTTGACATTAAATATATATACCTTTTTAATATACCAACAAGGCTAAATATTCTCATAATTACATACCGCATAAAAATGAACGTTTACTTCATTTTCTGAAGTATTGAAAATATTACCATATCGTTTCAATAACTAATGCTACTGTCATATATAATTTAGCCTTTACCACTTTATTAAGTTCAAATTATCAGGATATTAAAAAAAGAAACCAAATTATTGATGTGGACCATCGCTGAAGCATTAGCACTTACACAGAATTATAAGATTCTAGTTTAAGCCACATATACCTGATGAACAACCACTGACGGGAGTTTGGCATTGACCGGTAGCACAATTTCCAGAGGAAGAGTAATTATCAGAATTAATTGATGAACTAAATGATGAAAATAATTTTTTATTTTTAATTGAATTACATTTAGGGCAACTCACATCATCCTGTTGGGCAGTTGATTTGTGGAGCACTTCAAATTTAGTGTCACACTCAGAACACTTATATTCAAAAATTGGCATTGTTTTCCTCGTAATTAAGTTTAAAAATCTTTAATCTTCTAAACCTAGCAAATTCATTAAACGATTGTGAGCTTCTTCGGGAACTTCAACGTTATACTTTCTGTAACACTCTATCGTAATCTCTACTGACTTAAAGTATTCCCTGCAATTTGGACAGGCATCAAGATGTTTTTTTACCTCAAGACATTTTTCATCATTGAGGTTTTCACCAAGGCTTTCGCAGACATGCTTCATCACTTCTTTACATGTTATTTTTTCTTTGTTCATTTGCTGAATGCCTCGTTAATTTCTTTCCTGAGAAATGCTCTTGCACGATGAAGTCTGGATTTAACTGCCGGAATAGATAAATCAGTCACTTGTGCAGTTTCCTCTGTTGATAGCCCTTCAACGTCACGCAATAAAAAGACCACTCTGTAATCCGGAGATAGATTTTGAATTGCCTTATCAAGAATACTTTTTAATTCCTCGTTTTCTGTTTCTTTATAAGGAATTGAATTCCAATCAGCCGCATATTTTTCTTCGAATAAATTTTCCTCATCATCAAATGATACGAATGAGCGGCTTTTTAATTTGCGAGCCATCATCAGGCAATGATTGGCTACGATTCTATAAAGCCAGGTAGATAATTTTGCATTATGGTCAAATTGATGCAAAGATTTTACCATACTGTAAAATGTTTCTTGCATTATTTGTTCAGCATAATTTTTATCACGGCAAATTTTGAAAGAAAAATTATAAATGGTTTGCTCGTATTTCTTTACCAACTCAGCAAGAGCATGTTTATCACCGGATTGCGCTTTTTCAATAAGTTGTTTTTCTTCCATCTGTAAGATGATTTTGAGTAATTTAGGATTCAAAACTAATCATTTTATTATTATGTTACTTATAGTTTTGACATTGTTATTAGTTTAATTTTGCACTTTTATAAGCAGTTACCTAAATTTATATTTAGTTAATAATTTGAATTTGTTTAGTTAATTTATGGCTCTATATACCTCAACGCGGGAAATAAAAAATAACAGGCTTTTCACCGGTGTGAAAGAATCTGTTTTAGCTTCTTTTTTCGATCAGAAAGAAATTAGAGAAGCAAGAGAGGGAGAAATACTTTACAAAACACGTGATGCAAGTAATTCAATTTACCTCATCATTAAAGGCGAAGTAAAGGTAAAATTCCCCTCCCATAGTTATGTGACCACTAAAATTCAAAACGACTTCTTCGGTGAGAAAGAACTTATCGACGATACAAAAAGAATCTCATCTGCGATGGCATTCAACAAGGTGATTTATTATAAAATTGATAAAGCTTTGTTCAACAAAATCACCAAGAAAAATTCTTTAATTGAGGAGAATCTTAAAAATTTTGGTGAGTTCAAACTGCCGGAATCATCTTCTGGCACTGAACGAAAATTTAATATCACCGACAGAGATAAACCTGTAAGTTTCCGTGTTTCTGCAAACGGAAATAAAGTTGGAGAAGAGAAGGACGCTGAAAAAGAGCCATCACCAGTCCTTACTCAACAGCATCTTCCAGATCTTGAGTCAATTGAAAATTCACTCGAAGAAGAAGATATCAACAATCCAGAGGAAGTCTTTGAGCTCGAACAGGCATTAGAAGAATTACAAGAAACAAATGCTCAAGTTCTTGAAGAGAGTATCGAATTACCCTTAGAGACGAATGAACCACCAATAACTTCTGTCCAAGAGAACATTGAATCAGCTGAAGAATCGGATCCGATTGAGGAGCAGTCTACTAATTTGAACAATGGAGAAAAAGTCCGTCCGGAAGTTATCGAGACTGGTATAAACAGGGAAATCGTTCGAAGAATATTTTTCGCACTAAACAAAATTTACAGCAGCATAAACATTAATGAGCTTGTCAAAAACACTAAACAGGCAATTAAGGATCTTACGAACTCCGAAAGTGCTGACCTCGTATTTATCGACGAAAAACTTTTAACTATGTCCAGGTTTGTCTCTCAGGATGGTAAAACTAAGACCGAATTTTATCAACTTAGTGATGGTTTAACCGGAATCTGTGCAATTCAAAAAAGAACAATAAATTATGATCGACCAACTGAAGACAGCCACTTTAATTCTAAAATAGATCAACCGGGTTCTTCAAGGATGAAGCGAATACTTTACTTTCCAATTATAAGTGACTCGGGTGAAACTGTTGCAGTGTTGCAATCCGCAAGAGACAATACCAAATTCACTGAAGATGAAATTTGGTATCTTACTATGATCAGCAAGCAAATGGAAACAGCGATAAGTCGGACAAAAACTCTCGAACATTCACTTAAAAATGAGAAACTACATTCAGCAAAGAAACTAAGTGAAATAATCACAAAGGAAATCCATATTCCAATAGAGATAATAGAGAGTTACGCAAAAATATTGAGCTCAAAAAAACTTCCGCCGGATACTGATGATTTAATCAGAATGATTCAAAAGCAGGCTGCATCGGTAATCGATCTAACAGATTCAATATTAAAAGTGCTCGTTGACGAAATTGTTCTTTCAGACAATAAAATACATTTCAACGAATTTATTGATGATGTTCTCGAGTTACTCTCTGAATATTGTGAAACGATGGAAGTTAAATTATTTAAGAAGATTGGCGATGGTGCAGTGGTCGAGATAGATCGATCAAAACTTTACACAGCCATTTTACAATTTATTAAAGCATCCGTTGCTGATTCCAGAAAAGGCGATAGAATTTACTTCAGTACTGAATTAGTTGGCGATTCAATTTCTGTTTCTATTCAGAATGAAGGCAAGGGTTTTATTGCCTTCCCTGAAGGAGAAATTCTTGATTATTTTTATTACAAAGAAAAAATAAAAGAAGATGAAGTTCATTTACTTCTTGCCAAAAAAATTATCAATGCACATTCGGGACAGGTGGAGGTTGAAAGTAATAAGGGGGTTGGTTCAACTTTCAAAATTACCCTGCCCGTTGCCCAGCAAGCAGATTAATCTGCTAAATAATAATCTTCATTATGTCCTTTGATCTGATCACTATTTTAGGTCCCACTGCATCTGGTAAAACCAGCATTGCATCACAACTTGCCAAAGATTTTAACGGAGAAATAATTTCAGCTGATTCAAGGCAGGTTTATAGAGGGATGGATATCGGAACCGGCAAGGACCTGGTTGAATTTCAAAAGTACAATATTAATTATCATCTTATTGATATTGTCGATCCTGTTGAAGATTACAATCTATTCAAATTTACAAAAGACTTTCGAACTGCTTTCGAACAAATCAAGAAAAAAAACAAATTGCCGATCCTTGTTGGAGGCACAGGGTTATTCATCAGTGCAATTCTCCAATCATACCATCTACCTGAAATTGATGATGCTGAGAGAGAGGAATTATTTTCCCTAACTTTTAATCAACTGAAGGAAATGTTATTAGAATTAAAACCAAGCAACACAACGTAACCGACTTAAAGGACAAGGATCGAATGATACAAGCAATTATTGGTTGAGAGATCGAGGAAAAAATGGACATAAAAATTTCTCCTGAAATTAATTCTCTGACTATTGGAATCAAACCTGAACGTGAAGAAGCAAAACTCCGAATTACTGAAAGATTAAAGCAAAGATTAGCCAACGGAATGATTGAAGAGGTTTCTGAATTATTGCGAAAGGGTATCTCAATCGAGAGACTTAGCTACTTCGGATTAGAATACAAATTTGTTTCCCAATATATTGACGGAAAATTAAATTACAACGATATGTTTCAAAAGTTGAACAGTGCAATCCATAACTTTGCAAAACGGCAGATGACCTGGTTTAGAAAAATGGAAAGAGAAAGTATTGTAATTAGTTGGTTTCCCCCGATAACTATGCCCAAATCAAAGACTTTGTAAATAATCAATTGAGAAATGCAGAAAGCATATCCAGATAAAGTAGCCGAATACCTTGAGTATAAATCTTACAAGCAATGGAATCTTGAATGGAATGAGGTGCGAGGAATAGAAACTGTTGTTGTTATTCCCACAATTAGTGAGTTCAAAAATATCAAACAGCTTTTATCATCTCTTGCTCGGAATCAAAAACAATATCTACAAAAGTCGCTTATAATCTTTGTTATCAATAATTCTATGTCTTCTGATCCCGAAGTAAAAGCTGATAATAAACACAGCTTAGAATTCTTACACGAAATAATAAGAGAAAATTCTTCTGATAAATTTTCAACGCAAATACTCGAATCCGGAATAAGAATCGGTTTAATCGACGCCTCTTCTGAAGGAAAAGAGTTTGATGATAAAAGCGCTGGAGTTGGATTAGCAAGAAAAATTGGTATGGACGTAGCTCTTCAGGTTTTTGATTACTTAATCTCGGGTAAAAAAATAATAGTATCTCTGGATGCTGATTGCTTGGTTGAGGAAAATTACTTTTCTGAGATACAACATTTTTTTAATCAACAAAATGTTTACGCAGCCATTGTTGATTTCGAACATATGCTGCCCAAAGCTGAAATAACGAAACTTGGTATTCTTTCGTACGAAATATTCTTACGGCATTACGTTGCAGGACTTCTTTTTGCAGAATCGCCATTCGCTTTTCACACGATTGGTTCGACCGTTGTATGCGATCACGAAGCCTACATTAAAATTGGAGGAATGAACACTAAAAAAGCTGCGGAGGATTTTTACTTTCTTCAAAAACTAGCAAAACATTATAAAATAAAAAGAATCACTTCAACAAAAGTGAAACCTTCGGCAAGGGAATCGTGGCGTGTACCTTTCGGTACCGGAAGAAGTATAACTGACTTTTCATCCAATAAAAAAGACATTCTAGTTTATGATCCTGAAGTTTACCTTGTTCTAAAAGAATGGTTAATACTTTTTAATTCTGATTTATTATTAAATCCTGATTTTGTATTGAAGAAATCCAAAGAAATTCATCCAGAGTTATACAACTTTCTTGATAGTCGGGGATTCAGTAATGACTGGGAAAAAATTCTTGACAACAGCAAATCATCAAAACAACTTGATTACCAGAGAAAGAATTGGTTTGATGCGTTCGAAACTCTTAAGTTATTACATCATTTGCGGGATACTTCTTTCCCGATGATGAATATAAAAATAGGAGTTGAAAAATTGTTTAAAGTTGTTAAGCATTCTGCTAAATTTGATTCTATAAGTGGGACAAATAATAACGATAAATTGTTTTCATATTGCTTATATGAATTAAGAGTAGCTGGAAAATAATCTTTATAAAAAGCATCAAGAATGATTACTAAAACAGAACAGAACGAAATTCAGGATTATCTTAAAGATGCATCCAACACGAAAGGTTTTTGCGATGCTGTGGTCTATCCTGAAAATACTGATGAAGTAATTTCATTACTTAGACAAGCAAATGCTCAAAAGACTAAAGTTACAGTATGTGGAAATAAAACTGGCTTAGCTGGAGGAAGTGTCCCATCGGGTGGGATTGTTCTATCAACTGAAAAGTTGAATAATATTTTAGAAATAAATGAAAAAGAAAAATATGCGGTTGTTGAACCGGGAGTACTTCTCTCTAATTTTTTAAATGAACTAAAACCAAAAAAACTCTACTATCCTCCAGACCCAACCGAGCTTAATTGTTTTTTAGGTGGAACGGTTGCAACTAATGCATCTGGTTCAAAAACTTTTAAGCACGGTCCAACCAGAGATTTTGTTCTGGGAATTGAAATTGTCCTTCCAACCGGTGAACTACTTATTTTAGAGAGAGGACAGAACTTCGCGAAGAATTATAATCTTTCAATCATAACTACGAATGGTGAAAAAGTTGATTTGGTAATTCCATCTGTAAAATCATTGCCAACTAAAAATACAGCCGGGTATTTCTGTAAAAAAAATATGGATGCGATCGATTTATTCATAGGGTCGGAAGGAACGTTGGGGGTTATTACAAAGTTGAAATTAAAATTACTTGACGCTCCTGAAAATGTTCTTTCTGCTGTTATATTTTTTAATTCGGAGGAAGATGGATTGAATTTAATTGAAGATTCAAGAAATCAATCTTTCCAAACAAGAGAAACAGGATTAACTGATTCAATTGACGCACTTGCACTTGAGTATTTTGATAAATTTGCGCTCGATTTTTTGCGAGATGATTTTCCGAATATTCCAACTGATGCTAAATCGGCAGTCTGGTTTGAACAAGAACTAAATGAATCTTCAAGCAATCAAATCACTGAATTGTGGATTGGTTTAATTGAAAAACACAACGGAGATCTTGGTCATTCCTGGATTGCAATGAACGAAAAGGACAAAGCTCAGTTTATTGAATTCAGACATCGAATTTCAGCGAAGGTTAATGAATTCATATCATCACGAAATTTTAGAAAGTTAGGGACTGACTTCGCAGTACCCGATAATCAGCTTAAGAATTTTTATTTCCAATTAAAACATGATGTGAACAAAGCTGGATTAGATTACGTTATCTATGGTCACTTCGGAAATTCTCATATCCATTTAAATATGCTGCCAAAAAATGCTAATGAATTTGAAACTGCTAAAGATCTCTATTATAGTATGTGTATTTCCGCAATCAAATCAGGAGGAACATTTGCAGCGGAACACGGAGTTGGCAAAAATAAAAAATCCCTACTTTACGAAATGTATGGTGAGAAAGTTATTGATGAAATGTTCAGCATAAAACAAATGTTGGACCCAAATCTCATCCTTTGCAGCGGAAATATATTTAACCCCTGAAATTAATTAGTCAGCGCTTTCCTTAGAGTATCCAGTAAAATTTTCTTGTTAAATGGTTTGGAGATGTAGTGTGTACAAGCACTTTTCAGTATCCGGTTCTCATCTTCTCTCAAAGCATGCGCAGTTACAGCAATGATTGGAACCTCTTTATAACTTTTTACTTTCCTTATTTCCTTAGCAAGATCTAACCCGTTCGTTCCTTTTCCAAGACTAATATCAAGCAGAATAACTGCGTATTTATTAGCTCGAATCTTTTCCATTGCTCCGGAAGATTCAGACACAGTATCAACTTGATAATAGCCTTTTAAAAACATACCGACTATTTCCCAGTTAATACTATCGTCTTCGATATACAATACCGAAGATAATTCAGCCCCTTTTTTTTGCATCACGTTCTCCTTAACCGATCAGTGTTATGTACAACTTATCAACGCCTTATAAAATCAGTACCTTCCTTTGTATCTTTTAACGCTATACCAAGGCTATCCAATTTTTTTCTAATATCATCGGCTAATTGAAAATTCTTTTCACTTTTAGCCCGCAATCTTATATCAATCAAGATTTTAATAAGCTCATTTTCAAGTAAAGAATCCTGCTTTGATTCTTTTTCCTCGAAGGACATTATTCCCAACACATTATCAGCAGTATTAATTAAATATTTCTTAGCGGCAATATAGAAATTAAGATGCAAATTATCCTTATCGGCAATGGTTTTGTTGATTTCCTTTACAAAATCAAAGATTACAGCAACAGCTTGCGGAGTATTAAAATCGTCATCTAATGCATCATTAAAGCGATTTTCAAAAAGCTGAAAGTCAAATTCCGGAATAATACCGTCAAATTTGTTTTTGTTTATTGCTGATTTAATAGTTGTCTTAATATTTTTTAATTTCTCCAATCCCTTTTCAGCAGAGTCCAGAAGTTCATCACTGAAATCAACTGGACCTCTGTAATGTGCCTGTGCAAAGAATAACCGTATTGATTCAGCAGAATATTTTTCTAAAATATCACGTGCAGTGAAAAAGTTCCCGAGTGATTTTGACATTTTTTCTTTATTGATATTCAGAAATCCAAAATGAAGCCAGTACTTAACGAACGTTTTTCTATTCGCTGCCTCACTTTGAGCAATTTCATTTTCATGATGCGGAAAAATCAAATCGTTTCCCCCAGCATGTATGTCAAAAGTTTCCCCAAGATGCTTGCAGCTCATTGCTGAACATTCTATATGCCACCCGGGTCTTCCATTCCCCCACTCACTTACCCAATAAGGTTCTCCCTCTTTTGATTTTTTCCAGAGAGCAAAATCAAGAGGATTCTGTTTTTCTTCCATCACTTCAACTCGGGCACCAACTTCGAGCTCATCAATTTTTTTTCCACTCAATTTACCATATTGATTAAATGATGAAACATTGTAGAAAACATTTCCATCAACATTATATGCAGCACCATTAGCAACCAGCCTTTTTATCATTTCCAGAATTTCTTCAATATTATCTGTAGCTCTTGGGTAAAGTGTCGCAGGTTTAATTCTTAACTTCTCAATATCTTCAAAAAAAGAATCTGAATATTTTTTTGCTATTTCGCTGGCAGGAATTTTTTCTTCAATAGATTTCTTTATGATTTTATCATCAATATCCGTCAGATTCATAGCATATTTGACATTATATCCTTTATACTCCAGATACTTTCTTATAATGTCGGCCATTATAAATGTCCGTGCATTACCAATATGGAAATAATCATAAACCGTAGGACCGCAGATGTACATTCCAACATTAGGTGGATTGAGAGGAACAAAATCTTCAATTTTCTTCGTTAGTGTGTTATATAATTTCAACATTGGACTGAGAATAAAGAATAAAATTTGGTTTGGAATATAACAAATGCATAATGAATATTAATCTGTGTTTCTTCTCAAACTTTCAATTAATAATTTCATATCATCTGGCAATTCTGAACTAAAGAATATCCTCTTTTTCAAATTAGGATGGTAAAATCCAACAGTTTTTGCGTGCAAAGCTTGCCTTGGCATTATGTCAAGAAGATTTTTCACTCTCGCCCTAATCTTTGATTGATCTGAGCCATAATTTATTTGTCTTCCTCCATAAGTAGGATCACCAAAAACAGGTTTTCCGATTCCAGATAAATGAACCCGAATCTGATGAGTTCTTCCTGTTTTCAAATTTATTTTCAGGTATGTTGTGAATTCAAATTCTTCGATAACTTCATATAAAGTAAGAGCTTTTTTTCCTTCAGTTTCACTAGTGGAGAATTTTTTTCTATCCTTTTTGCTTCGAACAATGTTGAAAGCAATCTCACCCTTTTGTTGTTTGAACTTTCCCCAACACACAGTGTGATATTCGCGTTCAACTGTTCGCTTGCTGAACTGCTCAGCAATTTTTGCGTGAGTAAAATCATTCTTGGCAACAACAAGTAGTCCGCTTGTATTTTTATCAAGCCGATGAATTATTCCAGGTCTACCCGGCTCATTTAATCCACTAAGTTTTTTTGTGTGATGAAGAAGCGCATTTACAAGTGTGCCAGTGTAATTTGCATAAGCAGGATGTGCAACCATTCCGGAAGGTTTATTTACAACAAGCAAATAATCATCTTCATAAACAATATCAAGTGGAATATCTTCAGGCTCTGTATCTTCGGGACGCGGTGTTATCGGATGGACGGCTTCGATTACATCTAAAGGCTTAACCTGATAGTTGGCTTTTACTGTATCGCCATTAACTTTTACCAGATTTGCTTCGATAAGTTTTTGAACTTTAGAACGGGTTGCATTTTCAATTGCATGGGTTAGAAAGAGATCAACTCGTTCTTTCTTTTTCCCCTCGGGGACTTCAAACCGATATTTCTTTTCCTTTATCAGCTTCACCATCATTCAATTCATTATTTAATTTATTCGAAGACGGTTTATTTAAACTTTCATGTAATTCATTCTTAGAATTTAATTCTCCTGAATCGTTGTGTTCATTGCTGGCTTCAGGAACTTCCCCTATTTTTTTATCCTCAGCTTCGTGATGCTTATAGAAAATTAAAAGAATTAAGACTCCAATCGAAACAGCAGCATCGGCAATGTTGAAGATTGGCCATCTATCATAACTTCTTCCAAAAATTGAAAAGTTAATAAAATCAAAATCAAAGAAATCAACAACTTTACCGTAGAAGAGTGGAGCGTAGTCATAAATTAATCCGTAAAACATTCTATCAATTACGTTGCCCACAGCACCACCAAGTATAAGAGCAATGGCTATTTTTAGGCTCAAGGATTTATTTCGAACAGTAAATAGATAGATCAGTAAGCCAATACTTGCAACTAACGAAAAAACCGAAATGAAAAGTTTGAAGTCTGATCCCGGGTCAAATCCAAATGCCATTCCTGGGTTTTCAGTAAAAGTTATTTTGAAAAAATCATTTAGAACCGGAATAGATTCTCCTAAATACATTCCATCAAACTTTAAATTAAGGAACGGGATAGAAATTCCTTTAATATATAACTTTGAAATCTGATCGGTGATTATTATAGCAAGAGTGAGGTATAATACTCTCAATTGGAATCCTCTCTGTCATCAACAACTTGCGGGACCAAATCCTTCTCATTTTTATGCCTTTTACTACTAAGTATCAAATAAATAAGAAGGAAAACTCCCGAAAGAATACTTACATCTGCAAAATTAAACACATAGTTACCATGAATGTTATCAAATAAAAAAAATCTAAAAAATCTCACATCAAGGAAATCTACTACATTACCCTGAAAGAGAGGCGCATAGTTATAAATGATTCCATAGAATATTCTATCAAATAAATTTCCTGCAGCGCCACCAAGTATAAGCGCAATAGCAACTCTAACTTTTATATCGGCATTTTTCGCAAAGATCAGGTAGACAAAAAAGCCAATACAGGTTAGAATTGTAATTATTAAAATGAGATCCCTTAATGATTCACCCGGGTCAATTCCGAAAGCTATACCAGGATTTTCAACCAGAGTAATATGTAAAACATTATTAATTAATGGTTTGCTTTCCCCGGGATATAGTCCATTAAGATTTATGTTAAATAAAGGGAAGCTGAATCCTCTGACAATTATTTTGCTAATCTGATCTATCAGAAAAAGAATTAAAGAAAGAAAAATAATTTTCAAGATTTAGCCATGCATGTTTACTTAACAAGTGATAATTACTTTTTTTCCTGTCTTTGCTTAATTGGCAAGCAGTGCTGGCTATGCGGTACGGCTTCAAGTCTTTCCTTTGGAATTAAAGGACAAGTTTCACAAAGATGTTGAGGTTCATCAATACATTCGACACATATACCGTAAGTTCCTGCTTCAATTCTCTTCAATGCATCTTCAAGATATCCTAGAAATTTATTTTCTCTTTGTGCATAAAGGAAAGTTTTTTCTCTTTCCATTGCGTCGGTTCCCTGTTCAGCCATATGCAACGAATAAGGTGAATTTTCATTTATATATTCTCCTGTGGTTGGATCGAGCATCTGCTCCTTCAGGTTTTGAAGCTGCTCAATTATTTCATCTCTTTTTTCAAGGATAATCTGCCTGAAATGTTCAAGCTCTCTTTTGCCGTATCCTTTTATTTTTTGGATTGCTTTATTGCGTGATTCCACAATATCTTCAACTTTAACTTCTGCGGCATGTCTTGAGACCTTCACCCTTCTTGCAGAAACTGCTTTTACGGCTTTTCTAATTGGTTTAGATTCTATTTTTGCAGCGCTTCTTTTTGATGCTGATTTTTTAGAGGCAGAGATTTTCTTCACTGGTCTCTTAACAGGCTTCTTTGTTGCAGCTTTTTTTGCTGAGGATTTTTTAGTTGTCGTCTTTTTGACTGACCTCTTTACAACTTTTTTAGCTGCCTTCTTTTTGACTGATTTTTTTACGACTTTTTTAGCCATTTTGATTTACTCCTATAATTAAATACTTACTTTGTCTATTTTAATTTTAATTTCTTCCCCACCAATTTTCTGATCCTGTATAAAACCACCTTCGAATTCAGTCGGGTTCTCAATCTTTTCGGCGAGAGTTTCAACAGAAATGTAGTTCGCAAATGAATTAATTGCAAATACAAAATCTGTTTCTCCTGAAAATTCAATTTTGATTTTATCAGTAACCAGATAGCCGGCATCTTTTCTCATATTCTGAACTCTGTTAACAAATTCTCTTGCCAAACCTTCTGAAATGAGTTCTTTGGTTAACTCGGTATCTACAGCAACAGTCACTCCGTTTTCACTTTCAACTATCCAGCCAGAAATCTGTTCGCTTAATATTTCAACATCATCAAGTGTTATAGTTAAATTCTCTCCATTAACACCGATAGGCACCAGATTGCCTTTTTCAAGTAAACTAATCTCTGAAGAATTTAAATTCTTTATTCGTTCTGCAACAGATTTTACCTTACTCCCAAATTTTGGGCCGATAGTTTTGAAATTTGCCTTAGCTGACTTAGTGACCAAAGTTGAATCATCTTCTAATATTTCCAGTTCTTTAATATTAACTTCTTCAAGGATTACATCCTTCATCTTCGATAGAGCATCTTTTTTATTATTATCAACAACAACAATAAGTTTTTTTAATGGCTGTCTTACTTTCAGATTAGATTTTGCTCTTATTGCCCTAACGAGGTAAACAACTTGTTGAGCAACATCCATTTTCATTTCGAGTTCATTATTAATCTCACCGAATTCAGGCAGATTTGATAAGTGAACCGACTCAATTTTTTCGCTCTTTGTAACAGAATTTAAATTTTGAAAAAGCTCTTCAGCAAGAAATGGAGTAAACGGAGCAATCAGCTTTGAGATTGTAACCAAGCATTCATACAACGTTTGGTATGCTGCCAGCTTGTTCTCATTCATTTCCGATTTCCAGAATCTTCTTCGGCATCTTCTTACGTACCAGTTTGAAAGATGATCAATAGTGAAATCAGAAATTGCTCTTGCCGCTTTAGTTACTTCATATTGATCCATTAACCTGGTATTGTTTTTAACCAGCGAATTAAGCTTCGAAAGTATCCATCTGTCAATCTCTTCTCTTTTAGAAAGCGGAACAGAAGGCTTTTGTTTTCAAACCTATCTATGTTCGCATAGAGAACAAAGAAAGCATAAGTGTTAAGTAAGTGTTCCAAAAAATTTTCTTTGAACTTCAAGCAAACCTTCTTCATCAAAAAGTGTTGGTCTCCAGGGAGGACTATTTGTAACAAGATACCATCTGGTTGCATCAGCTCCGTATTTATCAAAAAGTACAAAAGGATCCACTGTATTGCCTTTGGTCTTTGACATCTTCATTCCACTCTTATCAAGAATCAATTCGTTCACAATTAAATTCTTGTAAGCAACGTTATCAAAAAGCATCGTTGCAATTGCGTGCATAGTGTAAAACCATCCCCGAGTCTGATCAATTCCTTCGCAAATAAAATCAGCAGGAAAAGCTTTTTGCTCAAACCACTCTTTGTTTTCAAATGGATAGTGATATTGAGCAAACGGCATTGCACCGGAATCAAACCAAACGTCAATTAATTCAGGAGTTCTTTTATAAATTTTTCCATTTTTTTCGAAAAGAACTTTATCAACAAACGGCTTGTGTAAATCTATGTTTTCAATTTCACTTACTGGTATTCTTTTATCATTTTCTTCGATGAAACCTTTTTTCAATTCATCAATGCTGCCAACAGCAAACGAATCACCATCATCACTTAGCCAGATCGGAAGCGGAGTAGCCCAGAATCTGTCTCGCGATAAAGCCCAGTCTTTATTTTCTTCAAGCCAGTTGCCGAATCTTCCGGCACCAACTTCCGGAGGCTGCCAATTAATAGTTTTATTCAACTCTATCATTCGTTTGGCAACACTGGTAGTTTTAATAAACCACGATTCGCGTGCGTAATAAATTACTGGTACATCCTGATTTCGCCAACTGAAAGGATAAGTGTGTACAATTGTTTCTTTTTTGTACAACTTTCCTTCGATTTTTAATTTTTTAATTATTTCAATATCTGCATCTTTAACAAATTGACCGACAAAATCAGAAACTTCGGAAGTAAATTTTCCACCTCTGTCAACAGGCTGAAGCATCGGTAAGTTATATTTTTTGGAAAGGTCATAGTCATCAGCACCAAATGCAGGAGCCGTGTGAACGATTCCTGAACCAGTGTCAGTACTTACAAAATCACCGAGACAAACATAGAAAGCTTTTTTGTTAGGCTTTACATAGGGAAGTAATTGCTCATACTCGACGTGCTCTAAATCTTCGCCAATTATTTCCTCAAGAATTTCATATTCGCCATCGAGAGTTGAAAGCAATTCTTTTGCAAGAATTATTTTCTTTTCTTTGTTTAGAACTTTTACGTACTCAACATCAGCGCCAACTGCAAGAGCAACATTTGAAATTAAGGTCCAGGGAGTTGTCGTCCAGACCAAAAAGTATTCATCTTTATCTAATATTTTGAATAAAACATAAACGGATGGATCTTTGGTTTCTCGATAACCAAGTGCAAGCTCTGCCATTGAAAGTACGGTTTCAGATTTTGGATCTTGCGGAAGGATTTTATAGTCTTTATAAATGAGACCTTTATCAAAAAGGGTTTTAAGTGCCCACCAAACAGATTCAATATATTCGTTCGTCAGGGTTATGTAAGCTGATTTCAAATCAATCCAATAACCCATTCGCTCAGTCATCTTTTCCCAAAGGTCAAGATAAGTGAAAACGGAATCACGGCAAGCCTGGTTGTATTTTTCTACTCCAAACGTGGCAATTTCACTTTTATTTTTTATTCCGAGCGCTTTCTCTACTTCAATTTCAACTGGAAGACCATGAGTATCCCAGCCAGCTTTTCTCTCAACACGGTAGCCCTGCATAGTTTTGTATCTGCATACAATATCTTTTAATGTTCGCGCCATAACGTGATGTATGCCGGGCTTTCCGTTAGCGGTTGGAGGTCCTTCATAAAACGTAAATGACTTTTCCGGTGAACGTGACTCAACACTCTTCTCGAAGATTTTATTCTCCTTCCAGAATTTCAGAATGTTCTGTTCGGTTTCCGGATATTTTATTTTTTCTAAACCCTGCTTATACATAGTAAAACTTATTTAAGGTCTTCATACCTTTTGATTAATTCTCTTTCAATCTGTATGAAGTCTTTGAGTTCCTGTTCAATGCGTTCTTTCTTTAGTATTGTATTTTTTGCGTTTGCTTCTGAATCATTGATAATTTTTTCTGCTTTTAATGTTGCCTCTTTTAATAATAGTTCAGCTTCCTTTTTTGAATCTGCTGCTGTTGCTTCAAGAACATTTACCTTCTCTCTTAATATTAGTGCCTCTTTCTCACCACTTACGACTTCCTGGATTGCCATTCCGAAAATTCCCATTGCACCCAGAGTAATGTTTCGCAAACTGAAAAGTATAAGATTCTCAGTGAGTAATTCAAACGTTGAGAAATATTCATTAAAGAAAACTATGATCGCAATACTTATTATTGTTACAGAAACGATAGCTGAAAAAACTACCCTTCCACCCAACTGCCATCCTAGCGACCTATTTATGTACCAGCCGCAGGCAAAACATAAAATTGAAAGGACAAACCAGACTGCAAAATTTCTGTCGCCAAAATTGAAAAGTGAAGTATTCAGAAAATCAGAGGCGAAGATTAATATTCCCAATAAAACAGGGACACTGTATGAAGTAAATAATTTTTTCATTTCAGCCTCTTGATTAATTCTTTCATAATTAATGTCATTTTTGGTTCTGCCTGCATAGCAGTCGCAATTATCTCTTCAACATTTACTGGCTTAAGAGAATCAGGAAAGCATTCATCAGTTACAATACTTATTCCCAGAACTTTCATTCCCATATGATTTGCAACGATGTTTTCAGGAACTGTTGACATTCCCACTACATCTGCACCTGTCTCCCTAAGAAATCTGTACTCTGCTCTTGTTTCGAGATTTGGTCCGGGAACAGCAACATAAACTCCTTTTTGAACTTTAATCTGATTTTCAAGTGCGATCTTTTCAGCAAGATCAATCAACTCTAAACTATACGGTTCACTCATATCCGGAAATCTTGGTCCCAATTCATCTTCATTTTTTCCAATGAGAGGATTATCACCAAGCATATTTATATGATCTGCCATAATCATAACATCGCCTTTTCTGTATTGAGGATTCATTCCTCCACAGGCATTTGAAACGAGTAAAGTTTCGACTCCAAGAAATTTCATTACTCGAACAGGATAAGCAATCTGCTGCATAGTGTAACCTTCATAGTAATGAAAGCGACCCTGCATTGCCACAACATTTTTTCCGTTGATCGTTCCGAATATCAGCTTGCCGCGATGCGATTCAACAGTCGAAATAGGAAAATGCGGGAGGTCTTCATAATTAATTTGGTGTTTTACTACTATATCTTCTACCAAACCACCCAGACCGGTACCAAGAACAATCCCAATTGGATATTTCTCTTTAGTATGTTTTCTAATTACTTCGAGAGTCTCATTTATATTTGAAATTAATTTGCTCATATTTTATAAAAGTTTATCCACAATGTCATCAACATCAATGTCCAGTTTTTCTGCTTCGTCTTGTGCTTTAGGTTTTTTTTGCTCTTCGCCAGCATCTTTAACTTTTCCTTCAAGCAGATTGGATTGAGTTCCTACGATTGCTCTTAACCTTGCAATTATCAAATCCTTCTCTGCACGCAAAGTCATAACTGCATTTTGCATTTCGTTTACTTTTTCTTCCGCGTTCTGAATCATTTGAGATGCTTTAACTTCAGCCTCTTTAATAATTAATGATGATTGTTTCTTTGCTGATTCAAGTTCTTGGGCAGATGTCTCCTTTATTTTTAGAATATCGTCCTGGAGTTTTTTTTCAATTTCACGAAATTCTTCTATCTCACGGTTAAGCCTTTCAACTTCATTTTCCAATTGTTCATTTTGATTGATCAGCTCTTCCAATTCAGAGGAAATTTTATCCAGAAATGCCTGAACTTCATCGACATTATATCCCCTCATCGATTTTTCGAATTCCTGCTTCTTTATTAATAGCGGTGAAAGATTCATGACTTCCTCCAGTCTTTAGTTGTATCTCTTTGACCAAAGATTGCCGATCCAATTCTCAGCATAGTTGCTCCTTCTTCAATTGCAATTTCATAATCGTTTGTCATCCCCATTGAAAGCTCTCTCAGGTCAAATCCATTTTGATTAATTTTGTCTCTCAAATTACGTAAATCAACAAAACTTTTCCTAATAATATTCACATCATCTGTAAACGGTGCCATAGTCATAAGACCAACTAATTCAATACTAGAAAGAGTTGAGCAATGCTTAACCAAATCTAAAACTTCTGTGTCCGTTGTTAGTCCTGACTTTGAATCTTCGGATGATGTTTTAACTTCGAGCAATATCTTTTGCGTTTTATTAATTTTTTGTGCCTGGTTATTTACTTCATCAACAAGCATCGATGAATCAACCGAATGAATGTAAGTTGCAGCTTTAACAGCGTACTTTACTTTATTCCTCTGAAGAGTTCCGATGAAATGCCAGGTTACTTTATCACCAAGAATTTCAAACTTATCTCTGAGTTCCTGGGCTTTGTTTTCACCAAAATCGGTTATACCCAGTCTGTTCGCTTCGTTGATTGCATCCAACCCGAAGAACTTTGAAACTGCAACTAGTTTAACTTCCTGTGGATTTCGCTTAAAATCATCACATTTTGCAGTTATTTTCTCCCTAAGATGCTGTATGTTTTCTGCTATCATAAAAAAATTAAGGGTGTGAATGTATATTATTCGGCATCAAAAATCAATCTAAAATGAATAAAAATAAACATATTATTCTTCGGAATTGATTATATCTGTCTGGGGTTTCTTTAGTCCGCAAAAGGGGAAAGAAAATTTCTGCAATATCTACTGAATCACATAAAGTGATTTCTTGTTTTAGTAATTTTGAAAGTCATTTTCTCAATTATACGGAGTATCAATGGAAATTAAGTTGCTAAATGAAATAAAGGAAAAAGCATCGAAGCTGAGAAAGACAATTGTCCTTCCCGAATCCCACGATGAAAGAGTAATCAAAGCTGCTGAAAAGCTAACAAAAGAAAATACAGTTTCAGTAATTACACTTGGCGATGAAGACCGGATTCACAAAGATGCAAAAAAGTTGGACGTTGATTTGACTGGAGTCAGAATTATTGATCCAACCACTTCGGACAAGCTAAGCGATTTTACAAATCTCTTTTTTAACCTTCGCAAGCATAAAGGTGTAAAAATTGAGCAGGCACGTAGTACTGTTCAGCAGGATTTATTTTTTGCTGCAATGATGGTAAAAGAAAATATGTCTGATGGAAGTGTCGCCGGTTCAGCTTCAGCCACCGCAGATGTTATGCGTGCAGGAATTCAGTGCATCGGAATGCCGGAAGGAATTTCGATAGTATCCAGTTTCTTCCTGATGCTTTTCCCGGATAAGAATTATTCTTTTGCTGATTGTGCGGTCGTTCCCGATCCGGATGAAAACCAGTTAGCAGATATTGCAATCTCGACAGCAGACAACCACCGAAAGCTTACAGGCGAAGAACCATTTATTGCAATGCTTTCATTCTCAACAAAAGGAAGTGCAAAGCACGAAGCTGTTGATAAAGTTTTGAAAGCAACTGAAATCATTCGCCAAAAAAGACCAGATCTGAATGTGGACGGTGAAATGCAATTTGATGCAGCAGTGATTGAATCAATCGGAAAAAAGAAAGCACCTGGCAGCAATGTTGCCGGTAAAGCAAATGTTTTAATCTTTCCTGATTTGAATTCAGGAAATATCGGTTACAAATTAGCACAGCGCTGGGGCAAAGCAGAAGCAGTTGGACCAATGGTTCAGGGATTAAAAAAACCATTCTTCGATTTGAGTCGTGGCTGCAGTGTTGATGATATTGCAAACACGGCGGCAATCGCAGCGTTGATGAGTTAAGCCTCACCCAACCCTCTCCAAAGGAGGGGGTTTTTATCTTTTGTTCAACTTTAATTTTTTCCTAAGTTCGGTCACAAAAATTTATTTCACTGATGAACATTATTCTTTTAACTGTTTTTGTTTTATTACTAAATATCCCATTCGGCTACTGGCGGGCAAATGTAAGAAAATTCTCGCTTCAATTTTTATTAGCGATACATATTCCAGTATTTTGATAATTATATTCAGATTATTATCAGCAAGCGGATTTGAGTTAGCTACTTTCTTTTTTACAGTTCCGGCATTTCTTTCTCGGTCAATTGGCAGGATCTAAAATATATTCATTCAGAAAAATTAATGGTTCAGAGCCACTTACATCCTGCCTTGTGATGGATGTAATAAAAATTAATAAGTAGTGATTTGAATTGAACTCTGGACAATATTATTTTGTTTTAAGAAATTAAAAGGTGCAATAATGATTTTAAAGATAATCTCGATTACTGCATTCTTGTTCCTCAATCAAATAGCAGCACAGGATAATTCAACACGCAGCACAGAGGGTACAAAATTGACAGACAACATAAATGATATCACCGTTCTGGATATGAACAACAAAGAAGTGAAATCTATCTTCTTACAATGGAAAAGTATTATTGATTGTGAACGTTGCAAGTGAATGTGGAAACACTCCACAGTATGCAGGACTTGAAGAAATTTATAAAGAATTTCAGCCCGATGGATTTGAGATACTTGCTTTTCCCTGCAATGATTTCGGTGGACAGGAGCCCGGAACAAACGAGCAGATTCAATCCTTCTGCACTGCAAATTACGGAGTAACATTTAAATTGTTTGATAAAGTGAAAATGTTAGGTCCAGATAAATCTCCGCTTTACCAAGTACTAACTGACAACAGCGTAACTGGAAAAGGTGATGTAAAGTGGAATTTTGAAAAGTTTCTTATTTCAAAAGATGGAATGATCGTAGCAAGGTTTGGAAATAAGGTTCAACCAACCAGTGAGGAAGTAATTTCTGCAATTGAAAGACAGTTGAATAATTAAAGTTAAAGACAGCTCTTTTATTTTCCCAATTCATGTTTTACAAATAGCTTTGCGCCAATAATATCTTTATGCTCAAGATTTAAAGTGCTGCCGATTATTTTTATCAATCTGTCTTCGTGACTGTCGAGTTTTCCATCCTCATAAATTATTCGCCAGAGATTTTTCATTAGTTCGAATTTTTCCTGCTGAGTAAAACTTTCGTTGATGACTGAAGAAAATTCATAAACGCTTATACTGTCTTTTACTTTTTGCTCTGAAAGTTCGAGCAATTCATTTACACATTCATCATCTAATTCAAAATCATTTTTCATCAAGTCAAATATTCGATTTCTTTCGTCATCGGAAAAATCACCATCGGCTTTGGCTATCTCAATTAAAAAGCAGCAGTTGCAACTTGGTATTTATTTGAAGTTGTTTTAGGAGAACTTATCTCAAATTCCTTAGGTGTCATTTCGGGCAAAAGAACTTTTCTTAAATATTCAAACATTAGTGAAACTCAATTAATAGTTATTCAATTCTGAAAGCAAGCCGGGAAGGTCCAATGCTTTTGTAATCATAACGACGTTACCTTCTTCATCAACAGGCCATTCTTCCTGCGGTCTGTCACAATAAAGCTCTATTCCGTTACCATCGGGATCTTTAAGATAAACTGATTCCGAAACTCCGTGGTCGGAAGCACCTTCGATCGGATATTTATTTTCCCACAAAACTTTAAATGCTTTTGCAAGTTCTTCCCTGCTCGGATAAAGAATAGCGAAGTGATATAACCCTGTATGTCCAGAAGGAGGAGAAACTGCGTTCTCGCCTGCCCAGGTGTTTAATCCAATATGATGATGATAATTTCCTGAAGATAAAAACATAGCTGAATCTCCAAACCTTGCAGTCACAGAAAATCCAAGCATTTCAGTGTAGAATTTTACAGCTCTGTCAAGATTTCCAACGGTTAAATGAATATGTCCGATTTTTGCTTTAGGATGAATTTCGTAGCTCATCAGTTTTTTACTTTCCTGTTTGATTAATTTTAACCGGTTCAACTTTCCAGATTTTTTCTGCATATTCTTTTATTGAACGGTCGCTTGAAAACTTACCCACCCTTGCAACATTAAGAATTGCCATCTTCGTCCACTCATCGGCGTTCTGATACAGCTTACTGACTTTATCTTGTGCATCAATGTATGCCTGGTAATCTGCTAGCAAGCAGTAAAAGTCAACGCCTAACAATCCCTCAACAATAGATTTAAATATTCCAGGTTCATTTTTGTTGAAGTAATCAGATGCAATCATATCAATCACTCTCTTCAGCATCGTATTTGATTCATAAAATGTTCTTGGATTATATCCGCTGCTCTTCAGCTTTACAACTTCATCAGCAAGCAATCCAAAAATAAAAATATTTTCCTCTCCGACCTCTTCACGAATTTCAATATTTGCTCCATCCATCGTTCCGATTGTTAAAGCACCATTCAGTGTGAACTTCATATTTCCGGTTCCCGATGCTTCCAGACCAGCCATTGAGATTTGCTCAGAGAGATCGGCAGCAGGAATAATGCTTTCTGCAAGTGTAACTGAGTAGTTCGGGATGAACACAACTTTAAGTTTGTCACCAACATCAGGATCGTTGTTAACTACGCTTCCAACTGAATTAATAAGCTTGATTATCAGTTTTGCCATAAAATAAGCAGGTGCAGCTTTACCGGCAAAGATAATTGTTCGCGGAACCATTTCAATTTTTGGATTATCTTTAATCCTGTTATAAAGAGTTATAATATGAAGAACATTCAACAGCTGCCGTTTATACTCATGAAATCTTTTTATCTGAACATCGAACATTGAATCAGGATTAATTTTTATTCCGTTGTTCTCTTCAATCAATGAAATCAATAATTTTTTATTTAGCCATTTTGCATGTCGGAATTCTTCTTTGAAATCTGAATCATCAATATATTTTTCAAGATTTCTAAGTTCATCAAGATTGTAAACCCACTTTTCCCCGATTCTGTCAATAATTATTTTCGAGAGAAATGGATTAGCTGTTTTTAACCATCGACGTGGTGTGATGCCGTTTGTGATGTTAATGAATTTTCCGGGATATATCTTATGAAAATGAGAGAAAATGTTGTTCTTAAGGATTTCTGTATGTAAAGCTGCTACACCGTTCACTGCAAAACTGCTGACAATTGCAAGATTTGCCATTCGAACTGATTTGCCGTTACTTTCATTGATAATTGATAGCCCCGATAAAATATTCTGATCTGTTGAATAATTCTTTTTTACAAGTTCCAGAAACCTTCTGTTAATTTCATACACAATCTGAACATGGCGAGGGAGTAATTCTTTAAACAATTGAAGCGACCATTCTTCCAAAGCTTCAGGAACCACAGTATGATTAGTGTAAGCAAAAGTTTTACTCGTAATATTCCATGCGTTCGTCCAACTTAGGCCTTCCTCATCAATTAATATTCTCATCAGTTCAGGGATTGCAACAACCGGATGTGTATCATTGAGCTGGATGGCATTCTTCTCAGCAAACTTATCAAATGTGCTATGGGTTATTTTGTATTTCCTGATAATGTCCTGTAGCGTAGCAGAAACGAAAAAATACTGCTGCTTCAGTCTCAGGAATTTTCCTTCAACATAAGAATCGTTTGGATATAAAACTTTCGAGATTGTTTCAGAATCTGTTTTTGTTGCAACTGCTGCAACATAATCCCCTGCGTTAAACTCTTTAAAGCTGAAATCTGAGCAAGCTTTTGCCTGCCAGAGTCTGAGATTATTCACGGTGTTATTTTTATACCCTGGTACTGGAATATCATACGCAACGGCAAGAACGTCTTCAGTTTCTACCCAATCAAATCTGTAAGAACCATCAGGATTCTGAACTTTAATAGCTTTGCCGTAAAACTTTACTCGGTACTCCAAATCTCTTCTTAGAATATCCCACGGATTTCCATGCTGAAGCCAGCTATCCGGATACTCAACCTGGTTGCCTTTTTCGATTGCTTGTTTAAAAATTCCATATTCGTATCGTATGCCATAACCAAAAGCAGGCAATTCCAATGTTGCCATAGAATCAAGATAACAAGCTGCAAGTCTTCCTAATCCGCCGTTACCCAATCCCATATCGTTTTCAATCTCTCTTATTTCTTCAAGGCTATAGCCGTCTTCCTTTAAGATGTTGTAGCATTCTTCGTAGAAATCCATATTGATAAGTGAATTACCCAGCAGTCTCCCCATTAAATATTCCAATGAAAGATAGTAAACTCTCTTCACGTCCTTTTGAAAATATTGATGTTGAGTTCTAAGCCATTTACGAACAAGCCTGTCACGCACAGCAAGGGACAATGCAAAGTATGCGTCTGAGCCGGTTGCTGTAATCCTATCCTTAACTAATCTGAATTCCAGATTTTCAGCAAATTGATTTGACAATGAATATGAAGAGGGGGATTCAGTATCTGTAAAAAAAACTGAGTTCTTCCCGGTTATAGATTTATGCGGTTTTATTTCCATAAAAATTATATTTGCTTAATGATAAAAATTAGGAGGTTAATTTAAGATGGACTGTATTCTTAACAAAATGACAATTAATCTATCTGATCCTGATCAAATTCGCAAATAGAATGTCTCACGATGTTGCAGAGTTCCACTTCTATGTCAGGAATTAACTTAAGTATTTTGATCGACATAAACACAAAACAATAAATAACGGTATTACTACCAGTTAAATAATTGTTTAGCAAGAAAATGTAAGCAACACTATTTGGATTAATTCTGGAGTAAATTAATCTTCATCTAAGTATGCAGATGCTTCAATTTCGACAACAAAATTTGGATCGATTAAAGACTTAACCTCAACCATTGTTGTAACTGGTTTAATATCTTTAAAGAACTCACCGTGAGCTCTTCCAACTGCATCCCAGTCTTTAATGTTTGTCACATACATTCTTGTGCGTATAACATCTTTTAAAGATCCCCCGGCATCATTCAATGCTTTTTCAATTTTTTGAATGATGAATCTTGTCTGCTGATACGGATCACCTGCCGCAACAATGCGGTCCCGATCGATTGCAGACGTTCCTGAGACTTCAATCGACCTTCCGATTCTGACCGCTCTTGAGTAACCTATTTTATTTTCCCAGTTTGTACCGCTGGGAACATTGATTCTTTTTTCCATACTTACCTCTAAATTTTTCCTTGAAGATATTTTTTCCTCTTTGTTTCCGGGAATTTCTCTATTGCATAACGAAGCATAGTTCTCGGCATTTTCTTATAATGGATTTTTAGAAAGTTTTCTTCCACCATTAAATTTCTTTTCCCGATTTCTCTCAGCATCCACCCAACAGCTTTGTGTATTAAGTCGTGATCATCCTCTAATAATATTTCAGCCATTTTCAGAGTAGTATCAAAGTTTTCGTTTCTGATAAATTCATAAGTTGATAAAATTGCAATTCTTCGTTCCCAGAGGTTTTTAGATAATGCAAATTTAAATAATATACTTTTATCTTTTTCAAGAAGATGTTTCCCCATGATTTTCGGAGCTGAAAGATCAACCAAGTCCCAGTTATTAACTCCCTTTCGGTTTTTGATATAAAATTTGAAGATAACCTGCTGTTCTTTTTCTGTACTTTTCGCAAACTTATCAATTAAAATAAAAAGTGAAATTAATCTCTCTTCATGAACTGGAGAAGCTAACAGCAACTTCAAATCGGCAAAGGTTAAATCTCTAAACTCACGAGCCAGTTTTCTTTGAGTGGGGACTTTAAGTCCGGCAAACACATCACCTTCTCCATACTCTCCCTTACCTGTTTTGAAAAACCACTTCATGGTTTTTGACACTTCGGGGCTTCCGAGCATTTTTATTTTTTTTTGTAATTCAATTAAGTCTCTTAGCCACTTGTGCAAGCCATATTGTTGAAGATGATACTAATTCTAATTAATTATTACTCAAAAAATAATTAATAATCTTAAGAGATTCGAGTTTAATGAGATCGAAAGGAAAATAATCGAATCAGGAATGTTAGCTAATGGGCAGATATTTTGTTAACAAGAGTAACCAACTCACCTTTCGCGAAGGGTTTTACTAAAAACTCATCAGCACCAGCGGTACGGAACTGTTGAATTTTTTCCTGAAGAAACTCACTTGATAAAATCAATATCGGGATATTTTTGTTTTTATTTTTTCTCACTTTACGAACTAAATCAAGCCCTCTGTTCCAGTAGTTAACAGTAACATCAAAAATAATTGCACTAAAACTTTCATCTGTAACCAAACCAGAGCTGAATTCCTGTGATGGCACAAGGTTTACTTCATAATTGTCTTTTAAAAATGCTTTGATCAATGGATAAGAATCACCGCTATCATCAAGCATTAATATTTTTGAAATACCATTACTTTTTCCAACAACTTTTTTATTCTGTTCAACCTTACCAATTTTTGCAAGAGGAAGTGTGAACGTAAAAGTACTTCCAACACCTTTAATGCTATCTACAATTAAAGAGCCCCCATTTTTTCAATATACTTTTTCGAGATTGCAAGGCCTAATCCGTTTCCCTCAAAATTTCTTCCGATATCCAACTCTTCCTGACTAAACGGTCGGTACAGATGGTCAAGATATTCAGTAGAAATACCAACGCCAGTATCTTTAAGCTTACAAACGGCAAGCTCTCTCTCATTAAAAGATTCAACTTCAAATTCTATAAACCCTTGCTTGGTAAATTTAATTGAATTATCAACCAAATTATTTATGATTGCTTCTACACACTGTAAATCAACATCAACAAAAATATTTTCGGTTCCAATTTTCAAAGAGAAGTCAAGCTTTTTTTCTGCTGCTTTGATTTTAAAAGGTTCCATACAATTCTTAATGACATGAACAAGATTTAAAGTTTCAATATTAAGTTTAAAATTGCCAGCCTCAATCTGTGCAAACTCCAGCATTTGAGTTATGCTCTTGAATAATCTCTCGCTACCAGTATGGAGGTTATCAAGATAAACTTTTTCTTCGTTACCAATTTTATCTTTAAGATTTTCTTTAATGATTGTAGAATACCCAAGAATAATATTCAAAGGTGTCCGGAGTTCGTGGGAGAGAACGTTTAAAAAAGTACTTTTAAGTCGGTCAGATTCTTTACTGGCATCTCTGGCTTTTCTAACTTCCTGTTCTGCAAGAAGAACATCTGTCTGGTCTTCGTGAAACAGTACTATAAAGGATTTATCTCCCAGACTAAGAGGAGAAATGGTTGTTTTTAGGAATGGAACTGCTCTATCGGAACCGAGTAACCTTGTATCGACGTAGTTCTGTATTTGTATAGTTTTCTTTTTCTGAACAACACTGCCGATTTTCTTTACTATGTCTCTCTTCTGAAGTTCTTTATCGGTAACGTAAGAATATCCACTAAGTTCGGCTAAAGAGTAACCCCATCGCTTTGAGAAAGCAGAATTAATGTAAACAACAAATCCATTTTCATCAAAAATTTCAACCGGGAAAGGAAGAGGATCGTAACAGATTTCAAAATATTTAAGGTTGAGTGATTCCACTGCTAATTAACAGGTAATGAAAAATGAATTAAAGCACCTTTTTCGCTATTAAGTATTTTAATTTCTCCTTTGTGCTTATCGATAATATTTTTGCAGAGAAATAAACCATAACCTCCGTTAGACAAATTAAAAATTGCGGATGGATTTGCTTTATACTTTTCAGAGAAACCTGGTCCGTCATCCTGAACATCAACACAATTTTTATTTTCTTTTACATATGAACGTATTGTAATAGTTGCACTTTTACTTGCATTTACTGAATTAGTAAACAAATGTACGAGGAGATGTTGTATTTGCTCGGGATCGAAGTCGCAAAGTGGTAGATGTATTCAATTCAGTTTTAAATGTCACTGAACTGAACTTCTTTAGAGGAGAAAGGTATTTAATTACTGACTGAATCGTTCTGTTCAAATCGTTGTTGTCTTTATTCAAGTCAGTAACTGAAGTTTCAAGCAGTACCTGTGCATATTTTTGAATGTTACGAATGCTATCCGCAGCCACTTTGGATTTTAATTTTAATCTGTCAAAGAGCAGATCATCGAGTTCTTGATTAGTGTCAAATTCTGATTGTGATTTTTCGATTGTGCGTAAGAGACTTTCAGTCTCGAGTAAGGCAAGATGAACTAGACCTTGCAATGCCTGTCCAATCTCGGTATCAATTCCGGATTTTAATACCTTTCGTTCTGCTTGAATGAGTTGTGCATTTGCTTCCTGTAATGCATTATAAGCATTTATCTGGTTATCGTACAATTGAGCATTTCTGATTGCGGTGGCTGCCTGCCCGGCAAGAATCTCAAAAGTGCCTGTTATTTCTCTAACTTTTATTTTATGAAGATGTTTACTATCAACATAAATTACACCTATCTTTTTTCCATTTGTGATTAACGGAGAGCATAGTATGGTTTGAAGATCAAGCTTTAAAATGCTTTTTGTTGTATCGTAGGCTGTATCACTCTGTGCCCCTTCCAAAAAAATTGATTGACCATTCTGGAAAACATCTTCAACAACAGTATTGCTGACTTCAAAGAGTTGCTTGGGAAGATTTTCATTCTGTTCATTCAGTCCCAGTTTAAATTCTAATTCACCTGCAGCATTTTGAAGTACAATAAATCCTCTTTCGGATTGAGTAAGCCGGATTGCATTTTTTAAAACAAGTTCAAGTACATCTTCTAAAATTAAGGACCGATTAATTGTATTAACGATGTTCAGAATTGCTTCAAGACTTTTCGTCCTATCAGATGATTCACTATCGGCAATCACATTTTTTATACCGTCATCTATATTTTTTTTGAACTCGGAAAATTTCATAGCACTTTATACTTTAAATAACTAATCTTTAAGCAGTTTGATTGATAAGAACCATTCCCAATCAGTTGTTCCGGTTGGCAGAACCCACGCTTTTGCAATACCGGCAGAAAAAGTAGATTCAAGATTGTACCAATGTTTTAATCTAATATCCATTTGAGCTCCGATATCAACCAAATAATTTCCTAAATATGATTGAGTAATTAATCCTTGAGAATAAACAGCAAAATCAATATGATTTACAAACTGATCAAATAACAACCAATCTGAAACTCTGATAGGCAGGGAAATCATTTTCAATCATCAATTTTCCAAATTCCTTGAACATCAAGACTGTAGATTGAAATTCCAGGAAATCTAAATATTCTTCTGAACTGCCTGACTTCATCATTATCAACAGGTCTATTTCCAAATCCACCAAAATAAAACTTCGATTGCACAAGATCTTCATTATACCAAAGGTAACCTCCTGCAATTTTTACGTGTAAAACATTGTGCTTCCACAACCACATTCTATAATTGCTGAGTTCAGCGTATGTATTAACCGCAACCTCAGGTTGGTCAAATTCTGTACCGTAAAGAGTCACTGTCCAATTAATTTCGTTTCCATATTCATAATCTGAACTTCCGATAGTTTTCCTAAGGTTTTTTGAGTTCAGATTTGTCGCTAATACGGCAAAATCCGGCTGTGATACTCTTACCAAGTTGTCATAAAGAAATTCTACATTTCTGTAAAGAGTAAGTGTAGATGCTTGTTTAATCTTTAGTGGATTATCATACAACCAGTAATAGGTATATCCAATCTTATATTGTTCTCCAAGCATACCTCTTTTTAATTTATTAAATAAATCAAAGAAATCATCTCCGTTGTAAAGGACTTCTAGAAATAAAAGCTGCTTGTAATCATATTTAAATCTTAAATGCCACAAAGGATAACTTGGATTTTCACTTAGAGGTGAAACACCTGCCGACAAATAAAAATCGTGAATTAATAATGGATCGGATACTCTCGCAAACAATCCAAACACAACTTGATTTTGAAATCCACTTACCATTGGAAACAGAGATTGAAGATGTAAATTCTCAAGTCCGTTATAACTTGTTCCCAGAGAGAAGTCCATTGGATTAATATCCGTAGTATCAGTATTTAAATTCCAGTAATAAAGATTGGGATCTTCTTCAATTACTCTTTGTCCAAGATAATTTATAGCCGGAAGAAAACTAGCAGGTTTGTTTTCAAAGATGACGGGTTTAAAACCATCAGTAAAGTATTCAAAGGCGAATATCGAGTCGGGTGAAATCTCCAAAGGTCTGAATAAACCAGTTAAACAATTTGTAATAGCTTTCAATGATAAATCATTAAAATCATATCTATAAATATTTGAAACTCCATTTGTATAAGCACCCCAGTAAAGAATTTTTCCATCTTGACTCCAGGATGGATTTTCAGGCGATCCGCTGCTGGAAATTATTTGATAATTAAATAATGAATCGGTTACAATCGTCTCGGTGTTCAAAATAATTATCGACTGTAAACCGTTTGGTCTTCTTAATCCGGCAGCAAGTTTTTTCCCTGAGACGTCAATCGAAAGATTAAAGATTTCTTCTTCGAGCTCAAATGTTTTAATCTTAATCAATTCTTTATATGGATAAGGAGAATAAACTAAGGTTGCAAAACCAGCGTCGTGTTGAACACCCCATAATTCATGTGTTACAGGCGACACTGCCAAATCCCCAACTCGTGCATTTTCAAATAACAATTTCTCATCACCAGATTCAAGATGATAGACCCAAATATCCCTAAACAATTGATTATTATTTGTTGTATAAAAAAGTAATCCGTTTACTTCATCAAGTGCAATCGAACAAACTTGCAGCATACTCGGAGTTGGAATTGAAGTTATCTCTTTAGAAATACCAGTCGATAAATCAAGAGATTGAAGCGTAGACAACTGCGCTGGTCTATGATATACATAATAGATTGAATTGGTAGGTCGATCCAGGCAAGGCTTTGAAACCCACCCAAAATTCTGGCTGTTGATTTCTTTTAAATCAGTAAGCTCTGATTTTTCTAAGACGTTGATATTTTCTTCCTGAAACTTTATTTCATAAGCTATAAAATCTGCCCAGGCTGCATAGAATTCTATCTTAAATACTTCCTGAAATTTACTCTCGAACCCGATGTAAGCCTCGCCTTTAATTGTTCTGAACCAATCTATAACTTTCTCTGTTCCATATGTAATAGACAAATATGCCAGAAATCTTCCGCCATAGATGTATTGAATGTTTTCCAACAAAATCGAATTATGAGCTAACAGAGTCTCTAAATCCAATTGCGAAGGGAATGGCATTCCTTCATAAACCATAGATCGAAAATACATTTCATCAAAACTGCCCAGGACTCTTCCAAAACCGCCACTCAGCCATGTTTCAAAAAAAACTGCAATGCCTTCCTGATGCCAGCGAGGAGTATAGCGATTATAATTAGTTAAAAGGCTATAGAACGCAGATAGAGGTTGAATCTTATCCGGGGGAACTTTACCAAAAACATTTCGATAAAATGTTTCTAGCTGAACTTCAGCATCATTCACGATAATGTGAACCAGCTCGTGACTCAGAAGCCATTGAATTCTCTCGTTATATGGAACCATCTCATAACCTGGTTCCAATGGTTCAATCTCCAGCCTGATAAAATTTTGCGGCGTGGTACTGGCTGCTGCAAATCCGTAATCACTCACATCATAGGTATTAATAATGATTTTATCTGAAGACTCGTATTTGAAAATCTTAGAAAGAAGCTTAAAAGCTTTCTCGGCACTTACAAGAACATTGTTAATCAGGTCTGAGTGATAATCGCGGTAAATTACTTTAAAATGTTCACTTTCTCTCTCGAGCAAGGGAGAATCTATCCGCTCAAATAGATGTACCACCAACTCCTTGTTATCATCATCATAGAAAAACTCATTAGCAACATCCGCATTTTTCTTTTTTATTTTGATTTCAACATTCTGATTTACGGTTAAAGACTCCAATATGTTTTACATACCCAACAGGATTAATATTATTGAAGTTACTACCGAATGTTGATGAATTTTTCATCGTCAGAATAAAAGAATCCTGCTCAACACGTGTTAATTGAGATGTAAGTTCCATATTGCTTTTAATTTGGATATAGGTACCCTTAGCTCCATGTTCAAGCTTTATACTTTGGATTCTACTGATCTGTTGCTGATCTTTTTGCAGTACAATTATTTTACCAGGGCTGATTACTATGAGAGATTTATCATAGTACTTATTAAGGAGTTCAATGGTTTCATTTAGAGGAACAAAAATGAAATTATTAATAAAATGTGATGAAGTAGGAAATTGGTATATGCTCGATTCTCCGGATACATTAACCGTAATTATAACATATGGATTTTTCGATTTGAAACGAAGCATAACATCTTGGAAAGTGATTTCAAGAGTATTTCCTCCATCCAATATCTTATTACTTAAATGAGTTACATCTGCTAAATGTTTTAACGAAACATAGATCGTCCCCTGATAATTATAAGATGGTACCGACTGACTGCTTTCATCTTCAACAACAGTAATCCGGGTGATTTCCTGTGCATGAAGGAAAGAATACATAAGGATAAGCAGGAGAGATATTCTGAGCATATAAACAGAAAGCAAGATTATTCTTTAAAATTTAGAGCAAAAAACTTTTCAGAAAATGAGGAAAATAAATCAGCACCATCTGCAAAGCACATCAGAAAAATAAAGACTTAAACTAAAAAATAAAAAAGCCTTCAATAAAGATTGAAGGCTTAACAAAGTATACTTTGGAGAACTAATTCACTCTACCTGACCCAACCGTACCTACCGCCGAGTTCTTCTAGCTGCGAAGCTGATCTGACCCAACCGTACCTACCGCCGAGTTCTTCTAGCTGCGAAGCTGATCTGACCCAACCGTACCTACCGCCGAGTTCTTCTAGCTGCGAAGCTGATCTGACCCAACCGTACCTACCGCCGAGTTCTTCTAGCTGCGAAGCTGATCTGACCCAACCGTACCTACCGCCGAGTTCTTCTAGCTGCGAAGCTGATCTGACCCAACCGTACCTACCGCCGAGTTCTTCTAGCTGCGAAGCTGATCTGACCCAACCGTATCTACCGCCGAGTTCTTCTAGCTGCGAAGCTGATCTGACCCAGCCGTACCTACCGCCGAGTTCTTCTAGCTGCGAAGCTGATCTGACCCAACCGTACCTACCGCCGAGTTCTTCTAGCTGCGAAGCTGATCTGACCCAACCGTACTACCGCCGAGTTCTTCTAGCTGCGAAGCTGATCTGACCCAACCGTACCTACCGCCGAGTTCTTCTAGCTGCGAAGCTGATCTGACCCAACCGTACTTACCGCCGAGTTCTTCTAGCTGCGAAGCTGATCTGACCCAACCGTACCTACCGCCGAGTTCTTCTAGCTGCGAAGCTGATCTGACCCAACCGTATCTACCGCCGAGTTCTTCTAGCTGCGAAGCTGATCTGTTCTCAAGAAACTTGAGTTCAGATTGAAACACTTCGGAAGTGTAAGACGTGTGGTTATCAGCTAAGGTAGATATATTATCCTGATTGACTCTATATCTGGTCGCTTCTTGAACATTATCAGCAACCTGAGCGAATCCGGATATGAATAGTCCCCAAATAAGGGCTATGGATAATATAGTTCGCATAGTACCACTCAGTTATATAATATGACACACTACTAGTAGTTTGACATACACTTCACCCTAAAACTGCAATTTGCAGCAACTATTTTAAATCCAATGCTTGTGCCATGGAAAAAATTGTCGTTTTAGATATTAGCACAAATTAGATTGCAAATTCAAGTAATAATTACAAGGTATCGAAGGGATACCTTACTATTTGTAAAAATATGTTACAAAAAAGAGAGCTAAATCTAAGATAAAAAATACAAAAATGTCGTTAAAAAGTTATCTAAAATATCTCTAAAATTTCATTGTTCTTTTAAAAGAATATCAAGCTTTGGTCTTGAAATTCCTAAAATTTTGGCTGTTTGTGTTTTATTTCCACCCATTTTAAACAACACCTTTCTGGCATACTCTTTATCAACATTTCTGAGAGAAGTTATACCATAATTAACATCCATTCTTACAATATTAAAAGGAACATCGTCAGCCTTTGCAACTTCCTGAGTTTTGTTATGAACTTTATCAATCAGGCTGGAAAAATCTTTAATCTGTAATTTATGATCTTCACATAACAAGACGGCTCTTTCCATTGAATTGCGTAATTCACGAACATTCCCAGGCCAGGCATGTCCCATTAAAAGGTGCTGCAAATCTTTATCAAGTTTTTTAATTGATTTATCAAATTGTTGATTGAACTCGTCAATAAAATGATTCGCCAGGTAAACAATATCTTCCCCCCTCTCTCTTAAAGGTGGTACTTCAATTGAGACTACATTCAACCTATGAAAAAGATCTCTTCTAAATAAATTTTGCTCAACCATTGATTCCAGGTCCCTGTTAGTTGCCGAAATAATCCGTGCATTAACCGGTATATCAACAACGCCTCCTAATCTTTTTATAACTTTTTTTTCTACAGCTCTTAACAACTTGGTCTGAATGTTAAAGCTTAAATCTCCAATTTCATCTAGAAAGAGAGTCCCTCTTTCAGCGAGTTCAAATAAACCAACCTTTCTATTCCGGGCATCAGTAAATGCACCTGCTTCATAACCAAACAGCTCTGACTCCAACAAATTTTCAGGAATGGCAGTGCAGACAATATCAATAAACGGAAACTGATTCGCAGGACCATTATTATGAATAGCTCTTGCAAACAATCCTTTTCCTGTACCGGTTTCACCAAGAACTAAAACATTTGAATTACTTTTTTCTGATACTTTGCTTGCCAACTCCAAAGCTCTTAAAAGCTTTTCTGAATCGCCGATAATTGATTTTATGCCATGGCGATTCATACCAAATGTTCCAATACGACTAACTTCAGTGATGTATGATTTGTTGGCAATTACTTCAGCAAGATATGAAGTAAATTTTAGCACCTCATAAGGAAAGACAAAAATATCCAAGAATCCCTGCTTTAATAGCGAAGTCACAAGTAAAGCATCTGAATTACTTATGACAACAATAAATTTATTTGTTTTTCCTCTTCTTGCTTTTAGTACATTCTTAAATAAAGTTGAATCGAGAGATTGAATTTTTAGAATTATTATATCATTATTATCTACATCAAGTTCGGAGGGAAAAGATATGTTCAGCTGGAATCCTTTTAGTTCCAATTGCTTAAGAGCAGAAGTGATGGAAACCAGGTCCTCTGAATCTGAAAAAACTTTTATATTATATTGCCCTTCTGACATAGCTTAATTTGAAGGATAAAAACTTTCTAATTTCTTTAATGTATTCATTCGTTCATGATTTCGTAAATAAGCTGCCCGCAAATGTGGTGATTCTATCTTTTCCGCTATAAAATAGATCAACTCCCTGGTATACGTAACAAAATACTTTGCTTTAGTGAGGTTGCCCCTTTCAATGTATAATTCTGAAATTTCAAATAATACTTTCCAGGTCACTTCATTTATATACTCATCTTTTATCAAATCATATGCTTTTTCAAAATATACCAATGGTGATAAAAGTTTATCTGATTTTATGTTTTTGGAAATAATTCCTAAAAAATATTCTCTTTGTGCTTCCAATATAGAATTTTGTGAGCATAATTCAATAAGACCCACTTTATTTAATTGGTCAAGAGCCTCAATATTATTATTTTCATCTATGAGTGCTTTAATAAGTAGAAACGAAGTTTCAAAATAATTATGAGTATCACTTTGAATATAAAACTCGTTACAAATTAATGATAGCTCATCTACCGATACTGCCCCAGACTTTCTAAAGAATAACATTTGATTTAAAAGCAATTCATGAATCCTTGATTCATTTTTGAGTTTTATTTTTTTATTGTTTTCCTTGTACTTTTTAATTGTCTCTTCCAACATTTGGTTAATACCAATCCCAAAAAATAACTTACATAACAAGAAAAGTACGTCAGATAATTCCTTATAATTATTAGTACGTTCAAAAAATGATTTTGCTTTATTTAAAGAGTTAAAAGCCTCTTGATAATCACAAAGTGTTATATAAACCTCTGAAAGGTTCCAAAGATTTTGACCTGCACCAATTTCATTTCCCAGACTTAAAAATACATTTTGTGCTTTTAGATACGACTCTAGTGCCAACTCATATTTTCCTCTGTTAAAATAAAAGACCCCCAAGCTTTGACGCAGCATACCTTCCTGCTCGAGATTTCCTATGGATTGGTTAATATGAGATGCACTTTGCCAATGCTCCTCAGCCTTTTCATAATTTGAAAGTATGTTATATACGTTTCCAATATTTACTTCAGCACCTGCTATGCGGACAGGCTGATTTGATTCAACAAACTGAGATTTTGCATTTTTAAAATTTTCAAGCGCTGAGTTCAGATTATTGCTTTGATAAATATTAATCATTCCCTTTAAATTATAACACCTTCCTTTTAATTCTGAGAAAAGATTTTTGTCCTTGAGAAGATTATCACACTGTTCGTTGGCTTCATTATACATCTTAAGCTCAAAATCGGCATAAGCTAATTCTACTTTTAATCGGTTCTTTTCATCAACATCTTTTATTTTCTTAAGGAGGTCTGACATTACTCGTTTGCCAGATTCATACTCCCCGGAAGCAATTAGTGCGCTTCCCTCAATGAAGTATAATTTATTATCAATCTTTGTTTCAGGCAGCGTATTCTTTAACTCTTTTATCGTATTCAGTGATGATTGCACATCTCCAAGTTTCAAATAGACTTCACTCAATTTGATTTTTGCTGAATCAATCAATTCCTTTTTAACAGGAAGTTCCACCAAATGACTAAGTAACCTTTGCATATAAGTGAATGTTGAGTGCAGTTCAGCATCGGTAATCTCTTCCATCGTTATCTTGTAGCAAATTTCAAATTCACCCGCTAATTCGTACTGCCTTGCAGACTCCAATCGGTTAAAAGAAGGAAGTTTCTTGGTGAGTTTTATGGCGATATTATGATGCAGCTTTTTCTTGTTTTCAATCGATGCATATATATATTTTTTTATTGCCTCAGATGTGAAATTTAGCGTCTGTCCGGAGATGAATTTCTGCGTTATGTTATTGAATTGAAGATTGAAAATAATTTTTTCAATTTCTTCTTTGTTAAGACCAAGGAATATTGATAATGTATGAGAATCAACATAAACGTCAAATGCAGAAAGAATTTGTGCGGCAATTAGTTCTTTCCTCGAAAGGTTAGCCAGTCTTAAATCATAAACAACAAAATGTGCTTCAGTTATGGACGAAAGTTTATCTTCGTCATCAGAAAAAATTACTCCGCTTTCTGAAAATTTCATGATTTCAAAAAGAATTAAATCTTTTATGAACGATTTGATATTCCCTGGAATTAGATCAGCATTTTTAATAATTAGGTCTTTAATTTTTTCACGAGGGAAACTCGAATAATAACTCTCCTCTAAAAATGTTACTAATTCCTTACCGGCGAACGGACTCAATGTAATTTCTTTCACATTGTTTATTTCCGATGAAAGAAAATCATGCTCTGAAGATTCACATACAACAACTTTGACATTATTAACCTGTAGTATCGGGATGATATCCAATAGTAGATTACTAACAAGCTGATCATATAAGTTAAAATCATCAATAAGCAATGTGAATTTACAATTGTAACTTATTGTTGCAACAACAGATTTAAAATCATTAATAATATCTTTTGGATTTAGTTCAAGTTGTTGAAGGAGATACTGTTTGTCTTTCTCCGAAAGTTTTGAGTATACTGAATCAGAAAATATTATTTGTCGTAACAGGTATCGAATTAATTCTTCAACAGATTTTCCTTTTACATCAGAAATCAGAACGGATTGTCCATTTAGTTCCAGTATCTTGTTTAATAATGATGTTTTGCCTACACCTTCAAATCCTTTTATAGTGAACACTTCCGTACTATCCAGATCTTTAATGTATTCGGACACCTGGTTAATGACTGAATCCCGGCCAGAGTAAATTTTGGCAGGCAAAAATTCTTCTGTTAATTCGATATTGAGCTGAAAACCCAGGTCTGTGATGATAGCTAAAGCTGATGAATATCTTTGACTAACATCTTTATCCAGTAACTTTTTAACAACATCGATCAACTCTGGAGAATAACTTTTGGATTGTGGAAAATCGAATTCATCTTCTATTGCAGACTTATAAATATCCAGTTCGACTTTCGATTTAAACGGGAACTTGTTATAAATAATCTGATACATAATCATCCCAAGTGAATAAAGATCTACCGAATGATTATGTTCTTCTTTTTTCAACAGTTCAGGTGCAATGTAGTGTGCTGTTCCTTTTATTTCGTAATCCGAAGGAGAAGGTGAGTATTCAGCGAGACCTAGGTCAATCAATCTTATTTGCGGGACATCACTTTTAAATGAGATCAGAATGTTTTCTGGCTTCAGATCATAATAAATATATTTTGACTGATGTAGATAATAGAGAGCAGCGCAAATTTGTTTTACAGTTTCTTTTAGATTGGCTTCTAATTGGATTGAACTGGATGAGAGAAGAACTTCGCCCTCAAAATATTCAAGAATAATAAAAGCTGAACCAATTTCGATTTCTGCCTCATCATCAGTTTTATATATAGTTCCAAAATCATATGCTTTAATAATATTTGGGTGTTCTAATCTTTGAAGAGTAAAATATTCATTTACGAAGTTATCTTTTTCGTGATCATTCGCTCCGGAAGGAAGAATTTTTATTGCAAATTTGCTTTCGGGAACTTCAACATCATTACAAAGATATACGGAACTTCTTCCTTCACCGAGTTTTTTAATTATTTTGTAACGGGTATTTATCATTGCTTAATTCGGGGATTAATCGGGATTAATTGCTTTACCGAGCAATCTGCCTGATGAGTTAAATGTAAACAAGGTCAGTATCACTGCTAATCCCGGAAATGCAATCAACCACCATGCTTTTGTAATATATTCTTGCCCTGAACTAATCATCGAACCCCAAGAGGGATATGAATTACCAGTACCAAGTCCAAGGTAGCTTAATGCGGCTTCTGCAAGAATAACATTACTGAATAAAAATATCAGGTTTACTAAAACCGGCGTGATAATTACTGGAAATATTTCTTTTTTAAGTAGTTGAAATTTATTTAATCCAACAAGTTCAGCAGTAGCAAAGTAATCTTTTTGCTTTATAGAAAGCACTTCACTTTTTACAATTTTAAATAGACTCATCCATCCCGAAATACCTAAAACAATTATAACGGAAAATATTGAACTGCCAAACAAAGCTAAGATTAGCACAATAAGATAGATTACCGGAAAAGCTAAAAACATTTCTGTAAATCGATTAAGTGAAATATCAAGTATCCCTCCGCGATAACCCGCTACGAATCCTAAAAGTATTCCAATAATAAATGATAATATAACTGCTCCTATCCCAACAGTTATAGAAATTCGAGTTCCATAAATAAGCCTGGCAAAGAGATCTCTTCCAAATTCATCAGTGCCAAGAAGAAAGAATCTATCCTTAATAATTGGAATTCCGGATTCACTAAGCAGCATCTTCCTTTCAATTTTATAAGGTTCGTTTTTTTGAAAGTAGATAACTTGAGCAACGATAACAACACTATCTGCTAAAATAATATTATTACTGAATGACGGCTTAATAATTCTTTCTGATTCATTTCGAAAAGCATCAACTTCAGATAAATTCTGTGCCTCGCCAGTATTTAACTCAAGCTGTTTTACAGAACTGAATGGTGGAAGTAGTTTTGTTACAGAGAGATTTTTTGAAAATTCAGGATTTTCATTTGTGATTATTGGTGCAAACAGAAAAACAAAACCAAGAATTATTAAAAAGCTAATAGAGAAATTTAATCTGGTTGTTAGGAATTGTAATCTTTTTCTAAAAAATATTAAAAGAGGAATCATTAAAATGAAAAGTATTAAGGATAATGCAGCATCAATAAAACCAAAATTCAGAAAAGCTATAGCTGCTGAATAATCACTTGTTAATAAACCAAAGAAACTAAAAATCAACGAAAGATAATCTACAATCAGATCAAACCGGAGAATGACTATGCACAACCAAAGAAAAATTATCCAGTGAATTATCTTTATTCCAGATTTCAATTCAGAATTCCTTTGATCATTCTTTTATCAATTTTCAACTTTACTAAATCAGCAAGAAAATTAGCAATAATCATTACAGCAGCGGCAGTAAAAACACAGCCAATAACTAAAGGATAATCTCTGGATAAGATAGAATCAATTGCTAACCGACCCATACCAGGAAGGCTGAATATTACTTCTGTAATTAGTGTTCCACCTAAAATAATTCCAAGCTCCACACCTGCAACAGAAATTAATGGTCTGATTGCATTTGGAAGAATGTGCTTTTTCAGAATTATATTTTCATCAAGTCCGGACGCCCTCAGGTTAACAACAAAAGTTTGATTCTTTATTTCGTCCAGACTTTCTTTTGCATATTTATAAAACAATGCAACGCCTCCGGCAGAAAGAGTTATCAAGGGAAGAATCAGATGATGCAGTAGGTCAAATATCCTGGGAAAGAATGACAGTCCATCGTGATCAAGTGATGTTAAGCCTGAAATTGGAAATAAATCCAGATAAACAGAAAAGACGTAAATCAAAGTTACACCAAGAACAAATGCGGGAATGGAATAAACAAAAAGTGAGAAATTGGAAGTAAATTTTTCTACCCACTTATTTTGCTTTCTTACTACCCGGATTGCGAACCATATGCTCAGACTCAATTGAAGGATGAAACTTATGCTTGCAAATATCAAAGTGAAGGAAAAATATTCCCATATTACATCAAATACAGGAAGTCGGTAATTATACGATACTCCCAAATCTCCTTTAAAGATATTTGAAACAAAAGCAAAGTATTGATCAGCAACGGGTTGATTGAGTGAAAATTTTTCAGCGATTCTTATCTGAGAGTTCATTGCCAAGTTTAGCTGAGATGTATTTGTCCGTGGGGTCGCCGGGGGCTAATCTTACAATGAAAAATAAAAAGCTAACAAGGAGAAAAAGTGTTAGTAATGATGACAGAAATCTGATAAACAAAGTTCTAATGATTTCTGATTTCAAAACTTTATTCATTAAGAGTCCACTCCCAGCAATGAGCCAAAACTCCATAAGGAGTTACGTTTAAGTATTTTTATTCGATTGTTATAAGCAATAATATTTGGAGTCCAGTAAAGAAAACTAACTGGCTCATCCTGATGAACAATTATCCTGAAACTTCTTTACTAATTCATTTTTTCTTTCATTGCTGATTCTTGCATCAAGTTGATCAAGGATTTTATCCGCTTCTGAGTTGCTATAGCAAGCAAAATTGAGCACACCAATATTTGGATCAGAATACCAGTATGGTTTTAATTCTAAAGGTATCGGAACACCCCAGGCAGCCATCCATGAATCAAGTTGTCTGTCGTAAAGATTATCAATGAATGTCCCAAGTTCCATCTTTTCAGCGGTAACTTCTATCCCAACTGCCTTTAAATTATTTTTAATTACTACAGTAGCATATTCACGCAGCGGATTTCCAACAGGGTAATACATTTTAAATTTAAATTCCTCATCACCTTTTTCAAGTATTCCGTTTCTATCCTTATCTGTCCAACCTTCCTGAGCTAAAAGTTTTTTTGCTTCAACCGGATCATATTCATACGGTATTACTTTATCATTAAAAGCTAATTTAAAAATCCGGGAAACAGGAGAAATAGCAAGCTCCCCCTGATTCAATAAATACTCATTAAGTATAGATTTCCTGTCGATCGCCATTGTTAATGCTTTGCGAACATTACTGCTTCCAAATAATTTATGTGGTTTTATCATTCCGGCAGAAAAAGATTTTGGATCAATATTATTCCAGCCGATATAATCATATTCTCTTCCAACAAGATTAATAACTGACAAATTATTTTCAGCTTTCAGATCTTCCATATCTTCGACTTTAACCAATTCTACTAAATCAATGTCTCCTTTTTTAAGCTGCAAAATTCTTGATGTATAATCAGGTATAACCTTAAAGATAAGTTCAGCAACCTGACCTGAAGTGAAAAGAAATGAATTACTGTCCGCTTCTAAAATTATTGTTTGATTTCGATCCCATTTTTTGAATTTGAAAGCCCCACTCGATACGGGATCAAAATTAACTTCGTCACTACCAAGCTGGTCCCTGCTGATATTTGAATAAATATGTTCAGGAATTATCGGAACTGAAACTTCAACTAAATCGACAATTGAGTTTTCGGGAAAATGTATTTCAAATTCATTTGCAGAATGTAACATTAAAAGTTTTATCAATATCAATGATTCCATCTTAATCAGTATAAAAGTTGATCGAAAGTTCCGAACAAACGACTTTGGACATCAGGATCAGAATAAACATCATAAGAAAAAACAACATCAGCAGAAGTAAGTTTCTCTCCATCCGACCAAAAAATATCATCTCTTAGAAAAAACTTCATGAAAGTAGAATCATCTGACCATTGCCAACTTTCTGCTATCATCGGGTAGATATCTAATTCACCTCTTTGAGTATTCCATCTGAAATCAAGTAAACCAGGATAAAGTAAATCGGCAATCACGCTTTCTTCATAGCTGAATGCAAACAGCGAATTAAATGTTTGTACATCGGCAGAAATTCCGATAACAATCCGATTATTATTTGTCGATTGTTTTGAATCGCATGAAATTATCAGTAAAGAAAGAAATGAAAGAAGCAGTAGATATATAATTTTGTTGTTCATTAAGAAGTATATGTATTACAAATAGTAATTTCTCACGCCAATTTATTATTTTGTTGAGTAAAAGAAAAACAACATTTTTACTGATGCTAAGTGTAGACATAAATTCAGTTTCTATTCTTGATGAAGAAAACAGACGAATGATACTGAGGGACATCAAGTTTGATATAGAGGAAGGTAAAGTCTATACCATTCTCGGGAAAAACGGCTCAGGTAAATCAACTCTTATAAAATCACTCACTGCACTTTTTCCACAAACAGAATTTGAAGTAAAAGGCGGAGTTAATTTCAATGGAACTGATTTACTCAATTGTTCAGAAAACGAATTAAGAGATATTAGAAGAAATAACATCCGCTATGTTTTTCAGGATGCTGCCAACAGCTTCGATCCACTGAAAAAAATCAAGTATTATTTCGATCTATCAAATATAAGCCCGCTTAAAATAGAGGAACTGTTACTTTTCTTTTTGCTTCCGAATTATAAACAAATGGCCAATCTTCATTCTTATGAATTAAGCGGTGGTATGGCTCAAAGACTTTTAATCGTCCTGGCACTTGCTCGCAAACCCTGATATTTTAATTCTTGATGAACCCACATCAGGAGTTGACTATGCGGTGATGAATCTTATCTTGTTGAAGATTAAAAATTTTGTCAGAGATAATGACAAATCAGTCTTGATCGTAACACAGGATATAAACTTTGCAATTAAGTCATCTAATTACCTGGCATATCTTTCAGATGTAAAGTTGACAAAGTTTTACACTCAAGATGAGTTTATGAATTCAGCAGATCATAAATTTAAAAGCTTTATTCAATCATTTCAAGAAATAGGTGATGTCCCTGCTCAAAGTTGAAAATATTTCTTATTCGGTTGTAGTAAAGGATGAAACAAAAAAACAATTTCATATTTTAAAAAATGTTTCATTTGAAGTTGAGAGTGGTGAAATTTTAGGCATTTGCGGCGAATCTGGCGGGGGCAAATCAACACTTGCAAAAGTAATTGCCGGATTGATTAAACCTGGCAGTGGAAAAATAACTTTAAATTCAAAATCAAATAGTAAAAAAAGCAGTCCAATTCAAATTCTTTTCCAGAACCACGGAGAAGTTTTAAATCCATTTAGAAAAATTTCAAGTGTGATTGACGAAGTATTAGCCATCAACAGAATTGATAAAAAATATATCGCAAAGGAAAGAGAAAACATTTTAAGCTCTGTTGGATTTCCCAAAGAACTATACAATCGAAGAGGATTCCAATTAAGCGGAGGCGAGCAGCAAAGAGCAGCACTTGCCAGATTATTGGCAACAAATCCCGTTTTATTAATTCTTGATGAACCGTTCTCAGCACAGGATGTTGAATCGCAATTGAAATTAGTAAAGTTGTTTAAAAAACTGAATACTGAATTCAAGCTGACGATGATATGTATTAGTCACGATTTAAGAATTTTAAGAAATCTTGCTAACAGAGTAATAATTTTAAAAGATGGAGAGATTGTAGAGAGCGGAATAACAAACGAAGTATTTAATAATCCAAAGAAGAATTACACAAAATTTTTACTTTCTGCAGAAGCACTGAATCTTAACTTATGATGAAATACAAAACCTCTTCAAACCAATAATCAACTCATCAAAATTCTTATAAAAAATCGAGATAATAAATTGGAATGGATTACAAACCCTGAATCCTTAATTGCACTTCTTACTTTAACAGTGCTGGAAATTGTTCTTGGCATTGACAATATAATTTTTATTTCAATTCTATCCGGTAAGCTGCCAAAGGAACAGCAGAATAAAGCAAGACTAACAGGCTTAGCTCTCGCAATGATATCGAGAATACTTTTGCTTTTTTCAATTGTGTGGATAATGAAATTAACTCTTCCATTGTTTACTGTATTAGGACAGGAAATTAGCGGAAGAGATTTAATACTCATTGGTGGTGGTTTATTCCTGATTGCCAAAAGCACTTTTGAAATTCACGATAAGCTTGAAGGAGAGGACACTCATAGTTCCGGCAGAGCAGCAAAATCGTTTTCAAATGTAATCGTTCAGATACTATCTGCTCGATATTGTATTTTCATTGGATTCGGTTATAACTGCAGTCGGAATGGCAAAGGAATTAATAATTATGGTGCTTGCAGTAATGATTGCAGTTGGTGTGATGATGGTATCATCAAAAAGCATAAGCGATTTTGTTGAGAAACACCCAACTGTTAAAATGCTTGCGCTTTCTTTTTTGTTGTTAATAGGTGTATCGTTGATAGCAGAAGGACTTGAGCAACATATTCCAAAAGGTTACATCTACTTTGCGATGGCTTTTTCTATTTTTGTTGAAATGTTAAATTTAAAGATGAAAAGCAAAACGAAACCGGTTGAGTTGAGGAACCGATTTATTAACAAAAGATGACATCTATCTAAAAAGATGTCATCTTTAAGGGTAACCTATTTCACTAAACTTGCATAAGCAACCAGCTTATCTTCATCATAATCTATTTTAATTTGTGAAAAACTATCAAGAAAGTGTGATAGTTTATCAAATCCAAACTCTTTGTGATTAAACGCCGGATGTTCCTTTTTAATCTTTATCCCGATTGTTGCAACGTTTATTCTGCGATTCTCTTTCTTTAAAAATGAGATGATACTATTCTCAATTTGTTCACTCAATTTTTTCTGAGGACTCTGTAATGATTTTGATTCCTTAGGTTTAATTTTTTTCGGTTGATATTCAATTATTCCATCCGCAACATTCACCAAATCACGGGAAATAGATCCGGGAACTCCCATTAAATAAGTATTTTTCCCAAGTGATCTTAACTCATTCAGCAGTGGTATAAAATCACGATCTCCGGAAACTAATATTAATGTGTTTATGATTTCATTTTGCATAAACAGCTTCATCGCACTAACACAAATAAATGTATCTGCACTGCTTTTTTCTGTGCGGGATAAAGGTGTAAAAACCGGCTGTATGCCGCTTGTCTGAAGACTGTTAATCTGATCATTAAAACGAACCCAATCTCCAAATGCCTGTATTGATGCTATCCCTCCTTTTTTCTCACATAAATTCCTGATTATCATTAAGTCGGGTGCTTCGCCGTAATTATTAAGCGAAGAGTAATATAAATTTTCAAAGTCAATAAATACTGCAATTGTATTTTGTATTGTCTTTCAGTGGGATTTTTCACTTTTGATTTCCTTTTAAGGTTTATTCAAATTCCATTTGAAACTTACTTACAATTTAAGTTTGTTCAAATGAGTAGACAAAATTCAAAATGTTTTTCTTTATTTTTAAACTGTAATAATCATAAGAATTAACATTGTCCGTTCAACTCATCAATTGATACAACAATGAGTATGGAAAGGATATTCAAAAGGAAATGATTTTTGATTACTAAAGAAACAGTATTTGTATTGGGGGCTGGGGCGAGTGCTCCATATGGATATCCAACCGCAAAACAATTAAGGACATTCATTATTAAAGACTTTAGACAAAAATATTCCAATTATCTCAGGAACGGCGAAACGTCGACATAATTGAATCAATGAATGAGACGAATCAATTTTCTTACTTAATAGAATCCTTCAATCAATCAGCAACTAATTCAATTGACTTATTTTTATCTAGAAATAAAGAGACACACTATGAGCAGGGTAAATTTATCTTAGCGTGGTGCATTTTATATTTTGAATCAATATGTAAGTTCAATGAAGATATCAGAGAGCCAGATACAGACTGGTATAAATGGTTTTACAATGAAATTACTAAAGAGATTATCACAAGTAATGAGCTTGAAAAAATCAAAGAAAATAAATTGAATATAATAACGTTTAATTATGATCGATCTTTCGAGGAATTTTTGTCTCAGAGTTTATTGTATTCATTTGCTGGAGATCGCAGGGATGTAATAAACATCCTTGATTGGATAAAAGTCATTCATACATATGGAAAAATTCTAGAGCTTCAGTGGGAGAGTCCTACATCAGGAGAAAAATATCAGACAAACAATATTTTAGATTTAGCGGAGAAAGCGAAAGATAATATTCAGATAATCTACGATGAAAGGAAAACTCAGGTTGAAGAAATCCAAAAAATTATTTCTTCAGCATATAGGATTTTTTTTCTTGGATTCAGCTATTCAAGAGAAAACTTAGAAGCGATTGGAATGAACAATCTATTAACTAAACATCAATATTTATATGGTACAGCGTTAGGATTTAAGGATAAAGAAGTTTTAGACATAAAATATTTACTAAGAAAAATGAATCCGGCATTGTTAGACCACCATATTAAGCTTCATAACGAACTAGATTGTGTCGGATTGTTAAGAGAGTACCTTTAATTTCTTTTTTTTAAAATTAAAAATAAAACTGTAAAGGTTGAGGGGCATTCACAAATTAATTCGAAATCAAGAAATAAAAAATCCTCTCCACCTGTTTAATGAAGATTTATAAATTCTTTTGTAGGGACATTCTGCCAATAGCAGAGAAACCTGTCCCATTAATAATTTGTTTTAATTAGAAGAGAATTAAAATGTATAACAAATTAATTACCAATATTAAACCTCTGGGTTTTACCTGGGAGACTCAAGATCCATTTTTATTTTGCGTACACCACCTGGATAATTATCCTGCCGGTAACGATCAACTGGGGCCAGCTGCTTCTTTAGCAGGTAGAAATCTTGGGCAGGACTTTACTACAAAGGACGGATGGCGAATGTATCACGGTGAAATTGTGCCCGGTTTTCCTGCACATCCACACAGGGGCTTTGAAACTGTTACAGTTGTGTTGAATGGTTTTGTCGATCACTCTGATTCGCATAAAGCGTCCGGAAGATATGGGAATGGAGATGTACAGTGGATGACTGCAGGTTCAGGACTTCAACATGCTGAAATGTTCCCGCTTCTGAATAAGGATAAACCTAATCCTTTAGAACTTTTTCAGATATGGCTCAATTTACCAAAAGCAAAAAAATTTGCTCAACCTTTCTATACTATGCTTTGGGCGGAAGATATTCCTGTGGTTTCTGAAAAAGATAAAAATGGGAAATTAACAGAAGTAACTATTATAGCTGGAAAAATTGGAGAAGTAACTGCATCAGCACCTGCACCCGATAGTTGGGCAAATGAACCTGAAAATGAAGTGGGAATCTGGTTAATAAAGATGGAAGCCAATGCTCAATGGACTATTCCTGCTGCATCGCTTGAAGTAAACAGATCACTTTATTTTTACAGAGGATCAAATATAAATATTGCAGGGGTTACAATAGAATCATTATCACTCAGTTGATTTGCTGGCAGATCAAAAAGTAATTATTGAAAATGGAAGTAAAGATGCTTTCCTATTATTGCTCCAGGGAAAACCTATTAATGAACAAGTAGTCCAGCATGGACCATTTGTAATGAATAGTGCTGCAGAAATACAGGATGCTTTTAACGATTATCGTAAGACACAATTTGGTGGCTGGCCCTGGTCAAGATATGATAATGTTCATTCACGCGAGAAAGGAAGATTTGCTAAGTATTCAGATGGTCGGGAAGAAATTAAATAAAGATCATTTATCAAAGGCAACCTAGCGGCAGGAAAAAATACAAACACAATAAAATCCTCTCCACGTTGAGATCTTTATCAAAGGCAACCTAGCGGTAGGAAAAAATACAAACATCAAGAAAACCCTCTCCACTTTTTGATGAAGAGCGTTATAGAATCAAGAACAAACATCTAAAATATTAAGACAACAAATACAAATAATTAATAGTGTCTTAAATGTTATTACTTCTTCTTTATCACCATTCTATCATATCCTAAAATTAGTAACGCTGAAACCAGTGCAAGTATTGCGAATATCAGCCACATAATATCCGGTCGCTGCATATCCCGTGGCAAATGCTGCATATAGTTGTCCTGAGAGAACTCCACCAAAAAGATTTCCAAGTGCAACGCACCAGTAAAAATATCCCATATAAAGTGCAACTTTATTTGGCGGGGCAATATTACCTGTATATTCTTTTGATTTGGGGCTTGCCATCATCTCGCCGAATGAAAATACAATTATTCCTCCAACAACAATCCAACCTAATGTACCAAATATTAGAATAGAAAAACTCACTACCGTTATCATCACACCCCAGAAGATTGTTGTGAAAGGTTTTAGTTTTGTAACGAAATAGGAAACCATTACCTGGAAGAATATTATTGCACCAGCGTTAATATTTATTATATACTCCGGATTCATCTGCCCTGCAACTGCCATAGAATTTTTAACTGCTTCTATTGAACCACTTAAACCAACCAAACTCATCAAACCGGCCAGGGCATTCATAAGATCAGTAGTATCTGTAAAATCTCTTATATAAAGTGGAAGTGTGTAATAAATCTGGTTGAAGCTGGTCCAAAAACCAGACATTAAAAGAAGGAATAATCCGAATTTCCAATCACCAAGTTTCATTCGTGATAAAATCCAGGATTTATTTTTCGCATCTCCTGATTTTTTCAGGAAAATATCATAAATATAATTTAGAGCAATCCAGATAAAGCAAATAAAAAGAATATCTCCCCACGTAAAAGCACCATCAGAAGTATATTTAGAACCAAGAACAAGAACGACAAGCAAACCGAATACGAAAAGAAAAAACCTTCCATTTCCTAAAACTTCAACCATATCCTGTAAGACTTTTTTAAGTGATCTCACGTCACTACTACCATCTTTCCTTGGTGGTTCTTTATAGAATATGATAACAATAATTAAGTTGACTAATATCCATCCGGCAGAAGCAAAGAATACGTATTCCCAGCTCCATCCTCTTACAATTCCTGCTACGATAGGACCAACAAATCCACCTATATTTACCATCATATAAAAAATACCAAAGCCAAGTGATGAGGTTTTTTCGCTGGTTGTTTTTGTAACAGTACCAATAATTACGGGTTTAAACATTGCTGCACCAATGGCTACAAGCATAAATGCAAGAAAAAAAGTTGGAAAAGTCTTCAACTGTCCAAGAAGATAGTAAGAAGGAATAAGTACGATAAAAGCCGCAATCAACATTTTCTTAAATCCGTACCTGTCGGCGAGTGCACCAGTTACGACTGGAAATAAATAAAGGAAAAAAGTAACAACTCCCTGAAGAACTCCTCTATCTTCATCTGTAAAACCCAAACCGCCTTCGCCAACAGCCCCGGTAATATATAGTGATGATACTGCAAAGAAGCCATACCACGCCATTCTTTCAAATATTTCCAAAGTGTTAGCTACCCAAAAAGTGGCGGGAAATTCTTTAATCCGAATTTTTTCCTTTTCCATGTTCTCCTCTAAGTTAGTTTCTTTAGTCGGTATTTATTTGGCGTAAATTTACTCGTGCAGGATTGCCGAATCAAACCTATTGTTGGATAGCAGATTCTGCAAGACAAAATAATATAACAATTGTAGCTCTATCGCAGCTAAATGTTCAGTGAGAAAAGGGGTCACCAAATATGGAACTCTTAAAGGGATTTGGTGGGATTGGGAAGAGGTCGATACTATCAATTTATTTTACAATCATTGAATAAATTGAATTACGATATACCAGATTTTAAATAATCTGGCATATTTCAAAATAAATTACTACTGAACTTTCACTCTCACACCTTCCGAATGACTTGCAAACTCAGGTGCATACATACATTGGATCGTTGTAATTCCGTTTGAGAAATCTCCTTTGTAATGTTACTCTCAAAGGATACTCAAATACATAAGTTCCTTTGTTCAGTCTATCCATAAAGAAGTTGGTTGCAACGTCACGTGTGTTTTCATAATACCACAAACCGTCCTGGTATTTGTGCTGTGAGAGAACATTTATCGGTTCAAATCCTGCTGCACGCATATCTTTCAGATGAACAAATTCCATATCACGGTCAACACGGATTTCAATTCTTACTTTTATCAATATCTCCCGGTTTCAGTTTTGTATCTTCAGTAACAGGAGTGATTTTCTTTCCTGTCGGAGAATCCAATTCAAGGAACAGTTTCTTATTTATCTTCAACGGAGTTTCAGCAGAAGTAATTTTATCAAGCTGCTCATAATACTGCCAGTAGAGTGAACCCCACGCAACTACATTATTGTTATTCGTTACGGTTACTTCTCCCATTTCAGGTTTTATCTCTTCACCTTTCCAGGAAGTTTTGAAATATCCTGTTCCAGCTTCAATATGAATTTCAGGATTGTTGAGAAGATCAAGCATTTGTCCACCGATTTTTATATCCGGCATTTTTGTATCAGCCAGCCAGTCACTTCCTCTCAGCAGAAGTGCATAACATGCTTCCGCAGTTGCTTTGGTTGTTTTCCAATCCTGAACCTGTTTTTGTTTCAGCAGCCAGACTTTCATCAAGTCAACTGATTCCTGGTCTTTCACAATTTCATCCACTGCTTCAATCAACAAAGCCTGAGTTTCAATCGGTGCCTGGTACCACCACCATCCCCATTCTTCTTTGAAATACATTCCCATTTCATCATTGAACACAGCGTTTTCAATTATTGATTTTATTATTGCTTTTGCTGTCTTCGCATCATACATTCTGTAAAGTGCAAGTGCAATCATTCCCTGCATATACTTGTTATTGCTAAGCCAGTATTTCTGTGCCTGACCTTTCCAGTAATCAAAAGCTTCTTTGTATTTATCATCAACAGGGATATCGAGATAGTAGCTTCTGCCATAGAGATACTGTGCCTGTATGTATCCGATATTCTTTCTGTTCAAGATTTCCATGCTTCTTTATCCATTCATAATCTTCATACATTCTTACATCAGTGTAAATTACAGCTCTTTGCAGCATTCCCCAGACTTCAGCATTTTCTCTGATGTCTTTTATTCCAAGTCTTTCAAGATGTCCCATTCCAACAACAATATATTGAGTGATGAAACGGTTTTCAGGAAGTCCCGGGAACCACGGCCATCCACCATTTGAATACTGCATGTCTTTTATTTTCTGTTCTGCACGATCAAGTTCATTTGCCATTCTTGTTAAATCAAAAAGCAAACCGACTCTTCGTTTTCTTTCAGATTCATCCTGTGCATCGAGAACCCAAGGAGTTTCTTCAAGCAGTGCAGACTTTAATTCCTGGTTCTTTTCAAGATTTGAAAGAAGTGCATCTTTATCAACTTCTTTCCAGGTATCAAAAATCTTTTTGATCTTCGGACTTGAGTTTGCAATATGAGTTGCAATGCTGTTTGCATAAAACCTGTTGAACACCTGCTCGATACATTCGTAAGGATATTCCATCATATACGGTAAAGCCTGAATTGCATACCACGCAGGATTTGCAGTGAACTCAAGTGTAAGATTATAATTCTGCAAAGTTGATTGATTTATTCTCCATCAATTTTTTAAGAAGGAAAGTTTTTGTCTCGTGTCCTTTTACAGGAAGCGGAAGAGTTTCCGTAACAAGCATTCTGTTAGTTAGAATCGGAAGTGCATTCTCTTCACCATCGGAAAACTTTCCTGATTTTGCAATCACTCTGTAAACAATCGCATCTACTTGTCCGAGTGGAACTTTGAGTCTCCAGCTTAAGCCTTCACTCATTCCTTTTTCTGATGTGAATGATTTTACGTTATCTGAATTTTCAAATAATGCATCTATCGGTTTCATTGTGAAAGCATCAAACAATTGCAAAGTTGCTGAACCAGAAAGTGAACTGTCAGAAAGGTTGCTGACTTTTGCTGTGAAATAAATTTCATCACCTTCTCTTAAAAATCTTGGAGGATTCGGCATTATCATCAAATCTTTTTGAGTTACAGCTTCCTTGTAAACAATTGCACTCTTCAAATCTTTTGTGAGAGCAAAGCCCATAAATTTCCATCGAGTCAATGCTTCAGGAACTGTGAAGGAAATTATTATTTCACCTCTTTCATTTGTTCTTAATTCAGGATAGAAGAAAGCAGTTTCATTCAGATTTTTTCTAATTGAAACACCTTCGAAAGATTGTTCTGGTTGTTTGTCTCCGTTAACAGGCATTATCTTTCATCTTTACTCTTTTTTTACCATTCGTCAGCTTTCATAATTCATTGCCGACTTCTTTTTCTTCATTCAACATCTCCGCAATAATTACAAGTGCTTCAGTAAACTCGCATGATTCATTGACATCATATCATTCTTCCACCTCTATAATACATTCCATCAGCATATCCATATCCATAAAAATAAAATCCAAAGTTGTTGATGTATGGATAATACATTGTATGGTGGGTAAACATAAGTGTTCCATCCTTCTTCATAAAAGCGCGAACTGATTGAAGTAAAATTATTGTCTGCAGTCCAGTTATATCTGGAATAGAAATATGGATAGATGTTGAAGTTCCAGTAGTTTGCAGCAAAGGCATCCAGAGAAGCATCGTACATTGACGCAAGCATTTCAGCTGCAATTTCATCTCCATTTGGTCCGGATATTTTCAGCTTCCACTCTTCATTTGAACCAGGAAAAGTTTACTCCGAAATGTTTCAAAAGATATTTGAAGCTGTTTATTCGACCATGGGACGGAAATAACTTTTGTAATCAGATGTGATTCATTATTCACTATGAATGCAATATGAGCAACAATGTTTCCTCTGTATTCAGCTTTAATTGGTATTTCAATTTTCTTCTGCTCATCATCAAGATCAATCCATTCTTTTGCGATTACTTTCCCATCATATTCAAGTTCATAAAGAGCTGTAACATCTTTTTCTGCCGAACCAATATACAGAGTTGCAGTTTCACCGGGTTCATAATTTTTTTGATTCATATAAACCCAGCTTGCTTCGTTCAGAGGAGTTTTATCAGATTCAGGATCAAACAAAGTAAAATATTTTGTCAGCTCAACCGGAGTTCCGTTTTTGTCTTTTGTTTTTAGAGTAGCAACATATTTACCTGCTTCCCATTCCGGTTGATCTTTAAATGTAATGTAAGAACTATCTGTTGTTGTGAAACTTGTGTTAAATACTTTTCTTTCTTTTTCCCAGGTGAAGAATTCATTTTCATCATCATAAATATCGTGTTGAAAAAGTTTATAGAATTCATCTTTGCTCATAATGAATTCATTAGGCTTTGACCAGAGTCTTTTTCTGAAAATTCTCTCAGGAGTCTTCAGCTTGTGAATTTCAATTGATACCTGTGCAGGTTCAAACTGATTATTAAGGTTAGTTGTTGAAACTAAATGTTTATCAAGAATATGAGAATTAATTATTTCCGGTAGGTTCAGATTTGCAATCAGCGCAACATATCCTGCACTAACGTAAGTCTGAGCAGAATGAGTTTCACCGGTTACATCAATTACATCAGCATAAACCGTGTAACTGAAAACCGGTTTGGTTTCTTTCGGCATCGAAAGATCAGGCACCAAATCAAACTCAACTTTAAACTTACCTTCTTTATCAGTTGTTGTAATGCCGTTTGTTATTTCCATTTCGTTGTATCTTCCCCAGAACCAGTTGTAATACCATCGCCATCTGTAATCGTAGTAAGGGAAGTAAACTGTGCGAACAACTCTGTATTTTACATCGACGTCATTCAGGTTTGCACCGGAATAAGTTTTTGCAAATCCTTCAACTGTTACATTATCATTTAAAGAGTAGCTGCCTTTTATCGGATCAAACTTTACTTCAAACTTTGGACGTTTGTATTCTTCAACTCTGAAGTATTGTGAGCCATACTCATTCGCAATTAAATATTGCCCGCCAATCTTTCCAACCGGAATTGTGAACTTTCCATTGAATGTTCCAAATTCATTTGTCGTAAAAGTTGCATCAGCAATTTTCTGATGATTAGCATCATAAAAAGTAACCGTGGTTTTCTTTTCGGAAACAATGTTATTATCCTTTTTTCCATCTGTATCAATCATCAATCCTTTGAAGTAAACAATTTGTCCGGGTCTGTAAATCGCTCTGTCGAGATAAAAGAATGTTGTGGTTCGTCTTGTATTATTTTGATTGTAAGCGTACGAGTAAAAGTTCTGTGACTCAAACTCGTCATCCCCATTTATGAAAATCATTTTGTAAGTGTTATACTGATTATCATCTTTAACAAACTGAAAAGCACCATCATCGGAAGTTTTTCCGCTTTTAATTTTGAAGAACCGATACTCTCTTGCGTCTTGAACATATTTCTGTCCCCAAACCTCAACATCAATATTCGAAAATGGCTGACCTGATTTTCTGTTCAATGCATAAAACAAAACTTTATTTTCACCAGTATCTTTTCTGATGTAACTGATATTTGTAATCCAGGTTTTGCTGTAGCCAATTGCATTTTTTATATAAGTGAATTCAGAATCGGTTCCGACAAGAATTAAATATTGACCAACAGATAGTGAAGGCATTTTTATTTCAACACTGTGGTTCTGGTAATCTTTATCGTCCGGAAGATCAACCGACCATTCGTGAATTGGTTTCTGTGAAGCATATCGCTGTGCGAGCTTTTGTGCATCCAGTTTGTTCTTTGTCTGATCTAATGATTCCGTCCACGGAATTACTCTTAAATAAATTTTATTCACATTCTTATAAGAAACTAAAGCAAGGAAAGGCTGATCGGGAAGATTTCCGTATTCAGTCTGAACACTTAAACTTTTCATCAGTATCTGGTTTTGAAGCCATCTGCATTGACCGGCACCGAATGTGTCCGGATATCTTTCAATTGCTGAATTACAAATTTCCAGTGCTTTTTTGATATCCCATTTGTAATCATCCGAACCGTTGGGATCGTATTTGGTTCCTTCGCTATAATAGTATTGTGCTTTGTTGAACGAGATTAAAGTTGAATAAGGAACATCACTGAATTTGTTTTCCATTTTGATGATGGCTGCGATATACAGCTCGTCTTTTTTATTATTTACACTTTGGCTTCTCACAAAATTTAATCTTGCAAGATCGACATCAATCAACGCAGCTTTTTCTTTATCATCAAGATGAAAAGCAATTAACTGTTGATAAAGCTGGATTGCATAAAATTTTAGTGAAAGAGAATCTTTAGTTTCATATTTTATTTCTACAAAATCGTCTGCAGGAGAAAAATCTCTCTCACTCTTTAACTCAAATTTGTAAACCGGTTCGGTTACTGATGCTTCATCATTTGCAAAAAATTGTAAGGCCTGATGTGCCAGTAAATCAAATAGAGTTGGACGCAGATATGCATATTCATTATTTGCGTAAACAAGAATATCTTCAAATTCTTTAATGGAGATCTTTTTCAGCTTATCGCTTTCTTCAAGTGAAGCGTGATAATATTTTACGATTTCTCTGATTAGTCTTGAAAGATCCCAGGTTTGAAAATCTTCATTATCAAAATTTACAGTTTCGGTTCTCTGCTGAAATCTCCAGCGGTTGTTCTGGTAATATTGCCAGTAAATATTTGCAAGAATTGATTCGAGAATTGCATTTGCAGGAAAATCAGCAGTATCAATTTCAGCTTTTACATCATTAACAATTTTAACGTGACTATCTTCTTCAATGTAGTTTCCATATTTCAGTTTGTAAAAAACAGATTTGATGAACTGCGGCTGGTTGTTGTCCTTCTTCGATGCTTCATAAATTTCTTCAACAACTTCAAGTGCGGAACGTGTAAGTCCCTGCTGTTCGAGTGAATCAACAGTTCTCCACGCAGCTTTGTAATCATCTTTAAATTGAAAAATAAATTCACTGCCGGAATCGATTTCAAATATTTTTATTCCGGGGATGAGACTCTTGAAAAGAAAAGAATAAAAATGTGAAAGGAATTATCAGCAAAAGAAGATATTTACTTTTCATTGCAGCTACCTTTAATTTTTTCATAATTATAAAACTCCCAATAAATTATTTTAATTTAACTGGTAGTTTTACTTTCAGGAAATGAATAGGTTCCTGAAATTATTTTATTGTTTGAATAAATTTAATGATAAGGAAAGTGAAATGAGACAGTTTTGACGGGGCGAAGTATTATTTAGACAATGGTTTCAGTCATTCTCGCTGATTTAATGGCATTTGCCGGAGTAGTCGGGATACATTGATCACAAAATTTAAGATATCTGATTCGATCAGCCTTCCGTGATCATCATTCCATAATGACAATCAAATAGATTATTGATTATGAATGGTAAGCTTTTCAAACATTTCAATATCTGTCATTGTGGTAACTTTGAAGTTAAGCATTGAGCCTTCAACAATATTAATATCAATACCAAGCTCTTTAATCAGCATTGATTCATCGGTCCCAATAAAATTCTTTTCGTAAGCTTTTTTCATTGCCTTCTTCAAATCTTTATATCGGAAAATCTGAGGTGTCTGCACATAATAAATTTCAGATCTGTCAACATATTCTTTTACAATCTGATCACCTTTTAAAAGAGTATCTCTTGCTTTCAAGCAAACAAGAGCATTTCCTTTTTCTTTAGCGGTGTTGATTGCTTTGGTAAGAATAGAATCTGGAAGTAAAGGACGTGCAGCATCATGTACAGCAACAAGATCATTATCATCAGCTTTGATTGCTTTAAGAGCATTATTCACTGAATCCTGTCGCTCTTCTCCGCCTTCAACTACTCTGGAAATTTTAGTGAGGTTATAATCTTTCTTAATTTTATTCAGAATGAAAAGTAGGGCGACTCAGCAGCGATGATAATTTCATCCACAAGATTATTCTTCTGAAAGACTTCAAGAGTGTAAACAATAAGTTCTTTGCCATGAAACCTGATGTACTGCTTTGGAGTTGTAGTACCTCCCCTTTTTCCCTTTCCGCCCGCAGGAACTATGACAAAGGTTTTCAATTAATTATCCGTATTTCTTACAAGACCAGCATTGCATCGCCGTAGCTGAGAATACGATATTTTTCTTTTTGCGCTTTCTTGTAGCCTTTAAGGACCAAATCGTTTCCCCCAAGCGCACACACGAGCATCAGCAAAGTTGATTCAGGAACATGAAAATTCGTGATCAGTTTATTTGTAATTTTAAAATCGTAAGGAGGATAGATGAATTTATCCGTCCAGCCTCGATTTTGTTTTAAAAATCCATCTGCTGTTGTGCTTGTTTCGAGAGCGCGGCAAGTGCTTGTTCCAACTACAAAAATATTATGCTTATTGTGCATAGCCTTGTTAATTATATCTGCAGTCTTCGCTGGGATCTCGAAAAACTCCGAATCCATTTTATGTTTTGTCAGGTCTTCAACTTCTACTGGTCTGAAAGTTCCTAATCCAATATGAAGAACAACAGGAACAATTGTTATTCCTTTCTTCTGAATTTTAGCAAGCAGCTGTTTTGTAAAATGAAGTCCTGCAGTCGGTGCAGCAACAGCACCATCAACCTTGGCATATACCGTTTGATAATTTTCTTTATCTGATTGTTCAGGTTCTCTTTTTATATATGGAGGAAGCGGAGTAAGTCCGATTTTTTCCACAGCTTTAAAAATATTTCCTGATTGATTGAACCTGATGGTTCTTCCGCGAGAAGTTGTGTTATCAATTACTTCACACCAGAGTTTATCATTAAAATATATTTTATTGCCTATTCTTACTTTCCTTGCAGGATCAACAATCACATCCCAGATACATTCCTCAGAATTTAGTTCTCTCAAAAGGAAGACTTCAATCTTTGCATTTGTCTTCTCTTTCTTCCCAAATAATCTTGCCTGAAATACGCGCGTTTCGTTTACAACCAGAACATCTCCTTTGGACATATAATCAACTACATTAGTGAAACGTTTTGATTCCAACTCCTGCGTTTCCCTGTTTACGACTAAAAGTTTTGCTTTATCTCTTGGTGATACAGGATATTTTGCAATTGCTGTTTTTTTCAGATTGTAACTGAAATCTGATAGTTTCATCATTTTTCATTCCTTCGATAATAATTTGACTAAAATGTAGTCTTAAAACTTATACTCCATGGGTTGTCATTCCCATGAACCTGTCTGCGGTAGGCAGGAGTGGGAATCCATTCTTAATAAACACCAGGATTCCTGTTTTTACAGGAATGACAAAAAAGACACACGTTCTAAGACAATATAAATCTATTTTTATTTCTTTTTCTTTGAAGACGACTTTTTGCTGGACTTTTTCGTCTTCTTCTCATTTATAACTGCTCTTGCTGCTGCTAATCTTGCAATCGGAACTCTGAACGGAGAACAGCTTACATAATCGAGTCCTGTTCTGTGACAGAATTCAACTGAGGACGGCTCTCCTCCATGTTCGCCACAAATACCGACTTTCAAATCCTTACGGACTGATCTTCCTTTTTGTGTTCCTATTTCAACAAGCTGTCCAACTCCAGATTGATCAAGTGCTTCAAATGGATCTGATGGTAATATTTCTTTTTCAACATAGATAGGAAGGAACTTACCGGCATCATCTCTTGATAATCCAAATGTAGTTTGAGTAAGGTCGTTTGTTCCATAGCTGAAGAACTCGGCTCTGGTTGCTATTTCATCTGCAGTTAATGCTGCTCTTGGCAACTCTATCATTGTCCCAACAAGATAACTTATCTTCTTTCCTTTTTCATTCATCACTTCTTTAGCAACTCGTCTTACGATATCTTCCTGTAATTTAAATTCATTAACATGTCCAACAAGAGGAATCATAATTTCAGGCTTAACAGAAATTCCTTTCTTTGAAACATTTACTGCTGCTTCGATAATTGCTCTTGCCTGCATCTCAGTAATTTCTGGAAAGACGACTCCAAGTCTGCACCCTCTGAATCCAAGCATTGGATTGAATTCGTGAAGGCTTTCTATCTTTGCTTTTAGTTTTGACTGAGTAATTCCAAGATGTTCGGCAAGCTCAGCAATTTCTTTTTCGGAATGAGGAAGAAATTCATGTAGAGGTGGATCAAGAGTCCTGATTGTAACAGGTTTTCCCTTCATCGCCTCGAAGATTCCTTCAAAATCTTCTCTCTGTGATGGAAGAAGTTCAGCAAGCGCAGCTTTTCGTTCCTCAACAGTATCGGACACAATCATCTTTCTAACTGAAGTTATTCTGTCACCACCAAAAAACATATGTTCGGTTCTGCATAGACCAATTCCTTCAGCACCAAATGCAATTGCATTCCTCGCCTGGTCAGGTTGGTCAGCATTTGTTCTGACTTTCATTCTTCTGATTTCATCAGCCCACTTCATCAAACTTGAGTAAGTTTTATAAACTGACGATTCTTTTGGCTGCATAGTTTGAGAAATTAGAACCTGTATTACTTCTGATGGTTTTGTTTCAAGCTTTCCTTTAATAACCTCACCGGTTGATCCATCAATTGAAATATAATCTCCTTCACGAACTATATCGTTTTTACCTTCAACACCGATTGTTCTTTCTTTATAATTTATTTTCAATGTGCCGCAGCCGGCGACACAAACTTTACCCATCTGTCTTGCTACAAGTGCTGCGTGTGATGTCATTCCACCGCGAGCAGTTAATATTCCTTCTGATGCATTCATTCCTTTTATATCTTCAGGTGATGTTTCAATTCGAACAAGTATTACAGTGTCACCTTTAGCAGCCATTTCTTCTGCATCCTGTGCACTAAGCGCAATTTTGCCTGAAGCCGCGCCAGGACCGGCATTCAAACCTTTTGCAAGAAGTTTTCCTTCTGAAATTGCTTTGTTCTTTTGGTTTTGATCGAAGATTGGTCTGAGTAATTGATTCAATTGATTGGGTTCAATTCTACTGATTGCATCTTCTTTTGAAATAAGTTTTTCCTTTACCATATCAACTGCCATTCTGATAGCAGCAAAACCAGTTCTCTTTCCAACTCTGCATTGAAGCATCCACAACTTTCCTTGCTGGATAGTAAATTCGATATCCATCATTTCTTTGTAATGCTTTTCAAGTAACTTTCTGAATCCATCAAGCTGCTTGTATATTTTTGGATCATCTTTTTTCAGTTCAGAAATCGGATGTGGTGTTCTTGTTCCAGCAACAACATCTTCTCCCTGAGCGTTAAATAAGTATTCACCATAAAAAATATTTTCGCCGGAAGCAGGATCGCGAGTAAATGCAACACCAGTACCGGAATCTTCACCCATATTTCCAAAAACCATCGACTGAACGTTTACTGCTGTTCCCCAATCTGCAGGAATGTTATTAAGTTTTCTGTATACGATTGCTCTATTATTCATCCAGGAACTGAATACGGCTCCAACTGCACCCCAAAGCTGATCCATTGGATTGGATGGAAAATCGTGACCGGTTTTCTCTCTGATTGCAGCTTTAAATTCTTCGACTAATTCTTTCAGATGATCTGCTGTTAATTCAGTATCAAGCTTAAATCCGTGCTGGTGTTTCTTTTTATCAAGTATAACTTCAAAAGGATCTTCATCATGTTTATCAACCGGCTGCAACCCTAATACAACATCACCATACATCTGAACAAATCTTCTGTAAGAATCATAGGCAAAACGCGGATTGTTTGTCTTTCTTATTAATCCCTGAACTGATTCATCATTTAAACCAAGATTTAAAATGGTATCCATCATTCCCGGCATTGATGCACGGGCTCCGCTTCTTACAGAAAGAAGCAATGGATTTTCAGAATCACCAAACTTTGCACCCATTTCTTTTTCAACTTTACTTAACGATGTAAGAATCTGGGCTTTCAATTCTTTTGGATATTTATTTTTATTATCAAAATAGTATGTACAAACCTCAGTGGTAATTGTAAATCCAGCAGGCACAGGTAAAGATATATTCACCATTTCTGCAAGATTGGCTCCTTTACCTCCAAGTAACGATTTCATCTCAGCTTTTCCATCGGCTTTCTTCCCTCCGAAAAAGTATACATATTTTCTGGGCATTTTTAGATTTCCTCCGAAATTAGATTAATTAGAATTGTTAAAAAAAGAAAATTTTTAGACCTTAAAGATAAAGCCTTTAAAGGATCTTCATCATCAAGTGAGAATTTTATTTTTAAATAATATATGTCGATATCATCCATCTCACGTGAAAATTTGGACAATTTTACCGCATCCTTCTCTGTTGTAACTACAGAATGCGAATTTGTTGAATAAAAAAGCTGCCTTATTCGCTGGACATCGTCAAAGGTATATCTTTTATGATCTTTAAAAATAAGCTTGTTATCAGTATCAACTTTATTCTGACTCAAAACATTAAGGAACGAAAATGGGGTTGCAATACCTGATACTACGAGACTTATCTGCCCCTGAAATTCTTCGAGACTGTGTTCGGTGTTATGTTTCAAATCAAAAAAACTGATAGCTTTATAATAACCGGTAAAAATTTTTCTTCCTTTAAAATATTTGTTGAATTTTATCAGGGATATTTTTCTTCTGCATAAATTTTCTGTTGATGATTACTGCATCTGCTCTTTTTATTGAGTTTAGCTGGCTCCCGCATTACTCCTGTTGGTAAGAGATTATTAATAAAAAAAGATTTCTCCGTTAAAAAACGTTGATCGATTACAAGTAAATCAACATCCCGTTTAATCCAGCGATGCTGAAATGCATCATCAAGCACAATTGCATTGACTCCACTATCCTTGATTAATTTCTCCGCACCCTTTACCCTGTTTTCTGAAACTGCAGCAGGAACTGAACAATCAAGCACCGTGTGATAAATTTCGTCTCCCGATATATCTACAGTAGTAAGAAATTCTTGTCCATCAGATACAAAAACGTAACCTTTGGATTTTCTTCCATAACCTCTGCTAAGAACACCAACTTTAAATCCGCCGAGCTTTAATAAAGTAGTCAGATAAATTGTAACTGGCGTTTTTCCGGAACCCCCTACAGATATATTACCAACAGAAAATACTTTTGCATCAACTGATCTGCTTTTAAAAACGTTTTTATCGAATAGATAATTCCGTAGCCAGATTATAAACGCATAAACTAGTGTTAACGGGTACAATATGAGTTTGAGAAATTTCATTCTAATTTAGAGTGAATTCCTGAGCCTGCGACTGAAGCTTATTTAATTTCTCCTCGCATTCAGAAATAATTGAAGATGTTTCTTCATAAGTAAAATTATCGTCCACATAAATTGGATCTGAATAAACAATCCTTGCAGTTGTAAAGAAATAAGGAATTTCAAATTTATCCCAGTTGCTCAAAATCTTTTTACGCTTAAAACCTACACCTGCAAGCACCACAGGTATTTTTGTTTTCTTTGCTGTGATTACTGCACCGGCTTTAAATTTATGTCTTGGCCCTCTTGGCCCATCAGGAGTAATTGCGATAGAATATTTATTCCTTGCATAATCAACCATAATTCCTAGTGCAACATCACCGCCAGTGCTGCTTGAGCCACGAACAACATTATAATTCCATTTCTTTAAAATCTTTGCAAGCAAATCACCATCTTTACTTTTGCTTGTAAGTGCAGCAAAGTTTGGAGCGCCGTGTAAATACCAGGGTAAAAGCATAGTTCCGTGCCAGAATGCCAGAACATAATTTTGATTTTTTGAATTCAGATTTTCAATCACTTCATAATTCTGTTTTTCGATCTTCAAACTTTTGCAAAGAACTGTGATTGCATAATACAGGAAGTGATCACCGAAAAATCTGAGAATCTTTTGCTTTGATTCCTTAACACTCATTTAATATTTCCATAATTGAACTGGCTGCTTTCTTAGAGGCACCATCCTCGCCTAATTTTTCTTTTACTTCTCCAAGTTTTAACTTCATCTTTTCATAAACCTGATTATCAGATAATATTTTTGAAGCAGCATTAAAAATATTTTCTGAGCTTGCCTCGTTCTGGATTAATTCTGGCACAACCATTTCATCCAGCAATATGTTGACCATTCCAATTCTATCAAGCTTTACAAGCTGTTTGCCAATCAAATATGTAAGTGGACTAGTTTTGTAAACTACTATCATCGGTAGTGCAAAATAGCCTGCCTCAAGTGTTGACGTTCCTGATTTGATAATACCAAACCGGGAATATTTCATCAACTCATAATTATGGTCTTCGATGGTAACGAATTTCTCCAACTCATTACTCTGACGAAAATATTTTTCCTCAATGTTTTTTGAACGGGCAACAACAACCTGCAAATTAAATTTATCTGCCAGTATCTTTGCAGCTTTGATGACTTCAGGAAAAATTTCTTTTACCTCTTGCTTTCGACTTCCCGGCATAACGAGTAGGATTTCTTTTTCTATTATCAAGATTAAATTTTGAAAAGAATTCATCTTTGCTTAAAAAATTATATTGATTAATTCTTTCAACCAGTGGGTGCCCGACATACTCAACATTTACATTTTCTTTTTTATAAAACTCAACTTCAAAAGGAAAGACAACTAGCATTTTATCAACAAGTTTTTTTACTTTTTTTACTCTTCCTTTTGCCCACGCCCATATCTGCGGTGAGACATAATAAATTATTTTAACTCCAAGAGGTTTTAGTTTTTTCGCAATACTCAGATTAAAGCCCGGATAATCGATTAATACAACACAATTAATTTTTTCACTTTTGATTATGTCAATCAGCTTTTTCTGAACCTGATGTATAAAAGGCAAATGTTTAACAACTTCAACAAATCCAAGAAAAGCCATTTGATCAGTATGATAGACCAAATCCATTCCAGCAGATTTCATCCTGTCCCCGCCAATGCCAGTTACTTTTAAATCGGGATTGAGAGATTTTAATTCCTTGATCAACGATGCACCAATTAAATCACCCGAAACTTCACCGGTGATGAGCATTAACTTGTTATTGGAAGTTCCCAAATCAATCAACTCCTGATTAGCCATAGAATAACAAGTAGCAGGGAAATTCCCAAGAATGCCTGAAGACTTCTAGTTTCTGAGCGAAACCCTGCTTTTAGATTATATGGAGGTTGAACAACCTTTGAATTTTTATAGGGAAAAATTCGCGGTAAAAATGCAAGGACGTGAGCACAATAATTTTTATAATCATCTTTAAACTTTTCTCGAAGAAAATTTTCTTCCTCTTTAACGATGAAGTAGTACTGAAAGAGAAAGAAAATGATTGCAACTATTTGTAAGTACGGAAACAATGCAAATGACATAATTCCGAGACCAAGATACATCAGGACGTTTCCGACATAAAGTGGATTACGCACATAAGCAAAAGGACCGCTGATGATGAGAAAAGTTCCACCGACACCCCCAGTGGATCTGGTTTCACTTCCTGCCCAACTCACTCCCCAGAACCTGATAAGTTCTCCGACTAATGCAATCGCAAATCCAATTATTAGTGTGAGCGGAGTTGATTGCTGAAATATCAGCATCAACAGTAAAAAAGGAATTGGTGTGTAGCTTCTGTATTTAAATGCAAGAGAGGAAATGTTGATCATACTTTATAAAACTCTGTTTGTTAATTTTTTACTCGATCATAAATGCTTCACGTCTTTTTAGTTCAGCCTGATGTCTTTTTTTCAATCTTTTCTTGGCTGACAGTTCCTTTAGGCGTAAAACAATATCATCAAAATTATTAAATGGGAAATAAGTTATTCTTTGAACTTCGCAAAACTTCAGTAGATCACTTTTAGCAAAAATGAAGTCCACATATTGAATGGCATCATTATCCGAATTACCATCACCGATAAAAACTGTATAGTCGTCTTCACTGCTATTTTCAATAATATGGTTTCGCTTACAGTTGGCAGAACTTCTGCAATCAGCATTGTAAAAAGGGAAAGAAGGAATTAATTTTCCTTCATCAGTAACCTTTAAATTATTACTATAATATTTCAAGTGATTAAGATTTTCTTTTCTCAGAATCCTTTCGATGTAATAATCGAATCCATCACTCAATACAAACACATGGAATCCGTTCTTTTCACAGTATTCAACAAAACGATGAAGACTTGGATCAACTTCCTGGGAGAGGATGAGATCATCAAACTCTTTTTTGTCTATTGCAGGAACCGATTTACATAAACTTTCCCAGCACTCTCTTGATGATATTCTATTCGAAAGCAAATCTTCAATTATTTTATATACAATATCTTCATCTGCAAATTTTCTGAAGATTTCCTCTCCGACATCATTTCTGGTTATTGTTCCATCAAAGTCTAAAAATATTTTAAATTGTTTATTTGTCAATTATCTATTGAAAATCAGGATTATTATTTTGAAATGATATAAGTTGTCTTTTGCTTTTGTTGGAGTTCACTGAATTTTATAAGAAATATCTTTCGTGATTCGCTGACTAAGCAACGACGTTTATATCTTCGTTAAATCGTACGCTGACCAACTTAGAAACTCCTTCTTCCTGCATCGTAACTCCGTAAAGAGTATCTGCCGCTTCCATCGTGCGTTTGTTATGAGTGACGACAATAAACTGAGTATTCTGACTGAATTCTTTTATCAGTCGAGTAAACCTGTCTATGTTTGCATCATCAAGCGGAGCATCAATTTCATCAAGGATACAGAACGGACTTGGTTTTACAAGGTAAATAGCAAAAAGCAGGGCGATTGCAGTTAAGGTTTTCTCTCCTCCTGATAATAGTTCAATTGAAGTGGGGCGCTTGCCTTTTGGCTTTGCAATAATTTCAATCTTTCCTTCAAGCGGATCGGCACCTTCTTCCAATCTTAAATCTGCTTCATCGCCAGGATCAAACAAAGATCTGAATACTCTTGTGAAGTTTTCCTTGATCAGATGAAATGTTTCCGCAAATTTCGCCTGAGCGGTCTGGTTAATCTCTTCTATTGTTTTAAGAATGTCTTTTTCTGAATCAACAAGATCATCGCGCTGCTTGTTCAGGAAATCAAGTCTTTCTCTTTCCTCTTCAAATTCAGAATATGCAAGAAGATTTATTGGTCCGAGATTACGAATCTTCTGCCGAAGTTCGTGAACTTCTGTCTTGTGAATTTCAAAATCGAAAGTTTCATTATCATCAAACTGCTTTCGCTCAATTTTAATAGAATACTCTTCATTGATATGCTCAAGCAGATTATTCTTTTTAATATCATACTCACTCAGCTTAATCTCGAGATCCCTGTTTGCATCGAGCAAATTATCTTTTTCAATTCTTATCTCATTTATTGTGGTTTCTATTGAAGAACCTTCTGATCGCAAGGTTTCATATTCTTTTTCAACTTTTTCAAGTTCTTCATGCAGAGTTTGCTTGTTGTTCCCAAGTCCTGTTACTTCTTTTTCCTGCTCAAAAACTTTATTGTCAATCTCAGAAATTTCTTTCCGGGCAAATTCTATATCATCCTTTCTTGATAGAATTGAGTTATCAATTGTTTTAATGTTTTCTTCAGATTGGTTTATTGTGTTCTGTAGATTTCTCGCTTCACCAAGTTTTCTTTCCAAGCTAACTTTTATTTCATTCTTTTCAGCAATCAATTGGTTAAAATGATTTTCAGCCTTTCTGTTTTCCTCTTCCAGAATATTCAATTGTGATTCGGCACTTAACTTATGTTCATGCAGTCCGGTTAACTGTTCGCTTATTTTATTCTTATCATTATCAAGTTGATTAGATTCAGTTGCGATATCCTGAATTAACTGGCGCGTTTTTTCAGTTTCATCGTTTGCCTTTTTCTTTTCATACTCAAACTGTGAGATCTGCTTATCAATATTAGCAAGATCGTTGACAAGCATTCTTCCCTTATCGGAAAGAACTTTAAGATCAATTTTACTTATCAGAGATTCGTAGTCAGAAATTTTATTAGAAAGCTCATCAAGTTCCTTTTGTTTGGACGGAATTTCTTTTTTTATTTCGAGAAGTAGCTGTCTTTTACCGAACAGTGATTCATCAACAAGCGGCGAACCGCTTTCAATTAAACCAGATCCTTCAGCAAGATCACCCTCAAGTGTTACAAATCTAAAATCGGTGATACTTGAGTGATAAAGCTATTGCTGAATCCAAATCATTTACAATTGCCGTCTTACTCAACAGTTTATTGAAGAAATTCTTCCATTCACCACCTGCCTGAACCGCAGAAGATGCCCATAATTTGAATGAATTGTGTGTCTCAATTTTCTTTTTCTGTCTGTTGGAAATATACTTTTTCAACAGTCCAATCAATCCCGAATCACCATCACCATTCTGCTTCAGGTAAAAAGATGCTCTGCCGAGATTATTTTTTTTGAGATGTTCGATTCCCTTTTTCAACTCTTCGACTGATGAGATAAGAATATCATTAACATCATTTCTTAAAGCCGCCTCAACTGCAGGACGAAGCTCATCAGATGAATTGCCCGCATTGGCAAGCAGAATAACTTTACCATTTGCCCAGCCAGTTAATTCGAGTAGAGATTTTGTTCCTTGCGAAACACCTTCAAGATTATCAACAAGATTCTGAATGAAAGAAATTTTTTCATTAAAACTCGTTAGAATACTTTTAAGTTCGAGTTCCCTTGATTTAAATTCATTCAACTCCTGCTCTAGTTTTTCTTTCTCCTGAACTTTTTTAGCATAATTATCTTCTGCTTCGTTCAATTGAGAAGAAACTCGTTCTTTATCTTCCTTAAGGCTTTCTAAAAATCCAACTGTCTTTGCAACATCACTTGTAAGATTGAGAATGCGGGAGTTAAGTTTGTTTATCTGGTTGCTTCTCTCTTCAGCAATTCTTGTAATATTTAGAAGCTCATTTTCCTTATCACTTACCTGTTTCAAACCTGAGACAATATCTTCCGAATGCTTTTTAACCTCAGCTCTTTTTTCTTCAAGCCACTGTGTTGCTTTTTCAATTTTTGCTTTAAGTTCATCCTTAATTTCTCTGTTCTTTTCTATTTCTGCAGTAAGAACCGTTGTATTCGAAGCAGCTTGTTCAATAATTTTTCTTGTGGATTCGAGACGATCATTTAGCTCGGCTATTTCTTTTTCATATTTGGCAATGTTTGAGTTAACAGATTTTTGCCTTTCCTTTGAAACGGAAATATCGCTTCGTAATACATAAATATTTTCTGTGAGCTTATTTACATCAACACGCTTTGATCGCAGCTCACTTTCATAATTTCCAAGTCTGCTTTTTATATCATCAAGCTTTCCCAACAGTGAAGACATTTCATCTTCATACTGTTTTTTCTTCCTGTTATTTTCAACTTTGTTAAGAATTATCTCTTCTGTTTTATCGAGAAACCAGGAATATTCTCTTTCGGCAAGTTCAAGTTCAATTTCTTTCAATCTTGAAGTCAGTTGAGTATATCTGTCAGCTTTTTTCGCCTGTCTCTCAAGGCTCGCAACATTTTTTGCAACTTCACTCACAATATCATTCACACGGGTCAAATCACTCATTACTTCATCAAGCTTACGAAGCGCAAGTCTTCTTCTTAATTTATATTTGTTAACACCGGCAGCTTCTTCAAACATAGTCCTGCGTTCTTCAGCTTTACTGCTAAGAATGGTCTCTACCATTTTTAGCTCGATTACAGAATAGGCATTTGCACCTATTCCTGTATCCATAAAGAGATTTGTTATGTCTTTAAGCCGGCAGATATTTTTGTTCAGAAGATATTCGCTTTCACCTGATCGGAATATTCTTCTTGTAATTGTGACATCAGTGTATTCTGTAGGAAGGATTCCTTTTGTGTTTTCAATAACTAAAGAAACTTCTGACATCCCCATAGGTTTACGGCTGGAAGTCCCGTTGAAGATAACGTTTTCCATTTTATCACTGCGAAGAGTACTCGAACGCTGTTCACCAAGGCACCAACGGATTGCATCTACTATGTTAGTCTTGCCGCAGCCGTTCGGACCAACAATAGATGTTACTCCTTCGTGAAATTTTATTGGAGTCTTCTGTGCAAAAGATTTAAAGCCAAATATTTCAAGCTTTGATAAATACAACCTTATTCTCTAAAAAATATTAAACTGTTTCAAAGTAAAAAGCAAGTACTGTACTGTGGAATATTTCAATTCATAATAAAATAAAACGGAGCCAATCAATGCAAGAATAAATATTATGCTATAGAAATAAACTGTACTTGGTTTTGAATCAAATAAGACGTGAATACCTTTCATCAATCTGTAAATGACCCACAGTTGAATAACGCCAAGACCGATATAAATATATGGATTAATTGTTCCCGCAAGAAGAATTCTGTATAAAATTATTCCAACAGGTATAAGCAGAACTACGGGAAGTAAAGCCCAGATAAATGTGAAGTAAACGCTGACTATAAATACCCTTGTTTTCACAAAAACGGATGCGATTTTTATGGCCAACGAAATAATTACAAAAAGAACTATGTTAAAAGCGGTAAACCACAACAAAGACATTAACGGATTCCAGGCAAGATAGTTTGCAATTTTCATGATTAAAGGACTGGCAAATGCAAGCAACAGATTTTCAAATAGTAGACTAGTCTTTAAGTGAAACAAAATGTTGCTGACGATTAATGCAATTACCGCCGCAATTATCAACCCGAGTAATGTAGTATGATAAGCTGATATTATTCTTTGATCCCGAACATCTGAGAAGAAATTATATGGACGAAGCAACGCTCTCGAAGCATCATCACGAAATTTCCTGCCTGAATTTACAAGCACTCCCATAAAGATCGCCAGAAGAAGTCCAAAAATTATAAATATCATTGGTGAGTCATCCTTCTTACTGCCAATAGGAATTGTGACTTTCTCCAGGTTATTTAGCTTGGAAGAAACGACTTTATAACTTATCCTGTTCTTACTTCGGTTTTCATCCATTAAACCTAAACGATATAAATTTCTATCACTGCCACCGCAAATCAAAGAAGAATAATCTCCGAAATAATCAGCAAAGGAGTTAATGAAAAATGCAGGCACTTTATTTTGAGAAATGTAATCAAAGAACTCTTCGTAATACTTTGCCTGTGCTTCAAATGAAAACTCATTTAAATATCCATCCGAGCCGCCAATGTAAACTGGATATGTTAACGATGAGAAAAATATTTTTCCCTTGCCGAACTTATTCTGCAATTCCTGAATTTGCTCATTTAAATTAGCCGGGTTGTCCTTCATAAACTCGAGCCCATATAAATCAAGCTTATCAATACTGCTTATATTTGTGCCTGAGAAGGATGCATAGGTAAGAAGATTACTTTTTTCTTTTGCTGCTTCTGAAAGAACAGAAATTAATGAGATATGCTCTTTAAGTTCAGGAAGATAAGTTCCCCCAAATCCAATTGCCACAAAAGAAGAATACTCACCATAAAAAGAAATATAGTTGAACAGAAATTCTCTGCTCCTGCTTATGAAACTTTCATCTGCGGCAATTCCCGAAGGAACACCGTTAATCGGAATTTCAAGGAAAGCAAACAAGCCGTATTTCTCACAAAGGTTAAGATAGTATGGATGGACTGTGCTCTTTGCAAATCTCACACAATTGAAACCTGCTTCTTTAATGCGATTAATATCTTTCTCCATCTCATCATATGAAATAAGTTTACCATAAATTTCACTGCCTGGATAGTAAGCTACTCCCTTAAGTAAATATTCGCTGCCATTAAGCTTAATTGATTCTTCATCAGATTCTAAATCAAACAAAGCAATTGATTTTTGTTTTGTATCAATAAGTGAATCAGAAAGAAATAAAATCTGAGTTAAAATATAAGATGAAGGATTTTCGGGCGACCAAAGAAAAGCATCAGGAATATCTAATTTCTGGTTAATAGAAATATCCTTATTTCTCTCCAAATTAAAAATGTAAGCAGGAAGTTCTTTTATAATATTTCCTGAAGCATCTGTAAGTGAAACTACTAATTTGTAATCTACCGGTCCATCAGTGTCTGTATGAAATTCTCTAATCTTATTATTCTTAACGAGTGACTCGACTTCAAGGGAAACATTTTTGTAATCTGACGAGAAAGTCTTTGTAATTTTTTCTTTTGCTAAATAAATATCCGGTTCAATATGAATGTATACATCTCCAATTATTCCACCGAAGTTTTCGGAGAAAAGAAATCTTTGCTTCTGCGGGATGGAGTTTTTAGAATCGAGATCATATTTCAGTTTTAAAGAAAGAAGATTTTCCTTGTCGCTTTTCAGAATATCCCTAGGTAACGCAATTTTGAATGGATATTCACCTCCGCTGTGTCGGTAGATGATTGTGTTGTTAAGAGAAATATCTGCAGTGTAGTTAATAGAGTAGAAAATTAATTCTAACGTGTTTTCTGAAATCAAAGATTTTGATAATTCAAACTCTCTCTCAAAAACAAGTTCCCCTTCTCCTTCAAATATTGAAGGAACACTTACTTTTATTTTTGGTGCTTCCTCATCATCTGCTGGTCTTACACTCCAGCTTCCATTTAAAGAGATTACTGACCGAGTTTGAGTAATATCAAAAAAAAGTGAGTCGGTTACCTGAATTTTGTAATCAGGAACTTCTCTGAAAATAACCTGACTGAATGAAAATTGAAAAGCATAAAGCGTAAGCAACGCTGATAAAAACAGAGATCTAATAGGGAAGGTTATCATCCGATAAGCGAATCCTTTGAAAATTTATTAAAAAACGCACAAATATACTACAGATTCGAGGTGAAATCAATCTGAAAGTTCTTGCTAAACAATAAAATAATCTACTTTTATAAAGCAAATGATTAAGCAGAAGCAATAATGCTTAGAAATGAACCTGATTTAAGACAAGCTCCGCCAACCAACGCACCATCAATATCTTTTTGTGCAAGAAGCTCGCTTGAGTTATCAGGTTTAACACTTCCGCCATATTGTATTATAAGACTTTCAGCAACCGAAGAAGAGAATTTTTTTGCCACTAATTCACGAATAAACAAATGAACTTCCATTTGCCTGTTGTGGAGTTGCAGTTTTTCCAGTTCCAATTGCCCAAACAGGTTCATAAGCAACAATGATATTTTTCATTTGTTCGGGAGTTATTCCTTCAAGTCCCTTTTCAATTTGTGCAGATATAACCTTCATTGTTTCTCCACTTTCTCTTTGCTCAAGTAGCTCACCGACACAGAAGATTGGTTTCAATTCTTTTGCAAGTGCAGATTTTATTTTCTTGTTGATCAATTCATCGGATTCATTAAAAATCACTCTTCTTTCTGAGTGACCGAGTATTACATATTCGCAATCCACAGATTTCAGCATATCAGCAGAAATTTCTGCAGTGTAAGCTCCGCTTTCTTCATAATACATATTCTGTGCACCAAGTTTTACTTGTGTACCTTTCAACAAAGAACTTACTTCGCTTAAAGAAGTAAATGGTGGACAAACGATCACTTCAGCTTTATTGTCTTTTCCCAACCCATTAATAATTTCAGATACAAGTTTTTGTGACTGGTGTAAGTCCATATTCATTTTCCAGTTTCCGGCAATAACTTTTTTTCTCATTTTTTCCTCAGTGTTTTTAAAATTGACTGCGCAAAATTAAATAATTATTAGCGTCTTTGCATTGTGAAAATCTCAGAAAATCATAATTCTGCTAATTGAACTATTTAATGAAGCATCTGATAAATATGGTCAATTAACTTATCTCGGTTTTCATTATTTTTAGTACAAAAATTTTTAATGATTGATGATTTCAAATATGTCACTGCTCCATAGAGAAATGGCTGTTGTTGCTGTTAGCGGAGGAATGGATAGCTGTGTAACAGCTGCAATTGCAAATGAAAATTTTGAGCTGGCATTCGCTCATATCAACTATGGACAAAGAACGGAGAAGCGGGAACTTAAAGCTTTTTATGATATCGCAGATTATTTTGGAGTAAATGAAAGATTAGTGGTTGATTACTCTCATCTTTCAAAAATCGGCGGTTCATCATTAACTGACAAAAATATTGCTGTATCAAAAGCTGACCTTAGCAACAAAAGAAACCTACCTGCCGTAGGCAGGTTCCAACATCGTATGTTCCGTTCAGAAATGCGAACATACTTTCAGCTTGTGTTAGCTGGGCAGAAGTTTTGAATGCAAAGTCTGTTTTTATTGGTGCTGTTTATGAAGATTCCTCCGGGTTATCCTGATTGCAGACCAGAATTTTTTTCGGCATTTGAAAAAATGATTGATCTCGGGACTAAACCGGAGACGAATATTAAAATTGAAACTCCGATTATTCATTTATCAAAAGCAGAGATAGTAAAAAAAGGAATTGAACTAAATGCACCGCTGCATTTAACATGGAGCTGTTATCAAAACGAAGATGAAGCATGTGGAGTCTGTGATAGCTGTGCTCTTCGACTAAGAGGATTTCAACAAGCAGGAGTCGAAGATCCAATTAATTATAATACAAGACCTAATTATTTTTAGACAAATAATGAGTTAATACAATGAGTAAAAAACTAAAATTATTAGAGACTTTCAAAAACGAATTCCCTGAAAGGGATTATACGATTATTCACACAGCGCCGGAGTTTACATCACTTTGCCCTAAGACCGGTCAGCCGGATTTTGCGACAATTACGGTTGAGTACGTGCCCAATAGGCTTTGCATAGAACTGAAATCATTAAAACTTTATTTTAATTCTTATCGCAACGATGGACTTTTCTTCGAAAGTGCAACTAACAGAATTTTGGATGATCTTATTGCAGTGTGCAAGCCACGTCATATGCTTATTACTTCAGAGTTCAACGTGCGTGGTGGAATTTCATCTGTTGTTGAAGCTGAATATTATAGTGATGATTTTAATAAGTAGAAAGTAAATAGAGTTAGAGAAAAACATTTTGGCATCTGAAATTAAAAAAATATTTGACGCAAGACGAGATGAATTATTTACGGCTTACTCGAAACAAGCTGATGCATTAAAATTCAGCAAAGAGTATAGCTTACTTATAGAAGAATACATTCGTGCTGTTGCCGGAAACGAAAAATATAATTTTACTGTTGCATCTGCAGGAAGTTTTAGTCGCAGAGAATTTTCACCTTATTCTGATATCGATATTATTTTTATTGCAGAGTCAGTTGAAGATAATGCAAAAGAAATCACTGAGTTAGTTACCAGATTCTGGGATAACGGTCTGGAAGTATCTCACACAGTAAGAGATTTATCCGACATTCAAAAATATTTGTTGGCTGATCTTCACACCTTTACTCAGTTTTTTGAAACACGATATCTGCTCGGCTCTGAAAAAATTTATAATATCTGGAACGAAGAGCTTATCAAAGCACTTAACGAAGATACAAAAGCTGATCTTATAAAAAGACTTATTGAGGATTCTAAAGAAAGATATAAGAAATATGGAATCTCTCCGAAAATGCTCGAGCCTAATGTGAAATTTTCAGCCGGTGGTCTCAGAGATTTACAACTTGTTGAATGGATGTACATCTTTTCAAGAAAAGAGTTGTTTAATAAACAACAGGAATCAACACAGATTGAAACATTTTTCAATCTGATGAAGGAAAATAAAATTACTTCCGCCGATGAAAGCAGCCGCGTGCTCAGCAGCTATAAACTGATTCTTTCTGTTAGAAACCTGATGCATCTTGAGTTGAAGCAAAAGAATGACCGTTTTGAATTCAACGAGCAGATAAGGATCGCGAAGATATTTGGATTCGAAGAAGATGCACTAACGGATTTTATGAGAATATATTTTAATTCTGCAGTTATACTTAACCGGTTTTCCAAATCAATGATAAAAAAATTCTATGACGAATCCGTTTCATCATTACCTGCATCTCTTTCTATTGTTCTCGATGATGACTTTGAAATAAAAGGAAGTGTTATATCGATGAGGGAAAAGGCTCAATTGACTATGTCAGATATTCTTCGTGCATTTTATTATCGCGGACTTCATTCAGCAAGATTTGATGAATCTCTTCGTTCACATATAGTTGATAAATTTGAAACTCCTGATAGGCAGCACATCCAAGAAAGCGAATCTTCAGTTTTTTTTAGAGAAATACTAAGACTTCCAGTTAATGTTGGTCAAACTTTACATGTAATGAATGAGCTTGGTGCACTTGGTGCTTTTATGCATGAATTTAAAGAGCTGAACGGATTCTTACAGCACGGTGTTTATCACTCATACACTGCCGACGAACACACACTGATTGCTATCCGGAATGTGGAAAAGCTTGCAAACGAAAATTCTCAGCTTGGAAGAATTTTCAATAAGCTCAAGGACAAGGAAAAACTTTTTTTGGGACTGCTACTTCACGATATTGCCAAACCAATTAATATAATAGGACACGAAATAATCGGTGCCGAACTTGCTTCCTCAATTATGTATCGTATGGGATATAGTGATTCAGAAATAAACACCGTTTCATTTCTTGTTTCTCACCATCTGATTATGGAACAAACGGCATTCAGACGAAATTTAAATGATCCGGAGACGCTTAATAGTTTCAGTTCAAGATTCAATTCAATTGAAGATCTCGACCAGCTTTATCTTCTAACTTATGCAGATCTTTCAGCTGTTAATCCTGTTGTATGGACTAGTTGGAAAAGCGAACTCCTCGCAGAACTTTACCGAAAGACGCGAGCAATGCTCGAAGAAAAAATTTCTGGAGAAGAGCTTTTATACTCAACCACATACGCTGTTCCGAAAGAGATTAGCAAATATTCTTCCAACATAACCGAAGAAGCTGTTCAGGATCATATTGACTCTATTGATGATTTGGCTTATTCACATCACTTCGGTGCTGAGGAAATTGCAAGACATGTAGAAGAAATAAATAAAGGTTCAGTTGTATCGGTTCTTTTCTCTGAATCAAATGGATATACTGGTATTACAGTTATCACTAAAGACTTTCCTTCACTGCTATCAAGACTATGCGGTGTTATGGCAATAAAAGATATCAACATTCACGACGCTAAAATTTTTACTCGCAAAGACGGAATTGTAATTGACACTTTCAACGTGACGGATTTCAGCTCACATAAAAAACTGGATAAAGACAGATTCAGTAAAATAGAAGAAAGTATGAACCTTGCTGTAAGAGGACTTTTACAATTGGGAAAAGAGGTTGCTTTACTTAAATCAAAGTGGTGGAGAATCGAAAACAAATTGTTCAAGAAAAAAGGAAACGTAAAAATTGCATTTGAAAATCACGAAAGATTTACCATCATTGATGTTCATTCGCCTGACAGATTAGGATTCCTTTATCACGTTACAAGCAAGATGAATGAGCTTGGTCTTAATATTTCTTTTGCTAAGATTTCTACTCAAGGTGATGAAATAGTTGATGCGTTTTATGTGCTTGACAGAAACGGTAAGAAAATTTCTCCCAACGATTATGAATTTGTTAAAAACGAAATTACTTCAGCAATTGATAAATTATTATAAGGATCATTTTGAACTACACAGATAAGCAAAAACCAATCGGTGTTTTCGATTCTGGTATCGGCGGACTTACCGTCGTAAAAAGACTTGCATCTACTCTGCCGAATGAAAGTATAGTTTATTTTGGCGATACTGCACGTGTGCCTTATGGTTCAAAATCCAATTCAACTGTAATTGAATATTCTATTCAGAACACAAAGTTCCTGCTGCAAAAAAATATTAAAGCACTTGTTGTTGCGTGCAATACTGCATCATCAATTGCAATTCCGGACCTTAAAAAAATGTTTGATATCCCAATCATCGGAATGATTGAACCCGGCTCGAGGATGGCTTTGAAGGAGAGTCAAACTAAAAAAATTGGTGTCATTGGAACGAGAGCTACTATAGGCAATCTCGCTTACTCAAAAGAAATTAAAAAGATGAATAGCTCCGCTGAAGTTTTTGAAAAACCTTGTCCACTTTTTGTTCCTCTTGCAGAAGAAGGATGGATAAAACATCAGGCAACTTATGAAATTGCAGAAGAGTATTTGAAAGAACTCCGTGAAGAAGGAATTGATACGTTGGTCCTCGGCTGCACACACTATCCAATTTTATCAGAAGTAATTCAGAAAGTTATTGGCAGCAAAGTTACATTGATTGATTCGGGAGTTGCTTCTTCCGAAGTAATTAAATCAGAACTTGAAAAGCTTGACTTACTTTCCGATTCAAAGACATCTGGAGGACAGGAATATTATGTGAGTGATATCCCCGCAAAGTTCAAAGAAGTTGCCGAATTGTTTCTTGGAAGAGAAATTGACCACGTCCACAAAGTTGATCTGGAAGTGTTAATTTCAGAGCATTGAAGAAATAAATTTCTAAATCTCTCTTATCTCACCTTCAAAAATTTTCTTCAGGATTTTTCTGTCAGTTGTTTTACTCAAAGCAAGCATCAGTTTAATTCTTGCTTTCTGTCCGTTTAGGTAATCTGTAAAAATAACTCCGAGGTTATGCAGGTGTCTGCCCGCACCCGGATAGCTGTAAATGTAATCTGTCTCCCCAGCAGGACATCTCGATACCAATACAACAGGAATATTTTTTTTGATTACATACTCAACACCTTTAAATGCAGCAGGTGGAACATTACCAATACCCAGTGCTTCAATCACCAAACCATCCACACCTGAATCAGCCGAATGCTTGAAAAACTTTTCATCCATTCCAGCATACACAGTAAGCAAGTCAACATTTGGGTTAATTTTATTTGTATTAATTATCTCGAGAAATCTCGGCAGGCGATTATACACAACTCTATCCTTCTGTACAAAACCAAGCGATCCAAAATCCAGGCTTTGAAAAGTTTCAAACTCATTTGAAAATATTTTAGTCACTTCGCTCGCTGCATTTACTTCTCCGTGCATGCAAACAAGTGTTCCCATCCCTCTGGAATTTTTATTCAGGCAAACCTGTATCGAGTCAATTAAATTCTTTGGTCCATCCCAATCCGGCTCCGAACTGTTTTTTATTGAGCCGGTAAATACAATAGGGACTTTTGTTTTGATTGTGAGATCAATTAGATAAGCTGTCTCTTCAAGTGTGTCTGTGCCGTGGGTTACAACTATACCATCATATTTATTTTCAGCAAGCTTCTTCTTTAACTGCTTTGATAGTTCCATCATAATTTCAGGAGTGACGTGAGGTCCCGGATATTTTCCAAAATCATAAAATGAAATTTTTGCTAGTTTTTGTACTTCAGGAATTTTTTTCAGAAGCTCTTCTCCTGAATAACGAGGAACAGCTCCTCCGGACTTTTTTCTCTCAATCTTCATTGAAAAAGTTCCCCCGGTAAAAACTATAAGTATGTTCTTCTTTTCAGCCATTGATATAAAATTATTGTTAAAAAATCAGTGTGAAAATTAAGCTTATTTTAAGAAAATGCCTCTTTGTCGAATCACAAATAGAGGGATGTAGCCTGATTTAACTTGAAGGTGAAGTCTGGTTAGTTTAACTTTAAAATAAAAAATGAGGTTGTTATTATGTTAATGGTAGAAGATGTTGATTTGACACCAAATCCGCACGCATTAAAATTTATTTTGAACCAAAAGCTGCTTAACTATGAAACAAGACAATATGCTGATAAAGAATCGGCAAAAGATGATCCATTCGCAACTGGAATATTTGAGCTGGATGGAGTCGTTTCGGTTTTTTATATGGATAAGTTTGTAACGATTGAAAAAGCAGCCGATGCAAACTGGGCACAGATTCAAAGACCATTTATTGATTTCTTGAAAACTTTTGATCCTGGTTTAATTCCAGTGGAAACAGTACAGGCTCCGACTGCTGATGAAGAGAATGCTCTGCTAAAAAAAGTTAATGAATTGCTTGATCAGAAAGTACAGACCAGCACTTGCCGGAGATGGTGGCGGTTTACAGGTTTTAGGAATTGAGGGATTTACGGTTAAGATCAGATACCAGGGTGCTTGTGGAAGTTGTCCAAGTTCAATCTCGGGAACTTTGATGGCAATTGAAGGATTGTTAAAAAGAGATGTAAACCCTTCAATAAACGTAGTAGCCGCATAAATTATTTTCTTGAGTTTACGGGGGAAGAAATCAAATGTGATTTCTTCCCTTTTTTATTTTAAAAATTGATATTGAATATGAACGAAGAATTATACTTTGCTTCCGATGTATATAGATGGAATTAAGATAGATGTAATCGCTTCAATCAAAGGGATTAGAGAAATTCTAATAAACAAAAAACCAGGATTAGATAAGCTATCAGAAATAACTCAAATCACTCCCGATGATCCAAAAGTTTTAAATACTTTATCACAACTTAGAGAATATTTTAACAGGCAAAGAAAAGAGTTTGATCTTCAATTAGAAATTCTCGGAACAGATTTTCAGAAAAAAGTATGGGATGAACTGATAAAGATTCCTTATGGAGAAACAATCAGTTATGGTGAATTGGCAAATAGAATGGGCGACAAAAATTTAATGCGTGCAGTAGCAGCGGCAAATGGTGCAAATCCAATTCCAATTATAATTCCCTGTCATCGTGTTATCGGTGCCGATGGAAGTCTTACAGGTTACGGTGGTGGTTTGGATGTAAAACAAAAATTACTTGAATTAGAAGGAAGCTGGACTCTAAATCTGTTTTAAAATAAAAACCGCGATAGATACTATTACCCATCGCGTCAATTATATCATATATAATATATGAACTGGTTTACTTTACTTCAGAAAGTTTATTCAAATCATCTAACTGAACAAATTTTTCGTTGAATTTATAGTTCCCACCTGCTGTTTTCATCGATTTAATGAACTTTACAGTGATAAGATCGCTTTTTTTCTTCTTTTTTAACTTATCTGAAAATGATTGCTGTTTAGCCATATCAACTCCTTCAATTTGAGGCGCAAATATATTAAAATCAGCCTCAAAAAAAAACATTTTAACTGTAATGAAGGAAAATAATACATTATAAAGGAATCCTATTAATTAATGTATCATCAAATACCTATAAATTCATTCAATTTTAAATGGTATGAATTTTCGTTGTTTCTTAGTCGTCAAATGTTTAGTTTTTCTTAATAATTTTTAGATTAATAAATGTTGTTATTAGCAATAATAGTAATTCTCTCCTATCTGATAGGTTCAGTTCCTAACAGTATTATTATAAGTAAGCTTGTCAGAGGAATTGATATCAGAGAACATGGCAGCGGGAACGCAGGTGGTACTAATGTTATGCGTGTTCTGGGTTGGAAGTATGGTCTGTTAGTTATTTTTCTTGATGCATTAAAAGGTGCTATTGCTGTTGTTATTATTTCAAGATTATTTTACGGTCCCCTTCCGTTTGAAAACGTTTCCCCTTTTGACGATTTTACTCTTAGTACAGATAATCGCAGGAATGTCTGCTGTCATCGGACATATATGGACAGTCTTTGCCAGATTTAAAGGTGGAAAAGGAATTGCGACTGCACTCGGTATGCTTTTAACTTTAATCACTATTGATATGCTCATCGCAGTTGGAATCTTTGCTTTAGTTGTTTTGATTTCAAGATATGTTTCACTTGGTTCTATTATTGCGGCAATAAGCGTTCCTTCAACTTTATTTATAAGAGAAAATCTTTTTCATGTTGATATACCAGGATACAGCACATTATTACCATTTATAATTGGAGTTAGTGTTCTTGTAATTTTCACACACAGAAAGAATTTGGCGAGGTTAATCAACGGAAGTGAAAATAAAATAAGTTTTAGAAAGAAACCCAAAAACAATTAAATGAAAATCTCGGTTCTCGGCGCTGGCGGCTGGGGAACTACCCTTGCAATCATACTTCACTACAACGGACACAACGTAACTCTCTGGGAATACAAGAAAAGTTACGCTCGTCATTTAATTAAAAAACGAATCAACACCGATTACCTTCCCGACATAAAAATCCCAAAAGAGATTCTAATCACTTCAGATATTGAAGAATCTGCTGATGATAAAAATTTGATCGTGATGGCTGTGCCTTCCCAATTTCTTAGAGGGGTCATTGATAATATTAATTACAAAAGCATTGAAGACACAATACTTGTTAGTGTTTCAAAGGGAATAGAAAACAAATCTTTGATGACAATGTCTCAAATGCTTAAAGATGTATTTCCTCATATTAATAAAAATCAAATTGGGGTTATATCCGGCCCCAGCCATGCTGAAGAAGTCAGCAAAAGAATTCCAACCGCTGTAGTTGCAGCATCTTCTGACATTGAAACCGCCAAAACAATTCAAGCTGCATTTATGACTTCTTATTTCCGGGTTTATGCCTCAACAGATATTCTGGGTGTTGAGCTTGGTGGTGCATTTAAAAATATTATCGCAATTGGTGCTGGCATAATTGATGGTGCCGGTTTCGGAGATAATACAAAAGCCGCTATTATGACTCGCGGAGTTGCCGAAATTTCCAGACTTGGTTTAGCTATGGGTTCCCGGCCAGAAACGTTCGCCGGACTTTCAGGGATGGGCGATTTAATTGTTACCTGTATGAGTAAGCACAGTCGTAATAGGTTTGTCGGTGAGCAGATTGGTAAAGGAAGGAAACTCAAGGAAATATTAAAATCAATGGGGCAGGTAGCTGAAGGTGTTGAAACTACCCGTTCCGCAAAACAACTCGCAGCTAAAATTAAAATCGAAACACCAATCACTAATGAGGTATATAATATTCTCTTCGAAGATAAAGATCCCGTAAAAGCTACTACGGATTTAATGACAAGGGATATGAAGGCTGAGTAAGGGTTGGAATATCTATTTCGATATTCCCCGTCTGAACAATTCAAACGATAAGAACCAATCTATTTCAGAATTATATCCTGATTCCATTGCTGAAAAATCATCTGCAATTCTTTTTACTTTTCTTTGGTCATATAGATCACAATTCGTTACTTCTGAAGAATGCTAGTGAGATCTTTAATAAATTCTTTTAGAGAGTTAAGAAGTTCGATTGGTTGTCTGCTTCGATAATTCATACCCAAACGATTCTTTATTCTAGAATGAAGCCTCGAACTTAAAGATGAAGAGTTAAATGGGTGAACAATGCTGCTTTTAACAAGTGGATGTTTTGTCAATTGATATGCGTTTTGCCTGATTAAACTTTTGAATAATCTACCATTTCTTTTTTCAGCACTTTTAAAGCTGAATAAAAATTTTAAAATATCTTTTTGAACCAATGGCATAAACGAAACAGTATGCTGATCAACTCTTGCTTGTTCAGGTGCATAGTAGTTTGGCAATCTAGCTCTGATTGAAAATAAATCTACCCAGTTTCCTAATCCAATTTTAGCTGGGTCGGGCATTTCTTCAATAATATTTTCAATTTGTTCTATTGTACCTGTTTTCATTTTTCTTATTATATCTTCTGAGAAAATATCTGCCTTCTTGTGCTTAAGAAAGTTAAAGATTTTTGAAGAATCTCTTTGATTCAAAGCTTTAATTCCCAAGCAGTAATAATTTGTTGGCGAACTCTCTTCGCCATATTTCACCAAAACCTCCATCAATAGTCATGTTGTTATGACTCGCGATTCTTTCATAGAATCTTAGGTTTAATATTGAACTGACTGGATTAGAAACAATAGATTGAATGGAATAAGTTTTTACTAATTCAACGAGTTTATCTGTAGTTGGTAATGCATCGTCTATAATTTCATTTTCTCGCTTGAAACTATTCAGTAACTCAGAAGCAATCTTTGAATCCGGATGATTTGGATCGCCAAAAGTATGAGTCTCCCATAAATCGGAATTCTTTTTTAATAAGATAAGACAGTAGCAACCGGGAATCCAGCCCTCCAGATAAGCTTAGCGAGATTTTCCTTTCATCATTTGAAAGTAACTTACTCAAAGTAGTATCAAACATTTCTATATTACCAACCGGATGTAATGCAGGCTGCCAGAAATCATCATCAACTTTCAGTTTATCATTTTTTATAACAGCATTAGCCGCAGACTATTCTGTGAATATTTTTAATTATACTTTTTTGTGATATTTGATTCTGAAGCAGCCATCTTGAACCGAATTCTTTTAAATCAATTTCCGGATTAATAAAATACTTTAGCCAATCAATCCTTGTTGTAAAACCATAGCCATCAGAAAGTTTGACAATATAAATTTCCCTTAAGCCAAGTTCATCAGTGAAAAAATTCAGCTCATCATCTGAATATTTTACCACCACGAAGTGTCCATTTACAGGACTTAAATCAACCTTAGTTGAACTGAGCAGATTGTTCCAGTTGTTCTCATCAAGGACTTTGTAACCACTTTCTGAAGACTTTAAGCCAACTCCAGAAACTGCCCAGCAGGAATTCAATTGATTGGATTTTAAAAAAGAGGTTTGTTTGTTTCCACCAACAAACAGAATAAGATTTGAATCTTTGAATGAATGATGAGGAGTTACAGGTGGATTTATTTTCCTGTTGCTAACATTTCCAAAATACCCAAATATCCAGCTCATATAATCAGTAATTAGTTTTCAATTACTCGGTAACTCTTCCGCTTGGCAAAGAGATACCTTTAATTTTTCTGAAAAGAGAAACAGCAAAGGAGTCAGTCATACCGGAAACAAAATCAATTATTCTTAATAGACGAAGATATAGATCATTAGGAATCTCCTCGGTTATTCTATTTGGAAGAAGAGCAAAAACCGATTTGTTTTTTGGGGATATTATTTTATTAAATGCTTCGTTGTAAGAATGAATAAAAGTATCAAGCAATCCGCCAAGAACTTCATATCCCGCAACTTCTCTTTCAACAACACTCCGCGACTTGTAAATTTTATTAATTGAAATATCCTTTATCTGCATTAAAGCATCTACTCTTTTAATTTCACTGATCAGATCATCTTCAAACTTTCCACTTAAAATATTTTTTTCTTCATCAAGAAAAACTTTTGCAAGTTCATTTACTAGCTCGTTGATAGCTACTGCTCTTAAATAACCGATCCTGTCTTTCTCATCCTTTCCGCGGTAGTCCTTCAAACTCTGCTTTGAAACTAATTGCTGCATTAATTCTTCAGTTTCTTTAAATGAAACCAGACCAAGTCTGAATCCATCTTCAAAATCCATTACTCTGTAGCAAATGTCATCTGCTGCTTCAACGAGAAATGCCAACGGATGACGACACCACCAGTATATTTTTCCACTCTTGATGCAATCAAGCCCGGTTGCATCAGCAACTTCTTTAAAAATATTTTTTTCAGCCTGGAAGAATCCGTATTTCCTGTAAGCTTTATTTTGTAAAGATTTGCTTTTATTAGTTACGAGTGACTCCCTTGGATATTTTGTCACTGTAGCCAGTGTTGAATGAGTAAGGTTCAAACCACCTTTTACTTTTGGATTCTGAAGTTTAGTAATTATTCTGAATCCCTGAGCGTTACCTTCATACTTTATAAGGTCCGTCCATTTTTTTTCATCTTTAATTTTTGATTTGAAATTTTGTCCGTTACCGCTACGGAAATATTCAGCAATTGCATCTTCACCTGAATGTCCAAATGGAGGATTGCCAATATCGTGGGCAAGACAGGCTGCTGCAACAATTTCACCAAAGTGGAATTTTGTAAACTGAGTGTTCAGCAAAGGATTTCTCTCTATTATAGTTTCACCCACAAGATTCCCCAATGATCTCCCGACACACGAAACTTCAAGACTGTGAGTTAACCGAGTATGAACAAAATCACTTTCAGGTAGTGGGAACACTTGCGTTTTATCCTGCAGTCTTCGGAAAGCCGGAGAGAAGACAATCCTGTCAAAATCCTTTTGGAATTCACTCCTTCCATCCTGATGTTTACCTTTTGGCTGACTTTTTTCACCAAGCCGTGAATCAGTTAATAATTTTTCCCATTCCAAATTTTGTTTCCTTCCTGATTTTCTCTTCAAAATTAAATATAATTTTCCAGAAAGGCTTTAGGTGATTTTTGAGTTTAGCTAAATGTTAGATTATTTTTCTATTTATGAAATCTGAATTCAAAGAATACACTTGATGAATCCGTTCAGTATTTAAAGTCGGTTGGACCTAAAAGAGCTGATTCCTTTTCTAAAATTGGAATAAATACTATTCGTGACTTGTTGTATTACTTTCCCTCCCGTCATCTGGATCGTACAACCATGCTTACCGCAGCAAAGGCTTATGGTTATTTAATGAATGGCTACGATGGTGAACTTACGGTAATTGGAAAAGTGTTCGAAAAGGAAAAGAAGAGATTTGGTAAGAGGGAAGTTCTTAAAGTTCAGTTCAGGGATGAAACAGGATTCTTTGAAGGTGTCTGGTTCCATGCCACTAAATATTTTTATTCTGTTTTTAATGAGGGCGAGCTTTTTGCTATCTCATCAAAACCAGACAAATCAAAATATGGTGCATTGCAATTTATTCATCCTGATTTTGACAGAATAACTGAAGAAGAAGAGAAAAGTTTTCTTCACACGGGTAAAATCATTCCATTCTATAGGATACCCAAAGAACTAAAGTCAGGAAACATTGGTGACTTAAGTTTGAGAAGAATTATCAGTCTTGCGGTTGAAAGTTATGCAGATAAAATTGAGGAAACTCTTCCAGCAGAAATTATTATTCAAAATAAACTAGTACCGCTGAAGGAGGCAGTAAGAAGTTATCATTTTCCTGAATCCACCGAAAAATTAACTTCAGCACGACAGCGGTTCAAGTTCGAAGAACTATTCTATCTGGAATTGCTGGTTGCTCTTAGAAAACAGAATTACCAGAGCAAACTCATAGGAAATAAAATGAGTATCAAGTCGAATCTGGTTCAGAATTTTTTGAAGACACTTCCGTTTGAACTCACAAGCTCACAATTAAAAGTTCTTGGCGAAATAAAGAATGATCTGCTTTCTGAAAATCCAATGAACCGGCTACTACAGGGGGATGTTGGCAGCGGAAAGACAATCGTGTCTCTAATTGCAATGTTGATCGCTGTTGATAATGGATACCAGGCGGCGATGATGGCTCCAACTGAAATTCTAGCTGATCAGCACGCAAAAAACATTTCCTCTATGATGAAAAAACTTTATGTACTTTATCCTGAACGGGAAGTTAAAGTTTCTCTGCTGCTTGGAGGACAAAAGAAATCTGAGAGAGAAAAAAAGCTTCGCGAGATTGAATTACAGGAAGCTGACATTATAGTTGGCACACATGCTCTTCTCGAAGAAAAGGTTAAATATAAAAACCTTGGCTTGGTTGTAATTGATGAGCAGCATCGTTTTGGTGTTCGTCAAAGATCCAAACTTCAAAGCAAAGGTAAAACTCCTGAAGTTTTAGTAATGAGTGCCACACCTATTCCCCGAACGATCTCGATGACAATTTACGGCGACTTGGATATTTCTGTTATTGATGAAATGCCGAAGAACAGGATACCAATCAAAACTGTGCTTCGCGGCGAAAGTAAACTTCCCGATATTTTTAAGTTCATCATTGATAAAAAGACGGATGGCTACCAGACATTTCTTGTATATCCGTTGGTAGAGGATTCTGACAAGCTGGAACTAAAAGCAGCTGAAACTTTTTATGAGAAGTTAAAAAAGACTCATCTCAAAGATTTAAACCTTGGATTAATCCACGGAAGGATGAGCTGGCAGGAGAAAGAAGAAAAGATGCTGCGTTTCCTGAAAAAAGAATTTGATGTTTTGGTTTCAACAACAGTAATTGAAGTAGGCATAGACATCCCTGATGCAAATATAATTTTGATTAACGATGCTCACCGGTTTGGTCTTTCGCAACTTCATCAGCTAAGAGGAAGAGTCGGGCGAAGTGATAAGCAGGCTTATTGTGTTCTTGTCACCAAGGATGATATTGTACAGTATAATATACAACAGCAACTTGATCTCGATTATCTCTCAAGCACATTTATAGAAAAATATAAGTCTGCAATCAGACTTCAGACAATGGTAAAGACGAATAACGGTTTTGAAATTGCTGAGACGGATTTAAAACTTCGCGGACCTGGTGATATCTTCAGTACAAAGCAAAGTGGCTTCCCTGATTTGAAATACGCAGATATAATTAATGATGCAGAACTAATAATACAAACCAAGAACATTGCTTTCAGCCTTATAAATAAAGACCCATCTCTGGAATTAGAAAGCAATCGTGTAATAAGAAATAATCTCATCAAATATTATTCAGACAACCTTCAGTACGCAAAGATCGCCTGAAAATATTTTTCACATCAAAGAATTTTTCATTTCCAATTCTCTTACATCAGAAAAATAATATCAGAACTACTTCAGAAAATATTTTAAAACTCATGAGCACACACCAAAAAAATTCTCTCCTCAACTCTCGTTCATGAAAAATTTCCATGAAAAATTATTTTTAAAAACTTTTTAAAACATGTTGACAAATTATTTATAAAGTTTATATTTGGAACAAATAATAATTTAAAGGAGAAAATATTTTATCACCAAGGTTTAATGTACGTTTAGATGTTGCTATAACATTCAACGTAAAACCGGAAAGTGAAACTTTCCATGAAGACCTCTCCCCTGTTCAAAATTCTCCTCAACATGAATTTCAGCCGGCAATTGATACGTACGCAGAGTGGGATACATGGGAAACTGTCAACTGCGGTTAAAAATGCTATCAGCGAATTTCACAACGTAACTTTAGTTGAAGCAAACAACGATGCATTCTTAAAACTTAAAGAGTTGAGACCGGATATAGTTTTTAATTTTGCTGAAGGGCTAATTGGAGTAAACCGTGAATCGCATTTACCTGCAATGCTTGAGATGCTTCAGATACCTTACTTAGGTTCGGATGCACTTACGCTGGGCATTTGTCTTGATAAGTCCCGGGCAAAAGAAATTTTAACCTATCACAAAATTCCAAATGCCAAATTCCTGGTTGCTAATCAGACGGAAGACATTATAAATGCCAATTTCGATTTTCCATTAATAGTAAAACCTATTTCTGAAGGATCAAGCAAAGGAATTTTTTCCTCATCTTTCGTAAAAAATACAAAAGAACTTGAGGATGAGGTAAGTCGAATACTAATTTCGTATAACCAGCCAGCTCTGATCGAAGAATTTCTTCCCGGAAGAGAATTTACAGTCGCAGTCCTTGGAAACGGAGATGAAGCAGAAATTCTTCCAATTATCGAGATTCGTTACGAAGCTTTTCCAGAGGATGTTGTTCCTCTCTATTCTTACGAAGCAAAGTGGATACTAGATACCAAAGAAAATAAATTTGATGTATTTGAATGTCCGGCTAGGCTTAATTCAAATCTGGAAGAAAAAATAAAAGATACTGTTCTGAGAACTTATAATGTTTTACGATGCAAGGATTGGAGTAGAATAGACGTTCGCCTAGATAAAAACGGTGTTCCAAATATTATAGAGATCAATCCTTTACCAGGAATAATGCCTGACCCGAATGAAAACTCAAGTTTTCCTAAAGCAGCTCGTGTAGCTGGAATGACTTTTAACCAATTGATTCAACGCGCTCTTTACTCAGCAGCTAAAAGGTATAACCTCGCATGAAGGAGAACGCTAAGATATTGATTTGTTATAATGCACCGGTCAGCATCTTTTCAGTTTATAATGGAAAGAAAAATGATGAAGCAGCAAAAGCAAATGATCTTTCTGAAAATAATTTTCTACAAGAACTTAAAAAAGTTGAGGAATCTTTATCCAAATATTTTACTGAAGTGAAATCTCTTGCGATTGACAGAGATGTTCAAAAGACTATTAATAATATTAATTCCATTAATCCGGATGTAATTTATAACTTTGTTGAATCTGTAGAAGGTATCTCTGCTTATGAATCTTCTATGGCTGGTTTATTCGAACTTTTAGGTCACGAAATTACAGGATGTTCACCTATTACACTGGGTAACTGCCTTAACAAAGCCAGAGCCAAAGCAATTTTAAATTCGAGGGGGATCCTTACACCGGAATACAGAACACTTAAGAAAACTAAAAGATTTACTGAAAAAGAAATAAAATTACGTTATCCATTAATACTAAAACTGATGAACGAAGATGCAAGTATCGGTATTTCTGAATTCTCAGTGGTAAAAAATTACACGGAATTAAGAAAACAATTCAGCTTTTTAGTAGAAACATACTGTCAAGATGTAATTCTTGAAGAATATATTCTGGGAAGAGAGTTGAATGTGGCAATACTCGGTGGAAGAGTTCTTCCAATTTCAGAAATTAGTTTTACAGGTCTCCCCGAAGAATTCCCAAATATAGTTACTTACGATGGTAAATGGACCGAGGGAAGTGTTTATTACAATCACACTAAACCTGTTTGTCCGGCACCACTCGGCAAAAGAATAAAAAAGAAAATCCAGCTTACAGCATTAGCATCATATGATGCCTTAAATTGCAGAGACTATTCGCGTATTGACATAAGATTAAGTAATGATGGTGTGCCTTACGTGGTTGAGGTTAATCCTAATCCAGATATTTCTTCTGACTCCGGATTTGCTCGAGCAGCAGCGGCAGACGGAATTAGTTATGGTGATTTACTTTATACAATTGCAAACTTTGCATTAATCAGAAAGAAAAAAAATGATACGCAGGCTAAAGCCGGATGATGCAAAAATAATTGAAGGAATTTTAAATTCGACTCCGAATTTTAGTGATGAAGAAATTAAAGTTGCGATGGAACTTGTGAACATCGTAGCAACGAATCCAATGCAGACAGACTATGATTTGTTCATTTATGAAGAAGATGGCATGATTCTTGGGTATCATTGCACTGGTAAGAGACCATTAACAGATGGTGTGTATGATCTTTACTGGATCGTAACCAATCCCGATCACGGAAAAAAAGGGGTTGGAAAGAAACTTTTAGAACATGCAGAAAGTTTTGTTAATGAAAACAACGGCAGGTGGCTGCTCGCTGAAACATCTTCCAAAGATAGTTACTCTGCTACAAGAAATTTTTATATGCGTAATAATTACAGCATAATTTCTGAAATAAATGATTTTTATTCCCTAGGCGATGGTATGATTGTCTTCGGAAAATATTTCAATTACAAGAACATCTGAGGAACTATCATGGAACTTTGGCAAGAAATGGTAAGGGACAGCGTACACACTGTAGACCATGTTGTAGAAAAATTCGGCATCGACCGCAAAACAGCGGAAGATCTGGATGAATTTTTCCAGGCTCGAATCAATCCCTACTATTTAAGTTTAATCCGTCACCCCGGCGATCCAATTTGGCTTCAATGCGTTCCAGCAAAAGTAGAGCTGCAAGATTTTGATGCAGAAGAAGATCCACTTCACGAAGACGAAATGAGTCCTGTTCCGAATATAACTCATCGTTATCCCGATCGTGCTCTCTTTTTGGTTACAAGCCAGTGTGGTATTTACTGCCGCTTCTGTACCCGGAAAAGAAAAGTCGGTAACTACGAAAAGATTTCAATGAAAGGTCTTGAAAGTGCATTTAAATATCTTGAAGAACACACTGCGATCAGAGATGTGATTCTTTCCGGCGGCGATCCACTTATGCTCACTGATACAATGCTTGAGAAAATTCTCCAGCGTTTACGTCAGATAAAGCATATTGAAATCATCAGGCTTGGAACACAGAATGCCTGTTGTTCTTCCGCAAAGAATTACACCGAAGCTTGTCAATATGTTAAAGAAGTATCATCCGATTTACGTCAATACTCATTTTAACCATCCCTGGGAAATTACTCCGGAAAGTTCTAAAGCATGTGAAATGCTTGCAGATGCGGGTGTTCCGGTAGGAAACCAGATGGTAATTATGAAAGGTGTAAACGATGATCCTGCAGTAGTAAAAGAATTGATGCAGAAATTATTAAGAATAAGAGTTCGACCATACTATATGTATATGGCAGATGAGACTAAAGGTGCAAACCACTTCCGCGCTTCTGTTGAAACAGGATTAAAAATTGTAGAAGCATTAAGAGGACACACGAGCGGTTTGGCTATTCCTCACTTTGTAATTGATGCACCGGGCGGTGGAGGTAAGATTCCACTTCTGCCAAACTATGTTTTGCATATGGACGAAGAGGAAATAATTCTCCGTAACTATCAGAATAAAGTGTTCCGGTATAAAAACTATTCCGATAAAAATAATCCTGAAGGTTTCGGTAGCAAAAAGAAGAAAACTAATGGTAAGAAAAAATCAGATAAGAAAAAGGTTGAAGAGCCGGTTTTGGAAGAGGCCTAATCTTCTGACATTATAGTATAATTAAAATGCCATCTCGAATTAGGGATGGCATTTTTGTTTTCAATCTTTTCTTTCAGAATTCATCTTATTAACGCGCACGTCAATCCCCCAAAGAAGCTTATTGCGGAGTGTTCCAAAATATGTTGTTAGAGAAGTCTTAATCAGCTTTAATGAACGATCGCTTTTCTTTATAATTATTTCCAACGGTGGAGGGAAATTATAAACTCTCTGACCATCGCAGCTTACCTGCACATCTTTGTAAGGAGAATCTGCTTTTAATTTTATTACCTGCTCACTCGATAAAACAATTGGTCTGACAGTTAAACTGTGTGGAGAAATCGGAGAAAGAGTTATTGCTTTTGCAGTTGGTGCAACGATTGGTCCACCCGTTGAGAGTGAATAGCCTGTTGATCCTGTTGGAGTAGCTATAATTAATCCATCGGCTGAAAAAGTGGTAACATACTCATCATCAACCCAGGCAGTAAGCTCAATCATTTTTGGCCAGCCGCCTTTTTCAATTACGAGATCGTTTACTGCAATAAGTTCACCGGTTTGATGAGCAATACAAATACCTGAAAGAACCATTCGCTCTTCGATTGTGTAATTCTTTTTTTTAATCAGATCAATTACACTATCCATCTGGGCAACATCTGTCTGAACAAGAAAACCAAGTTTGCCAAGGTTTAAGCCCAATACAGGTTTATTGAAAATGTGTGCTTTGTAAGCTGTTGCAAGCATTGTCCCGTCACCACCGATGGAAATAATAATATCACTTTTTTTATATAGCTCATCATCTTCCGAAATAGAATCTTTATCGATTTTTAATTTCAGCTTACCAGTTTCTTCAAAAATAGAATTGGTCAGAAGATAATCTATTTTTTCCTTCCTGAGCTTGGAGGTAAATGAAGAGACTACATCAAGCACACTTTCTTTGGTGATATTTGCGATTATTCCAATCAGCATAAGCTGTCAGCTTTTCTCCTCTTCTTTTCCGGCTTCTTCCTTATTCTTTTCACTCTCACCAGATTTTTTATCTTTGTCAACCTCATCAACATAATTCAATTTAAGTTCCTTCAGAGTTTCCGTAAGTAATTTTTCTTCGTACTCCGAGAGGTTGCCTTTCGTTTTAGCCTGAAGCATATCGAGAGTGTCGATATAAAGTTTGGCGTGTTCTAAGTTCCGGTCAATTTTATCTGTAACCGGATTTTTAATTTTACCCATAGCCATCATAGCAATCTGCTGATTCTGTATGATGAGCTGCATAAAGAGGATGTTGTGATTAGGATCAGTCATAATTTCCCTCACTGATTTATTTTAGTGTTTAAACTTACAATATTTTTTAAAAAGAAACTTTGCTGTAAATCAACTGTGCATTTCAACTAATTCCACCAAACAAACATTTATTCAAGATCAAAAACATACAAGTTTTCAGTTTTATCCGAGACGATATAAAGTTTTGTGCGGGTTTTATTAAAAGTAATTCCTTCCGGCTGAGTAATTTTAATTTTGAATTCCTCAATGGGGTTTCCTGAAATATCAGTCTTAAAAATACGTTTACTTTCATCGCTTAAAATCCAAAGTGTGTTATCAATATCGTCGAAAAAAATCCCTGAAACATCTTTAGAGAAACTTAATGTATCTCTATTCAGTTCTGCCAGGTTTTTATCCAGAGTAATAAGTAATTGTGGTTTCTTTTCATTCACTAAATAAAATTTTTTCTCTTCTGGATCATACGTTATTCCTTCCAAGCCAGAGTTTAATTTCCCTTCCAAAGCTAATGATGTACGTTTCAGTTCTTTCCCGGAAGTATCAAGAATTACTACTTCCCTTGTTCTTTCTAAAACTACCGCAAGAGTACTGTCATCAACTACTGCAATTCCCTCAAGATCTTCGCCCTCAACTTTAAAACTTTTGATTTCTTTGCCCCAACTATCAATCAGATAAATTCTACTGTTTTCATCGCTTACAATCCAAAAGCTTTTTTCATCGTAACTGATATCAATTCCAGAAGGTTCAGGTACCGGGATTTCTTCAGCTATCGAAAAAGTGAGCGTTTTTACCATTTCTTCCTTTTTATTATTACAAGAAAAAGCCAGAAAAACCACGAAAAGAAAAACACTTAAACAAAAGATTTTGTGCATCAAAAGCCCGAATTACTTAAAAATTCTTAAAATATGCAGGTAATATAATCTTTTATTTTGCATTTTTGGATTATTGCTTAAAGAATAAAAATAATGTACTATAATACTGATGCATTTTTAATATTTTGGAATACGGCGGGATGCGAGAAAAATAATCACAAAAGAGAGAGAAGGGAGATTTTCTACATATGATGTCCAAAATTTCACTGGTATTCGGAATACTAATTATTCTTTGCGTTTTCGTTTTTGGGTTCGTTTTCTTCGAACCAGTCTTCACAGAAGAAGTAGTCGACATAACGGTAATTAATAAAGAAAAATGGCCCGGCGAGAGAGGCAGATACTTTATTTTCTCTGAAACGGAGGTTTTTCTAAACGAAGATAATTATTACCATAATAACAAAACAAACGCCGATGAACTTTATCCACTCTTTAAAAGAGGAGACAGTTATAAAGTAAAAGTTGTTGGCTGGTCACTTCCTTTCCTTCCCCGATTTCGTAACATACTTACTGTGCTGGAAAAGAAGGATACTAACTTCCTGCCAAAGTAATTTTAATCGATATCATTATTGATGAACTCATAGCGCTGCAAAACCTAGTAGCGCTATTTTGTTCGAGCAGCATAGTGACAGCCGAAACGAGAAAATATTCTAAAGACCCGGAATAGCTTTCCTATACCCAACCAAACATTTGACTCAGTCAATAATCAATCTCTTCCAACCTTTATTACTCAATTAATAGAAAATATTTTTCATTATTGAGAACTAATTCAACTCGGGTATTCAATATCCCTTAATATTCCTAAAAAATAGAAAATTAAATCCAGATTTGATGTTCAAGGTAAGGACAATTAGAGGCATAAAATTTGTCCCTCGGCAAGTGCTATATAAAACGATCCACAATAAAACAGGAAATAAAAAATGGCTTACTTAATAACTGACGACTGCATTGACTGCAATGCTTGTGAAATAGAATGCCCGAATAATGCAATATATGCTGGCGGAGATCCATATGAATTAAATGGTAAAGAGTACCCAGCTGTACATGATACTCATACATACATTGCTTATGATAAATGCACCGAGTGCGTTGGTTATTATGAGGAAGCACAATGCGTAGCATGCTGCCCAAGTGATGCTATAATAAAAGATCCTGACCGTAATGAAAGTCAGGAAGAACTTTTAGCAAAAAAAGAAGAACTTGGAACAATTCTAAAATAATTTTTTCTTGGAAGGCTGTTTCAACAAACTGTTGTAGCTAACCTGTTCATACAGTGCCAAAACTTCGCTTCGTTCAGGGGAACGGGGAAAATTGGGACCACAAAACCTGGGGTGGCACTTGTTAAAGGATGATGAAACAGCCTTTACTATTTTAAATTTGCTGATTCAATTTACTTCTTCGATTTTTCTTTTAGCTTATCTTTCTCCTCGCAATAATCTTTAATTATCTTGTATGCTTCAAATATTCCAAGCTCTCCTGCGCTTTTAAAATCATCACAAGCACTTCCTTTCATTTCAAGATTTGCATAGCATATCCCCCGGTTATAGTAGGCAGTCCCGTCCTTCGAATTAAGTGATATAATGTTCGTATAATCAACTGCTGCGCTAAGAAATTCATTCAAACTAATTTTTGCCTCCGCCCTGGTGTAGTATAATGCGGAATTATCGGGCTCAATAGTCAATGCAGAAGTATAGTCATTAATAGCTCGTTCTAAATCTCCTTGAATGAAATATTCATTTCCTCTATCCCTGTAGGCAATCATATTTTCAGGATCAATTAAAATTGCTGATGTAAAATCTTCTATTGCATTTTGTGAATCGCCAAGAAAAGAAAACAGAAGCCCCCGGTTCATAAAATATTTATAGTTGGTGGAATCAAGACTAATTGCAATTGTATAATCTTCAATGGCGCCGGGATAGTCCTCAATAGATTCTCTTGCATATGCACGGTTGAAATAAATCTGTGCATTTCCTGAATCAAGTACTTCAGCATAATCAAAATCAAAAATTGCATTGTAATAATTTTGGCAAGATATATTTGCTAATCCCCGATTAATGAAATAATCCTTTTGGGTATTATCAAGTATTATTGCTCTTGAATAATCATCAATTGCTTCTTTACAACTATCAAGCTGCATTTTAGCTCTTCCACGATAGAAATATAATTCTGCGTTTCCTGGTTCAAATTCAAGTGCCTCATTGAAGTATGTAATTGCAGTACGATATTGTTCGTTATCATAACTATCCAATCCTTTTACGAGTATCTCATTCTCCTTTGGAGTACAGGAAAGACAGGTAAAGACCAATAAAGTAAATAGAACTTTCTTCTGAATAAGTGAACTCTTCTCTTTCATGATAAGGAACTATTTCTTGATTGGATATTCATTAACGGAAATTTAACTTATTCCTTGCCATATATAAAAGTAATTTATGCTATTTTTTATAAGTACTTTTTCTAAAATGATTTCTTCCTCAACCAACTAATAATTTGAGGCTAATATGGACATTATTTTACTTATCACAGGAGTTGTTCAGATATTTCTTTCACTCCTCATTGCTGTAACACTTGTTTACTTCTCCTCTAAAATATTCAGAAAGCTAATCACCGGGATTAATGAAACTGAAGAACTGAAGAAAAATAATGTGGCAGTTGCAATTCTAAATGGATCAATTATACTTGCGTTGATTTTGGTTATAAAAAAATCAATTGAGTCAGCTGTAACAATTTTCGGTAACACACTTCGTAATCCAGATACTGTTTTTTCGAATTACCTTGAGTCTGGCTTAATAATGATCGGACATATAATGCTTGGCGGAATAATCGCATTTTCTGCTATTTACGTTGCTCTGCAGGTTTTTATCCGACTTACAAAAGATCTCGATGAATTGAAGGAGATAAAAGAGAATAACACAGCAGTTGGAATTTTGCTCGGTATAATAATCGTCTCGATGGCTCTTCTTTTACAACCGGGACTTGATGCTATTCTCAACTCACTGATACCATTTCCTCCGGTTTCGTTAATTGATATTGGATAGAATGAAAATACCTGCCTCAAAAAAAGTTTATTGCAGATGAAGTCTGGCTGCTTTAAAAAATCGTTCTTCGGTTGCTCGGCAATATTTCTTTTCTTTTTTATTGTGATACTCCTGCTTTTCATTTCATCAAATCTGCCGGACTTTGATTCAACTTCCCCGGAAACTGAGAAAAGGGAATATGTAATTGAGTTTGATACACTGACAAATCAAAAAATTATCAATTCCTCATTTTCGTGGAGGCTTGTTGATAACAGACTTAAGAAAAAGAAATTTAAGATAAGTTTCAGACTTTTAGAAAAAGATGTTAAAGAAGCAATGGATTATATCGAAAAGCTGGCTGAGATGAGTTACAAAGAACTTGGTCTTGAAAGGAATTACAGTGATCCATTAATCGAGGCAAGAGTTGTTTGGGCTGAAGTTTATCGCCGGATTTATAATCATTCGTCTTCACGAATGAATTCCATACTTGAAGGATTTAGCAAAATATTTATGAAAGAAAATTTTGATGATCGGGATAAAATTTATTTTGTAATTACCTTCGTTCAGAACATAACTTATGATAGACCTGGAGGTGTGCTTGATCTGTTTCCGCCGCTTGGCACAATTGCTTACCGTTTTGGTGACTGCGATTCAAAAACAATGCTTCTTTATGTTATCCTGGAAAGAATGGGTGTTGACTGCGCAATGTTATGGAGTCACAATTATAAACATGCAATGCTGGGAATCAGAGTGAACGGAAGAGGAAATTTCCTTACTGCAAACGGGAAAAAATATTATTTCCTCGAAACCACTTATCCAAACTGGAATGTTGGGGATATACCTCCGGAATTTAGTAACACAAAGTTCTGGTTCATTTCTGAAATTGATGTGATAGATAAAGAACACAACGAAACAGAATTAAGAAAAGAGACTAAACCTTCGCCGTCACAACCTCAGTGAATCTTAGTGTTCTCAGTGTATAAGTGGTAAAAGAAATTCACCAGCTAAGACCTGCCTACCGGACAGGCAGGCACGTAGGTCACTCAGAAACACTAAGAAATAGTCTAGAACGGGTTTGTCGCCCAGACAGTTACTTCAGGAATAAATCCTCTGTCATCCATTTCCAATGTTGAAACTATTGTATGAGCAATTTCATAGCTTCTTAATTTATTTGAGACTTCCTTCCTCTCTTTTCCTTCATCATCTCCAAAAGCTGTAACAACTTCACTCGGATTTACCAATATCACTCTCACATTATATTTCCTCAACTCCGCTTGCCAGCATTGTGTCATTCCACGCAGGGCAAATTTTGATGAAGCATAAACAGTTCCATTGGCAAATCCTTTTGTCCCTGCAGTTGAAGAAATATTAATTATGTTTCCATAATTTTGTTTCTTAAAAAGATTGGCTGCGTGTTTTGCCATCAATGCTGCACCAAAAACATTTACTGAATAAACATTCATAAAATCATCTGGGTCAAGATCGAAGACCTGATTCCATTTTCCTCCAATACCTGCATTGTTGATTAAGCAATCAAGTTTCTTAAATTCTTTTAGAAATTCATCATAAGTTCTTTTAATATCATTCGGATTGCCGGCATCAGCGTGAATCGGAAAAGCCCCGATTTCTTTTGCTGTTTTTTCAAGTCTTGATTTGTTTCGACCAGTGATTGCAACCTTTCCTCCTTTTTCAATCAAGAGTTTTGCTGTTGCTTTACCAATTCCCAGGCTTCCACCTGTTACAAGAAATGTTGAATCTTTTATCTGCATTATTACACCTTTAGTTTTAGTTAAATATTGTTCCTAAGATATAGATAAATATTAAAACCACTTAACCTTAAAATAAATTCCGTTTATCAAAATAAAATTGTATTACTTACCACATATCCATTATTTTTGTTGCACAATATCAAATGAAAAATCTAAATCGAATCATTTCTTTTCACAAAAAATATTCAGGTGTTGCAATGCTCAAAAAACTACTTTTCATTCTGTTTGTAATTTCATTAGTCACTAACCCAATTTTTTCACAGGATAAAGAAGAAGACAAAAGTCCCTATAAATCTTCAACCTTTAACGGATTGAAGTTCAGATCAATTGGTCCGGCAATAACTTCCGGCAGAGTTGTAGACTTTGCGGTTAATCCAAATAACATCCACGAGTTTTATGTTGCAGTAGCTTGCGGAAATGTTTGGAAAACAACCAACTCCGGAACAACTTGGAATCCAATTTTCGATAATTACGGATCATTCTCAATTGGCTGCGTAACAATTGATCCAAATAACGAGCACGTTGTTTATGTTGGAACGGGCGAAAACAATAGTCAAAGAAGTGTTTCGTGGGGCGATGGGCTTTATCGTTCTGAAGATGGTGGCAAAAGCTTTACAAATATTGGATTGAAAAAATCAGAACATATTGCCAAAGTTTTAATTGATCCAAGAGATTCAAAAGTTATTTATGTTGCCGCTCAGGGACCACTTTGGGGACCGGGTGGTGAAAGAGGACTTTATAAATCCACTGACTACGGTGCAACCTGGGATTCTGTTCTTTACATAAGCGAGAACACCGGAGTAACAGATATCGTAATGGATCCGAGAGATCCGGATGTTCTTTACGCTGCATCTTACCAAAGAAGAAGACACGTTTGGACTTTGATAAACGGTGGACCTGAAGGAGCAATTCATAAATCAACTGACGGCGGAATAACCTGGAATAAATTAACCAACGGATTACCTTCAGGTGATGTTGGAAGAATTGGACTTGCGATTTCTCCTGTTAATCCTGATTATATTTATGCAATTGTCGAAGCTCAAAATAAAACAGGTGGATTCTTTAGATCAACAAACCGTGGAGTTACCTGGGAAAAAATGAACGAGGTTGTATCCTCCAGTGCACAATACTACAGTGAAATTTTCTGTGATCCTGTTGATGTGAATAAAGTATATATCCTTGATACATTCTCGAAGATTACAACCGATGGCGGAAAAACTTTTACTACAATATCAACAAAAGGCAGACACGTTGATGATCATGCTTTCTGGATTAACCCAAATAATACAAATCACTTTCTAATCGGTGGTGATGGTGGAGTTTATGAAACATTTGATGGCGGACAGACATTCCTCTTTAAAGATAATTTGCCAATAACACAATTCTACAGGGTTAGCGTTGATAACTTCGAACCATTTTATCGTGTAATGGGCGGAACACAGGATAACGCAAGCATGATTACTCCATCCCAAACAATTAATGAGGAAGGAATTGTAAATGCTGATTTTATTCCGCTCGTTGGCGGTGATGGGTACGAAGCATTAGCCGATCCTGATAATCCATACATAATTTATTGCGAGTGGCAGTACGGTGGGCTTACAAGACATGATTTGCAATCAGGAGAAACTGTAAGTATTAAACCACAGGAAGGAAAAGATGAATCCCCTAATAAATGGAATTGGGATACGCCACTCATAATTAGTCCTCACGCTAACAGACTTTATGCTGCTGCAAATAAAATTTTTAGAAGTGATGATAAAGGAAACACGTGGGAAGTAATTAGTCCTGATCTGACAAGACAGGTTGATAGAAATAAACTTCCGATTATGGATAAAGTATGGAGTGTAGATGCAGTTGCAAAGAATGCATCAACTTCATTTTATGGAACTATAGTTTCGTTAAGTGAATCTCCTGTTGTTGAAGGATTAATTTACGCCGGAACAGATGACGGACTTGTTCAGGTTACAGAAGATGGTGGGAAGAACTGGAAGAAAATTGAATCATTTCCCGGTATTCCTGAAATGACTTACGTAAGCTGCTTGTATGCATCACGATTTGATGCAAATACTGTTTATGCAACATTCGACAATCATAAAAGAGCAGACTTCAAGCCATACATTCTTGTAAGCAGAAACAAAGGAAATAGCTGGGAATCAATCTCCGGTGATCTTAAAGAGCCTCACGTTGTTTATGCAATTACTCAGGATTATATAAAATCTGATTTACTATTTATCGGCACAGAGTACGGTGTTTTCTTTACAAATGATGGTGGAAAGAAATGGATTGAGCTCAAAGGCGGATTGCCAACAAGGCTGTTAGAGATCTGGATATTCAGGAAAGAGAAAACGATCTTGCACTTGCAACATTCGGAAGAGGATTTTACATACTTGATAACTATTCTCCGTTAAGAAATGTAGATGAGCCAACGCTTGAAAACGAAAACTACAAACTCTTCCCGGTTAAAGATGCACTGATGTTCATCAAGCGAAGTGCGACATTCAGATCAGTTGGTTCATCATTCTTCAAAGCTGATAATCCTGCTTTTGGTGCAACATTCACTTACTATATTAAGGAAGCACCTAAAAGTTTGAAAGAAACAAGACAGGAAAAAGAAAAAGATCTGGTAAAAGAAGATAAACCTGTTTATTACCCGACCTGGGATGAGCTTCGTGCTGAAGACACAGAAGAAAAATCATACCTGCTTTTTGTTATTTCAGATGAACAGGGAAATGTTGTTAGAAAATTAAAAGAAGGAATCAAGCAAGGTATAAACAGAACTACCTGGGATTTAAGATATGCAAATACAAATCCTGTTAAATCAGTTACCGATAAAAATGAAAGCGGAACACCTGTTATGCCGGGCAATTATTCTGTTGAAATGTTTATGAGTATTGATGGTGTTGTTACAAAAATAGCGGGACCAGAAACATTTGAAGCAAAAGCCCTCGACAACACAACTCTACCTGCAGATGACCGTGCTGCAATGGTTGCTTTTCAGAATAAAGTTAGTGAATTCAATCGTGCAGTCGAAGGTGTGCTAAATTCCACACGCGATCTTTTAGCTCAAACTGATGTTCTGATTTATGCTATCAAGCAAACTCCTGAAGCACCAAACTCTTTGATGGATAATGCATTGCGAATCAAAGAAGAAACACAGGATATTCTTCAGCATCTCTACCGGGACAATACAATCGCTGAAAGAAATGAACCAACTTCACCTACTGTTTACGATAGATTAAATGAACTTGCCTGGGGAACGTGGGAGAATACTTCTGCACCAACTCAAACACAAAAAGTTAATTACCAGGTTGCAACTGAAGAGTTTGAACCTCTGCTTGCAAATCTGCAAACATTGCTGGAAGTTGATGTGCCAAATCTTGAAGCGGAAATGGAACGTTACGGTGCACCGTGGACACCGGGAAGAGTTCCGGGCTGGAATAAATAAAAGATTAAAAATCCCCTCCTCACTTGTGAGGAGGGGAAATTAGGTTTATTACTTCATTAAAATCATCTTTTTAGTTCCCACAAAATCTCCAGTCTTTAACCTATAAAAACATATTCCGCTTGGCAGAGTAGCTCCATCTCAATTTAACTCATAAGTGCCAAATTATTTTTGTTTTCATATCTAGTCTTCCTTGAATAAAAGACAACAATGAATTCTAATTAAGATGTAGTACTCTTCTTTAATATTGGTCCACATCCCAATAAATTGAAATATATGTAGCCTGGTCACAATTATATGAATCTAGGGTGTAAGTGTATTCATTTGGTCCGCCAATATTATTTGTATAAATGAAATTAAAATGATAAACAGCGTTACAAGAATTTGATCCCTCAATATTGTTTGTTAAAGTTTCTTCATCTTTCCACGTCATAGGAATACTTTGTCCCTCAATTTCTAAGGACTGGTTCATAGTCGTTACTCCTCCTGACATATACTCATAGTATTTTGAAGCCTGAAATTGTGTCACCATATAAGTTAAAGTATCAACGGTTATCGAAAGCTGGCCAACTTCAGTAGATCCACCACTATAGACAGTATCCCACTCTGCAATAAAAGTTACTCCGTCAGGAAGTATACTTGTGTAGCGTTTCGGGTGGGAAAAAGAAAAGATTGTTCCAGAGATATGTTCCACCGGTCGAAACATTACACACTACATCAACGTTATCAAAAACAATATTAACATACCTCCAGGGCCAATTAACTTTAGCTTTTTCTATAAGAGCTAAATTATCCGGGTCAGCTTTGCCCACATACCAAAGGTTTACTTCCCTATTATCCTGATTGTCAAAATATTTTTTGGGTGGTGGATCCGAAAGCCATTCACCAACAGTAGTTGGTTCAGGACTTGATTTATCTAACAAAACATAAAATAAATCTTTTGCCCAGCCTTGATTTTTATGTGTGAAAACAGACCAACTAAATCCAAGATAACCCCCAACTTTTTCCGCACTCATATCAAATAGCCATTGACCTTCAAAGCTATAGCAGAATCCACCGTAAATTAATGTGTTTTTATTAGTAAAATCATTTTTATTTACCAAAAATTTTGATGAAATATAGAAATTACTCCCATCTTTGGAAGTACCTATCATTATGTGTTTTGCCTTGTAGTCTTCAATATAATTTAGTAACTGAGTGGCTGTCCATCCCTCACCAGTGAGGACATATACATCCAACATTGTTTCTGTTGGCCACGCCCAGCCGTGAGAATAAATGTGAATCACTCCGAAATTAGATAGACTAGCAAATAAGTCTAAAGTTGCTTCGTTACCTTTATAAATAATTGGGGCATCATAACCTGCTTCGGGAAACCAAATATTATAATATTCAATAAGTTCATTCGTGTATTGTAATCTTTCTGAGTAATGTGGATTTATGAGGACTACTTTTTTTGATAACGGAACAACATTTTGTAACCGTGATATTTTAGAATTCTCTACATTATTTTCAATTTTAGATTGTTTACTTGTGGGTGCGGTTCCAATATCTTTTGGATTTATAAATAAACCTCCTCTAACATCATTTTTATATTGTATAGCTATACCTTGAGCACTCGTCTCTACCCAATCTACATTTTCATTGGTGGAAATCTTTGGGCAATCGAATTCATTGCTGAAGTTGTATCCATTTGCAAAAGTAAATTTTCAAAATTGTTATAATTAGATTCCTGAAATTGAACTACAACAGTTTTTATTTCTTCTACAAATTTTTCGTTATCGGAATTAACTGGATTTTCTTCTTCTTTGCAGCTGCTAAGAATAAATATCAACAATAAGTAAATTATTAGGAAAGAAAATTGCACGTAGAATTTTGAAGAATTCATTCTAACCTCACCTAATGTTAACAATACATTACTATACTAACTTCTGAATCTTTTCAACGAGATACAAATAAACTTGCCAATTATCAAACATTAAAAACCCTACCAACTTGTCTTGCCGTCAGACAGGCTTTAATTGATAAGGTCATATAAGTAAAATTATTTCTTTCGTATTAGTCAGACCCACGATAGCAAGTAATACTCTTCCAACAAACTCGACTTCAAAATTTCCTGCGAGTTTTTCTTGAAGAATTGGTGAGGGTAATGGTCAGTCGCTTAAATTAATTCTCAATCAATAAGCTTCTCTAAATCTTTTCTTTAACTCAACCATCCCTTTCGGATCGCCGATAATTGTTAAACGGTCGCCGTCTTCTAAAACAGTATTACCTTTTGGAATGATTGTTTGCCCGGACCTTCTAAGAATAGCAACCAGGCATCCTTCAGGAAATCGAACATCTTTAAGTTCTTTACTTATTAATTCTTTACTTGAAGTCTCCCTTTCAATTAAAAGAGATAAAATGCGGTCTTCATGAATTAAAGCTTCTTTTAATTCCTGATCATCTTTCGCCGACATCCACTCTTTAGCGAAACTCTCTTCCTCAACGCGGCCTGCAATCTGTGCTAATATTCTTAAATGCTGTGTTGGATCTTTTTCTGAACTTACAAGAAAGAATACAGCGCTAACATCCGTTTCATCTTCCTGCTCAGAATCCTTAAGTGGGTCCATATACTTAATATGAATACCCTGTTTGCTTCTTGCTATTACAATTTCTGCCTGCGGTAACCCATCTAATCTTAAATGCGGTAATGCTAGTCCATGAGTAACAGGTGTAGCACCCATTCTTGTGCCTTCTGAAAACATTTTTTCAATTTCTCCCGGAGTTTTCTGAACAAACTGAGAGATCCATTCTGATGCTTTTTTGGCAACGTTCTCAAAAGTTTGTTTTTTGGTATAATCTAAAACGTGGCCTCGAGTAACTATCTCATCAAATGGATCC
>CAWDGX010000008.1:0-36233 GCA_963802005.1 uncultured Ignavibacteriaceae bacterium
TTATGGCTTGATGAGTACACTTACTTCATTTCTCTCGGTGGTGTTTTTGGAAAACATTCACTTGAGTTGACAGGTGTTGGTTCACCACAAGAGCACGGTCAAAGAACTTCCCAGCAAGCTATAAATCGATGGAATTCTTATGGTTTAACTCATAACTTCAACTATGGCTATTTGTTTGATGAACCTTTAAATGAAAGAGTAAATAAATATCACAAACCTCAGTGGAATTTAAACTGGAACTGGCAGATTAATCCTAAATCAATTTTGTCAACAATTGCATATTTCTCATGGGGTAATGGTTATGGTTCAGGTACTTTAGGCAATCGTATTTCTTCCACTTCTTCAGGATATCTTAATTTTGATGCGGCCTGGGCTGGTAACCAATCAATTGATACTACTTATTCAACTTCTTTGAAAAGATCTACTAGTATACTTAGAAATTCTGTTAACAACCATTTCTGGACTGGTCTACTTTCCACATATGTTGTGGACCTGACAAATGAGTGGAAATTAACAGCAGGTATTGATGCAAGATATTATCTTGGTGAACATTACAGAGAAGTAAGAAACTTATTAGGCGGTGACTATTATTTAGATGATAGCGATGTTAATAATCCAGATAATATGGCAATGACCGGCAATAAAGTAGCATACTACAATGACGGTAAGGTAATTTTATATGGCGGATTTGCCCAGATTGAATATAAAAAAGATAAATACAGTGTTTTTCTTAATCTATCTGGATCTAATACCCAATACCAAAGGATAGACTATTTCAATTTCGAGGATAGCGATCCTGATCAAACAACAGACTGGCAAAGATTTTGGGGATATACAGCAAAAGGTGGTGTAAATTATAATATAGATAGTCATAATAACATTTTCGTAAATGCTGGTTACTTCTCAAAAGCACCAATTTTTGATAATATTTTTGATTTCGCTAATAATGTTTTTGACGATATCGAAAATGAAACCATCCTTGGATTTGAACTTGGCTATGGTTTTGCGACCCCGAAAGTGGCCTTTAACATAAATGGTTTCTATACCAACTGGAGTAATAGAGCAATAAGTACGAGCTATACTTTTGTTGATACTATTGGAACTGAAATAGTTGAAACTGAATATCAAGCAAATGTTGCCGGTGCGGAACAGCAACATATTGGAGTTGAGTTTGAAGGTAGATGGAAACCTCTGAGAAACCTTGAATTTGGTGGTATGTTCTCCTGGTCTAATAATGAATTCCAAAATGATGTTACAGCAAGATTATACCCTGAAGAAGATCCATCACAGGTTACTGAAGTCAATTCTTATGTAAACGGTCTTTATGTCAGTGATTTCCCGATGACCTCAGCATCTCTGTACTTGAACTATCAATATGAACTCAGTTCAGGTTCAATTCTGATATTCAATCCAGTATACTCACTGTTCAGCAGATACTATGCTGTATTTGATCCTGATGACAGAACAGACCCTGATGATGATACACAATCCTGGAGAATACCAGACTATTATCTTTTTGATGTTTATGCTGCTTATAAGATACTGTTAACCAACTTCTTCGTAAAGCAGTTTACGTTTGGTTTCAATGTCTATAACATATTAAACACGAAGAATTATATAACAGATGCAACAGATGGTTCAATGCACGATGCATCTTCAGCAAGAGTGTGGTACGGACAAGAAAGAAATTATGTGGCCAGCTTCACATTTAATTTCTAAGAAGTAATTCGGTTAAGTTAGAAAGGCTGTCAATTTCTTGACAGCCTTTTTTATTTTAATGAAGTAATAATAAAATTCTATCAGTTCTTACTGAACTAATAAGCTTGAAGAATTGTGAGAAAGGAATATCTCTATCCCAGGAAAATAAAATAATGAAGGCTTCACCAACGACCATATCTCTAGATACGAGCCCCCAAAATCTACTATCCAAACTGTCGTCCCTGTTATCTCCCATCATAAAATAATAGTCTTTTTTGAAAGTATATGATGACACAGGTGTACCTTTAATCATCACTACATCGTTTTTAAGTTCGACAACTCTTTCACCATATTCACGATCAATAATTGTTCGCCATTGCTCGACATTATATTTGTTCAAAGGAATTGTTGAACCTTTTCTTGGAATTACCAAAGGACCATAATTATCTTCATTCCATGGCATTCCTTTTGGAAAGATTCGCGGTTCGGCAACACCTTTTGGAATTGGTTTCAGGTAGTTGCCATATCTTCCTTTATAATATTTAATGAAGGGTGGTCTCCAAAATTCTTTTCCATTTACAAAAACAACTTTATTCTTAATCTCAATTGTATCGCCAGGCGTACCAATACATCTTTTAACGTAATTCACTCCTCTCTCTGAGGCAAACAATTGATCTTTATCGCCTGGATATTCAAATACAACAATATCTTTCGGCTTAGGATCTTTAAAAGCAGGTAAACGGAAAAATGGAATTTCAATTTCAGTAAAAGGAATATACTTCGGTGACGATGAACCGAAAATAAATTTATTTACGAGAACGAAATCCCCAACTAGTATTGTGTCCTGCATTGAACCTGTAGGAATACGAGTGTTCTGTACTATAAAAGTTATTATGAAAAATGCTGCAATTGCTGCCCAGAAAAGTTGCCGGAAAAACTCTATTATTTTTTCAACAAAAGTTTCAGGTTTTTTTCTTTCCTTCTTCTTCCAAAATAAAAATTTATTTAATGTTACTTCTGAATCTTTTTTATTGGTGTTGTCATTCATAATGGAGTTAATCTAAGATGTAATTAGTGTTTGAAAAGCTATTGATGCTTTAATTTAATAAATTATTATAAAACGGTGTGAAATATAAACTCTTTAACCAAAATATGAAGCCTATTTTTAGGTGAACATCGGAATTCTGAGACTAAAAATGATAAACGGTGAATACAATCAATTAGACAGGTTTATCGGGGGTCACCAATTCAACTTTATTCAGCAAATTGATCAGACTATCCCGTTGCTCCTCGTATGAGACCTTAAGTTCTTGCTTAATGGGGTGGGATGGTGGTAGTTCAACTTTCAGTGGATCAACAGCACTTCCATTTACAAAAAATCTATAATCCAGATGAGGACCAGTGGCTAATCCTGTGCTTCCAACGTAACCTATTACTTGTCCCTGACTTACTCTTGCACCTTTTTTCATTCCCTTAGCATATTTTGACATATGAAGATACATTGTTGTGTAAACTGAGTTATGTTTTATCTTAATAAATTTGCCTGCACCACTGTTGTAACCAACATTAAGTATAATTCCATCTCCGGTTGATCTTATTGGGGTACCGACGGGTGCAGCATAATCAACTCCAAGATGAGGTCTTCTGGTTTTAAGAACAGGATGAAGTCTGCTTTTACTATATCTTGAACTTATTCTACGGAACTCCAGAGGTGCCTTTAAAAATGCTTTTCGAAGGCTATTACCTTTTTCATCGAAGTATTGAAACACGCTATCCTGCATAAAAGGAATAGCATAAAATTCTTTTCCATGATGATTAAAGTAAGCAGCTTTGATTTGACCTATTGCAAAGAAATTACTATCAACAAATAGCTCTTCATAAATTACCTTGAAGTTGTCTCCCTTTTGAATATGATAGAAATCAATTTGCCAGGCGAATATTTGAGAAAGTTTAATTGCCAGCTCCGGGGAGGCATCCGATTCCATCAGTGAAACATAGAGTGATTGGTTAATAACAGCTGATTTTTGACCTTCTTTAATAAATATTTCTTTCTCACTTTCAAAAACATTTATCGAATCTCTTAAATCGAAAACCACAAAATTCCTCGGACTTTTCTCATAAACAAAATAAACTAGTGTAATAAGCGAATCACCATTTGTGTAAGCATGATATAAATTGCCCGTAACAATTTTTCTTACATCTAAAACCTTCTTTGCTTCATCAACTATATCCATTATACCATTACCAGGGACACCTAAATTCAGAAGTATATCAGAAAGAGTTTCGTTTTTTTCGACAAAATATGTTTGATGATCCAAAGAATCCGAGTAAAAGCCAAAAGTATTGAGTTGAATTTCTGGTGTTTGTTCGGTTGGAATTTTTGAGCTGGAGTCAGAACATTTTATCAACCCCAGAATAGAGGAGAGATATTAATACTATGCTTATTACTAAATAAGATAATCTAAAAAATATGGTTGAATTCTTTCCTGTTTTCACTCTATTAGCAAATATTGATAAAATTTTCGTCAAACTTAGGCTTAATTTTAAAACAATACAATCTAAATCAATAAAATGTTTAAACTTTTTAATCAGGAGTGTTCGTTCTTTTTATTTTAATTTTTAATTTGAAGTGAAAACTATTTAACTCATTATGCAAGCAAATAAGAAGTTTGGATTTATTTTTGGAGTACTAGCATTTAGTATTTTGCTATTCATTAACAAGCTGGACCCAAGCCGACCACACATCAATACAATGGCTGCTATCGCAGTACTAATGGCGATACTTTGGATTACAGAAGTAATTCCACTTGCAGTCACATCATTAATCCCTCTAATATTTTTTCCGATAACTGGAATTCTATCTACAGCAGAAATAGCACCCTTATATATGAATTCAATTATCTTATTATTTCTTGGTGGATTTCTGATTGCTATTGCGATGGAAGAGTGGGAGCTACATAAGAGGATAGCATTGAAAATTATTGCTTTAATGGGTGGAACTCCAGCTTCAATTATTCTAGGTTTTATGGTTTCGGGGGCTTTTCTTTCGATGTGGATATCAAATACTGCAACTGCTTTAATGCTTCTGCCGATTGGACTTTCTGTAATTCAAAAACTTGAAAATGAATTCGGCCCTGAAAAAACTCATCAATTCACATTAATATTATTATTGTCCATTGCATATTCTTGTACGCTCGGCGGTGTAACAACTTTGATAGGTACTCCACCAAACCTAGTGATGGTTAAAATGCTGAATGTACTTTTTCCAGAAGCCCCTGCTATAACATTCGGTAACTGGATGCTTTTGACCTTACCGGTTTCCTTGCTAATGTTGAGTGTGGTTGCAATCCTGCTTACAAAAATATTATTCAAAGTTGATAACGAAATAAAACTCGATAAAAATTTTATTGGGGAAGAGTACATACGATTAGGAAAATTTTCATTTGAGGAAAAGGCTGTAAGCGTTGTATTTATAGTTACAGCACTGCTTTGGATTTTCAGGAGCGACATCCAATTCGGTTTTATGACAATTCCTGGATGGTCAAACCTATTGCCAACAGCCGAGTTTATTGATGATGGTACTGTAGCCATCAGTATGGCTTTTATACTTTTCTTAATTCCCTCCAAATCAGGTAAAAGAGCCTTGCTCGATCATACAGCCTTTAATAAAATTCCCTGGGGAATTATTCTTCTTTTTGGAGGCGGATTTGCTCTTGCAAAAGGTTTTACATCAACCGGTCTTTCAATATACATTGGTGAGCAGCTTCAAGGATTACAAAATATTTCACCGATATTTATAATAATTCTATCAGCATTCGCTGTAAGTTTTTTGACAGAACTAACCTCGAATACGGCAGTTACGCAGATGATTCTTCCGGTAGTTGCTTCAGTTTCAGTTGCAATCGGGTTGAATCCAATCCTGCTTATGATAACAGTTACACTATCTGCATCAATGGCGTTCATGCTGCCTGTAGCAACACCACCAAATACAATAATTTTTGCTGGCGGAAGAATTAAAATAATTGAAATGGCAAAAACTGGTTTTGCTCTTAACATTATCGGAGTAATAATTGTAAGTCTTCTGGTATATTTTTTAGGAAGTTTACTTTTTGGTTTGGATACTTTTCCAGCCTGGGCTAATCCATAAAAAATTAATAGTGTGTTGAAATGATAGTTTACAGTGTTACAGTTATAATCAAAAAAGATGTAGAATCTGACTGGTTGAAATGGATGAAAAAAATCACATCCAAGATGTGATGAAATAACTTATGGTATTAATTATCACGCACAATCATTCGAGAACTATCAACAATACGTAGAAAAAGAGTCGCCACGTCTGCAAAATGAGCATAACGAGAAATTTAGAGGAAAAATTAAAGCTTCTCGAGCAGTCTATTCATTGATCTCAAAATAAAAACCTGAAGCATGGATTGCTATTTTGTTTCCAATTTTTTAATATAAGTCAAAGATTAATTCTTGAAGTTGTTATTGAAGTATGCAGACTTTTACAAAAAAAATCATTCTTTTATTGATTGTTTTACTTTTTTCATTTTCCTGCAGAGAAGAGTTTATTGCTCCTGATAATTTTGTTGAGACAGTAAATGATCCCGTTCAATTTGGAGAACGTAATTCTTATATTCTTTTATTAAATGCAGATAACTTCACGATGGATTTAACCGTCCCTGCTACATTCACATCAATCAGAACTCGCTTTAATCTTACTTTAATTGATTACGAGTCTGGATATACGAGAGTTAGTGTTCAAGATTACAACTCAGTCGAAAGGTTCAGATATTTTGTCGCAGATGATGTGTCTTATCACAGTGAACTTCTTGACGGATATGTTCCTGTTAAAATTAAAATTCATACCGAAAATTTCAGCGGTAAAGTCAAAATAGAATTTAGAAGGACGCTTTAACCAACTTATTTTAAAGGTTAATAATTCTAAAATTGCTTATCTTTTATAGCCATTTTACTGGCAGTTTGTAATTAATTTAACATCCTCAACTAAGAAATCTAATTCTATAACTATGTACGATAAAAAATTTGAACAGGTGGAAGTTGCCAGCCGAAACATTCCTGAAAGAACTGAAATAAATGATGAACATAAATGGAATCTTACTGATATTTTCCGGAATGATGAGGAATGGGAGAATGTTTTTAAATCAGCATCTGAGAAAATTTCTGGTTATAAAAAGTATGAAGGTACGCTTGCCGAGAGTTCTGATAATTTACTTGCCTGTTTCAGGTTTGATGAAGAAATAAATATAACCCTCGATCAACTTTATCTCTATGCAATGCTATCAAAAGATAGCGATATGAGAGTGGGGAAGTATCACTCTATGGATGATCGCATTAAATCACTTTACTCTCAGGTCGGTGCAGCAAGTTCTTTCATTCGCCCGGAATTGTTAAAAATTCCTGATGAAAAATTGCTTGGAATGATTGAATCAAATGATGCTCTGAAAACTTATAAGCACAGCATAGAAGATCTTCTTCGTTCCAAGAAACATACATTGTCTAACTCAGAAGAAAAAATTCTTGCCATGACATCCGAGCTTACTCAAACTCCTTATAATACTTTCTCCATCTTAACTAATTCAGATATAAAACTGCCGTTTGTTGAGGATGAAAATGGCGAAATGTCTGAACTCTCGCACGGAAGATATTATTCCGCAATGTATTCAAAAGATAGAGACTATAGATCCAGAGTCTTTGAAGCATATCTCGGTTCTTATAAAAGCTACATAAATACTTTCACTATGTTATTTAATGGAAATCTGAAGACAAACATTTTTAATGCACGTGCAAGAAATTTCAATTCTGCATTGGAATCAGCACTGCACAAAAATAATATTCCTGTTTCTATCTATCATAACCTGATAGATTCTGCAAGCAAGAATCTTCAACCAATGCATCGGTGGGCTGCTTTGAAAAAAAGACTATTAGGTTTAGAGAAACTCTGTCCCTATGATGTTTATGTTACAATTTTCAATTCTCACAATGAAAGAAAATATACTTACGAAGAGGGTGTTGAGATTGTTTTAAATTCCCTGAAAGTTATGGGTGATGATTATCTAGCTTCTCTCCAAAAAGCTTTTGACAACAGGTGGATTGATGTTTTTGAAACAAAAGCTAAAAAAAGCGGTGCCTACTCATCAGGAACTACATTTGGCGTCCATCCTTATGTTCTTCTAAACTGGACTGATCTGCTAAATGATGTTTTTACGCTTACCCATGAAATGGGACACAATATGCACTCATATTACACAGGTCAACACCAGCTTTTTCCATATGCCAACTACTCCATCTTTCTCGCAGAAGTTGCATCAACATTTAATGAATCATTATTGCTTGATTATTTGTTGCAAATTTCGAAAAGTAAAGAGGAAAAACTTTTTCTGCTTGAGAGGTACCTGAACAATCTTACAGCAACATTTTATCGCCAGGTTATGTTTGCTGAGTTTGAGATGATTGTTCATGATAGAACTGAGAAAGGAGAATCACTCACTGCCGAGGTGTTGAATGATTTATACAAAAAGATTTATCAGAAATATTGGGGACCTGAAATGTTCGTTTCTGAAGAGGAGCAATATTCCTGGGCAAGAATCCCTCATTTCTATTACAACTTTTATGTTTACCAGTACGCAACAGGATTCGCTGCTTCAGAAGTGCTAGCGAAGAAAGTGAAAACTGAAGGAGATAATGCTGTCAATGGATATTTGAACTTTCTGAAAGCAGGAAGTTCTGATTATCCCATCAATATTCTAAAATCTGCTGGTGTTGATATGAATTCACCAGAACCTGTTCAGGCAATAAGTAACAGGATGAATGAAGTTCTAAATGAAATGGAAAATCTATTATGAAAGTTTATGACAAACACTCTTTGAACGAATATCATCAATCACTTACTTATGATGATATAAGCCTGATCCCAACTGGAGTATCAAGAATTAGGTCTCGAAAAGAAGTCGATACTGCATCAAAAATTTTGGGACTTAATCTTTCCCTTCCAATTATTTCCAGCCCGATGGAATCTGTAACCGGAATTGAGATGGCAATTGAATTGCATTCGGCTGGATGCATTGGAATAGTAAATCGATTTGATTCATCTTTGAATGAAATACTAAATAATAAAAACGGTAAAAAGAAAATCAGCGCAATATCAATTGCATTAAATACTTCTTTAGATACAATTAAAAAACTGGCCGAGGGAAGAAAAATCATTTGTGTTGATACTGCAAACGCAAGTAATCGCGTAGTTTTAAAAAAGACTGAACAAATAAAAACCAACTTAAACATTAAGGTAATAGTTGGAAATATTGCACACGGAGCTTCACTCAGACAGCTTGCGGATGCTGGTGCTGATGGAGTTAGAGTTGGAATTGGAAGTGGTAGTGTTTGTTCAACGAGTATTCAAACGGGAATTGGAATTGGTCAGGTTTCTTCAATTCTCGATGTTTATTTTGCAAGAGAAAAAGCAAAATTGAAAATTGCTATTATCGCTGATGGTGGAATAAAAGGTGCAGGGGATGTTGCTAAAGCCATTGCACTGGGAGCTGATGCAGTTATGCTAGGTAGGCTTCTGGCAGGCACACGGGAAACTCCTGGTGAAGTGATTCGATATAAAGATCAACTCTGGAAAAAGTACCGCGGTTCAGCATCATTTGGTGTTAAAATGAAAAACGAGTTTATTGAGGGTGAAGAAACGATGGTAGCATACAAAGGTGTTGTTAAAAATGTGGTCAATGCTGTTTCGGATGGCTTAAAAAGTTCGATGAGCTATATGAACTGTAAATCAATTGAAGAATTAAGAAAAACAGATTCATTCGCCATTCTAAGTAATTATTCATATTTAGAACGACTTCCGAAAACTTAATATTATTTGGTAAATTTTGAATAACAATTATTAAAAGATTGGAGATTTATAATGGGTAAAAAGAATTTCAAAAAAAGTATTGAACTACTGAATAAAGCCGTAGCAGATGAACTACTTGCTATTCATCAGTATATGTATTTTCATTTTCATTGCGATGATCAGGGTTATGATCTACTTGCGAGTCTATTCAAAAAAAACGCCATCATGGAAATGGGACACGTTGAAATTTTATCAGAGAGAATTTTATTCCTCAAAGGTGATGTTGAAATGAAAATACTTGGAGAGGTCAAGAAAATTCGGGATCCAAAAGGAATGCTTAAGTGTGCTGCCGATATGGAAGATGAAAGCGCAAAAGAATATAACATCTGGGCAAATGAGTGTTCGGCTAATGCAGATTCGGCCTCAAAGAAAATATTTGAAGATCTGGTTCTTGATGAAGAAACTCATTTTGATCAGTTCGATACTGAAATGGGAAACATGGAAAGATTCGGCGAAAACTATTTTGCCCTTCAGGCGATAGAGAGAAGCAAAGTTGTCTCAACAACAATCAAGCAGAATTAATTCAGGTAGATTAAAGATAAAATTAAGCAAATAAAATGTTTCATTTAATTTTAATAACGGTTTGGGTTTAGTGATGAAAAAAATAATGTTATTTGTTCTAGCGTTATTATTTATCTTTTATATAGGTTGTACCAGCAGCATTTCACAAATTGATTTAGCAGGCAACTGGGGTGGGGAACACATTAGCTTAACTGTTTTGGATAGTACTGCAAACCTTGAATTTGATTGTGCGCACGGTACAATTGATGAACCTATCTCTATTGATACTGAGGGTAACTTCGAAGTAACTGGCATATACGTAATTGAGCATGGAGGACCGATCAGAATTGATGAAACACTAGAAAAATATCCTTCTTTATATAAGGGACGTATTGAAGGGGAAAAAATGACACTGATATTAATATTAAAGGATACCGAAACTGAAATCGATACTTTTTGGTTAACTCGTGGGGCTGAACCAATAATTTATAAATGTTTATAAGTTCATTTAGGAAGCACTTTATTTTAAGATAAATAACTAAAATCGCTCAAAGATTAACTTTATACCCACCAGTAGATTATTAAAGTGCATTGCAGCGGGAAATGAAGTTTGTTTTCTAAGGTCGGGTTTTCCGACCTTTTTTCTGTATTTATTATAATGTAGGTTTTGTTCGAAAATTTTATGCAAGGATTGAACATTATGAATTTATGAAATAGTTAAATAAATTTTTATTCGTTTTCATTTTATTATTTATTATCTGCAGATGTAACGAAGAAGAACCGACAGCACCAACAGAAGAAAATCTTTTACTTAATACTTCTTTTGAAAAAAATGGTCAGGCTTCATCTGATGGTTGGACCCTCCCAAACGGAAGCGAATTTTCTACTAGATGTTCCTCCTGATGGCGGAAGTTATTCACTAGAACTTAATGCAACTGCACCACCTGAAGATTATGCATTTATAAAAGTACCTGTTAAAACACAGTATACTATTAATAAATTAACCTTCTGGTCTAAATCCGCTGGAGTAAGCAGCAATATTTATGGAAAAGCTATTTTATCCCTAATTCGAAATGGTTCTGAAATAAAATCTACGAAGCATTTAGGTAGATGAAATAGTTTGGAGAAGTTTTAGTATTCAGGATACATTTAATGTTGCAGCAGGGGATTCATTTTATGGTTCAGTTCAGTGCGTGGAATCTCCCAATTACTTTCTGGCAAAACATATTTTGACCTATGTCAACTGCAGGGAATTGAAGTGAGTTTAATAGGATTAAATTTTCTTCCTCTTCAATCTTAATGAATTCGTAACAACCGAAACAGAACTGAAAGACATTGCTAGTGCAGCAATCATCGGATTCAACAATCCCAAAGCAGCAAGCGGAACTCCAATTATATTATAAATAAAAGCCCAAAAAAGATTTTGTTTGATGGTGGCCAATGTAAGTCTTGATAGTTTTATAGCTTTTAGTACACCATTTAAATCCCCACTCATCAAAATAATATCACCCGATTCGATGGCAACATCTGTTCCTGTTCCCATTGCAATACCAACATTACTTTGAACTAAAGCAGGCGCATCGTTAATTCCATCACCAACCATAGCAACGATTTTACCTTTGTTTTGAAATTCTGAGACTATATTCAGTTTATCTTCGGGTAATACTTCAGCTTTGTAATCATCAAAGCCGACTTTTTGAGAAATGCCTTTTGCGACTTCGTTGTTATCGCCGGTTAATAAAACAGTATTCAATTTCATTTTTTTAAGCTTGGATATCACTTCAGTTGAGTTATTTTTTATTTCATCTTCAAGGATGATCAATCCTTTTAATTCATTGTTGATTGCAACAAATACTAAAGTCTTTCCAAGATCTGAAACTTCATTAATCACTGATTCAAAAACTTTTATACTTATTGAATAATTTTCCATCAGGTTCTTATTACCAATTAGCATTTTTTCCCCTGCAACTTGTCCTTTCAATCCTGATCCTGTAAGGCTTTCAAAGTTATCAGTAGTTTCAGATTTAATTCCTTTGTCTTTGCCATAGCCTACTATTGCCTGGGCTATTGGGTGCTCGGAATTTTGTTCCAATGACGCGGTCAAAGTCAACAATTCATTTTCATCAATTGAGTAAGTATGAATTGATGTTACTTTCGGTTTGCTGGTTGTTATCGTTCCGGTTTTATCAAAAATTATTGTGTCGATTTTGTGTGCAAGTTCCAGGCTTTCAGCATTCCTTATTAATATTCCGCTCTGAGCACCTTTTCCTGTTCCAACAATTATAGCAGTCGGTGTTGCAAGTCCAAGTGCACAGGGGCAGGCTATTATTAATACAGCAACAAAATTCAATAAAGCAATACTAAACCCAGCCGAACTAAAAATTAACCAACCAAAAAAAGTTATTGCTGCAATGAGAATAATTACCGGAACAAATACAGCAGCAATTTTATCAGCTAATTTTTGAATAGGAGCTTTGGAGCCTTGAGCTTCCTCAACCAATTTAATAATCTGACCAAGAATTGAATTGTCTCCTATGGCTGTAACTTCAAATTCAAATGATCCGGTTTTATTTATTGTCCCGCCGATTACTTTTGAGTTAATACTTTTTTCAACAGGCATTGATTCACCTGTTATCATTGATTCATCAACAGATGAAAAGCCACTGATTATCTCTCCGTCCGCTGGAATTTTTCCTCCTGGTTTAATAATTACGACATCACCGATTGATAATTCATCTAATGAAATTTCCTGTTCAACATTGTTTCGTTTAATCAGTACAGTTTGAGGTTTTAATTCTATAAGCTTTTTAATTGCAAGACTTGTTTTAGATTTTGCTCTGCTTTCAAGAAGTCTTCCCATCAAAATTAATGTTATAATGACGGCAGTGGTTTCAAAATATGTATGCGAAGACATTGAAGCGCTGATGAAATAATTCAGGAAACAATGTTAGGATCGTGCTATAAATAAAAGCTGAACCGGTTCCGATTGCAACAAGTGAGTTCATATCAGCTGTTCGATGCTTGAGGTTATTTATAAAAATTTTGTAAAACCTTCTGCCCGAAATAAAAACTACCGGAATTGTAAGGATGAAGAGAATTTTATTTATTACTTCATTTGATACAGTAAAAACTGAGTGAAAATTTTCCCACATCATTCCCATACTTATCAGGAAAATTGGAAGTGTGAAGATTGCAGCAATTAAAAAATCTTTTCTTAATTCTTTATAATATTCATCAATGGTTTCACTTTGACGTTTCACTCCAGTTTTGTTTTCATCTTTCCCGAGCGAGGAAAAATCAATTTTATAACCGGCATCTTCAACAGCTTTTTCAATTTGTGATAACGAAACAAGAGTATCATCAATTTCAAATGAAGCTTTCTCTGTTGCGAGGTTGACAGATACTTGCTTAACTCCTTCAATTTTACCAATTGATTTTTCAACTCTAGCCACACAACTTGCACAAGTCATTCCACTGACTGGTGCGCTTATTTTTTGCAATTTGATTTTAGGATATCCAACTTTATTCATCTTATTAAAACTTCCTTCTTCATTTTACAACTTGATAACCAGCTTCTTCAATAGTTTCGATAATTTCTTTTTCATTCACTTTACTTTCATCAAACTCAACCTCAACTGACCCGATTTCAACTTTAACTTTATTCAGGTTTAATTTGGAAAGATTTTTTTCAACACTCATTACACAGTGATTGCAGCTCATTCCATCTATCTTTATGGTTTTCTTCATTGAAATTCCTTGTGATGTTTTTCAAAAATTATATACAGGTCTAAATTAGATGAGATAGGAGAGGCTTGCGTTACAAAATTCGGGATAATTGTTACAAATTATTTATAGTTAATCTAGTCGATCAAGAGGTTTTCTTTGGTGCTCTTTAAGCTTTTTGAAATAAGAGGGATTCAGTCCTGTTATCTGTCTGAATTGATTAGAAAGATGTTGCACACTACTGTAACCAAGCTTAAAAGCAATTTCACTTAAAGTTAATTCATCATAAGTCAACAATTCTTTAACTTTTTCAATTTTTTGCTTTATGATAAATTTTTCAATTGTAATACCTTCACAAGATGAAAAGACAGAACTGAGATGACTGTAATTCACACCCAATTCATTTGATAAATATTTTGAGAAACTAAATTTCTCAAGTTTGTCATGTTGATGGTGTATTTTATTAATGATCAGCACTTTCATTTTTTCAATCAATTTTGAATTTTTATCATCAACTAAATCAAAGCCATTTTCTACTAAAACCTTTTTTATCTCAGTTATATTGTGAGATTTTTCGGAGGATTTAATAATTGCTTCACCCAATTCTATTTTGGACACTTCATAGCCCAGATTAGATAGTTCATCTTTTACAACTTTTATGCAGCGATGGCAGACCATATTTTTTATGTAAAGAGTAGTTTCCATAATTAATTACCTTCTGTTTAAAAAGTTAGCAATTCTGAGCCATATTGAAAATGATTGACTTTTAACTGAAAAAGCCATGATTGCACTCCGATATTAAAATTCCGTAACTAACTATTATAATTGATTTTACAGCAAAAGTTGGTTAGCTTAGCAGGCTAAATTTAAGAAATAATTGAACACTCAATAACTTTAAGGTGAATAATATGACGAAGGCTGACATAGTTGATAAGGTTGCAGCCGGAACCGGTTTGACCAAATTGGAAACTGAAGCTATTGTTGAAGGTTTCTTAAAAACTGTAATTGAGGCTTTGAAGGAAGGTAATGGTATTGAAATTAGAGGTTTTGGAAGTTACCGTGTAAAAAAGAAAAATGCCCGGCAGGCAAGGAATCCTAAATCAGGTGAATCTGTTTTTGTTCCTGAACATTATGTCCCAACGTTTAAGTTTTCAAAAGACTTTAAAGAGATCGTTAATGCCGGGATGTTAGAAAGAAATGGGAGATAAGTAAATCGTGAATTATTGTGCAGAGTGTGGATTCAAGATTGAGGGCGAATTTAAATTTTGCCCTAACTGTGGAAATAAAATCTATTTGGAAACCACTTCTTCTGATAAATCTAAAAATGAATCTACAGAATTACTAATTTGTAAAAATTGTGGTGAAGGGAATTCCATTGACAATTCTGTTTGCTTTAGTTGCGGGATTCCATTAAGTGGAAATAAAAATAAATTGCAGAACAGACCAAAGCAGGAATTAAATAAGGTTGATAGAAAAAAATCCGTGGTTGAACATTCTTCTAAAAACAATAAAGAAATCAAAGAAGAAAAAGTAATTGACAATAAAAAAATATTAATAATCTCTTCAGCAATTGTTGTTGTTTTCATTTTCGCACTCGTCGCTTCAGGAGTGTTTGATTCTGGGATTCAGGAAAATGTTTCTCAAATGAGCAACCAATCGTCAAGCTCTAGTTTGGACCTTGCCAACTTGGAGGAAATAACTCAGCTTGAAAATAAAGTGAATGCTGATCCTGATGATTTGGAATCTACATTGCATCTTGCACATTTACAGCAAGATGCCGGGCTTTCAGAAAAAGCAATTATGAATTATAAGAAATACTTAACAAAGTTTCCTGAGAATGCGGATGCCAGGGTTGACATGGCAATTTGTTTTTATAATCTTAGTGATTATGCAACAGCAATTAATGAAATGGAAACTTGCAATAAAATATCAACCCAAACATCAAATTGCTCATCTTAATCTCGGGATAGTAAATTTAGCTGCACAGAACATTGAAGCTTCGAAAGCTTGGTTTAAAAAAACCGCCGAACTGGATCCAAACACTGAAGCAGGAAAAAGAGCACAAGAATTATTAAACTCACATTAAATAAAAATAACTAAAAGGAAAAGCGAATGCCTTGCGGAAAAAAAAGAAAACGTCATAAAATGTCGACTCATAAAAGAAAAAAAAGATTAAGAAAGAACAGACATAAAAAGAAACTGAGATAGTTATCGGAGAATATTTTTTGGATTAATAAATAATTTTAATTGACCAATTAAAATTATAAAAAAACATTCCATTCTTTCTGGTATTCGCCAACTTAGCTCAGCTGGTAGAGCAGCTCATTCGTAATGAGCAGGTCGGCGAGTTCGAATCTCCGGCAGTTGGCTCCAGCCTTCAGATATCCATTCGTTCTTATAAAAACTGATACTTTCCTGAGTAAATAGTCTAGGAGTTATTTTAATAAAAGTGGAATATTTTTAAAATACTTCTTGACTTTCTTCCAAATTTTCCATTATTTTCGGGGTGCGGTGGGGAAAAGTGGTGAAAAATCCCAAATGATGGAAAAATATTGTTTAAAGGCCAGTTTACATACTCAATAGATTCTAAAAGCAGAATAAGCATTCCGGCAAAGCTACGAAAGCACATTTCGCCTGATGCAAACGATACAATTGTGATGACCAAAGGTTTATCAAGTTGTATTGATTTGTACCCTCTTGATGAGTGGCAGAAAATCGAAGATAAACTTTTAAAGTTAAATCAATTTCAGCCTGATGATCTAAGGTTTATCAGAATGTTTGTTCAATATGCACACGAAGATTCGATGGACTCGCAATCAAGAATACTTGTTCCACAAATGCTGATTGAATATGCAAATATTAAAAAGGAAGTTCTGATAATTGGTGCTCTTAGAAAAATAGAAGTCTGGAATCCCAAAATATATAATGATTATTTAAAGCAGTCTCCACTTTCCTATGAGGAGATAGCTTCAAAAGTTATGACCGATTGATGACGCAGGCTCATACACCTGTTTTACTTAAAGAAAGTACAGACTATTTAGTCACAGAAAAAGATGGTGTTTATTTCGAAGGGACATTAGGATTCGGCGGACACACTCAAGAGATTCTTAATGGTCTGAGTAAAAAGGGTTGCATGGTTTCTACAGATGTTGATCAAAGTGCTTTCAATTTTTGTAGAGAAAAATTTAAAGATGAACAGAGAGTTAAGCTTTACAATTTTAATTTTTCGCTCGTTGATGTAATTGCTAAGATTGAATCGTTAGAGTTCTTTGACGGAATATTGGCGGACCTTGGAGTTTCTTCTTTTCAACTCGATAATGCCGCAGCAGGTTTTTCCTATAGTGTTAATTCAGAACTGGACCTCCGATTAGATAAAAGCTTGCGGAAAACTGCTGCGGATTTTATAAACCAGGAATCAGAGGAAAAAATTGCAAATGTAATTTTTGAATTTGGGGAAGAAAAGAATTCCAGGAAGATTGCACACTATATTTCCGAAACAAGAAAGGATAAAAGAATCGAAACAACTGATGAGTTAAAAAAAATAATATCATCAGTTACTAATCCAAAATATTTAACTAAAACTTTGTCCCGTGTCTTTCAGGCATTGAGGATTTATGTGAATGATGAACTGAGCTCATTAAAATCGTTTCTTGAAAATTCGGTGCCGGTACTAAAAACTGGAGGAAGGTTGGTCGTTATAAGTTATCACTCTTTAGAAGACAGGATAGTAAAAGAGTTTTTTAAATATGAGAACCTTAGCTGTATTTGTTCGCATGATGCACCAATTTGTACCTGCAGCAAAGTAAAACGATTGAAAATTATTACAAAGAAACCAATAACACCGTCAGAATCAGAAATAAAAAAGAATAAAAGAGCCCGTAGTGCAAAATTGAGAGTTGCAGAAAGAGTATGAAAAAAAGTTCCAAGCCATTGATAATCGTTATTGCCTCGTTGCTGGTTCTGTCAACCATAATATTACTGATTTCACAGGGACTTAGATTGAAATATGAAGAACTTCAAAGAGAGCTTGCTCAATTAGAGAGCAGAATTAAATCGGAAAAAACTCAATCTGTTTCGCTGAAGGCTAATTATCAAATGCTGACGGCGGAGGATGTAATTAAAAAATATGCGGTTTATGAACTTGGTTTAGTAAATGCTGAAAATGATAATGAAAATAAAATCACTTTATCAAAAGAAAATATCGCTAATCTTTCCGAAAAAATGGGGAGTTTGAATGAATAATTCACGAGTGCTGCTCATTCTGATTGTTATTGTGCTCAGTTTTGGCGCACTCGTTTACCGGCTTGTTAATCTTCAGATAATCAGAAGTGACGAGCTAAGTTACTTTGCCAAACGCCAGCAAACTAATTCACAAATAGTTAAGGCTGAGCGAGGTTTCATTTACGATCGCAACGACGTTCTGCTTGTTTACAATAGAAATGATTATTCATTCTACGTTGATTTGAGAATGCTTCCAACATCAGAAAAAGCCAGGCTGGCAGGAATTTTTTCCAAAACAATCGGGAAAAGTAAACGCCATTATTTAAACCTTCTAAAAGCTAGTGGCAAGACTATCTGCCTCGAGAAGAAAGTTCCATTTGATAAATCACTCAATCTTTTTGAATATAAAAATCCAGCTTTCTTTTATGTGGAGCAGCCGGTAAGTGTATTTCATTATGGCTCACTTGGCTCTCATGTTCTTGGTTATGTTGATAACGATTACAAGGGAGTCAATGGTATTTCGAAAAGTTTTGATGATGTTTTAAGAGGCAAGGATGGTTACAGAATGGTCGAACGCAATGCTATGGGAGAAATTATTTCTATTTCCGAAACGCAAACCAGACCATCAACACCCGGAGACGATATTTATCTCACCATTGATAAAAGATACCAAGCTATAGTTGAAGAAGAGTTGAGGAAGAGTTTGAGACAGAATGGTGGGGAATCTGCTACTTGCATAATCATGAATCCTCAGACCGGTGAAATTCTTACAATGGCGAATATCAGTGATTATGACCCAAATTATTTCTGGAAATACGATGACTTTGAAAGGAAAAATCGAGCAATAACAGACTCATACGAGCCAGGTTCAACTTTTAAAGCTATTACATTTTCAGTGCTTTTAGATGATAAAGATTGTAGTGAAAATGAGCGTATCAATACTGAAAATGGCGTATATAAATTTAAAAATAATTACATCAGAGATTCACACAAATATAAATCACTTACCGTCAGACAAATATTTGAAGAATCAAGCAACATTGGTACAGCGAAACTCATTCAGAGAATAAATGATGAAGAATATTATCAATACGTGAGAAGCTTTGGTTTTGGCACTTTTACTTCGATTACATTACCTGGCGAAGTAACCGGAAAACTTGTCGACCTTTCTCAATGGTCCAGTCTGACAAAAACGTATATGTCCTTTGGTTATAATATTTCTGTTACTCCAATACAACTTACCAATGCATTCTGTGCAATAGTAAATGGCGGAATACTGTACCAACCGCAAATTGTAAAAAGAGAGATTGACAAAAATGGTAAAGTGATTAAAGAAAATTCTCCAGTAATGGTCAGAAGAGTTATCTCGGAAAAAACTTCTCAAAGAATGCGTAATATTTTACACGGAGCCGTTGAAAAAGGAACCGGTAAGCAGGCGAGAGTAGAATCAGTTCAGGTTGGCGGGAAAACAGGCACTTCGAAACTTGTAGTTAATGGTAAGTATTCAGATAGTCAGTACTACTCTTCATTTGTTGGATTTTATCCTGTTGATAAGCCAACAATAGTTTGCTATGTGTTGATTCATAAACCTAAAGGTGAATATTACGGTGGTTTGGTATCAGCACCCGTTTTTAAGAATATTATTTCAAGAATTCATTCGCTTGAAAAAGGAAATACAAAACCTTTAACTCCCGATACTGAAATTAAAACTACAGAGCATCCGAATCAAAAAACTGAGAAGGAATATGCAGCCCAGGATTTTCAAACGAATAAATATCTAGACGAATCGCAGACAGTTTTTGTATCAACTAATAATAAAAAAGTAATGCCTGACCTGAGGGGTAAGACTATAAAAGAAGCAGTACTGACTTTAAATGAGAGAGGAATTAAGTGGAGTCTTACAGGAACTGGTGTTGTTATTGAACAAAGTATTTCACCGGGTCAAACAGTCAATAAAAGAAAGACTTGCATACTAACTTGTTCGCAAATTAGCACAACGGGAGCGAGAATTTATTGATGCTTCTAAGCGAATTATTAAATAAGATTCAAGCAGTTCAAGTTGTAGGTACACCAGCCTTCGACGGGAAGTACAGGAATTGAATATGATTCACGCAAAGTTGTTGATGGTTCAGTCTTCGTTGCTATTAAAGGATTTAATACAGACGGTCATTTATTTATTCAGGATGCATTAAATAAAAAAGCAGTTGCGGTTGTTGTGGAAAACAGCGATGCAATACCTGATTCTTTAGTAAATCATTTCAAGGCGATTAAGATTCTTGTTCAGGACAGCCGGCAAGCACTTGCTGAAATATCAAATGCATTTTTCGATGAGCCATCAAAAAAATTAAGACTTATCGGTATTACAGGTACAAATGGTAAAACTACTACATCTTATTTTCTAAAAAATATTTATGAAACTTCAGGTTACAAAGTTGGACTGATAGGAACGATTGCAAATTATATTGGAAATGAAAAAATCGAATCGAGACTTACTACACCTGAATCAAATGACCTTAACAGAATGTTCAATCAAATGCACATAAACGGATGTGATTTTTCTGTAGTGGAAGTATCGTCCCATTCACTTGCGTTAAAGAGAGTTCACGGATTGCATTTTGCATTCGCAATTTTCACAAACATAACTGCAGAGCATCTTGATTTTCACTCTGATTTTGGAAATTATCTCAACACTAAAAAAATCTTGTTTGATATACTGCCTTCTTCATCGTCAGCAATTTATAACGCTGATGATGTTCATAGTGTTGATGTAATAAAGGATTGTCATGCTTTAAAATATTCCTTCGGAACAAAGAATGATTCGATCTTTAGAATCTCTGATATTAATTGTGATCTCTCCGGAACATCTTTCACAATTAATTATGAGAATAAAGATTACACCCTCAAAACTTCTTTAGTCGGAGATTTCAATGCATACAATGCTGCAGGAGCTTTTGCGGCTGCTACGCTATCAGGAATAAAAGATGAAACAATCGCCGAAGGAATTCTAACCACACCACAAGTCCCTGGCAGGTTTGAAGTTTTATCCAACGGAACAAGAAAAGTGGTTATTGATTATTCGCATACTCCGGACAGCCTTGAAAAAACCTTACTCGTAATCAGAAAAATCACAGAAAAGAAAATTCCGGTATTTACAGTATTTGGATGCGGTGGAAATAGAGACAAATTAAAACGTCCCCTGATGGGAAAGATTGCTACCGAACTCAGTGATAAGGTGATAGTAACTTCTGATAATCCAAGAAATGAAAATCCTTCGACAATCATTGAGGATATAAAATCAGGAATCACAAATCAGAATTATAAAGTGATTGAAGAAAGAGCATCAGCAATTGAGGAAGCGATTAAGAACAGTGGAAAAAATTCTGTTATCCTGATTGCAGGTAAGGGTCATGAAGATTACCAGGAAATAAATGGTGTAAGACATCATTTATCCGATAGAGAAGTAGCAAGAAAAATTTTAGGAATTTGAAAAAAGTTCAGCTGAATATTGAAGATATTTTTAACGTTCCCGGTGCAGTTATATATGAGCCTGATAAATTTAAAAGTATTCGTTACGTATCGATTGATTCAAGGAAAATTAAAAAGAACACACTGTTTATAGCAATAAGGGGAGAACGATTTGATGGACATGATTTTGTTAGGGAAGCAATTAAAAATGGAGCAGCAGCAGTAATAATAAATAGAAGAAGATTAAATCGGTTTAATAATGTTAAAGTCCCGATAATAACTGTGAAAGATACAAAGCTAGCGTTAGGTGATATCGCAAGGATTTGGAGAAAAAAAATAGATGCAAAGATTATTGGAATCACAGGAAGTTCAGGTAAAACTACAGTAAAAAATATGCTTGCAGAATTACTTTCTGAAAAATATAGAGTGAACAAAACAGAGGCTAATAATAATAACCATATAGGTGTGCCTTTAACAATTTTAAATACAAATGAGACGCATCAAGTGTTGGTTGCTGAGCTTGGTACAAATCACTTTGGTGAGATTCCTTACACTGCTGACATCCTTTCTCCTGACTATAGTTTGATTACAAATATAGGCGATTCACATCTGGAATTTTTAAAAACAAGAAACGGTGTATGGAAAGAAAAATCATTTTTGTTCGAAGAGACAATTAAAAATGGTGGGAAAGTATTTCTTAACTACGATGATCCAATTATTAAATCTAGACATTCTAAAAAAGGAAAATATGTCAGTTTTGGATTTACAGGAAATGTTGAAGTTTGCGGGAAGATTAAGTCATACACCGATGATGGCAAACCGGTTATTGAAATAAATTATAAAAAGAAGAAAACAGAAATAACACTTCCCGTTTATGGTGAGAAAAATGCAAATAATTTTCTTGCTTCCAGTGCTGTTGCCTTGGATTTAGGACTAAATGTAGCCGAAATAAAAAATGCTGCAAAAAAACTTAAAGCTCCAGAAGGGAGACTAGATGTTCAACGATATAAAAATTTTATTCTTATTGATGATACTTATAACGCTAATCCCGATTCAACCAAAGCTTCAATTGAATTAGTTGGAATGATTAAAACATTTAAAAGAAAAATTCTTTTCCTCGGAGATATGCTAGAACTTGGCAGCAACAGTATTAAGCTTCATCAGGGATTGACAAACGTAATTGGAAAATCTGGTATTGATGAAGTTTATACTATTGGACCTAAAATGAAAAATCTTCATAAAAAACTTGTTAAGAAAAAAATAATTGCGAAACACTTTACTGGTAGAAAATCATTAATAAATTATATAAAAAATCTGAACTTCTATGATTCGGTTATTCTCGTGAAAGGTTCAAGAGGATTACACATGGAAGAATTTGTTTCTGAAATTCAAAATAGAACCATGAATTAATGCTTTATTATTTATTTGAATACATAAATAAAGTTTACTCTCCACCCGGATTTGATATTTTCCGGTTTCTGACTTTCAGATCAGCATTAGCTGCTATTACCGGGTTGTTCATGGCTTTTTATTTAGGACCAAAAATTATCCGCGGTTTAAAAAAATATCAGATTGGTGAAGCAAAAAAAGAAGATGCTCCACAAACACATTGGTCAAAGGCAGGAACACCAACAATGGGTGGTTTGATAATAATTCTTTCTGCAGTCGTTCCTGTTTTGTTGTGGGGAGATTTAACAAGCATCTATATTATTTTGATTTTAGGTGGAACAGTTTGGCTAAGTCTTGTCGGATTTCTTGATGATTACTTGAAAGTTGTTAAAAAACTACCAAATGGTTTAATTGGAAGATATAAACTACTTGGGCAATTCACTATAGGATTGATTGTTGGCTCAGTGATTTATTTCTCTCCAGAATTTGCAAACTATAATTCATTAACAACTGTTCCGTTTCTAAAAAATGTGAATCTCGATCTTTCATTTTTATACATACCAATGGTGATATTCATAATTACAGCCACTTCAAATGCAGTGAACTTAACTGATGGTTTAGATGGACTTGCAATTGGCGTTATTGCTATCGTGATGATCGCACTTGCCATACTTAGTTATGTAAGTGGAAACGTAATATTTGCTGACTACCTGAATATTATTTATCTGCCTGGCTCGGGTGAGTTAACTGTTTTTGTTGCAGCACTGGTTGGTGCTTCACTTGGTTTTCTTTGGTACAACGCATATCCAGCACAGGTATTTATGGGTGATACGGGTTCACTTGCTCTTGGTGGGGCTTTTGGAATTCTTGCCGTGTTAATAAAAAAGGAATTATTTATTCCAATTCTTGGTGGAATATTTTTTATGGAAACGATTTCTGTGATCATTCAAAAAATATATTTCAAATACACGAAGAAAAAGTACGGTCAGGGAAAAAGAGTTTTTAAAATGGCTCCTATCCATCACCACTTTGAAATGATGGGTTGGGCTGAACCAAAAATTGTTGTTCGATTTTACATTATTGCAATCATATTGGCTATTGTCAGCCTTGTTTCATTCAAAATAAGATGATGGAAGTTAAAGGGAAAAATATATCGGTAATCGGTGCTGCAAGAAGTGGAGTTGGTGCAGCAAAACTGGTGAAAAAACTTGGAGGAATTCCATTTGTTAGTGATTTCAGTCCAAAGGAAAAAATATATGATGCTGTCAATCAACTCGAAATGGAAAAAATAAATTTTGAGTTCGGGGGACACTCGGACAGAGTATATGAGTCTTCGCTTATGATTGTCAGTCCAGGTGTCCCCAACGATTCTCAGGTGCTGGAGAATGCTAGAACAAAAGGAATTAAGATGGTAAGTGAAGTTGAATTTGCTTATCACTACTGCAAAGGAAAAATAATTGCTATCACAGGTACAAATGGTAAAACGACAACAACAAGTCTGTGCGGGCACATTTTTAACACTTGTGGATATAAAACTCATGTTGCTGGTAATATTGGATTGGCATTCAGTGAAATAGCTCTCGATGTAGAAGAAGGTGAATTTGTTTCACTTGAAGTATCAAGCTTTCAACTTGACTTGATTGAAAATTTTAAACCAGCTGTAGCAATGATACTTAACATTACACCAGATCATTTGAACAGATATGAAAATAGTATTAAGAAATATGCTGTTTCAAAACAAAGAATTTATAAAAACCAGGATGAGAACGATTTCTTGATTGTAAATAAAGACAGTAAGTCTGTGATGAAATACTTATCAGAATATAACAGCAAGTCTTTCTTCTTTTCACTTAATAAAGAACAAAATGATGGGTGCTTTTACTCAGATGGAGAAGTGATCTTTAGATTAAATGGCAAAGAAAATTTCCGTTGTTCAAGGAATGATATAAATATCAGAGGCGAACATAACCTTTCTAATGCAATGTCAGTTGTATGTGCAGCTAAGGCATTTGATCTTGATAATGAAGGTATTGTGAAAGGGTTACAAACTTTTAAAAGTGTTGAACACCGTTTAGAACTTGTTAGACAGATTGATGGCGTCAAATACATTAATGATTCGAAGGCGACAAATGTCGACTCAGTTTGGTATGCACTAAAAAGTTTTGATGAACCAATCCTTTTGATAATTGGTGGTCAGGATAAAGGAAACGATTATAATCAGATTAAGGACCTCGTCCTTCAGAAAGTAAAAAAGATTTATGCGATTGGTTCTTCAGCGGAAAAAGTTTTCAATTTTTTTCACCACGATGTAAAAGTAGAAATTAAAAAATCACTTGAAGAAGCTGTTAAAAGTGCGAGTAATGAAACAATTAGCGGTGATGTGGTTCTACTATCACCAGCTTGTGCCAGCTTCGATATGTTCAAAAACTATGAACATCGCGGTAAAGTTTTTAAGGAAGCAGTCAATAAATTATAATGAAAAAATTAGGCTTAACAATTTTCTTTGATGTGTTTGCACTTATGCTTCTTGGGCTAACTATGGTTATGACTGCAAGCAGCACTTATAGTGTATTTAAATTCGATAATGTTTTCTATTTATTTAACTCTCATCTCTTTAAAGTATTCCTTGGAATTGGTGCAATAGTACTCTTTGCTTTTATTCCTTATGAATATTACAGACGATTAAGCAAACCCATTATAATACTTACGACCATACTATTAATAATAACACTGTTTTTTGCACCTGACATTAAGGGGGCAGGCAGATGGTTAAACCTTGGAATTTTTTCAATACAACCTGCTGATATTGCAAAACTAGTTTTGATCATTCACCTTGCTGTTCTGTTGGAAGCAAAAGTTCATTTGATAGATAATTATAAAAATGGATTCCTATACTTCTTTATCTGGATACTTTTGATCTCTGGTTTAATTATGCTTCAACCAAATATTAGCAGCGGCATAATGCTGATAGCTATTTCACTTGCAGTTATATATGCTGGTGGTGCAAAATTCAAACATATTTTCATTTCGATGATTCTATGTGGATTGGTTATCGGAACTGCGGCAATGATTTTCCCTCACTCACGATTGAGAATATTTTCTTTCGTGAATTCTATATCAAGCGGTGGCGATTTGAATTTCCAGGTTAAGCAGGCACTCTACAGTCTTGGAAGCGGTGGAATTTTCGGAGTAGGAATAGGTAACAGTATGCAAAGCAATCTTTTTTTACCCGAAGCTTATGGTGATTTCATCTTTGCTATTCTCGGTGAGGAGTTTGGATTGATTGGTTCGATTGCAGTTCTGCTGGCTTATTTAGTTTTTATGGTTTGTGGAATACTGGTTGCAAAAAAATCGAAGGATATGTTTGGTCAACTGCTTGCATTTGGAATAACTATCTCTATTGTGCTTTATGCTTTTGTAAATGTTGCAGTAACTACTGGTGTGTTTCCAACAACAGGTTTGCCTCTGCCGTTTATTAGTTATGGTGGAACGTCGTTAATATTTCTTTGTGTCAGTGTTGGAATATTAATTAACATTGCTTTGACAAATCATCTCAGGCAGAACGGGGTTGTTCATGTCCCGGATCAAAATGCTGTTGAAGGAATAGGAAGATGAGTAGTGTTCACGGCAAATACAGATTTTTATTTGCAGGCGGGGGAACTGGCGGTCACCTTTTCCCTGCGGTTGCTGTTGCTGAACAAATAAGAGAAATGAAACCTGAAGCAGACATTTTATTTATTGGCACAAAAGATAGAATAGAAGGAAGAGTTGTCCCAAAGCTTGGGTTTAAATTTAAGTCAATTTGGATAAAAGGATTCTCAAGAAAAATTAATTTTGAAAATATATTGTTTCCCTTAAAACTATTTGTTTCATTGATTCAATCATTAGTAATTAATATTTCTTTCAAACCTAAAGTTGCAATTGGATCAGGGGGATATGTAGCAGGTCCGGCAATCTGGGCTGCATCAGTAATGGGAGCTAAAATTATTCTGATTGAACAGAACAGTTACCCCGGCGTTACAACACGCCTGCTTGAGAAATATGCAAGTGAAGTTCATCTAAGTTTTCACGAATCAAAAAAATATTTGAGAAAAGAAAAGATTCATCATATTACAGGAAATCCTGTAAGAGATATTCTTGGTAGAATGGAAAAGAATGAGGCTTTGAAAAAATTTGATTTATCTGGCGAAAAAAAAACTCTACTTGTGCTTGGTGGAAGTCTTGGAGCAAAATCAATCAATGAAGCTATGTCTGAAAGCATAAAAATATTAGTTGAAAATAACATGCAGGTAATCTGGCAAACAGGTAAAAATTATTTTGAACAGTTCAAGTCGATGAATTCTGAAAATGCAAAAGTCTATGATTTTGTTGAGGATATGAACTCAGCATACTCAGCTTGTGATTTGTTATTAGCAAGAGCAGGTGCAACAACTATTGCAGAACTATTAAATCTCGGCATTCCAGCGATACTTGTTCCATCGCCGAACGTTGCAGAGAATCATCAATACTTCAATGCAAAATCATTGTTGGATAATCAAGCAGCGATTTTAATTGAAGATAAAAACTTGAAAAATGAATTAGTGAAAGGTGTTTTGAAAACATTAAAGTCGGAAACGAAACTTTCTGATCTAAAGCAGAAAGCTTTGGCAATGGCAAAACCGGATGCGGCTAAAGTAATTGCACAAAACGCAATAAAATTTGCTGAGGCAATATGAATAATGGTAATCACAAAAGAAGAATATTCAAATACAATTTGTCATTCTATTATAAATCAACAATTATCTATTTCATTGTGTTGATTTTATACGGTATGATCAGAGGTGAATTCATCGAAGACTCGTTTAGGTTGATTACGCGGGATCCGATTCTGTATTTTCTGGCTATCATACTTGTAATATCGGTTGGAGCATTAATTTATAATCTCATCAGGAATATGTATATCGAAATATCAGAAGAAGGAATTGTTTTTGCAGATCGTTTCAAATCAAAAACGTTGAAGATCGATCAAATAAAAAATATAAAATTCTCAAGGCAGGTCAGAACAAGTAACTCACCCGCATTCAGAACAGCAAGAATAAAAATTAACTCAAAAGTTAGACCTGTGCTAATCAGATTTTCTGACTATGAAAATCAGGATGAACTTTTACTTCGAGTGGAAGAATTAAAATTAAAAATAGATAAGAGCAGTGTTTAAGAGCATAAAAAAAATACATTTTGTTGGAATCGGCGGTATTGGAATGAGCGGAATCGCAGAGATACTGCTTAACCAGGGTTTCAAAGTATCAGGCTCGGATCTTCAACTTACAGAGGTTACAAGGAGATTGGAAGAACTAGGTGCAATAGTTTACGAAGGACACGCAGCAGATAATGTAAAAGATGCTGATGTACTTGTTTACTCTTCTGCTGTAATACCTGATAATCCTGAAGTGAGAGCTGCTTCTGATAGAAACATTCCAATTATTAAGAGAGCAGAAATGCTTGCCGAAACTATGCGTATGCAATATGGAATTGGAATTGCCGGTACGCATGGTAAAACTACTACAACGTCTATGGTTGGATTAACACTCACTGAAGGTGGGATTGATCCAACCATTATTGTTGGTGGAAAATTGAGTGGACTCGGCGGAACAAATGCCCGACTTGGAAATGGTGAATTCATAGTTGTGGAAGCAGATGAATTCGACAGAACTTTTCTGAAACTAACACCGACTATCGCAGCCATAACAACACTCGAAAGTGAACACCTGGATACATATAAAAATCTTGACGATATTAAAAACTCGTTCATAGAATTTGCAAACAAAGTACCGTTTTATGGTTTTGTTGTTATCTGTCTTGATGAACCAGCATTGCAGGATATAATTCCTTCCATAAACAAAACCATATTCACATATGGAACAACTGCACAGGCTGATGTGAGAGCAGTTGATGTGGAATTCGAAGGATTCAACAGCAATTTTACTGTTATATATAAAGGGAAAGAGATTGGTAAAATAAAACTAAATCTCCCCGGAGTTCATTACGTTAAAAATTCACTTGTTGCAGTTACTATTGGAATGGAACTAGGAATCGATTTCAACATCATCAAAAAAGCACTGGAAAAATTCGCAGGCGTTTACAGAAGATTCGAAACAAAGTATAAAAATGATATTCTCGTACTTGATGATTACGCTCATCATCCAACTGAAACTTCAGTTACTCTTGCAGGGATTAGAGCAGCGTGGGATAGAAGACTTGTTGCGGTATTTCAACCACATCTTTATACAAGAACACAAGATTTCTACCAGGATTTTGGAAGATCATTTCTTAATTCAGATGTATTTATTTGTACAGATATCTATCCCGCAAGAGAAAAACCTATTGAAAGTGTCAGCGGTGAGATGATAGCGAACATTACTAAAAAGTACGGACATAAGAATGTCCATTACGTTCCTGATAAAAAAGATGTTCCTAAAAAGTTGATGGAGTTGAAAAAGAAAGAAGATATAATAATTACTATGGGTGCTGGTGATATCTGGAAATACGGTGAAAAATTTGTTGAACTTCTTAAGGAGGAAAAACAATGAGCGAGCGCAGAAGCAAATTTTTTGGTCTAATTGTCTTTTTAGTTCTGATAATTGGATTCAGCTATTTAATGATCACAGGCTCCAAAGCAAATCATACAGAAGTTTACAATCAGATATTAGTAACTGATAACACACTGCTTCCGGCATATGAATATTTACGTTATGCCGGACTAAGTGATTCAACAACATATAATGATCTGACTTTATTGGAAGTAAAAACAAAAATTGAAAAACACCCCTACCTGAGAAAAGCGGAAGTTGAATTCGATGGAATAAACACAATTCTGGTTGAGGTTCAAGAGAAAGAGATAAAAGCCGTTCTGCTTCAAAAGAATGAGTTAAAGCTTTTAACCAGTGATTCAGAAACGCTTCCGCTTTTCCCTCCCACTGCTATGAAGGATTTACCAATGATATCAAACTTGAGTATGAATGGAAAGAAATCACATAGTCAGAAAGATATAGATTTTGCATTCAGGATAATTGATGCAATAAGTTTGAGTGATACAAATGTTAGAAACAATCTTGCCGAGATTAATTTAAGAAAGGGTGGGGACGCTATTCTCACATTCACAGGTTTACAATACCCTGTTCTTTTTGGAAAGAATGATGAAGCACGAAAAGCACTAATACTAAAAAATCTCTGGCAGGAGTTAATGGAAAAAGAAAATGTTTACGGGACACCAGAGTATTTAGATCTTCGTTATAAAAACAAAGTATTTATCGGTAAAAGAAAAACAGAGCTGGCAAACGGATGAAAAAAGAAATTATAGCTGGTATTGATTTAGGCACGACTAAAGTCTGTGCAGTAATAGCAGAGAGAGAAGAGGGTAAACATACTTATAACGTTCTCGGCTTTGGAATCGCACCTTCTGAAGGGCTGCACAAAGGATTAGTAGCAAACATCGGCAAAACAGCCGAAGCAATTAAGGAAGCAATGTCTATTGCATCTAATCGTGCAGGTCTAAACATAACTTCAATTAATGTTGGTGTTGCAGGCGAACATATCACGAGTATTAGGCACAGAAACTATGTCACTATCAGTAGTGAAGAAAAAGAAATTACAAAAAAGGATCTTGACAGATTGGAAGCTGATGTACGCACAATCAGAATTCCATCTGACAGACAAATTCTTCATATCATCCCAGAAGAATTTTCTGTTGACCATCAGCCTGGAATTGAGAACCCAATCGGAATGTCAGGTTCAAGACTTGAAGCTAGCAACCATGTCAGTACTTGCATCAATACCTGCGATACAAAACATTAAAAAATCTGTTGAACGTGCCGGATTAAAAGTGAAAGACTACATTCTCCAGCCGATTGCTTCGAGTACATCAGTATTGGAAGACAGCGAAAAAGATCTTGGTGTAGTTCTTCTGGATATTGGCGGCGGAACAACAGATATTGCTATCTACCACAAAAAAGCAATCAAGCACACAAAAGTAATTGGCATTGCCGGCAACCAGGTTACAAATGATATAAGAGAATCTCTTGGCGTGGTGACAGAAGAAGCTGAGAAGCTGAAAAAAGAATATGGTTATGCAATTGAAACCGCAATAATTAAAGATGAAGATATTCTGATTAAAGGCGTCGGTGCGAGAGGGAATACAAAAATTCCGATAAGCCTTCTTACTCAAATCATTAGTCTGAGGATGAGAGAATTATTTACGTTGATTGATAATGAACTTAGAAGTGCTGGTTACAAGAACAAAGTTAAGGCCGGTGTTGTTTTAACCGGCGGCGGATCGCTTTTGCGCGGTTGCCCAGAACTTGCCGAAGAAGTTTTCGGTTTACCGGCACGTATCGGTGTTCCGCAGGAATTAGGAGAAGGATTAGCAAATGAAATTGAAAGTCCTGAGTTTGCAACAGTTGCAGGTTTGATACGAGGAATACCTGGTGGCAAATCAAGTGATTATCAGATAATCAAAAAGAAAAATGAGACAAAGAAAACAATTAAACTATTAGTAAAAAGAGTACAGGAATTTTTTGATGAATTATAAAAAATCTAACACAGGAGGGTCCATGATAAAGTTCGCCACTCTCGATCGCGAAAAACCAATGTCCGCTGTCTTAAAAGTAATTGGTGTCGGCGGCGGAGGCTGCAATGCTCTGGGAAGTATGATTGCCAGAGGTTTACAAGGTGTTGAGTATGTTGCCGTTAATACCGATTCGCAGGTATTGGAAAGCAGCAAAGCTCATCATAAGATACAAGTCGGAACTAATATTACTCGCGGGCTCGGTGCGGGTGCTGATCCCAATATTGGCAGAAAAGCTGTTGAAGAAGACCGCGATAAAATTGCTGAAGTTCTTGCTGGCAGTGATATGGTTTTCATTACAGCAGGTATGGGCGGCGGTACTGGAACGGGTGGCGCCCCAATAATTGCTTCCGTTGCACAAAGCATCGGAGCTCTGGTTGTAGGCATCGTTACAAAACCTTTCAAGTGGGAAGGTAAAACCCGAATGATTAATGCAGAGCAGGGAATTCTGGAATTTCGAAAACATGTTGATAGCCTTATCGTAATTCCCAACGAAAGAATACTCAGCATTCTTGATGGAAACATTAATGCATTTGCAGCATTCGATAAACCAAATGAAGTCCTTTATGAAGCAACAAGAGGTATTGCTGATATCATTACTGTTGAAGGATTGATTAACGTGGACTTTGCTGATGTTCGTGCAGTAATGAATCAAAGTGGAGAAGCTTTAATGGGATGTGGAATTGCTAGCGGTGAAAACCGTGCTATCGAAGCAGCACAGAAAGCAATCTCGAGTCCTCTTCTTGAAGGAGTAAACATAAGAGGTGCAAAGAGTGTACTTCTAAATATCTCGGGTTCAAGTAGTCTAACGCTCCAGGAAATTAATGAAGGCAACAACGTTATCTACGAAGCTGCTGGTGAAGAAGCCAATGTAATCTTCGGTTGTGTAAGAAAAGAAGATATGAACGATTACATTTCATATACAGTAATTGCTACAGGCTTTGACAGTGCGAGAAAAACATTCGCACAAAGCAACTTTAAATCTCAAACAAAAAAAACCGGCGAGCAGTTAAGCTTTAGAGGCGGATTTAATTTTTTGGATACTTCTAATATTGATAAAGAAGATCTGGATGTTCCGACAATTCTGAGAGTAAAAAGTCCTTCTTCACAGATTGAAGAACCTGAAGAGGATGAACCGGAAAGTTCTCTTTCTGAAAAAGCTTCCCGTTACAGTTGGGCAAAAGAGAAGATGGAACAGAATGAATCAAACAAAAGCTCAAATGATGATGATGATGAGAGTTCTTCATTTTTAAGAATGATTATGGATTAGCAATTATTTAAAAAGTTTAATATTTTGGGTTGAGGAGGACGCATAATTAGTTAATTCTTCTAATGAAGGAGGAATATATGTTGCTATTGATTATCCTGTTGTTTTTTTCGGTTGGATTAAACATCGCGCTTGTTTTTGGAATTGTCCGAAAAAGAGCAGATGAAGATATGATGAACATCAGATTTAGAGAAGGCTTAAGAACGAGTGAGTTATTTTTAATTCTTACAATTACAAATTCCTTTTGGTTTATTTATTGGAATTTAAGAAAATTATTCGTCCGTAATTCGTGACTCGACAAAAATATATTCTTCATTTTCCTTATCGTGTTTGATCAGTATCCTGTTTGGCCTGCAACATATTTCGCAGTCTTCAATAAAGTCCTGGTTTTCCAGAACTGTAAGATCAACCCAAACCTGGTTTTCCTCGCCGCAGTATTGGCAAACCCAGTTTAATACATCATCTGTTTGCATAATGTCGCCTACAATTTATTAACACCTTCCGAAAATAAAATAATTTAAAACCCAAACGCAACACTCTGCAAAATATTATTTTAAAAAAGAAAACCAACAATTGCTAATCGTGAAGTATATAAATTGCATCAAAAAAAATGGCTGTCCGGAAAATTTACCAGACAGCCAATCGTTGTTGTATGATCACAATTCTATTCTAAAAGAAGTTGTGCTTAATTAATAGCTCAATTCTCACACCAGATTGAAAATCGATTGAAATTTCTAAGATAAATCAATGATTTAGTCAATTATAGTTGTTTCAAAATAAAATTTGATGAATCAAAAGGAGGCTGATCAAAGGCAATTTATTGGCATCAAAATCGGAATAGCATTCCGGCTTATTTTATTCTTCTGACATCTGAAATCCACAATCCGCAATTTAATTCCCTCTTGCATTTAAATTTTAAAAGATTATATTATAGTGTGCAAATGTTCACTATAATATGTTTGAAAACAACTCAAAAACGGAAGATTTATTAATTTACCAAATCCCACCGGAATGGCGTGGACAGGCAAAGATACACACGCTCTATCCGCCGATACCAAAACACACCGGCAATATTGATTTCGATATTTTCGATTTTGATATGCTCTTTAATGATCCTGCCACAAAAGAATTAATTCGCTCAGGAAAAACCATCGGCTGCTTTTATATTGAATCGCCGGGAATGCGTTCACTTCTTCGCAGACTTGATGTTGAAACTTTTGAGATGCTCACTGCGGCGAGTTCAGTTATTCGTCCCGGTGTTGCAGAAAGCGGAATGATGCAGGAGTTTATTGCACGCCACAAAGATCCTTCGCGAAGAAAATATCTTGTGCCCGAAATGGAAATTTATCTCGGCGAAACTTACGGAGTGATGATCTACCAGGAAGATGTAATTAAAGTTGCTCATCACATTGCAGGGTTAAGTCTGGAAGATGCAGATCTTCTGCGGAGAGCAATGAGCGGAAAGATGCGTTCGCATCACGCAATGCAACACATAGTTGATAAGTTTTTTGTTTCCTGCAAAGAAAAAGGATTAACCGATTACCAGAGCAAAGAACTCTGGCGGCAGATTGAATCGTTTGCAGGTTACTCCTTCTGCAAAGCACACAGTGCATCGTTTGCTTTGCTTTCTTACCAGGTTGCATTTCTCAAAGCTCACTATCCGGCAGAGTTTATGGCAAGCGTGCTTAACAACGGCGGAGGATTTTATTCTGCTGCAGTTTACATTGAAGAATCAAAACGTTTGGGTTTAAAGATTGAACTTCCTTCAATCAATGAAAGTGAAAAAGAATATATCGGAAAGGGAAGAAGCAATCCGTGTCGGTTTGAAGGCAATTAAAAATCTTTCTTACAGTGCAATTGAAAGAATTGTTGAGGAAAGAAAGCGCAATGACAAATATGTTTCACTGGCAGATTTTCTTGTCCGCACAAAACTTGCTTATGAAGAAACTGCTATGCTGATTCGCTGCGGTGCAATGGGGTGTTTCAAACAAACACGTCCGACATTGCTGCGCTTGCTCGACATTTATATCCATCGCAGAAAAATAATTGAAGAAAGCTACAACGATCTTTTCCTGAGTGAAACTTTTGCTCTCGAGGAAGAAGTTAAAACTGATCTGAACTACACTCTTGCCGGAATCTGCAAAGAGGAATATGAAGCTTTTGGCTATATGGTTACACGTCATCCGCTTCATTTTTTCAGAGAATGGATTAATCAAAAAGGAATTATTCCTGCAAAAGATATGCAGCGAAACAAAGGACGAAGAGTGAAGATGATCGGCTGGTATATGACTTCCAAAAGAATTAAAACAAAAAGCGGTGAGATAATGAAATTTCTTTCACTCGAAGACCTCACCGGAACTTTTGAAGCCGTCATCTTTCCGAAAGTTTATTACCGTGTTGCAGAACTTACTTTGTCAATGGGACCTTACCTCGTTACAGGCAGAGTAGATGTGAACGATCACACAAATCTTATTGTTGAGGATTTGAAAGTTCTTTCTTCAACTGCTCTTCAATCAAGTCTGATGAAAGACAGCGTTGAGCACAACTATTACGGTGATGAAGAGAAGATCACTGAAGAAGACTTTGCACTGGCAAAAGCTCTGGATCATAAAAAACTAAAAGTTGCTTACGCTGGTTGAGAAGCAAAATTATGTCACACTGAGCATGTCGAAGGGTGGCATATCAACTGTGATAAGTCTTCGACAACCTGCCTGCCGCATAGGCAGGGCTCAGACTGACAGTTTCGCTTGGCAGTCACGGTCGCACCGTGACTGTCAGACATAGAGATTCACGGAGTAGTTTGAAAAATAATATTAGTATATTAGTTTCCAAAAAATAAAAAGAGAGAAAATGGCCTGGATATATCTTTTCATTGCAGGATTGTTCGAAATCGGTTGGGCAATAGGACTTAAATACACAGATGGTTTTACAAAACTCTGGCCAAGTGTAATTACAATTGTAATGATTATAAGCTTTTACTTTTTGTCTCGCAATCAAAACAATTCCTATCGGAACAGGTTATGCAATCTGGACAGGGATTGGTGCAGTCGGAACGGCAATACTTGGTATATTTCTTTTTGGTGAATCAAAGGAATTTGTTAGAATATTTTTTATACTATTGATAATAATCGGAATAGTAGGATTAAAAATTTTTTCGAAAATTCCTGCTCAATAAAAATAAAATAGATTTTAAAATGAATATACTTAATAAAATATTGTCCTATTTTATTGTGAATTATTTTATTCCTGCAGTCCATCAACGCAATTAACTGATATTTATGTTGATGAAACTTTCAGAAATGGAAATGAAAAAAATATTAGTGCTTGGACTAGCAAAAGATGAATGGAAACGAAAGGTATATGAAAATGAATTCCGGAGTCAATATAAAATGAAATGTAGAAGTTTTAACTGCCTGGCAGGAATTGCCAAAGGGAGAAGTCAGCAAAGAAAC
>CAWDGX010000009.1:0-72759 GCA_963802005.1 uncultured Ignavibacteriaceae bacterium
CGCAATGAAAAATTATGAGAAGGGGAGCTATATGAAAAACTTTAGTGTTACAGGCTTAATCTTACTGGTTTTACTTTTAGCAAACGGAGCGCAAGCACAGTTTTTCAACGGACCTGAAAGCGTGACTTATGACACTTTAAACAGCCGTTATCTGATCTCGAATGTGCTGACTGGAGACATAGTTCAAATCAGTGATGCGGGGGACACTACTTTTTTTGACACATCACTCGTGCGGACACTCGGGATGACGATCGTGGACAGCATTTTATACGTGGCAGATATCAGCGGTCTCGTAACATTCAACCTAAAGATAGATCAGAAAATTACAACTATAACCTTACCGGGAATGATAGAGCTAAACGATGTCACTGCTGATACTTCGGGATATCTTTACATCACAGACGTCGGGGCAGGCAAGATTTTCCGTGTGAGAATCAGTGATTACACGGATACAACTCTCGTCAGCGGTATTACCAGACCAAATGGGATTTTGTTCGATGCCCAAAACAATCGGGTGCTGTTCTGTCAGTTTGTCCATAACGCCCCCATCAAGGAAATCGATCTCGACGATTTTTCTGTGACCACGGTTCTCTCAACATCCTTTACAAATTTCGACGGCCTGGCAATCGATGGTGATGCGAATATTTATGTCTCCTGCTGGGGAACCAATTCGGTTTACCGATATGACAACGCGTTCAGCCTGCCTGCTGAGCTGGTATCGAGTGGCCACAGCGGACCGGCAGATATATTTTATAATCAACAGGACAATGTCCTGGCTATACCGAATTACTATTCCAATCGTGTTGATTTTATACCTATCACCCCAGCAGACGTCGATGAGATATCTAGCCAAATACCGCAAACAGTAGCCTTGTCGCAGAACTATCCCAATCCTTTCAATCCAAGTACAACCATAAACTTTCATATACCTGAAAGATCATTCACATCATTATACATTTTTAATCAATTGGGTGAAAAAATATCAACATTAATAGAAGAAGAATTAGAAAGTGGAAAGTACGAGGTTAATTTCGATGCCTCAAACTTGCCAAGTGGAGTCTATTTTTATAGAATTTCATCTGGTAATTTCATTGATGCTAAGAAAATGTTATTCATTAAGTAAAAGGATCAAAACAATGCAAACGATTATAAATATAACTGAGATTGTTCTTATAACAGTTATACTAATATTCAATAATTCAGTTATAAATTCACAAATCAATAGCAATAGTGAAACTATAAATTTCATAGAACATAACGTTACAACCAATTTCGATAGAGTTTCCGGGCTCTTTATAGCAGATATTGATAATGATAATGATCAGGATATCATCGCCGCAGCAATTAATGACAATGAAGTCGCGTGGTGGAGAAATGATGGTGGCAATCCAATACAATGGACAAAAGAAGTAATTGATGATAACTACGGTGGTGCTATTTATTTATATGCTGAAGATATAAATGGTGATGATCGTATTGATATCATCGCTACTGCTGCAATTGCTCACCAGGTTTGTTGGTGGAGTAATAATGGAGGAGTTCCAATTCAATGGACTAAACATTTAATTGTGTCGAATTATACAGAAGCCCATGGTATAATAGCAATTGATCTTGATAAAGATGAGAAAATGGATATTGTTTCTACAGCAGCAGCATTAAATAAAATTACCTGGTGGAAGAACGAGACGGGGACAGGATTAAGTTGGATAGAGCAAACAATCGATAATAATTTTAATTATACTCAATCTATTAGCGCAGGTGATTTTAACCTCGATGGTAATACCGATATTGTTGCTGCAGCATTATATGCAAATCAGATTGCTTGGTATCAGAATGATGGAGGTAATCCGATTCAATGGACAAAGCGAACAATTTCAAACAATTTTAGTATGGCACATTCTGTTGAAGTTTGTGAAATTAATGGTGATAGCTTGCCTGATGTTTTAGGTGCAGCATATGGAGGTCATGAAATAGCATTTTGGCAAAATAAGGGGGGCAATCCTATTATTTGGGAAAAACATTCGATCGACAATTCTTATTCAGGGCCTCTTGAAGTTTGTGCAGCTGATATTGATAATGATGGTGATATCGATATAGCTGCTACAGCGGGAATTGGAGGGGAAGTGGCTTGGTGGTCGAATGAAGGCGGATATCCAATTCAATGGGTGAAACATATTATAGCATCTAATTTTTATGATGCGTGGCCGCTTTCTTTAGCTGATATCGATAGTGATGGCGACGTTGATGTTATTGCCGGCTCCAGCAGTTTAGACGAAATAAGATTTTGGGAAAATTCGTTAATTACTTCTGTGGAGGGAAATTCAAAGAACCCTGTGCCAGGTCAATTTGAATTATTTAACAACTTTCCTAATCCATTTAATCCTAAAACGACAATTCGTTATACGCTACCAGCATCGGATGTAGTTTCGATAAAAGTTTTTAATGCTTTAGGGAATGAAATAAAAATTCTTCTGAATGAAGAAAAACAAGCTGGAAGATATGACGTCGAATGGAATGCGGATGGTTATTCCAGTGGAATATACTTCTACTCATTAGTAGCCGGGAATTTCAGAGAAACAAAAAAAATGATGCTGTTGAAGTAAGTAATTAATGATTGTAAAGGAATTCCAAATATTTTCTGTAATTATATTGATGATCTATTCACCATTAATAAATGGATTTTGCTCTGATAGCATTAATTCTATTGATAATAAATTCAGATTAATCAAGCTTCACTATGAAAACTTAAGCGGTGAAAAAGGATTAACTACTTTCTTCTATAATGAAAAAGGGATAATGCATGAAGCCCATTGGGAGCTACTTGATGGGAGTAGAAGTTCTGATAATTATTACACATACAATGAGGAAGAAAACTTAATTAAGAAATACCGCAAGTTTTCAGATGGTATTACCTCAACCCAAATATATGAATATGATGAAAATGGAAATTTAATTTCAGAACATTTTAATAGATCAGATGGAATTACAGGTACTACAGACTACAAATACGATAAGTATGGAAAATTAGTTAAAGCCAACTGTAATGGATTGGCCGGTTGGTTTTATGGAGTTATAACCTATGAGTATGATGATAAGAATTTAAAGAATAAAGGAGCTATATCGAAGGATGGGAAACTTATTGGAAATATTTACTATGAATATGATGATGAAGGAAATCTGTTGAAGGAACATTGGGTTTTCATAGAATCATGGAGCCAAACCTTTATTTATGAGTATGAAGAACTCAACTGCTATTGATAGATCAGAGAAAAAATACAAAAATATCATTCAAAAAATATTAGGAGATATAGTAATGAAAAAGCAAAATAAAATATTATCTAGATGGATAGTTACTATTTCATTAATGATTTTTTTTGGCTCTCCCAAATTAAATTTTGCACAGCAGCAAATTGACTACATTAGTTTAGGACAAACAATTGAATTCAATTCTAAAATACTGAATGAAAAACGTGATATTTTAATTTATACCCCAACCGGTTATGAAGAGTCGAACAGAAAGTATCCAACACTTTACATTACAGATGGTGCAGAAAATTTTTTTATAGCAACTGCCATAGTAAATTTTCTTTCCCGCAGCGGACAAATACCACAAATGATTGTTGTTGGAATTCCCAATGTAAATAGAAACCGGGATTTATCACCATCTGTTATTCAAGGTACTTCTAATCCAGGTGGGGGAGACATTTTCCTGACGTTCTTTGAAGATGAACTGATTCCTTATCTTGATAAAACGTATAGAACAATTAACTATAGAGTTTTATTCGGACACTCATTAGGAGGAATGTTTGCAAATTATGCAATGTTTATCAGGCCAGAGTTATTTAATGCTTTTATTACTGCAAGTCCATATTTATACTATGATAACGAGTTTGTCATTAAAGAGGCAGCATTAAAGTTAGGCAATCTTTCAAATTTTGATAGACAACTATTTATTACTTTAGGTAATGAACCAACGTACCATGCAAGTTTGAATAAATATACATCTTTACTTGAAGATAACACAAATAACCTAAGATGGGACTATCAAATATTTAATGATGAAGACCATGGCTCAATCCCTATCATATCGTTATTAAAAGGCCTCGAGTTTATATATTCCGATTTTCAACTATCTATGGAAACTGCAACACAAGGTCTTGAAGCAATCCTGGATCATTATTCACAAGTAAAATCAAAGTACGATTATACGGTAGATATTTCGGAAGCTACGTTTAATACTATTGGATACACATTATTGCAAAATGAAGAATTTGATAAAGCTATAGAAGTGTTTGAATACAATGTAAAACTGTATCCTAACTCAGCAAACGTTTATGACAGCCTTGCTGAAGCATTGGAGAAAACCGGAAGGATAAAAGAAGCTGCTGCTAATTATAAGATAGCTATAGATATTGGTAGGGAAATAAATGATCTTAATCTAAATATATATGAAAGAAATTTAGCAAGAGTACAAGAAGAAACAGAATAAAATGTGCTAGATAAGAAATATATTTAATAGTTATTGCAGATTCTAATTTAATGATATGAAAGTCTGGTCTTGTAAAATTATCGAAGCGAAAAAGAATAGGAAGCATGTATAATGTAGATACAACATTGCTATTTAAGTAATTACTTATACTAATACTATTTTATTAATAATATTCATGGAGGATCAAATGATATTAATTAATGTTTTTATCATTATTGGGGCTCTGTCAGTAATATGGAATATTTCAACCACAATTATCATTTACGAAGACTTACGCAAGAGAAATGTGAAAGTAAACTTTTTACTTCTTAGATTATTTGCACCAAAATACGCCACTCAGTATAGACTGATCACTCTAAAAGAAAACGGTAAAATTGGCTCACTATTTTATCATTGGATCGTTTCGATTAATACAGCCTTATGTTCTACCGTCCTGATCTTTATAATAGCGTTATTATTTGATCTTTTATAGAAACAAATAAATTAGGTTTAATTTAACAGAATGAGAGCATTTACCACTAAACAATTACATTTAGAATATAATAATACAATAATACCAGTTTAACGGTATGACGTTTAACAGACTATTGGATTCATTCACTCACCCGCTTCTTCAAAGTTGAATATTCATTTCAAAAATAATATTCATGATATGATATAAGAAATATTATCAGCTTTTCGCCTTAAGGAATCAACTATCTGAATTAATAAATTTCTTAAAGTTTTAAATAGTGCTTTACCGATCAGCCCCGAGAAATTTATGCCTGCCAACATTAAGATTACATTGAAATCATTAATTTTGTAAACAATTTTTATAAATTATAAATTACATAAAAAATTAAGGTAAAATATGCGACTTATATTTTTTGGCTCACCGGGAGTTGGCAAAGGCACACAAGCAAAAATTTTAGTATCCAAAATTAACATCCCACATATTTCGACAGGGGATATTTTAAGGCAGGCTGTTAAGGATAAAACTCCTTTGGGATTAGAAGCCCGTGAAATAATGAACAGCGGAGCACTGGTTCCTGACGAAATAATGATAGGTATCATAAAGGATACACTGCAAAAAGATTTTTGCAAAAACGGTTTTCTACTTGATGGTTTTCCCAGAACTCTTGCACAGGCAAAGGCATTCGATAATCTTTTAAATCAACTTGAAATAAAAGATATTTATCTGGTTTATCTTTCTGCTGATGAAAATGAAATCGTTCAGAGACTTACAAACCGCCGTGCATGCAAAGCTTGCGATGGTCTTTTTATTTATAGTGAAATAAAAGATCTCAAAAAATGTCCTAAGTGTGGCGCAGATGATAGTTTCTATTTGCGTGATGACGACAAAGAGGAAGTCATACGTAAACGTCTTGAAGTATTCAGGAATGAAACTAAGCCGGTGCTCAATCATTACGATCAGCAAGGCAAAGTTATTGAGGTAGTAGCTTCAGGATCTATTGATGAAGTGACTAGTAAACTTTTTAACGCACTAAAAGCAGTTGATGCTTCTTTAAAGTTGTAGGGTTTAATTTTCTACAATTTCAAAAGGAGAGATGCAAAGATCTCATAAGGTGCTCTATTACAAATAGTCGACATTAAATATTATTATCGTGATGCTGACAAATATTTTTCTTTATTAATATCACCTTTTAATGAAGCAATATTTTTCACCGCTTCTATTGCAAGATCAATATGTTCATCAGTATTAAAAGCTCCGATACTTAATCTTACCGTGCCGTGAATTTTATCCGTTCCAATTTGTTCGTGTACCAGAGGTGCGCATTGTAAACCAGTCCGGCAGGCAATATTATAATCTACATCAAGCATTGTTCCTACATTTCCTGCTTCCCAATCTTTAATATTAAAACTAAGAACAGCATTATGGTTATCCTCACTATCGGCACAATACATTGTTACTCCATCAATTGCTCCTAATCCGTTTTTTAGTTTACTCCATAATCTCATTTCTTTATTATGCAAATTTTCCATTCCTTCATTTTGAATCCATTTCTGTCCAGCTAATAATCCTGCAACTCCCAAAATATTAAGGGTTCCACATTCCATTCTGTAAGGAAATTCTTCAAGATGAAATGGATAAGCAGATCTGACACCTGTTCCTCCGAATCGTGTACCTTTAATGGGGATGTCTTCACGAATGTAAGATCCGCCAATTCCAGTTGGACCCATTAAGCATTTGTGACCTGTAAAAGCCACGATATCAATATTCATATCTTCAATATCAATCTTAATCACACCCGCAGTCTGGCTCGCATCAATCGCAAAATAAATTCCGGCTTCTCTGCAATACTTTCCAACTTCTTTAACAGGTTGAATGGTCCCAATAACATTTGAACCATGATTAAGGATAACCATTTTTGTGTTTTTTCTAAACGCTTTTTTCACATCATCAGCATTAACATATCCCTTACTATCGAAAGGAATGTATGTTACATCTATTTCACCGGCATGTTTTTTATGATAAAGAGGACGCAGAACAGAGTTGTGCTCAACATTGCTGGTAATAACATGATCACCTTTCTCGAGCATTCCCCCGATAATCATATTAAGCGAATCACTTGCGTTGTAGCTAAAAGTTAATTGATCAGGATTAGATCCATTAAAAAAATCAGTAAGCATTTTCCTTGTCGTGTGCACAATTTCTTCCGTTTCCAAAGACATATCATATCCGGATCGACCTGGATTAACACCATGCTTTTTATAAAAATCGAACATAAACTGATAAACTTCGGGAGGCTTTGGGTAGGTGGTTGCTGCATTATCAAGGTAAATTATTCCGTCCATTATAAATCCTGTATTTAGAAAATTGAATTAATGCTTGTGTAAATCTAATCTAATTGAAAATTAAAATCAGCATTCATAAACAATTTGCTTATTTCAAATTTGTAGGTACAATAAAATATATTAAATCAATTTATTAAACGTTATTCCTTCAATCCGTTTTAATACCGTATTAAAAAAGTCATAAATATTGAATTACTTTTTAAACTGCTCTTTATGAAGAATTTATCATTGATTCTCAACAACAATTTGAATACAAAAATAATTTAAGTATCTTCATACCTACACTATTAATTGTAGATTATTCTTTATTTTACTCATAGAGATTTTAATTGAAAATTTAAACGATTTTAATGAATAATAATTCTTTAGATCCGGTTATTTCGATTGGTACGCTTGCAAAAAAGGTTGGGCTTTCAGTTTCTGCAATACGGAAATATGAAGAAGAAGGGTTGATCATTTCTCACAGAATTGAATCAGGTCATCGCTTATTTTCATACGAAGATGTTCAAAGACTCAGTACCATTCAACACTTAATAAAAAATTTAGGATTTAACATTGAAGGCATTCGCAGAATGCAGGCAATTCTTCCTTGTTGGGATTTGTTACCTTGCGAAAAAAAAGTGCGAGATAATTGTTTGGCATTTAAAGGCAGTACAAAACCATGCTGGATGATGAAAGATGCTCATTGCACTTTGCGGGGGAATGAATGCAGGAAATGTGCGGTCTATCGTTTTGGAACTCTGTATACTGAAAAGATTAAAGAATTAGTACACAATAGTGATGGAAATAAACAACGCGAGACATTAAATAAAGTTTTAGAAAATTGACATCTGAAACATTATTAATTTAAAATCGGCACTATTATTTTTTTATGTTCACTATTTATCTAATTAACTTAACAAATATGTAGGGGTGAGAGACATGATTTTCCTGTATCTATTCACTTATTTCTCAATACTTTCATTTATAGCACTGGTTATTTCAAAAATATTTAAATATGCTAATACCCCAGTGCATGTAAGATGGGAATTGTATCCGGTTGCTCATGAACCGGATACGAAATAAGTATGGCGGTTCGCATTATGAAGAATCAGGTTTTTGGAAACATAAAGCAAAAAAAGATCATATTGCTGAATTATGGGCTATGTTTGAAGAGATAATCTTTCTAAAAGGTGTTTATGTTCATAATAAAAAATTATGGTATTTCTCTTTCCCGTTTCACCTTGGATTATATTTAATAACAGGAACATTTCTCCTTATAATAATATCTGTTATATTAAATTTATTTTCTCTCATTAATATCAGCGATATCCAAAGCACTGCTGATTATTTTTTTCACTACCTTACTATTTTATTTGGGTATGCAGGTCTTATCCTAACATTTATTGGATGTATTGGGTTAATAATTCAAAGAGCAACTGATAAAAAATTTAAATTCTATAATACACCTATGGATTTTATTAACCTGTTTTTTATTTTAGTCTTGGTTATAAGCATATCCATCACACTGATATTTTCAAGTTCATCCCTTCTTCTAAGCAAAGAATTTGTAAAAAATCTTATTACATTTAATTGGGTTGATATACCTGATGTATTTTTTATTACAAACGTAATTCTAATTTCTCTGTTCCTGTTATATTTTCCGATTACAAGAATGATGCACTTATTTGCAAAGTATTTTACATATCATGATGTTCGTTGGGAGGATGAACAAAACATTAAAGGAAGTAAGCTTGAGAAAAAAGTAAAAGAAGCATTGAATTTTGGAGTAAGCTGGTCTGCCCCTCATATGAAAACAGGTAAAACCTGGGCAGAAGTAGCTACTACTTTTCCACCGGAGACAAAAAATGAAAAAAGATAAAATGAAATCAGTTAAAGATTTCACAAAAGTTGATGAACAAATAGTAAATCTTAGTCCGGAGGAGTTTATTAAACTTCCTCATCCTTATGAAGATTGGGTGGATCCACCCTTTAGAGAATTGACTGACGACCAAAAAAACAGGTTGGAGAGTTCGCTCGATGGTTATTCATCTTTAGCATTACCTAAGCCACAAACGGATGAAGAAAAAGAAAAGCTTGTTGCAAAATTTCTTTCGGGTCTAAAAAAATTATTAAGCAAAGAAGATAACTGGATTTTATTGCAGCCTCTTCTCCTCTCAATGGAAAATTGTGTTAAGTGCCAGACCTGTTCAGACGAATGTCCTGTTTTTACTTCAAGCGGAAGAGAAGAGATTTACAGACCGATATTCAGAGGTGAAGTTCTAAGACGAATTATTAATAAGTATATAAACAAAGAAAATATAATTCATCAAAAACTATCAGGCTCCGATATAGATTTGAATTGGGAAACTGTTGCAAGACTTGCAGAGCTTGCTTACCGTTGTACTCTTTGCAGACGCTGTGCACAAGCTTGTCCAATTGGGGTTGATAACGGACTTATCTCTCGTGAGATAAGAAAATTAATGAGCCAGGAATTGGGATTTGCACCCGAAGAACTTCATAATTCTGGTTCTATGAAACAACTTAAAACAGGTTCCTCTACAGGAACAAATCCTACAGCACTGCTTGATATAATTGAATTTATTGAAGAGGACTTGAAAGATCTTACTGGTATTGATATTAAAATGCCTTTAAATAAAAAGGGTGCCGACGTTCTTCTTATCCATAATTTTGGAGAATTTCTTGCTTGGCCCGAAAACATTATGGCATTTGCAATCATTTTTGAAAAAGCTGGCATTAACTGGACTATGTCTTCAGAAATGGGTGGATACGATTCAGTAAATTATGGTTTGTGGTATGATGACGCACAACTTGCCCGTGTTGCACTTGAGCACGTTCGCGTCGCAAAAGAATTAGGAGTTAATAGAATTGTTATGGGTGAGTGTGGTCATGCACATAAAGCAATGATGCCAGTTGCCGATAGAATATTAGTTGATGATAGTATTGTTCCAAGAGAAAGCGCATTTCCTCTTCTTGAAGAGATTGTCTTTAGTGGAAAAATAAAGTTTGATCCATCCAAAAATAATTTTCCTGTGACATTACACGATCCTTGCAATGCAGTTAGAGCAATGGGAATTGTAGAACCACAAAGACATATTTTACGCGAACTTTGTCCACAGTTCAGGGAAATGGAACCGCATGGTGTTCATAACTATTGTTGCGGCGGAGGTAGCGGTTTTGCAATTATGCAAGGAAAGAATTTTCCTGATTGGAGGAACGGTCTTTCCTTCCGTACAAAGTTTAAACAAATACTTGATGCATTTCAGGATCAAATTGATCCTTCAATTTATAAATACGTTTGCTCCCCTTGTTCCAATTGTAAAGGAACATTTCGTGATGGACTAACATATTTTAATGCATTTGAAAAGGCTGGAATTATTTATGGTGGACTTGTAGAATTAATTGTTAATGCAATGGTGGATCTGGAGAAACCATTTATTGAGTGGGAACTAAAATAAAAATTTTATAAGAGCCGCAGTTTCATTAAAAATTAAAATATTTATGGTGAAAAAATGGAAAACAAGAAAAAAATATTAATAATAGATGATGAAGAAGATGTAATAACATATCTTTCTACATTTTTCACAGATAACGGTTTTGATACGATATATGCAATGAATGGTAAAGATGGTTTTGAAAAAGCAATAATTGAAAAACCGGATATCATTACTCTGGATGTTTCTATGCCTGAAGAATCAGGAGTTAAAGCTTTGCGCGATTTACAGAGTCATGAGACGACAAAAAACACTCCAATAATTATGGTAACAGGTGTTTCGACAGATATGAAAAGATTTATTGAATCGAGAAAACAAGTTCACCCGCCAGAAGGTTATTTTGAAAAGCCGATAGATAGAGAAGCCTTGCTGAAAAAAATTAAAGAACTTTTAAAATTGTAAGTGCATTCTAATTAACATGAAATAGTCATATTCCTTCAAGATAGGAATACGATTTATAGTAGAATAGTTCGTGGGACAATCTTTAAAAGTATATTCATCTCAAATACACTGCATGAAATTTATTTACAAGAAATATCAATGAGTGATTCATCTGGAAGCCCGGATTTTTTTAAAGTAATACTAAGCTCGATTGCTGACGGCGTATTTACAGTTGACGGGGAAAGGGTTATTACAAGTTTTAATAGAGCTGCTGAGAAGATAACAGGTATTCCCGCATCTCAGGCAATTGGAAAACACTGTCAGGATATTTTCCGTTCTGATATCTGCGAGTATTGTCTCTTAAAAGATACTCTTGAGACTGGTATCGAAACTATTGATCGACCTGTGAATATTATCAACAGCCAGGGAGAAAAAATTCCAATCAGCATTTCAACTGCTGTCCTAAAAGATGAAGAAGGTAAGGTTCTAGGAGCTGTTGAAACTTTTCGGGATCTTTCTGCGATTGAACAATTACGCAAAGAACTTAGTCGTAACTACTCACTTGAAGATATTATTTCTAAAAGTCCGCGAATGCATAAAATATTTTCTATCCTTCCCGAAATAGCGGCAAGTGAAAGCACTGTTCTTATACAGGGTCCATCCGGTTCGGGAAAAGAATTATTTGCGCGGGCTATCCATAATCTGAGTCCAAGAAAAAAATCTAAATATGTTGTAATCAATTGTGGTACTTTACCACCACAGTTATTTGAATCAGAATTATTTGGTTATTGCAAAGGAGCTTTTACTGATGCGAAGACCGATAAAGACGGAAAATTAGCTGCTGTTAATGGCGGTACAGTTTTCTTTGATGAGATTGGGGAACTTCCCTTATCAACGCAGGTTAAATTGCTGCGTCTTTTGCAGGAAAGAGAGTACGAACCACTTGGCAGGTACTAAAACCATCAAAACTGATATAAGAATTTTAGCAGCATCAAATAAGGATTTGAAAAAGCTTACAGCGCAGGGAAAATTTAGAGATGATCTTTATTTCCGTTTGGCTGTTGTTAAATTTGAACTTCCCAGTTTGAAGGAACGGCGTGAAGATATTCCTCATCTTGTTGATCATTTCATTAGAAAGTTCAATGCTAAAACTGGTAAAAAGATTATCAGCGTTAGCCCTGAAGTGATGAACACATTGATGCGGCTGGAATTTCCCGGGAATATTAGAGAATTGGAAAACATTATTGAATATAGTTTTGTAGTTTGCCGTGGTAGTATTGTACAGAAAGAACATCTTCCACCGGAAATTTTACAATCAGAGGTTGGACCTGGAGTTCAAAAGAATATCAAATCTACCCCCGTTACAGAAACCATAGACGAACATACTTTGCTTATTACTACTTTAAAGAATTGTGATGGGAAAATATCAGAGGCTGCAGATAAACTTGGTATGCATCGTACTACCTTATGGCGAAAAATAAAAAGGTATAATATCGATCTTAAAGATTTCTCGAGCTTTAATGAAACTTCAAGTTAAACTTGGATAGGTTAGCATTCTTCTCATATCAATCAAAAAATCATATCTATTTTTTAATTTAATTGATTCCAATTCAGTAATAAAACTCGCAAAGTTTTAAGCTATTATTCTCTAACTTTTGCAACATAATCCATCCTGTTTAAGTGTTGCAGGATTCGCATCATTAGTTGTTGCATTGCTACATTGATGTTGCACATTATGCAACACACCTCTTACGAAAATTCATTATTTAATCGATATTTACTTCTTTTCATACTTTACGGTTAAAGGCACTGATGTTGCAATTTTGGTTGCGTTATGAAGATAGCTATACCTGAATTGGATGACAAGATTGCACCCTGTTTTGAAGCCGCAAAACAGTTCGAAATTTTTACTATCAAGAAAGGGAAAATAATATCTTCAAAAACAATTGACTGTCATGCTACTGATGATATCATGCGCATAAGACTCCTTAGACTGCATGAGATTCAAATACTTATTTGTAATGGAATTAAAAATTTTTTTCGCGATCAGCTATTAGCATATGGAATAAATGTAATTCCAAACATCAATGAATCTATTAAAAAATCTTTATCCTTATTCCTTTCGGGTCAGCTGCTTCCTGATAATAATATGAAAGTGAAATCCGGTAATGACGTTATTTCGCACGATGATTTGGTTAAATGGGCAAAAGAATTATTTGAATCGAATGGATATGAAGTTTCAACCTGTCCCGGAGAAGAATCTTTTTTAATTGATCTTATTGCTGGTTTGAAATGTCCTTTGTGTAAAAAAAATATTGAAGTTGCAATTTGTTGCGGAGCTCAAACCTATCGTGCTGATCAGGAAATCAGAGAGTTTCATCATTATGCCAGGACGCGTTATAATGCCTTTGCGTATGTATATCTTACAAATACCCAGTTAGAAAAGAGCTGCATTGAGTATGGGATTAATTTTCTAAGTCCGGGTGTCACCGAGCTTGACACAAAAGAAAAATTAAAATCGAGAATACCAATTCTAAAAATACCAATTGAAGGACATGAAAAAGCTTTTAGTTATGCTAAGTAGAGTAAATAATTCACGAGTAATTAATAAAGAAAAATTTAAAATCAAATATTGTCTTTAATAATATGTTAAAAACTAGCCAGATAAGTCCTAAAGAAAAGAAGAAGGCATTCACCTCAATCAGGAAAAAAGAAATTAATGAGAAGCAAAAACTTAATGTGCTTTATCACATTGAAGATTTTAATGTAAACGATCGTCCGCAACGTTTCTTAGAAGCTTTTGCTGCTATACTAAAACATTCTAATTATAAAATGGCACTCGATCATTTTATTCGAATGAGTGCAAAGTGTTCACGTTGTGCCACAACTTGTCAGGTTTACCAGGCAACCGGTGATCCGAAAGATATTCCTTGTTATCGCACTGAACTTTTATTAAGTGTTTACAGGCGTCATTTTACAATGGGTGGTTTGCTTAAAGGGCGTCTTTTAGGAAGCGGATACCTAACAGATGAAAAAATTCAGGAGATGGCTGAAAGTTTTTGGAACTGTACTGCATGCAGACGTTGTTCGCTTGAATGTCCTTCCGGAATAGATCACGGTTTAATTACCCATCTGGGAAGATATATTTTAAGTGAAATTGGAATTGCGCCGCGTGCCCTTGTTGTAAGCACACGCGAGCAGCTCGAAGGAACTACTGGAAATACATCTGCCATTCCAGTTCCGGCACTTAAGGATACACTTGAGTTTCTGGAAGACGATATGCTGGAAGAAAAACATGTAAAAATAAAATTTCCTATTGGATGTTCAAAATACAGATTATGTTTTCTTCCCTGCAGTAAGTGATTTTTTAATGGAAGCTGAATCCTTATGGGTATTGCGGCTGTCTTTACTGCTACAGGTGATTCGTGGACGACCGGTACCGGTTATTTTGATGGTATCAATTACGGTCTTTTTTATAGTGACAGAATGCTGGAACGGGTTGTTAAAAAGATTGATACTGAAACCAAAAGACTCAATGGAAAAAATGTTCTTATTGGAGAATGCGGACATGCTTCTCGTTCTGCAAAATACTTTTTACCTGCCTACTGCGGTGGTAAAGATGCTTTCCCTGTAATTAATATAATGGAATACACTTACAAAGTTTGGAAAGAAGGCAAGCTAAAACTAGACCCGGAAGTCGTTAAGGAGAAAGTCGCTTATCACGATCCCTGCAATATTGCAAGACAGCGGTGGATCATTAATCAGCCAAGGGAGATTTTGAAATCTTTTTGCAGGAATTATGTTGAGATGACTCCAAATGGAGAAAATAATATTTGTTGCGGAGGTGGTGGTGGTACAGTTTCGATTGATGAAATAAGACCTTATCGTACTACAGTTGGTGGAAAATTAAAAGCTGATCAGATCAGGAAATCCGGGTGTGAAATATTAGTTGCCCCTTGTGCTAATTGTAAAAAGCAATTGAAAGAACTTGTTGAAGATCAGGGTATAGACTGCCAGGTAATGGGACTTCATGATTTAATTTACAAAGCAATAATATTTGATGATTCACTCATAGAAAAAGAAGAAGCTAAATCTGAATCTTTACCGGAGGGAAATTAATTATGGAATTTTGGCTTGATGCTGCAAAAGGTCCTTTGTTTCGTCTTTGCTTTGCAATAATGATTTTAGGTCTAATTAGAATTTTTCTGCTGGATATATGGGGAGCTTATAAAGCATATCGAAAAGCAGGTGATAAAACTATGCCCTGGAAATTAATCATCAGCCGTGGAATGGAATGGCTTTTTCCGGTTAAACGTATTGCTCATAACCGTCCGTTCTATTCGGTGTTTTCAATTCTTTTTCATATTGGATTGTTGATAGTTCCAATTTTTTTATTTGCACACGTTCAACTCTGGAGAGAATCACTAGGTTTTGGCTGGTTTACTCTTCCTTACCAATGGGCTTACTGGCTTACGCTGAGCACAATATTTTTTGCAGTGGCTTTGTTTATAGGACGCTTAATAAATAAATCCTCAAGCTTCATTAGTCGTAAGCAAGATTATCTCTGGCCGTTGATACTGCTCATCCCTTTTGTTACGGGTTTCGTTTGTGCACACTTAAGTGTTAATCCAAAAATTTATCAGTCTTTTATGCTGATGCATGTGTCTGTCTGCAGATATAATATTTATACTTATTCCTTTTACAAAAATAGCGCATTGTGTATTGATGCCGTTATCACAGATAGTCTGCACAATTGCGTGGAAATTTCCACCGGAAACGGATGATGCAGTATCGCTACAACACTAAATAAAAAAGGAGTTCCCAGTATGAGTAAGGCAATTTTAACAGATATAACAAAATGTATTGGCTGTTTAAAATGTGTTTCGGCATGTAAAGAAATAAACAATCTTGAAATGGATGTTCCAAGAGTCTGGCAAAAAAATGATGGTCTCTCCGCAGAAAACTGGACTTCAATAATCCAAAAACCAGATGAACACTATATTCGAAAACAATGCCGTCATTGTCTTGAACCAGCTTGTGCATCAGTTTGTCCGGTAGGAGCTCTTCAAAAAACAGATTCTGGTGCTGTAGTATATGATAGTAATAAATGCCTTGGATGCCGTTACTGTATGATGGCATGTCCATATGGCATTCCACGTTACGATTGGGATAGTACTGTTCCTTATATTAGAAAATGCATTCTTTGTTATAGTACCAGACTTAAAGAAGGAGAACAACCTGCTTGCACAGAAATATGTCCCGTAAATGCTACAATCTTTGGAGAGCGTAAAGAACTTATAAAAATTGCACATCAAAGAATAAAAGAAAATCCTGGTAAGTATATAAACAAAGTCTGGGGTGAGTATGAAGTAGGAGGAACATCGGTGTTATACCTTTCAGATATTGATTTAGGATTTCTATCATATAATACTAATCTCGGAACAAAACCACTACCTGAAACTACGGCTCCGGCAATGGAATCTGTTCCGTTTGCATTTGTCGGTATGGGAGGTGCAATGCTGGGACTCAACTGGATAATACGAAGACGAATGGAACTGAAAAAAGAAAACGGAAACAAGGGGAAGGCATCAGATGAATAGAGTACAGAATACTAAACTTGTTTTATGGTTAATTACCGGATTAGCTGCAGCAGTTGCTTTGAACCGTTTTGTTTTTGGTTTAGGTGCAACAACTAACCTTAATGATGCAACTCCGTGGGGATTGTGGATTGGCGTTGATGTTATGGGCGGCGTAGCCTTAGCTGGAGGTGGCTTCGTGATTACAGCTATCTTTTATATTATGAAGAGGGAAGAATTTCATCCTCTTGTTAAACCTGCAGTCTTAACAGCATTTCTTGGTTACCTTGCAGTTATCCTTGGTTTAATGGTTGATCTTGGCTTACCCTGGAATATATGGCATATGATAGTTTACTGGAATCCTCATTCTCCTCTGTTTGAAGTCGGTTGGTGTGTAATGCTTTATACAACAGTTCTTCTTCTCGAGTTCAGCCCGGTTCCCTTGGAAAAGTTTAGCAAGTACGCAAAGATCAGAAACTTTCTGATGAAATTTCGTTTTGTATTTGTTCTGCTTGGAATAATGCTTTCAACTTTACACCAGTCGTCTCTTGGTTCTTTATTCTTGATAATGCCCTTCAAAATTTACCCGCTTTGGTATTCTAACATAATGCCGATACAGTTTTTCATTTCTGCTGTCGCTCTTGGTTTAATGATGGTCGCATTTGAAAGCCTGGTTTCTCATTGGCTTTATCGTCGCGAACCCGAAACCAATCTTGTTGCAAAACTTGGGAAAGCCGTTGTGTGGGTTTTAGGTATTTATTTTATTGTAAAAATGACAGACCTTGCAATTGCCGGCAAGATAGGATTGATTTTCTCCGGCACATGGGAAAGTTATCTGTTCATTGCCGAAATATTAATTTCCGCACTTATTCCAATATTGATTTTTTCTATTCCAAGATTGCGGGAAAAGAACAGCTATCAATGGATTGGTTCATTCATGGTAGTATTTGGAATGGTTTTTAACCGCATCAATGTGGGTGGTATTACAATGCTAAGTGCAACCGGAGATTCTTATTTTCCATCGTGGATGGAAATTACAATTACACTTGGAGTAATCTCAGTAGCTGCACTGGTATTTTTATTTGTAATCGAGCACTTTCACGTTTGGGAGATTCAACCTAAAGATCCGCAATCATTACCCGAGACTCCGCCATCATTTGATTATTCTTCAAGAGTATGGCTCGGGACTCCTGACCTTGCTTCTTTGACAAAATATTCACTTGCTTTTGTAATCAGCTTTGCAATCGGGATGGCGTTAATGCCTGAGCAGAAAATTCTTGGGAAAGGAATAGACATTGTAAAAGTTAGTCGTGCAAGCGGTAAAGATACTCTGCTGATTAACGGGAACAGGGATAATTACTTCGTGGACTTTCCCCATAAAGATCACATTAAAAGGATCGGTGAAGATCAATGCAATAAATGTCATCATCTTACTTTACCAGGATATCAGGAAAATAGTTGCTGGGAATGTCATACAAATATGTACAATGCTACTGCGTTTTTCCAACATGACGAACACACTTTGAATTCCAATGAACACATTAAGTGTGATGAATGCCATACTCCCGGAATGAACAGAACTGCTGAAACGGCTAAAAATTGTGTCGACTGCCATCTCCAATATGATTTTTCAAAATTTCAAAATGTAAATAATAAAAATTACGATGCGTTATCATACACTGATGCAATGCACAAACTTTGCGTATCCTGCCACGTAATTAAAGCGGCCGAATTAAAGGATAAACCAAATCTTGCACAATGTTCAACCTGCCATAAAACAGGATTTACAAAGAAATTAGAAGCGAGTATAAAGTGGGAAATTGCTTCTCCGCATTTTAACCAGGTGATATTACCTGACATCAAATCCACAATTGTAAAAGAGGAATAAATTAATGTTATCGACAAAGATTTTAATAATTGACGATGAACCGGATGTGAATATATACCTCGAGGCAGTGTTAAAGTCTAACGGTTATGAAACTTATTCAATAAATGATGTAGCAAATGCAATGGATAGAGTTAGAGAAATTCATCCAAAATTAATTTGTCTTGATATTATGATGCCAAAGGAGACAGGAATTTCATTTTATTCCAAGCTTCGAAAAGACAAAGATTTTTGTAAAACTCCGGTTATTATAGTAAGCGGTGTTGTTGAATCAGAAAAGTTTAATATTCATTCATTTATTTCTGATAAATCAATTCCAGCACCGGAATGCTATATGGAAAAACCTATTGATGTGGAAAAATTTATTAAAAAAGTAAAGCAATTAACAAATTAGAAATTGAAAAATTTAGAAGTAAATAAAAAACGCACAGGATCAGAAAAAATTCACTATCTGATTTTAGACGAATTGTATCAACAGATGCCAGATAACATCGCTGTTATCGATCGCAATTTCAATATTATTGATGCTAATAATAATTTTACTGAACATTTTGGAAGCTGGCAAAACAAGAAATGTTTTGCTGTTTATAAAAAATTAGATGCACCCTGCGATAACTGTCCTACGATGGATGTGTTTAGCAAAGGAGAGCCGGTTGTTAGTGATGCTATTGGTATTGACAAAAACGGTAGAAAGACTCACTATATTGGCCACTCTTTCCCTATTAAATCAAAAAAGGGAAACAAAGTTGAATATGCAATGGAAATGACCCGGACTGTAACCGAAACGGACCGATGGCAGCAGGAATACCATATACTTTTTGATAGAGTTCCTTGCTTCATCACGGTTATTGGAGAAGACTACCGGATTGTAAGAGCAAACGAAGCTTTTCGTGATAATTTTGGAGATATGATTGGTCAGCATTGTTACAAAGTATATAAGAGAAGAAAAACAAAATGCAGGAATTGTCCTGCAGAAAAAACTTTTAAAGATAGTAAGGTCCATCATTCGAGAAAAACTGGTATTGGTAAACAGGGTCAGAAAATTCATTATGCAGTCTCTACATCGGCTCTTATGCGTGGCAGAGATAGTGTTGCTCACGTAATTGAAATTTCAAATGATATTACAGCATTAAAACAATTGGAACACAAAGTTATTGAAGCCGAACGTCTTGGTGCTGTTGGACAAACAGTAGCCGGACTGGCACACAGTATAAAAAATGTTTTAATGGGATTGGAAGGTGGCAAATACATTGTAAGCTTAGGATTGGGAAAGGACGATAAAGCTATGATTAATCAGGGATGGGAGATGCTTGAAAGAAATTTTGAAAAAACGACTTCTCTTGTTAAAGATTTTCTTAGCTTTTCTAAAGGCAGGCTGCCTGAACTAAAAATGATTAATCCTGGTGATCTTGTTAATGAAATTATAGATTTGTATAAAGATATTGCAGCACAATCAGGGATATGTCTTAAATCTGAAATAGATGACAAAATTAAATTGGCACCTTTGGATGCAGCTGGTATTCATACTTGTCTTACCAATCTTGTATCAAATGCAATTGATGCTTGTCTTATGGGTGCACAAAAAGGTAATAAAGTAATTGTTAAAGTATTTGAAGAACGTGGTCAATTATTTTTTGAAGTAAAAGATAATGGCAGCGGTCTTGATAACGAGATTAAGAAAAAAATATTCACTACGTTTTTTACTACAAAGGGCGGGGGAGGAACCGGTTTAGGATTATTGACTACAAGAAAAATAGTTCAGGAACATGGAGGAAAAATATTGGTTGATTCCCAGAAGGGAAAAGGTTCAAAATTCAAAATTGTTTTACCGCGAAAAAGATTAATGACATTGTACAAAGAAACAAAAGAATAAATCTGTCTTAATTTTAGGAGTTAAATATGACTGATAATAATAAAAAAAGAATTCTTGTTGTTGATGATGAAGCAGATGTTCGAAATTTCTTAAAAGCTGCACTTCTTGAAGCTGGATTTGAAGTAATAACTGCTGAAGATGGTAATTTAGCTATGGAAGAAGTTAAAAAGCAGTTGCCTGATTTAATTTCACTAGATCTTGTTATGCCTAAAAAATCTGGCGCAAAGTTTTATCATGAATTAACGAAGAAAAAAGAGTGGTCCAAAATTCCTATTATTATTGTAACAGGGCACGCACGAGATGATCTTGGCAAAGCTGATTTGAAAGAGTTAACTATGTCGGGTCCTGGTGTTTATCTTGAAAAACCTGTTAAGCCTAATAATTACATAGCTGCCGTAAAGAATATTCTAAAAATGGATATAACTGAAGAAGAAGAACAAACCGCTGAAAAGGTATACCTTCAAAATGATTTAAAGAATATAATTGATGATGCAGATAGTGATACTCTAAAAAAAATTAAAGAAATACTTAGCAAAAAGAAATAATTAAATAGGAGAATATTTATGAAATTATGTTTCCCGGTTGAAAAAAAAGAAGGACTGGAAAGTTTAGTGTATTCACATTTTGGTTCAGCTCCGGCATTTTTAATCTTTGATACAAATAGTAAAGAAGAAATAATAATTGATAATTCTAACATGAATCACGTCCATGGCGCTTGTAATCCTATTCAAACAATAGGTGGAAGCAATGTTAATGCTGTGATAGTTGGCGGCATTGGTGGTGGAGCTATCAGCAAACTCAATGCAAATAATATCAAAGTGTTTCAATCAGTACAGGGTACTGTACAATTAAATATTGATTTGTTTAATAAATCATCACTACCAGAGTTGACGATGGAACATGCTTGTACTCAGCATAAACATCATTAGAAGACTGAAAATAAAAGAATATTTTAAATGAAATAAAATTTCAAGTAATTAAGAATTGAGGTTGTGATGTCAAAAATTGCAATACTTTACTGTAAGCGAGTTAAGGATCATTCTTGCATTGCATGTGCAAAATGCTACAAAGGAATGGCTGAAAAAAATGGAGAGTTTGCGAAGTATGATGAAATAGAATTAGTTGCTATGACTGATTGTGGTGATTGTCCTGGTCTTGTAGTTCCAAGGGTTAAGCTATTAAACGAAGTAACACAAAACCTTGATCGTCCAATTGAAGCACTTCATCTAGGAACTTGTGTGAAGTTAGCTATGGAAACTGCCGACATGCCCAATTGATTTTGATGATTTGAAAATTACTTTAGAGAAAAAGTTTGGAGTGGATGTAGTTTTAGGTACTCATTTATACTAATACCTATTTAATGTTTGAAAATTAAAGTGTGGAATTTAAGCAGGACGCTTTTTTAACATTTTAACCGTAAAATCACAGCCTTTGCCTGCTTCCGATTCAATAGAAATAGAACCACCATGCGATTCAGCAATTTTATTTGCTATAAATAAACCTAATCCAGTACCGCCAGCACCCTTTGAAGAGAAGAAAAGACTAAATGCTTTTTCCCGTGTTTCGCGGTCCATACCAATACCATTGTCTGATACTTTAAATAGTATGTTTTCCGATTGGTCTTTAACCTCAAGCGTTACCATATGAGATTCCTTCACCTTATCTATTCTGCAAGCATCAAGTGAGTTATCAAGCAAGTTGAGCAATAGAGATCTGACAGCATTTCTATCTGCTTCCAGATGATCAATAACTGGATCAATCACACAATTATAATCAACGCCGTTTCTTTTAGCACGGTCACTAAAATTTTCACATACCTCATTCATCAGTTCTTTTATAGAAATATCTTCCCAATCTGGTTCACGGTCTTTAGCATAATAAAGAATATCCATAACCATGCTTCTGATACGTCTGATATTGCGCGATGCTATTTCCCAACCCTGGTCAATTCTTGATCGATCATTTTTTTGTAAACCAGTGTTAACTAAATAAATTCCCCCATCCAAACCATTAAGCAGCCCTTTTATTCCGTGTGAAATAGAACCGATTAATAATCCAACAGAAGTTAGTTTATCTTGAAGTTCGCGGATAGGTGTAATGTCTGCACTCATCTCAACTACTTTTTCAATATTACCGTTAGCATCTTTAATGGGTGCAGTAAAAACCATAACATTAAGTTGTCTGTTATCTTTGGATGTCACAACCTCTTCGTGTGTGTGAATTAAGCCGTCTTTAAATGTTTGTTCAATAATGCAAGGCTCACACTTACTTGAACGATGTTTATAAACTTCGTAGCACATGTTTCCATATGAAGTACCAAAAGTTTCGCGATGCAATCGGTTGGCATCAACTATTCTTAAATTTTTATCCTGGATTGAAATAAAACAGGGCACCTCTTCGAACATAAGTTGAAATTTTCTTTGACTCTCTTTGAATTGATTCTGAAGTTTTTTATTCTCGGTAATATCGGTCGACATTTCCATAACGGAAATTATTTTGCCTTTTTCATCGTGGATGGGGGCAGTATTAACGATAACGCTTACTTCTTTACCATCAAGGGTTTTTACTATTTCTTCGCTTTGATGTGATTGTCCATCATGGAATGTACGTTCTACAGGGCATACTTCACACTTTTCTGAGCGGTTTTTATAAACCTGGTAGCAGTACCTGCCTTTGATTTCTCCAAAATCTTTTCGAAATTTTATATTAGCATCTAAAAGATGAAGATCTTTATCCTGAATAGTAAGGTAGCTCGGAATGGAATTAAAATATTGTTTGTATAACTCATCCAAAAAGCTAAATCCTTATAATTAATTAATTTATTGTAACTTGATCATGATGTCCGACTTCTAAAATTCTTCTTAATATTTAAAATAAGATCTTTTTCATTAATAGGCTTATCAATGTATCCGTTAGGTGGAGAATCAGGATGTTCATAAATAAGTTTTCTAAGTTCAGGTTTACCTGTAATGATACAAATAGGAATCGATCTTAATTCTTTATCCTTTCTAAACTCATCAAACACTTCAATACCAGATTTTCCGGGCATTGATATATCAAGAGTAATAAGATCTGGTTTTTCTGACCTTGCTAAATTAAAGGCTTGTTCAGCATCATAAGCCTTTATTACTGTTGCGCCATTATCTTCTAATAATGTTGATATATATGTGACAAAATCGGGTTCATCATCTGTAACAAGAATCTTACGGCCTGCAAATTCTTCCTCGGCTACTAATTCAGGAATTTCAACAATAGGTACTACAACTTTTTCTTCAACCACAAGTGCGTTAGCAACCAGGTTTACAAGTTGTGTTACCTGCATCCAAGTTTATAATGACTAATAACATCAGTTAGACCATCGACACAATTGTGGCAAGAAGTTATAACCACTGATGCGCCTGTATCTTTAAGTTGATTTGCTTTTACCTTCGCCTGATTTTAACCTACGGTTAGTATATTCAGACATTGACATTGCGCCGCCGCCACCGGTACAGCAATAATTTTCAGCTCTGTTTGGGTACATTTCCTGAAAATTTGTACACACCAGATTAAGAAGTTCACGGGGTTCTTCATACAAACCGCAACTACGTGCATTGTTACAAGAATCATGAAAAGTTACTAATTTTTGGTTACGGCTTTTATCAACTTTTATTCTTCCCTCTTTAATGTAGCGGAGCATAGTATCTACGGAGCTCTCCATTTCAAATGGAACATCAACTCCTCCCCAGTTTTGTCCTTCGCATCTTGTAGAACGATAGCCATGACCACATTCGGATATTACAAGTTTCTTTCCACCAAGTTCTTCAGTTTTTTCAAATAAGCGCCTGGCAACCGATCCGCCAAGCTCATCGTCACCGGAGAAAAGACCAAAGTTGGTCATGTCCCAGCCCTCACTTGGCATCGTCCAGTTTTCACCTGCAAAGTGAAAAATCTTTGCCGCATCAGCAATTGTGCGTGGATCGTATTTTACTTCGCGTGGATTAATGGAATAAACAACATCGCAGTTTTTCTTATCAACTGGTATTTTTATTTCAGGATCATTGAAGTCACTCTGTAGTTCCTCTTCCATCCATTCAAGAGTTTCAAGATAGTCTTCCTTTAAAACCCCCATCTGGTTTCCGATTTCCCATTGATCTTTGCTTACCAAGGCAACACCTTCGGGCATTACTCCTACCGATACAAGCAGCCCACGAGCCATTCTATTAAATGTTGCAAAATCTACGCCCATTGGGCAATTGATTGAACAGCGACGGCAATTTGTGCACTTACCAAAAACAACATCCTTAAGTTCTTCCAATTCTTCATCGGTAAACAGGCTTTTAGATTTGACCCACCAGGGAAACACACGACCTGTCCAATCGTAGTGTCGTTTGAAAATTTTTCTTATTTGATCTGCTTTGTAAACTGGAGCATATGTTGGATCGCCAGGATTAGTGAGGACATAATGGCAAGTTTCTATGCACATTCCACAATGAACACAACCGGCTAAGGAGGTAACCATTTGGCGGTTTAACTTGGTGCCCATCCGTTCAATAACTTTTTCTGCTTTGTGAGAACGATTATTAGTTTCCATATTCAACACCTCCCTTTTTAGCTACATGCCGGATTGGGAAGACGCCACGGTGCCCCATAGTTTTTCCGAACCAATATCTTGCAAAAGGATAATATAAATAATGTGAGATCTTACTAAATGGAACATAAATCAGAAAGAAAGCCGTTAGTATAAAATAAGTTAATAAAACACCTTCACCATTTTGGTAATTGTTTGGCACAGCAAAGAAAGTAAAAGCAAACCATACTGTTAACAAGATTACGGAAAAGTAATCATCAGGAGAGCTTATTGCGTGAACATATACATTCGTAATGCGGCGGATAAGCCGATAGCATCCAATAAAAAATGCAGCCCCTATAAAAATCTGAAAGATTGTTATAATGATTGGATTATTTGACAGTAAAGCCGGTACATAAGGGATAATAAATGATAGTAGAATAGCAAGCGTTACACCAATGTGAAAAATTATAAACTGTGTATAAAAGAACCACTTAGTGCGAGTGCTTTCCATTGTCCAAGGCATTGCTATAGCAGCCCACGAATAAATAATTCCTTTTCGGGGAGTTGTGTCAGGCGCACCCGTTGGTGCTTGCCTGTCGCGCCCGCTTTTGAAACTGAATAGCCACCTTATTCGTAAAGTGTAAACAATTGCCATAATGACCAAGGCAACTTCTTGCAGCGTATGCTCTGCAAAATGAAGTAATTCACTCATAATATTTTCCTTAATTTATCCTTTACCTTCCATAATGGATTGGAAGGCTTTATATTCCCGATTATCCATCGCACATATAACCACTTCTTTTAAAGATGTGGTGCCAGATAGATGTTTGTTAACAACATCAATCATAACTTTTGCACATAGTTCTAATGGAATTCCATAAAATCCAGTGCCCATAGGAGGAAAGGCAATTCTGCTAATCTGTTTTTTATCAGCAGTTTTAAGAGTATTTGAAATTGTTGTTCGTAACTTTGCTTCAAGATCAGCCTCCTGAAATCTTGGGCCTACGGCATGTATAATATATTTTGACTTTAAATTACCTGCGTTTGTAACAACAACATCGCAGGTATTAATAGTCCCAAAACGATTTTAATTCCTCCTGAATAGTAGGGGCCACCACGGAGGGTGATAGCATTGCCATATCCTGAACCAAGAATAAGATCATGACGAGCATAAAAAACAATAGATTCAATATCCATTGCTGTTAAATCTCCCCTTTCAAGGCGAAGTTTAGTTTCTTTCGATTACTAAATCTGTCACATTGTCTCCACGTTTATGGATAATTCGTGATAAAAAATGTAATTAATATTTTAATTCATATTTCGAAAATCGAGAGAGCTTATCTATAGCAAACTGTTATCTCTGCCCAATATTTTTTTCTAACATCAATTAATAGAACTTAATTAAGAACTATTGTAAACACAAAATTAAATTGATTTTGTATTCGAATTGTTGCCATTGCATAACATATTGCATACCAAAATTGTGAATACGGTATTGTTGTTTTTAAGAAAATTTGATGAATATAAGCACTAATTGAAAAGTGACAGAATGGAATTACAATTATTCGTAATTCTGATAAATAAGAAAAATGTGTTAATATCAAAACAAGAATGCATTTACAGAATGATAATTCTAGATTGACAGTTCGTTATTTTATTACATCAAAATATAGTAAAAAAGCTGTTGTTTTTTAGTTTTGAGTGCGAAATTTAAATAAAATTTTTCTGTTATTCTTTTTGCAATAAAACAAAATAATTGATTTTATGCATTCCGGGAATCCTGTAACAAACAGTTGTCCATTTTGTCACAGTATCCGAATAATAAAGCACGGGAAAACCTCAACAGATAACCCGCGATTTAGATGTCGGTATTGTAAAAAAACGTGGGTTCAGAGTAAATTATTAAAACCTGCCCCTAATTTTGGCGATTTAACTGAAGCATATTTAAGTGGTCTTTCATACCGCGATCTCCGCTCAATCTACCATAGTTCTCCTACAAGGATTAATCAAAAAATCAGGGAATATCTTATGGGATGCTGTCAATGGGAGGATTACATTGATGCAGCCTCGCCAAAACATGAAGCAAGATTGATTCATCTTGTTGGTAAAAAATTCAAATGTAATTCAGGCGATAATAAAGAACACCTTATGTTTATTGCAATGGCTATTGATGCTTTATCGAGCGTGGTGCTTGGTTATGAGGTATCTAAACGTGAGTCAAGAAACACTTGGACAACATTATTGGATAGGTTGAACTGCAGGGGATTTATTTGTCCAACATTTATGTCCTACGGTTCAAAGGTAATTGAAGACTCGTTGAAAATTGTTTTCCCTTACTCGACTTCCTATATAAATTTTACGAGAACTTGCTATGATAAACAGTTGAAAAAAGAATTGTACTATTCAATTGATAATAGAAAATTAATATTAGAAGCAATTAACGCTTACGAAACAAATCAATTTACCAAACTTGAAAATTATCTTATAATCTTTAAAGACAAGCGAATGAAAAATATTGTTCTTAATTATAAAGATGATTTCTTTAAACGTCTCAATGAAAGAATTAGGATGAAAAGTACAACTCGATTTGAAGGACTGCTTGCAGCGTTTCAGTCGAGATTTGAAAAATTTCATATGATTAAATATGATCCTGTACCTATTATCAACGGTTGGATTGCGTGGTGGATGCTCATTCCTCTGCCGATCGGTTTTAGTAGACTTTCTTTGTACTTACAGCAACCATATGAAACTCATTTTAAAAATTTTAATTGTGGAACCCCACCCAAACCCTTAGACCTTCCATTGGACAGTCCTGAAATGAAAACATTTATAATAGAATTAGCAGTTCGATCGTTACATATACCTGTTAAGTAAAATATTTTTTTAAAGTGATTAAAATCTTTTAAGATTACTCCTTTCTCATACAACACATAGAATACAAAACCCAATTTTTTATTGTTTTTACTCGATTGCTTAAATAGTTTTCAGACGTCTACTTAGCATTAATTTGTATAAAAAGGTAGAAAAGGAAATTAAATGAGAGTTTTATCTGCAGTGAAAATTGCAATTCACTCAGTGCGGATATTTTCGAATGTGTAAGTTAACTATCAAAACATTTTACATGGGGGATCAAAACTGCTGTTTAAGCAGTTTTCAAATCAACTATAATAACATCTTCTCAATGAAATTCAATAATGATCAGATTTAATAAATAATTATTAATTAAAGGAGCAAACATGGCTAAAGGAAACGGCAAAACACCAAACTTAGATGAACTTGAAAAAGGTTCATGGCCTAGTTTCGTAAAAGAAATTAAAAAAGAGGCCGAAAAAAGTCCGATGGCAAAAGATCTATTAGGTCAACTCGAACGTTCATATGAAGAAAAGATCGGGCATTGGAAGCACGGAGGTATAGTTGGAGTCCTCGGATATGGCGGTGGAGTTATTGGAAGATATTCGGACTTACCCGAAGAATTTCCAAATGTTTCACACTTTCATACTCTACGTGTAAATCAACCGGCAGGCTGGTTTTATACTTCAGAAGCCTTAAGAACATTATGTGATATCTGGGAAAGACACGGTTCAGGTTTAACCAACATGCACGGTTCCACAGGAGATATAATTTTTCTTGGAACAAAAACAGCTGAATTAGAACCGGTTTTCAAAGAACTTACAGAAGCTGGTTTTGATCTAGGTGGTTCCGGCTCCGATGTTAGAACCCCAAGCTGCTGTTGTGGAGAATCCAGGTGTGAATGGGCTTGCTACGATACTATGAAATTAACATACTTTTTAACCATGCATTATCAGGATGAACTTCACAGACCAGCTTTTCCATATAAATGGAAATTTAAAATGTCTGGTTGTCCTAACGATTGCGTTGCATCGGTTGCAAGAGCCGATATGTCAATAATCGGGACATGGCGTGATGCAATCAGAATGGATACTAAAGCCGTAACTGAGTATGCAAAATCTGGAATGAACATTCAGAGAGATGTTGTTGGTAATTGCCCTGCAAAATGTATGGAATGGGATGGCGAAAAATTGACTATTGATAATAAAGCTTGCAGAAAATGCATGCACTGTATAAATGTTATGCCAAAAGCACTTCGTCCTGGTAAAGATAAAGGCGCAACAATTCTAATTGGTTCTAAGGCACCTATTGTTGAAGGTGCGCTACTTTCCTCAGTTCTCGTCCCATTTATAAAATTAGAAGAACCTTACACAGAACTTATTGAATTGGTTGATGCAATCCACGAAGTATGGGCAGAAGAAGGAAAAAATAGAGAAAGAGTGGGTGAATTTATTCAAAGAGTGGGACTTGGTAATTTCCTTGAAGCAATTGGAGTTGAACCGGTTCCTCAAATGGTTGCTCATCCAAGGGAGAATCCATATGTATTTTATGAAGAATATTTTGAAGAGGATGGCGAAGAAGAATCCGAAGAAGAAAAATAAATTATTTTATCAATTAACTAATTGAAGAGTTTTTAAAAGAATATTAAATAAGGAATAAAAAAATGGCTGAAGAAAAAAAGAAAAGGATTACCGATATAGGCCCACCGCATTATGAAAAATTCTTACCTCCAATTATTAAGGAAAATTATGGTAAGTGGAAATATCATGAAATTTTAAAACCAGGTGTGTTGGTTCATGTTTCAGAAACGGATGCAAAATTGTATTCGGTTCGTGCAAGCTCACCACGTTTGCTTGGTATAGATAAGATACGGTTATATGCTGATTTAGCAGATAAATACTGTGATGGTTATTTAAGATTTACAAGCCGTAATAATGTAGAATTTCTGTTAACTGATGAATCAAAAATTGATCCCTTGATTGAAGAATTAAAAGCGCTCGGACATCCTGTTGGCGGAGTTGGTAATTCAATATCAAATATTGTTCATACACAGGGATGGGTTCATTGCCATTCAGCTGCAACTGATGCATCAGGTATTGTTAAATCGGTAATGGATGAATTGATCGAATATTTTACTGATACTAAGTTGCCGGCTAAACTTCGTGTTGCTTTGGCTTGCTGCTTAAATATGTGCGGCGCAGTGCATTGCTCAGATATTGCAATATTAGGAATTCATAGACGTCCACCGAAAACTAATCTTAGCAAGTTAAATTCGATGTGTGAAATTCCTATGGTTGTGTCATCCTGTCCAACCGCTGCAATTAAACCTTCTACCTACGAAGGAAAACCTTCGGTTGAAGTTATAGAAGAGAAATGTATGTTCTGTGCAAACTGTTATACAGTATGCCCTGCGATGCCTTTAAATGACCCGTTGAATGATGGTGTTTCAATCTGGGTTGGTGGAAAGGTTTCTAATGCAAGAAGTGAACCTATGTTTTCAAAATTAGCAATTCCATTTATACCTAATAATCCACCAAGATGGCCGGAAGTTGTTGATGCTGTTAAAAACCTGGTAGAAATATGGGCAGCAAATGCTAAACCTTACGAAAGAATGGGTGAATGGGTAAACCGAATTGGATGGCCGCGATTCTTCGAGATGACCGGAATAGAATTCCAAAAAGAACATATTGATGACTTTAAACATGCAGGTTTAACATTTAAACGATCTGCACAACTAACTCATTAAAGGAGATAGAAATGGCTGAGCAAGTAAAAGTAGAAGAAGTTGCCGATGCAATGTATAAGCTGGTAAAGGAAAGTATGGGTCAAAAAAAATGGAAGGCGACTGATTTAACTAAAGCAGTGCTGGAAATGTTTGGTGACAGATGTGATAAATCACTTGCCAAACTTGCAATCAGGGAATTGATAGAATCCGAAAAATGTGTCTATACTTATTTCGGTGGCAGCTTTATTGAGATTCCTCATAAAGAAGGCGCTGAAAATTAATTTTTCTTTTGTAGTGATATAATTTATAAAGATATGCAAAGTATAAGTTATCCAAGGATTGTAATTGGCGGATTGTCTGGCGATTCGGGAAAGACCGTTTTAACCTGTGGTATAATTGCATGGTTAAGGGAAAAAGGTATGAGTATATCTGCCTTTAAAAAAGGACCGGACTACATTGATGCTGCATGGTTAACTTTGGTTTCTGGTAAACCTGCAAGAAACCTGGATACTTACCTAATGGGTTTTCCAAAAGTAAAAAATTCTTTCCTGAAAAATGCTGCAATAAGTGATGTTAGTGTAATTGAAGGAAACAGGGGACTGTTCGACGGTGTCGATAGCCTGGGAACTCACAGCACAGCAGAACTTGCTAAGCTACTTAAAGCACCGGTAATCATTATTCAAAATCTCACTAAGGTTACCCGTACTGCTGCAGCTACAATTTTAGGCTGTACTAAACTTGATCCTGATTTAAATATTGCAGGGGTAATTTTAAATCAGGTAGCAGGGGAGAGACACCTTAAAGTTGCTAAAGATGCAATTGAAGAAACAACAGGCATTCCTGTTCTTGGTTCTATTCCAAAATTACAAAATGATTATGTGTTGCCATCGAGACATCTGGGTTTAATAACTCCTGATGAATTCGAAGGTAAATCTAATTTCATTAGTGATTTAAGAAAAATAATAAATGATTATGTGGATATGCCTGCAATCTTCACGATTGCAAATCAATCTCCCTTGCTTAAGTACGAAAATCATAATAAAGTGAATGATGCATTTGTAACGGAACAAGAAAAAGTACGAATCGGATATTTTAGAGATCAATCGTTCTCTTTTTATTATCCCGAAAATTTGGAAATGTTAAGTGATGCCGGAGCTGAATTAGTTCCAATATCCGCAGTTCACGATACCGAATTGGAAGATTTAGATGCAGTATATATTGGCGGCGGATTTCCCGAAACAAATTTAACTAAGCTTGAATTAAACAGGGAACTGATGCAATCACTTAAAGCGATGGCAGAAGAAGGATTACCGATTTATGCTGAATGCGGTGGCTTAATGTATTTAGCAAAAGATGTTGAGTGGAAAGGGATAAAACATTCGTTAACTAATATTCTTCCAATCAGAATAAAGATGCACGATAAGCCACAAGGCCATGGCTACTACCGGGCTATTGTTCATAGCGAGAATCCGTTCTTTAAAGTGGGCACACAAATAAATGGACATGAATTCCATTACTCAGCAATTTATGAGTTTGATGAAAATATAAACAGCGTACTTTCAGTAATACGCGGCAAAGGCTGCTTTGATAAAAAAGATGGTTTGGTCTACAAAAATGTATTTGCAAGTTATCTTCATATCCACGCACTTGCTTCTCCGGAATGGGTGAATGGAATGATAGAAAGTGCAAGAAAGTTTAAGGAATTAAAAAAAACTAAAATATTAATAGAAGGGTAACAAAATGGCAAAACAAAAAGAGTTAAACGAAAAATTAGTTGCAACTTTAAGGAAGTGGCAGAAGATTGAGGACGCCTCAGTAAAATCAACTTCAGAAATTATTGGAATGACAAAGAATCCTATCGTTCGCCAGATAATGGAGATTATTAAACAAGATTCTGCTATGCATAAAAAAGTGCAGCAACTAATTATTGATGGCTTTGAAAAAGAGGCTATGCAATTGCAGCCCGAAGAACTTAGCGAAGTTTGGGGCATGATTGAAAATCATATCGAACTGGAAAAAGAAACTGTAAGATTGGCTGAAGAATCAAGAAAGTATAGCAACAGTTTCATCGTTCGCTATCTCCTTGGCTATCTGATGACTGATGAGCAAAAACACAATGAGATATTAGCTCAGCTGGAAGATGTTAAAAGAGGAATGTATCCATACGCTGGATGATGTTTATTTTAAATCAATTTAAAAGCTATCCGCATAATAAAGTTTTAAGGAGTACTTAGATGGCAAAAGTTGTAAAGAAAAAGAAAAAAGGTTTAGGAGGCTTGCGAGGCTCGGGCGCAGGGGGTTCTTCTGTAGAATCTTCACCACTACGCCCGTACTATGTAGATAAAACACCCCCGTGTAAAAATAACTGCCCGAGTGGAAATAAAATTAGAGAGATCATCACTACAATCAGCCAGACTGAAGGTGCAGGAAGGACGAATCACGAATCATTTGAACAAGCATGGAATATACTGACTGAGACAAGTCCTTTCCCATCAGTTTGCGGCAGAGTTTGTCCTCATCCCTGTGAAGACGATTGTAACAGAATTGAGAAGGAAGGTGCGGTAGGAATAAATAACATCGAGCGGTTTCTAGGTGACTATGCAATAGAAAACAACTTTCAATTTAAAAGATTGTCAGAAGAAACACATCCTGAAAAAATTGCAATTATAGGTGCAGGACCTGCTGGGCTTTCTTGTGCTTATCAGCTTGCCAGGAGAGGTTACAAAGTAACAGTGTTTGAAGCTTTTAGTAAACCGGGTGGAATGTTGAGATATGGAATTCCTGATTACCGGCTTCCAACCGAAATACTCGATAAGGAAATTGGCAGGATAGAAGAATTTGGAGTTGAGATTAAATGCAATCATATAATTGGTAAAGATACTCCTTACGAAGATTTGCAGAAAAACTTCGATGCAATATTTGTTGGAATTGGTGCTCATAAAGGTAAGCTATTAGGAATTCCAAATGAAGATGCTTCTAATGTTTTTACCGGGACCGAATTCTTAAATAAAGTTAACTCCGGCCAAAAAATAGAAGTGGGCGATAAAGTTCTTGTTATTGGCGGTGGCGATACTGCAATTGATGCTGCACGTATTTCAAGAAGGCTGGGTGCCGAAGTTACAGTTGTTTACCGCAGAACAAGAAATGAAATGCCTGCAATTGAAGAAGAAATTGTAGGTGCTGAAGAAGAGGGAGTTAAACTTGAATTTTTAGCTGCTCCAATTGAATTTGAAAAAGACGGTGAACTAATTACGAAAATGAAATGCCAGAAAATGGAATTAGGTGAACCCGATGATTCCGGCAGAAGAAGACCAGTTCCAATTGCTGATGATTTCTTTTTTATTGATACCTCAACTGTAATTGCTGCAATAAGCCAGGAGCCAAACTTTACCGGATTAGAAAATCTTCATGAAGGAAAAGACTGGATAAAAACTGATGAAAACGGACAAACTCAAGAACCCAATACTTTTGCTGGTGGAGATAATATAGAACTCGGACTTGCAACAATTGCAATTTTCCAGGGAAGAAAAGCAGCAGAAACTATTCATAATCGTTTTCGCAACATTCAACCAGAACCTGTTGAAGAAAAACCTGTAATTACTCATGATAAAATGGTCCTCAGTTATTATGAGAGTAAAGCAAGAAACGAAGCGTTTGAGATACCGGCTGAAGATAGATTAAAAGAGTTGGGCTTGGAAATCACTTCAACACTAACAGAAGAACAGGTTGTAAACGAAGCGATGCGGTGTATGAGTTGTGCTTCGTGTTTTGATTGTGGTACTTGCTGGAGCTATTGTCAGGATCAGGCAATTGTGAAACCACTTAAAAAATATGATGAGTATAAATTCAAAATGGATTTTTGCAATGGATGCAAAAAATGTGCAGAGAATTGTCCCTGTGGTTACATTGAAATGAAATAAAATTTTTTGTTAAAACTAATAGACAAATTTATTAACTAACTAATGGTGAAATAATATGCCAGTATTTGAATATAAAGACATTAAAATTAATGTTGATGAAGACGGCTTCATTGAAGAACCCGAAGTCTGGAATGAAGAAGTAGCTAAGGCATTGGCCTCAACTGAAGACGTTGCAGAAATGACTGAAAAACATTGGAAACTAGTTTACTATCTTCGTGATTATTACAAACAATTTGGTATCGCTCCAATGATCAGGAAATTGTGTAAAGAGACTGGATTTACTCTTAAAGAAATTTATGAGTTATATCCGTCAGGACCTGCTAAAGGCGCTTGTAAAGTTGCCGGTCTAACTAAGCCAACTGGTTGCGTTTAATATTTTAGATTCGGCTAAAAAAACCGTTTCTTTGTTCATCACCTGTGTTCTTTAAAGATATGTTTGAAGAACACGGTGAACTATAGTTTAGAAAACAAATATTTTTTCAGCACTATTTATATAGATGTGAGTGATCACTGAGATATTAAATAACAAAAAGGAAGCGATTGTAAGGAAGTGGATTGATTTAATTCTTAATTCATATCCTGCAGAAGCTGCTAATTTTTTAAAATTGAAAAAAAATCAATTTGATAATCCAATTGGTCATACTATCACAATAAATGCTGAAAAAATATTCGATGAATTAATAAATGATTGTGATCTTGAAAAGATAAAATTTTTACTGGATGAAATAATTAAGATAAGAGCCGTCCAGAGTTTTTCCCCATCTCAGGCTCTCGGATTTCTTTTTGATCTTAAAAAAACAGTTCGAGATGAATTTTCAGCTGAATTAGAAAAGAAAGCTATTTCTGATGAATTATCAAAACTTGATTTATTAATTGATCAAATGGTACTTATAGGATTTGATCTTTACATGGGATCGAGGGAAAAAATTTTCAAGATTCGGGTTAATGAAATAAAGTCTAAATCTTACAAGGCTGTAGAAACCGTTTAGAATTTTTAGTCTTTTATTCTTTTGATTTAGATAATACAAAGTGTAAGATTTTTTTCTCTTAACGCACTCTCTTTTATTGTTTTAAGAGTATTATTCAATAAGAGGAAATTTTGATGAATATTCTGTTTTCATTATTTGCTGTTCTTCTGATAATAGTAACCGTTATTATTGGAGTTGAGACAGCGCAATTAGAATTATTATTTGGAGTTATCTTTCCGTATGCTGCGGTTGCCACATTCCTTTTGGGAATTATTTACCGTGTAGTTAAATGGGCAAGATCTCCAGTTCCTTTTAAAATCCCTACAGTTACAGGTCAACAAAAATCTTTAAGCTGGATTAAAAGCAGCAAATTAGACAGCCCACATTCTACTCTTGGTGTAATTGGAAGAATGGCTCTCGAAATATTGCTATTCCGCTCGCTGTTTAGAAACACAAAAGCACAGCTAAAAGACGGACCAGCTTTGGTTTATGGAAGCAGTAAATATTTATGGTTGGGTGCACTTCTATTCCACTGGTCGTTTTTGATAATTGTATTACGGCACTTCAGATATTTTACTGAACCGATTCCATCGTTTGTTTTGCTCTTACAAAATTACGATGGACTATTTCAAATTGGATTGCCAGTTTTGTTCATAACCAATGTTATGATTTTGGCAGCATTAACATTCCTGTTTTTAAGACGGGTAACTGATCCAAAGCTAAAATACATTTCTTTATCCTCTGATTACTTCCCACTATTCCTGATTATAAGTATTGCAGTGACTGGAATTTTAATGCGATACTTTACAAAAGTTGATATTGTAAGTGTAAAAGAATTAGCCGTCGGATTATTCAGTTTTAATCCTGTTATTCCGCAGGGAATTGGAATTATGTTTTACATCCATCTATTTCTTGTAAGTGTTTTATTAGCATATTTTCCATTCAGTAAACTTTTACATATGCCGGGAGTTTTTCTTTCACCCACAAGAAATTTAGCAAACAATAGTCGTATGAAAAGACACATCAATCCATGGAATAAGCCCGTTAGAATTCATACTTATGAAGAATATGAAGATGAATTCCGAGATAAAATGAAGGCGGCTGGATTACCATTAGATAAGGAATAAAGATGTCTGATTCAAAAATTAAACCTGAAGAATTAGCAAAAAAAATTAATTATGAACCGCCTAAAAAAGGTTGGTTAGATCCCACAGTTGAATTTAAACATGGAGTTTATAATTACAGCGGCATTCCAAAAAATGTTGAATACCTGCAGTTACCTAATCCGCGTAAATGGCAGCCAGAAGATCCGGACTGGCAATTGCCTGAAAATTGGAAAGAAATAATTTTACAAGGCCTTAAGGAACGGTTAGATAAATTCCGTTCTCTACAAATCTTTATGGATATATGTGTGCGTTGCGGGGCTTGTTCGGATAAATGCCATTTCTTCATCGGCTCAGGCGATCCTAAAAATATGCCTGTTCTTCGTGCCGAACTTCTTAGATCAATTTACAGAAATGATTTTACAGCGGCTGGAAAAGTTTTTGGAAAATTTGCAGGTGCACGTGAGCTGACTATCGATGTAATTAAAGAATGGTTTTACTATTTCTATCAATGCACGCAATGCAGACGTTGTTCAGTCTTTTGTCCCTATGGTATCGATACTGCCGAAGTTACAATATTAGTTAGAGAGCTTCTTAACCTAATTGGAATTAATATCGACTGGGTTATTACACCTGTCGCAAACAGTTTCAGAACAGGTAACCATCTTGGTATTCAACCGCACGGATTTAAAGATAGTTTAGATTTTGCAGTGGAGGATTTGGAATCAATCACAGGTATTAAAACAAATCCATCAATTAACAGAAAAGGTGCAGAAATTCTTTTTGTTGTTCCTTCGGCTGATTACTTTGGAGAACCTCACTACTTTACTTTGCTTGGATATATGGCCTTGTTTCATGAACTCGGTTTGGATTATACCTGGACAACATTTGCTTCTGAAGGCGGAAACTTTGGTTCTTTCGTTTCTCACGATTTGATGAAATCACTTAACACTAAAATTTATGCTGAAGCTAAAAGGCTTGGTGTTAAATGGATTATTGGTGGTGAGTGTGGACATATGTGGAGAGTTCTGCACCAGTATATGGATACAATGAATGGTCCTGCTGATTTTCTTGAAAAACCTGTCTCACCAATCACAGGTACTAAGTTTGAAAATGCAAACTCAACAAAGATGGTTCATATTTGTGAGTTCACAGCAGACTTAATAAAGAATAATAAAATTAAGTTAGATAAGAGTCGCAACGATCATCGCAGAGTAACCTTCCACGATTCGTGTAACCCGGCACGTGCAATGGGTTTAATCGAAGAACCCCGCTATGTGATTAATAATGTTTGCAATCATTTCTTTGATATGCCGGAAAACACCATTAAAGAACAAACATTTTGTTGTGGTAGCGGTGCCGGTTTAGGCACTGATGAAAATCTCGAGATGCGATTAAGAGGCGGATTGCCAAGAGCAAATGCTGTTAAGTTTGTAAAAGAAAAACACAATGTGAATTTCCTTGGGTGTATTTGTGCAATCGACAAAGCAACATTACCACCGCTTATGGATTACTGGGTTGGGGGTGTAGAAGTTGGTGGCATTCATGAGTTAGTTGGTAATGCGTTAATTATGAAAGGTGAGAAAGAAAGAACTGAAGATTTACGTGGAGATCCGTTATTGGTAAATGAAAGCGTAGCAAAATGATGAACTTTATAGATATAAATATTCTAATCTGATGAATTAAGGATTTAATTATGTACAATTCAGGAAAAATATTAATTGGAATAATTGTTTTCTTAATATTGTTTACTTCTCCTATCTGGTATGATCTCGTAATTGGCAATCCTACTATTAAACCTAATTTAGTCCTGCCTACAGGAGAAGATCAAAAGGAATGTGTTATGTCTGCTGAATATATGCGTGATAATCATATGGAACTGTTAAATGTTTGGAGAGATGATGCAGTAAGAATGGGCAAAAGAACCTTTACAACAAGTTCAGGTAAAAAATTTGAGATGAGTTTAACAAAAACTTGTTTAGGCTGTCATTCAAACAAAGCTGAGTTTTGCGATCAGTGCCACAATTATTTGGGAGTTAGTCCTTATTGCTGGGAATGTCACGTAGATCCCCAAAAACTGGAGATTAAATAATGGATAAAAACAGAAGAAAACTTTTAAAATTAGCAGGGCTTGCTGCCATCGGAGTTTCAGCAGGAAAGTATATTGATATTATTGCAAAGGATACTGCGCACAAAACCTCACCAACCGATTCAATTTCAACTAAACAATTTACTTCCGTAGATGTTGATTCAAAAAACAGATGGGCTATGGTAGTTGATGTAAATAAATGTTTAGTCGATGAGGGCTGCACCAAATGTATTAATGCCTGCCATAAAACTCATAATGTCCCGGATATCGGAAATCCGAAAGATGAAATTAAATGGATTTGGAAAGAAGATTATGAAAATGCTTTTATAGATCAGGAAAATTATTATATGAAAGAAGCATTGAAGGATAAAAAAGTTCCGATCTTTTGTAATCATTGTGATAATCCTCCTTGCGTAAGAGTATGTCCAACACAGGCAACCTGGAAGCGTGAAGATGGTATTGTTATGATGGACTGGCATAGATGTATCGGTTGCAGATATTGTATTGCAGCCTGTCCTTACGGTTCCAGATCTTTTAACTATAGGGATCCAAGACCTTTTATCAAGGAAATTACACCTGACTTTCCTACAAGAACAAAAGGCGTAGTTGAAAAATGTACTTTCTGTGATGAACGATTGTCAGAAGGACTTGAACCAGCTTGCGTTGAAGCTTGTACTGCAAAAGCATTAGTCTTCGGAAACCTGAATGATCCAAAATCTAATGTTAGAGAATTATTAAAAGAAAATTATTCAATCAGAAGAAAACCGGGATTAGGAACAAATCCCGAAATCTTTTATCTCGTATAAGGTTTAAATATGTTAGAATTAGCATTAAAGGGAACTAAAAAATATTGGGGATGGATATTTTTTCTCTCCGCCATAATTTTAGTCGGTGTTTATTTTTATGCACGTCAGTTTGATTATGGATTAGGAGTTACCGGCTTAAGCAGGGATGTTACCTGGGGATTCTATATTGCGCAACTAACTTTTTTAGTCGGTGTTGCAGCTTCAGGAGTTATGGTTGTTCTGCCATATTACTTACACGATTACAAAGCGTTTGGCAAGCTAACAATACTCGGAGAATTTTTAGCAATAGCTTCAATTGTTATGTGCATTTTATTCGTTGCCGTTGATGTTGGTCAACCGTTAAGAATGATTAATTTAATTCTTTATCCTTCTCCAAGTTCTATTTTATTTTGGGATACAGTTGTATTAAGTGGTTACCTTCTTCTTAATGTTATTATCAGTCATACGGTTTTAGAAGCAGAACGCAAATCAGTTGCACCCCCCAAATGGATTAAGCCAATTATTATTCTTTCAATTCCATGGGCAATAAGTATTCATACGGTTACGGCATTTTTGTATTCTGGTCTTGCAGCCAGACCTTTCTGGATGACCGCAGTTCTTGCACCAAGATTTCTTGCATCTGCATTTTCATCAGGTCCAGCACTATTATTAATCATGGTATTCGTCATAAAAAAAATTACAAAGTTTGATCCGGGTAAGGAAGCTGTTAGGAAATTAGGACTTATAATAACCTATGCAATGTGTGCGAATGTTTTTTTCATCCTGATGGAATTCTTTACTGCTTTCTATAGTTCCATTCCTGAACACATTCATCATTTCCAATATCTATACTTCGGACTTGATGGACACAACACTTTAGTACCATGGATGTGGTCTTCAGCAATCTTGGCAATAGTTTCATTGGTGTTTTTACTTATTCCCAAATACCGTGAAAACGAGAAAGTATTGGCCTGGATATGCCCCGCTATTTTTATTTCGATCTGGATTGATAAGGGATTGGGGATGGTTGTAACAGGATTTATTCCCACACCCTTAGGCAAAGTTGTCGACTATTCACCTACTGTTCCCGAACTATTAATCTCTTTAGCTATTTGGGCAATAGGTTTCTTTTTAATAACTGTGTTTTATAAGATTGCTCTTTCGTTGAGGAGAGAATTGGTTACATAAAAGGTTTCGATGTTCAAAATAATTATTATTGGCGGAATGGCAGCTGGATGTAAAGCTGCTGCAAGATTAAGCCGATTATCTTCGGACTATCAGATTACTATAATTGAACGAAAGCCTTTTATATCATTTGGAAATTGCGGACTGCCATTATATGCCGCCGGTGAGATAGATGATTTTTTTGAGCTTGCAAAAACAAGTTATGGCGTTATTCGAGATGAAAAATATTTTCTTGATGTTAAAGGGATAAAAGTTTTAACGAATAGTGAAGTTGAAGTAATCAATACTTCTCAATGTGAAATCCAATATACTGATCGAAAAAAAGATGAGACAAATATTCTTCAATACAATGCACTGATTATTGCGACTGGCTCTAAAGATGTTAAACCAGGCTTTCCTTGCAAATCATCACCTTACATTTCATCTTTTCATTCCCCTTTAGAAGCAAAGAATTTTAAAGAAGTAGCTCAGAAAGGTAAAGTCAGTAAAGCAGTTATTATTGGTGGTGGATTTATCGGATGCGAACTTTGCGAGGCTTTAGTTTCACTTTGGGGAATTGAAACAACCATAATAGAAAAAGAAGATTCCTTATTATTAAAATCTTTTGATCCTGAAATCTCAGCAATCATTGAAAACACAATAAGATTAAAAGATGTTAATGTGATGCTTTCGACTGAAGTTGAAAAGATTGAATTAGATGAAAGAGAACTTCCTGTAGTAATTCTGAAAGATGGAACGCAAATCCAATCCGATTATGTATTCTATAATCTTGGGATCAAACCGGAATCTTCTCTTGCCGAAAAAGCAGGAATAAAAATAGGAACACTTGGTGGAATTGTAGTTGATGAAAATATGAAGACCAGTATTCCGAACATTTGGGCGGCAGGTGATTGTGTTGAGGTTAACAATTTAGTAACCGGAAAACCCGATTATTTTTCACTTGGCTCTCTATCTAACCGGATGGGAAGGGTCGCTGCCGACTCAATTGCTGAAGAGAACTCATCATTCAAAGGTGCTGTTGGAACAATCTCGTTAAAAATATTCAATACCACAATTACCGCTTCAGGTTTAACTGAAAAAAGTGCAAAAGATTGTGGCTATAATGTTGGAAGTGTAATTGGTGCATGGTCTGATAGACCGGATTATCATCCCGATGTAAAAAAACTTTTTGGAAAATTAGTATATGAAAAACCAGGTCTAAAGTTATTGGGTTTGCAGTTAATTGGCGATGGTGAAGTAACGAGATATATTGATGTATTCTCAGAGCTATTAGCCAACAACAAAACTGTATTTGATCTTATTAACCTCGAGCACGGATATACACCACCTCATTCATCGCCTATATCCCCGCTAAATTATTTAGGTTCGATGGTTATCAACCAGGAAAAGAACAGAGTGAAGAATATTAATCCAAATCAGGTACCATCTTTCGATGGAATATTTATTGATCTGAGAGAACCTTTGGAAATTGAAGCAGCAGGATTTTCTGATAAAGTAATTCCGATTCCGCTTTCAGAAATTCGAGCACACAGGGATAAGTTTGAACTTAATCAGCCGATAATGTTTCTTTGTGAAAAAGGACCCCGCTCTTACGAAGCAGCAAGAATATTTATGAATTATGGTTATAATAATATTTCATACCTGGGGGGCGGCAACTCATATTACAAAGCAGCAGGTAAAAAATTTGATATTAAAGTTTGATAATGTTATGAAGAATAATAATCTGATCAGATAATTATGGATAATGAAACTCTTCAATTATTTGTTGTAGGAATAAATTATAAGACTTCAACTGTTTCTGAAAGGGAGATATTTCAAATTAATAGAAAAGAAATATCCCACTCACTGAATTATTTTAATTCCAGGGAAGAAGTTGAGGGAGTCGTAATTGTTTCAACATGCAATAGGCTGGAGTTTTATTTGGTACTTAAACAAGATGCTCTGCCTTTTGATATTGTTACTGATTTCTACTTTGAAAAGAAAAAAATATCCGCAAACCAAAAACAAAATTTATTTTACATTTTTTCTGGTACTAATGTAGCTTCCCACTTGTTTAATGTAATTACCGGTTTAGATTCAATGTTGCTTGGGGAATATCAAGTTCAGGGGCAAATAAAAGAAGCATACAGCTTAGCCTGTTCTCAAAAATCAGCCGATAAAATTTTGCACAAATTATTTCACGCCGCATTCAGGGTTGGCAAAAATGTTCGTTCAAAAACTAGAATTGGTTCGGGTAAACAATCTTTAAGCGGGGTTGCTGCTCAAATACTAAAAGAGAAACTAAAAAAAGAAGATATAGTTACAATTGTTGGAGTGAATCAGAACACAAAAATTATAGCTGAGTTATTATTTAATGCCGGGTTCTCGCACCTGATATTTGTAAACAGAACCCTTTACAAAGCTGAAGAATTGGCTGAAAAGTTTAATGGTCTTGCATTTTCTTTAGATAGAATACAGGAACCATTAATAAGTTCAAAGTGCGTTTTTACTTGCACAGGCTCTGCTGATTACATCCTTTCATCCGAAATTATAAATGCTACTTATAACAAATCACGTTGTCCATCTCTATTAATTGACATGGCTGTACCTCGAGATATAAATACTGATAGAATTACTAAAGAAATTGAAATTATTGATTTAGAAGAATTAAAAAAATATTTAGAAGTTCAAAAGACTGACATTGAAGCTGATATACCTCTTGCACAGAAAATTATTTCTGACGAGGCAAATATTTTTGAAGTATGGAATGAATTTCAGAAGGATGATTATTTAGGAGTATTCGCAGAAAAAATTGAATCGATTCGTCTGCAATTATTGGATGAATCAAAGCTGCAGGTTTCTGAATACGAGATGAAATTATTGGATAAGTTTTCTCGTTCATTGTTGCATAGGATGAAATCAACAATTAATCAAACAGTACTTATGAACAATGAACTTCAGGAAAAATAATTATTGTAGTACAGATTTTAGTCTGTAGTGAATTAAAAAATAAAATTCGGATTTAATAGAATAAATAAAATATGGAATAATATTATGACAGAAAATTCAATATCATCAGATCTTCTGGTAGTAGGTGGCGGAATAGCCGGAATTACTGCGGCAGTAGAAGCTGCGGAAACCGGGCTAAGTGTAATACTGATAGAAAAAAATCCATACATTGGTGGAAAAGTTGCTCAGTTCAATCAGTATTTTCCAAAGCTATGCCCACCGAGTTGCGGACTGGAGATAAACATCCGGCGTTTGCGAACCAATCCTTCGATTAAATTATTTACTTTGGCTGAAGTTTCAAATGTAGATGAACAATCCGGGAAGTACAAAGTAACTCTTAAGATTAAACCAAGGTATGTAAACAATCAATGTACAGTTTGTAATGACTGTGTAAAAGTCTGCCCGGAAAAAAGAAAAAACGAATTCAATTATTCGATGGATGAAACTACATCAATATATATTCCTTATGAGAATGCATATCCTCAGAAATATGTTATTGATATGAATACTTGTAAAGGAACAAGCTGTAACAAATGTGTTGAAGTTTGCAAGTACAAAGCAATCGATTTAAACGAAAAAGAAAAAGAAATTATTAGTTGAAGCTAAATCAGTTATTTGGGCTACCGGCTGGGAACCTTATGATGCTAAAAAGTTGGACATATTAGGATTTGGGAAATACCCCGATGTAATTACAAATGTAATGATGGAAAGATTAGCTGCGACTGATGGACCTACTCAAGGTCAAATACTCAGACCTTCAACAAAAAAGGAAATTAAAAGTGTTGCTTTCGTGCAATGTGCAGGTTCAAGAGATAATGATCATCTCGAATACTGTTCATCGATATGCTGTATGGCTTCTCTTAAACAATCACAATATATAAGGGAACAGCATCCCAGATGCAGATATTCATTTACATTACATTGATTTGCGATCATATGGATTATTCGAAGACTTTTATAACAAGGTGCAGAAGGATGAGAAAGTTCATTTTCACAGAGGGAAAGTGGCTAAAGTATTTTCGGATGACATCTTCAGACAAATTAATTGTTGAAGCAGAAAATACTTTAACCGGCAACCTGATGCAAAATTCTGTAGAATTGGTTGTGCTTGGCTACCGGAATGGAACCAACTGTTAAAAACTTACCAGTTGATAAAGAATTGATTGATGCTAGTGGATTTTTCAAATCGAATTGTAATGGAATGATAAGCTGCGGTGTAAATACTAAACCAAAAGATGTTGCTTGCTGTTGTCCAGGAAGCAACAGGTTCAGTTTTAAAAGCTATTCAAAAAATTAAAGGGAACTAATATCATGGCAATAGAAACTAAAGTTGGAGTTTATCTTTGCTCCGGATGTGAAATTGGCAGATTGTCTGAATATGGATGAACTTGCAAAGGTTGCCACTGACGAAAATAAAATTCCTGTTTGCAAAATCAATCCCTGGTTATGTAGTGAAGAAAGCATCGAGACAATTAAAAAAGATATTGAGAATGAAAAATTAAATCGGGTTGTTATTGGAGCTTGTTCGCAAAGGTTCCTATCGGACATTTTTAAGTTTGATTCGCAAATGTTTTAGTTGATCGGGTTAATCTTAGAGAAAACGTTGTGTGGACACACAAACCCAATGACGAAGATACTCAAATGCTTGCATCAGATTATCTTCGTATGGGAATTGCGAAAGTTCAAAATAGTGAGCTACCTGAAGCGACGGAAAATGAAATTAATGAAACCATACTGGTAGTCGGTGGTGGTGTCTCAGGAATGACATCTGCATTGGCTTCAGCAAAGGCAGGCTATTCAGTTATCTTAACTGAAAAAGAAAATCAACTTGGGGGATGGCTTAATAAAATTTATAAAATTGCTCCAACTCAAGATCCTTTTACAACACTCGAACCTTCTAAAATAGAAGACCTCATTTCTGAAGTTGAATCGAATAACAAAATAAAAGTTATCAAGTCTTGCACGATTGATAAAATTTCCGGGCAACCCGGCAACTTTGATGCTAAGTTCATTATTAATGGCAATAAAGAAACTGAGTCAGTAAAAGTAGGTGCAATTGTACAAGCCACAGGTTGGAAGCAATACAATCCTGAGAAGCTTGGAGAGTTAGGATACGGAAAATTTGATAATGTAATAACAAATATGCAGTTGGAAGAGTCATTCAAAAATGGCACGAGTAATTCAGCGTTTAATGGAAAACCGATCAAGAGTATTACTTTTATTCAGTGTGCCGGTTCACGCGATGAAAAACATTTACCTTATTGTTCTTCCGTCTGCTGCTCTGTATCGTTAAAGCAAGCATTATATGTTAGAGAAAAATATCCGGATGCATTGATTTATATTATCTATCGTGACATGCGGACTATCGCCCAAAACGAACTTTTTTACAAACATGTTCAAAACGAAGATAATATTTTTCTTACTAAGGGTGATGTTGGTGCTTTAAACAAAGCAGATGATGGTACAATTCTAATTGATGTTGATAATTCGCTGCTGGGTGAAAAGATCCAAATCAAATCAGAGGTTGTGGTATTGGCTACCGGAATGGTTCCGTCAACTTTAGTTGGTGAGTTGGAGACTGGAATTGAAGAGGTAGCAGTAGATGGCAAAGGGCTTGATGGAAAAAAAGCAGCAGAATCAGCAGAAGAAGGTGCGAAGATATTAAATCTATCCTACAGGCAGGGCACGGATCTACCTACATTGAAATATGGATTTCCGGAATCACATTATATCTGTTTTCCGTATGAAACCAGAAGAACAGGTATTTATGCTGCAGGTACAGTAAGATCTCCAATGGATATTTCATCAGCTAAAAACGATGCATACGGAGCTGCATTAAAAGCCATCCAGATGTTACATTTAGCTAAAGGAGGTAAGGCTGTTCATCCAAGAGCAGGCGATCAATCCTTCCCTGATTTCTTTTTGCAGCGTTGTACGCAATGTAAACGATGTACGGAGGAATGTCCGTTTGGTACTTTAGATGAAGATGAAAAAGGTACTCCGCTTCCTAATCTTTATAGATGCAGAAGATGCGGAATATGCCTTGGTTCATGTCCTGAAAGAATTATTTCCTTCAAAGATTATTCAGTTCATATGATCGCTTCAATGATTAAAGTTGTAGAGATACCGGATGAGTTTGAAGAGAAACCGAGGATTCTAGCTTTTCTCTGTGAAAATGATGCTTATCCATCTTTAGATATTGTTGGTAAATATAGAATGCAATTTGATCCCAACGTAAGAGTAATTCCTGTAAGATGTTTAGGTTCAGTTAATGTTGTGTGGATTGCCGATGCACTCTCCCGGGGATTTGATGGAATTATGATGATAGGATGCAAGCATGGTGATGATTATCAATGCCATTATATTAAAGGCAGCGAGCTTGCAAACCAAAGAATGGAAAACGTTCAGGAGAAATTGAAGCAGCTTGTTCTTGAACCTGAGAGAGTAAAAATTCTCGAACTTTCGATTGACGAGTACAAAAAATTACCAGGAATCTTTAATGATTTTGTTGAAGAAATTAATGAGATTGGGCTCAATCCTTATAAAGGGATGTAATTAATTTACTCTGCTTAATAGTTATTTCCCTGGAAAGTTTGAACGGGTGCATTGCGTAAGGCGATAAACTATTTTTTGTAGCAACAGAATGAGTACAGAATCTGCATTCGCGTTGATTTTACAGACGATTTCCGATTATTTTTCATTAGCAAATTATCGGAATTAATCCGAAAAAAAGTAAAAAGTTACTACAAATGTGATTCCAGGGGAATCAGTTTTTACGCTTGACTAAATGGTACAAATGACTAAAAAAGTTAAAGATTTTGTTCGATTTTGTTTGAACGGCCTACCGCAAAACTTTTCCAAAAATAGTGTCATCGATTCAAGAAATAAATTTAAAATTATTAATTAAGGAGTTTTTATGGGAAAATCAAAATTAATTAGTCCACATGGAAGTGATGAATTAAAGATTCTACTTCTTAGTGGAAAAGAGAAAGAAGAAGAATTAAAGAGAGCTGAAAAACTTCCTAAGCTAGTTATGTCTTCGCGCGAAACAGGAGACCTTATTATGCTTGGTATCGGAGGTTTTACACCTCTGGAAGGATTCATGGGTAAAGATGATTGGAAAAGTGTTTGCGCAGAAATGAAAATGACAAATGGTCTTTTCTGGCCTATACCAATCACACTATCTAATGATAAAAAAATTGAAAAGGGCACAGAGTTGTGTCTGATTTCAGGTGAAACTAATGAAGTAATGGGGACGATGAAGGTTACTGAATCTTATCAGATCGATAAGGAATTTGAATGCAAGCATGTATTTACCACGAATGATCCTGAACATCCTGGTGTTAAAATGGTTATGGAACAGAAGGACTGGAATATCGCGGGTCCGGTAAAAGTTCTTTCAGAAAGTTACTTCCCCAAAGAGTTCAAAGGTATTTATCAGAGACCAGCTGAAAGCAGAAAAATCTTTGAAGAAAAAGGATGGAGAACAATAGCTGCGTTACAACTGAGAAATCCGATGCATCGTTCACATGAATATCTTGCAAAGATTGCAATAGAAGTGTCTGATGGTTTATATATTCATCAATTAGTTGGTGGATTAAAACCCGGTGATATTCCTGCAGATGTTAGAGTTAAATGTATCGACACTTTAGTTGATAACTATTTCTTGAAAGAACGCGTAGTTCAGGGCGGTTACCCGTTAGATATGCGTTACGCTGGGCCGAGAGAAGGATTGTTACATGGACTCTTCCGTCAGAATTTTGGATGCACTCATATGATTATCGGTAGAGACCACGCAGGTGTTGGAAATTATTATGGACCTTTTGATGCACAGGAATCTTACTTCAAATTATGGGATGGTGCACTGGAATGTAAAATGCTTCCAATCGATTGGACATTTTGGTGTTACAAGTGTGGTGGAATGGCGTCAATGAAAACCTGTCCACATCCAAAAGAAGACAGATTATTCTTAAGCGGCACTGCTTTAAGAAAAGCATTATCGGAAGGCGGAGATATTCCTTTTGAATTCAGTCGTCCGGAAGTTTTAGCGGTGTTAAAAGATTATTACGCTCACCTGGAAAATAAAGTTGAAGTAAAAATGCACGGTCATGCAACCGGTGAAGCAAAAACAAAAAAATAATTATTAAAAAAATGTCATTGATCAAACAAAATTTATTTATCATTACAATTAAATCAAGGAGATATAATAATGCCAAGTTATGTATTACAAGATAAGTGTGATGGCTGCAAAGCGCTGGATAAAACAGCGTGTCAGTTCATTTGTCCAAATGACCTAATGGTTTTAGACAAAGATAAAATGAAAGCTTATAACTGCGAACCAGAAATGTGCTGGGAATGCTACAACTGTGTTAAAATTTGTCCTACACAGGCAGTTGAAGTTCGTGGTTATGCAGATTTCGTTCCATTAGGTGCAACAGTTACACCAATGCGAAGCACTGACAGTATACTCTGGACAGTGAAATTCAGAAATGGAAGTTTAAAAAGATTTAAATTTCCTATCCGTACAACCCAGGAAGGCAAAGCCGAACCTCATGGCGGATTCCCTACTCATGATGATCTAAGTAGCACATCATTATGTTCTGAACCGGCTGCTTTGGGTATGGATAAAGTTGCAACATTATAAAACAAAACCAATAATAGGAGAAATAAAAAATGGCTAATTTTGAAACCGTAGAAGTCACCACTGACCTTCTCATTGTTGGTGGTGGAATGGCAGCTTGCGGAGCAGCTGTAGAAGCAGCTCACTGGGCTAAACAAAAAGGATTAAAAGTTACACTTGTTGATAAAGCCGCAGTTGATCGCAGCGGTGCGGTAGCTATGGGTCTATCAGCAATCAATCAGTATGTCGGGCTAAAAGATGGTCAGAATACTATGAAGGATTATGTTGATTATGTACGTAACGATTTAATGGGTGTTACCCGCGAGGATTTAGTTTTTAACATTGCTCGCCACGTAGATTCAAGCGTTCATCTTTTTGAAAAATGGGGACTCCCGATTTGGAAAGATGAAAAAGGTGGTTACGTTCACGAAGGAAGATGGCAGTTGATGATCAACGGCGAATCTTACAAAGTAATTGTTGCTGAAGCAGCAAAAAATGCTATTGGTAATGAAAATATTTACGAAAGAGTTTTCATCGTTGGTCCTATTATGGACGGCGATCGTTGTGTTGGCGCAGTTGGTTTTAGCGTTCGTGAAGAGAAGTTTTATATATTTAAAGCAAAAGCAGTATTAGTTGCAATGGGCGGTGCTGTTCACGTATTTAAACCACGGTCATCAGGTGAAGGTCTTGGACGCGCATGGTATCCACCATGGAACTCAGGTTCAAGCGCTTACTTCACACTAAAAGCTGGCGCAGAAATGACCTGCCAGGAAGTAAGATTTATTCCTGTTCGTTTTAAAGATGCTTATGGACCTGTAGGTGCATGGTTCCTATTATTTAAAGCTCGTGCAACAAACGCATTGGATGAAGTCTTATATGGAAACTCGCCGACCAGAATTAGAAAAATGGCTTCCTTATGGTAAGGTTAAACCTGTTCCGGCTAACTTGCGTAACTGGTTGATGATGCTTGATGTACAGGACGGTAAAGGCCCAATTTCTATGCGTACAGAAGAAGCAATTCAAAAAATTGCTGCTGAATCAGGTGATGAAAAAGCAGCTAAGAAAAAACTAAAAGAATTAGAATCAGAAGCATGGGAAGATTTCCTTGATATGACAATCTCACAAGCAATACTTTGGGCAGCTACTAATACTGCACCTGAAGAAAAAGCTTCTGAAATTGCCGCTGCCGAACCTTATTTTATTGGTTCACACTCCGGTGCTTCCGGTGCTTGGGTTAGCGGTCCAAAAGATGTTGCTCCAGATGAATACTTCTGGGGTTATGATAACATGTCAACAGTTGGCGGACTATTCTGTGCTGGTGATGCTTCCGGTGCTTCAAGTCATAAATTCTCATCAGGTTCACATGCAGAAGGACGTATTGCTGCAAAAGCTGCAATTAATTATATCGTTGATCATCCTGATGCATGTTAAAGTTGATGCAGCAACAATTGAAGAAATGAAGAAAGAAATTCTTAACCCGATAAATACTTATGCTGAGTTTAGCGGTAAAACTGTTACACCTGATGTTAATCCAGATTACATTCTACCTAAAATGTTCATGTTCAGATTACAGAAAATTATGGATGAATATGCAGGTGGTGTTTCTACTGGATTTACAACAAGTGAAAAATTATTAGAAAAAGGTTTGGAACTTCTTAGCTTTATTAAAAGAAGATTCAGCAAAACTTGCAGCACCTGATTTACATGAATTAATGAGATGCTGGGAAAATGTTCACCGTATGTGGCAGGCTGAAGCACACGTTAGAACACTGTTGTTCCGTGATGAAACAAGATGGCCTGGATACTACTTTCAGAGCAGATAAACCTAGTCTTGGATAATAAAAATTGGGATGCATTTGCAAATTGTAAATACGATCCTAATGCAAAGAAGTGGGAAATGATTAAACGACCTATCATCAGAATATATAAAGAAGCTGGTGACCATGAATTATTAGGCGGTTAATAATTAGATATTAACTAATTATCAAACACTTGCAGTTCCCCTCTGAAATATAATCAGGGGGGAACATTTAAAATTGAAATTGAATTTGAAATCCTCATAGTTAAAACAGAATAAAATCAGAAACTACTTTGAGGATTTTTTATTACTTATAACTTGTAAGATCGTAAATACGTGTAATTGTATTTACGATTATAATCAGAAAATCCTTTAATTGGAGAAATAATATGCCTGATTGGATTTATATAATACCTTTATTAGGAGTAATTGCACTTGTTTTTGCATTATTTAAAGCTAACTGGGTTAACCGTCAAGATCCCGGTACTGAAAAGATGGTAGAAATATCAAGCTATGTTCGCGAAGGAGCCATGGCATTTCTTAAAAGAGAATATAGAGTCTTAGCAGTTTTTGTTATTGTAGTGGCTGCTTTACTCGCATTTGCCAATTGGAATTCACCCGAAAGCAGCCCTGTAATTGCGATATCATTTGTACTTGGAGCTTTTAGTTCTGCCTTAGCAGGTTTTTTTGGAATGCGCGTTGCGACTAATGCAAATGTAAGAACAACAAATGCTGCAAGACAAAGTTTGAATCGCGCACTGCAAGTTGCTTTTTCAGGTGGAAGCGTAATGGGAATGTGCGTAGTTGGACTTGGAGTGTTGGGATTAGGGCTTCTCTTACCTATTTATTCTGGAATGTTTACAAATCCTGATGGTACCACAAATATTGTTGTAGTGATTAATATTATAACCGGTTTTTCTTTTGGTGCTTCTTCAATTGCACTTTTTGCTCGTGTAGGTGGTGGAATTTATACAAAAGCTGCAGACGTTGGAGCTGATTTGGTTGGTAAAGTGGAAGCTGGAATACCTGAAGATGATCCGCGTAATCCAGCCACAATTGCCGATTTAGTTGGCGATAACGTAGGTGATGTTGCCGGTATGGGTGCAGATCTATTTGAAAGTTTTGTAGGTTCCATTGTCGGTACTATGGTACTTGGTATTGTTTATCAAGATATAAATTTAATCGTCTTACCGCTTTTTCTAGCCGGGCTTGGCATCATCTGTTCGATAATAGGTACATTCGCCGTGAGAACGAAAGAAGGTGGTAATCCACAGACGGCATTGAACCTTGGAACCTTCGGTGCAGGCGCATTAATGATATTACTGGCATATCCGCTTATTAATTATTTTGTTCCTGAGGCTGTAGAACCAACAACTAATGTTACCGGTTTGCTAATAGCACTGACGGCTCCAAATATTTTTATAGTAACTATTATTGGTCTGTTAGCTGGAATTGCGATCGGTTTAACAACAGAATACTATACTGCAGAATCAAGAAAACCTGCACAAAATATTGCAGCTCAATCACAAACAGGTGCTGCTACAAATATCATTGCAGGTTTATCGCTTGGAATGAAATCTACTGCGTTACCGGTTATTTATATTGCAATCGCAATTGTTGCATCATATTACTTTGCAGGTTTATACGGTATTGCAATAGCAGCCGTTGGAATGCTCTCAACAACGGGTATCCAATTAGCAGTTGATGCTTATGGTCCCATTGCAGATAATGCAGGCGGTTTAGCGGAGATGAGTGAACTGCCTCCGGAAGTTCGTGATAGAACTGATAAACTTGATGCTGTAGGAAATACAACTGCTGCTATTGGTAAAGGTTTTGCAATCGGTTCCGCTGCATTAACGGCGCTTGCTTTATTCAGCGCTTTTCAATCACAAGCACAAATCACCATGATTGATGTAAGCAATCCTTATGTAATGGCTGGATTATTTATCGGTGGTATTTTACCATTTTTATTTAGTTCTATGGCAATGAAGGCAGTTGGCGATGCAGCATTTGAAATGATTGAAGAGGTGAGACGCCAATTTAGAGAAATACCCGGATTAATGGATGGAAAAGCAAAAGCCGATCATGCAAAATGTGTTGATATTGCAACCGCCGCTGCAATAAAAAGAATGATTGCTCCCGGATTGATTGCAGTTATTATACCTGTTGTTTTTGGATTTATTAGTAAAGAAGCGCTTGGCGGTTTGTTAGCAGGAGTCACAGTAGTTGGAGTTTTAATGGCTATTTTCCAGGCTAATGCAGGCGGTGCCTGGGATAATGCTAAAAAGCATATAGAGGCTGGTGCATTCGGTGGTAAAGGATCAGATCCTCATAAAGCTGCTGTTGTTGGCGATACTGTTGGCGATCCTTTTAAAGATACATCAGGTCCATCATTAAATATTTTAATTAAGTTAATGGCAGTCATTGCATTAGTAATTGCTCCATTGATTGTGTAATATTATAAAATGCAAGAGAATAAAGAACAATATAAATGTCCGCATTGCGATCAGCCATTAAAAAAATGGTTGTGTCCGCCGGAATCTTCTTGGGGGATTGAGTATCAGTTCGTTTGTTTTAATGACGAATGCACTTACTTCGTTAGAGGGTGGGAATGGATGGCAAATAACTATAGCCAAAAAGCATCTTACAGGTATAGATTTAACCCGGTTAATAAAGAGTCGGGACCTTTACCTGTTTGGTCAAAGGATGCTTTAAAAAGCTCTATAATTGAATAACTATAAATAAAAGAGACTGAATATGAATGAGATGCAAAATTTGAAGGAAGCTATTTTAAAGGAATATCCCAGATTAAAGAAAGACAGTGAATTTAATTTCAGTTGTCACCCGGGCATCAGCTGTTTTAATAATTGCTGCGGCGATGTTAATGTTTTTCTAACCCCCTACGATGTTATCCGGTTAAAAAACAGGCTTAAGATATCATCCCAGGAGTTTTTAGATAAATATACTTTTCTTCCAATAGATGAAAATCAAAATCACCCTGTTCTTATGCTCAGGCTAAACCAGGATGAAGACAAAACCTGCCAGTTTGTTGGACCTACGGGATGCTCTGTATATGAAGATAGACCATGGTCTTGTAGAATGTTTCCATTAGGTGTTGCTTCACCAAAAGATGATGGACAGGAAGACAAAGATGACTTTTATTTTATTATTGAAGAACCTGTTTGCAAAGGTTATTTTGAAGAAAAAAGTTTTACTGTTCAGCAGTGGATTACAGATCAAAAGGTTGAAGAGTATGATGAGATGGGAAAGTTATTTAAAGAAATATCTTTGCATGATTATTTTCAAAAGGGTAAAAAGCTTGATCCTCCCAAACTTGAGATGTTCTACACCGTCTGTTATAACATCGATAAGTTCAGAGAGTTTGTTTTCGAAAGTACTTTTTTAAAGCGATTTGTTATAGCTGATGATGTTGTTGAGAAAATTAAAACCGATGATAAAGAGCTGTTGAAATTTGGTTTCGAATGGCTGAAATATTGTCTCTTTGGTGATAAGACAATGAAAGTTAATAGCAAAAATGCAGAAGCATAAGGAATTTTCATATGAATGAAAGAACACTAATACAACCGGATACGGAGTTCATTAGTTATCTTAAAAAAAACGGTGGTGATACTCTAAAAGAATGTTATCAGTGCGCAACTTGTTCAGTGGTATGTTCATTATCTCCTCAGGACCAGGCCTTTCCGAGAAAGGAAATGATAGCTGCGGGATGGGGACAAAAAGAAAATTTACTTTCTGATCCCGATATTTGGCTATGCCATGGATGTGCCGATTGCAGTACATATTGTCCAAGAGGTGCAAAACCAGGTGATGTTCTGAGCGCCATCCGCACTTATGCTATTGAATATTTTGCTTTTCCAAAATTTCTTAGCTCAGCTATTAAGCAGCCGAAATATCTTATACCATTACTTCTAATTCCCTTTGTAATTTTGTTTTTTCTTCTTTATAACAATCTTGATGGTAATTTCTCCCAATTGAATGAAGGCACTGTGAGATTTTCGAGATTTCTGCCGCACGGTATTCTTGAAGCTTTTTTCATCGGTGGTAACATTTTAATATTCGCTTTCGCTGCAATAGGGCTATTCCGCTTCTGGAAAAACTTAAACACCATTTCTCCTCCCAAACAAAAGAAATCATTTGTGGGAGTACTTATTGCTACCATAACTGATATCTTAGCTCACAAAAAATTTAATACTTGTTCTACAAATTCATCTAGGTTTTGGGGACATTTATTAATTTTTTATGGATTTCTTGGAGCAATGTTAACTGCCGGTCTTGCTGTCGGTGCCCTTGTATTATTTGATTTGACGCCAATACCTTTTTTTCATCCAATTAAAATTTTAGGAAATCTTAGCGGTATTGCTATGGTAGTAGGGTGTATTATTTTTACTGTTCACAGGTTAAAAACAAAAAGTGAAAAAGGCAGCAATACTTATAATGACTGGTTGCTGATTGCTTTTATTTTTTTGGTTGCTTTTACGGGATTATTAACACAAAGTATGAGATTGCTAGAAACTCCCTTTTTAGCATATAACATATATTTTATACATATGGTATTTATCTTTTTTCTACTATGGTATGCGCCTTATTCAAAGCTGGCACATATGTTTTACAGAACTTTGGCAATGGTATATTTAAAGATGAATAGTAGAGATAAAAAAGCAGCAATTTTTATGAGCTTTTTTTTTCTTGTATCCTATATAAAATTGTAATGTGATTTTGGTCTTTTTTATTTGATATTTGATACGTCTGGAGATTATAAATTTAATGCTGTAACTAAATTATGAAAACTAATAAATTTCAGGAGTTTATTACTAAGTATATCCTTAAAATTCCGGAAGAAGGAACTTCGCCGGAAAGATATAAAGCGCTCCGAAGAAACATTATTATTCTAATGATTCTTGTCACTGTTATTCCTCTCTCCCTGATGGCAACCATCAACTACTTTCAATATCAAAAAAACCTCCGCGATGAAATTGTTACTCCTATGAACTTACTAACAAATAAAACAAAACGATCACTCGAATTATTTTTGGAGGAACGGCTTTCTACTGTCAGATTCATTACTTCAGCATATTCTTTTCAGGAATTATCTGATGCAAAATTACTTAACCGTATTTTAAATGTTTTAAAAAGAGAATTTGATGGCTTCGTTGACTTAGGTTTAATTAGCAGTGAAGGTAAGTTGCTCAGTTACGCCGGACCTTATGCATTTTTAGAGAAAGATTATTCACAGCAGAGTTGGTATCATAATGTAATTATCAGCGGCAAACACATTAGCGATGTATTTTTAGGATATCGGGATTTTCCTCATGTTGCAATTGCTGTACAAAATCTTAGTGATCCAAATTGCTGTTGGATTTTGCGCACAACAATAGACACAAGGAAATTTGACGATTTAATTGCTACATTGGAACTTGAACAAGAGAGCGATGCTTTTTTAACAAATAGGGAAGGCATTCTACAAACCAATTCCAAATATTATGGAAAAGTTTTAGAACCCTGTCAGCTCACATTTCCAAAAATTGGTCAAGGAACCTTTGTTACTGAAGGTCAGGATAAAAATGGTAGAGATATCTTTACTGCCTATTCTTATTTAGTTGAACCTGAGTATATATTAGTGGTTGTAAAACCCAGTTCTCTTATCTTAAAAACATGGTTTACCTTCAGGACAGAAATATTTTTCATTTATATCGCCAGCGTATTGCTGATAGGTTTATTAGTTTATAAACTTACTAATGTGCAAGTAAATCATATAAAAAATGCTGATGAAAAACGTGAGCTGGCATTCAGGGAGTTAGAACATTCTCAAAAACTTTCATCAATTGGAAGATTAGCTGCAGGAGTCGCCCACGAAATTAATAATCCTTTGGCCATAATAAATCAGAAAGCTGGTTTAATGAAGGATCTTATTGAGACTGCGTCAAATTTTAAAGAGAAACAGAGATTTATTGAATTGACAGACGCAATACTCAAATCAACTGAACGATGCAGTACTATTACTCATCGCCTTCTTGGGTTTGCGAGGCGGATGGATGTTGAATATGAAGATTTGAGTCTAAATGATGTAATGCAAGAAGTGATCAGTTTTCTTGAAAAAGAAGCTATTCATAGGAATATTAAAATTGAATTGCATCTGGATGAAAATCTTCCACGAGTCTCGTCTGACCGCGGACAACTTCAGCAGGTTTTCCTAAACATTCTATCTAATGCATTTGCGGCATTATCCGATAACGGAAATATTAATATCCGGACCTGGGATGAGGATACAGAGACAGTAGGAGTTTCTATACAGGACGATGGTTGTGGTATGTCGGAAAAAGATTTAGAAAATATTTTCGAACCCTTTTTCACCACTAAAAAAGGTTACGGAACCGGTTTAGGTCTTCCAATTACCTATGGTATTATTAAGAAAATGAGTGGAACCATCATAGTTGAGAGTAAGCTAGGGAAGGGCTCTACGTTTACAATTTATTTACCAAAGATACCAAATAAAATTCTAGGTGTATAAGATGGATAATATTCGTGTATTAATTGTTGATGATGAAGAAGAGTTAGCTGCAACCATTGCAGAACGATTGGAAATTAGAGGTATTAAAACTCAGACTGCTTCAGATGGTGATTCTGCTCTTAGTTTAATAAAAGCAGATTCTCCGGATGTTGTGGTTTTAGATCTTATGATGCCCGGTATAGGAGGTCTTGGAATTTTAAAGCAAATAAATTTATTAGAAAAAAAAATTCCTGTCATTCTTCTTACAGGATATGCATCTAAAGAGAGAAGCATAGAAGGTATGAATTTAGGGGCATTCGATTATTTATTGAAACCTTGTCAACTTGATGATTTAATAAGCAAAATACAAGAAGCAGCTAAGATTAAATAAAAGTATTAGTTAGGATATGATATGAATGAAAAAGAAATAAAATTCATCGGAAAAATTACTGCCGGTGTTACTCATGAAGTTAATAATGTTCTGGCAAGTATTCGGGAAATTTCAGGACTAATGACAGATATTCTGTCAATAACAAATGAAACTTCTTTCCCACGAAAAGAAAAATTTCAAACCTCACTACAAAAAATTCAAAACCAGGTCCAGCGAGGGATAAAGATTAACTTGTCAGCTAAATAAATTTTCTCACCTATCTGATACCAATAAAACCGATGTAGATCTGAATGAAATAATTGAGCACCTGATTTTTTTAACTGAACGTTTTGCCAGAATAAAAAATATTGCGTTACAAATTCAACCGTTAGGTAAATCTCTAACAATTAATATTAATCCGTTACTTCTGCAGATGGCTTTATTCAATTGTGTTGCATATTTATTAAATCATATGGCTAATGGCGGAGAGATTATCCTCTGTCCGGAGAAAAAAGGAAATGAATTTATCATAAGTATTATTTGTAAAGGAGAGTTATTAGATAAGACCTCCATTTTTAAGGATTCTTCTTCATCCGAAGAATTATTGTCCTTACATTCAATTATGGAAAGTTTAGATGGAGTTTATGAGTTAGATGAATCAAATACTGCTATTATAATAAAAGTTCCAGGTAATAAATAAAATCTAAAAATCTTTTGAACCCTATTGGGTTCTTAAAATTTGAGCAAACAAATAATTATTGTTTGACTAAACATAGAAAATATCATACTTAGTATACCAAGGGAGATATAAAATGGAAAAAATAAAAATTCTATTGGTGGATGATGAACAGGAATTTGTAGAAACATTATCAGAACGAATCAGAATGCGTGACCATGATTCTGAAGTTGCATTAGATGGTGAACAGGCATTAAAGAAAATGGATGACGATCTTCCCGATGTAGTAGTTCTTGATCTTAAAATGCCTGGAATGGATGGTATGGAAGTGCTTAGGAAAATCAGGAAAGCTTATCCCAAAGTTCAGGTAATTATGTTAACCGGGCATGGTTCTGAAAAAGATGAGGAAGAAGCCCGGAAACTGGGTGCTTTTGAATATCTTCAGAAGCCTGTGGAAATTGAAACACTAATGAAAAAAGTTAAAAAAGCCTATAAGAATAAGTTTGAAAGCAGTATGATGGCTGCAACCTTTGCTGAAGCAGGTGAATTTGATACGGCTAAAGAAATCCGGGATAGTGATGAAGAGGAAGATAGTCTTAACAAGGATAAAAAAAAATCGAAATGAAATAACAGAACGGTATCATAAATGAAAATAAAAGTTTTACTCGTTGATGATGAAAAAGATTTTATTGAATCATTAGCTGAACGGCTTCAACTAAGGGATTTTGATGTAACAACTGCATTGAACGGGAATGATGCCATCAATTTAGTGCAAGAAAATGATTATGATGTTATCGTTCTTGATGTGAAGATGCCTGGTAAAGATGGTATCGAGACCTTAAGGGAAATAAAAAAAACCACACAACTGTCCCAGATAATTATGCTTACAGGGAATGCAACAGTTGAATCCGCAATTCAGGGTATGAAATTGGGTGCTTATGATTATATAATGAAACCCACTGTAACTGAGGATTTGATTGAGCTGATAAACAAAGCTTACAAAATAGTTGAAGAACAAAAAGAGCGTATTACCCGTGCTGAAATCAATAACATTGTCAAAAAACGAGGATGGTAAACTGGGAGAAATATTTGTGCAGATTAGTTGCTACTGGGACCTCAATAATCTCTTCTGGCGACTAAGGGCAAAGATATAGTTGGTGCATTAAAGTTGAACTATGTGTTAAGAGAAATTGCTAATAGAATATTTGCTTGCCCACACGAATAGAAATTGTTTTATAAGTAGCAAATTTCTGCGCTTACTGACATGACTCATATTACAGAGGAGTAGAAAAATAAATGAGTTCTGGTTTAATAGATGATTTTGAAATTAGTAAGATAGATTGGCGACGAATAATTTTTATGTTGCTTGGCATGGTGCTCTTTGCAGTAGTCTACTATATTCCGCCCTTACCTGATGCCGTTGATCCAGCTGGAAAACATTTTGTCTTAACAAGAGAAGCTAAGGGTGCGTTAGCAGTATTCCTTTTAGCCGGCACTTGGTGGTTGTTTGAGGTTGTACCAATTGGAATTACAAGTCTTACTATCGGAGTACTTCAGGTCATCTTTTTGATCCGTCCTGCTAAGTCTGCCTTTAACGATTTTATGGACCCCTCGGTATTATTCATTTTTGCTTCGATAATGATCGGATTGGTTTTTACCAAAACAGGTTTAACAAAACGCCTGGCTTACAAAATGCTTACAATTGTTGGTGAAAAAACCAGTATGATTTATTTAGGTTGCTTCTTATTGACAGCAGTTCTTACTCATTTTATGGCGCATACAGCTGTTGCCGCGACAATTTACCCACTTCTTTTAGCCATTTACGGTCTTTACGGGGAAGGAAATAAACCAACAAAATTCGGTAAAGGTCTATTTATTGGGATGGCGTACATTGCTGGGGCCGGTAGTATAATAACACTTTTAGGAGCAGCAAGGGGTGCTGTGGCTCTTAGCTTCTTTAATGATATTGTGGGTAAGAATATATCCTTTTTTGAGCTTACCTATTATATGTTTCCTGTTGGATGGATCATGGTCTTCTTATTGTGGGGATTCATTATGATATTCTTTAAGCCGGAGAAAAAGGTAATTCCAGGCTTGAAGGAAAAAGCCAAGCAATTAAATATACAATTGGGATCTGTCACCAGACGTGAAATGCTGGCGTTATTTATAGTTGGCGGATGTATAATTACATTGTCGATGGTTTCTTTTGTACCTTTTCTTCAACCAATTAATAAAACAGCAATTATACTTGTGTCCAGTATTCTATTCTTCGTTTTTAAAATTCTTGATTTAAATGACCTTGAAACATTACCCTGGAATATTATACTACTTTTTGCCGGGGCAATGAGTATTGGTTTTTGCATGTGGGAAACAGGAGCCGCTGAGTGGTTAGCTATTAACTGGCTTGTATTTTTCCAGAATGCCCATTGGTTTGTTTTCATTATGGCTATTTCAGTATTAGTTTTAATAATGACTAATTTCATAATGAATGTTGCGGCAATTGCTATTACTCTTCCTGTTGCACTGGTTATTGCCCCTATCTAAACGTGGCTCCCGAAGTAATTCTTTTTGCCTCATTAGTGGTAGCAGGAATGCCTTTTCTTTTGCTAGTTGGGGCAGCACCGAATGCCATTGCTTACGATTCCAAGCAGTTTACTTCAGGTGAGTTCTTTAAATACGGTGTTCCTGCAAGTATAATCCTATTGATTGTATTAGGTTTGACAATATTGATTCTTTGGCCGCTGATGGGAATGAACTATTACATTAAATTAATTTTTGAGTAATCACATTTAACATTAGGTTAATTGAGAAATGAATCGCACGAATAAAAATAGCAAAAAAGAAAAACATTACCGTGAATTACGTTGGAAACATTTCTTGCGCTTATTCATTACTTATGTTGCCCCATTAATCATTTTAACCTTTTTTTTTAGATATCAGTATAAATCTTTGCTGGATGAGAGCCGCTCGCTTCATATGAAGTCGATAGCAGAAAATCTATCCAATACTCTCGATCTATTTCTACGCGAAAGAGTTGTAAACCTAATAAACATAATCGATGACCCTAGGATATCAATTCCCCCAACATCATCGCTTATGCATTCTTATTTAGAAAAACTGAAACGTGACAGTGATACATTTATTGATGTCGGGTTCTTTGATTCGATAGGGGTGCAGACAGCATATGCCGGACCTTTAACCGGATTAGAAAATCGCGATTATAGTCATGAGCAATGGTACACTACCCTAAAAAAACAAAAAGAAAGATTTATCATTACTGATAATTATCTCGGCTTCCGTAACCAAGCCCATTTTACCATTGCGATAAAACGAATAATAAATGATAGATGTGTAATGCTTGCGTGCCACTTTAGATCCTAAAAAACTTTATGAATTTATTAGCTCACAGGAGAATCCGGATGAAGTGTTCATATCAGTACTTAACAATGATGGAGTATATCAAGTAGTAACTCCAATAGTTGGTTCAGTGTTAGAAAATTCATCAATCCTTCCTCCTGATTCAACTAGCTTAGGTGTCCAGGATGCAGGATCAAATAATGATGATGATTATTATGCTTTTGCTTGGTTGCACAATGCAAAATGGGCAGTTATTGTTCAAAAGAAGTTCCGATGAAGAATCATCAACATCGTTCGATTTGCAGACAAACTTTCTTGGATTTTCTGCAATTCTTATTATCGTGATTATTGTAATTATTATCATTCGTACTAAAAAATTGGTTCAGTATGAAAAAGAAAAAGATATTGCAGATGCGCAGTTAGAACAAGCGGCAAAGCTTGCTTCGATTGGAGAGCTTTCATCAGGGATAGCTCACGAAATAAATAATCCGCTTGCAATTATAGCCAGCGAAGTTGGCTTAATGAAAGATCTTATGAATCCGGAATTTTCCACCAAAACAACTTTTAATGATCTCGATCCTCATATTCAAAATATCAGAGAAGCAACTTTTCGATGTCGTGATATTACAGGTAAACTTTTAAGTTTTGTAAGAAAAGGTGATGTTGAATTAAAACGTCACAACATCCACAATCTTTTAAATGAAATTGTTGATGACTTAATCGGGCATGAAATGTTTGTATCTAATATTGAAATCATTAAAAAATATTGCGATGAAATGCCTGAAATACTAACTGACGGAAATCAACTTAAGCAAGTATTTCTCAATATAATCAATAATGCTGCCGATGCTATAACGCCACCTGGAAGAATAATTATTTCAACATCCATAGTACAAAAGTGTATCAACGTCGAGATATCGGATACTGGAAAGGGAATAAGTCCGGAAAATATAGATAAGATCTTACTACCATTCTTTACAACTAAAGAGGTTGGCAAAGGTACAGGTCTTGGATTATCAGTTAGCTATGGAATAATAAAAAACTTTGGAGGCAAAATAGACGTAAAAAGTATTCTAGGTATTGGTTCGACGTTTACTATCTCACTCCACTAAAAATTAAATAATGTTTTTAAAAAACAGAGGATAATTATGGAAACAAAAAAAATTAAAGAAATAATGATTCCCATTGAAAGTTATGCGACAGTCAGCCAGGAATCATCCATGTATGATGCACTCATAGCTATTCGTAAAAGCCAGGAAAAATTATCTCCCGGTACGAAGCAAATACGTGCCGTACTGGTAGTGGACGAGAACAATAATATTGTTGGTAAAATGGGTCACGCTGCATTCCTTAGAGCATTGGAACCAAAGTATAATAAAATTATGGATTTTGAAAAACTTACTCGAGCTGGTGTAAGCGCTGCCTTCATCTCATCTATGACTGATAACCTAAGGTTGTGGCAAGATGATTTTGTTACCATTTGCAGGCAGGCAGCTACAATAAAAGTCAAAAATGTAATGAGCCCTGTATCAGAAGGCATAGACGAAAATGCCTCAATTACGGAAGCTATTCATCAAATAATTGTTCTGCAGTTATTATCATTGTTAGTAAAGAGTGGATCAAAGGTAGTGGGTATTGTAAGATTATCGGACCTGTTTCATGAGGTTGAAAGAAACATAATTAATGAACATCAAAAAGAAAATAAATAACGGGGAAACACTTTATGTCAAAAGTTTTACTTATCGATGATGAAGATAAATTCAGAGATTCTCTTTCAAGCAGATTAAAATTAAGAGGATATGAAAATACTGCTCTTCAAGGTGGTGCAGATGCTGTTAAAGTAGTTAGGGGTGATATGGATATTGATGTTGTATTACTTGACAGAAAAATGCCCGGAATGGATGGAGAACAGGTTTTAAAAGAAATTAAAGCCTACCGTCCTGAAGTGCAGGTGATTATGTTAACCGGTCATGGTACTACGGCTTCCGCTGTTGAAGCAGGAAAACATGATGTATTTGAATATCTCCAAAAACCCTGTGAACTTGATAAAATAATTGAGACCATTGATAATGCTCGTGAAAATAAGGTAATAGCAATGGCTCACCACGAAATCCCATTTGTAGAGAAACGATCATTTTTTCATTGGCTTAAAGGTTCCCACAACTCCCGTCCAGGTTTTATCATTATAGGAATAATTATTTTTCTGGGGATGATTTTTATGCCTGTTCCAGCGGACCTTTTAAATACATTATCTTTCTCCAAGACCGGTCAGATTTCAGATATGAATAGCGGCTATGCTGATTATTCCAAACTAAAAACTGGTGAAAGTGTTACTGAGTATTACAGCAGTAAATATAAATTAGGAAAAAGTTATGTTAATGAAACAGGGCAGGAAGTTGAGCGTTCTCTTACCGCTGAAGAAGCAGGGCATCGTTCAATGATCATGCTTGGGATTTTATTAGTTGCCGCACTTTTTTGGGCCAGCGGTGCGGTGCCGATTGGTATAACAGCCTTGTTAGTTGGAGTATTTATGTATTTTTCCGGCATCCTAAAACCGGATGATATTGCAGCTGCATACGCAAAAGATGCTGTGATTTTTATTTTTGGTGTTCTGGGTCTCGCTACTGCAATTGCAAAAACCGGACTTGATAGGCGAATAGGAATGTTGCTGCTGGGATCATCGAAATCAATTCCGCGTTATTTGTTTTTTTTCATTCCATTACTTTCAATTTCATGCTCTTTTTTATCGGAACATGCATTAGTTGCATTCGTTATGCCGGTAATTATAATTGTATATTTATCGTCAGTACGAAATGCAGGAGTAAAAGTTGATCACAAATTAGCTGTTCTATTGGTTTTGTCACTTACCTTTGCAGCAAACGCAGGTGGTCCCGGTTCACCCGCTGCAGGCGGTCGCAATGCAGTTATGGTTGGAATACTTGCTGATTATGGCAACGCACCAAGTTTTGCTCAATGGGTTACATATGGTTTGCCGTATGTTCCAGTAATGGCTTTAGTAATAGGATTATTTTTCTATCTTGTTTTATACCGTAAATTAAAAGTGAAGGAACTGAATATATCTTCAATTGTTAAAAAGGCATCTGAAAAAATTGGACCAATGAATAAAAATGAGTATATCACGGCAGGTGTATTGGTTCTGCTTATTTATTTATGGATTATGCATAGTGATGTATTTGGAATGGGAGGTCCGGTCATATTAGCACTAGTTCTTTTAAATATATTCAGAGTGATAAGCTGGAAGGATATTTCGAAAATTCATTGGGAAGTTGTTGCTCTTTATGCCAGCGCTTGTGCAGTAGGAAAAGGCTTGGCTGTTACCGGCGCTGCATTATACCTTGCACAGAGTTTTGTTAGCATTCTTCCAGAGTTTATGAAATCAGGTGAAGGTTTAGCAGTTGCTGCAAGTATATTTACAGGTATAACAACAAATTTTATGAGCGATGGTGCAACGGTTGCAGCCATTGGACCAATCACAATTCCTATGGCAACAATATCAGGCACTCATCCTTGGATGGTTGGATTTACTACAGCGTTCGCTTCTTCTTTTGCTAATATGCTGATAATAGGCACGCCTAATAATGCAATTGCATATACTATGGCTAAGGACCCTGTTACGGGCGAGCAACTTGTTAGCCTAACCGATTTTCTAAAATACGGTTTTGCAATTTTAATTTTAAACTTTATTGTCCTATGGGCTTGGACAATTTTTGGTTACTGGAGTTGGATCGGATTTTAAAAACAGGAGAAACAAATTATGTCTGCTAATATAAAACTTCTCATTGTTGATGATGAGGTTAAGTTTCTTTCATCAATTGCCCAAAGGCTTGAAATGCGGGGTTTTCAAGTTATAACTGCATCAAATGGTCAGGAAGCCATCACCAAAGCTCATTCGGAAAAATTTGATCTGGCACTGCTTGATCTTAAAATGCCCGGGCTTGATGGAAAGCAAGTTCTCGAAGTTTTAAAAAAGGAACATAAATATCTCGAAGTAATAATTCTAACCGGGCATGGATCGTACGAATCTGCAGCAGAATGCACAAGATTGGGTGCATTCGGTTATCTTCCAAAGCCCTATGAATTGGAAAAACTTCTTGACGTTCTAAGAAGTGCCTACGAAGCTCGAATGAAAAAGAAATTTGAATCAGATATCAACAAAATGGAAAAGTTGATGAAAATTGCAACAGGTGCTGGTCCTCTAAGCATTCTACAAGAAATGAAAAAACTGGATGACGAAGAAAAATAATTAGTTTGGAGATCACCTTAAAGCTGGGCTCAATCTAAAGTATTTTAATGCCCACCAGAACTTAAAATCCCCGAAGCTGCTAATGCCAATACTGCTACTTCAAGAATTGCAATTACAACAAATGCAGTATCTTTTTTGCGGATTAACACAGGTAGAATAGCTATGTAGCAAACTATTGTTAGTAAAGATAAAAATGCTATAGGAAGAAAAGTAAGCATATCACCATATTCTAAGTTTCCGAACCAAGCCCAGCCTGTTTGTATACCACTTTGATTTAAGTAATCGTGCACGGACATAACCCAGTAAGATTGTACTTTCTCTAAAGGAATTAATGGTTTTGTAAAACCGATACAATATAGAATGAATGCAATTAAAAGACTGCCAAGTCCAATTAACATACCTACATTTAATATTTTTGCATATATTACTTGTTCTTCAGATGCTTCTCCAGAACTTTGAATCTTCTTGCTATCCAATTCCTAATCCCTTCAATAATGCTTTAGTACCGGCGATTCCAAGAACGATAATAACTAAATACCTTATCACGGTTGGTTTGGTCATACCAAGTATTCTCACGCCAACAAAAGAGCCAAGCATAATTCCTAAAACTGATGGGACGACCATTAATGGAAGAACAGCTCCGTTATTTAAGTAAATCCATGCAGCGGACGTATCAGTTATTGAAAGCAGAAACTTGCTCGTTGCTACAGAGATTTTTATAGGAGCACCCATAACTAAGTTTAATACCGGCACATTTGCCCAGCCAGCACCAAGACCGAACATACCTGCCATCACCCCAATAATGACAAATAATCCCAATCCTATTGGTGTTCTATGAATTTGCCAATTTATATCTTTATTAATAGTTGGTTCGTGATAAATACCGAATATTCCTAATGTCTGGGATAAACGATCTGGTTCTGGAACTTCTGGGAAAACGGATTTTTTAGCTTTAATCATAAGTACAACAATCCCAAGTATAGTTGCTCCAAGCATAGTTTGAATAATATGTGTAGGCAATGCAAGGCCAATCATTGCACCGACTATGGCGCTGCTAGATGCAATCAAAGCCATGGGAATTGCCAATCTCAGATTTGCGAATCCTTTTCTAAGTAAGCCAGGTCCAGCTGCAAGTGCTCCTGCAAGTGCAACTATTAAACCAGCTCCCCTCACAAAATCCAAATGAAAAGGTAAAAAACCACTTACAATTGGAACATAAAGAACGCCTCCACCAACTCCTGCTAAAACTGCGAATACTCCAAGCAGAAAGGACAGGACTAACAAAATAAGAGGATAAAGCCACCAGGCCTGTTGCTGTATTACTTCTGTTTGCTGTGCTGAATCAGAAGCAAAATTATTAACGGGAAACAAAAACCAAATTAGAAAAAGGGTGGTGAAGAAAATAAATTTTGAGGTTCCAATTTGCAGATTTAACATTATCAAAATTTCTTTCTTAAAATTTATCTGAACTATTTTCCAAATCTACTGAGTTAGAAATGTGTCAGATGACAAATATTTCCGATGTAACATCGTTAATAAATAAGGAATTTTATCAGATATTAAAATCTTATGGCTATTAAACTTTATTAATTATGAATACAAAATCAAAATCATTGGCAGGTTTGTATTCGTTTTGTTGTTCTTAAGATATCCAATTAATCATTCTTTTTTTTTAATTAATAATAATTTTAGATAATTTTAATAACAATAAGTGCTCTATTATAATTTCTTTATTATAGCTAACTGTACTGCTGCAATTATTAACTTATTTTAAAACAGTTACTAAAGATCACAAAATATGCGAATACTTAAAACGTTATTTGAAAACAATAAAAGATGGGCTAATGGTATCAAGGAAAAGGATCCAGACTTTTTTACGAAATTGTCAAAACAACAAAATCCTGAATATCTATGGATAGGTTGTTCAGACAGTCGTGTGCCGGCCAATGAAATAGTTGGGCTTATTCCAGGGGAAGTATTTGTTCATCGTAATATTGCAAATTTAGTTGTTCATACAGATCTTAACTGTCTCTCAGTCATTCAATTTGCCATACAAGTTTTAAAAATAAAACATATTATTGTATGTGGTCATTACGGCTGTGGAGGAATTAAGGCTGCTGTTGAAAGTAAAGATCATGGTTTAATTGATAATTGGCTTCAACATATCAGGGATATATACCGTTTTCATAAAATTGAATTGGATGCTCTGGAAAATGATGTCGCTAAATATAATTTACTTTGCGAACTTAATGTAAAAGAACAAGTACTGAATGTTTGTAAAACAACTATGGCAAAACATGTTTGGAATAGTGGTGGAGAACTGTCAGTTCATGGATGGATATATGATATTAAAAATGGATTGCTTGAAGATTTAGGTATTTGTATTACATGTGAAAAAGATATTATAGACTTAGATAATAAATAAAAATTATTTTTGACTTTATCGTGAACTCCAATAAGAAAGGAGAATGATATGGGTATAATTACAATTTCCAGAGGTTCATATAGCAGAGGGATAGAAATTGCAGAGAAGCTATCCAAAAAGTTAGGATACGAATGTATCTCGCGAGAAGTCCTGCTGAAAGCTTCAAAAGATTTCAATGTGCCTGAAGCAGAGCTTCAAAACGCAATTCATGATGCACCTTCAGTTTTTGATCGTATAAAAGATGGAAAAAAGAATTATGTTGCTTTTATTCGTGAAGCATTTCTTGATCACATACAAAGGGATAACATAATTTATCATGGTTATGCGGGACATTTTTTTACGAAAGAATTGCCAAATATTCTTAAGGTAAGAATTATCGCCAATATGGATTTTAGGATAAAAGTTATAATGGAACGTGAACATATTTCTGAGGAAGAGGCTCGAAAGTCTCTTTACAAAATAGATATAGAGAGAAGAAAATGGAGTGTGTATTTATACGGGATAGATACAAATGTTACTGAACTTTATGATATAGTAATACATATCGATACAATAGATGTAGATTGTGCTGTTGATATTTTATACGATATGGCAAAGCGTCCCTGTTTTCAAACTACACCGGAATTACTAAAGAAGTTAAGAGAATTACTTGATGCAGCAAAGGTTTATTCATGTAAATCTAATAAGGTATGTTAAATGAACATATTAATATTTGTATTATATAGTATTCTGTTAATCAGGAGGTTCGTATGGGTATTATAACAATTTCCAGGGGTTCTTACAGTAGAGGTTTGGAAATTGCTCAGAAAATATCTGATAATTTAGGTTATGAATGCGTTTCAAGAGAGATACTCCTTAAAGCTTCAGAAGAATTCAATATACCCGAAGTTGCTTTAACACAAGCGATGCAAGATGCTCCTTCAATCTTGGATCATATTAAGCATGGAAAAAAGAAATATGTTGCATATATAAGTAAAGCTTTCCTGGAATATTTACAAAGAGATAACATTGTATACCATGGTTTTGCAGGTCATTTTTTTACCAAGAATATTCCTAATGTTTTAAATGTTAGAATTACTGCAAATCTGGCATACAGAATTAATGTAGTTATGAACCGTGAAAATGTATCTGAAGAAAGAGCACACGAATTGTTACGGGAATTAGATGAAGTAAGAAGGAAATGGAGTATGTACTTGTACGGCATAGATACCAGGTCCCCAGAACTATATGACATAGTTCTCCACGTTGATTGTCTCCAAGTAGATGGATCAGCTGAGATTCTCTCTAATATTGCAAAACGTTCAGACTTCCAAACCACAGCCGAAACTCGAAAGAAGCTAAAAGATAAACTTATAGCGGCAAATGCTTATTCGTTGATCGTAAACAATTTTCCTGAAGCTAAAGTTGTGTCTAAAGATGGTGTGGTTTTAATAAGTGTTGAATCATCTTTATCGGTTGAGAACAGACTTTCCAAAAAGTTTTCCCAACTCATTAAAGGTATTGATGGAGTTAAAGAAGTTAAAACTTATGTCATTCCATTTGAAACTTAAATCCAGCCAAACCGGATAAAGATTTTATCAGCCTTTAAAGAAAATAATCCTGCAATTGCAATTAAGATTGCAGTAAGTACCGGATTAAAAGTGGTGTAAACTTGTATTCCCAAAACAATAGCAGATATTATTAAAAAAAGGTAAATGGTAGTCATCCATTTGCGAAGTAAACGGTAGGGTTTCAGACTTAAATAAAGTTTGTCTGGTATCTTAGATCCCTGATGAAATATCTTGAAGAAATGATTCAATTTTAGGTTGTAATTTAAAATGTACAAATGAAATGGCTCCCATTAAAACAATAAGAATTATTGTTTTAGTCAATACAATCCAATCCTTCCATAATCCTTCAATGCCTAGGTGTCCAAAAATCAGCAAAAATATACCTGTAATAAAAATGGCTGATTGGAATATGTAGCACCAGTTAAAACCACTTTTAATAATAGTCTCAAGATGCCGGTCAGCCTCATAATTAAAGGATAGACCAAGCAGTACTCGTTCATTTGCTACTATCAAATTAAATAGCAATACACACATGAAAACAAAACTGATTACGTGAAAGAACCTCAGTAGATCATAAATTATATCCATGTTACATTCCGTTCATTTAATAATAATAAAATTATACTTAAGTTAAATAATTAACAAATTCCTTTAAGTTACAAAACTTTTTTCTTCGAACCTTCATTACCGGAAGATTCAGAATATCAGCACCATAAAAAGACAGAACATTATAAAGATATCCGGACTGATCTTCTGCTTCGATTAAATTAATCTTTTTATTGAACAAATGCTTTTTCAAACCAGGAAATATCATCTATTAATGAAACAGCAGGACTAATTATGATTATAACAGGTGCATGAAAATTATTGCGTTTAAATTCTGAAGAGATGTTCTTTAGGCTAGCATTTATAGTCCTTTGACTTGTCATGGTAGCATTTTCAATTACAGCTGAGGGCATTTCAGGATCCATTCCATACTCAATTAACTTTTTACTGATTGCATCAATTCTTGAAGCGCCCATATAAATAATTAAGGAAGTATTTTTTAATTGTGCCAATTTATCCCACTCAACCTGTGTCCCGGGCTTATCGGGACACTCGTGCGCTGTAATAAAAATACATTGCGTAATAAGCCCTCGGTGTGTAATAGGAATTCCACTGTAAATAGGCGCTGCGATGCCAGAAGTAATCCCGGGAACTATTTCAAAATTAATGCCGGCATTTTTAAGTGCAATTGCTTCTTCAGATCCTCGTCCAAAAACAAAAGGGTTCCCGCCTTTTAATCGGACAACATTTAATCCTAATTTTGATCTTTCTATTAAAATTTCATTTATCTTATCCTGTTCAATGGGATGAAACCCGGCTTCCTTACCAACAAATATTTTCTCACAATTTTTTTGGCAGTGAGATAATAAATCACCATTAATCAGTCTGTCATAAACAACTACATCAGCAAGCTTGAGTCTCTCAAGTGCGTTAAGAGTTATTAAACCGGGGTCTCCTGGACCTGCACCGACAATAAATACTTTGCCAATTCTTTCAGTCATTTTTTTAGCCGTTACTTTCTTTAGAATATTATATTTTCTTTTCTGAGTCTTCGGTTAATTCATTATAGAGATTTTGTAAATATTTATTTGCTTTTTTCTTACCTTCAGTGCTTATAACTTTTTGCCAATCAATTAGAAAAAAATTTGAGAATGCCTTTTCTTTATCCTTAGGTGATTTTAATTTTTCACTTTTCAATACCATTTTCCTGTAATCACCAGCTAACTTAATAATATCTTCATAATAAGAAGGGAAAATATGATTCAATTTATTTTTTATTTCTTTAGCATAAAAAGGAGCGCTTCCTTGTGATGAAACCGAAATTGTTAAATCCCCACGTTTAACAACTGCAGGTAAAATGAAATCACATAGCTCAGGTACATCCGCAACATTTAATAATTTATTTTCATTCTTACAATCTTTAGAAACAGTTTGATTAATTTGCGGATTGTCGGTTGCGCAAAAAATGATATCGAATTTTTTTAGTAAATCTTGATGATAAGATTTCTGAATGATTTTTATTTTATTTTTTTTTGATAATTCTTTTAATGGTTTACAAATATTCGGTGCAATAACTGTTACTCGGATCTTGAAATTAAGAAGAGTAGTTACTTTTCTTAAAGCTACACTACCACCTCCAATAACTAGGCAGGGCAATTTGTGAAGATTGACCAAGATTGGAAAAAAGATCGATTTTCTGCTTTTTTTCATAAAAAATCACATTTTCAATACAAATTTTGGTAATAAAACCTATAAATACAAAGAGATAAGAAAGTTTGTAGTTTTTATGTTGGTAATAAATCATAAGGAATGGGCTGTAATAAAGGAGCGGAGAGTCAGGGAAAAGCAGCAATGATTAAATTTGTATGATTTAGCTCAATTTCAACTCTTTTATAAGACTAGTTCTAAAATTGTTCTATAAAAAGAAAAATCCTTACGAACTTACATATGAATATAGTCCCCGCTGTTCTGAGGATGCAGTATGTA
>CAWDGX010000010.1:0-250000 GCA_963802005.1 uncultured Ignavibacteriaceae bacterium
ATTTTGTTGAAGTAAGCCTTCTCAATTATTAATGTTAAAAGCCGATCATCAATTTTGGGGTCGGCTTTTTTATAAAAATTTATTAAAATCTGCACGTAAGAATTACAAACAATTTCACAAGATTCTTACCTGTGTTTGAAATAATAATGATTAATCTATGTTTATGATTAAGAACTATTTAATGCAAAAAATTGATTTTATTAGTACTTAATGATAATTTTGAATAGCAATTTTCTACTTATAAAAACTGCATTTCTAAAATTGTTTACATTCTTTAAAATATTCTTTCCGCAAGCTTCTGAACAAAATAAATTCTTTGTGTATTCAATAATTAAGTTCATTAAATAACGGATGAAGAGGGAGTCTGCTTATGAGTTCATATATGAAATTTCTTAATTCTTCAATCGGCAAAAAGCTAATGATGGCAATAACAGGAAGCTTCCTGCTAATTTTTCTTATTATTCATTTGATTGGGAACATTACTTTATTTTTTGGTCCTTTAGCTTTTAACGGTTACGTTGGTGCCCTGGATGTTGTTAAGCCTCTAATCCGGGTAATTGAAGTTGTGCTCCTTACTGCATTTGTTTTACACATTTTTAATGGCATAAAACTGTGGCTGGAAAATAAAAGAGCCCGTGGTGTTAAGTACAAGGTCAATGGCTCACCAGAGAATAGTGATGTATTTTCAAGAACAATGTTTCTTACAGGCTCAATAGTTTTCATATTTCTAGTTACTCACCTTGGTAACTTTTTTCTGGAGGTTTAACGTAAACGATCCGATGGGTCTAGCAAATCACCACCAGTATTTTGATGTGGTAGTTTACTTTTTTAGTATTTGGTGGTATGTGTTGCTTTATGTTATTGCAATGGTGCTTCTTGGATTTCATCTTAACCATGGTTTTCAAAGTGCATTTCAAACTTTTGGATGGAACCATAAAAAATATTTTCCACTGGTTGAAAAGATCGGAACTTTGTATGCAATTTTTATGGCAATTGGATTTGCTTCAATGCCCATTTTCTTTTTTTTCTTTTGCGGAGGTAGCCAATGACAAAATTAGAATCAAAGATTCCGGAAGGAAATATTTCGGAAAAGTGGACTAATCATAAGTTTAATATGAAGTTGGTCAATCCGGCAAATAAAAGAAAATACACAGTAATTGTTGTTGGAACCGGATTGGCAGGCGCTTCTGCAGCAGCTTCTCTTGGTGAACTTGGTTACAACGTATTAGCATTTACTTTTCATGATAGTGCAAGAAGAGCACACAGTATTTCAGCGCAAGGTGGAATAAATGCATCAAAAAATTATCAAAATGATGGCGACTCAACTTACAGACTTTTTTATGACACGGTAAAAGGTGGTGACTTTAGAGCTCGAGAAGCAAATGTTCATCGGCTTGCAGAGGTTAGCGGAAATATTATTGATCAATGTGTTGCCCAAGGTGTTCCATTCGCTCGTGAGTACGGTGGTTTACTTGATAACCGTTCTTTTGGTGGTGCTCAGGTTTCAAGAACTTTTTATGCTCGTGGACAAACGGGTCAGCAACTACTCCTTGGAGCGGTGAGTGCACTAAACAGGCAAATTGAAAAAGGGACAGTAAAATTATTCACAAGGCGTGAGATGGTAGATCTGGTTGTTATTGATGGACAAGCAAAGGGAATCGTCTGCAGGAATCTTTTAACCGGAGAAATAGAAAAGTATTCTGCCCAAGCGGTTTGTCTTGCTACAGGAGGTTATGCAAATGTATATTTCCTATCGACCAATGCAATGAACTGCAACGTTACTGCTGCGTGGCGTGCACACAAACAAGGAGCATTCTTTGCTAATCCTTGCTTTACTCAGATTCACCCGACCTGTTTACCACTTCACGGTGAATCTCAATCTAAACTTACGTTAATGAGTGAATCATTAAGAAACGATGGAAGAGTTTGGGTATCGAAAAAGAAACAGGATATGAGAAATCCTAACGACATCCCTGAAGATGAAAGAGATTATTATCTTGAGAGAAAGTATCCATCGTTTGGTAATCTTTCCCCTCGTGATATTTCTTCAAGAGCGGCGAAGGAAGTTTGCGATGAAGGTAGAGGCGTAAAAGGCGGAGATGCTGTTTATCTTGATTTCAAAGATGCTATTAACAGACTTGGTAAACATGTCATCAAAGAGCGTTATGGTAACCTGTTTGAAATTTATGAAACAATAACTGGAGAGAATCCATATAATGTTCCGATGATGATTTATCCTGCACCTCACTACACAATGGGCGGTGTTTGGGTAGATTATAATCTAATGAGTACGATTCCTGGATTATTTGTTCTTGGTGAAGCCAACTTTTCAGACCACGGCGCAAATAGATTAGGTGCCTCGGCTCTGATGCAAGGATTGGCAGATGGATATTTTGTCCTTCCTTACACTATGGGAAATTATCTCGCAGCTGATAAACCAACTTTGGTTAAAACGGATCATCCAGAATTTGAAAAAGTTACTGGTGAAGTAAAGAATATTACTAATAAGCTCCTATCAATTAAAGGAAAAAGAACTGTTGATGATATCCACAAACAACTTGGTAGAATTATGTGGAACAAAGTTGGAATGGCTCGCGATGAAAAAGGATTGAAGGAAGCAATCACTGAAATTAGAGAATTGAAAGAAGAATTCTGGAAAAATGTTACAATTCCCGGAAGTGGAGATGATGTCAATCAAACTCTTGAACGTGCTGGTAGATTAGTTGATTATTTTGAACTTGGTGAGCTGATGGCTCTTGATGCACTTACCAGAAATGAATCCTGCGGTGGGCACTTCAGAGTTGAATATCAATTCGAGGATGGTGAAGCAAAACGTGATGATGAAAATTATTCATTTGTTTCTGCATGGGAATTTGCAGGAGAAAACAAGTGGAATCTTCATAAAGAACCGCTTGATTTTGAATATGTAAAACCGGCAATAAGGAGTTACAAATAATGGAAGCAACAAAAATAAACCTAAAACTTAAAATCTGGAGACAGAAAAATTCTAATACCGTAGGAAGTTTTGTTGACTACGATGTTCAGGTTTCTATCGATGCTTCTTTTCTTGAAATGATTGATGAACTAAACGATACTCTTGAGTTGAAAGGAGAAGAAGCAATTCATTTTGAAAGTGATTGTCGTGAAGGTATCTGCGGAACTTGCGGACTTGTAATTAATGGAAGACCACACGGACCACTTGCTAAAATTGCTACTTGCCAGTTACATATGCGTAACTTCAAAGAAGGAGATACTATATGGGTTGAACCTTTCCGGGCAAAAGCCTTTTCAATAATTAAAGATTTGATGGTTGATCGTTCAGGATTCGACAAAATACTTCAAGCTGGTGGTTATGTCTCAGTGAACACAGGTGGTGTTCCGGATGCAAATGCAATCCCGATTCCAAAGGATGTTTCCAGCTATTCAATGGATGCTGCAGCGTGTATCGGTTGCGGTGCTTGTGTTGCGGCATGCAAGAACGCATCAGCAATGCTTTTTGCCTCAGCTAAAGTATCACAATATGCACTGCTTCCTCAGGGTCAACCGGAACGATATCAAAGAGTTGAGAAAATGGTCAAGGTTATGGACGAACTTGGTTTTGGTAGTTGCACTAATACATATGCCTGTGAAGCTGAATGTCCTAAAGGAATTTCAGTTACCAACATCGCAAGAATGAACAGAGATTTTGTAATGGCTAAAGTAAAATCTAAAGAAGTAGAAGTATAAATTAACCGATTTGTTTAAGTTCTCTTTCAAAAATCCCGCTTTATGCGGGATTTTTAATAGGCCTAAATTTTGGGCAATTTTGCTCAAAAACTTGTCTATAGTATTAAGGTTTCTTAATTTGAGACTTGAAATTAAGAGAGAAAAGTGATGTTTGAGAAAGAAATAAAATTCATTGGGGATTTTTGTTTTAATCAGGTGAAGAGTCTTGGATCCAACTTCACACTGGATAAGATAACAAACGCTGGTGTTCATCCCGCCGTAGTTCAATACATTTCCGCTGAACTCGAATTTATGATTTATTCCGATAGGCGCAAATTATTGCAACAGTCCTACTTTGATTACGCTGGAAAAGAAATTTCAGATCACTTTCAAAAAATTTCCGGTGAAATAAAAAAACATAAAAAGATTTCAATTGAAGATTCTAAGAAACTGATTTTCCAGGCGGTTTCGTTCAACATTAATTATCTTGTTCGACCAAGATGGTCTTTGATAAAATTAATTTTTAATGATCAGCCTGTGATTTCCGTTGAAGAAATGAAGATGATGCTTAATTATTTGTATTATTATGAATACTTTAAGAAAGTACTGAACGGATATATCTCAAAAAGAAATCTGGTTCAAATATCTTCAACTGAGTTTGATATTCTTCTAAATAAAATTGATGATGAACTAATCAATTCCAACCAGCACCAGGTTATTACCAACTCATTTACATCTATGGGTGACTTCTTTAACGTAGGAGGCGTTGACAAAAACAGATTGCCTTTATCTGCTGTAGAAATATTTTGTAAAGAAAAGAATCTGGTTGATTTGATATTAAAACTTCGAAAAGTTATACCTAATGAAGTTAAAAGAAGGTATGATAAAATTGAAATTGAAAGAATATTGTTCTCGCCTGATGTAATTCAAAAAACTGATGAAGATGCTGACATTGAAACAGAAACCACAACCGAGCAAATGATAGAAGCTCTTGATGCAGATGAATTAAGAACCGAAGTTGACGAATCTGATGTGAATAAGTCGGATGAGTTAGATAAGTCTGATATAGAAACATTCCTAAGTGCTGAAGAAGAGGAAGCACTATTATCACTCTATAGTGAAGAATCCACCGATGACAAAGAAACTGATGTTGAAAGTCTAAAATCTTCTGAATCAGAAATTGCAATAGAGGATTTGCAAGAATCAAAAGCTGATGGAGTTAAAACAGCATTAGAAGAGGTGCTTGAACCAATCGATTCAGAGTCAGAAATAACTGAAGAAAATGTAAACTTATCAGATGCTGATGACTCAGAGGAGATCGAGGTAGAATCGATTGAAGTTTCAGACGAAGATATTTCTGAAAGTATTGTCGCCTCTGATGAGGAACTTGAAGGAATTGTTGATGCAATTGCTGAAGAATTACCGGAAGAGAAAATAGAGATTGATGAGAACATTATTGTTGACAGTGTGGAAGCATTAGATTCTGAAATAGATAATCAATCCGTAGACGTTGAAACGGATTTGCCTGATTCAGGAATAGAGAAAGAAATCGTTCAGGAGATGATTGAGGATTTTTATGTTGAGAACAATTCTGATAATCCAACAGAAGATGATGATTTTGAGCCAGAAGAAATGGCCGAAACCATTGCTAATTCAAGTGAAGAAAAAGAAATAGTAGAAGTAGAAGTAGAAGAAAAAATTTCTTCGCTAGAAGATGATTTGCTGGACATTTTTAAAGGACTTGATAACGAAGAATTTAAATTACCAGAAAAAGAAAGATTTAGTGTTGAAACTCCTGAACCACAGGCTTTGGATTTGCAGGAAGAGAAAAAAGAAGAACCTTCAATATCAACTGAAGCCACAGATGGTTTTGATGAGTATCTAAAAAGTATTGATGAGGTAATTTTCACTGATAAACCAGCTGAACAAGTTGAGGAGAAGCAGCAGGTTGAAGTAGAAGAAAAAGTTGAAACTCCTGTCGAAAAAAATACCGAGGTTAAGGAGCAACCTCCGACTGCTCCTTCTAATGACAAAAACGAGAAGGCTTCTGAGAAAACCAGAACTCTCCGGCAAAAGGATATGTTCAGTTATTTAAGAAGGAAAGAAGTCAAAAAAATCGTCTCATACATTTTTGCGAATGATGAAGAGGATTTTACAAATACAGTTGAGCGAGTAATGGATTGTCATTCTTATAAAGAAGCCTCCGAAATTTTAAAAGCAGTTTTTACTTCCTACAAAATCAGTCCTTATTCAAAAGAAGCTATAACATTCACAAACGCAGTATCTAATTACTTCCGGCAAGCCTGATGTTCGTTGACTATTCGCTTATTGAAGTGAATTCCGGCAAAGGCGGAGACGGTGCTGTTACATTCCGGCGTGAGAAATATGTTCCCAAAGGTGGCCCATCAGGTGGAGATGGTGGGAACGGAGGGAATGTAAAAATAAAGGCCAATTCCAACCTTCATACACTACTCGATTTTAGATACAAAAAAAAATATCAAGCCAGCAACGGAGATAAAGGTGGCAACTCGCGGAAAGATGGTAAGAATGGAAGTGATATTATTATTGGAGTTCCTGTGGGAACAGTTATAAAAGATGCTAAGACGGAAAAAATAATTTTCGACCTTGATGAGAATGCTAAAGAAGTAATTCTTGCCAAAGGTGGAAAGGGTGGAAAGGGTAACAGTAAGTTTGCTACTTCAACTAATCAAACTCCAAGATTTGCTGAAGAAGGAAAACCAGGTGAATACAAAAAGGTAATTCTTGAGTTAAAATTAATTGCAGATGTTGGACTTGTTGGTTTTCCGAACTCAGGGAAATCAACTTTGATCTCAAAAATTTCTGCTGCAAAACCTAAGATTGCTGATTATCCTTTTACTACTCTTGAACCTAATCTGGGAATAGTCAAGTATAAGGACTTCCAAAGTTTTACTGTTGCTGATATTCCAGGTATTATCGAGGGAGCTTCACAGGGCAAAGGTCTTGGTCACCAATTTTTAAGACATATTGAAAGAACAAGAATAATTTTATTTTTAATTGAGATTACTTCTGAAAATATGAAAAATGATTTTGAAGTCCTTTTAAATGAATTAAAAAGTTACAGCCCAAAATTAGTTCAGAAAAAAATGTTGGTTTCTCTCTCAAAAGCAGATTTGATTGATCCACAAAAAGTAAGTGAATCTGCACGAAATAAATTCAAAGGAATTAAGGATAAGCCAATTATTTTCTCATCAATAACTGGTTTTGGACTTGGTGAGATGCTGGATATTTTATGGGATAATCTCCAAAAAGAAAAGCTCTGACTGATAATACTGGCTAAGCCTGATTTTCAATTGGAAAATGTGATTTTTTGAAAATACAGGGGTTTGTGGGTATATTTGCGTCCCGATTTTATTAGTCTCAAGTGGGGCGGGGTAGCTCAGTCGGTTAGAGCAGTGGAATCATAATCCACGTGTCGGGGGTTCGAATCCCTCCCCCGCTACAAGTAAAAAAGTGTTTACAAAATCAAGGAGAAATTTAATGTATAGTATTTTAATATTGGCCACATCAATTGCAGCGGTATTATTAATAATTGTTGTGTTAATGCAGTCAAGTAAAGGTGGCGGTTTGGCTGGGACATTTGGAGGTGCAAGTAATATGGGATCAATGTTTGGGACAAGAAGAACCGCTGATTTCTTAAGCAGAGCAACCTGGTGGTTAGGCGGAATTGTAGCTGGTTTGGCGATCGTAGCTAACTTATTCTTTTTACCAGGTAAAGTCACACAGGAACAAAGAAGTATTATTCAGGAAACTGGAAGACAAAATATTCCCCAAACACCAACACTTCCACAACAGACTCCACAGCAAATACCTGAGCAGGAATAGTAAAACTTTTTATTTAATTCGAAAGGAAGCCCTGATAATTTTTTATCAGGGCTTTAGTTTTTCCAGCGAGCAAGAGTTTCTATAATTCTATCCTGAATTTTTTTGTATTTACTGGCTCCACCTCTTGTAAACTCAAACATCATGCAAACAATAATATCATCTTCATTTGCATTTGTTACATAACCTGAGATAGATGAAACACCATTCAGAGTTCCTGTTTTTCCCTTAAAATTATTTTCTGCTGTCGTTCCTCTCATTCTCTTGCGCAATGTCCCATCAACTCCTGCTATACTTAGTGAATTATTAAAATCATCGAATTGGTTTATGTTGAAATATATTTTTTCGAGTAACCCTACTAATGCCCCGGCAGTTACCTGATCAAATCTGGAAATGCCTGAGCCATCAACTATTTTGGTCCCGGTTGAATAAATTCCGAAGTCCTCAATGTAGTTTAAAATCGCTTGTGTTGAGAAAAATGAATTACTTTGCTTGCCGCTATAGACTGCACCAAGGTTTTTGAACAAACACTCTGCATAAAAGTTGTCACTGTTTTTATTTATCAATTTCATCAGATCGCGTAATTCAATTGCTGACTCAACTAGTGCAATTGAACTATCCGGCGTTTGGGAAGAAACAGCATTACCCGCTACTTCTATACCGTAAGCAATTAATTTTTCTCGAAATTTTTTTGCCGCAAACAATGGAGGATTATCCACATTAACATAGTAAGTTCTGTATCTGCCTCTTCTTTTTTTCCTAACCGTTGTTCTGTTACGGTCAATTACTAAAGCAGAAATTGGTGGAAGTTTTACATTTGCCCGTTCTTCACTTATCCAATCATCTCTCGAATAGATATCGTCAAAGTAAGTATCATCACCAACTACATTTCCTGTTATTTTACGAAGTCCTGTTTGATAAAGTTCATTAACTAAGTCTTCAAGATCATCCATGGTAAAAGTTGGATTTCCAAATCCTTTTATATAAATGTTCCCATCAATAGTTCCATCAGAAAGATCATCATCGTCTGCAAGTATTACTGTTGAAATAAGATATTCTCCACCCATTAATTCAAGTGCAGTTGCTGAAGTAAACAATTTGGTGTTTGATGCGGGAATCATAGACACTGTGTGATTAATGCTTACAATTGTGTCCTGTGTAAGAGGATTGTAAATGAGAACCGCCATTTTAGTTCCGGCTGGCACTTCTGCAATCAATTCATCTAATTCTTTTATTAATTCTTCCGGAACTTGAGATAAGATTTCGCATTGAGCAAAAACAAATAGTAAAACCGTAACAAGAATTTTCATTAAGATATTCTAATATTTTTAAACAGGAAATGAGAATGACTCACAATATATTTATATTGCTTTTGTGAATTACAGAAATAATTAATCCCTACAAATAAATCACTCTATTATCAAACTATCAACAATAAATAAAAAGAAATAACTTAAAGGTACAATGAAAAAAACTGTCAAAGCTTATCAGGACGCTGATTTCCTTAACTCATCAGATGGTAGAACAATCAGAATGATCACGGAATATTTACAACCAAAAAGTAAATTTAAAAAATTTAAGGTGATGGATACGATTGTATTTTTTGGTTCAGCAAGATTGAAATCAAAAAGAGATGCTACAAAGGAATATAATACAATAAAAAATTCTAATCCGAAGGGAACTGAAGATTTTGCAAAAAAACTTCGCGAAGCACAATTAAACCTTAATATGTCAAGATATTATGAAGATGCTGTTGAGCTTTCAAAAAGGTTAACCGAATGGTCATTAAATCTTGAAACGAACGCCAATCGATTTATTGTATGTACCGGTGGCGGTCCAGGTATAATGGAAGCAGCAAATAAAGGTGCAAAGAAAGCTGGTGGTTATTCAATTGGATTGAACATAAGCATACCTTTTGAACAGTTTGTAAACAAATATGTAACTCAGGATTTAAGTTTTGAATTTCATTACTTCTTCATGAGAAAATTCTGGTTTGCCTATCTTTCAAAAGCTTTGATTGTATTTCCAGGTGGTTTTGGTACGATGGATGAACTTTTTGAAATTATAACTCTAGTTCAAACTGCAAAGGTAAGAAAAAAACTTGCGGTGATTATTTATGATAAAAAATACTGGAATAAAATTATCAACTTTGATGCACTTGTTGAATTAGGGATGATAAGTAAATCTGATTTGAGTCTGTTTTCTATGTGTGATACTATTGATGAAGCTTATAATGCAATCATCAAACATTTGAAAAAATACTATTCAAAACAAAAAGAACCGAAAATTATAGAACCTGTTTTGCACATAAAATAATAAAAAACCCCTCAGAGAGGGGTTTAAAAATTAATAATCATCGGATCGCTTGGCGCGCCGGGTGGCTTTAATTTTTTCCATTCGCTTTTTTATTGATGGCTTCACAAAGAAAGTACGTTTTTTATATTCCTTAAGAATTCCAGATCGTTCGTATTTCTTTTTGAAACGTCTTAAAGCTTTATCAATGGATTCATTTTCGCCGATTGATATGCCAACCAAATTATTTCACCTCACTTCTTGGTTATTTAGTGATTCAATAAGTTTCTTTAAACCTGATTTTTGAAAATCAACTGAGATTGAGCTTTTTCCGTTTGAAAGAGTTTCTTTAGAAAGTACTCTTCCGAAATCGTCCCAGTTTTCATGATATATTGTTTCTCCAATTTCAAAAGTGTTTAACGGAGAATATTTTTTACATTCCTCGTTTTCAATTCCTTCCAATGTAGCACTATTGTTTTTTATAATGTCGCTTATATCAACGATCATTACTTGTTTACAAGACTTACATTTTGCCCACTTTTTGAATTCTGATTCTTCGCCGGTAACGCTGCTCGTAATCTCCATCTTCTGTACTGTCCCGCAGGAATTACAGAATGCTTCTATATTTTTTATCCTTGCCATAACTTAACTCTTTATTTTATTCAGGCTACAAATTTAAGGTTAACCGTTCCGAGAATCAAATTCCAATCGTAAAAATGACTTTCTCTAACTTTTAATGCTCTGTTTATTGATTAAAAAGGTAGATTTTGAGATAAATGAAATTAATAGAACTAATGAAATAATAAGTGGTTATTCAATGTTGATTGAATTTTTTACCAGCTTTTCTTTCAATTTTTGACTTTAATCTGGCAATTGAACTATCATTTGATGAACAAATTTTGAATAGTTTCTTCATAGTTTCCTGAATCAATAATTCATTCTCATAGCGACTATTATTTTTTGTTGATTCGATGAATGCCATTTTTTGTTCCTGCGTCAATTCATCATCCACGACAAAAGCACATTTCCTTAATTCGAATATCTGTTTTGTTGATTCCCTTTGCTTCCATTTTCTTTTTTCATCTTCATAGAAAAAGCTCATATTAAAAGAAAGAAATAATAATTTTCTTGCCCGGTAAATTCTGGTTGCGATTACTCCGACCGGCACATCAATCAGTTCAGCAATTTTTTCGTAATTAAACGAATTAATTTCTTTCATAATCATTGGAATCCGAAGAACAGCTGGCAGCTTTTCAAGTGATTTTATTAATTCATCTTCACTAATGTTCGATTCAATTTTACTAGAATTGATGATCGAGACGATGTCCTTCGAATCAAGTTCTGCATAATCAATAAAATCAAAAATTGTCTGGGTGTCATCTTCTTTTTTAGAATAGAAATCAAGAATCTCCCTCATCCAAATTCTAAAAATCCAGCTTTGCCAATCAGCTGAAGCCTTAGTTACATTACAATTTTCAATTGCCTCGAAGAAGGTTTGCTTTATAATCTTTTTTGTTGATTTTTTATTAAGCAAAATCCAGTAGGAAGTATTATAAAGATTTTTTACAAGTGACAGAGCTTCGGAATTGAACTCTTCACCAAGTTTTGTCAACTCTTCTTTGCTTACTTTAAATCGTTCAAGTTTAGAGTGAGATTGCATCGGATTGGTTGATTACTTTCTATAAACGATTGTGTTGCCACTCCAGTCATTCACTTTTTCAATATCGACTAAGAAGCCATTTACGATTGCATATTTAACCTCATCATTCTTCCTGATAATGAAATTCGCTGCTGCATCCGGTTTAATTAAACCATTAAGTTCATTTTTTCCATCTATAATTATATTGAAAGGCAAATTGGAATATTCTCCACTGAATTCACCATCACTTAATAGAACGTTTGTATATCCCTGCTTGTAAAGTTCAACGGGAATAATTTTTTCCAAATCGTCGAGGGAATTATAGGCTTCGGGTTTTGTTTTTCCGGGTTCAATTATATAGCCAGATAAATCAATTTCATCATAACCTGAATAAACAGAAAGATCGCCAATATCTTCAATTGAGGCTTTAAGATAAAAATCTCTTGCACCATTTAATATTCACTTCTTCAAAGTTAATTCCGATATCAATAATATATTCCTTACCATCCCTTTTTAAAATCAGGTTTCTTAAAATAAAGTCCATCATAAATTTTTCATTATGAGGAATTGATTCGTAAATGCTTAAATCTGTATTCACATAGCTGTTACTTGCAATACTGTTTAGTGCTGAGAGGATAGCGATATAATTTATTTTACGCAGAAATTGTTTTTCGCGATCTCCCCGCCAGCCACCACTCTCAAGCAGAACAACTCCGGTTCCCCATTTTGTAAAATTATCTCCGAATGCCCGCGGTTCATAATCATCAGTATATTTAGCAATGTGACCGGGAATAAATTCATTTAAAACGTTAACCATATTTCCAATAAGTTTCATAGCTTTTTCTCTTGGTGCAGTAAGACTTTTTTCGTAATCAGGAGAAGGTGCAAGAAACGAAATCGATGCAGGATTAAAAGAATTACCTGCTGAATAATCTCTTCCCTGGTCGTGAAGGTTAAAACCAAAATCAGCTTTCAGACTATCAAAAACATTTTTAAGAATTTTTGCTTCGGGAGTTTGTTGTCTTACGACATCTCGGTTCAGATCAATCTCAACTATGTTTCTTCGCTGAAATTCTTCGGCACCATCAGGATTTACCATTGGAATAATGTAAATGCTCAGATTTGAAAGCAAAAACTTTTTCAACTCAGGGTACGCGTTATCATCCAGGAATAAATTAAAAATGTCAAATAATGCAGAAGTCGCTGTTGGCTCATCGCCGTGCATTTGCGACCATAGAAAAACTTTAGTTTTACCTGTCCCCAAAGAAATTAAATAAATATCTCTTCCTTCAATTGATTTACCGACTTTATCCACCTTGAAAATATTTTTATTTTGGAGCTGTTCAATTAATGGAACAATGTCGGAATATTTAAATCTTCTGTTTGTGAGAGATTTTTCTTTGAAACTTTCGTATGAATTGTAAAGATCCCAGGCAAGCTGTTTTTCCTGTGCCATTATAATTCCTGATAAAATAATTATAAAAAGTATTCCGAATAAAGGAATCCCGCTTTGCGGGAAAGTAGATTTTTTCATCCTGTTTTAATTTAATTATTCGATGTCTCAATTACTAAAAAATGAAAAGGAGATTTTAACTTGGCTACAAATAATTTGAAAATTGGTTCACTTGCACCAGAATTTAATCTGGAAGGTATTGATGGTAAAAAATATTCTCTCAGCTCTTTTACTGATATAAATGCCCTGATCATAATTTTTAGTTGCAACCATTGTCCTTATGTTCAGGCTTACGAAGGCAGAATGAAACAAATTCAGAAAGATTATCAAAGCAAAGGAGTAACCGTTGTTGCAATAAATTCAAATGAAGATGTCAACTATCCGGATGACAGTTTTGAAAATATGAAGAAGCGAGCTACTGAACAGAGATTTAATTTTCTTTATTTAAGAGATGAGGATCAGTCGGTTGCCCGAGCTTATGATGCAACACACACGCCTGAAATTTTTCTTTTTGATAAAGAACGAAAGTTAGCTTTCCACGGAAAGATTGACGATAACTGGCAGGAACCGAACAAAGTGCAGAATCATTATTTAAGAAATGCACTTGATGAACTTCTTGCAGGAAAAGAAATTTCTGTACCTGAAACTTTTACTATTGGATGTACAATTAAGTGGAAGAAGTAAGAAGGGATTATAAGATATTGCTTGCTAACAGGTCTTAATACATAAACCCGAAATTAATTGTGATGTAAAAACCACCAAGGTAATCTTTGTATCTGTCCTTGAGGATTTCAACGCCTTCGTCAAGAAATTGCGTATAATAATAGCGCATATTTATACCAATTAGATTTTTCGTATCGAGTCCGAAATTTGCACCCAAGCCAACATATCCGCCAACTGCGTAATATGGTTTAGCATAGGAGAATGCTTTGAAAAATTCCTGATCATAGGGTGTTGTTAATGCTATTGTTGGACCAATTCCTAAATTAATATATGGACGAAGATTATCTGTTAGTTCATTTTCAAATAGCCGGAACTGTGCACCGAGCGCGAAAGGTATCTGGAATACACGGTTCTGTTTTCCCACTGTAAATGTTTGCCCGTAAATGTCAACATATTCAATTTCTCTTTCATCTTTTGCTTCAGAAATTGAAACATCAGCAAACACAGTGAATTTTGTACTCAGTTCTTTTCTAAAAAATCCGCCAAATCCAAATCCACTTTCACCAATCAACAAATCGAAGCCCCACGCGTTAGATGGAAATACCATCGGTGGTTTTGGAGGGGCCAGCTCTCCAATGTCCTGTGCAAATAGCAAGGAGGTTGGAATTGTTAGCAATATTAAAAATATTAAACGGCGCATATATTCTTTAATTTTCAGTACCTAAAATAATCAACCTTTTTTCAGAAGCAACAGATTAATCATTAGACGGCTAAAAAATACATTAGTAGCTGTAAAATCAGATAATCGGTATACTTACAATAATAAAATGCTAATAATATTAATACTAAATCAACACAATAATTTAGTATAAAGGAAAATAAAGTTGATTCTCACTAAGCAGAAAATAGACAAGATAGACGTCGATCAGCTTATAAATGACAAACTGAAGAATGACCAAATCGGTCAGGTTCTCTTCATTGTTCCGACGAGGAGAAAAATCCGGTATCTTACCCGCGAACTCATATCTCTTAGTCCACGTAAATCTGTCTCGGGATTAAAAATCGAAACTATTGGTTCCTTCGCTGAAAAGTTGCTTGAGGAAGATCGAAGGCAAATATAAATCTGATAAGTGAAGAGGCATCAATTCTGCTGCTGAGCCATAGCTTTAAAAAAGTAAAGCTGAAATACTTTTCTCAGTATAAAGATAAAATTCCTTTCGGCACACTTGAACGAGTGAAAAATGTTATAGCTGAATATAAACGACACGGAATCACCGCTGAACGATTGAAGAAGGAAGCAGACAAATTATCTGGTGGTGAAAAACTGAAGGCTTTGGATATTGCTGCTACTTTTGATGAATACCAGAATTCATTAATAAGAAATAACTTTAAAGAGATCGGAGATATTTATTCATCACATGATTAATAAAGAAAGTAAAATATTTGAAGAAGCTTTCACTTTTCTCTACCCGGACACTCAATTTATTCTAATAAATGGTTTTGATGAATTCACCGCACCTGAGGTTGAAATTATTAATTCTGCTGCCGGAATCAAAAATGTTGAGCTGTTCGTTGTGTTTGATTATTATAAATATAATCCCGCGATATTTTCTCATCTGGATTCTTGTCACGATCGTTTAACAGCAAAAGGTTTCAAGGAAGTAAAAGACACCTCACCAGCTTCTCAAAATAAATTTCTGAATATCGTAAGAGAAAGCCTTTCAGTAAAAAAAATAAAGAAAAAAGAAAAATATTTTCAAGATGTGATAACACAGATCAACGCACTTAGCAGGGAAGAAGAAGTTGAACTCATTGCAAAAGAAATAAAGAAACTTTTACAGGATAAGAAAACTGAACCCGAGAGTATATGCATTGTCTTCAACCTGATTGGAAATTACTCGACGATCATTCGTGACAGGTTTAATGTTTATGGTATTCCATTCAATCTTACGGATAGGTTTTCACTCAGTACTTCGCCACCTACCAAGGCATTGCTTGGTTTCTTGAAATTCTTGAGAATGATTTTTACTATAAAAATATTTTTCGTGCATTCAGCAGTGGATTTTTAGGCACTTTGGGAATAGATATTTCTGATCTGCTGAAAACATCAGTTGAACTGAAAATTGTTTCCGGATATGAAAATTGGTTGAACAAGATTGTAACGGCAATTGATGAACTCTCATCACCAGATGAACAATCAAATAATAATTATGAAAAACTTCAATCTTACAAAAAAGCAAAATCTGATCTCGAAAAAATAAGCTCGCAGCTTAAACCATTTGCCGGTAAACTTACTCCCGAGGAGTTTCGTGAAAATATTTTAGCATTAATATACAAACTGAACTTACCTGCAATTTTATTGCAAGCCCCTTCAGATGTTGTTGAGAATGATGCAATCGCTTTTAACTCTTTTATAAAAATGTTAGATGAAGTTACGAATCTTAACAAGATTGAATACGGAAGTGAGGAAAAATTTTCACTTCATTTTTATCTGAATCAGCTAAGAACGACGTCTGCATTTACCAGATACAACATTCCTGAAAAACCCGGTTACGGAGTGCAGATTACAACATTGAATGAAATACGTGGGCTAAGTTTTGATTATCTGTTCATCGGCGGATTAAATGATGGGGACTTGCCGACGAGATTTACTCCTGAAATTTTCTTTTCCGGTTCATTCGCAAGAGAAGAAATTCGGCACCAGGTTGAGCAAAGATATTTATTCTATCAGTCGCTGTGCACGTGGAAGAAAAAATTGTATTTATCATTTCCGCAAACTGATGATAAACGTGATTTGGTTCAATCAAGTTTTTTGCAGGATTTCAACTCACTCTTTGAGACTAAAGAGATTTCTAAAGAAGATTTTAAGAATGAGATTTATTCGAAAGAAGAATTACTTGAACTGCTCGGTAAAATTTCTCCCGAACAAAGAAGCGAGTTTAAACTTCCAAAAGAAATTAATGTTGATATTGATAAAATAAACCATTCGATAGCAATTGATAAGAAAAGAATTGAAGAACCATTCGGAGAATCAGAGTTTAGCGGGTTTGTTTCTAAAGATATTTCGGATGAGTTAAAAAATAAATTAAGTGAAATATCTGAAAGGGAGTTCTCTGCAACTCAGCTTGAAAATTATGCCAAGTGCCCATACAAATATTTTGTTGAGAATGTGCTTAGACTTGAAACCATTGCCGAGCCTGTTGAAGAATTGGAAGCATTTGAATACGGAAGTCTCATTCACTCAGTCCTGTATGAATTTTACACAAAGCTGAAAGAGCAGGGAATTGTTCTTTCTAATTGTAATGATGTAGAATTTAAGACTGCAGAAGAGCTTCTATTTAAAATTGCAGAGAAAAGATTTGATGAGTTGAAACTAAATCCCGAGTTTTCATTTTACGAACGTGAAAAGCTTTTAGGAATAAATGGAAAAAGAAGCCAGTCGCTGCTTTACAAATTTCTTGAAGAGGAAAGAAAAAGCGACAGCGGTTACGTACCTGAATTTTTCGAATTAAGCTTTGGTAAAGTGAGGCACGAAGAAAAATTCTCTAAAAAATTTAAAGAGGGAGTAACTGCCGGAAGAGTTAAGCTGAAAGGAAAGATTGACAGGATTGATATCAATGAAGAAGAAAAAACTCTTAAAGTTATTGATTACAAACTTGGAGGAACAAAACCGACCACTGAAGATCTTTTAACTGGAATATCATTGCAATTGCCACTTTATCTTTTTGCTGCAAAGGAATTAATTAAAAAAGAATTGGGAAAAGAATATCAGCCAGCTGGTGCTCAGATTTTTTCTCTTAAATTTAATGAGAAAGATTTTGGCAAAAAGAGTATTGGTTTAAAACCGCGAAGATCAAAGAATGAAAACATTGAGGAAGAAAAAGAAGCTGCCGAAGAAATGATAAAGATTTGTCTTGAGATGGTGAATAAATTCACTGAAGAAATTTCTCGAGGGAAAGTTTCATCTTTCAACTTTGAAAGAACAGGGAAACAAAAGTTTGCAGGTTTTGCGATTTCAAGAGAATCTGCAGAATTCAGGAAGTGGATTGAAAAACGCTTGCCATTTGTTAATTGAAATGAATCTGAACTTTGCTAAGTTTAGGACAACTGGAGCGTAGATATGCATCTGCACGCATACCTGTCCGCCTGTGGCGGATCTACCTACTTTAGCTAATAATTTTTGCAGAATAATAATGGTTAGGTTTTAATTACAAATGAAAATTTTTTACTTAGTTTTTTTACTTTTATTGGCGTTAATAGTTGTAATGACTCTATTTCAGAACGAGAAATGTCATGATGAAATTGTTGAATTTGGGGATGATTACCCACAATTATGAGTTAATAATTTATTCAATTGATAAACTTAAAGCTGTTTTATTAAAAATAATCCGGATGTTATGAATTGGTTCGAGTATATATAAGAAGCAGTCAAAAAGCTAAAGGATAAGTTATGGAATCAGTTTCAGGAGTAAATTCAGATGGGACTGTTAAAGAAAGAGAATCCAAAATGTGACTGGGATTTTGAAAGTGATTCGGATTCAAGTAATAGTGAAATGAAGTGGAAATATTTTTATAGTAATAAGAATTTAATAAAAGAAATACGTTTAATAAATATGTGATTTGCCGAATCTTAAAATAAGAGTTGGAAATCAGTTTTTAAGAACGAGATAAAATGAGAGTCACTAGGAAGAATTGTTTCAAGTTTTAAATACACAAGTGGGGATAGAAATTCTTGGGAAATAGAACGCAAAAGTTTATTTAGTTATTCTAAATTTACTGAAATAGAAGAACATGATGATTTTCATCTCGACGAAAAATGGAAATATATCAGAGAAAAAGATGATAAGGGTAATATATTTAAAGAGACTGACTTATATTTTAATAAAGGAAAAATGGAATTTGTATGGTCAGAATGAAATTATTTATTCCAATAATAATAAAAAAGAAAAAGAATCTTATAAACATTGGAGCTGGTTGTATGATAAATGAGAGTATAAATATTCTTAAGACCTATTTTTATGACGATGAAGAAAGATGATCAGAAGTAATTAACATTATGGAACATTTTTATTCTAATAATAAAAGCGAACTATTTAAAGATACAGTGAAATTGAGTATTATAATAATGGATTATTAAACAAGATAGATGAAGGAAGAGATATTTTTATTTTTGAATACTCTGAAAGTGGTTTTGTAAAAAAATTTCTGTGGCAAAGCGTATTTGATAAAAAAGTATCTGATAATTTAATAGTAAATCAATCCTATACTAAAATTAAAGCCTAACCCGTGCGTCAAGCTGACTGCCAATTCGCACTCAGCATTTTTAATTTTTCGGGTCAGCCGTTCCGTTTCGGCATCGTTGTTTAAGGTAGATTGTAAATGAAAGTTTATTCCAAATAAAAAGTTATTTATAAAAGGAAAATTGTTGTGTTGGGCTTCGGCTTAGGCACAAAGTCGTTATGCAGATCAAAATAAAGGTGAGTAGATGGAATTTTATAATGATCCTTCAAAAGTTGATGAATATGAAAAAATGTGTGATGAATATGATGGTTCTGAATTATATAAAATTTTAGATAAGCATTTAGAGAATGGATCGTCTTTATTAGAATTGGGCTGTGGTCTTGGTAATAATATTGCAAATCTAATTAAGAAATACAAAGTTACTGAATCTGATTTGTCAGATGAATTCTATATCCAGATGCAAGAAGAAATTTCCAGAATAACATTGTTGAAATTAGATGCTGTAAATATTGAAACTGAAAAAACATTTGAATGTGTTTTCTCAAATAAAGTATTACATCATTTTAAAATTCAACAATTAGAAGAATCTTTAAATCGTCAACAAAGCGTTATAACAAAAAATGGAATATTTGCTCATACATTCTGGCTAGGTGACAAAGAATTCACAATGGAAGGAATGTTATTTGTATTTCACAATAGAGCGAAACTATTAGCGTTAGTTTCAAAATATTTTTCGATTTTAGAAACTTATGATTACAAGGAATTTGAAGAAGGTGATTCAATATTTATTATAGCGAAAAATGATAAATCTGCATAGCAAGCGGTTCAACACAGGCCTCGAAGTAAAATAAGCGTTTATAAGTTTTTGAATTTTACATATAATTAAAAAAGGCGAGTCGGAGACTCGCCTTTACAATACTCTAATACTTATAACTAATTACTTCATTAAGACCATCTTCTTCGTTGACACAAATGAACTGCCATCAACTCCTGTTGCATTAATTGTGTAGTAATAAACTCCGTTCGAAAGTTTTGAAGCATCAAAATTTACTTCGTGACTGCCAATACTGTAATCACGATTTGTAAGTTCATCAACTTTTTCTCCCAATGTATTGAACAGTTCAATACTTACATAAGAATCAACAGGCAGTGAGAAATTAATCATTGTAGATGGATTGAAAGGATTCGGATAGTTCTGTGAAAGAACAAATACCTGTGGTCCTTCAACTTCACTCTCAACTACGCTTGAATAATTAACTGAACCATCAAAATCAATCTGCTTTAATCTATAAGAATATTTACCCGGTTTTGAAATTACATCTGTGTATTCGTAATCAGTTACATCGGTTGTTGTTCCTTGTCCATCTATAAAAGTAACTTCAGTGAAATCAATTTTATTTGAACTTCTTTCGATCATAAAACCTGAATTGTTGGTTTCAGTTGCAGTTGTCCATTTGAGTAGAATACCGTTCTCGGTAGTCAATGCAAAGAATGCTGTTAATTCAACAGGAATAAAATCTTCAATTGTGAAATTGACATTTGAAAGATCGAAGAAAACATTTCCAACAGCTTCAACTTTTATTCTTGCCTGTGTAGTTGGAAGATTCGGAAGGAAAATATCTTCAGTTCCGTCATTTGAAGTATTAGCAACTAATATTTCAGTAAAATTATTTCCACCATCTGTTGAAAGAAGAATGTTAACCTCGGAAACACTTACTGGTGCAACACTTGTATTTGCAACATCCCAGGTAACAGTATAAGTTGTATTTCCCATCCACGTAACATTTGTGTTGGGTTGAGTAACAAGAAAAGGTCCGGCTGTATTTGTAACATTTATTGCTTGCATCTGTGCATAGTTGACTCCGCCGCCACCAGCTCTGTTATCTCTTGCAGTCAATCTGAAAGTTAATGTTCTGGTGTAAGTTGGAAGTATTTCTCCGATAGTCTGTGTGTTATTCAAAATGTTTGAAAGCTTTGGAAAATATCTGTAAGGAACATCTACCGGATCAAACGATCTGAATATAGGTGCGTTACCAGATGGTGTATTTGGATGACCTGCCGGTCCTAAATCCCATTCTTCCCAACAATATGTTAAAGGATCGTTATCAGGATCAGTTGCGGAACCCATTAACATAAACGGAGTATTAATTGGAATTGTAAATCCACCTGCAGGAACCGTTACACTTGGCTCATTGTTTCCAGTGTTGGTTACCACCGGGCAGGAATTTCCGTTCCCGTTGTTTGTGTAATTTACGATTTCAACAAAATTAATGTTATGAAAATAGTCATCACTATTGTTTTGCAAATTTTGTGGAGAACAAATTCCTGCGTAAGCCATGATGGTGCTTCCACTTCCTGGTTCGTAAGCTGTAGAACCATTTCGGTTATTACCGCTGCAAGCACCTGAGCTTCCGTTGAATGAGTGATTTCCTCCATACTGATGTCCCATTTCGTGAGCTACATAATCAATGTAAAAAGGATCACCAATTGGTTGATTCAATCCTGTAACTCCTCTTGCTTTAAATCCTGCCTGCGCAAACAACTCCCAAATATGCTACACCACCACCACCTGTACTAAAGACATGTCCAATATCATAATTTGCACTTCCAATAACAGCATCAAGATTTGTTTGGTTTTGGCCAAGCATTGTGCCGCCATTATTATTTGTGTAAGGATCGGTACTTGGATTTGTGTAGATGATTAGATCATTATTCGGAATTAGTTCCAATCGTACAGCAAATTCATTTTCATAAACTCCTGTAACTCTGTTAACTGCAGTCACAACAGCCGCAAGTCCGAGTGCGACTGTGCCACCATGGAAATTTGTGTACTCTCCGGTTGCAGCACATGCAAGTCTGTAAGTTCTCAACTGCGAACCTATCATTACAAAAGGATTATCCTGAACCAGTTGTCTAATATGATCACCAAATTCGGAGTCAGCACCTAAAAGAGTGCATTCAATATTTAGTTGTTCTTCAGATGGTAAATAATCTTTTTTAAGTAGGAGATATAATATCTTGTTTCACCAAGTGAATAGGGATCAATATAAATCAGTTCCATTGCTTGAAAAAATAATCGCGTGAAATCCTGCGGGTGTAATATCGAATCTAACTCTTGCAATTGAATTTTCTCCAATTCCTTGTCCAAGATAAGTTTTTATTTCAGGATACTTTGCAGCAAGCTCTTCAGCCATAACAGGTGATTCAACAACTTTGAAATGTAGCAAAATCTGTTATCGGGTAATGGTAAGCTAATTGAGAAGTCTGAGTCTATTTACTCTGAACAGATATTTTCATTCAGGAATCTGATTGAATGCATATGATAAATTTTGCAAATCAAGTTCGAGATATCAGTATAACTTTGAGGAATAATATATCTTGTTCCTTGTGCATCCAATCCAACTTCGGAAATATTGTGTCCACAATATCTGCAAAATAGTTTGGATTGAGCATTTATCTGAAACTGAAAAAATGATTGCAATACATATGAGTCAAGAAAAAGGAATGCTTTACAGAAAAGATTCTTTTCATAGCTGTTCCTGATGATTGAATGTATTTATATTTTTCATTTGAAAGAGGGTAAAATAGACAGCATTCAGTTATTATGTCAATCACAAATGAAGACTAAATTAAGGATGTCTTTGCATGGTGGCTATAATATTTGGTGTTTGTTTTGTTTATTATATCATCTATTTTTAACTTTTAATATTTTTTAAAAAGCAGGAACAATAAAATGATTAAGTAAATATTTATCCTTATATTCTTTTGACTTCACTTATTATTGCACAGGAGGAATATAAACCCTGGATAAAAGGGGAACGGGAAAGACACGCAAAGTCAATTCAACTTCAAAAAGTCCAGTATCCAGGTGATTCAAAAATTGATGTTACTTATTATGGATTGGATTTAACAGCTACTGCAAATCCGAATTATCTTATCGGAAATGTAACGATAGAAGCGAAAGCAGATACTACTGAGATCAATACTTGTTTTTTAGATCTTAGAACTACACTTACTGTGGATTCTGTTTTATTAAATGGAACAGCAACATCTTTTACTCACTCAAGTAATAAAATTAATATTACACTCGATCATACTTATACTTTGGGTGAACTATTTATTCTCAAAGTATATTATCAGGGTGTACCATCCGGAGGCGGTTTCTATTTTGGGACTCATCAGGGAACACCTGTAATTGGCACGCTTAAGCGAACCTTACAGTGGACCAAACTGGTGGCCGCAGAAAGACACTCCAGCCGATAAAGTAGATTCTTCCGATGTCTGGATTACAGTTGCGGACAATTTGATTCCTGTTTCTAATGGAAGCTCTAGAAAGTATTACACCAAATGGAAACGGAACTCATACATATTACTGGAAAAACCATTACACAATTGCAAACTATCTTATTTCGCTTGCTATCACAAATTATACACAGTACGATACTTATTACCATTACAGCCCAACAGATTCAATGGTGATAACAAATTTTATCTATCCGGAAAATTTCAATTATGTAAAGCCTCTGGTTGATGAAACTGATGAAATGATAGAGGTATTTGCTGACCGATATGGAGAATATCCATTCATAGAAGAAAAGTATGGACACGCTGAATATCAATGGGGTGGAGCAATGGAACATCAGACTTGTTCTTCAATGGGATTTTGGGGAATAGGTGTAATTTCTCACGAACTTGCACACCAATGGTATGGTGATATGATAACCTGTAAAGACTGGCATCACATCTGGCTGAATGAAGGATTTGCGACATATTCGGAAGCAGTTTATTTAGAAGCAAGAGATGGAAAGGCTGCTTATGATGCTCAAATTGCTTGTGAAATGAGTTATGCAAGAGATGCACAAGGAACAATTTGGGTTCAGGATATCACTGATGTAGGGCAAATATTTAACGGTAACAGATCTTATGCTAAGGGTTCCTGTGTATTGCATATGTTGAGAGGAATCGTTGGTGATTCAACTTTCTTTGATATTATGAGAACTTATAGTGCAGATCCATCAGTTTCATATGGTGTTGCTACTACTGAAGACTTCCAGGCAATTGCTGAAAGTGTTTACGGACAGGATCTGGATTATTTTTTCCAGGAATGGATTTATGGTGAGAACGAACCTACTTACACAGTTGGCTGGGATAAATCTCTTATTAGGTGGTGATCATTTACAATGTAAATTTAAATATTTATCAAAATGTTAATAGTAATCCATCATTCTTTACAATGCCTGTGCAGGTTAAAGCTGAATACTTCTTTGGGAGATACAATTGTAACTCTGTTTAATAATGCACAAACTCAAAACTTCCAGTTCCAGGTAATTGGGAATCCTCAATCAATAGTATTTGATCCGGGCAACTGGATATTAAAAAATCCTACGACTATTACGGATGTTGAAGATTTTAATATTCCATTTCAGTTTAGTCTTGAACAAAATTATCCTAATCCGTTCAATCCTTCTACTACTATCGAATACACAATACCTGAGAGTGGAATTGTTACTTTGAAGATTTATGATGTTTTAGGAAAAGAAGTTGCAACTTTAGTAAACGGACAGAATGATGCTGGTAAGCACAAAGTAGAATTTGATGCAACTGGATTTAATAGTGGCGTTTATTTTTATAGAATTGAGAATGGAAGTTCTATCGAGACAAAAAAGCTGGTTTTACTAAAATAATTCAAACCTTGACAACGTAAAGGCAAATCCTTAAGTTTGGTCTGCCACTGTCTCTTTAATCGGGACGGTGGCAATTTTTTTTATCAAATCAGGAAGATAGAAATGGCAGACGGAAACTTTGTTTATCTAACAAGAGAAAGAATTGTGGAGATAGAAAAAGAGCTGAAGGAAATGAAAATCAACGGCAGGAAAGCTATGGCTGAAAAAATTGCCGAAGCCCGAGCTCATGGTGATCTATCAGAAAATGCTGAGTACGATGCTGCCAAAGAAGAGCAAGGTTTGTTTGAACTAAAGATCGCTAAGATGGAAGACGTCCTTTCACGTGCACAGATAGTTGATACATCGCATTTTGAAGAAGGCAAAGTTCATATATTGTCAAGAGTCAAAATCAAAAACCTCAAGAACAAAAAAATCTTCGATTATCTTCTGGTCTCTCCTGAAGAAGCAGATTTTCAAGAAGGAAAAATTTCCATTACTTCGCCAGTAGGAAAAGGCTTGCTCAATGCTCAGGCTGGTGACAAAGTTAAAATCCAGGCACCGGCAGGTATTCTTGACTATGAAATTATTGAAATAAGTTAAGTAATTATTCCTTTGTATTCTTTCATAGCTTTGGCGTGCCAATATGAAATGATTTTACTTAATTTTATGAGGCACAAATCATCTCTATTTAAATGACAAAAACCACCGAACAAAAAGCGCTGAAGTTTATTGATGAAAATCATCTTATTGAGAAAGGCAATAAAGTCCTCGTTGCACTAAGCGGCGGTGCTGACTCTGTTTTCCTACTTTCTTTTTTATTAAAATTTAAAAACAGATTTAAAATTGAAGTAGCGGCATTTCATCTGAACCATAAGCTCCGTGGAAAAGCTGCAACAGAAGATGAAAAATTTTGTGCAAAGTTCTGTTTGAAAAACAATATTGAACTTGTTTGTGTTTCCAAAGATGTAAAAGCATATGCAAAAAAGATGAAAGTTTCGGTTGAGGAAGCTGGAAGAGAAATACGTTACAGTGAATTGAATAAAGCTGCTAAAAAAATGAGATGCACAAAAATCGCAACTGCACACAACTCAAGCGACAATGTGGAAACTGTTCTTCTGAATTTTGTAAAAGGTACCGGCGTAAAAGGTTTGGTAGGAATTCCAATTAAGAGGGATAATATTATTCGCCTAATCCTATGCCTAAGTGCTGAAGAGATCAGGAAATATCTGAAAGCAAACAAAATTCCTTTTCGTATTGATGAAAGCAATCTCGATTCTGATTATGAAAGAAACTTTCTTCGGAATGAAATTATCCCAAAGTTGAAACAAAGATTAAATCCGCGTCTTGAGGAAAAAATCAGCAACACATCAAAAATCATTTCGGAACTTAATTCATTTGTAGAGAAACAGATTGAAATGATTCGGAAAGAAGCTATTAAGTTTAATGGAAAAGAAGTTCGGATAAATTCACAGAAAATTTCCAAAGTCGACAAAAGCATACTTGGCATCCTTATAAAATCTATAATCGAAGATAAATTTAATGTTGAGCTGTCCTCAGAAAACATTTTTTCATTGGTTGATCTTTTAACTTCACAGACTGGCAGATCAGTTCATCTTAAAGAGAACATAATTGCAACAAGAGAGAGAAGTGAATTAGTTATTCGAAAAAATCCTGCTACAAGAATTAGAAAAACCAACTTTAAAATTATAGTTGGTCAAAATCTCAAGGTTGATGGACAAGTAATTTCGGTAAGGGAAGTCAAGCGAAAAATGTTTAAGTTCAGTCCTGATAAATCTGTTGAGTATATCTCCGGTGATGGGCTCAGTAATATTTTTGAAATCAGAAAATGGAAAGTAGGAGACAAATTTCAACCAATTGGGATGAAAGGAACAAAAAAGATTTCCGATTTCCTTTCAGATGAAAAAGCGTCTTCTATCGGAAAAAGGGAATATCTGGTTCTAACTAATGGTGGAAAAATTGTCTGGGTAATCGGTCTCCGGATTGATGATGGGTTTAAAGTAACATCAGAAACAAAAAAGATTTTGAAACTAATTGTAACTTCAAAATGAACTCTCCAGAAAAAATATTAATTGGAACAGATGAATTTGTTCCCCTTCTTACCGAAGAGAAAATTCATAAAAGAGTTAAAGAACTTGCCGAACAGATTTCTTTGGAGTATAAATCATCGGTGCCGGTCTTTATCGGGGTATTGAATGGTTCATTTCTTTTTATGTCAGATCTCATTAGATATCTGAACATAGATTGTGAAATTGATTTCTTCAAGCTGTCAAGTTACGGTGATGCAAAAATTTCCTCCGGAAATGTGAAACTGCTCAAGGAACTTAATTGCGAAGTGAACGACAGAGACATAATTATTGTTGAAGATATCGTTGATACAGGACTTTCAATAAAATATATTGAGGAACTTTTTGCCGAAAAAAGACCCAACAGTATGAAGGTTGTTTCTCTACTGGTGAAGCCTGGAAGCCTTAAATATGATGTGAAAATTGATTATATTGGCTTCAAAATTCCTGATAAGTTCGTTATTGGTTATGGTCTGGATTTTGCCCAGAAGTATCGCAATTTGAGAGGAATTTACATAATAAATGAAAAAGGAGATTAATTTTTTTAATGAATTTAGATTTTAGAAAATTTTTTATGGCTGATAATAACGACGATAAAAAACCATCAAAAAATCCTAAAGGCTCAGGACCAAAAAGACCGGATGATAATTTTGATTGGTCTAAAATTCTCAGGATGGTATTCGGATGGGGTGCGGTAATTGTTGCTGCAGTAATTGTTATGCAGGTGTTTAGAACCGGACAGGAAAATTATGTTGACATTCCTTTTGCTGAATACCGCAGACTTATTAACGAAACCGATAAAATACAGGACGCCACGATAACTAAATCAGATATCAATGATTATTTCTTCCGTGCCGATTTAACTTCAGAGACTTCAATTAACATTGATGGTACAGCAACTAACGTAAAAGCAATTTCTGTTTACATACCTGAACCGATTATAAGAGATGAAGAGATTCTCTGGAAAGAAAAAGGAATAAATTACTCATTCGATAAGCAATCTGGTGAATGGCTTAACATTCTTCTTGGCTTTTTACCCTGGCTGCTGATAATTGCAGTCTGGATAATAATAATGAAAAGAATGCAGGGGCAGGGTGGCGGTACCAGAGGAATTTTTTCTTTTGGAAAAAGTAAAGCAAAGTTAATTAGTCAATCTGGTCAAAAGGTTACATTTCGTGATGTTGCCGGTACCGATGAAGCAAAAGTTGAGCTTCAGGAAATAATTGAATTTTTAAAAGAACCGACTAAGTTCCAAAAGCTAGGCGGAAAAATTCCTCGCGGTGTGCTTTTATTAGGACCTCCGGGAACAGGTAAAACTCTTCTTGCTCGTGCTGTTGCTGGCGAAGCAGGAGTCCCGTTCTTCTCAATAAGCGGTGCAGATTTTGTTGAGATGTTTGTTGGAGTTGGTGCAAGCCGTGTCAGAGATCTTTTTGAACAAGGGAAGAAGAGTGCACCTTGTATTATTTTTATTGATGAAATTGATGCTGTTGGAAGACACCGTGGTGCCGGACTTGGCGGTGGTCACGATGAGAGAGAGCAAACTCTCAATCAATTGCTTGTTGAAATGGATGGTTTTGAACAGAATAGTGGTGTGATAATAATTGCTGCAACCAATCGTCCCGATGTTCTTGATCCGGCTTTGATGAGACCAGGAAGATTTGACCGACAGGTAGTTGTTGACAGACCGGATGTAAAAGGAAGAGAAGGAATTTTTAAAGTTCATACACGTAATATTCCTCTTGAGGAAAAAGTTGACCTGGAAGTTCTTGCAAAAGGTACTCCCGGTTTGGCAGGTGCAGACCTAGCAAACCTTGTAAATGAAGCAGCACTACTTGCAGCAAGAAAGAATAAGAAAAAAGTTGAAATGGCAGATTTTGAAGAAGCAAAAGATAAAGTTATGATGGGAATGGAAAGGAAGAGCTTGATTATCTCTGAAGAAGAAAAGAAAACCACTTCTTACCATGAAATAGGGCACGTTCTCGTAGCCAGGATGATTCCCGAAGCTGATCCTGTTCACAAAGTAACTATCATTCCAAGAGGTCGTGCGCTTGGCGTTACCAGTTATCTCCCGATTGATGAGAAACATACTTACTCAAAAGAATATCTTGAAGCCGTAATTACTTATGCACTTGGCGGAAGAGCTGCTGAGAAGATTGTTTTTGATCATTATACAACCGGTGCTGGAAATGATATAGAGAAAGCTACAAACATTGCACGAAAGATGGTCTGCGAATGGGGAATGAGTGAAAAGCTTGGTCCGATGAGTTATGGGGCTAAAGGAAGAAGAAATATTTCTTGGCAGAGAAATTCAAAAGCATCGTGATTACAGTGAGAAAACCGCAATAGATATTGATGAAGAAATCCGCGGCATAATTAGTCAGGCAATGAACCGGGCTGAGAAAATTTTAAGAGATAATATTGGTTTGCTTCACAGTTTATCAAAGGAATTGCTTGAACGCGAAATTCTTGATTCAGATGAGATAGAAAGAATTATTAAAGGTGAAGAACTACCGCCTGTTCCTGTTGAAGAAAAACCGAAGGAAGAGGAAATACCCGAACACGTCAAAGCTATGATGCAGGAACGCAAGCAAAAGGATGCTCCAGTAAAAGATGACGTCAATTGATAACGGCACGATTCGATATAAGGATGAATTATTTCGTAAATTAATTCATCTTTTTTCGCTCTCAATTCCTATAGTCTATTATTTTATCCCAACGGAAACTGCCGCAATAATTCTTGGAATACTTGCAGCTTTTGCTCTTATCCTGGATTTAGGAAGATACCTTCATCCCGAAACAGGAAAAATTTTCTACAAGATGTTCGGCTTTTTACTCCGTGAGCATGAACTTGATCATAAAAAGAAGAGTCTCAACGGCGCAACTTATGTCCTGATTTCCGCACTAATAAGCGTACTAATTTTTCCCAAAGTTATTTTTATCTCTGCTTTCTCCATTCTGATAATCAGTGATTCAGCTGCTGCTTTGATCGGAAGGAAATTCGGCCGGCATAAATTTCTCTCAAAAAGTCTGGAGGGAACTTTAACCTTTTTTGTTAGTGCATGTATTGTGATTTTATTTACTCCAAAGGTCAGCGGATTTTTCGAAGAATATTTAATAGGATTTATTGCTGCATTTGTTGGGGCTATCGTTGAAAACGTTTCCTCTAAATTGGTTGATGATAATTTATCTATTCCACTTTCTGTTGGATTTACAATGTGGGGCTTGTACCTGGCGCTTTTGCCAAATCTTGAATTAACACTATCAAACGTACCGAGGTAGTTATGAAAAAGTTTTTAATTCTTCTGATAATATTTCTATCGCTGTTGATTATTTCTTGTGATTCGACGAACAAACCTGCAAAAGGTTTTGAAGATGAAATAATTGTCGTTGCAGATTCAGTTGAGTACGAGGAAATACTTGGTTCTCTCCAATCTGTATTTGAAAAAGAAATCTACACACCTCAACCGGAAAAATTATTCACGTTGAAAAGAATGAGTGTAGCTAAATTTCAAAATAACCAGCGATCTAAGAACATTATAATAGTTGCTCCTTTGAATTCAGGCAGCCGGACATCAGATTATATTAAAGCTATTGTTGATTCCTCGGTTGAAGCGAAATTAGCATTGGATACATAATTTCATTGCTTATAAAAATGATTTGTGGGCGAGAAATCAAATTGTTGCAGTATTAGCAGCAAATACGATTGACGAACTCAATTCAAAAATTCTAAGCAATTCTGATAATCTGCTTTTCACTTTCCAGAAAAAATCTGACGAAAGATTGTTCAGCAATCTTTACAATCCAACTTATGAGAAAAAAGATATTGAAGGAAAATTTCTTAAGGATTATGGCTGGGTAATTTATGTTCAGGCAGACTTTGTTGTAGCTCTCAATAAGCCTGAAGAAAAATTTGTTTGGCTGAGAAGATCACCGGGCAGTGATATGGAACGATGGATATTTGTTCACTGGATTGATAATGCAACTCCTGATTACCTCGTTCAGGATTCAATAAAAGCAATTCGCAACAGGCTCACAAAAGAATTTTATCAAACTTCTGATGATGCTTCTTACGTTGTTGTTGCTGAAGATTATTTTGTAGTTAAAGAAGTTAATTTTAACGGAAGATATGCTTTGTTCACTCAGGGTTTGTGGGAACTTAATATAAAAGGAATGGGTGGACCATTCGTTAATTATTTTTTCTACGATGAGACAACACAGAGAATTTATATGATTGACGGTTCAGTTTATGCACCGAAATATTATAAACGAAATCTCATCCAGCAAATGGATGTTACACTTCAATCATTCCGAACGGAATCAGAACTTACAAAGGAAAGAATAGAAGATCTTTTAGAAGCGATAGAGAATTAGTTCTTCAATATATCCTGCAAAGCAGGATGAAGCTTGAAGCCCGGTAGGTCGTTTAAGATTTTCTTGAGATATAATTTTGCACGGTCAGTTCTTCCATGTTGAACTTCGTAATATGCCCGGTTCGATAGCATTCTACCAACCATATTTTCAATGTTATCAATGTAAACATTTCTGTTTGAAGCTATCCTGATAATAAAATCCGGATCTGGTGCCGGAACATATTCACTTCCTTTAACCACTTTATAAAGCAATAAATGAGGAACGAGCGTATAGCCATCCGGAAGTTTGAATTCGCCTCTTTTCATTTCCTGATCTACCAAGCTCCGGTGCGATGAAGTAATCTCTTTCTTTAACATTTGTTTTTATAAGATTGCTCATTATTGTGCGATATAAATTTTCGAGACGATTTGAATCAAATTTTTCATCTCTTTCAAATGGTTGAAGTGCGATCATAAACTGGTCAATTTCATTTTGAATACCTGCTAGAACTTCTGAGTCGTGATTATTTATCTGGTTGTAGTACCACGATCTCCTTAATAACTCCTTATCAATAACTGTTACGTCTCGTCTGTAGTCTTCTACAAACTGATAATAGTAAGATTCAGAAATAAAATAATCCCATTGATAGCTGAATAGTATTGAATTTTCAGGGACAGTATTTAATACTGCTTTAGTGTAATCTTCAAAAGTATAAACACCACTTTGATTTACTTTAATAAAATTGAAAAACAATTGAATTGCTAAAACAATTGTTAATCCAATCAGCCCATAGTTTTTGGGCAGGCTTTTCAACTCCAGAATTTTTAACGCACCGAATGCAGCGAAGAAGGCAAGCATAACAAAAGCAAGAAGAAAGTACGAATCAATATCGTGAATGTCATAGTTGATGGAATAGAGAACTGTGAACACAAAAGTAATCAGGATAAACAATCCAAGTTTTTTTGATTTGAACAATGAAACAAACAGCCCAATAATTGCAAGCAGCAATCCGACAAAAAATTCAAATGGAAGAATGCTCCAAAAGTAACTGAACTGTTTTCCGGCTGAATCAAAAGAAGTAAACAGCCAAACCTGGTATTGTCTGCCGGTTATGTGACGGTAAATTCTTTCCCAGTCAAGTGGGTTTCCCCAGTTTATTATTGGATTTTGAGAAGCCCTTAGTGGCAAATAAGAATAAACAGCGACGAGGACAACAATAAAAAGTAAAATCATTAATGCCAGTCGCACAAAGCTTGCCGAAGTGAATTTGTATCGCAAAAAATATAGGTAAGCTATGCCCGGTAATATCATCAATGTGGTTAAATGATTGGTAAAACCGAGTGCCAGGAAAAATGCAAACACCAGCCAGTGCATGAGTTTGTCATTCTCAAATGAATTAACAAAAGCTTTCATCAGAGAGAAAATGATTAGTGTGATTAAGAGTAAATGAAGCGAATAAACCTCCACTGAAGTGCTTTGAAACCAGAATGTTCTGCTGAATGCAAGAATTAATCCTCCAAATATTGCAGTGATACAATTTTAGATTATCAGAAAGCTCTTCATTGCTTATCTGTTTTTTCAATCTGATATTTACCCTTTTTCTTTTCTTTTTTGGCAGATTCTTTTTTATCAGAGATTTTCGTTCTGAACACTGATAAATTATCAAGGCAATACTTAAGAGTAAAAGTAAACACACCAACCGCAGTGCTACAGTAAATTGCTGCGAGAATATTCAGTTGAAAAATTTCTGTGAATGGTAATGGAATCAGTGAAAATAAATAACCAAGCATAGTAAACAGTGGATAACCAGTTGGATGAGCAATACCAAGTGTTGCCTGCACCGCAGCAAGTTCGCCTGAATCAATTTGCACAACAGAAGGTGCAAGTGTGAACAAGTAAATGATGAATACAAAAAGTGCTGTTACAAGGTAGAAATATTTTTTTGCTAAAGTCATTGATTTATTTTTTCTGGATAATTGCTGAGAAACTTTCTCTGTTAAATTGAAGAACAGAATTCAGCTTTTTCTTTAACGATGATCCGCTTTCAAAGTCAAGGAATCCTGCAAGCTTGTCAAATCTTTTATCTTCACCAGATATTTTTGATGAACTGCTGCTGAAAGCAACTTGGTTAAAAATTTCTAATTTCTTAATGAAAAGGTAATTATCAGCAAGCTCATTTAAAACTTTTTTATTTGATTTAAAATTTCTAAGAATTTCAGGAATTGATTTTCCAATAAGATTTTTTGGTCTGTTTCTCGTTCTGTAAGCAATAAATAATGAGCAATATACTCAATATCGCTCAAGCCTCCCGCGTTCTTTTTAAGATCAACTAAATTCATTTCTGCGGGGAAACTGGAAAGTGATTTTGATCGTATCTCACTAATTCCTTTTGTGACTTCCTCTTTTGTAAGCTGAGAAGTTCGATCAATGAATGAATCAACCAGGCTATCAAATAATTTATTATTTCCGCAGATAAAACTTACCTTCAGCAGTGATTGCATTTCCCAAATTCGGGCGCGCTTGTTTATATATTCAAGATATTTTTCAAAATCCCAGACTAACTGACTGCTTGCACCTTCAGGTCTTAATCTGCAATCAACAGTAAAAGGCGAAAGTTCTTTCTTCAAACTTCCCAGCAGCTCCTGGAAATCTTTCTGAATATTTGGATATTTACCAGAATGCTTCACAGCAAAAATCAAATCAACATCTGAACCAAATGACATCGTCCCGGTTCCAGTGCTTCCGAGAACAATAATTAAATAATCGTTTTTCCATTTTTTCTTTTTACTGAACTCTTCCGTCAGCCAACTAATTTTTTCTTTTATGGTGCTGCTTAAAATTTGTGAAGCAGCTTCCGGTTCAACTAATTTGAGCGACAACTGCACTGCAAGTCTGAATAATACATTTTTCAATCGAATATTTTGCAGTTTCACTTGAAGTAAATTCATTTAGAAAATCTCTGTTTAAAAATCTCTCCCTGAGAATTTTATCTTCTGCAAAAAGATCAATTACCATTTGTGAGCGCTCACATAACTGCAGAAAAATATTCAGAAAATTGTCATCAATTAATTCATTATACCAGATGGAAGGGAAGTCAGCTTGCTTTATAACACGAACAAAATTAGAAAGACAAAGGTCTGGATCATCCGCATTCAGCAGGTATGCAAAAACTTTTTGCTCTATTTTGCTGAAAGCTTCGAGTGCTGACTTTATCAAACTTTCGGCTGATAGTTAATCCTTTTCCTTCTCTTAAAAATGAAATGTCGTTCTGCTGCTCGTTGTGGATTTGCGAATTTAATCTGACTGAAAATATTTTTTTTATTCGCAGTTTTTTTACTCTCACCAACTATTGAGTTATAAATAGCTCTGACCTGTTTTCGATTTTCTTTTATTTTCTCTTTGAACTCATTTAGCTTTTTGAAACCGAGAATACAAGCTTAACTTTTCTGCTATTTCTCCGCTCTTGGGAATCGTGTGTGTTTGCGTATTGTTCATTAGTTGAAGGAAGTGCTCAATCCTTCTGTATAAAATGTAAGCTTCGTGTAAAGTTTTAGTTTCATTTTTTGTAAGAAGTTTTGTACTGTAAAGTTTTTCTAATGCGGTGAGAGTGTTGCCGGTTTTTATAGATTCATCTTTTCCGCCATTGAGAAGCTGCAATGCCTGAACAACAAATTCGATATCTCTTATTCCTCCGGGAATAAGTTTTATGTTACTTGATCCTTCAGCATCTCGTTCAATAATTTTTCTCAGTTTTTTCATCTGCTCGAGCGGAGAAGTAAAGTGAGAAGCAGGATAAACAAACCGATCAATATATTTTGTGAATTGTGAATAAAGTTTTTCACTGCCAGCATAAGAATCCTGCTTTGATGAGCATTTGTCTTTCCCAATCGTTGCCTCTGCTTTCGTAGTAATCGAGATATTCCTGCAGACTTCTACACACCGATGAGCTTTTGCCATCCGGTCGCAATCGTAAATCAATTCTGTACAAATTCCCGGCTTCGGATGAAGTACATTTCTCAAGAAAGAGTTGAATCGTCTCAGAAAGAATTTCACTGTAGTACTTGTTCCCAATTTTGCTTTCAGTGTCATAAAAAATTATGATGTCAATGTCGGAACTATAATTCAATTCACCGCCACCCAATTTACCGAGTGAAATTATGCAATACGTTTGTTTGACTTTTTCAATTTTATATTTATTCAGAATGAATTGGTAACAGCTTTCAAATAATTTTTCGGTTAAAGTATTTGCAAGTATTGAAAGCTCCGCTGTGGTTTCTGCAACTTCGGCATTGTCAAAAATATCTTTCAATCCTATCCTGAGGATTTCTCTTCGCTTCAGTGAATTAAGTGCGTGAGTTTTTGCATCGAGAGAATTGTAGCGGGAAATTCTTTCTTCGACTTCTTCGGCAAAAGTTTTTTTATCCAGCTTTGAATTCATAGCTGATGAATCAGTCATCCGGTAGAAAAACTCAGGGTTGATTACTAGTATATCGCTTAAATAATTACTGTTTGATGCAATGCTTACAAGCATCTCGACGTGATGAGGATAACGCAGACATTCACTCAGGAAAAAGAATTTATCGAACATTCCGCTAATAATTCTCAGCAGGTTTGATTCGGAGGAGTGAGTAAAGTAGTGCTTCTTAATTTCTGATTCAAAAAGTTTCAGCAGCTTTTCAAAATCCTGCGGCGGAAGTGCACCAGCCGAAAAGCCGGCAATCTTGTTTATAAAATCATCTGTGAGTTTTGTTAAACGCAAAGCAACTGAGTTCTTAAATTCAAATAATCAATTATTACTCAAATTTAAGTATAAATAGGTTTGTTAGCACTTTTGGATTGAGAAGTATTGGAAGTAACGGTTTTGGCTAACTTGATGCCCATAGTAAGGAACCGAGTAAAACTCATAATGCTAATGATTAAGCCGTAAGTGCGTAACTTTCTTAGTTACGCACCAAGGCAATTAATTAATTAAAACCAACATTTTAAATAATTTTCATACATAAATACACTTTCAAAAATCACAATATACACCGAACTAAAAAGTCGGATCGATGTTGAGACCTATGTTAGATTTGTTGATTTAATTTGATATCATTAATTGGTTTTATTTCGTAATTTCAGTTCTTGCAAGTAATCTAAATATACATAATAGTTCTTCGAACAACGATATTATAGGAACATAATTTCTGAATTTATTTTTCTTATTATAATAAAAATGTGTTTTATATACTTCTTCACCAATCAAATAAAAATTTTTCTCTAGCTACCTATTCTCTACGGAATTTTTATAAAATCATTTATAATTTTAATATTTTCTTTCACATAAGGCTTCCCACCATAATATTCTATGCAATAAGATTGATTCTTAAAAAAACCATTAGAAAATATTATTTCTTCTATATGTTCGTAATTATCATTTTCAAAAGTGATACTCAATTCAGTTGAAATATTTGGATTGGTCAGAATGTATTATAATCATTCCTAAATCACTGGTAATCCGGAATTGTGATTTATCCGAATAAGTAACTTAGAAAATGATACATTTCCAATTATTCATCATTAGGTTCATAATTATTTAAATAATAATCACCATAACTACTACTTATACTGCACGAAATTATTAGCTAAAGAACGTATATATGTGTGCAGCTGCATATCTATCTACCAGTTGTTTGCCAATCTTTTCAAAAACTCAATATTTAATAATAGGTCGTGCACATATAATTATTACCATATGATTTATTATTTCGAATTTACTTCCCAAACTTCCTCAATCTTCTAAAAACATTCAACAAAAATTTTAAGAAAAGATAACACTGAGATTCCGGATCGGTCCGTCTGTGCGACGGAATGAAGAAACACCCATCACAACCCTTTCTAAGTAAATTTTCTTAAATTGCATCTCAATTGTTCAATAAGTATGTTAAAAGCACTTTAATAAAGGAGTTAGGCACTGGATGTTAAATATTGTAAAGAAAATATTCGGCGATAAGCACGAGAAAAATCTTAAGCTGCTCTGGCCTGTTGTTGAGGAAATAAACCAGGAATATGAGAAGCTGAAACAGCTATCCGATGATGAATTACGAGCTAAAACAAAGGAATTCAAAGATAAAATAAACGAGTTCACCGCTGAAACGAAAAAGCAGATTGAGGAGTTAAAAGAAAAGCTGCACGGCGATGAAGATTTTGATAGAGGTGCAGCTTACGATGAACTGGATGCATTAGAAGAAAAGTTAAACGAAGAATACGAAGAAGTATTAAATCAAATTCTGCCGGAAGCTTTTGCAGTTGTAAAATCTACCTGCGAAAGATTAGTTGGCAAAAGCTGGACAATTGTTGGAACTAAAATCACCTGGGATATGGTGCCTTATGATGTTCAGCTAATTGGCGGTGTTGTTTTGCACCAGGGAAAAATTGCAGAGATGGCAACCGGTGAAGGTAAAACTCTTGTTGCAACTTTACCTGTTTATCTGAATGCTCTAACCGGAAGAGGTGTTCATCTTGTAACGGTCAACGATTATCTAGCTCAACGTGACAGCGAGTGGATGGGGGAAATTTATAAATTTCACGGACTTACTGTCGGCTGCATACTTAACACGATGGATCCCCAGCAAAGAAAAGAAATTTATAACCGCGATATAACTTTTGGAACGAACAATGAATTTGGTTTCGATTACCTGCGTGATAATATGGCAATTGACAAAGAAGGTCAGGTTCAGCGCGGACATAATTATGTAATAGTGGATGAAGTGGATTCTGTTCTTGTTGATGAAGCAAGAACTCCGCTTATTATTTCCGGTCCTGTTGATGTTGATGATCAAAAGTTCAACGAAATGAAACCGAAGATTGAAAGACTTTACAGGAAGCAGAAAAATTTTGTTGCAAACATTTTGCAGGAAGCAGAAAAATTAATTCAAGAAAATGGTCTTTCTCCTGAAGCCGGAGTTCAGATATTCAGAGCTTACAGAGGATTACCAAAGAGCAACAAGCTTGCAAAAATTTTAAGCGAGGCTTCCAACAAAAAATTGATGCAGGATACTGAGATGGAGTATCTTCGTGAAAAAGCTAAGAATATGTACATAATCGATGATGAGCTTTACTTTGTAATTGATGAGAAAAACAACAGCATTGACTTAACAGAAAAAGGACGCGAAGAACTTGCACAAGGAAGCGGAATGGAAAAAGAATTCTTTATTCTTCCTGATCTGGGAACAGAAATAAGCAAGTTTGAAAATGATCCGAATCTTTCCGACCAGGAAAAAATTCAAGAAAAAAGATGTGCTCTATTCTCACTATTCAGAAGCAAGCGAAAGAATACATACTCTTCATCAGCTTTTAAAAGCTTACACGTTATTTGATAAGGATGATGAGTACGTTGTAACTGAAGACGGAAAAATTGCAATTGTTGATGAGTTTACAGGACGTGTTTTGCCCGGCAGAAGATACAGCGATGGACTTCACCAGGCAATTGAAGCAAAAGAGAATGTTAAAGTTCAAAGAGATTCACAGACGCTCGCTACAATCACTCTTCAAAATTATTTCAGAATGTACAACAAGCTCGCAGGTATGACCGGTACTGCGGAAACAGAGGAGAATGAATTTTTCTCAATTTATAAACTTGAAGTGGTTGTAATTCCAACTCACAGAGTATGCGTAAGAGATGATACGGATGATTCTGTTTTCAAAACCAAAAGAGAAAAGTATAATGCTGTAATAGATAAAATTGAAGAACTGAAAAAAGAAGGAAGACCGGTTCTCGTCGGTACAACATCGGTGGAAGTTTCTGAAACCATCAGCAGAATGTTGAAGAGAAAAGGAGTTCAGCATAACGTATTGAATGCAAAACAGCACCATCGGGAAGCAGATGTAGTTGCACACGCCGGTGAGATCAGCGCTGTAACAATTGCAACGAATATGGCAGGACGAGGAACGGATATTAAATTGGGAGCAGGCGTTGTAGATAGAGGAGGTTTATTTATCCTTGGAACGGAGCGGCACGAATCACGGCGTATAGATCGGCAGCTCAGAGGTCGTTCAGGCAGACAGGGAGATCCCGGCGCAACTAAATTTTTCCTTTCACTTGAAGATGACCTGATGAGATTGTTTGGCTCTGACCGTATTTCTTCTGTAATGGAAAAAATGGGATTGAAAGAAGGCGAAGTAATTCAGCACCCGCTTATTACACGTTCTGTTGAGCGAGCTCAGAAAAAAGTTGAAGAGAATAACTTCTCTATAAGAAAAAGATTGCTTGAGTACGATGATACAATGAACTCACAGAGAGAAGTTATTTATACGAAACGAAACCGTGCAATGCAGGGAGATCGGTTGAAAAGTGAAATCTTTGATCTATTGGAAGAATTTATTGACCAATTAATTGAAGCACATTTTGATAATGCTGAAGCGGATTTGATCAAGGAAGAAATGTTGATGAAGTTGCTGGTTGAAGTTAAAATTGAACCGGAAGAATTTGAAAAGCTTGGCACAGATGGATTGAAAGAAAAACTTCTTACTGACGCAAAAGAATTCTACAGAAAAAAAGAGGAAATGCTTGGTGCGGATTTGATGGCAAGACTTGAGCGTTATGCAATGCTTAGCGTTATTGACCAGAAATGGAAAGAGCACCTTCGCGAAATGGATGATTTGAAAGAAGGAATCGGGCTTCGTGCTTATGGTCAGAAAGATCCGCTTGTCGAATACAAAGCTGAATCTTTCAAACTATTTGTTACACTTCTCGATGAGATAAGAAATGATGTGGTTTCTTTCTCATTTAAATTTTTCCCGCACGCTCCGGGTGAGGTTCAGCAGCAGAGAAGACAGCCTGCAACCAGGATGACTGAAAGCAAGCAGGTTGCAACAAATATCGGACTGCAAGCTCCAAGGCAAGGTTCTCCACAGGTAGGGGGAAAAATGCAGCCTGTAAAAGTTATGGAGAAGGTTGGCAGGAATGATCCCTGTCCCTGCGGCAGCGGAAAAAAATATAAACAATGCCACGGTAAATAAGAGAGCATTATGAAAAAAATAGAAGCAATAATCCGACCTTTCAAACTTGAAGAAATAAAGGAAGCGCTTGTTGAAGAAGGCATCCGCGGATTGACAATTTCTGAAGTCAGGGGTTACGGACGACAGAAAGGACACACTGAAACTTACCGCGGAAGTGAATACAGGATAGAATTTGTCCCAAAAATAAAAATTGAAGTCGTTATTGAAGATTCCAAAGTTGAAAAGATAGTCGATGCAATACTAAAAACCGGGAAAACAGGCCAGGTTGGCGATGGCAAGATATTTATTTACAATGTTGAAGATGCTGTCAGGATTACGAACAGGGGAATCGGGAAAAGACGCTTTGTAAATTATTTTACCTTTTTGTTTTATTTTTTCTTTAATAGCTTCAGGTGCCATGTTCACCAATCTTTTAAAAGATAGAATTTTCCTTTTACTGTCCACATTCATTTTTCTAACCAGTTGCAGTACGTGGGACAATTTTACCACATATTTCAATCTTTACTACAACGCCAGTGAACTTTTCCAAAAAGCTGAAAAGCAAATCACTGAACAGAAAAAGGATATCTTTTCAACTGAACCATCAACAATTCCTCCTGCAGCAGGTGCTGACCTTCAAAAAGTTATAGAGAAATGTTCTCATATTCTTCAGTTCAGTCCTAATTCGTCGTATGTAGAAGATGCATTGATGATGCTGGGAAAGTCGTTCTACTATCAAAAGAATTACTTAAAGGGACGTCGAAAATTTGAAGAGCTTATTTCCTCTCAATCGAATAGTGACTATGTACTTGAAGCAAGTCTATGGATAGGTAAATGTGATATGAGATTAAAAAACTACACGGATGGTTTGGAAATATTAAAAGATGTTAGGGATAAAGCAATCGAAGAAGACGAAGAAGAATTTATGCAGGAAGCATTTATCGAAGAAATAGTTTACTATAAATCTGTTGATGATTATACTACTGCCATACAAACAGCTAATGAGTTTCTTGCAGTATCTGATGATGATGTAATTAATGCCATCGTCTGGAATGAAGTAGGTAATCTTAATGTTACTATAGAAGACTATCCGGCAGCGGTCAAAGCATATCAGAATGTATTTGAATATTCACCTGACTATGAGCTTGAAGTAACTGCAAAAATCAGTCTCGGAAAAGTGCTCAGAGAAATTGGTGAAAATCAAGAAGCACTTACATTGTTTGAGGATATGCGTTCAGAGGACAAGTATTTAGATAAATATTCTGAGATTGATCTTGAAATAGGAATCACCGAATCAACTCTTGGTAAATATGATGAAGCGATAAGTCAGCTTACAATTGTTGACACAACTTATAAAAACACACCTAATTCTGCAGTAGCTAAGTATGAAATTGGTTTGGTATATGAATATGGATTAAATCAATTGGACAGTGCAGCCGTTTATTATAAGAAAGCATCACTTTCTCAATTGCCAAAAGAATATTTAAGTCTTGCAAGAGATAAAGACCGACTTTTTACAAGATATATTTCTTTAAGAAAAGATTTAAATAAATATGACAAACAATTGTTTTACTTTGAAAATCCGGAAGAGTTTAAAAAAGATTCGGCTTTGTATGTTCAGGATTCATTAGCAATTGCTGAGGAGATTGCGAATGCTAAAGAGTTTCAGGAAAGTTGGTCTGGGCTCAGTGATTTATTAGTTGGTACAGAAGATACTACAGGCTATTACCAGGATTCACTTATAGTTGCGGACACATTGATTACTTTTCTAAAGGATTCATTAGAGTATGAAAATGTGAATAGGGATTCAATTTTCTCCTGGGTCAAAAACCCGAAACCGCAGGATTCACTTTTAGTTGCTAAATTTGATAGTATGTTTACCAACAGAACTTTTGATCCGGCTGCAAAGCAAAAACTTGAACAACAGAAGCGTGAGCGAGAAGCTCTGGCTAATCAATTAACAGCCTCATTACCCGACACTCTCAAGTTTAAGAATAATCCTCCCAGATTGCCAAAGATTACAGAGGATTCGTTGAAAACTCTGTTAGCAAAAGATCAACTTAACCTTGGTAATTTATTTTTATCTGAATTTGATATGCCCGATTCAGCGTACAAGTATTATTATAGTAACCTGACTGAATATTCAAATAACTCCTATTATGCAACTTCATTGTTTGCAATGGGTAGTTATTATTTAACAGTTGAGAATCAAGAAAGTGCTGACAGTCTTATTTAATATAATTTATGATGATTATAAAAATGAAAGCATTGTTAATGCGGCTGCAGTAAAATTGGACAAACCATTAATCGATCTCGACTATGATCCGGCATTGGAGCAATATACGAAGGCTGAAAACTTAATTTTTGCGAGTGACTATTCTTCAGCATTGTTTGAGCTTAATAAAATTCCGAAAGATTTTCCTCAATCAGCAGTAGCACCTAAAGCAATTTTTGCTTCCGGCTGGATAGAAGAAAATGAATTAGACGATCCTGAAGCGGCTATAGAATATTATGATACTTTAATAGCCAGATATCCTGCTTCTGATTATGTCAGAATCGTAGCTCCCAAAGTTTCGTTTTATAAGCAGGAAAAAAGGAGAGAAGAGTTAGCTTTGGCGGATTCATTGAATGAACTGACCCGCTCTGATTCACTTAAATCAGATACTATTCAGGTAGCTGAAGAAACAATCACTCCAAAAGATACTGTTCAGGTATCTGTTGCTGAAGAAGAACAAACACCGGAACAGCAGGGAAATGATACTGAAGGCGGAAATAATAAAACTCCGGCTGTAAAAGAGCCCGTTTGGAATCCTCGGAAAAGATAGTAAAATAGAAAAACGAATACCGCTGAACTCTTAAAAAACTTTTCTGAATATGAACCGTAAGCACGTACTCGAGTTGATCGAAGAAGGGGAGAATCTTCAATGTGAATTCAAAAGACATTTCACTACTCCAGAAAAAATTGCCAGAGAGATAATTGCGTTTGCAAACACAAAAGGCGGTTATGTTATTTTTGGAGTTGATGATGACAAGGAAGTAGTTGGAGTTGACAGCGAAAAATCTGAATCAGAAATGATCAAAGACGCAGCAGAGAATTATTGTGAACCACCTCTCGATTATTTAATTGACTTTGTTGAACTATACGGAAAAGAATTGGTAGTTGTTAGTATTCCTGAATCAGATAACAAACCACACCGGCTGCAGGATTATCAGAATGAATTTGATATCAACAAAGCAGTCGTTCTTGTACGAATAAATGATAAAAGTGTACAGGCAAGTAAAGAAATGGTGCGGATACTTCGTGCACATTCTGCTGACCTTTCTTTGAAGAAATACACTATTGGTCAGACTGAAAAAATGGTTTTTGAATATCTTGGTAAATATGAGAGAATTTCAGTTAAAGAATTGAGTAATCTTGTAAACATTTCAGAAAGAAGAGCTTCCCGGACATTAGTTAAAATGGTTCGTGCAAATCTGCTTTTAATTCACACCAAAGATAACGGCGAAGAGTTTTTTACTGCGGCAGCTTGAAATTTCATAAATCGAATATTTCTCTCAATTTAAAATCGTTACTCCATAAGCAACTGCAACATTCAGAGATTGCTTTATTCCGAACTGAGGAATCTCAATTGAAAAATCGCACATATCCAAAATCTCTTGTGAGACACCTGTAATTTCATTTCCAACAACCAGGCAAAGAGGAAAAATATCTTTCTTCAAATCATAATAAGGAGAACTTTTATCTGTTAACTCAAGTGCACAAACTTTTATTCCATCTTCTTTCATCTTTTTTATAACTTCTTTCGGATCTTTCACATATTCCCATTTCACACTTTCTGTTGCACCGAGTGAAGTCTTCAACACATCTTTTTTACCTGATGGTAAATCTGGATGAGGTGGATACGGAGTGTAACCACAGAGAAAAAGTTTTTCAATCATAGCTCCGTCTGATGTTCTGAAAATTGAGCCAACATTGTATGAACTTCTGATGCTGTTCAACACAACATAAACCGGAAGTTTTTTTACTTTGTGGATTGTGTCCAGAGTAATTCTGTTTTTTGCTATTTCGTCGTGAGTTAGTTTTTTCATTTTGCCTGAACTTTCGTTGCCAATTGACCACAAGCCGCTGCGATATCATCTCCTTGAGTATTTCGCAGCATTACAGTAATATTTTTTTCTTTCAATTTATCAGCAAACTTATGAATTCTTTCCATTGAGGTTGATCTTAATTGCCCAGCTAATCCTGATGGATTCATATGTTCAAGAGAGTTGAAAGGAATAATATTTAACTTACTTGGAATTGTACTCATCAATCTTACAAGAGCTTTAATGTCTTCATTGCGATCATTTATTCCTTCAAGCATAACATATTCAAATGTTATTCGTGTGTTAGTTTTTGCGGCATAACTTTTTAGTGCTTCAATATTTTCTTTTAAAGAATACTTTTTGTTTATCGGCATTATTTTATTTCTGATTTCTTCGAAGCAGGAGTGAAGTGAGAATGCAAGTTTTACTTTTAATCCTGTTTCTTCAAGCTCGCGAATCTTTGGAGCGATTCCTGCCGTTGATACAGTTATTTTTTTTACAGATTGATTCCCGTGGTCAATTTTTCTGCAAAAATTTCGAGTGACTTTATTGTTTCATTGAAATTCAAAAGAGGTTCACCCATTCCCATATAAACGATATTGGTTATCTCACTATCCGTATAATCTTTACTTGCAAGTTTGAATTGATCAAATATTTCTCCTGCCGAAAGATTTTTTTTGTAACCCATCAATCCAGTTGCACAGAATTTACAATCAAGCGGACAACCAACTTGAGTGGAAATACACAGCGTTGTTCTTTTCTTTTCCGGAATTACAACTGATTCAATTTTATGTCCCTCATTGGTTTCGAAAATATATTTTTTAGTTTGTGTCTTGAGTGAAATTTCGCTAGTGGAGTAATTAAGTGTATCAATACAGAAACTTTCTGAAAGTTTATTACGGAGCGATTTCGAAAGATTACTCATCTCATCAAAATTATCAACCATATCCCCGTACAGCCACTTAAAAACCTGCTCAGCTCTGAATGCTGGTTCACCTTCAGAAATAAAGTATTTTCTTAATTCGGGGAGTGTGAATCCCTTGATAGTCTTTTTTACTTTTTCTTTAACCATAATCCAAAAATAGTCTATCAGTATTGTCTGACAAGACAAGCAATAAGCACTATAACTTTAGATATAGTTAGATTTCTGAAATCTGCTATATCTTAATTCATTAAAATTCGTTGTCTTAGATTTTATATTACATTATTTTTGACAATGGAAATATTTCATCTCCATTAGGCATTAAAAACTAATCACAGAAATCAACAGGGTAGAAAAATGAATTTCGATTTTACAGAAGAACAATTAATGATTCAGGAATCAGCTCGGGATTTCGCACAAAATGAAATTGCACCTACATGCAGTTGAACGAGATATAAAAGCAGAATTTCCAACAGAAATAATTAAAAAGATGGGTGAGCTTGGTTTTATGGGTATGATGGTTTCACCGGATAATGGTGGTGCTGGAATGGACACGATAAGTTATGTGCTTGCTATGATTGAAATATCAAAAGTAGATGCAAGTGTCGGTGTTATTATGTCTGTGAACAATTCTCTCGTCTGCTGGGGATTAGAAGATTACGGCTCTGATTTTATTAAACAAAAATATTTAATACCTCTGGCAAAAGGTGAAAAGCTTGGTTCATTTGCTCTATCTGAACCAGAAGCAGGAAGTGATGCAACACAGCAGCATACTATGGCAGATAAAGACGGAGAATTTTTTGTTCTGAATGGAATGAAAAACTGGATCACGAACGGAACCACTGCTGATTATCATCTGGTCATGGCAACCACAGACAAAACGAAAAAGCACAAAGGAATTTCAACTTTTCTCGTTGAGAAAGGAACTCCCGGTTTTGGTCATGGTAAGAAAGAGGATAAGCTGGGAATAAGAAGTTCCGATACTTGTTCATTGACATTTGAAAACTGCAGAGTCCCGAAAGAAAATATTGTTTGGGAAGAAGGCAAAGGATTTAATTTTGCAATGAATACACTTAACGGTGGAAGAATAGGAATTGCTTCACAAGCACTTGGTATTGCTGAGGCTTCACTTGAGGCAGCAATTAAATATTCAAAAGAGAGAAAAGCATTCGGAAAAGAAATTTCAAATCTTCAGGCAATTCAGTTTAAGCTGGCAGATATGGCAATGAAACTTGATGCAGCAAAATTGTTGACTTTTAAAGCTGCGGCTATGAAAGATGCCGGCAAAAAATATTATGCTGAAGCTGCAATGGCAAAATTATATGCTTCAAAAATAGCAGTTGAATGTGCACTGGAAGCAATTCAGATTCACGGTGGATATGGTTATGTAAGAGAATATCTTGTTGAAAGATATTTGCGTGATGCAAAAATTACAGAAATTTATGAAGGCACATCCGAGATTCAGAGAATAGTGATAGCAAGGTCACTTCTTGATAAGAAATAGTCCTCGGCCATTATTTAAAAAAATAAATTACGTCATCCTGAGCACTTTGATTGACTCAGAACAGGCTCTGTCTAAGGATGACGTCACACTTCGACCTACCTTACCGGCAGGCAGGCAGGCTCAGTGTGACAACTGCAGATGTTCATTCCCTTTTTATTTCATAACTTTATTTTCAGTACTTTTTCTTTGCACATCTGCTTTCGGGCAGCTTGATAATCTGAAGTGGAAGAAAGCAGACCTTTCATATGAAAAATCTGATCACTTTAGAAAAAGAAACTATTCTTTCCAGGCAGATGATGCAGGTGAGTTTATCAAAAAATCTTTCGTGAATGCTTATTGGTTTTTTATTTCTGATGTTGATGGAGATAATTGTCCATTTAGTCCTTCTTGTTCTTCATTCTTTATGGATGCAACAGAGGAAACAAATATTTTTCAGGCAACTCTTATGTTTTCTGATAGATTAACTCGAGATACTAACCCTATTAAAAAGAATAGATATCCGCATGGAGTAAGAGGACATTACTATGATCCAGCCACCAATTACACGTTAAATCAGGGAAGAATAAAATATCTACCTCCTGAATTTATTGTTGAAGATGAATGAGAAAGTTTTTAGTAATACTCTTTCTAATTCCATTAGCATCTCTACCTCAATCAACCTCTTTTGATTATCACTCACCCCAAAACATAAAAAAATTTGCTGATTATCTTTTTTGTGAGGGAGATTATATTCGTGCGGTGGAGCAATATACAACTGTTAAAAATATCTTTCACAGTGACACGATCAACTTGAAAATCATGTTAAGCTATTCAAAACTAAATCTTCATAATCAAGTATTTGAGTCTTACATAAATGAAATTTTTTTTGAATACGAAGAGGATGCTCAAAAACTCTATTTGAAGAATTCGTTCCTCGTTGATTCTTCAGTTTTTCACGCTAACTTGTCAAATAATTTATTTCCTTTTGATATGGATCAGGCAGTTTCTAATTATTTTCTTAAACTAAGTTCAGTCTACTTCATTGAAACTCGATCAAAGGAAATTAAAAAAGAAGAATTGCTTATACCATTTGACATGCTACAAAGGAGGGAAGTGGAACCTTTTATTGATTTGAGTGTAAATCCTGATTATAAAAGTCCTGCATTAGCTGGAATTCTCTCTGCAGTCATTCCCGGTAGCGGTAAAATGTATGTTGGTGAATGGGGCGATGGAATAACTAGCTTGCTGCTTACCGGGTTGTTTGCATTTTTAGCTTATGATAATTTTAAGGCAGATCATTCAACAAAAGCGTGGATATTTACTGGTCTTGGTGCTTTTTTTTATGCTGGAAATATTTATGGCTCAATTGCAGCAGCACAAATTTTTAATGCGAGAATTGATTTTGAGTTCAGCAATGGCTTGAAATTATTCCTTGAACAAAACAACTATTTTCTACCTGATTATGATTTTTGCAACTAAAATATTTTTTACTTTTTTACTAATCTCGGTAGGAACATTATCTGCAATTGCACAAGATTCGTACGAAGAGCAATTCAACTATGCTAAAAAATTTTATGAGAAGGAAAATTATTTTGATGCCGTAACTGAATTTAAAAGATTGTTGTTCTTCGATGAATCCGGAAAATACTCTTACGAAGCGAACCTCTTGATGGGTTTTAGTTACAAATACGGTGGAAAATTTTCAGATGCATTGCTACATTTTTCTATTGCTGATATACAGGCACGCACAACTGAGGAAAATTATAACTGCAGGATTGAAATTATAAAAATTAATATTTTAAGAAGGACAACTTATAAAGCGTTGGCTTTAATTGATTCACTTGCAAATAGATCCAAAATTCGAAAATAAATCGGAAGAAATAAATTACTGGCGAGGCTGGGCTTATATTTTTTCAGATGAATGGGAAAGAGCAGCCACAACTTTTTCAGAAATTCAAGAACATCAGCTTGCGGTACTTTGTGATTCTATTGATAATGATCTTTACAATCCGGAATTAGCAAAATATTTATCTGTTGTCCCTGGTGCAGGGCAATTTTATACTGGAGAATATGTCAGCGGTCTTATATCTATTGGATGGAATGTTCTTTGGGGTTACCTTACTATCAATGCATTTGTTGAAGACCGGGTATTGGATGGTGTGTTGATTGGTTCTTTATTATGGTGGAGGTTTTATTCAGGCAATATTCAAAATGCAGAAAAATTTGCAATTGAGAAAAATCTGGAGATAACAAACTCAACCCTGCATTATCTTCAGAATGATTATAATGGCAAAAAGCCATAAAATTATCAGATTAATCAAAAAAGGGCGTTATAAAATTACACTCAGGTCATATTTTGGCTTGTCAAGGAATGTATTTTTTATAAATTTCAGATGAACTTTTAGAAAATTTATCTTGTTCATTAGAAAAAGCAATTTTGAAACCAGAATTAAATCTTAAAGGAGTAATCTTATGGCAATATTGATAACTGAGGAATGCATAAACTGCGGTGCATGTGAACCTGAATGTCCAAATACAGCGATATACGAAGGTGGAGTTAATTGGGAATTAACAGGAAAATCCTACGGTGATGGCGATGCTGCCCCTTCCGGCGCAGATGGATTTTACTCTTCAGAGTTTTTTTATATTGTTCCTGATAAGTGTACGGAATGCAAAGGATTTCACGATGAACCGCAATGCGCGGCTGTTTGTCCGGTTGATTGTTGCGTTCCAGATCCGAAACACGTCGAGACAGAAGAAGAGTTACTTAAGAGGAAAGACTATTTAGATGGATTAGGAAGGTAATATTAATTTTCTTACCATTCGAACCCCGACTCTGTCGGGGTTTTTCATTTTAAATCGTAATGCAAACATGGGTACGGGTGGAGTGTTTAGGTCTACGGATGAAGGAGTAACCTGGGAAGCAACGAGTTACACTGGTTTCGGTGCACTCGATATTGGTATAAATACAAATGGCGTTATGTTTCTTAGGTAATCATACTGCAAGTTGGTTTGGAATACAAAGATCATTTGATTTAGGTATGAATTGGGAATGGATATTACCATATATAGCAGCTTCAGCATTGGAATATTTAAATGATGGCAGTGTTTTAGCTGGTGCAGATGAATCAGCCCTACCACTGATGCAGGTATTTACAAAACCACAGATAATGGCAATATTTGGTTTAATACAAATACATTTAATGATTGGAATAATCATTTTATCGATTTTGTACTTGATACAAATGATGATATTTATGTTAGTGTAGGAGGAACTGGAAACAAGGAGTTTATCTTTCTACCGATAGTGGAGATCTCCTGGGAATACAAGAGGATTATCAAATGTAAATGTGAGTTGTCTTGCAATAGATTCAAGTGGTTATTTATATGCTGGAACTTATGATCGACGGTATTTTCAGAACACCCTGGGAGAACAACTCCTGTTGAGTTAATTTCATTTTTTGCTGCATGTGAATGAAAGAGATGTTGAGCTAAGCTGGATTACCGCAACAGAAACAAACAACCAAGGGTTTGAGATTCATAAGAAGGAGTTGGGAGTTAGAAGTCAGGAGTCAGAATTGGTCAGAACTAGGATTTATACCCGGACACGGAACAACAACAGAAACACAACACTACACTTTTAAAGATAGTGATGTTAAACCAGGCACCTATCGAATACAAAATAAAACAGATTGATTTTGATGGAAGCTTTGAGTACTCAAACGATAATTGAAATCAATGTAGATTTTACTACCAATAGAATTTTCACTTGTCAGCAGAATTATCCGAATCCTTTTAACCCTTCCACAATAATAAAATTCAGCATACCATCAGGCATTCTTCGACAGAGCTCAGAGTGACATTCAAGTTACTTTAATAGTTTATGATGTTTTAGGGAATGAAGTTGTCAAACTTGTCAATGAAGAAAAAGACGCTGGGAATTATGAAGTTGAATTTAACGGAAGTGATTTAACGAGTGGGATTTTATTTTTATCAGAACTGAAACAGGCAGGTTCCTTTGTTGAGACGAAGAAGTTGGTTTTACTAAAGTAATTAACTTCGCAAAAAAAGCAGTTTCTTATTTTTCAACTCCGATCTGTGAATTAAAAATTTCTTTTTTAATTTACTAAAGAAAGAATATTATAACTAATAATTTTATTTTTTATGCAAATAGGTAAATACAAACTTAGTATTATCGAATCAGGATTTTTCGGACTTGATGGTGGAGCTATGTTCGGAATAATTCCCAAAGTACTCTGGCAAAAAACGAATCCTCCCGATGAAGTTAACCGGATTAAAATGTCAACACGTCATCTACTTCTTGAGAGTGATTCAAAAAAGATTATAATAGATACAGGAATGGGTAATAAATGGGATGACAAAATGAAAGCTATTTATGCTGTTGATGAAAAATTTTCAATGAACTCTGCTCTAGCTCAAAAAGGATTAAAACCTGAAGACTTTACCGATGTTATTCTAACACATCTTCATTTTGATCATACAGGTGGATCGACGATTTCAGTAAATGACAAACTTGAACCGGCTTTCCCGAATGCAAAGTATCACGTTCAAAAACAGAATTATGATTGGGCGATAAATCCGTCAGATAGAGACAAAGGAAGTTACATTAAAGAAAATTTTCAACCGCTGTTTGAGGAAGGAGTGCTCAACTTCATAGTTGGAAATGGTCAGTTTGATGATGAAATAGAATTTATTTGTTATCAATGGTCACACATTCGGTCAGCAGATGGTGAAGATATCTGATGGTAACAATACATTTTTATTTTGTGCGGATTTGATTCCTACATTTGCTCATATTCCTTTGCCATACATTATGGGTTATGATCTTCAGCCATTGGTAACTCTTGAAGAAAAGAAAAAATATTTGAAGATTGCTTTAGAGGAAAATTGGAAGCTATTTTTCGGACACGATCCTGAAATTGCATTCGCAACTATAAAGAAAATCGATAAAGGTTATACCGTTGATAAAAAATTCAGATCATTTGATGAAGATTGAAGAAGAGGGATTTACTTTCCTGTGCTCGTTGAATGATTTACAGGAAAGTATAGGCAAAAAATTTATAGTTAATGATATTGAGATTGCAGTATTTAAAATCAATTCCGAAGTTTTTGCTTTGAGTAATATCTGTCCCCATCAACAAACACATCTCATTTACGATGGATTTATTGAAGATGAATTTGTTGTTTGTCCCGCACACGGTTGGAAGTTTAATCTACGAACAGGCAAAAAAGATTCAGGAAGTAATGGGCTACAGGTTTATCAGGTTAAAGTAATTAATAATAAAGTATATGTGAAGGTATTGGAACGACAAAGGCAATGGTAGAACCAGATGTCATTCCTGCGTAAGCAGGAATCTATTTCCTCCAACTGGTTTGGATTCCCACTTTCGTGGGAATGACAATACCAATTCCATTATATAGTAGGATGAAAATCAATAATAACATAGTAACTAAAAAAGCGAAAGCAGTTGGTTTTGATTTGGTTGGATTTGCAAAAGCGGATGTTTTAGAAAAAGAATCCGAACAGCTTAAGAAATGGCTGGAAAGTAATTATCAGGCTGGAATGGAGTATATGGAAAAGAATTTTGAGAAGAGAAAAGATGTGCGGCAAATTCTTCCCAATGCAAAGTCAGTAATCTCACTCGGACTTAATTACTACACACCAGATTCCTATTCAAATGATAAAGACTAGAAGGCAAGGTTTCCCGTTATGCCTGGGGAAAAGACTATCATCTTATAATCTGGGCAATGCTTGATGAACTTGAGGAAGAATTAAATAAGATTGATCCGGAATTCGAATCAATCTCTTATGTCGATACCGGACCGGTAATGGATAAAGCCTGGGCTGTTCGTGCTGGAATTGGTTGGCTTGGCAAGCACACAAATGTTATCAACCGCGAAATGGGAAGCTGGTTTTTTATTGCAAACATCATAACGAATTATGAATTTGATTACTCAGAACCGATACAAGATTTTTGCGGAACCTGTACTGCTTGTATTGATGCTTGTCCGACAAGTGCCATTGTTCAAGAGTATGTTGTTGATGCAAATAAATGTATCTCATATTTAACAATTGAAAATAAAAGAGAGATTCCAGAAGAATTTAAAGGTAAGTTTGATAACTGGATTTTCGGATGTGATATTTGTCAGGATGTTTGTCCCTGGAATCAGAAATTTCCTATTGAAACACTGATAAAAGATTTTCATCCTCAAAATAAAGAATTGAATCTGGATGAAGTATCATGAGATGACCGAAGATTGATTTCAAGGAAAGATTTAGAACCTCACCAATTAAAAGAGCAAAACTTAAGGGTCTTAAACGAAATGCATTATTCCTGAAAAAGAATAATTGATCTATATCACTCAACTCTCCTCAACTGAATCTTTTGTAAATTTGTAGAATCAAATCTTCAGAAATTAATTTTTAACTATAATTCATTGAAGGAACAGAGATGGCAGATAATCATCATAAAATTATAATAATTGGTTCAGGACCTGCAGGATTTACAGCAGCACTTTATAATGCAAGAGCAAATCTTAAACCTGTTATATTTGAAGGAATGCAACCAGGTGGACAGTTAACAATTACAACAGAAGTAGAAAATTATCCCGGTTTTGAACACGGTATTCAGGGTCCTGAATTGATGGATGTAATGAGGAAACAGGTAATCAGATTTGGTGCGGAAAGCGTATACAAAGAAATAACGGAAGTTGATTTTTCAAAAAGACCTTTTATTCTAAAATCCTATGAAGATGTTTACACTGCTGATGCGGTAATCGTTGCTACAGGTGCTTCAGCAAAGTTGATAGGTTTGGAAAGTGAAAAGAAATATATGGGCTTCGGTGTTTCAGCTTGTGCAACGTGTGATGGATTCTTCTTCAAGAATCAGAAAGTTTTGGTTATTGGTGGTGGAGATACTGCAATGGAAGAAGCAAACTATCTGACAAATCACGCTTCTGAAGTTACAATTATTCATAGACGAGAAGGTTTCAGAGCATCGGGCATTATGTTAAACCGCGCAAAGAAAAATCCAAAAATAAAATTTCTTCTAAACAAAACCATCAAAGAAGTTATTGGTGTTGAAGAGAACGGTGTTAAAAGAATGACTGGTGTTTTACTTGAAGATACACGAGATCACTCAACTGAAGAGTTGAAGGCTGATGGATTATTTATTGGAATTGGTCACAAACCAAATACTGATATATTCAAAGGTCAACTAGATATGGATGAAGTTGGTTACCTTAAAGTAAAACCTGGTTCAACATATACAAACATTGAAGGTGTTTTTGCTGCAGGTGATGTGAGTGATAGTAAATATCGTCAAGCTGTTACTGCTGCAGGAACCGGTTGTATGGCTGCACTTGATGCTGAAAGATGGCTTGAGGCACAGGAATCGTAAATAAAAATTCGTAGCACAGATTATTAATCTGTGCTACATTTTGATCACTTTTAATTTTAGTTACCAGCCTTTTTTTCTAATTCGTAGTTTTTTCTCAATTTATTCCCATAAATGTTTGCGATCACGAATCCAATTCCAGTGAAGATAAATATTGATGTTGGAGTAACCACTTCCCGCGTTTCCTCTGCACCGGACATCAAACCGATACCAAGTCCAATTCCAAAGAATATGCAAATGATTCCGAATTTCATCAGCCAGAATGGATCTCTCTTCTGTTCAAAGAATTTTTTCATATCTTCTGCTGATAAACCCTTCTCAATCAGCATCTGTCTTTCACGGGATTTGTAATATATAGCCGTAACCCAAATTAATCCGATGATTAAGAACATTACTATCGGAATAAATACAGCAACTGCGCCTTCTTGCATTTTATTCTCCTTTCATTTGTTTAATAGTTGAGACATAAATATCTCCTGGCAGGTTACACTTTCGTTCAGATTAATAAATAAGATATTTAAAGCTTTAATTGCTTTTCTTGAATTCACAGCATATCTTTCAAAAGAAATAAACTTTGTGTAACTAAAATCACAGATTATTAGTCTAAGAATTGAATGAGAAATCTTTCTGATCAGGAAATAATTGATTCGGTTAGGAAAGGAAATAGTCCCGATTATTCAATTATTGTTAATAGATATAAGAATAAAGCATTTTCAATGTTAAAAAGGATGTTGAAAAATGAATTTGAAGCGGAAGAGGTTTTACAGGATTGTTTTATGAAAGCTTATAATTCATTAAGTGCATTTAAGGGTGAAGCTAAATTTTCGACCTGGTTTTATAGAATTGTCTATAATACAGCATTGACGAGACTATCTTCGCAAAAAAGAAAAACCGAAACTGAAATGACTTCTGTGGAAGATCATTTTAATCTTGAGAGTGAGTATAGATCAGATGAAATTGAAAAGAAAGATGTCAACGATCTTATTCACGATACAATTAGTAAATTACCGGACAGATATTCAGCAATTATTACAATGTTTTATTTAAATGAAATGACAATAGATGAAATTAGTGAAGTTATGGGAATTACCATTTCAAATGTTAAAGTAATGCTTCATCGTTCAAGGAATTCATTGCGTGATTTAATACTAAAAACCAAGTTAGCCGAAGAATTACTATGATTCAAATTACAGACGAAATATTAAATAAATATCTTGACAGCGAATTAAACAGGGAACAAACCGAACAGGTAAAATCAGCAATTCGCAATTCGGAAGAACTGCAAAGAAAATTCAACGCATTAAAACTAGTTCATGATAATTTATCTATTATTAAAGAAGATGAAGTTAGTCCTGGCTTTACAGAAAAATTAATGAAGACAAATTGTGAAGCGATAAATCTGTTGTTCCAAAACAGCAGAAATACTTCATCGCTTCAGTTGCAACATTTATAACACTGCTTTGCCTGGTAATATTTGGCTTCTCAATTTCCGCAATGATTTCAGCAACATCATCTTCAATCGGCGATTCTAAATCTGTATTTGATTCAGTATCTGGTCTCAGTGAAGGGCTCGTAAAAGCACTTCAGCATTTATTCAGCGGTGCAGGATTATCGATTATTGGTTCAATCTTTTCGATAATTGTGCTTATCTCCGGTTATTTCTTTTTTGAAATGCAGAAGAGATCGAAAGCTGATCTGGGAAACGGTCAACACCTGTAGAATTTAGCTTATCCTTTCGTACCTTTTAACCAATCAAATAGTAAATTTTATTAAATGACTGATCACAAAACTGGTTACGTTGCTATACTTGGATTACCAAATTCAGGCAAATCCACTTTATTAAATGCCTTGCTTGGTCAAAAGCTTTCCATAATAACTGCAAAACCTCAAACGACAAGAAAGAGAATTCTCGGAATATTCAGTGAAGAGAATCACCAGATTATATTTCTTGACACACCTGGTATACTTACACCATCTTATCTTCTCCAGGAAAAAATGATGGAAGAAGTTAAAACTTCGCTTGATGATGCCGATGTGATTGTTCTTATTATTGATGTTAAGGAAGATCCTCGAGCGGAAACTTTATTCAGTCAGGAATTTGTTAAATCAAGCGTTTCCAAATCAAGAAAACCAAAGTTGTTGGTACTAAACAAAGTTGATTTGATTACTCAGGAGAAAGTAACTGAGCTTATTAATAATATTGAAAGTAAAAAAATATTTGAAGAAGTCATCCCAATTTCAGCTTCGCAAAATTTTAACATCCAACGAGTAAAAGAAGAAATTATCCGTTTTCTTCCGGAGGGACCAAAGCTATTTCCAGACGAACAGGTTACAGATGAAAATGAAAGATTTTTTGTCTCCGAAATTATTCGCGAAAAATTACTTGAACTTTATAAGGATGAAGTTCCGTATAGCTGTGAAGTTTTAATCTCTGAATTCAAAGAGAGGGAAACAAGTAAACACTTCATCAGTGCAGAAATTGCTATCGAAAGAGATTCTCAAAAAGCAATAATTATCGGTAAGGGTGGTGCAGCTATTAAAAAACTTGGTGAACTTGCAAGAAAATCAATCGAGGAGTTTTTACAGCATGAAGTTTTCCTTGAGCTGAGAGTGAAGGTTAGAAAAAAATGGCGAAGCGATGAAAACCTGCTGAAGAGTTTTGGGTATACGAAGAAAGAATAAATTCATTCTTTTGTACTCACACAAAAAATCTCTAATTTTTTATGTCATTTCTTTAAGAAATATCTGATTTTAAATGGAAGTTCGTGCGGAAATTGTTGTTAATGGTTTAGTGCAGGGAGTTGGATTTAGGTATTTTGTGATGCGTGAAGCAAAAAAGCTAGGATTAAATGGCTACGTGAAAAATCTCTACACCGGTGAAGTAATCACTGTTGTTGAAGGAGAAAAAGCAATCGTTGAGGAAATAATAAAGAAATTAAAAATCGGTCCAATCCACGCATCCGTTAATTCCTTCAAAGTAGATTGGCAAGAACCAAAAAATGAATTCACAGAGTTTGAGGTGAAATTTTGATTATAGACTTAAGAACAGGAATTGGCTTTGACGTCCACGCATTTGCGGAGGATAGAAAATTGATTCTCGGTGGAATTGAAATTAAACACAACAAGGGTTTAGCTGGTCATTCTGATGCCGACGCTCTTTTGCATGCAGTCACTGATGCTTTACTCGGTTCACTTTCGCTCGGTGATATTGGCACACATTTTCCGGATGATGATCCACGGTATAAAAATGCAGATAGCACCGTCTTTCTCAAAAAAGCTCATGAACTAATAAGGAACAGAGGATATTATGTAAATAATATTGATGTAGTTGTAATGCTTCAGCAGCCGAAAATTTCTCCCTACACGCAAAAGATGAAAGATAAAATTTCTAAAATTCTTGACATTGGTTCAGATAGAGTTTCAATTAAAGCAACTACAACTGAAAAGCTAGGATTTGTAGGAAGAGAAGAAGGCATTTCAGTAATGGCTGTTGCAACAGTTGTAAGAAAATAATGTTCGAAGATATTCTCAGTCAGATTTCCACTTTTCCACCCATCTGGATTTACATCACATTATTTTTTTTCGCATTTATTGAAAATGTTTTTCCGCCTTCGCCCAGTGATTTAGTAATTGTTATTGGCGGTTCACTTGTTGGTACAGGATGCAATTAAATTTTATTCTTGCACTTATATTTGCAACTATTGGAAGTATTACCGGTTTTATGTTGATGTTTTATATTGGTTCTACTGTTGATCGAAAAGTGATTGAATCAGGCAGATATAAATTTATTCCGGTTGATGCAATTGATAAAGTCGAAACCTGGTTCAGGAAATATGGTTACTTTGTAATTGTTGCAAATCGATTTATGCCGGGGACTAGAGCTGTAATTTCTTTCTTTGCAGGAATTAGTAATCTTGATCCAAAAAGAACAATGTCTCTTTGTTTGGTTTCTGCACTTGCATGGAATATAATTATGTTGTATCTGGGATTCGTTTTTGGTGATAATGTTCCAATTAGTTGATGAATACTTAACTACATATACAAACATCGTAATTGTTGTAACATTCGTAGTGATATTATTTTTCATTGTAAGATTATTTTTTAGAAAAAGGAAATCCGCATCTTGAAGTTCTTATCAAAATATAGAATTCCTGTAACACCTGAAGAAAAAAAGCAGAGAAGGAAAGACTGGCTGTTATTAATTCTTGGTGGAATAATTCTTGGAATATCATTCACACCATTTCCATTTCCTTTCACACTTTTAATTTTTGTTGGATTGATTCCATACTTTATTGTTGCTAAAAAGAAGAACAACACTTACTCTCAATCAACAAAGCAACATTTATCTTTTCTTTTTTCTTTAGCATAACTACAATTTATTGGGTGGGTAGCTGGTCATCGGAGGCTGATCCGTATTTAATGTTAGCAGGTGCTGCACTTATATTTGCATATCCTTCTGTGATGCTGATTCCATCAACTCTTTACTACTTAGCAAAAAAAGTTTTTCCAAAACTCGACCCACTCTGGCTCTTTCCGATTTTCTGGGTAACATTTGAATATCTTTTAACCTTGACTGACCTAAGATTTCCCTGGGTGCTGCTGGGTCACGGACTGGCTAAATTTAATTTGTTCATTCAGGGTGCTGATATCATCGGTACAAATGGTTTATCATTGGCAGTTGCTTACATCAACGTACTTCTTTATAAATCATTTTATGAAAAAAAGGATTCGACAGAAGTATAATTTGAAACCAGCTCTGATAGCTATTATAATTTTTCTTAGTTTGATGATTTACGGTGTGTACAGAGTTTCATCATTTAAAATATCAGATAGAAAAATTAAAGTAGGAATTGTTCAGCCGAATATAAATCCATGGGATAAATGGTCAACCGGGAATCTTGGTCAGCTGACTAACCAATATCTTGAACTTTCAAAAAAATGTGTTGATGAAGGAGCAGAATTAATTCTATGGCCTGAAACTGCTTTGCCGGTTTATATTTTCGGAGGCACTTACAAGAATGTTGAGGATACAATTTTTAATTTTCTTGATCGTAATAATGTATCACTGCTAACAGGGATGCCCGACATTATTTATTTCTTCGATCAAAATAAAATTCCTGAAGATGCCAAGTATTCAAAGCAGGGAAATTATTATTACGCAACTTACAATGCAGTGCTTGGTTTAAATCCTGGAAGCAGACAAATTCAACGATATGGAAAAATGAAACTTGTTCCATTAGGTGAACGAGTTCCTTTTGTTGATCAGTTAGCATTTTTGGGAGACATTTTTAAATGGGGAGTGGGAATTACCGGTTGGAATATTGGAAAGGATACAACTGTCATTTAAAATTTATAACGATAATTTCGATACAATAAAAGTCGGTGGACTGGTTTGTTATGAATCAGTTGATCCTGTTTTTGTTACGGCATTTGTACAAAAAGGTGCAGAGATGATTACGGTTGTTACAAACGACAGCTGGTACGGAAAATCCAGTGGTCCATATCAGCACAAAGATTTTGCAATGCTTCGTGCAGTTGAAAACAGAAGATCAGTTGTACGATGTGCTAACGGTGGAATAAGCTGTATAATCAATGCAAAAGGTGAAATACTTTCTGAGACTGAATTATATACAAAAACAACTTTAGTTGGAGAAGTTCCTCTGCAAGAAGAGAAAACCTTCTTTACTGAGAATCCGTTAATCATTCCGGTTCTTTGTTCAGTATTTTCTTTCTGGATTTTTGGAATGAATATTTTAATTTGGCTGAAGAAAAAATTTAAAATGTGAATTGATCTTGTCACACTGAGCTTCTCGAAGTGTGAATCCTAAATTCTCTTAAACTGCGATCATCCTTCGACACGCTCAGGATGACAATTAGAAGAATGAATTATGATTGACTTAAGAAGCGACACAGTAACCAAACCATCACCCGAAATGCGTAAAGCAATGTACGATGCTGAAGTTGGTGATGATGTTTTCAAAGAAGATCCAACAGTCAATAAGCTTGAAGAATATATCGCTGAATTACTTGAGAAAGAAGCAGCATTATATGTTCCAAGTGGAATGATGGGTAATCAGATTTGTTTAAATGTTCTCACAGAACCCGGTGATGAAGTTATTTGTGATCGCGAAGCTCATATATTTAATTATGAATCTTCTTCAGCTTCAAGATTAAGTGGAATTCAACTTTATCCACTTGATGGAATACTTGGAATTCTTTTTGCCGAGCAAGTTGAACCATATATCCGAACAACAGCCTATCATATGCCTCGCACAAAAGTGATAGAAGTAGAGAACACTCACAATCGTGCTGGTGGAACAATCTGGCCAATCGAAAATATCATCTCTATAAAAAATCTTGCAAAGAAACATAATCTGTTTTACCATCTTGATGGTGCAAGAATTTGGAATGCTTGTGTAGAAACTGGAATATCTCCGAAAGAATATGCAACACATTTTGATACTGTTTCTTGCTGTTTCTCGAAAGGGCTCGGTGCACCGGTTGGTTCAGCAATTGCCGGATCAAAGGAATTTATTCAGGAAGCATTCAGAGTTCGGAAAGCCTGGGGCGGTGGAATGAGACAGGTTGGAATTCTTGCTGCTGCTGCATTATATGCTGTTCAGAATAATAGGGAAAGATTGCGCGAAGATCATTGGAGAGCAAAACATCTTGCTGAAAGAATAAAATTGAATACAAATCTTGAAATAAATATGGAAGCAGTTCAGACAAACATTCTTTTATTCAAACCATTAAAAATGAATCCATTAGAAGGATTACAAAAATGCAGAGAAAAAGGATTGTTGTTAACTCCAGGGACCATAGATTCATTACGTGCTGTTACTCATCTGGATGTTAGTGATGATGATATTGAAAATGCTGCAAATATTCTTGACGAGGTTTTTAGTTGAGCGAATTGTTGACTCCCAAAGACTTCAAACATAAATTTGTTGCTACAGTTCGCTTTCATGAAGTTGATATGCTGGGTGTATGCAATAACGCTGTTTACATAAATTTTTTTGAAACAGCTAGATTAGAATACATAAAAGCAGCTGGCCTTATGCCTGAAAAAGGTATCTTCTCAGACGGTAAAATATTTTTTATGGTTAGAAACGAAATCAATTATCGAAGTCATGCTTATTATGATGATGTGCTGGATGTTTATTCAAGGATTTCATTTATAAAAAATTCTTCTTTTGGATATGATCATTTGATAGTAAAACAGAAAAATGGTGAAACAATTGTTGATGGAAAAGGTGTTGTTGTTTATGTGGATCCAAAGACACGTAAATCAACTCAATTACCAGAGAGTTTCATTGAAAAAGTAAAAGTTTTTGAATCATCAGTAAAAATTTTAAGAGAATAAGTTCGTGTTGTCATTGCGATCCCGCCTTAGCGGGAGAAGCAATCCCATTCATAAATATAGATTGCTTCGCTAAGCTCGCAATGACTTTCTTCACAAAATTTTAGGAGGAAAAATGAGAAGAATAGTTTTTGATATTGAAACTTGTGCTTATCCCTTCGAATCCCTTTCAGAAAGCCAACGAGAATATCTTCTACGATATGCCGATAAAGAACCTGATCCTGAAAAAAGACAAATGATGATTGATGATGCCGTTCGTTATACAAGCCTTTACCCTTACACATCAAAATGTGTCGTGATTGGGATTTATGATGTTGAAAAAGATAAATCTTATGTTTATTACGAAAGCGATAAAAAGCAAGAATGGAAAAGCGAATCCGCCGCCGGCAGAGGACAAGTCAATTACAAAGGATTATCTGAAAAAGAAATGCTCGAATCATTCTGGCGAATTGCTAAATAGGATCGATCAGTTTATCACATTCAACGGAAGAAATTTTGACGTTCCTTTTTTAATGATGCGTTCTGCAATGCTTGGAGTTAAGGTTAGTAGAAATTTAATGGGCTATCGTTATGGTGATGAGCACATTGATTTACTTGAGCAGTTTACTTTTTATGGAGCAACTAGAAAATTTAATCTCGATTTTTATTGCCAGTCATTTGGTATTGAATCACCAAAATCAAAAGACATAACAGGGATGGAAGTGAAAAATCTGTACGAAGCAGGAAGAATTAAAGATATTGCTGTTTATTGTTCAAAAGATATTTATGCAACATACCAGTTATATAAGATTTGGGAAGAATATTTAAACCTGAAATAGAAAATTTCCTCTCATAAAGAAAGGTGAAAATTAAATTCCCTCATAGATAGTAGTTCACAAATGCTGTATATTTCTTACCTAGAATTTCACGCTTAAACTTAAAACCAGCTAATAAATGAAAGAACCTGAAGTAACTCTCGAACTTGCAACCGAGCACGGACTCAATAAGGAAGAATACGAAAGAATTTTAAAGATACTTGGAAGGATTCCAACATTCACCGAACTGGGAATTTTTAGTGTAATGTGGAGCGAACATTGCAGCTACAAAAATTCAATTGCACTGCTTAAAACATTACCCAGAGAAGGTGGAAAACTTTTAGTTGGTGCAGGTGAAGAAAATGCTGGATTAGTAGATATTGGTGATGGGTTAGCAGTAGCATTTAAAATTGAAAGTCACAATCATCCATCCGCGGTAGAACCTTACCAGGGTGCAGCAACAGGTGTTGGCGGAATAATGAGGGATATTTTTACAATGGGTGCACGTCCTATTGCTTCTCTCAATTCACTCCGTTTTGGAACTCTTGATGATGCAAGAACTCGTTATCTTTTTGCTGGAGTAGTAAAAGGAATTGGAGATTATGGAAACAGTTTTGGTGTTCCAACAGTTGCAGGTGAAGTTTATTTTGATGAATCATACCAGGGAAATCCTCTGGTAAATGCAATGGCAGTCGGAATTGTAAAGACAAGCACTTTTGCTAGTGCAACAGCAAAAGGCGAAGGTAATCCAGTTATGATCGTCGGTTCATCAACTGGAAGAGATGGAATACACGGTGCTACATTTGCATCGGAAGAACTTTCAGAAAAATCAGAAGCGAAACGTCCTTCGGTTCAGGTTGGAGATCCGTTTACAGAAAAACTTTTACTCGAAGCTTCTCTTGAAATTATTCGTAAAGGATATTTAATTGGAATTCAGGATATGGGTGCTGCAGGAATTTCCTGCTCAACTTGTGAGATGAGTGCAAAAGGAAAATCAGGAATGAAGATAGATCTTGATAAAGTTCCACTTCGTGAAGAGGGAATGAGTGCTTATGAAATTATGCTTTCCGAAAGCCAGGAAAGAATGCTTTGTGTTGTTAAAAAAGGATATGAAGAAAAGGTTCGAGCCGTTTTTGAAAAATGGGATCTTCATTGTGAAATTATTGGTGAAGTTATTAATGAAGATAAATTATTCATTAATTACAAAGGAAAACTTGAAGCGGAAATTCCGCCATTCGAATTAGTGCTTGGTGGCGGTGCACCTGTTTATACTCGTGAACAAAAAGAACCATCTTACATAAAAGAAAAAAGAAAATTTGATTTTTCATCATCTGCCTGAACCAGAGAGATATTCAGGAAACTTTTCTAAAAGTTTTTTCTTCTCCGAACATTGCTTCCAAAAGATGGGTTTATGAACAATATGATTCAATGGTGAGAACAAATACAATTGTTGGTCCGGGTTGTGACTCAGCAGTGATTTACATTAAAGGAACCAATAAAGCACTTGCAATGAAAACAGATTGCAATGCCAGATATGTTTATCTCAATCCAAGAGAAGGAGCGAAGATTGCTGTTGCTGAATCTGCAAGAAATATTGTTTGCTCAGGTGGAATTCCACTTGCGATTACAAATTGTTTGAACTTTGGCAATCCATACAAACCAGAAATTTATTGGCAGTTTGCTGAAGCAATTGCAGGAATGGGAGAAGCCTGCAGATTTTTTGATACTCCAGTTACTGGTGGAAATGTTAGTTTTTATAATGAATCGCCGGATCGCGCTGTCTATCCAACTCCAACTATTGGTATGATTGGTTTGGTCGAAGACTTATCACATATAACAACTTCTTATTTCAAAAATGAAGGCGATTTGATATATGTTTTAGGTGAAGATAAGGAAGAACTTGGAGGAAGTGAATATTTAAAAGTAATTCACAAAAAAGTTGAAGGGAATTCACCTCAGATTAATCTTTCAACTGAAAAAAAAATACAAGACACAGTTCTTGAGTTAATTAGAAGAGGATTAATAAATTCTGCACATGATATATCCGAAGGTGGAATTGTTTGTGCACTTGCAGAATGTTGTATAATTAATGAAGAAAAAATGTTTGGCGCAGAAGTAAACATTCCAATCAAATCAAGAAAAGATTTTGCTTATTTTTCAGAGACACAGTCGAGGATTATTGTTTCTGTGTCGACAGGTAAAAAATCAGAATTTGAAAAAATTGTTCAATCAAAAAATCAGTCACTCACTTTAATTGGGCAGGTTGGTGGTTCTAGATTAAAAATAAATAATGATATAATTGTAAAAGTTGAAAATCTTGCTGATACTTACTTCAATATAATAACTCGGATAATGTCTGGTGAAAAATAAAATTTTACAAACAATCCGTGACTCAAAACTTTATGCTTTGTTTAGGAAAATTCGCTTTTATTTGCATTTGGTTCCGGCATGGAATTGGTTTGCTCGATTTGTAAAACATTATTTTGGTGGACTCTATGATCGCACAGATCGTCATCACTGATTTCTTCTCTCTGGTGGATTAGCATTTTCACTGTTTGTATGTATCATACCAATGGTACATTAATTATTTTCTGGCTGCTTGGAAAATTTCTTAACTCGGTAGAAGTTGAGATGCAAATAAATACTCTAATCGATACCGTAATTCCTTACAGCACTTATGCACAATTTGTAAAGGACGTAATTTTTGAGCGTGTGCAGGAAGTAGTCGAGTACAGAAACATCGCAGGCTGGGTGGGTATAATTGGATTATTTTTTGCAGCAAGCGGATTTGCAAGCAGCTTACGTACAATCTTGAACAAAGTTAATGGTACCGACATAGATATAAATATTTTCCTTGGAAAGCTTCGAGATTTCTTAGTCATAATTATTATTGTACTTGTATTCCTTAGCAATGGTTTTAACTCTTCCAATGTTTGATTTTCTGATTTCATTTGCACAGTCAACTCCTTACCTTCAGGTTTTTAACCAACCAATTTTTCAAGGGTTTTTACTGCCTCATTTTCATTTTTTGTAATGTTCTTGATTTTTGCTGTACTCTATAAATTTATGCCGACTGAAAAAATTAGAAAACGATCCGTCGTGCTCGGTGCAACTTGGGCTTCAATATTTTGGGTGGGTGCAAAAATACTTTTTGGAATATACCTTTCTAACTTTACCACCTTCAGCAGAATTTATGGCGCTTATGCTCTTGGAATTGTTGTGGCTTTCTGGATTTATTATACTGCTGCTGTTTTTATTCTTGGAGCAGAAATAGGGAAACTGTTTGATGAAAGATTGAATGAGAGAATACAAAGGCGATTAGAAGCCTCTGAAGTTGAGCCTATTCCTGTTTCACCTAAATAAATAGTATTAATAATAATTCATAAACAACTATTGACTCGAATTAAATTTATTCCTATCTTTAATCAGACAAAATAATCCGATTATCAAAATTAAGGAGTTAGTAATGTTCGAACAAAAATTTAATGGGCTAAAAGTAGGAATTTTCTATCTGTTTGTTATTATTTCTTTTGTCTTCCTGCTTACTGCTTGTGGAGGCGATTCAAGTGACGGTGATTCATCAAACCAGAATCAAACAGTAAATAAAAAATCAGGACTTTCTGACTGGGAACTTGAAAACGGTTTCGGTCCTGTAAAGAAGAAACTTAACCTTGGTCCGATTGATAAAACAATGGCTGCCGAAGGAGAAAAAATATTTGAATCAAAATGTGCATCATGTCATAAGCTTGATGAAAGATATACAGGTCCGGCACAGAGAGATGTATTGCAAAGAGTTACACCTGAATTTTTTATGAACACAGTTTTAAATCCTGATGAAAATCTTGAAAAACATCCTCACAGTAAAGAAATGCTTGCAAAATACATGACCAAAATGACAAATCAGAATGTTACTCTTAAAGACGCACGTGCATTGCTCGAGTACTTCAGAGTTCTTGATGAAGAATTAATAAACAATACTAAAACCAACCAATAAATAGGAGGAACTTTAATGAGCCGCAGATATATTAGAGCTTTACTGATAGGTGTTTCTGTTGTAGCTGCTTTTGTACTTTTGCATTACGGCTGCCAGGAATCAAAAAATCTTTCCGCCGGCGATGAAGCAGAACAAGTTTATGTTGCACCGGGTACTTACGATGATTTTTATCTCTTCACTTCAGGTGGGTTCAGCGGGCAGATTGGTGTTTATGGATTGCCAAGTGGAAGATTGTTCAGAGTTATTCCTGTTTTCTCACAGGATCCAGAAAAATCCTGGGGTTATTCAGAAGAATCAAAACCAATGTTTATGACTTCATACGGATTTATTCCTTGGGATGATGCGCATCATCCAAAACTTTCTCAGACAGATGGAATTGCTGATGGCAGATGGATATTTATCAATGCAAACAATACTCCCCGTGTAGCAAGAGTTGATCTCAAAACTTTTAAGACTGCGGAGATAATTGAAATTCCAAATTCCGGTGGTAATCACGGTTCTCCTTTCTTAACAGAAAATACTGAGTACGTAGTTGCTTCAACAAGGTTCAGTGTGCCGATACCTAATAAAGATGTTCCGATTGATTCCTACAAAGAAAATTTTAAGGGAACAATTAGCTTTATAAAAGTTGATAAAGAAGGAGAAATGGACATTGCATTTCAGATACTTGTTCCCGGTTTCAATTATGATCTTGCACACGCTGGTAAAGGTCCGTCACACGGCTGGGCTTTCTTTACAAGTTATAACACCGAGCAAGCAAACACATTACTTGAAGTAAATGCTTCCCAGAACGATAAAGATTTTATCGCTGCAATCAACTGGAAAAAAGCAGAAGAATATATTGCTCAGGGAAAAGCGAAGACTTTCAAAACCAGCTACTACAGAAATTATTTTGACGAAAAGAAACACATGGGATTTTCTGAGGAGAAGAAAAGTGTGAAAGTTCTTATTCCTGAGGAATGTCCCGGTTTGGTTTATTATCTCCCAACTCCAAAATCTCCACATGGTGTTGATGTTGATCCAACAGGTGAATACATTGCTGCAGGTGGTAAGCTTGCTTCTGTAATTCCTGTTCACTCATTCAAAAAAATGATAAAAGCAATTGAGAACGAAGAATTTGAAACGACCATAGACGGCATCCCTGTTCTAAAGTATGGATGAAGTTATTGCTGGAGAAGTTCAGAATCCGGGATTAGGTCCATTGCATACAGAGTTTGATGGAAATGGATACGGATATACTTCTGCTTTCATTTCATCAGAAATTGTAAAATGGAAAGTTGGAACCTGGGAAGTTGTTGACAGAATACCTGCATACTATTCTATCGGACATCTCTGCATTCCAGGGGGAGATACAAGAAAGCCTTGGGGTAAATATGTTATTGCTTTAAATAAAATTACGAAGGACAGATATTTACCAACCGGACCAGAGTTAACTCAGTCTGCACAGTTGATTGATATCTCAGGAGACAAGATGAAACTCCTTCTTGATTTCCCAACTATTGGCGAGCCTCATTATGCACAGGCAATTCCTGCAGAAATTCTTATGAAAAATTCTGTGAAGATTTATCCGATTGAAGAGAATGAAAATCCTTACGGAATAAAAGCAGAAAAAGATGCACGAGTAGTAAGAGAAGGAAATGTTGTTCACGTTTATATGTCAACAATCAGAACTCACTTTGCTCCTGATAACATCGAAGGAATAAAAGTCGGCGATGTTGTTTATTTCCACGTAACTAATCTAGAGCAGGATTGGGACATTCCACACGGATTCGCTATTAAAGGATTACAGAATTCCGAACTGCTCGTTATGCCAGGTGCAACAGAATCAATAGTATGGACTCCGCCAAAAGAAGGAATATATCCGTTTTACTGCACAGATTTCTGTTCCGCACTTCACCAGGAAATGTCAGGATATGTAAGAGTATCACCACGTGGATCAAATGTTGCATTAACTTATGGAACTGGCAAATAATTTTAACTGTTGTAGCACAGAATATTATTCTGTGCTACTTTTTTCTCTTTGGAATCCAAATGAAAACCCAATCAAAAATAATTGTAATATTCGCATCACTAATTTTAATTTTATCCTTCTTTTTCCCGATCTGGTATATTGATCTTGAAGCTCCACAGTATCCTGAGGGAATTGGATTGGAAATCTGGCTGAATAAGATCACCGGTCAAAAGCCACACGATCTTGCAAACATTAATGGATTAAATCACTATATCGGTATGAAAGAAATTGTGCCCGACGCAATTCCTGAACTAAAAATCATGCCTTTCATAATCATTTTTTTAATTTTATTCGGATTGATTTCAGGAATTTCAGGTAAAAGAAGTTTGGTTTATATTTGGATTGTTCTGTTTTTTGTGATAGCTGCTGTCGGGTTTTATGATTTCTATATGTGGGAATATGATTATGGCCACAATTTGAATCCTCACGCAGCAATAAAAATTCCGGGAATGGCATATCAGCCTCCCCTGATAGGTTCTAAAATGCTTTTAAACTTTAACGCCATATCGATGCCTCACATTGGTTTATGGCTCATGGTTTTCGCAGTTGTTCTTGCAGTGGTTGCATTAATTATTGATAAAAAATCCAGGAAAGAAAATGAATAAAAATAAATTAACAATATTTTTTTTCTTACTCTTAATCTTTCTAATAACTTCATGCGGCAGTCAACCCGAACCCATTAATTACGGCCACGACGAATGTGAATTTTGCAGAATGCAGATATCAGATAATCGTTACGGTTCTGAACTAGTAACGAACAAAGGGAAGGTTTACAAATTTGATTCAATTGAATGTTTGATCGAGTTTGCGATGGTCAAGAATTTAATTGGTGATGCAAATCAGAATTTTCTTGTGACGGATTTTGCTACGCCCGAGTCTTTTACTGATGCTACTTCAGCGTTTTATGTACATAATGACAATTTCAGAAGCCCAATGGGTTTGAATGTTTCGGCGTTTGACAGTGAGATATCCAGACAAAAATTTGTTGCCGAAAATAGCGGCAGATCTTTTAAACTGGATTGATGTTATTGAACTGGTAAAGCAAAGAAGTATGTGATCCTTTTGTCATTCCGGATTCCATGCTTTGGCAGGGAAGTCCGGAATCTCCGAAGAGTAAGATTCTGTGTAAGTCCGAAAGTACTCCGCCCTTCCGACAGGAGCCAAAATGAAAACGTTTCTTCATAACCATTAACTTGATCAATCAAACGATCAGATGATTTTAAAAAATAATAATTCAGCATTACTCTTCTTATCTACCTTCATCTTGTTAACGACTTTTACTTTTTCTAAAACGATTATTGTTTCAAATGATGGTAAGATAAAAACAATCACAGAAGCAATTAGCATTGCAAGTGACTCTGATACCATCATAGTTAGAAAAGGGGAGTATGCCGAAGGACAATATCATTGTTGATAAAAAAATTACCCTCATTGGAGAAGAATTTCCTGTAATCGACGGAAAAGGAGTTGGAGAAATATTCACAGTTACTTCAAACGATGTTCACATTTCTGGGTTGCTGATTAAAAACTCAGGAATAAGTTATCTCGAAGAGAATGCAGGAATAAGGTTGAAGGAAGTGCGAAATTGTTCTATTCTTAATAACAAATTCATAAACAATTTTTTTGCAGTTTATCTTGCTAAATCTGCTGATTGTAAAATAGCTGGCAATTATATTACAGGAGTGAAGAAACGAGAAACTAACTCAGGTAATGGAATTCATTTGTGGTATTGCAGGGATATCACGGTTGAGAATAATAAAATTTTCAATCATCGTGATGGAATTTATTTTGAGTTCGTGAGGAACGGTAAAATTGTTAATAATTATAGTGAAGGAAATCTTCGGTACGGACTCCACTTTATGTTTTCTGATAGCTGCGTTTACACCAATAACACGTTTAAAAATAATGGTGCCGGAGTTGCAGTAATGTACACGAAGAATGTTTTGATGTCTGAAAATCATTTTTTGCGCAACTGGGGCCCTGCATCTTATGGAATATTATTAAAGGAAATTTCCGACAGTAGAATTGAGAATAATATTTTTGATGAGAATTCAATCGGACTTTATATGGAAGGCTGCAGCAGAGTAACTATCGAACAAAATAATTTTACTCAAAACGGCTGGGCATTAAAGCTGATGGCCAACTCGATGGATAATTATTTTTATGATAACAATTTTGTAGCAAACTCATTTGATGTTTCGACAAACAGCAGGCAGAACTTCAACACATTCGAAAAAAATTATTGGGCTGAATATGACGGCTACGATCTTGACAAAAATGGATATGGTGATGTTCCGTTCAGGCCCGTCACAATGTTTTCGATGATGATTGAATCACATCCGACTTCTCTCGTTCTTTTGCACAGCTTGTTTATTGATATTCTAAATATTGCGGAAAGCATTATTCCGGCAATCACTCCCGAAGCTCTTACCGATCCCAACCCAAGAATGAGGATGGTCAATTGATCACCGTAAAATATCTGGTAAAAAATTTCGGAAAGAATTCCGTTCTAAAAAACATCAACCTGACTATCGATGAAGGAAAGGTTACTGCAATCGTTGGCCCGAATGGTTCAGGCAAAACTACTTTGATAAAAACTATTCTCGGACTCGTAAGTCCAACAGAAGGAATAATTGAAGTTGATGGAAAGCCAGTAAATGATGATTATCTGTATCGGAATAAAATAGGTTACATGCCTCAGATTGCAAGATATCCGGAGAATTTGACTGGAAACGAAATTTTCTCACTGATAAAATCAATCAGAGACTCAAACGAATTCACAGACAAAGAAATTCTTTCATCTTTCAAGCTTGACTCGGAGATGGAGAAGCCGTTTAAAAATCTTTCTGGAGGAACGAAACAGAAAATCTCTGCGTTAATTGCATTTGCATTCAATCCGAAAATTATAATTCTCGATGAACCAACTGCAGGATTAGATCCAATATCGAGCAGTTACTTTAAAGATTTGGTTTTGAAACAAAAAGAACAAAAGAAGACAATTATTCTAACTTCGCATTTGATGAATGAAGTGCAGGAGCTTTCAGATGAAATTGTTTTTCTGCTTGAAGGTGAAATAAAATTTAAAGGTACAATTCAATCATTACTTGAAGATAAAAAAGAAACAAAGCTCGAAAGAGCCATTGCAGAATTGATGAGCCAGAATAAAAAATGAAATCTAGTAAAAAAAATATTACTCTATGAAATCCACAACACCATAAGAAGCAAGTGGGTGATACTTTACACTTTCTTTTTCTTTTTAGTGGGCTATGCTTTGTTCACTTTTAGCGGTGATGTTAACAAATCATACATCAGCCTGATGAACATAATTATTATTGTAATTCCACTTGTTTCGATCATATTCGGTTCAATTTATTTTTATAACTCGAGGGAATTTATTGAGATGATGTTGAGCCAGCCGATTAACAGAAAATCTCTTTTTCTCGGAATATATTTGGGAACAGCGATTCCTCTTTCTGCAGGATTTGCATTGGGCTTTTCTCTTCCTTTTATGTTGTTCGGCAAAGTGAGTCAGCAATTAGAAGGATTCATTTTATTATTACTCATCGGGGTTCTGCTGACATTTATTTTCATAGCACTTTCATTTTTAATTTCTGTTAAGCAGGATGACAAATCAAAAGGACTTGGGTTAGCAATTTTAATCTGGCTGGTTCTTGCTGTTGTTTATGATGGTTTTGTTTTGCTTATAATCTACAACTTCCAGGATTATCCACTGGAAAAGGCAATGATAGTTTTAACCACTCTCAACCCGATTGATCTCGGACGAATTTTATTCTTAATGAAGTTCGATATTGCTGCATTGATGGGTTACACAGGTGCGGTCTTTCAAAGATTTTTTGGAAGCTCTTTGGGTATGATAATATCTGTTACTTGTCTGCTCGTCTGGATTATAGTCCCATTCTTTCTAAGCAGCAGGTTTTTTAAGAAGAAGGATTTTTAGTCGAATCGAAATCCAAGTTGGAAATTAGGTATAGAATTGAGTATATTTAATCAGATAAAATAATCCGATTTAATAAATGACAGTAATTTTTTCTAAAAAGTGCGAATACGGAATGCAGGCAGTGCTTTACCTTGCTCCCGGGAAAAAGGAACTTTGGTTTCCGCAGAGGATATTTCCAAAGTCTTGAAAATTCCAAAAGAATTTATTTCCAAGATTCTACAAAACTTGAGAGAAAGTGGATTGATTTCATCTAGCAAAGGTAAGTCAGGTGGATTCAGTCTTGCAAAAGATCCATCACGCATAAAACTGATTGATGTTGTTTCTGCCATAGATGGTCTTGAAATGTTCGATAGCTGTGTGCTTGGTTTTACTGAATGTTCGCCGACTCATCCTTGTCCTGTTCACAATACCTGGGGAGCGCTACGGACCCAGACTTACGATATGCTTACTTCTGAAACGATTGATAAACTGAAAGAGAAAACATTAAATAAGATCAGCAGTCTTTAATATTTTTTTGTGGTATAATCAGACTAAAATATCTGAAATGGAAAAGAAAAAGATAGTAAGAAATAAAGAACGGGGAATTCAGAATTTCCGGTTCATTGTACAGACTTTGTTTGCGTTGCTTTGCATCTGGATTGGAGTTGAGTTTTATCAATTCCTTCAGTTTCTCGAAACAAACGGTGCTGCAGCTTTTTCATCGCGACCACCGGGAGTTGATGGCTTTCTTCCAATCAGTTCTTTTATGAGTTTTTATTTGTTTTTAATGACTGGTGAAATTCACTCAGCACATCCTGCAGGATTTTTTATTTTCTTCGCTATCATTCTAGTCTCGATTGTTTTCGGTAAAGCATTTTGCAGCTGGCTTTGTCCTGTAGGATTTTTATCAGAGCTGATTGGAGATTTCGGAAAGAAAATTTTCGGTAAAGATTTGAAGCTTCCGAAGTTTCTTGATTATCCACTCAGAAGTCTAAAATATTTACTGCTTGGTTTTCTTATCTATTCGGTTTTCGTTTTGATGAGTGTTACTGCAGTTCAGGCTTTTCTCGACAGTCCGTATAATCTTGTTTCAGACATAAAGATGTTTTACTTCTTCGCTGACATTTCAAGGTTTGCATTAATCGTTCTTGGAATATTATTTCTGCTTTCAATTGTACTTCGTGGATTCTGGTGCAGATATCTTTGTCCTTATGGTGCGTTGCTTGGAATTACGTCATTACTTAGTCCGAATAAAATAAAACGGAATTCTACTGGTTGTGTTGATTGTGGGCTTTGCAACAAAGCTTGTCCGGCATTTATAAAAGTAGATAAAGTAAAAACTGTAATCTCAGATGAATGTACAACCTGTCTTAATTGTGTTGACGTTTGTCCTGTTGCAGATACTCTTCAACTTGAAACATTAACTGTAAAGAAAAAGATTAGTAAAAAATTCGTTGCAGTCGGAGTAGTTTCAGTTTTTATGCTGGTCACCGGTTATGGAATAATAACCGGAAATTGGCAGAACAGTATTTCGAAGGATGAATACTTGAATTTATATAAAGATATGGATTCATTCGGTCATCCCACAGGAACAGAAGCTGTTAAGAAGTTTAATGAAGATGCACTGAAGAAAAATGTAGATGAAAAGATAAAACTAGATAAATAATTTTAGACTGAGTACTTTCAGTCTGAGCCTTGTCCAAAACTTACAGTCACACTTCGACAAGCTCAGTGTGACAATGAATTTATTAAACCAAATAGTAAGAGGTAAAGAAAATGAATGAGACAAAATTAAAAGATTCAGAAGTTAAAAGTCTTGTTGAAAAAACACTAGCTGAGTTTGCTACAGATAATATCCGCTCTGCAATCGTCTTCGAAGAGTTCGGATTGGATTTTTGCTGCAAAGGAAATCGAAGTTTAAAGGAAGCCTGTGCTGATAAAAATATTGATGTGAAAAAAGTCGTGAATGAATTAACAAGCCTTTCTAAGAATAGCAAGGAAGAACAAAATATCAATGACTGGCAGCTCGATTTCCTTGTGGATTATATTATCAACAATCATCATCAGTATGTAAGAAGAATGATACCTGTAATTTCACTCCACGCAGATAAAGTTGCTTCGGTGCACGGAGAGAATCATCCGGAAACTTTAAAAATTGCAGATTTATTTCTTGCAGTCCGCGAAGAGCTGGAAGGGCATATGATGAAAGAGGAGAGAATTTTATTTCCGCAAATAAAGCAAATGGTACTGACTGAAACGGAAAACAGTCAGTTTTTTCCACCGCCGTTTGGTACAATTCAGAATCCAATTAAAATGATGGAACTTGAACATACAAATGCAGGAGATGCATTCTATCAAAAATAAAGGAGTTAAGCAATGCAATTATGCACATCCTGAAGATGCCTGTAAGACATTTGAAAGCTCTTTACTCAGAATTGAAAGAATTTGAAGAAGATCTGCACAAGCATATTCATCTTGAGAATAATATTTTATTTCCCAAATCGTACTTCTGAAAGGATTGATAAATTGAAAGAGAAAACATTAAATAAGATCAGCAGTCTTTAATATTTTTTTGTGGTATAATCAGACTAAAATATCTGAAATGGAAAAGAAAAAGATAGTAAGAAATAAAGAACGGGGAATTCAGAATTTCCGGTTCATTGTGCAGACTCTGTTTGCATTGCTTTGCATCTGGATTGGAGTTGAGTTTTATCAATTCCTTCTGTTTCTCGAAACAAACGGTGCTGCAGCTTTTTCATCGCGACCACCGGGAGTTGATGGCTTTCTTCCAATCAGTTCTTTTATGAGTTTTTATTTGTTTTTAATGACTGGTGAAATTCACTCAGCACATCCTGCAGGATTTTTTATTTTCTTCGCTATCATTCTAGTCTCGATTGTTTTCGGTAAAGCATTTTGCAGCTGGCTTTGTCCTGTAGGATTTTTATCTGAGCTGATTGGAGATTTCGGTAAGAAAATTTTCGGTAAAGATTTGAAGCTTCCGAAGTTTCTTGATTATCCTCTTCGCAGTATAAAATATTTACTGCTTGGTTTTCTTATCTATTCGGTTTTTGTTTTGATGAGTGTTACTGCAGTTCAGGCTTTTCTCGACAGTCCGTATAATCTTGTTTCAGACATAAAGATGTTCTACTTCTTCGCTGACATTTCAAGGTTTGCATTAATCGTTCTTGGAATATTGTTTCTGCTTTCAATTGTACTTCGTGGATTCTGGTGCAGATATCTTTGTCCCTATGGTGCGTTGCTTGGAATTACGTCATTACTTAGTCCGAATAAAATAAAACGGAATTCTACTGGTTGTGTTGATTGTGGGCTTTGCAACAAAGCTTGTCCGGCATTTATAAAAGTAGATAAAGTAAAAACTGTAATCTCAGATGAATGTACAACCTGTCTTAATTGTGTTGACGTTTGTCCTGTTGGAGATACTCTTCAACTTGAAACATTAACTGTAAAGAAAAAGATTAGTAAAAAATTCGTTGCAGTCGGAGTAGTTTCAGTTTTTATGCTGGTCACCGGTTATGGAATAATAACCGGCAATTGGCAGAACAGTATTTCGAAGGATGAATACTTGATTTTATATAAAGATATGGATTCATTCGGTCATCCCACAGGAACAGAAGCTGTTAAGAAGTTTAATGAAGATGCGCTGAAGAAAGATGTAGATGAAAAGATAAAACTAGATAAATAATTTTAGACTGAGTACTTTCAGTCTGAGCCTTGTCCAAAACTTACAGTCACACTTCGACAAGCTCAGTGTGACAATGAATTTATTAAACCAAATAGTAAGAGGTAAAGAAAATGAATGAGACAAAATTAAAAGATTCAGAAGTTAAAAGTCTTGTTGAAAAAACACTAGCTGAGTTTGCTACAGATAATATCCGCTCTGCAATCGTCTTCGAAGAGTTTGGATTGGACTTTTGCTGTAAAGGAAATCGAAGTTTAAAGGAAGCCTGTGCTGATAAAAATATTGATGTGAAAAAAGTCGTGAATGAATTAACAAGCCTTTCTAAGAATAGCAACGAAGAACAAAATATCAATGACTGGCAGCTCAATTTCCTTGTGGATTATATTATCAACAATCATCATCAGTATGTAAGAAGAATGATACCTGTAATTTCACTCCACGCAGATAAGGTTGCTTCGGTGCATGGAGAGAATCATCCGGAAACTTTAAAAATTGCAGATTTATTTCTTGCAGTCCGCGAAGAGCTGGAAGGGCATATGATGAAAGAGGAGAGAATTTTATTTCCGCAAATAAAGCAAATGGTACTGACTCAAACGGAAAACAGTCAGTTTTTTCCACCGCCGTTTGGTACAATTCAGAATCCAATTAAAATGATGGAACTTGAACATACAAATGCTGGTGATGCTTTATCAAAAATAAAAGAGTTAAGCAATGGATATACACCTCCTGAAGATGCCTGCAATACATTCAAAGCACTTTATTCTGAACTGAAAGAGTTTGAAGAAGATCTGCACAAGCATATTCATCTTGAGAATAATATTTTATTTCCCAAATCAATTGAATTGGAAAGGGAGTTGCTTTAAGTTTTAAATGTTCATTTAAGATTTTTTAAAATAAATATTTGAAATAAATGAAAAGACATCCTGCTCTTCATCCGCTTTCACACGATCATCACCAGGGGCTTATCCTTGCTCAGCAGCTCAAAAAAGGCGCACCACAATACAAAGGAATGCCTTCAACATTAGAAGAAAAAAAGAATTACACAATTTCGTTCTACAACAATGAACTGATAAAACATTTTGAGGATGAAGAGAAAATTTTATTTCCATTAGCAAAAAATAGATCTCCTGAAATTGATGTTATGATAACTGAAATTGTTGATGAACATAGAAAAATGGAAAATCTTGTAAATGAAATTCAGGAAACAAATGATTTAGAAAATGTGCTTAATGAGCTTGGCTGGTTATTGGAAAAACACATTAGAAAGGAAGAAAGAGAACTTTTTCCGGCTATAGAAAAGCTTTTAACAGAGGGGGAACTCTCTGAACTTAAAACCAAACTAAAATAATTGAGGGAGATGCGAATGAAAAAAATAACTATTTTTTTATTCATGGTTTGTCTTGCAGCAACACCGTTATTGTATGCTCAAAATTGTGTGAAGTGCCATACGAAAGTAACTCCGGGAATTGTAAATGATTGGCAGTTGAGCAAACATTCAGGTAATGATGTGGTTTGCTCTGATTGTCATGGGAGTGAACATAATTCACCGAGCAATGTAGATAAGGTTAGTATGCCAACACCTGAAGTTTGTGCAACCTGTCATGAGACTCAGGTGAATCAATACAGCAAAGGAAAACATGCACTCGGCTGGGCATCAATGAATGCGATGCCAACAATTCATATGCAGCCAATGGCATTAATCGATGGAATGAAAGGCTGCGGAAGCTGTCATAAAATCGGTTTAAAGTCTGAAGAGCAAATCAAACAACTAAAAGCTGATGGACAGCAGTATGGTGTAGCATCCTGCGATGCCTGTCATACACGACATTTATTTTCTCTGGAAGAAGCCAGACAACCACAAGCATGTCAAACCTGCCACATGGGATTTGATCACCCACAATGGGAAATGTATTCCAGTTCAAAACATGGTGTGAGATATCTTTTAAAGCAAAATGGTGTTTTACCAGAAAATACTTCTGCACCAACTTGTCAGACTTGCCATATGCAGGAAGGCAATCACGAAGTTAGAACAGCCTGGGGTTTTCTTGCAGTAAGATTACCATTGCCTGATGATGAGCAGTGGGCAAAAGACCAGGTTACAATTTTGCAAGCACTTGGAGTTTTAGATCTTGAAGGAAATCCTACTCCACTATTGGATGTTGTTAAAGCTGCTGATCTTGCACGATTAACTCAGGAAGCCTGGGATACAGAAAGAAATAAAATGCTGGAAACTTGCAACACATGTCATTCAGGAAATTTTGCACAGCTCGAACTTGAAAAAGGCGACAACATGATCAGGGAAGCAGATCACCTGATGGCAGAAGCAATTTTAATAGTTGCTGGTTTGTATGAAGATGGGTTGATTCCAAAACCTGACAGTTACCCTTATGCTTTCCCGTTGTTACTAACTTTTCACGATGCACCGACTGTGGTCGAGCAAAAACTTTTTGTCATGTTTCTTAAGCACAGAATGCGAACATTCCAGGGAACATTTCATGCTAATCCAGACTATGCACTATGGTATGGCTGGAGTGAAATGGTTCTTGATCTTGCCGAAATAAAAGATCTCGCCGAACAAATGAGAATTCTTGAGGCGAAGTAAAATATTCTAATGACTAACCCGGTTTCTAACCGAAGCTGGGTTAGTTTTACTTTTTGAAATGATTATTAAGTTTGATATCTAATCTGTCAAAATTTCCATTTCAGAGAAAAATCTGAACTAAACTATAAATAAAAACTAAAATTCTGTAACAATTAACCCGGCATTATCATTGCTTTATAGCAAATAATCGTTTATGTTTGACACCAGATGATGAAGAAAAAAATCTCAATATTATCACTTGTAATCCTCTTTCTTGTTTCCACAACAGGATTGCCGATCTGGTCGCATTATTGCGAGATGATGGGTCAGAAATCCTCCAATGAATGCGAGATGTGTTCAATTGAGATTGAAAAAATTGAATCCGACTGCTGTTCAGAAGAAAATCAATTTGTAAAAATGCAGATTTCTTCTGAGAATTCTACTTGCTGTATTGATACTTTCGACTATAAAAGGATCGAAGATAACTATTCTCAACCGATAAGTTTGAGATTAATTTTCAGTAGTGAGATTGTCGCTACTACAGTAGATGTAGTAGTTAATCCGAAAAATGTGAAATCCCAATCATTTATAGATACTGATAATTTACCTACGCCGAAATTCGGCAAACGACTCTTGCACTCAATCCATCAATTAAAGATAGCCTTACCTACCTGTTAGTATTCTTCAATTCATTAAGAACTTTTTATGCAACAATCCAGTTGCAAATAATTTAATAAATAACAGTCGGCTAAGAAATGAAATCAATAATAAACATGATTCTCATTTTGCTCGCGATTGAAACAGGAATGGCACAAACATTAACAGGAACTGTTTACGAGAAAGATGAGAAGGAAAATAAAATACCACTTATTGGAGCAAATATTTATTGGACTGGAACTAACATCGGGACAACTTCTGATGTAGCTGGAAAATTCAGTCTCAATAAGGATGATAGCGATTCACTAAAATTAGTTATCAGCTATATTGGTTATAAACCGGCGACCATGCTTATTACAGATAATGTGGACAGTATTGAAATTATTCTTTCAATTAATCGTGAATTGAAAGAAGTTGTTGTCACGGGAACATCACTTTCAAAATATATTGATGAACTTAATGCAAGACCAACTGAAATAATAACCAGTAAAGAGCTGCTTAAAGCTGCCTGCTGTAATTTGTCGGAAAGTTTTACAACCAGTGCAAGTGTTGATGTTCAGTTTCAGGACGCAGTTACAGGTGCAAAACAAATACAATTACTTGGATTATCAGGAATATACACTCAGATGCTGTTCGAGAACATCCCTACATTAAAAGGTGTTACGAATACTTTTGGGCTAAGTTATGTCCCCGGTCCCTGGATGACTGCAATAAGTATTTCAAAAGGTGCAGGTTCTGTTGTAAACGGTTATGAATCAATAACCGGACAAATTAATATTGACTATAAAAAGCCGGATGATATCGAGAGATATTATTTCAATGCGTTTACGAGTTCGCACTATAAAACTGATTTGAATGCAAATGCAGCGATACAGTTATCTGATAATCTCAGCACAATATTACTTGCTCATACCAATTTTGTAACAAGGACCGTTGATGATAACTATGACACGTTTGCTGATCAACCTGAAGTTCAGCAGTTTAATCTGATGAACAGATGGAACTACTATTCTTTTGCTGGTTATGATTCGCAGTTTGGAATACAAATAATCAATGAAGAAAGAAGAGGCGGACAAATAACTTCCGCTGATTTAGGAAATCCATTGGGACGTAATTACGAGATTGACATCAACACAGAATATTATGCACTATACGCAAAAAATGGTATTGTTTTCAATGATGAACCTTACACAAGTATGGGCTTGATTCTCGATGGATTATATCAAACACAAAACTCTTTGTTTGGTTTAAGAGGATATGAATTGCAGCAGAAATATTTTTATTCAAATCTAATATTTGAAACAAGATCAGAAGATGATGTTCATTCATTGACTACCGGTGCCAGTTATGTCTTTGACCAGTATAAAGAGGATTTCGATACTCTGAATTATTTCAGGAAGGAATCAATACCCGGAATATTTGCAGAGTATAATTTTTCACCTTCGTATAAATTTTCAGTGGTTCCCGGAGTGAGAGTTGATTTTCATAATTTATATGGAACATTCTTCACACCAAGAATTCATGTTAAATATAACATAGATGATAACACCACAGTCAGAGTATCTGCCGGAAAAGGTTATCGGTCAGTTAATCTTTTAGCGGAGAATTTAAACTATCTTGCAAGTTCAAGAAATTTTGTTGTAATCGATCAACCCACTTATGAAGAAGGTTGGAATTATGGATTTAATCTTAATCGTTACTTCACAATTGATAATCGTGATCTTAGATTAACGTTGGAATATTATCACACTGATTTTGTAAAGCAGACAGTTGTTGATATCGATAGTGATGTAAGAGAGGTAAGATTCTACAATCTGAATGGAGAATCGTATTCAAATAATTACCAGGTTGAAATCTATTATGAATTATTTCCGAGATTCGAGCTTACTGCTGCTTATAGGTATTCTGATGTGAAGACGACTTACGGAAATCAATTGATGACAAAACCTCTCTCAAGCTATTACAAATTATTATTTACCGGATCGTACGCCACAGAAAAGACGTGATTGGCTATTTGATTTGTCTGTACTTTTGAACGGAAATGGTAGAATTCCGAGTACGGTAGAAAATCCTGTTCAGTATCAAAGAGATGATTCATTTAATTCATTTTGGAATATAAATGCTCAGCTTACTAAGAAGATTGGTATTGTAGATTTATATGTTGGTCTCGAGAATCTTTTAGATTTCAGACAGGAAAACCCAATCATTGCTTCAGAAGATCCGTTTGGGGAGTATTTTGATGCAACGATGGTTTGGGGTCCGATTGACGGAAGAAAATTTTATGTTGGTCTGAGACTAAGTATTCTTTAATTTTTTAATTATAATAAAGGAGTAATAAAATGTTAAAACAATTTTATTGATCATTTCGGTCACTATTTTTCTCGGTTCTTTTACTATAGCACAGGAGGAATTAAAAAAAAATAATGAAAAAGTTCAAGCTGAGGAACAGCTCGAAATTGAAAGGTAAGTGAGGAAACTGAAGAATTAATAAAACAGGAAATCTGGAACAAAGTATGTCCAGTAAAAGGAAACCCTATTGAAGAAGATACACCAACCGTTGAATACAATGGCAAGTTGTATGGATTCTGTTGTCCCGGGTGTGATACAAAATTCGCAAAGAATCCTGAAAAGTATTCAAAGAACTTGAGTGAAGACGGATCAAAGTTTATAGGTAGAAAATAATTCAACTAAACAAAATCAAAACAAAAGGAGTAACAAAATGTTAAAACAACTTTTAATCATTTTTTCATTAGTCAGTATTTTAGGTGCTTTCACTTTTGCTCAGGAGAAACCAGAAACTGACAAATCAGAAAAGAAAGATTGTTCTAAAACTTCTCAATGCTGTAGTAAGAGTACAGAGCAAACTAGTTTAGGAACAAGTGAAAACTCTCAGTTGGTCTGGAATAAAGTTTGCCCTGTTAAAGGTGAAGAAATTGATGTCGATGCACCAACAGTTGAATACAATGGTAAGTTGATTGGTTTTTGCTGTCCCGGATGCGACTCAAAGTTTCAGAAAGATCCTGAAAAATATTTGAAGAATCTAAATGAAGATGGCACCGAGTATATCGGCACCTGATAATCTTTACTTAAGGGATGCAAATATAGCATCCCTTTTTTTTATTTTTGAGATAACGTGAATAATTTAATTAGAACGGCGTTTGCTCTAAGTCTTATTACAATCTTCTACAATATTGTTGAAGGATTGATATCCGTGTACTTTGGTGCGGGTGATGAAACACTTGTATTGTTGGGATTTGGAGTTGACAGTTTTGTAGAAGTAATTTCGGGAATTGGAATAGCACATATGATAATGAGAATGAAATATTCAAAAGTTCAAACACAAGATACATTTGAGAAGACTGCCTTAACCATAACCGGAACAGCTTTCTTTCTTTTAACTACGGGATTAATAGTTGGTTCGGTGCTTAATATTATTTACAATGTTAGACCTGAAACTACATTACCGGGAATAATAATTGCAAGTATTTCTATTTTAACAATGTACTGGCTGATGACATCAAAACTTAAAGTAGGTAGAGAATTAAATTCCGATGCAATAATCGCAGATGCGAACTGCACAAAAACTTGTTTCTATCTTTCATTCATTTTATTACTCTCCAGCGGATTATATGAACTTTTCGCCATAGCATATTTTGATGTATTGGGTTCACTTGGAATTGCCTGGTTTGCATTTAAAGAAGGAAGAGAAGCTTTCGAAAAAGTTAAGAGCGGAAAACTGATGTGCAATTGTGATGATCATTGTGAAACAGTAATTGAGAAGCCATAAATTAAAATTTAATTAAATGTCGCATCACGAACATCATAGTCACAGCTCTTCACTAAAAAATTTCAATAGTGCATTCATAATCGGAATAGTACTGAATGTAATTTACATCATTGTGGAAGTTGTTTATGGATTGCTGATAAATTCTATGGCGCTAATTGCTGATGCGGGACACAACTTCAGTGATGTTCTTGGATTGCTGCTTGCCTGGGGTGCGGCTTATCTTGCTAAAACTGCATCAACTGAAAAACGGACTTACGGTTTTCGCAAATCGACAATTCTCGCTGCATTTTTTAATGCTATTCTATTAATGATCGCCGTTGGTGCAATTACAATTGAAGCGATTAGAAAATTTATTACTCCGGAATCGGTAGAAGGAACTACAATGATGATTGTTGCTGGAATAGGTTTCATCATTAATGCAATCACCGCACTTTTATTTATGAAGGGAAGAGAGAAAGATCTTAATATAAAAGGTGCATTTTTACATATGGCTGCTGATGCTGGTATTTCGCTGGGAGTTGTCATTGCTGGTTTTGTGATTGTATCCACCGGATGGCTTTGGGTTGATCCAGCTATTAGTTTAGTAATCGTACTTGTTATAACAATCGGAACGTGGGGATTGCTCAGAGAATCGTTTCATCTCTCAATGGATGCAGTACCGAAGGGTATTGATTTGAAAGAAGTTGGAAATTATCTGAAAGGGATTAATGGTGTTACAGAAGTTCACGACCTTCATATCTGGGCAATGAGTACAACAGAGATTGCTTTAACTGCACACCTGGTTATTCCTGCAGAAACAAAAGATGATTTCTTTCTGAAAAAAATATGCGGTGAGCTTCATTCAAAATTTGGCATCGAACATTCCACAATTCAAATAGAAAAATCTGCTCAAAGTGCAAACTGTGAGCATCATAATGTTTAACTTGTTCGATTATCGAACTATACTTTCATCCTTTCGAATTTGAAAATTATTATTCTTAAATTTCGTCAGTAATTTTCCTCTGATTTATACGGAGTACCTGATGAAAGACACACCAATCAACAACGAAATAGTCTCAAGAAAAATAAAAGAAAGCCGGATCGAAAACATCGGCAAAGCATCTATCCGTGAATTAAAAAAACTAGTTGATGATATAGAAAAAGAAACCGGTGAAAAATTTGTCAGGATGGAAATGGGCATTCCGGGTTTGCCTGCTGCTGATGTTGGTGTAAAAGCAGAAATAGAAGCCTTGAAGAAAGGAATAGCAAATACTTACCCCGATATCCAAGGAATTCCTCAACTGAAAACAGAAGCTTCCAGATTTGTAAAATTATTTCTAAATATTGATGTAAATCCCGAAGGTTGTATTCCAACTGTTGGATCAATGCAGGGAAGCTTTGCTGCTTTCATAACTACAAGCCGCATGTATGAGAAGCAAGACACGATTCTTTTCCTTGATCCTGGATTCCCTGTTCACAAACAGCAATTAAAAGTTCTTGGACAGAAATGGGAAACATTTGATGTTTATGAATTTCGTGGTGATAAATTAAAAGCTAAAATTGAATCTTATTTATCAAAAGGAAATATTGCAGCCATGCTTTATTCCAATCCAAACAATCCATCGTGGATTTGCTTCACAGAAAAAGAACTAAAAATAATTGCTGAGCTTGCTGATAAATACAATGTTGTTGTGCTTGAAGATCTCGCTTATGTAGCAATGGATTTCAGAAAGGATCTTTATCATCCCGGCAAACCACCGTATCCAGGCAACTGCTGCACGATACACCGATAATTATATTCTTTTTATTTCAAGTTCAAAAGCATTCAGTTATGCCGGACAACGAATTGGATTGATGATTATGTCTGATAAACTTTATGAAAAAAAATGTCCCGACCTGAAAAGGTATTATACAACTGATATTTTTGGAAGGGCAATGATATTCGGAACTGTATATGCACTGAGTGCAGGTGTAACTCATTCAGCTCAATATGCAGTTGCTGCAATGCTGAAAGCTGCAAACGATAATCAATTCAATTTTGTTGATATAGTAAAGAGTACGGTGAAAAAGCAAAGATCATGAAAAAACTTTTTACAGATAATGGTTTTTATATTGTTTATGATAAAGATGAAAATGATCCGATTGCCGATGGATTTTATTTTACTTATGCATATCCGAATTTTTCAGGTGAAAAACTTCTGGAAGAAATGATTTACTATGGAATAAGTGCAATTTCACTTGCAATCACCGGAAGTCAAAGACTGGAAGGAATAAGAGCTTGTGTTTCTCTTGTCCAGAGAGAGCAATTTCCTGATCTTGAAAAACGATTGAAGAAATTCCACGAAGATCATCCTGCAAATTGAATAGGTAAAAGGTTTGTTAAAGGCAGACTTGATAATTAAATTCACAGTCACGATTCAATATTATTCTAATAAACTATAGATTATGAAAGTCAACGAACTGCTCGACCTAAAAAATATTCTCACTGAATTCAAAAGTGAGAACAAGAATAATGTAATAAACGAATTAGTTGATTTACTTAAAGATGATAAACGTGTCGTTGATATAGAAGAGATGCGTAAATGTGTTTTTGAAAGGGAAGAGAAAATGTCAACTGGTGTGGGAAAAGGATTTGCCATCCCCCATGGCAAAACAAATTCGGTTACAGATATACTTGCAGCATTCGGAAAAAGTAAAGTGCCAATTGAATACAATTCACTTGATGGTGAACCGGTTCACCTGGTTTTTCTCTTAATTGGAAAAGAAAATCTTTTGGCAAAACATATTAAGTTACTTAGCAGGATATCGAGATTGATGAATAACGAAGAGTTCAGGAAAAGACTTATTGAAGCTGAAAGTAAAAATGCAATCCTGCAATTATTCCAGGAAGAAGAGCAGAACTATTCCGATGTTTAATCAAAACATCATAAACTCATTTCTATACTACGGATGATCAAAGCGGTAACAGGTACCAAAGATATTCTTCCTTCTGATATTCCACGATGGAAGCATCTTGAGGAAACGGTTGCGAGAATTTTTAGCAACTTCAATTACAAAGAAATCCGTACACCAATTTTTGAAGAGACCGCACTTTTTGCAAGAGGGATTGGGGAAGAGACAGACATCGTTGGCAAAGAAATGTACACTTTCACAGATAGAAGCGATACAAGCCTTACTCTTAAACCTGAAATGACCGCTTCGGTTGTTCGCGCATTTGTTGAGCACTCACTTGGTTCACAGCAGTCGTTAGTAAAATTATTTTATATGTCGCCAATGTTCAGGCAGGAAAGACCTCAGGCAGGAAGGTTCAGACAGTTCCATCAATTTGGTGCAGAGGCAATTGGAAGTAAATCTCCTTTACTGGATGCAGAAATGATCCAGATGTCTTATGAAATTCTGAAATCTCTCGGACTAAAAAATCTCACAATTAAAATTAATTCACTCGGAACTCCCGAGACAAGAGAGAATTACAAAAAAATATTTAAAGAATTATTTGGTTGATAAAAAGGATAAACTTTCTGAAGACAGCCGAAGAAGATTCGAAACAAATATTCTCAGAATTTTTGACAGCAAAGATGATTCGGATCAAAAAATAATTAAAGATGCACCAAAACTAGTTGATTATCTTGATGAGGAGAGTAAAACAGATTTTGAAATAGTGAAAAATCAGTTAGAGAAATCAAATATTCCATTTATGATTGATCCTTTATTAGTAAGAGGATTGGATTATTACACAAAACTTACATTCGAAATTGACAGCGGAAGTGTTGGGGCGCAGAGTGCATTATGCGGCGGCGGCAGATATGATTTGCTTATTGAAACTCTCGGTGGTAAACCAACCCCTGCAACTGGTTTTGCTGCAGGGATAGAAAGAATTCTTTTAGCATGTGAAAATGAGAAAAGTTTTATTGTCCCTGAACCAGCGATTGATGTTTATTTAGTAAGAATTGGGGATGAACTTGAATCTTTTGTGAGTGAGCTTGCAGTCAAATTAAGAAAGGAAAATCTTTCAATTGATTTTGATTATTTGAAGCGAAGCGTTAAAGCACAAATGAGAGAAGCAAATAAATTGAATGCTAACTATGTTCTGTTCATCGGTGGTGATGAATACAAAGAAGGAATGATGAATTTGAAAAACATGTCAACTGGTGAAGAAGAAAAAATTTCGATTGATTCGATTAGTGAATCCGTGGCTAAGATTCATCAGAAATGAACATAATCATCGGAAGAAAACCTGTACTCGAATCACTGAATTCAAATGAAGAAATAGAACAAGTTTATTTACTTTTCGGGCAGCAAGGGAATATAATAAATGCAATTCGTGTTGCTGCAAAGAAACGTGGAATTAAATGCAACCAGATTCCTCTAGAAAGATTCCGAACTTACACTTCTGATAAAAATGCCCAAGGTGTAATCGCACTGAAACAAGATTTTAAGTTCTCTTCACTTGATGATATTCTCTCCGATGTAAAGAAAAGCTCACTTCCACTGATTTTAATTCTTGATGAAATACAGGATCCGCACAACGTTGGTGCAATTCTGCGTTCTGCTGAATGCAGCGGAGTGAACGGAGTATTACTTACAAAGCATAACAGTGCAACAATTACTTCAACAGTAACAAAAGTCTCTGCAGGTGCCACCGAACATCTGAAAATCTGCCAGATAAATAATCTCTCTCAGACGATTGATGAACTAAAAGAAAAAGGTTTCTGGATTGTCGGCTCGTCATTAGAAAATTCCAAGAACTACACTGAAGTTGATTACAAAATTCCTATTGCGCTAATTGTTGGCAATGAAGAAAAAGGAATCAGAAAACTAACAGCAAGCAAATGTGATTTTCTTGTAACAATTCCTATGACTGGAAAAATACAATCGCTCAATGTTTCCGTTGCAACGGGAATACTACTTTTTGAAATTCTCCGCCAGCGCAGTTTGTAACTTTGATGATTGCTGGTTGGCAAATGTTCTCAAACCTCAAAGGTTACTACACATTGATTTTTTAAGTTGACTTCCAATCCATAATTTCTTACGTTTCTCAGTGAAAATCAGGAGGAGTTATGAAAAAGTGGGTAGCTTTTTTATTTATTTGTTTATCGGCAAATAACTTTTCTCAAACGAACATCTCACCGCAATTCTCTGAGCTGAAGGGAATGGAAGATCAGCTTGGTAACACACATTTGTTTTACAGGATTTATAGTTCAGGTTATGGAAGTATGGGGTTTTATTATTCGAACAGTATTTACCGACTTGAGCCTGGTTCTGCAGTTGATATTTTATTTTTTCCTGATGGAGGATTTGCAGATTTATTTAATCAGGTAAATGACTATGAATTCTGGGATAACAATTACGAAAGATATATTTATGCAGGAACTCACATTTATCTTGAACCATCACCTGAAGTTTATCGTTATGATCAGCAAACTCCAATATTTACACCTCAATTCTGGGGAGTAAGTAGAAATATTGAACTATCGAAACAAGATTCTAATTTTATTATTCTTTCAGTTGATAATGGTTTCAACTATAAAAGCACTGACTGGGGAAATAATTGGGACTCAATCTCAATTGGATATGAGATATTATCACTTTCACCAAATGATCACAGTATAATTTTTGCTAGTCAATGGTCATCTCCTTTAAAGTCTACTGATGGAGGAGATTCATTTTTTAATGTAGACACAGGAAAAATCTATTCACCAAATTTTATTTTTGATACGAATGACCTTCACATCTATGCAATCGACTCTAAATCAGGGAGTCATCTGGTTGTTTCTAATAACATTGGAGAACCCTATTCCTGGGGAACAAAATATTCAAGTAATTCTGAAATTTTTATAAGCAATGATGAATCAGTATTTGGAACAATTTATTTAGCCGATAAAAAAAATATTTTTGTCTCAACAAATTATGGGGATGACTTCACACTTTACAAAACTTTAGAACGAAACATTGTCGGCATTTACAAAAAATCAAACTCAAATAAACTCTACGCTGCAACAAAATATAAAATTTATGAAATCACTCCTGATACAACTCTGGTAATTAAAAATCTTCCAATTCCAGATGAGGTGTTAAACTTTTACCCTATTGCAATAGGTAACAAATGGGTTTATGACAAAGTAACTGTCGAGCAAAATCCTTATCCAAATTATTATCACACAATAATAACAAAAGAAGTATTGGGTGATACAATTGCCCCGAATGGAAAGCAATATTATAAAGTGAATGATGCTACAATATGGGAGAGTTCTGTTCTGGAAAGAGTTGATTCATTAGAAGGAAAAGTATATAGATATTATGAAGATTTATCATTACCGGAAAATGAATACCTGGCTTACGATTTATTAGCTGAAGTTGGTGATACTGTCAATAGTTTCAGACCAGGATTTAATACCGTGATGTTCACAACAATGTTTGCGGAATCAACTTTTAATAAATGGGGAATGACAAAACCAAAAAAAGTTTTTCAGGAATACACACTTCATCCACCTATTTTCTCATTAACTCAGTATATCGGACTGGACAGCATTTATTTTTATTTCGACTTTGGAGATACCTGGATAACATTAAAAGGCTGTATCATTGATGGTGTAGTTTACGGTGACACGACTGTAGTTTCAGTTGAGGATGAAGAAAATCCACTTCCTTCAAGTTTTAAGCTTGAACAAAACTATCCTAATCCATTCAACCCAAGCACAAAAATAAAGTTTAGCATACCATCTGTCATTGCGAGTGGAACGAAGCAATCTCAAATTGTAACTCTGAAAATTTATGATGTTCTCGGAAACGAGATTACAACTCTTGTAAATGAAGAACTTCCCGCCGGAGAATATGAAGTTGAATTAAATACATCATTCATCAACCATCAATCATCTTCAGGAATTTATTTTTATCAACTTAAGTCAGGTAGTTTTGTAGAAACTAAAAAGATGATCTTACTCAAATAAAGGAAAAATATTATGCGAATTGCTGCAACCGGCTTATTACTTATTACTTTTTTATTAAGCTCTATTAATCTTGCTCAGAGCTCAATTGATAAATTGACAACAAGCATAAATGGAACAATTATTAAATCGGAGATAAATTTATCAGCTAAGGTATCCTCTGAAAACGGAAAATACTGGTGCACTTATGAAGTATTAGCCGCAACGGATGAAATGCGCGAACTTAGGAATCTTAAAGTTTACGAAAATGATAATCTAATACTCACCCTGAATAACATACCGGGGAGCGATCTATCAATTTCAAATTCAGGTAGATTAGTTTTCTACGATCATTCAGAACACTTTAACGGCAAACTAAAGATTCAATTCTACTCCAAAGAAGGTAATTTTCTTTTCAGCAAAGAGTTCAAGGATGCCGATCAGTTTAAATTTTCACCTTCAGGGGAAATGATGGGAGTTCAAGCACTGGATGGTATTTCTATAATAGCACTCAATTTCGGAAATAGCTACTTAATTGAAAAGGGACTGCAATTTTGCTTTCAGTGAGAATGATGTGTTCGTTGCTGTTGCACAGTCGAAAAAAATTCTTATTTATCAAAATTCTTCAATGATAAAAACTATTCAAACCGGAATTGAATTACCAAGGAAGACAATCATCTCTTCTAAAAATAACCTTGTAGGAGTGATTGATAAATTTAAGCTAAAAATCTATTCACTCAGTAACGGAGATTTACTTTTTGAAAATAATGTTGCCGGCGAACTTTCTTTCCGTGATTTAAAAATTGTTGATGATAAAATCGTAACAGGTATTCACAATAGAAATAAACAAGAATCAACTGGATTGCTTAGAGTTTATGATTTGAACGGAAATCAATTGGAAGAAAAATATGGTGAAAGTAAACGACTTGCAGAAATTTGAAAAATTAAATCTTGAGAAAAAATCTCAATCAAGCTACGATCCGATTCCCTGGCCGTTTTTTCCTTTCGATAGTATGCGAACAGTCTGGAATCACTACGAACAGCATATGGGCTTGGGAGGTACCGATTCTTACCTTCACCAGGGACTTGACCTGATTACTCCAATCGGAGAACCAACTTACTCAGTAATTGATGGTTATGTTAAATTAGTCCTGACAATTGGCGGAGCTTCATATTGGAGAACTGCAATTAGCGATACTCAAATTGCTGGTAGGTCAGATGGATGGTTGTCCGCTCATCTTATTGAAAATACAATTCAGTTCGATATCGGAGATACAGTTCAAATGCACGATTATCTCGGAGATATAATTCAATGGAGCAGTGATTGGGGACACATTCATTTTGTAAATATTAGTGATTCCGGTCTGGTGTGGTTTTATAGTGATAACGAATGGGGAATTAATTTCAGTCCGATTCTTGCAATTCAACCATATCCTGATACAACTGCACCGTACATTGATCCTGTTTTTCCCTGGTCTAAGTTTGCTTTTGCAGTGAACGAATCGGCAACTTATCTGCAGCCGGATAGTCTGTTTGGTGAAATTGACATTATAGTTAAAGTTGTTGATTATGTTGGTGATTCAGAATGGCAGCAGCCTGCTTATACAACGTGGTATACAGTTAAAAGAGTTTCAGATGGACAAATAATCAAACCCAAAACACTTGGACACATACTTAATCACAAATATCCTTTTTATGATGGTGGAAATTATCAACCCTATGCTGGCGTAATTTATCAGCGGGATAACACTCTTCTTCCTTCCAGCTGGAATGATATTCAGAGAAATTACTATCACAACCTAACAAACAGCAACGGTGATTCACTTGTTGAGCTTTCAGAGAAATCACTTGCTTTTGATACTGATAATTTTGAAGATGGAGATTACAGAATAATCGTTGAAGTTTACGATGAGGCAGGTAATTCTGATATTGACAGTATGGATGTAATATTTAAGAATGGTAATCCTGTTTCAACAGAAGATGAAGCAGAAAAGTTTTATTCATTTAATTTAGAACAGAATTACCCAAATCCCTTCAACCCAAGTACTAAAATAAAATTTGAGATTCCAGGTGTCACCCTGAGCGGAGTCGAAGGGTCTCTTGTCACATTAACAATTTACGATGTCCTCGGAAATGAAATAGCAACTTTGGTAAACGAAGAACTTTCAGCAGGAGAATATGAAGTTGAATTTAATACATCATCCATCAACCATCAAACATCTTCGGGAATTTATTTTTATCAATTAAAAACCGGCTCTTTCATTCAAATAAAGAAAATGGTTATATTAAAATAAAGGGAGGATGAAATGAAAAAGATAATTTTAATTTTTACAATTCTCTTCTTCTCCAGAATATATTCGCAACAACCTGTAACATTTATAGATTATGATACTTTAGATATTAATAACATTAGGTTAATATGTAAAAACGTTGGAGATAGCTATGGTGGCTTTTGGGAAATACTTAGCAATGACTACTGGTATCAAACTATAATTTATGATCACGGTCCATGGATAATCGGAAAGATCGGAAGTGACACTGTCTTTTCACTATCTCAATGGTATTCAAGTTATTCACCTGGACCGATTATTAATGGACAAGCCGCTATGCTTATTCATCCGGAAGATTCTCTTAAATACAGAATTTATAAAATAACCAAAGGTGATGATGAGACTAATCCTGACTATGCAGAATGGCCTGTTGAATTTGGTGCTCCAGTAGACAATGAAGGGAATCCCCTCATTCGTGGTGACCAGAATTTATGGACTGTTTTTAATTCGCATGACAGTACTGTCACTCAAGCCTGGTGGGATGGTCCACTCGATCCTTTTCCAGTTGAGTTTCAACAGACTGTTTTTGCAAGAGAGGGTTCTGGAAACGATGAGCAGGATATTTTTGCTAATACCATTTTTATTGAATGGGAAATAGTCAATAGAGGTAATCAGCAAATTGATTCTGCATATTTTGGATTCTGGACAGATATTGATTTTGAAGATGTTTATGATAACCGGCCAGGAATTGATATAGAAAGACAACTAGGTTATTGCTGGACCAATGAAACACTGACATATTATGATTCAATACCTCCGGCAGTTGGTTACAGTTTACTTTATGGTCCTGTTGTTCCATCGACTGGCAGTACTGCAATTTTTAAGGGCAGAACTCTTCCTAATTACGAGAATCTAAGCTTAAGTAGTTTTCATGGAGTAATTGATGATTCAGAAGTAAGACCACTTTATAGACCAGCCCGTTCATTAAAAGATGCATGGAATATTGCTCGTGGTTATGACTCGCAGGGAAATGTTATTATTGATCCTACTACTAGCAGTCCCACTAAATTTCCTCTATCCGGTGATCCTGTTACTGGACAAGGATGGAATTATGAATTTAATACCGGAGGTGGTGCAGGATTTATGTTTTTCTCTGGACCTTTTACTTTAGCACCAAGTGACACTCAATGGACAATGATTGCAGTTGTTCCAGGATTGGGAGAAGATAGATTAAATAGCATCACGCAGATGAGAAGAAAAGCAGAAATACTTCGTTCACTTCCTTATGATAGTCTTGCATTTGGAACAACAAGCTATCCAATCACAGATGTTGAATATGAAGGAACTCCCGTTGCAACGAATTTCAAACTTGAACAGAATTATCCAAATCCATTTAATCCATCTACTAATATCGGATTTCGGATTGCGGATCCTGGATTTGTAACACTTAAAGTATATGATGTACTTGGAAATGAAGTTGCAACACTAGTTAACGAAGAACTTTCAGCAGGTGAATATGAGGTTGAATTTAATGCATTATCCACTAACCATCATCCGTCTTCCGGGATCTATTTCTACACTTTAATCGCAGGCGATTTTAAGAGCACTAAAAAACTTATTCTATTAAAATAAAAGGTAGTCATATGAAAACTTTACATTGTTTTCTGGTAATTACTCTTTTAAGCTTAACATTCCCTCTTTACCCTCAATGGGTTCAACAAAACCTCTCGGGGGATATTGATGTAGCACTTGGAATAGATTTCATTAATCAAGACCACGGAGTGGTGGGTGGTTGGCATATAAATTTTGGTGGACAGTTCGTAGGTAATGCTTTCTTCACAACAGACGCCGGGACAAATTGGTTTGAAGCTACAATCCCTGATTCGCTGCGAGTAATAGTGGACTTGCAAATGATAAATGAAAACATCGCATATGGTGCAGGAGCATATAATCAAACTTTCACTCAATCAAATTTAAATTCAAATCCATCCCAACCACTTAATCCATTCACTCAAGAATATTATGAAAAGATCGGGATGAATTTATCAGGTCAGGAAGATTACCGTGGTTACTTTGTTGAAACAACCGATGGAGGATTGACCTGGCATCCGAAAGGGTCATTTGAAGATTCAGTTTACTACCTGGTTGGAATTCATTTTTTTGATCAGCAAACCGGATTTGTTCTTGCTACAGGACCAGCGAACAATACTTTTGCAGCAATTCTTAAAACTACGGATAGCGGCAATAGCTGGAATTATGTTTACGGATTTGAAACCTACTTCTTTTTAAATGAAATAAAATATTTTGATCAGTCAATCGGTTTTGCGGTTGGGACATATGATGATATGACAAATTCGTATGGTGTTGTTCTTAAAACAACAAATGGCGGTGATAACTGGACTAGAACCGAATTACCTCAATTGATTTCATTAAGTAGTTTTACATATTTAGACATTAACACTATTCTAATTTCTGGTATTAAAACTAACTTTTCTGCCGCAATTTTTAGATCTGATGATGGCGGAGTAACCTGGTTTGAATGTTGTACCTATAGTGACACTCATACAATATCTGGAATTAATAGCTTACCAGCTTCTGGGGTTGTTATTGTGTACGGTCGCAAGCTAGAAATTGGTTTTGAAGTACCTTTTATTGAGGTTACTGTTGATGGTGGAGTAACATGGTATTATGAGTTTTTAACTCAATGGCTCGACTACTATTTTACAAAATCTGATTTGGTCGATGAGAGTCATTGGTACATTACTGGAACGCAAAATGCGCAGATGGGATTTGTATTGTTTACCGATAACGCAGGTGGTGTGCCGGTTGAATTAACTTTTTTCAGTGCAGAATTTATTGAAAATCAGGTAAGTATAAGATGGACAACCGCTAGTGAATTAAATAATATGGGATTTGAAGTTGAACGAAAAAGTGATGATGAAGATTGGCGGATGATTGGTTTTATAAAAGGTAAAGGAACCACAACCGAAAAGCAAACTTATTCATTTACAGATGATCTATTTGGAGTTAATAATACAAAACTGAATTACAGATTGAAGCAGATAGATTTTGATGGATCCTATGAATACTCAGATGCAGTGGAAGTTAATATTGATATTGCCAATCCGGAAATATTTTCCCTTTCGCAAAACTATCCCAATCCGTTTAACCCAAGTACGAAAATAAAATTCACAATTCCGTATGTCATTGCGAGTGGAGCGAAGCAATCTCAATTCGTCACGCTAAAAGTTTATGACATTCTTGGAAACGAAATTGCAATTTTGGTAAACAATGAACTTCTATCCGGAGAATATGAAGCTGAGTTCGATGGAACAGGATTACCAAGCGGGATTTATTTTTATCAGCTAAAAATTGAAGGTCATGAAAACAGTTCAGGACAAAGTATAATTCAAACAAAGGAGATGGTTTATTTAAAATAAGGTGAGTATGAAAAAAATCATTGCTTTTACAATTTTGAATTTATCATTTTTAACCTGCCTGCCGGTGGGAACAATTTTTAATTGTTACGCACAACAACCGGGTTGGGAGATAATTCCTTCCGGAACAATAGCAGAACTTAACTCAATCTTTTTTTATGATTATGAAGTTGGCTTTGCTTGTGGTGATTCCGGAGTGGTAATTGTATCTATCGACAGCGGAAAAACCTGGCAAACTCTGCAGACACCAGTCACTTATGATTTGAATGATTTATATATGTTTGATGATAACACTTTATGTATTGTCGGAGATCAAGGCACATCGCTATTTTCAGGAAACGGTGGTTCGTCATGGACCATCGGTCCTTCTTTAACTCAGGATGATCTTCTTTCAGTTTCATTTTCTGGAACCATTGGAATTTGCGGTGCTAGTTCTCAAACAATTTTATGGGGGACTTATACCGGTAATGGTATTTTCTGGATTGTTATCCAGTCAGGGTTTTTCGGCGGAGGTTTCTGGGGAACTTACATGCTAAGTCCACAAATTGGTTTTGTTACTGGTGAGAATTCTATCTTTCAACCATTGCTGGGACGAACTACTGATTCTGGAGTAAATTGGGATTTTACAGCATTCTATCTTAATAATAACGAAGGCAGAGCTACCGGAGTTGATTTCACTGATCTTAATATAGGTTATGTAAGTGCGAGAGTCTGGGATGGAACCGGTGCAATTGCAAAAACAACTGACGGAGGCAATAACTGGAACTCAACCATTTTTAGCGACCCATTATGGTCAATTGATTTTCCGATAAGTGGTACAAGTCAGATTGGTTATTCTGTTGGTGATGCTGGAACTATTCTTAAAACTTATGATGCAGGTATCAATTGGCAACAGCAGAACAGTGGAACTTCATTGAAATTGAATAAAGTTTTTTTGAAGGATTTTGATTTTGGATTTGCAGTTGGTGAAAACGGAATCATCCTGAGAACCACAACTGGGGGAGATCCTGTAACGATAGTCGAAAACGAAAATCAATCTCCTAATACATTTCAATTATTTCAGAATTATCCCAACCCGTTCAATCCCACAACAAAAATAAAATTTACTCTAGCATATGTCATTGCGAGTGGAACGAAGCAATCTCAATTCGTCACGCTAAAAATTTATGATACTCTTGGAAACGAAATTGCAATTTTGGTAAACAATGAACTCCCAGCCGGAGAATATGAAGTTGAATTTAATACATCATCCATCAAACTTCTTCCATCTTCAGGAATTTATTTCTACCAATTAAGAGCGGGTGAATTTATTCAAACAAAGAAAATGTTAATGATTAAATGATGAGATCAATTAATCATATTTACTTTCACAATAGAGTCAGAATTGTCGGGAGTTTATTCAAAATAATTTTTACAATTCATTGTTGAATCTCCAGGAATATTTTTTTAGCTTTAGACACAATTTCTGGCATTTTTGTTAGGAGAGACATCTCATTTTCATCAATCATTTAGAGGTACTTCGATATGAAAACACATCTACACTTTTTCTACTTTGCTCTGGTGTTTGGTTCACTTATCTTTTTTTCAAACACCCTTGCTCAAACCGCACCATTAGAATATTATATTCAAACTTATGAGTTTGAATCAGAATTTTATGATGGTGACGGAACATTGGGCTCTAACGCATCTGAGATTCCGATTGGAGTTATTGAATTGCACGACATCCCCTGGATGCAATTACATTTTTCAAAAGTAAATCTTGGTAACGAAAGCTATATAATCATAAAGTCATTGTATGATGATAAATGGCAGAAACTGGATGCGATCTCAATAAATCAATGGAATAATTATAGCGCATTTTTCAATGGCAGTGCTGTTGAAATAACACTATTTCTTGCACAAACAGATCGTCAGGTATTTATAAAAATAGATGAAATTATTGTTGGTGAGTGGTATCAGGGTGTGCTTCCAGAGTCACAATGTGGACCCACGGATGACAGAATAGCATCAAATCAACCTGCAACTGGAAGATTACTAAATATCGGTTGTACAGCATGGATAATACCAAATGGTAAATTTGCAAGTGCTGGTCACTGTCTTGATGGAAGCAGTTCAACTATTGTTGAATTTAATGTGCCACCGTCTTTACCTGGTGGAACAATTCAGCATCCAGGTCCGGAAGATCAATATTCGGTAGATGTTTCAACAAAAATTTATACAAACGGTGGCATCGGAAATGACTGGGGAGTGTTTGAAGTATTTCCAAACTCAATTACAGGTTTGATGCCTAAAGATGCACAGGGAGCTTATTGGCCTTTGGTTCAGGATCTCGGTCCGGATTCAATTCGGATTACAGGTTATGGTGTTGATACCGGCGCTGATAACCAAACACAACAGACACACATTGGACCTAATGCAGGATCAAGTGGAACCACAATGAGATACGTAACTGATACTGAAGGTGGTAATTCCGGCAGTCCGGTTATTGATGGTTTAACGAATAATGCGGTTGGTGTCCATACTCATGGTGGATGTAACAGTTCAGGTGGAAATAACAACGGAACAAGTACTTTTCATGCAGCTTTCTGGGCAGCAGTAGATATGGGTGCAGGCGGTTGTCCGGTTGAAATGCCTTCCAATCCAGATCCAACAAATGGACAAACTGACATTCCACTAAATCTTGCACAATTAACTTGGAGTAACGGTGCAGGAGCTGTCACTAATGAACTTTACTTTGGCACTAACTCTTCCTCATTAAATTTAGTCCAAAGTGGAACTCTTGCAACTAGTTGGACAATTACCGGTTATACATTTACTTATGGTACAACATATTTCTGGCAAGTAATTGAAATTGGAGATAGCTGCAACACTAGCGGACCTATCTGGAGTTTCACAACAGTGCAGGATCCAAATATTGTAATTGATACACTCTTCTGCGAAGATTTTGAAGCAGGAGCAGGTAACTGGACAATTACAAATGACGGTGGAGTTTGTGTATGGGAAGTTTTTAATCCACCATACCCAAATACTTACACTCTACCAGCAACATCAACAGGTGGTGTATTAGCAGCTGATTCTGATGAATGCGGAAGTGGAACATCATTACTTTCTACAGCAACATTAACCAGTCCCATTGATGCTACTTTATATGAGACTGTTTGGCTCGAATTTGATAATGATTGGCAAGCAATTAACGCAGCAGACTTTGCATATGTTGATGTGAGTGTTGATGGTGGAACCACCTGGATGAATGTACTTACATTTGATGAGAATGATATTAGAAACACACACGAAGTATGGGATATGACTTCATTAGTTGCATTTAGCAATTTCAATATAAGATTTGTATCAGGTACAGCCAGGATGGGATTGGTGGTGGGCTGTTGATAATGTATGTATACATGGATCGTATGTTGTTCCTGTTGAACTAACATCATTTGCAGCAGTAGTAAGCGGAACTGATACTAAGCTTAGTTGGAACACCGCAACAGAAACAAATAACAGAGGATTTGATATTGAAAGAATGAATGCTGATGGAACTTTTGAACAGATCGGATTTGTACCGGGATTCGGAACGACAACAGAACCAAAATCCTACACGTATGTTGATTCAAAACTTGATGCAGGAAATTATTCTTACAGATTGAAGCAAATTGATTATGATGGTTCATTTAGTTATTCAGACGTAATAGAAGTTGAAGTAGCTACTCCTGCTACATTTGCTTTGGAACAGAATTATCCTAACCCATTCAATCCAAGTACTAAAATCAGATTTTCTATTCCTATAGAAACTGATGTTCGATTAAATGTTTACAACACGTTAGGTCAGGAAGTTGCTGAAATAGTAAACAGCAGATTGAAAGAAGGATACCACGAAGTTAATTTTGATGCCTTTTCATTGACTTCAGGCATTTATTTCTATAGACTTGAAGCAGACAAATTTGTTGATGTTAAGAAAATGATAATTATTAAATAGGATATCTCAATTTATTCAACCCCTCCTGCGTGGAGGGGTTTTTATTTTTAAATGAGTTTGATGTTGAAAATTATTAATTTTGAATAGGCTTAGATACAAATTTCAGATTAAACAATACTTGCGAGTTTAAAATGAAAAAATTCTTTTCGATTATTCTTTTCCTGTTGTTATTCTCACAACTTTATTCTCAAGTTCCTTTTCCCCAAAATCCAGATTGGATTTCAACAGATGTTACCAGTGTTTCAACAGGTGGTGCCTTTGCTGATATAAATCAAGATGGCTGGCTGGATTTTGTTGTTGCAAATGGAAATGATATCTCACGACAGAAAGTTGTTGTTTATTACAACACCGGTAGTGGTTCTTTTCCCACAACACCGGATTGGCAATCTGCAGATATTGATTATCATGGTCATCTCGATGTTGGCGATGTTAATGCAGATGGTTGGCCCGATGTTGCCGTTTCAGTTTATATTGGTCCTTCCGGTTTTAGTTCACCCGGAAAAGTAAAATTGTATCTTAAATAATAGTGGAACACTTTCCTCCAATCCGAATTGGGTATCCGGGGATGCAGTTTATACATTCAGTTGTGCATTTGGCGATGCTGACGGAGATGGTGATCTTGATCTTGCAGTTGCCGGTGGTGAATCATATAATAACAATCCTGAACAGCCAAGAATTTATTACAATGTTGGTGGAACTCTCGAATCACTTCCTTCCTGGAAAGCAACTGCATCACAATACAGTTATGATGTTAACTGGGCAGATTTTGATAATGATGGAGACCTTGATGTTGTATTTGCCGGGGAAAGTTATCCAAACAGAATATTTGCAAACAATAATGGAATAATCAGTGTTACTCCAACATGGCAATCAACTGATGCAAGTCAATACGCTAATTCTCTTTTTATTGGTGATGTAAATAATGATGGATACTTTGATCTTGCAATTTCCGATAACAGCCAGCTTGGTGGTAGTGGTAAATTCAAAATGTACTTGAGTAATAACGGAGTCCTGAATACAACACCTTTCTGGACATCAACTTTTTCAGGATATGGTTCAGGAATTAATCTTGCAGATATTGATAACGACAGCGATTTGGATTTATTAACAGGTGGCTGGTGGCAGCCTGTTCGTATTTATCTTAAATAACAATGGCGCATTTAACACGAATCCAGAATATACTTCAACAAGCACTAGCGTAGTTGAAGTAATAACTTGTGGTGATGTTGATAATGATGCTGTACAGAATATTCAGGAAGTTTTTATTAGTGATGGAGTGAAGAAACTATTCTACTTGCCAAGAACTCCATTGCAATATTTAAACAGAGTAATAGTTGGATCCGATACTCTGCAAATTAATCAGTACTGCTATGATCTTGAAAACGGATGGGTGATGCTAGCTTCCCAACCAGGTTCAGGAACTTCAGTAACTATTGAAACTGCTGTTTCGTGGGATATAGATATAGGGATATCAAATTGGGATCAAAGTAAAGGAAATTATGTTTTCTTAAATACAACTGATCCGGTTTATGCTAAACCAGAAGAAAATTTGCCCGATGGATTTGTGCTTTACCAGAACTATCCAAATCCATTTAACCCAAGCACAAAAATAAAATATACAATCCCTTCTGTCACCCTGAGCGGAGTTGAAGGGTCTCTTGTTACCTTAAAAGTATATGATGTTTTAGGTAACGAAGTTGCAACTTTGGTCAACGAAGAAAAACCAGCAGGCACTTACGAACTTGAGTTTTCCGCCAAAGGCGGATCCGCCTCCGGCGGAAATGCCTACAGTTTAACAAGCGGAATTTATTTTTACCAACTTAAAGCCGGGAATATTATATCAATTAAGAAAATGATATTATTGAAATAAACCTATCGAGGTTAATTATGAACTCAAAATTCATCACTGAAACGTATATCCTGATATTTATTTTTCCATTCACTTTGTCTGCACAGCAAGGTTGGTTTCAACAAACGAGTGGATCAGGTTATCAGTTACAAACTGTGTTTTTTATAAATGAAAACATTGGATGGATAGGCGGTGATGCGATGACTCTATTGAAGACTACAGATGGAGGAGAAAACTGGATATCTCTTATTAGTGGGTGGTATCCTGAGAGTATTTTCGATGTCCATTTTAAGGATCAATACAATGGATTTATTGTTGGTGGCTCACCAACCAATAGTGTTGCTGCTTTAACATTGGATGGTGGTAATTCATGGATCGGACGACCGACGGGTACCAGTTCAATATTATCAGACGTTTTTTTTCTTGATGATAATACTGGCTGGATTGTTGGTGATTTGGGTGTTTTATTAAAAACGACAAATGGTGGCTGGAATTGGACAAGTTATAGTAGTGGGACAAACAATCGTCTAACGGGGATTATTTTCACAAATGCGGACAATGGAATAATTATAGGTCGTTGGGGAATGATTATGAGATCAACGGATGGAGGCGAGAGCTGGTTTTCTCAACCAAGTGGAACTGGCAATTCTTTTCACGATATTTCTTTTGCCAACGAAAACGATGGCTTGATCGTAGGAGTAGGGGGAACAATTTTAAAAACAACAGATGGGGGTGTCAATTGGACAAGTCAAGCAAGTGGCACAAATAATTTTTTAAATGGCGTCTCATTTATAGATTCTAATATTGCAACAATTGTAGGTCATGATGGAATTATACTTAGAACAACAAATGGAGGATTGGATTGGTATTTGCAAACAAGTGGTGTAACAAATCCATTTTATGGAGTTTTCTTTATTAACACTATGATAGGTACTGTTGTTGGGGGTGATGGCGTAATTCTAAGAACCGTTGATGGTGGTGTCCCTGTCGAACTAGTTTCTTTCACTGCAGAATTTCTTGAAAGTGAAGAAGCAGTGCAATTAAATTGGTCAACAGCAACAGAATCAAACAACTCTGGTTTTGAGATTGAACGGGCTTCGTCAAAGACTACGCTCGGTCAAGAAGGTTGGGAAACTATTGGATTCGTTCCAGGATTTGGAACTACGACAGAACCAAAATCATATTCATTTACAGATGAAGAGGTAACGACAGGAGTTTACAAATACCGTCTCAAACAAATTGATTTTGATGGAAGTTTCGAATATTCAAACGAGGTAGAAATTGAGATTGATTTTACTCCTAAGGAATTTGTTTTGCATCAAAATTTTCCAAATCCGTTTAATCCAAGTACAAAAATCAGATATAGTATCCCTTCAGTCACTCTTCGACAGGCTCAGAGTGACATTTTAGTAACGTTGATAGTTTATGATATTTTGGGAAATGAGATAGCAACTTTGGTTAACGAAGAAAAAACAGCAGGAGTTTATGAAGTTGAGTTTAATAGTTCATCCATTAACCATCAAACATCTTCAGGAATTTATTTCTATCAACTAAAAGTTTACCCCGCAAGCGGCGGGGCAGGATCCTTTGTTGAAACAAAGAAAATGATTCTTTTAAAGTAAACCCATTTTATATAACAATATTGTAAGAAAATGCATAAGGGGTTATTAATATTATTAGTCGTAGTATTTCTTCCGTTTAATCTGTTCGCACAATCAATTTATTTTAACCAGTTAACTACCGAAGATGGTCTTTCTAACAACAAGGTTTTTGATGTAGTTCAGGATCGCTTAGGTTTTTTATGGTTTGCAACAGAAGACGGCTTAAATCGGTTTGATGGATATGATTTTAAAGTTTTTCGAAATGATCCGGCAAATGAAAATTCAATTTCAGATAATTCTATATGGGTGCTTAAAGAAGACAGAAAAGGTTTTATATGGATTGGAACAGAAAACGGTTGGTTGAATTACTATGATCCTACTTCTGATAAGTTTAGAAAATGGAAAATTGAATCCGATGTACTAAAAGAAAATGCTATAACTTATATCTATGAAGATAGCCAAGGACTGATTTGGATAGGTACGTACAGGAGTGGGTTGTACAGACTAAACCCATCAAATAATAAGATTGATCATTGGTACAATAAGCCGGAAGATAAATCTTCAATTAGTAACAATTACATTTCATCAATTCTGGAAGACAACGAAGGTAATATATGGATCAGCACATACAACGGATTGAATAAGTTAGACCCAAAATCATCTTCAAAAGCATTCAAACGATTTTTCAATATCCCTGGTAATCCAAACAGCCTCAGCAACAACGTAGTATGGTATCTTACACAGTCCACATCAAATCCTAATATAATTTGGATAGGAACATTCGATGGTTTAACCAAATATCATACGGACAAAAAAACTTTTGAGCAAATAAAAATTCCTAATCCTGATAAATTGCAATTTGGAACCGGCGCTGGTTCTGTTATTGAGGAAATCAGTTTAAATGGAGAAAATATTTTATGGATTGATTCTTATGCGGGGCTAATAAGATTGAATACTAATAATGGCGTTGTAAACAGATTTAGACAGGATAAAAATAATCCTAATAGCCTTGCCAGCAATCAGATTCACAGGATTGTGAAAGACCGGTCAGGTGTGCTATGGTTAGCTACTGATAAAGGGTTGAGTTTTTTCTCCTTAAAAAGCACAAAGTTCAACTACTCGTTCTCTAATCATTTTAGTATTAGTAATCCTTCAGAACTCAATAAAAAAAATATAAAAGCAATAGCAGAAACTTCTGACGGAAGAATTTGGTTTGGAACAGATGAGGGTTTGTATTATTCAGATAATTCAAACGGTATGATGACTTTAAAAAAACTTAGTCATTCGGAAATATTGAATGTTTGGTCATTGGCTTCCGGTGCTTCTGATCAGCTTTGGATAGGAACTTATGGTTCGGGTTTATATAGCCTGGATTTTAAAACAAACAGGTTGAGAGTAATCCCTAGTTATGAAAAAAGAAGTAAGTCTCAAGCTTTAAAATATATTAAATCTCTTTGTGTGGATAAGAATAACCACCTCTGGATAGGTTTTTGGGGAATGGGTCTTGCCCGGTTAAATCCATCTGACAGGAATTACGAAGGATGGTTGAATGAAAAGAGTGATACAAACAGTTTAAGTTTTGATGACGTTTGGGTAATTCATCAGGATAAAAAAGGAAGAATTTGGATAGGTACGGATGGCGGAGGATTAAATTTATTTGATGAAACTGATGGTGGCAGATTTTATCGCTGGACTGCTGGTGGAAGTGGACATAGAAATTTAAGTAGCAGAGGTATTTTCTCAATTTGTGAGGGTTCTGATAAAAAAATATCAGAAGATGTTACTGTATTGTGGATAGGTACAAATAATGGGTTGAATAAGTTCGTTGTCAGAAATTCAGAAAGTCAAAAGGAATTTCCTTCACCACCGGAAGTTGAGATAACACACTTTACAATTGAGAATGGTCTCGCTGATAATTCGGTTAAATCTATTGTTGAGGATGAAAACGGAAACCTTTGGCTGGGGACAGGTTCAGGGATTTCCTTCTTCGACACTGATAAAAATCAATTTACAAACTTCGGCAAAACTGATGGTGTTATTGGCAGTGATTTTAATTTTTCAGCGGCTTATAAAAATAAAGATGGTATTATTTTTATGGGCAGCACAGAGGGCCTTAATTATTTTTTCCCGAGTGATATAAAACTATCTACTTTTACACCGCCTTTACTAATCACTGATTTCCAAATTTTCAACAAGTCGGTTGAAATCAATGATGACTCGCCGTTAAGGTCCAGCTTATTCCAAACTGAAAAGATAATTTTATCTTATACACAGAATGTTTTTTCGTTTCAATTTGCTGCTCTCGATTATACTTCTCCGCAGAAGATTCAATATGCGTACAAAATGGAAGGATTCGATAACGAGTGGGTGAATAGTGGTTCAAGACGATTTGTTACATATACAAATTTAAATCCTGGCGAATATATATTTAAAGTTAAGTCAACAAACAGTGATGGAATCTGGAACGACAATGTTAAAGAACTTAAAGTAACTATAACACCACCATGGTGGCAGACTCCGTGGGCGATTGGTCTTTATGCTTTGATATTTATGCTTGGTGTCCTGGGCATAGTAAAGTTCCAAATTTACCGTACTCGATTGCAGCAGGAACTTAAAATGCAGGAGTTCGAAGCGCATCATCTTCGTGAAGTTGAAAATATGAAGTCAAGATTTTTTGCGAATCTCTCCCACGAATTTCGTACTCCATTAACATTATTAAAGGACCACTTGAACAGCTTATTAGCGGAAGGATTAAAGAGAATCTTAAAGATTATTATAAGATGCTTTTAAGAAATACTGAAAAACTTCAGAATCTTATTGATCAACTTACTTGAACTTTCACAACTCGAGGCTGAAACGATTCCCTTAAATAAACAACCACACGAACTTGTTGTCCTACTTAAAGGTTTTACTTATTCCTTTATGCCTTTAGCTGAACAAAAATTTATCACTCTTAGTTTTAATTCTTCCGTTGATCGATTAAGTGCGATGATTGATAGGGATAAGCTTGAGAAAATTATTAATAATCTGCTAAGTAATGCATTTAAGTTTACTACATCGGGTGGAAAAATCTCTGTTGATTTAACTATTGAAAAAGGCAAAGCTAATGAAATAGCTATTGTTTCTGTAAGTGATACCGGCATCGGGATACCGGAAGAATATCAGTCAAAAATCTTTGATCGCTTCTTCCAGATGGATGATGATTCAAGTAATACATCCCGTCAAGTAAAAAGAAATCAGACTGGTTCCGGAATAGGATTAGCCCTTGTGAAGGAATTAGCATCACTTCATAATTGGGACATATTTGTTAAAAGCAGGGAAGGGGAGGGAACAGTTTTTACTTTGAAGATACCTCTGATGAAAGCAATTGAAATGCAAAAAGAAAATGATGTTCAGGGTGTTTCGGAATTGAAGGCTAAGAAAAAAGAATATATTCATGATTTTGTTGATACTGAGACTAAAGAAGATGATAACAGTAACAAACAATTTACTGATGAATCTGTTATTCTATTTGTTGAAGACTCACCAGATGTTAGAAGCTATGTTTATGATTTACTAAAACAAGATTACAAAGTATTGCTTGCAGAAAATGCTGAAAATGGAATTGAACTCGCTTTGAAGAATACGCCCGATCTTATTCTAAGCGATATAATGATGCCGGGAATGGACGGAATAGAATTTTGTCATCGCATAAAATCTGATTGGCAGACAAGTCACATCCCTGTAATATTATTAACTGCAAAAGCTACTTCGGATAGTAAAATTGAAGGACTGGAAACCGGTGCGGATGATTATGTAACCAAGCCTTTCAATTTTGAGGAGTTAGCTGCACGAATAAAAAATCTTATCGAGCAAAGGAAACACCTTCGGGAAAAATTCAGTAAAGAAATAAATATAAAAGCCGAATCCGTATCCAAGTAATGTTGTTGATAAAGAGTTCGTTCAAAAAATAATCGATATAATTGAAAAGAATTTAGGTGATGAGAAATTTGATAGTGCAATACTATCAGAGTAGCTATTTGTTAGTCGAAGCCAGCTAAACAGAAAATTACATGCTGTTACCGGGCAAGGACCCGGGGAATTTATAAGAATTTATAAACTAAAACGTGCGGCTCAAATGATCTTAGAAAACCGGTTAAGCATAACACAAATCGCTTTTGAAGTAGGATTTGGAAGTCCGGCACAATTTACACGCTCATTTAAAAAATATTTTAATTGCCTTCCGTCGGAATTCAGTAGTAACCTGCCACATAATTAAAATAACAGGATAAATCCCACCAACCATTAACTGTTAACATCTCGCAAATTTTATTTGTCTGCTTTGCTACAAAAGAGCAATGAATTGAACTAAAAAAGCAATTTCTGGCATTCCCGAATCTTTTACATTTCAGTTGAAAATAATTTACCACAACTCTTTTTACGGTTCATTGAGTTAATAAATCATTCAACAAATTCAGAGAATTATGAAACATATCCAAAAAATGCAGCCAATTAGTGTTTCAAAAAGTGATAAGAAAGAAAAGAATGAAAAGTCAACTTCGGAGATGCAGAAGAAAGATAAGCTGCTTTCTGCTGGAGTATATGCTTTAATAATCATAGTAACAATAGCGCTAATGTTAATCCTTTTCAACTTATTAATAAAAAGTTAAAAAGATATGAGTATTTCAAAAGAGAAAATTCTAGTGAAACTAAAAGATAATCTGTTCAATATTCTCTATTTGATTTTATTGATTGCATTATTGGCTTTTATAGCTAAGAAAGAAAAAACGATTAATGTTGATACTCAAACATTGACCGAGACGGAACAATTAGTTAAAGAAAATGAGAAATAGAATAAATCATAAATCATTAATGAAATATTTAAAGGAGAAAAAAATGAAATTAATTACCTCCTCGCGCGGAATGATCATTCTTTGTATTCTAATTACATTTCTATTATTTAGTTATGAAACTTTTGCGCAACAACCAGGCTGGATAGAACAGGATCTTCCCCCTTCAATGACCGGAGATAGAATGGCTAACAGGGGTGATGATGTCTTAATATTCACAACTAAATATTCTGAATTCGTGTACTTTTTTGATATTAGGATTAATCAATGGACGGAAGTAAATCTTGGTTCACAACAGACTTTTGAAGACGCGCTTGGAGCTGGCAACACTGTTTTTGCTTACAGTGATGAATACATAATTGCATATAGTTCCATTCTCTCCCAATGGGATACAGTTAAATATGAGGGTAACGTTCTTGATCCGAATGGAGTAAGCACACGGAGAGGATACGGATGCGGTGAAAAGCTTGCATACTTTATTACAACTGCAAACATATATTATGTATTTGATGCCGAGCTGGCAGAATGGAAAGAATATGATTTTGGTATGGTATCAAATACCAGTGGCTATAATAATTTTTGGGCTGCGGATATTTATGCCGGTGCAATAATACAAAGGAATGGTAATGATTATGCTAAAAATATTACTTACAGCTTAGTAACTCATTCATTTGCTGATTTGGACCAGGGCGGATGGTATTACTACCCAGATCATATAATGCACGGCGGATACGTTGCATCCTGGAGCAATGGAGTTAATGAGCAAAAATATTTTGGCTATTGTGCAGCTACTAATGAGTTTAAATCAGTTACGTTTCCTTCTGGAGCTCATGTTAATCTCTTCGAGGCCTGGATTAATCAATACTCTTATGATAGACTTGAGGATATTTATGTTTTTACTTGTGGGTATGGAGTTGGGGATCAATATAATAGAGATGTAACTGTAAAGAGTTACTCAACAAAAACCGGAAACTGGTATTCACTCCAGTACAGTTATGACCCAAATGATTTTTCAGGCGCATCATGGAAAAAAGGCGGCAGCTTTTCTATAGGATATTACTATGATCAAAATAATCTATCAGTTGGATTATGGAAATTTTATGGAACTACCGGAACTCATATAGGTGAGATACCGGACCTTTTCGGAGGCCAACCAATTTTTATATGCGGCGGCAAGGTTGCAGCTGGCACAGGTGATCATAATTTGTGGTTTCATAATTTTGAAACGGGTTATACAAAGCATAAATACTTCGCACCAAATGACGATATTGAAAATTTACCGCACCTTGAAGCTGAAAATTACTGTTGCGTATTCCGTGTTAATACTTATTCAGACACTATGACAGTATTCTTCTTTAACAGTAACACTAATAATTTGCAATCAGTTGAAACATACAAACTGCCATATTCTAACGCAACCGCAACGCCCCGTGTTTATGGTTATGTAACCGGCGGACCGGAGAACGATGTAATTTTTTATTCGGAAAAATTGGATTCCATTGTTTTATATAAAGCTGCAGAAGCCTATGGCGGACTGACAGCAAATAATTTCTTAATAGCACATACACTTTCTTCTTCTTTTACACTTTTTGATGCAAGTACAGGTCAGATCTATGAAAAAAACTTTCCAATTGGTTCTTCAAATGCCATTGGGGGCTCATTGGTGTTTGTTCGAACTGGTGGGAATATGGAACTTACTGCTTATAGCGGAATTACAAAGAACTGGACAACGCAACAAACTGGACAGATTATAAATGCTATGCACGTTGGTAATGAAATTGCTGTTGGCGCTAGTGTGTCCTACCTAAAATATTGGGCCTATTCTGCATATGATGATACATTCTATGAGTTAGTACCTGAGGGGAGTTTTGTCAATCCGGCTTCTATGGCTGGGGGTAAAACAGCGATAGTTATCAGAACAACAAAAATATATGCTTTCTCGCCCGGTGATGTTACCCCTGTTAGAGAGGATATGAACACCACTTTAAATAACTATGCACTATCACAAAATTATCCCAATCCGTTTAACCCAAGCACAACTATAAAATGGCAAATGCCTGAAGCCGGAAATGTAACTCTAAAAATTTATGATGTGCTAGGCAGAGAAGTAACAACTTTAATAAATGAAGAATTAACTGTAGGCAATCACAAAACTGCGTTTGATGCTTCTCAGCTAAGTAGTGGAATATATTTCTATCAATTAAAAGCTGGTTCGTTTGTTCAAACAAAAAAGATGATTCTAATAAAATAAATTATTTGCTGAAATTATTATTGGAGAAAATTATGAAAATTGCTGCTACTCGTTTAATCTTTTTTTTTTGTGTTTTTTCGTCAGCAATACTAATTGCACAGGAATCAGAATGGAATGGCAATATCCGCACCCTCAAAGTAACGGATTATATGATGTTCACGTTTTTGATTCAGGAAATGCAATTGCAGTTGGACAAACCGGAACAGTGCTCAGAACTACAAATTTCGGTGCAGTATGGTTGGATCAGCAATATGCCGGTGAAGTAGACGAAGACCTGCTTGGTGTAACTTTTATTGATGATAACACCGGCTGGGCTGTTGGCGAAAATAGACAGTTTTAAAATCTACTGACGGAGGAATAACCTGGGTGGCTAAGGATAATTTTATCAATTCAGATGTATATTCAGTTTATTTCATTGATGCAAATACTGGATGGGTAGCGGGTAGTCTTGGCAAAATTCACAAAACTACGGATGGCGGGGAAAACTGGACCGCTCAATCAAGTGGAACCATTAATCTTTTATTTTCCATTTGCTTTGCTGATGCCGACTATGGCTGGGCTGTTGGGTTCTCAGGAAAAATTCTAAATACTACAAATGGAGGTGCAGAATTGGACAGCCCAAACAAGCGGAACAACTCGGGCTTTAAAATCTGTAAGTTTTTGTAACAATTTAAAAGGCTTTGCGGCTGGTAGTTCTGGTGAGCTTTTAAGAACAACTGATGGAGGTCTAAATTGGAATTCTACATCAATAGGAAGTGGATACAATTTCGAGTCGGTAACCTATGAAACAGAATGTACCGGTTACGCTGCGGGTTGGAAAGGTACAGGAAAAGGATTTGTCATTAGAACTTTAGATGGAGGCAATTCTTGGATTGAGCAGAATGTAATTACAGATAATTTATTATACGCTGTAGCTTGCAGCGACAGCAATACAGCTTGGGCGGTTGGTTCTGTTGGCACGATTGCCGTAGATGAAACATTAAATAATATATTTGCCACTTTTAACGGCGGCAGCACTTGGGATTCTAAAACTAGCGGCTCTGTTCAATATCTCAATGGGTGTTTCTTTACCGATGAAAATAATGGCTGGGCTGTTGGTGAACGCGGCACTATACTTCATACTACTGATGGAACAACATGGAACGTAGAAGGAGGATTTTCTTCACACCCCTTTTACTCAGTATTTTTCATAGATCAAAACACCGGTTGGATAGTCGGATCAGGAGCAGATTTTAGTCGGATATTCAAAACCGTTAACGGCGGAGGCAATTGGATAGAACAAACCAGTAATACTACAAGCAGATTAAATTCTGTATTTTTTATCGATGCAAATATTGGATGGATTGTTGGTGGATACGGGGAAATCTTACACACAATCGATGGCGGTAATAACTGGGTCGCTCAAACAAGCGGGATAAATTGCTAGTCTACGATCAGCATTTTTCTTGGATGAAAATACTGGTTGGGCGGCTTCTGGATCATCTCCTGGGTTAATACTTTATACAACTAACGGTGGTGTAAATTGGACCGAACAGGCTAGCCTAAATATAGGTGGCTTAAATTCAATCTATTTTAATGATGCTGATCATGGATGGACTGTCGGTCTCCAAGGCAAAATTTTCAATACTACAAACGGCGGCACCGATTGGAACCTTCAACTGCCTGGTGCGGGAATATCTTTAACATCCGTCTATTTTGTTGATAATAACACCGGCTGGGCATGCGGATGGGACGGAATAATAGTAAAAACAACAGACGGAGGAGATAATTGGGAGTTTTCCTATAGTGGCACCCCAAACTATCTTCTTGGACTTTACGCAGTTGATGATGAAAACGTTTGGACTGTCGGCGGCCTCGGAACAATACTTAAACTGGATGCAGATCCTTCAGTGGGTATTGAAGATCGGAACAGTTCCGTGCCATCTAGTTTTAAACTCTTGCAAAACTACCCCAACCCTTTTAATCCAATTACAACTATCACATTTGAGTTACCGTTTAGTGGATTCGTCACATTAAAAATATATGATGTTGTAGGAAATGAAATTGCAACATTAGTAAATGATTACAAACCTGCGGGAAATTATGAAGTTAAATTCAATATATCAACCATCAGCCATCATCCGTCTTCTGGGATTTATTTCTATCAATTGAAAACGGGAAGTTTTATTCAAAGTAAAAAAATGATTTTAATAAAATAAAATTTAAGGTGCGTTGATTGAATCTTTTACAAATAAAGAAATTTGGAGGTGTATGATGAATATTACGATTTACATTGCGAGAAGTCTGTTTATTTTATTCTTAGGTATAATTTTCTCCATTAATCTATTGTCTCAAGTAACACCCTGGGTAGAACAGACTTATGAAGGGAATGATCTTATTGATGTTAAGTGCGGTTCTGATGTTCTTATTGCCGCTGATCTTCCTTTCGTAGATAAGTTTTACATTTTTGATAACTACAGCGGAAATTGGCAAATAGTTGATTTACCGCAGACTCTAAAAACTTTGGCAGTTGGAGATGTTGTAATAGCATTTTCGGATTCTTTATTGTATGGTTTCAACGCTAGACTTCAGGTATCTGATATGATTGAAATAGATGGAAATATTCTTGAATTAACAGGTGGTTCCCCTGATGTGAGTTATGCCTGCAGCAAAAACCTGGCTATGCTTGTTACCGATGAGTATTTATATGTATTCGATGCCGAGGTTGGCAACTGGCAATCTTATAACTATAGCTTTCCTTCCGATTATAATTATGGACGCTTTTGGGCAAAGGAAGATTTTATTGCTGCAGTATTATTTAAAACCGGGAGTCATTATCCTACTAATGTAGTTTACAGTAATCATACAAAAACATTCAATGAAATCGAGAATGGCTCTCCAGGAAGTGTTAATATGGATCATGGTTTCGCTAGTGCTTACTGGTATACTGGTTTACCTACGACTAGATTTGTTGGTTATTCTGCTTTTAATAATCACTTCCAAACGATGGAAACCAGTCCGTTCAGTGTGAGCGGTGGTTCGAGTTCTCACGAAAATTCAGAGAAGAACACTGTATGCACAATATATAATTTGACGGCAAATGGAAATCAGAGATCATTGATTGTATATGGTTATGATACAAGAAGAGGACAATGGGATATTGATAATTATGATTATATAAGAACCGGTTCGAGCGGATTTGGTTCATTCACAATAGGCGGTCAAATAAGTGCGGTTTGTATTCAACCAGAAGTCTCCGAACCGGCAATAGCCGCAATTTATAATGGAATAAATGGTTCAATATCATTTGTTGCCACATATGTTGATCCTACACAGTGGGCAGAAGGAGTTTACGGTTTATGCGGAGGAACTACTTTTATTATCGCGGATAATGATTCTGCGTGGGGACACGATGTAAACAATGGTACTCATTCATATATAAATTATCCTTTCAAACCAGAATTTGTTGAAATTTTTGCAGGTGAAAATTTTGCAACATTTTCTCATTATCATGATAATGATACTAGTATGATGGTACATTTTTATAATGGAGCATTTAATAGTTGGACAACCACGTACACTGGTAAAAAAACGGGGACTGTGTATTCTAACTCAGGTGGAAAATACTTGTTTATGCTTGAATCAGAAGCACCGGACAGAGAAACAATTTTTTATTCTTCAATAACAAATACTTATCATAAGGTGAGTTTTCCCGACGGGGTAACAGGGACAGGAAGAACATCTGATTACTTGGCTTGTCTAAATAAATCCAACGGCTCATATTTTTTTGATGCAAATGATGGAAGTATTTCAACATTAAGTTACCCGATGCAAATAGAGGGTCTTTCAAATTCGGCTGCAGTTACTTATGATGATAATACGAATACAGGATATGGTTATAACGCTTCAACAAAAACCTGGACTCAAACCCCAATCACCGGTAACTTAAGTCTTCCGCCTCGAATTGTTGAATACATAGGAATTGTTCCAGTGGACAGCAGAAAAGGTTATTACGTTTACAGTGCTAAACATAATTACTGGGGCTATTTATACAGTAATGATTATAAATCAGAATTTATTGGTGAGAACATTGCTTGTATAAGAAAAGATGAGAATAAAACTCTCTATGCATTCTATCCGGACACTGTCGTAGGAGTGAACGATCCTGATTTATCTATGTATCCGGCAGAATATATACTATATCAAAACTATCCAAACCCATTTAATCCGACAACTAAAATCGAATTTCGAATTTCGGAAGCTGGATTTGTAAGCTTGAAAGTTTATGATGTGTTAGGAAATGAAGTTACAACACTTGTGAATGAAGAAAAACCTGCGGGAGAGTATGAAATTGATTTCAATACATCAACCATCAACCATCATCCGTCTTCAGGAGTATATTTCTATCAATTAAAAACTGGTAGATTTATTCAAACTAAAAAGATGGTTCTATTACGATAATTAATTCGATGGAAAAGGTTAGATAACAAAGTAGAAAAAATGAAACAATATTTCTTTTCAATTTTATTCATTAAGGAGGCTACTATGAAAACACTTATACGTTTAGGCAAACTTCTACTTTTAACTTCAATATTACAAACTACTTTACAAGCGCAAATTCCTAATCCTGGATTTGAGGATTGGACTAGTGGTGAACCAGATGGATGGTTTACTACTAATTTGCCGCCCTTAAGTGTTAATGTTACTCAAACAAATAACAGTCATTCTGGAAATTGGGCTGTAAGAGGTGAGGTGATCGATTTTATGATACCAATCCCGCCGTTTCTTTGTACCGGTTCCCTAGCATCTCCGGGATTTCCAATTAATCAGAAAATTAACAGGATAAGTGGCTACTATCAGTTTTCTCCTGTAGCAGATGACCATTTTCTTGTTACCGCCGATATGGGTATTACAACTCCGAGTGATACAACAATTATAGGAAGTGGTGCAATAGCTATTGGAGATGCAGTCTCTGTATACACACTTTTTTCATTCGATATTATTTACTTTCTACCTGGTGAACCTAATTGGGCAAATATAACGATCACAATTACTGATACCTCATGCGTTACACCTGGTCATATTGGTAGTACAATGCTTGTAGATGATTTAGATATTATTGTTGGCATCTATGATTCAGATGAAAACTTAATAGTTGAGGAGTATATGCTTGGACAAAACTACCCTAACCCATTTAACCCAGTAACAAAAATTAAATACCAAATAGCAGAAATTAGTTTTGTTACACTTAAAATTTATGATGTACTAGGAAATGAAATGGTAACTCTAGTTAATGATGAATTAACTGCGGGCAAACACGAAGTTCTTTTTGATGCATCTAGATATAGTAGCGGCGTATATTTCTATCAGTTGCAAGCAGGAAAGTTTTTAGAGACCAAAAAAATGTTGATGATAAAATGACATCGTCATTTGTTCAGAAATCCCGCCTCTGGCGGATTATTAATAAAATAGGAGGGTTATAAAATGAAACGTTTAATATTTCTTTTGATGAACATTGCACTTTAATATTTATTTTCAAATATCAACATCTTGCCAAAAACAAGATTATTCTACTAGTATAAATCCACTTCTTGATAAATATGTAGGAGCGTGGAATACGGGAAATCTGGAAGAGTTGGATGCTATAACAAGTGCGAAATTTGAGTTGAGAATGACTCCGGATTTTGAACCAAAAATCGGACAGGAATTTGCTAAAGGATGAAATAACAAATACAAGAAAAGGATTCCCCGACTTTAATATAAAAGAAGATAAGAGACTTTTTGTTGGTGACTCAGCAGTTGTGATTCATTGGACATTAACAGGAACGAATACAGGGAAAAGTACTATGCCACCAACAGGAAACAAAGTTAATGTTCCTGGATTTAGTGTGATATTCTTTGCAGATAATTTGATAACAGGTGAATGGATTGCATTTAGTGATTTGATGTGGGTATCTCAGCTTGGTTTTACATTAACACCACCCGAATTTATTGAAAAGTAGAGTATCATAAATAAATAAGTGGAGCATATTTCTTTCAAGCGCAAGCGGGAAAGTTTTTAGAGACACAGAAAATGTTAATATTCAAACAAACTAAAGTGAGGTAAAAATGAAGTTCACAATTCTCTTTATTGTATCGGTTCTTCTTTATTCTTCATCCTTTGCACAGGAGGATGCTAAAGGTAGTAAAGATCATCCCTTATTTAACCGCATGCCCGGTTACAGGATAATAAAATATGATGAGATTGACTTCAATGTATACAAAGATTTTAAGGTTGAAAATGGAAAGAAAGTGAACGTAGAAGGTTACTATTATTATTTAAACTACGGCATAAAAAAAGGTGAAGAAGCATCTTCCGGTCCTAAAATCCTAAGAAATTATATGAATGCTGTTACAAAGGCTGGCGGCATCCTACTTTATGAAGAAGGTTGTTGCAATGTTTATCTTCAATTAAAAAAGGAAAACCGAATTACCTGGATTCGTGTCAAATCATACGGGGACGGTAGAAAGTATCAGATATGGATTATTGAAGAAGCTGAAATGGAGCAGGATATAGTCGTTGATGTCAATTCAATGATGAGCGATATAAATTCTCAGGGTCGAGTAGCACTATATGGTATATACTTTGATTTTAATAAAACTGAAGTCAAACCGGAATCTGATCCAACTTTGAAAGAAATTGTCAAACTACTTTCCGATAACCCATCTCTCAATTTGTTTGTTGTCGGCCACACTGATAATGTAGGAGATTATAAATACAATATGAAGCTTTCTCAAGACAGAGCTGAAGCTGTTGTGAAAGCGCTTGTATCCAAATTTAATGTTGATTCTAAAAGGCTAACACCCGCTGGAGTTGGACCTTTAGCTCCTTTTACAACTAATGATACAGAAGAAGGTAAAGCAAAAAATAGAAGAGTTGAACTAATTAAAAAATAACTTTATTAAAAGGAAACAACAATGTTATACACAAAACAAGTTCTTACCACCATTCTTTCTTTACTCTACGTGCTGCTGTTAGTTAATCAGCTTAATGCACAGGAAGTTTCTCTTAAACCTTACGGGATTGAATCCGGAATAATTGAGTATAAATATTCTGGTTCCCAGGTTGGTACAGGCACTATGTACTTTGATGAATACGGATACAGAAGCGCCATGAAAATGGATACAAAAATGAACGATCAGCCACAAAAAGGTTGGGTCGTTTCATTTAAAGAGTATCAGTACATTTTTGATCCTGCAAAACCTGATGAAGGCTTAAAAATGAAAAATCCTATAATTGAATCTTTACAAAAAATGGACAAACCGGATTTTGACAAAGTAACAGAAGATCTCTATTCAAAAATGGGAATGAAAAGAGCAGGCACAGAGAAATTTATGGGTAAAGATTGCATAGTCTTTAAAGGTGATATGGGAAAAGTGTTAACCTGGAATGGTATTCTAATGTTAATGGATATGAATTACAGTGGGATACAAACAAAACAGGAAGTCACTTCCATAAAAATAAATGTTCCTGTTGATGCAAAATATTTTGAAATTCCGAAGAACATAAAATTTTCTGAGATGCGTGGGTTTGGAATGTAACCTCTAAAAAGAAATTGATGATTTTCTAAAGACAGAATATCACATTTGCATATATGTGAAGAGCTCAATGAATAAAAGTAATCAAAGGAGAAGGAAATGATAAAATTAAAAGAATTCAAAACAGGATTTATTTTAATGATGTTGGTAATCTTAACATCAATGTGTTTTGCACAGGATGTTGAGGGCAGCAAAGACTATCCTCTGTTCAATCGGATGGATGGTTTTTATATCACTTACTACAATGTAGATGAATTTGGTTCTGAATATTTCCTTCACACTGTGGGTAATTCCTACGAAGAAATCCAGGTTGAAGGAAAAAAGACTGAGATAAAATACGGGACTGATACTCCGACTTCACCATATAAAATCACAAAGAATTATATGAACGCCATCGAAAAAATTGGTGGTACTTCTTATGAGTACACTCCTGCGTACCGCTTACCTTCATCTAAATAAAAAGGGACAAGATATTTGGGTCGAGGTATATACTTCGGATACGTGGTATCAGTTAACAATAATCGAACGCAGCAGTGTAGAACAAGAAATTGTAGCAGATCCAAAGGCAATGGCAGAGGATATAAACTCAACCGGACACGTTACAGTTTATGGTATTTACTTTGATGTAAACAGCTTTACCATTAAATCTGAATCCGATCCAACTCTAAAAGCAATATCTGAAATGTTAAAGACGAACAGTAAACTTAATGTTTATGTTATCGGGCATACTGATATAGCCGGCGACCTGAAACACAATATGGAGCTTTCAGAAAATAGAGCAAAGGCAGTTGTAGATGCGTTGGTAAAGGATTATGGTATATCTGCTAAGAGATTGACAGGTAAAGGGGTTGGACCGCTTTGTCCGGTAAGTACAGAATAAAACAGATGAAGGTAAACAACTTAACAGAAGAGTTGAGTTGGTTGAACGATAAGCACCAATAAAATTATTTAATAAATAATATTTTCAAACAGATTTAATGTTATTACTTAAATAAAATTAATAATCATACAACAGTGAGAGTAAAATGAAAACCTTATTATTAATACTTCATTACAATTAATTGTTTACTCAGGCAATCTCTTGCCACAAGGTTGGGAATGCCAAGAGTGCCCCAAACGCGATCTTGCTTTCTTCGAATTTGATATATGGCAAAAAACAGCTCCGCCACCTGGTTCAGGATTGGATCAGGGAGATTGGCTGAAAATGTTTATGGTTGCTGATGGAGTGCTTGATGCTTTATTTAACGAAGATCCGAGCAAAGGTTGTATCAACTTTTACGATGGGCAAACGGTTTTAATTAATGAGTTTGGCGAGGAAGATTACTCTGTGGGAGGCACATCTTCTTCTTATTTTCATCTGGAACGAGAATTCTCTTCAGAACTTCAATATGTTGTTTCTGGTTCAATTGAAAAAGGAATTACTGATGGAGTTTATATAATTAAAGCTTTTGTAGAAACAAATGAAACAGCCGAAAGAGTTGTTGAAGCTACCGCAACGTATGATTTTTCAATTTCTGGTGCACAGAACGGTGTAAATATAGCCCAACAGCTTATGCCTCTTATGCAGCACATCAGGGATTTTGAAAAAAGAAAAAGAGATGAAGATCCAGAAATTGTCGTTAGTGCAATTGGAGAGGGATCCATAAATGAATTAAAACTTGAAAAAGAAAAACTTAAAGGTGGAGAATCAACTAAAGCAGAGATAAAAATAATCGATTGTGATGGAGTGCCAACAAAAGATATGGACGTTACACTTTTAGGAGAGGGTGGTTCTTTCAATCCAGAAAAAGTTAAAACTGATGCAGATGGTAAAGCTGAATCTAAGTTTACCGCCGATTGCGATCCAGGTAAGTATACAGTATCCATGGAGTTTTGGGCTCGCTACCCCTATTCGGTTGAGAAATTTGAATTTGATGATGATGGTGAAGTTAAAGTGGAGGTGGAAGTAGCAGAAAAATTTAATATTGTTTATAACCATACGATGACTCATAGTTATATGGGAGGGTTTTTACTAGAATCCATAGGCACGGGAACCATTCCTTGTACCATTAACTGGGAAGCTGAACCACCTACTGTTAAAGGTGAAGGAACAGTTAATGCAACTTGGACTGGTAATGCAGAAGAATGTGAGTTTAAAGGCAACAGCAGTTATATAGTAAATTACAAAGGTCAAGTTGTTTATGCAGAAAATGGCTCTGCAACTCTTCAACTCAAAAAAACAAGTGACTCCGACCAAGGAGGTCAGTTTAATATTATCTGCCCTGGTTATTCTCAAAATATTCCTGCAAATCTGCCGTTCCCGGTTCTTGAAGAGGACAGAGTACTTGAATTTAGTTTTAAGGATGGAGAAACAACAAGCCTGGATGTACCGGGCAGTGGAGTTACACATTATAGTTATACACTTAAGATGAAGTGTAAATAAACTAAACAAGATGTTTGATTCAATTATAAAATAACAAAGGGAGAAAAAAATGAATTCAAAAAAGAAAATTGGAATGCTAATTCTTACGATACCTTTTCTATTTCTGGTATCCTGTTCAAAAGAAGAACCAACTGCTCCATCTTCATCTCCATCAAATGAGATAACGGTATTAACTCCAAATGGTGGAGAGAGTTGGTTGGCAGGTACATCGAATACAATAACGTGGACAAGTAATATAAGTGACGATGTAAAGATAGAGCTATATAGGGGAGGGAGTATCATGTATACAATTGCAAACTCAACATCGAATGGAGGAAATTATTTATGGACGATACCGGACACACTTCAGTATGGAATTGATTACAAGATAAAAATTCGAGTGTGCTGGACAGTAACATAACTGATTATTCGGATTCTGGCTTCGTGGCGCTAGGTCTGGTGCTTTCCAATGATTATACGGGTTTTTTGCAATTAAGATTTACAAATCAATATCCCTCATTTGATGAAACTACTCAAGTTGATGTTGACATAAACAAATATGGCGAGGTAACTTTTGGATCCGGAACTTTGTCTTACAGCGGAGATGACAACAACGGACAATCAAGAATTGTACGAAACGGAACACTTCAACTTAATCCTAACGGATATTATTTTGATAACAGCGGTCAGGATTATATTGGTGTTGATGAGAATACCACAGTCAATGAAAATATGATTGTTTATTACTGGGACGGATCACAATGGGTAGAAGCATTAAATGAGAATATTACTGATACCTGGCATGGCGGTTTAGCTTTTTCAATTGTTGATGCTACAATAAATGGTTCAATTATTCAAGTAGTAACCGCGCAAGGTAGTGTTACCTGGGGATTATATCTTGTAGTAGTTCCCTGACCAATAAACAATTTGAAATATTTATATTGGGAGAAAGTCTCTGACTTTCTCCCCTCTGGAATATGAAGTTCCTAATTCATTCCCGGCATTTCCATTTTGGTAAATCCGGCTGGCACCTTGAACATGGCGTCATCAACATCACCTTTCTCAATATTTTTCAATTCCATTACCATACTTTGATCTTTGCCAGAAATAACTTTTATTGGATACTCAATTTCAGAAGATTGCCAGTAGGTTGAAACCGGAGATCCATCAATCATAACCTCGTATTTTTCACACTCATATCCGTTTACAGTTTCTTCTCCTACGAGTTTAGTTTCATAATTTTCTTTTTGTGCTTCAAGACTCTGGAATACGTCATTCGACAAACTCCTCATATCATCACTTTTCATTTCAATATACATTTTTTCTGAAGGCATAAAAACTTTTGTTGTTTTTGTTTCATTATTTACTACAACAAACATTGGCTGACCATCCTCTTCCATTTCCATACGGTAGAATGGATTCTCGACATAGAATTTACTGGTTCTGGAAACTTCACCTTCAGTAGTAACCATATCAGCGGTGAACTGCGCAAAAGTAGAGCTGCTTGTAAGAGTAAGCATACAAAGCACTAGTACATTTATTACAGTGAATAATTTCATTTTATTCCTCCTTTTATTATTGATGAAAGATGCAGGTAACAATTCTGATAAATAATTTTAGTTCTGTTAGTTTCAGAGAGGTACAATAGTGGAAAGGAAAATTTGATTAAGCTAATCATAAATATGTTCATAGAATAATTATCCAACTATTTTAGTTAGAAATATAAAATCCAGTTGTAAATATATCAGACTACATGAAAAATTCAACTTTAATTGGTTTTTTTCTATACCGTGTTGCTAAACAAAAACACTTGGCAATCATTAAGCATTTTTGTCATTACTTCCGTTAATTATTATTAGAAAGTTGTTATCAAATCTGCACCTGGGGGGTAAATGCGATGGGAATTTTATTTAATAATCATGGAATGATAAAATTTTCGTCAAGTTTTCATTTTAGATTTTTATGAGTTAAGTTTTAAATATAAAATTCTTCGTTTAATGCACAGTTAAAAAATAGCTCGGGGAAAATTTGGACTTTTTATTCAACTGTTTACTTACTATTGGTATTGTTTTTTTAGTACTCTCTTTATTATCCATTTCTATGCGACTTTTAATTGTTGTATTCCCTGAAAAATCTTCAAGTGATGATGCCGCTGTTGTTGCTGCTATATCTACTCATTTAAATAGAGTATATCCTCATACACAAATTACAAGGATGGAGGAACAAAAATGATTTTCACTGAAAAACCTAAAAAGATTAAAGTAATGTTTACACCATTCAGAGACGGATTGCAAAGTTCCTTTGGTGGTAAGGTGAGATTAAATGATTATCTGCCTGCAATGAAAGCATCTGCCGAAGCAGGTATTAGACATTTTGAATTTGGCGGAGGAGCGCGATTCCAGGCACCGCTTTTTTATCTTGGCGAAAATCCATTTGATACAATGCAGGCAATGAGAGATGCTCTCGGTCCTGATGTTGACCTACAGATTCTTACAAGATCTGTCTCAGGAGTTACTCTCACTACACAGTCTATTGAGGGATTAAACCTTCAGGCAAAACTGATGAAGAAACACGGAACTACCTGGGATCGAAATTTTGATTATATGAATGATGTTGATAATCTGATCAAAACAGGTAAGCCGATAGTCGATGCTGGTATGCATCATCAAGTTGCAATCGCTTTGATGGGATTACCATTCAAATCTGATAAAGTTCACACGGCTGAATTTTATATTAATATAGGGAAAAAGTTGCTCGAGAGCGGAATGCAGATTGACAGCATTGTTCTTAAAGATGCAAGTGGTACTACAGATCCAAAAACTATTTATGATTCTGTAATTGGATTAAAGAAAATCATGCCACCTGAAATGCCATTGTGGCTTCATACACATGATACAGCCAGCACCGCTGTGAGTTGTTATATGGCAGGTATTGATGCAGGAGTTGATGGTGTTGATTTATCCATCAGACCTATGGCAAGTGGAACTGTTCAACCCGATGTTCGCTCGCTCGCTCATGGATTAAAAGGAACTGGCTATTCTCTTGACATTGATGTTTCAAAAATGAGCGAATTGGAAAATCTAGTAACTGAAGGATTAAAAGATTACGATTTTAATCCAACAACAACTACTGCTGATGCAAGAGTTCTTGGTTTTCCAATGCCGGGCGGTGCAATTGGTCCAAATGTTCATATGATGGTTAAAGCTGGAATTCTTCACAAGTACAGTGATGTATTAGCAGAGTTTCCAGTTGTTGTAGAAGCTGGTGGTGCATGGACAAGTGTAACACCTGGAAGCCAGCAATATTGGCTGCAGGCATTTAATAACGTAATGTATGGCAGATGGGAAAAAATTGATCCCGGATACGGTAAAGCTGTGCTTGGTTATTTTGGAAAAACACCTCTTCCTCCAAATCAAGAAGTTATAAAGAAAGCTTCCGAGCAATTGAATCTTCCTGAGTTTAAAGGTGATCCGCTTGAAGCTGCACCAAAAAATATTGAACCGGCTAAAAAAGCTTTGGAAGAAAGAAACCTTCCTATAAATGATGAAAATATTTTTCTTGTCCTTGCCTCAATGGTTCCTGGTAAAAAGATGGAACTGAATGAAGGAATAAGACTTTTAACTGGGCAGGGGAAGATTGATATTCCTCTGAAGAAAAAAGAAGAACCAAAAAAGGTGGAAAAACAAAAAGAAGTCGTCAGAGAGTCATTTGTTATCCGGACCGGTTAAATCAAAATGCGTAGTAGAAGAAAATGGAAAAATCAGAACATTTATTGTAACATCTGAACCGATTTTACAATCAGCCGGTGTAAAAACTGAAGGGGCGGTTCAACCGACTGCTGTAATTGAATCTAGTAATGGACAGCAAATATTTCATCCCTTTGCTGGTTCTGTTGAAGTTGTTGATATTCTCGTAAAGCAGGGAGACAAGGTTGAAGAAGGACAGATAGTAGCAGAGGTGGAAGCAATGAAGGCAAAACATAACATTAAATCAAGTGTTAAAGGAACCGTTTCCAGAGTGAATGTAAAAATTGGTGATGAAATAGATTCGTCTACTCCTATTCTGATAATCAATTAATTATTATCTAAGATGGATAATCTTACAAAACTTTTACTTGATTCAGGATTTGCCAATCTAAGCTTTGGCAATTGGGTAATGTTTATTGTTTCAGGAATTCTAGTCTACCTGGCAATTAAAAAGAAATATGAACCTCTTCTCTTAATTCCAATAGGATTCGGAATTGTTCTGGCAAATTTTCCTCTCGCAGAAATGGGCTCCTATGGAAAAGGAATCATAGGACTGATTTATGAGGGTGGAATAAAAACCGAACTATTACCTCCCATTATTTTTCTTGGTGTTGGTGTACTCACAGATTTCAGACCACTATTAAGCAGACCATTAACATTTTTATTAGGGGCTGCTGCACAAATTGGAATAATCATCGCAGCGTTGGGTGCAGCATATCTATTCGGATTTACTTCAAAAGAAGCTGCGACTATTGGTATTATCGGTGGTGCAGATGGACCAACTACTATTTTTCTTGCCAGTCAACTTGCGCCGCATCTTTTAGGGCCTGTTGCACTAGCAGCTTACAGTTATATGTCTCTTGTCCCAATCTTACAACCGCCTGTTTTAAAATTGCTAACTACAAAAAAGGAAAGACAAATTGATATGCCGCAGGCAAGACCGGTATCAAAGACTGCGGTTATTCTCTTTCCGATTTTTACAGGTGCAGTCGCTTCTCTCGCGGTACCATCAAGTGCACCATTAATAGGAATGCTGATGTTCGGAAATCTTATAAGGGAAAGTGGAGTAACTGATAGGTTGAAAAAAACTGCTGGCGGTGCACTAATTGATATAGTAACAATCTTTTTAGGGATAGCTGTTGGTGCAACAATGGATGGCGCAAGGTTTTTGAGCTCTCAGACTTTAATGATCTTTGGACTCGGTGCTATTGCTTTCATTTTTTCAACTGCCGGAGGAATTGTATTTGCAAAATTCCTGAATTTATTTCTTGGTGAAAAAAATAAGATAAATCCATGTATCGGTGCTGCTGGTGTGTCCGCAGTACCTATGGCAGCAAGAGTTGTTCAGGATTTTGTTTCTGAAGAGACTAATGGAAAAGTAAATCCGATTATGGCAGCAATGGGACCAAATGTTGCAGGTGTTATTGGCTCTGCGGTTGCAGCAGGTGTGTTTCTGGCTCTCTTCCGTTAAACTTATAATTAATTAGTTCGGTTTTTTATAACGCTGAGGTTAAATCTTCGAGGTTCATTATCGGCGAGATCTTTGAAATTATAATGAATATATTTTTCTTCTTTCAGTTTTTCAAGCTCATACCATTTATATCGAATTTGTTTGAAGCCCAATGCTCTTAAATCATTTGCTACAGTGTTATGAAATTTTTCCAAAGCGCTTCGTCCGGTAAAACTGTCGTGTGTAAAGACGACAATTTTATTTCTTGCGTCGTTCAAAATTATCACTTTGTAATCTAACCCATAAAGTTTGTCGCTAAGATATTCACCAAAGTATTTTCTTATTTCTGGAAGGGTTCTTAATTGCTGCCTGATAGTTAAATCTCTGACTTTATCTTGCAGTACCAGTACATCATTATCCTCATCGCTGATAGCATCGTACCTTGGAATAAAATCAAACCAGTAGTTCAAATCGACAAGCGTATTCTTTGCGGATTCCCAGCTGTTTATTTCCCTATTATCGTAATTATTTACAGTGTTGTAAATCTGTTTTAATTCCTTAAAGTATTCAGATTTCTTAGATGGAGAAAAACTTGATACAGTTACTCCAACCACTGCAATAATTAATAGGGCCAGTGAGACCGAAACAATAAGTCTATGTCTTTCAAACATGTTTAACATATTTAGTTGTCAAAATTAGCGTCATTATAGGCTTATTTGTGCAGCATTTATGCCAAGGCTGTCATTAACGAAATTTAAAAAAAACGACAAAAAACACTGTTTCGATTGTAATAATTACAAAAAATAAAGGTTTTATAGGCGAATCATACCTTATAATAAATAATTCGCAAACAATTAGTTTACCATGTCGAATTAATTGACGGCAGTGTTTCTCTTTAGAGTTGATCAGAAGAGTATGCCTTGGCTTAATTACTAAGATTATAATTAGAAGCCATTGCTTTTCGATATGAATCTTTTGACCTGATTGCGACCAAGTCGCTACTTTTTTCAATAACAATATTATGCGGCACGAATACATTTTTAATTAAAGACATTCTCAATCGCTTTCCTGAAAATTTTCTCTTAAATTTGGAGAGAAAATTATTTAAGTTTTGTAAATCCGGAGTGTTTATGACCCAGAAAAAAATTATTCCTGCAATGAGAACTGATAATATTACTTATGCTGTAAGAGATATTGTCGTACTTGCAAATGAAGTTGCAAAGTCAGGAAAGGAAATGCTTTATCTCAATATTGGTGATCCAAATTTGTATGACTTTCAGCCACCGGAACATCTTGTGAAAGCTACTCACGAAGCGATGTTAAAAAATTATAATGGCTATGCACCTTCTTCGGGCATAAAGGAAGCTGTAACTGCAATCGAGAAAGAAGCTGAGCGAAAAGGAATAACAAATGTTCATGATGTTTTTGTAACAACCGGTGCAAGCGAAGCGATTGATATTTGCCTGACAGCTCTTGTGAATGACGGTGAAAATGTTTTAACTCCAACTCCCGGTTATCCACTTTATACAGCAATTGCAAGCAAACTTCAGATGATGGAAAATCCTTATTACTTAGATGAATCAAATGGATGGCTGCCTGATATTGATGACATAAAAAGCAAAATCAACAAAAAGACAAAAGCTATAATTCTTATCAATCCGAATAATCCAACTGGTTCACTTTACACTACTGAAAATCTTCAGGCAATAATTGATCTTTCACTTGAATATGATCTCGTAATTTTTGCTGATGAAATTTATGATAAGCTTCTGTTCGATGGAAAGAAAAATATTTCAATCGCATCGATGAATGAAGATGTTTCATGTATCACTTTCGGTGGACTTTCAAAAAATTATATGGTGCCCGGTTTCAGAATCGGTTGGGGGATTGTTAGCGGGAGGAAAGAAATTCTTTCAGAATACATTGAAGCAATAAATAAAATATTACGTGCAAGACTTTCAGCAAATCATCCTGAACAATACGGAATAAAAATTTCTCTCGAAGGTGATCAGTCACATCTGGTTGAAGCTAATGCTAAATTAACTACGCGCAGAAATATGACAGTTGAAATGTTGAATTCAATCGAAGGCATTTCCTGTGTAAAACCGGAAGGGGCGTTTTATGCTTTTCCGCAGCTTCACGGAATTGAATCGGATGCACATTTTGTTGCAGAGTTAATTAAAGAAACCGGAGTAGTTGTCGTTCCGGGTAGTGGATTTGGACAAGTACCGGGAACAAATCATTTCAGAGTTGTATTTCTCCCAAATGAAAAAATTCTTGAAAAGGCTTACAATTCAATTGGAAGCTTTTTGAAGAAGTATAAACAGAAATATCCAAAGAGTGTGGAAGTTTAATAAATGTAACTTTAATTGTTTGATTGCTCTATTGTTTTTTGGAAGAGTCGTTTGTAGATATTAACAATAAATCAATTTAAAAATACAACCAGAGATTCATTTCTCGTTAGCTCTTTTGTTCTTATATTTGTTCTCAAATTCTATTTTAATCAGCAACAATTGTGGACAATCTCTACCAGACAACGCTCCCCGGTGGGACGAAAATAATATCCGAATTTATACCACACGTTAAATCATTTACACTTGGTTTTTGGTTTAATGTTGGTGCTCGCGATGAGTCGTTGCGAAACAATGGTATATCGCATTTCATCGAGCATATGTTATTTAAAGGAACGAAGAAGCGAACTGCAAAAATGATCGCTGAAGAAATAGAATCTTACGGCGGATATCTCAACGCCTTCACATCAAAGGAACATACCTGTTACTATTCAAAGGGATTGTCTGAAAATTTGGGCCGGACTTTTAGTGTATTATCTGACCTCATTCAAAATCCAATTTTCAAAGAAACTCATATCAGAAAAGAAGCAGGAGTTGTAATTGATGAGTTGAAAGACCTTGACGATAGTCCGGAGGAATTACTTTTCGATAAGTTTGAAGAAATAATTTTCAGTGGGAACAGACTTAGTTATCCTGTTATTGGGAAAGAGTCGAATATTCTGAAATTTAACTCAAATGAATTATTTAATTACCATAACTCAAATTATAATACTGACGGACTTTTGATTGTCGCTTCAGGAAATTTAAAACACGATGAGCTAATCAAGCTAACTGAAAAATATATTACGCATCGAAAAACCAGGTATCGCAGAAGCAGGGATAAATTCAACAATAAAAAAGTTGAAGATGCTTTTATAGAAAAGGATGTCCAGCAGGTTCATACGATAATTGGAAGAGCAACTTACGGTTATAACGATAAGAGAAGAATCCCGGTAAGATTTTTATCAGCACTTTTAGGTGAGGGAAGCAGCTCAAGATTGTTTTTAGCTGTCAGAGAAAAGCTTGGCATCACTTATCAGATTAATTCTTTCTTAAATTCTTATAACGATACCTCAGCTTTTGGAGTTTATTTTTCAACAAATCAAAATCAATATGCCAGGGTTATTGATATAATCTTTAAAAGATTTAAAAAGCTAAAAGATATTCCTATTTCAGAGAGGGAACTGAAAAAGGTTAAAGAGTATTTAAAAGGTGGAATTGTTCTCAGCCTTGAAAGTACTACTAATAGGATGATGCGAATTGCTAACTCGATTTTGTATTACGACAAAGTAGTATCTGTCGAAGAGTATCTTTCTAAAATTGATAAAATAACTTCTGAAGATGTTCAGAAAACAGCAAATGATTTGTTAAAAGATTCAAAACTCATTAAAGTAATTCTTAAATCAGAAACAAAATAATTTTGTAAATAAAAAGCATTATGCCGAATATTAATATTGATGGAAGAGCGGTAGACTTCAAACAAGGTCAAACAATTATTGAAGCCGCCCGTGATCATGGAATTGAGATCCCACATTTTTGTTGGCATCCGAAACTTTCTGTCTCAGGCAATTGCAGAATTTGCCTCGTTGAAGTAGAAAAGATGCCGAAGCTGGTTATTGCGTGCTCAACTCTTGCTTCAGAAGGAATGATTGTCCATACCAAATCAGAAAAAGTAATTGCTGCTCAAAATGCTGTTATGGAATTTCTTTTGATTAATCATCCACTGGATTGCCCCATTTGTGATGAAGCCGGTGAGTGCAAGCTCCAGGATTATGCATATAAATATAGTGTGGGTGAAAGCAGATTTGTTGAGGAAAAAGTTCATAAAGATAAAAGAGTTGCACTTGGTCCGAGAGTAATGTTTGATGGTGAAAGATGTATTTCCTGCTCAAGATGTATAAGATTTTGTGACGAAATTGCTAAGGATCCTGAACTTACTTTTATTCAGAGAGGGGACAGAGTTACAATTGTAACTTACCCTGGTGAAGAAATGGATAATCCTTATTCAATGAATACAATTGATATCTGTCCGGTTGGTGCTTTGACCAGCAGAGATTTCAGATTCAAAGCACGTGTCTGGGATATGTCATCTACTAATTCAATTTGTAATGGATGCTCGCGAGGATGTAACACAGAAATTTGGGTAAGAAATAATGAAATTTTAAGATTGACTCCCCGACACAATGAAGAAGTAAACAGCTATTGGATGTGTGATCATGGAAGACTTAATACATTCAAGAATGCAAATGCGGATAGCAGAATTAATTCGCCACAGATCAGAAAAGATGGACAGTTGATAGAAATTGAGTGGGAGGAAGCCATTAATGAAGCTGTTTCAAAACTCAAATCATTTAATAAAGATCAGATCGCAGTTATCGGTTCACCATATGCAACCTGCTGAAGATAATTTTGTTACAGCAAAGTTTGCTAAAACAGTACTTGGTACAGGTAATCTTGATTTCATTCGTCATATTGATCCTTCCTTTGCAGATGATATACTCAGAACCGAAGATCTTACTCCAAATTCACATGGAGCTGAATTGGTTGGTGTTCAACCTTCGAAAGCAGGGTTGGATATTAAAGGAATTATAAACTCAATTAAAGAGAAGAAAATAAAAGCTCTTTATTTAATTGAAGATGATATTGTTGATGCTTTCCCAGAATTTGAAAATGCAATCGCTGGACTTGAATTACTAATTGTGCACTCATCTAATCAAAACCGTAGCACTGCTCTTGCAGATATAATTTTCCCCGCAGCAACCTTTGCTGAAAAGAACGGAACATTTGTAAATATAACTGGAATGGTTCAAAGAATTCGTCCTGCAATTTCTGTTGTTGAACACGATCGTGCATTAGATGGAATGAGTATGAGCAGGCTTGATAAATTCGGAACGAAATGGGACAGATGGGCTTCGGGTAAAAAAATAAATGCGCTGCCAACTTGGAAAATTTTATCATTGGTTTCAAAAGCCATAGGCAGCAAATTAAAATTTAATATGGCGGAGGAAGTATTTACTGAAATGGCAAATACTCTGGAAGCATTTAAGGGATTGGATTACGATGTAATTGGTGAGTTGGGATCGAAAATAAAATCGGAAATTCCTAATAAAGTTAAAGTATCCTAAAAATGAGTTTAATTGAGATTATAATATTTGCATTGATTAAAATTGTAATCATAGTTGGAGCTATGCTAGTTTCTGTTGCGTACCTCGTATACTTTGAAAGAAAGATAAGTGCCTGGACCCAAAACAGAATTGGTCCTAACAGAGTTGGCTGGCACGGAGCACTTCAACCGTTTGCAGATTTGTTCAAGCTTGTACTGAAGGAAGATATTGTCCCTGATCATGCTGATAGAAAGATTCACGCACTTGCACCGATAATTGCACTTCTTGTTGCGTTATCTACTTATGCTGTAATTCCGTTTGGTCCTGATTTGCAACTTGGGAGTTATAACATTCCGCTTCTGGTTGCTGATGTGAATATTGGAGTTTTATTCATACTTGCATTAACATCACTTGGTGTTTATGCAATTACACTTGCCGGTTGGTCCTCCAATAGCAAATATTCTTTGCTCGGTGGAATACGGTCATCAGCCCAGATGATTTCATATGAAGTTTCAATGGGATTTTCAGTTGCAGGCGTACTTTTACTTTCTGAGTCATTGCGACCAGTTGCAATAGTTGAATCACAATATGGCTGGATGTGGAATGCGATAGTTCAACCGATTGGTTTTATAACTTTTCTTGTTTCTGCATTTGCTGAAACAAACCGGTTGCCATTCGATTTACCAGAAGCTGAACCAGAACTTGTTGGTGGTTTTCACACCGAATACAGCAGTATGAAGTTTGCTGGATTCTTTCTTGCAGAATATGCGAATATGATTATTGCCAGTGCATTCATTGTTACACTTTACCTTGGTGGCTGGCAAATACCTTATATTGATCAATTGGGTCTTGCACCAATAATTGAAACAATATTATGCCTGGGAGCGTTTTTATTTAAAATGGCGGTTCTGCTTTTCTTTTTCCTTTGGGTCAGATGGTCTTTGCCTCGTTTCAGGTATGATCAGTTAATGGATCTTGGCTGGAAAGTGATGTTCCCACTGTCATTAATTAATATCGTATGGGTTGCTGCGTTGATAATGATATTTGGAATGTAGTTTATTATTGAATTGATTAGAATCTTAATATATAATAATAGAATAATTTATATATCTAATAATGGAAACCAAGACTAAAAGAAGACGAATGAAAGATTTAAATTTCTGGGAAAGGATTTACATTCCGGAAATATTAAAAGGATTATCACTTACGTTTCGTACTATGTTCAAGCCGAAGTTCACGATGGAATATCCGGAAGTTAAGTTTGATCCACCGGGTTCGTATCGTGGAAGACCTGTTCTCGTTGAGGAAGAAAATGGTGTTGAAAGATGTGTTGCTTGTGGTTTATGTTCAAGAGTTTGTCCGGCGTTGGCTATCGAAGTTCAGGCTGCTGAAACTGAATTGGAGAAGGAGCGATATCCTGAAAAATTTGAAATAAATATGCTTAGATGCATTTTTTGTGGATTTTGTGAAGAAGTTTGTCCTGAAGAAGCTATTGTTATGAGTAAAGATTATGAGTTGGCTTTTACAAATCGTGATGAAGCAATTTACGGAAAAGACAAGCTTTTAATACCTGTAAAAAGCCTTCAGGACCGTATCGATTTCCTCCGCCAATATAAGTAGTTGAACTATTCAAATTAATTGCTTTAATTGCAGAAGTATGTTTAAACAAATAAACATAATGCTGTGTTTTTTACTGTTTTTTGCATTTGATCAGGCAACTGCACAAGATAACTTTAAAATATTCCGTTCCTGAATTTATCCCAATAAACAGCAGCTTCGAAATTTCAATTATTACTTCCAAGAAATTTCCTGAAGCAGATGAGCTAAATATCTACATCTCACCCGACCTTTCGCTAATAATAAATAAAATTGAATTATTTACTGAAGATGAAAAATTACAAATCCCAATTCACTCTGAATTCCTACAAGAATATTCTGAACAGTTCCAAAAAATAAGTATAGCTTTAAATGATTCAACCAATTTTTCAGATGGGGAATTTTTTCAACTTATTATCAGCTTAAAATCTACACAAGCCAATCCAAATAGTTTGAAATTTTTTGGTGAATTTCTGAAGGGAGAAGAATTATTAGGATATCTTGTTAATTCAGAAAGCAAAAAAAGTTCAGAGACTGATAAGCTCTATAATTTATCATTCAATTACTATCAAAAGTCACTCAACTGCCGGAAGTGCTGCATCGTTGATTCAGGGATCTTACTTGAATATTCCTTTAGTTTATAATTTTGACGAAGTGTTAGCTGTTGAATACTGGATGAAAGTAAAAAATTCATCTTCGACATTTCTGGAAATCATTAACTGGGAAACAAACAGAGTTGAGTATTCTTTATCAATCAATGATAATCAAATACTTGTCCTTTCCTCAATGAATGATGAACTATTATCGATAAATCCCTTTTTCATATCTGAGAATGTCTGGTATCATTACAACATTAATTTTGAAAAAGAAAAATCTGAATTATCATTTCTCTGTGATGAGCATGAAATAGCCCGATTCAAAATTCAAAATTATATAGAGTTTGATAATCTTGTTTTTCATTTTCAAAATGAAAAGCAACGCAGCGAAATCAATTTAGATCAACTTAGAGTAATTAATCTAAATCAAACTTCATCGGCATTAAATAGAAATAAAAATTATATTGATTATTCTGATGATAGTTCCAATGTCATCTTACAACTGAATTTTAATGATACTGAGTTAAGTAATTTTTTGAATAAAAAGACTATTTCTTACGAAAAAGTTCGACTAATAAAATCGAATGCTCCAATATTCCCAATGTCTCCTGAAATTAAAGTAAAATTCTCTGATAATTATTATGAAATTGAATGGGAAGGTGGCAGTTATAAAGATGCCGTTCAATATGTATTGGAGAGAGCGAGTGATAATAATGATTTTATTGAAGTCGGCCAGATGTCAGCAGATAATGATGAGAATAAAAAATATTCTTTATTAAGCGAAAAAATTGAACAACCAGAAGTTGTTTATTTTAGAATCAAGCAGATTAATAAAGATGGTTCAGTTATTTATTCAGATGTTGCTAAGGTTGGGCAAGGAATTGTTGACGATTTGATTATTGGACAAAACTTTCCCAATCCATTCAACCCAACAACATTAATTGAATTCGAGCTTGTACTGGATTCTGATGTGGAAGTTAAGGTTTACAATCTTGCAGGAAAAGAAATTGCGTTATTGCACAAAGGTTTTTTGAGCAGGGGAGTTCATCAATTTATGTTTGATGCAAGCGGATTTTCTTCTGGAGTATATCTCTACCAGATAACAACTCCTTTGTCATCTCAAACCCGAAAAATGATTTTAGCAAAATAGAGTTGTTGAGAGAATAAAATTTAATTAAGAAAATAAAATCTTCACCTATGCTTTCAAAAATTCTTTCAAGCGCTACCTATGGAATTGATGCTTATCTTGTTGAAGTTGAAACTCACGTCGAAAAACAAATCCCCGGATTCATTATTGTTGGATTACCAGACAGTGCTGTTAAAGAGAGTCGTGAAAGAGTAACTGCTGCTATTAAGAACAGTGGTCTAGACTATCCTCTAAAAAAAATAACAGTCAATTTGGCTCCTGCTGATATTAAAAAAGAAGGAAGTTCTTTTGACCTTCCAATTGCAATTGGTTTGCTCACGGCAACTGGATTGATTGAATCAAATAAAATAAATGATACGGTTTTTCTCGGTGAACTTTCTCTAGATGGAAAACTGAGACCGGTTAAAGGTGCTCTGCCAATAACTGTTGAAGCAAGAAAGAAGGGGGTAAGAAGAATCATTCTGCCATTTGAATCATCAGTTGAGGCTTCCATCGTTGATGACATTGATGTTTTTGGTGTTACAAAATTAGAGGAGGTTGTTGATTTTCTGAATGGAACAAATGAACTTGTACCGATTAGGTCAGACAGAAAAGAAATATTTTCAAGAATTAATAAATATCATCTGGACTTTTCAGATGTTAAAGGGCAGGAAAATGTTAAGCGTGCTCTTGAAGTTGCAGCTGCGGGGGCACATAATATATTAATGATAGGTCCACCCGGTTCAGGAAAAACAATGCTGGCAAAACGATTACCGACCATTCTCCCTCCGCTAACTTTTGATGAGGCATTGGAAACAACAAAGATTCATAGCATAGCTGGAATATTATCGAGAGATACTGCTATTATAACAGAACGGCCATTCAGAAGTCCTCATCACACAGTATCGGATGCTGCATTAGTTGGTGGAGGTAGCTTCCCTCGCCCTGGAGAAGTTTCTTATGCTCATCATGGTGTACTATTTCTAGATGAATTACCTGAGTTCAAAAAAAATGTTCTTGAAGTGTTAAGGCAGCCATTGGAAGATTCACGGGTAACAGTCAGCAGATCAAAACTTTCTCTGGAATTTCCAGCGAATTTTATGCTTGCTGCTGCGATGAATCCTTGTCCCTGTGGATATTTTACTGATCCGAATAAAGAAGTGTACTTGCACACCACCTTCGATTCAAAAATACATGGCAAAAATTTCTGGACCATTGTTAGATCGGATTGATATTCACATTGAAGTGCCGGCAGTTAAGTATAAAGAATTGGCAACCGAATCTCTTGCAGAGAAATCTGGAAATATTAGAAATAGGGTAATCAAAGCTAGAGATGTTCAGCTAAATCGATTTAAGGAGTCAAAACATATCTTTAATAATGCGGATATGGGCTCAAAAGAAGTGCGAAAATATTGCAAATTAGATAGTGCCGGGGAAGAATTGCTAAAAATGGCAATGACAAAGCTCGGTTTATCTGCTCGAGCTTATGATAGAATTCTCAAGGTTAGCCGTACAATTGCAGATATTGAGTATTCCGAAAATATCCTTCCCCAGCATGTAAGTGAGGCCATACAATACCGAAGCTTAGACCGGGAGTTGTGGAAGCATTAGGTCTAAAATTAAGCAATCCTCGAATTACTTGCATTTTTATAACTCATAGAATATATTTGAGGCTCGGTTTTTGAAAAATCGGGCGGACGCCGGAGTTGGAGAGCCGGGGCGGACTGTAAATCCGTTGGCGTATGCCTTTGGGGGTTCGAATCCCTCGCCGCCCACGGATTCTGAGCTTTTTTCGTAAGAGATAAAATAGATTTTTGGATTTTCCTTTTTCTTACTTTCAAAATTGAATTGAAATTTATTTTCAAATTAAAAATAGAAGTTTTTTAATTTAGATTTCTGCGCTCAATTCTTTACTTGATTGTAATGTTCTTTGGATTTATTTCAAGCGGGAGTAACTCAGTTGGCTAGAGTCACAGCCTTCCAAGCTGTTGGTCGCGGGTTCGAGTCCCGTCTCCCGCTCTACAAGCTGCTGACGTAGCTCAGTTGGTAGAGCACATCCTTGGTAAGGATGAGGTCACCGGTTCAATCCCGGTCGTCAGCTCAAAAAATATTTAGGAGCAAACTATGGCAAAAAGTAATATAAGACAAATAATAACTTTAGAAAGTACCGCAGGGACTGGTTACAGGTATACTACAACAAAAAATAAAAGAACACATCCTGCAAGAGTTGAATATAAAAAATACGATCCCGTTGCTCGTAAGCACGTAATATTTAAGGAAACTAAATAATACGTCAGTAGCTCAATTGGCTAGAGCAGCGGTCTCCAAAACCGCAGGTTGGGGGTTCGAGTCCCTCCTGACGTGCAACCAAAAATATTGATAGAGTTATGAAAGAAAAGATAATAGGTTTTTTTGAAGACGTAGTTAAGGAAATGAAAAAAGTTACTTGGCCTACCAAGGCTGAACTTTTTGAATCTACGAAAGTCGTCATAGTTGTTTGTATTATTTTAGCTGGATTTGCTTACGGAATAGATATGCTCATTAGTCAGGTAATGAAGGGAATATTTTAATAGGTTTATTGATGGAAGCAAAGTGGTATGTAGTTAGAACATTCTCTGGACATGAGAATAAAGTAAAGCAGTTTCTTGAAACTGGACTCCAGGAGAATGAGCAGCTAAAATTGAAGGTTAAAGAAATACTCGTTCCCACTGAAAAAGTATTTGAAGTTAAGGACGGCAAAAAAAGAAGTAAGACAAAAAACTTTTTTCCGGGTTATATTTTGGTTCAGGTTGAACTTGATAACCAGGTAAAAGAATTTATTCTCAGAACACAATCTGTGATGGGCTTTTTGGGCACCGGTAAAATGCCCAATCCACTTCAACCGGAAGAAGTGAGAAGAATTGTTGGTAGGATTACTCAAAACGAGAGTACCGAAAGAATGGAAACTATTTTCAGGAATGGTGATCTTGTTAAAATAGTTGATGGACCATTTAACAATTTCAACGGAACGGTTCAGGAAGTAAACGAAGAAAAAATGAAAATGAAAGTTATGGTTTCAATCTTTGGAAGAAAAACTCCCGTTGAAATCGACTTCGTGCAAGCAGAATTAGAAAAATAAATTTTATTCGATTAGGGTAAATAATTATGGCAAAAAAAATTGATGGTTTTATAAAATTACAAATACCAGCTGGTAAAGCTAATCCATCACCACCTGTAGGCCCGGCACTTGGTCAAAAGGGTGTGAATATTATGGAGTTTTGCAAACAGTTTAACGCAAAGACCCAAGATAAGGATGGAATGATAATTCCAGTGGTTATTACTGTTTTCTCAGACAAGTCTTTCACATTTATTACAAAAACTCCTCCGGCTGCGGTTCTACTTAAAAAATTAACTAAGGTAGAAAAAGGATCTCCTGAATCCAATAGGACAAAAGTAGGAAAAGTAACTCGAGCCCAGTTAAAGGAGATTGCAGAAATTAAAATGAAAGATTTAAATGCATTCGATGTTGATCATGCAATGAGTATGATTGCAGGAACTGCAAGAAGTCTAGGTCTAACAGTCGAAGATTAAATCTAAAATTATCGAACTAAATATACTTTGGTTATAACATGAAGATTACAAAAAGAAAAAAAGAATTTCAGTCGAAATTAAAAAAAGATAAAGAATATACACTTCAAGAAGCCATTGCAACACTGCAGGAAGCTTCTAAAGTAAAGTTTGTTGAATCCTTGGATTGTGCAATGCGTCTTGGAGTTGATCCCCGTCAGGCTGATCAAATGCTAAGAGGAACTGTTTCACTTCCACATGGAACCGGAAAAACAGTTTCGGTACTTGTTATTTCTAAAGGTGCAAAAGTACAAGAAGCTCTGGATGCTGGTGCAGATTACGCTGGCTTTGAAGAATATCTTGAAAAGATTAAAGGTGGATGGACAGATGTTGATGTTGTCATTTCAACACCTGATTCTATGAGTGAACTGGGTAAGCTCGGAAAAATACTCGGTCCTAAAGGACTGATGCCAAATCCTAAGAGTGGAACAGTTACACAGGATGTAGCACAAGCTGTAAAAGAAATTAAAGCTGGAAAAATTGAATTCAGAGTTGATAAAACAGGGATCATACATTCATCCGTTGGAAAATTAAATTTTGAAAATGAAAAATTGATTGACAACACAAAAGCTTTTATAAACACAATTATTAAAATGAAACCAGCTTCAGCAAAAGGTCAATATGTAAAGAGCTTGTTTTTATCAAGTACGATGGGACCAGGACTTAAAATTTCTAAAGACGAATATCACAGTCCGTCAGGCTTAAAAAATTTTTACGCACTCAAAAAATAAATGCTTCTAACCGACACGTTAACTAATTACTGAAACGGGAGTAAAATGAACAGAAACGAAAAGTCAGAAATAATTTCTGAAATTAAAGGACTACTTGAGAGTTCTTCTGCAGTTTACTTGACCGATTATCACGGAATTAATGTTGAAGATATAAGTTCACTTAGAAATCAATTCCGTAATGAAGGAGTTCGATACAAAGTATATAAAAATACTTTAGTAAAAAGAGCTCTCGATGAAATGGGTAAGTATGATAAAATTGCAGATCAATTAACCGGTATGGTAGGATTTGCCTTTACAACGACAAATCCGATTGCGCCCGCAAAAATCATCAATAAATATTTTGGTGATAAAGATAAGCTTTCTCTTAAAGCTTGCTATGTTGAGGGAGAGTATTTTGATGGCAGCCAGTTGAAAATTTTAGCAACTTTGCCAACGAAGAATGAATTAATAGCTAGTATAATGGGCTCACTCAATTCACCTGTATCAGGAATTGTTGGGGCTATCAATGCTGTTATGAGAGATCTTGTTAACGTTGTTGATCAGATTTCACAGCGAGAAGCAGCATAAATTTTTCAAGAATGTTAATCAAATTAGGAGAATAAAATGTCAGAAAAAGTAACTCAAGCATTAGAGTTGATAAAAGGGATGTCCCTTATGGAAGCTGCAGATCTTAAGAAAGCTCTGGAAGATGAATTTGGAGTAACAGCTGCAGCACCAATGATGATGGCAGGTCCAATGGGTGGTGGAGAAGCTGCTGCTGTTGAAGAACAAACAGAATTTGATGTTATCTTAGAAGCTATCGGCGAAAAGAAAATCAACGTTATTAAAGTAGTTAGAGCACATACTGGTTTAGGTTTGAAAGAAGCAAAGGATCTTGTTGATGGCGCACCAAATACGGTGAAAGAGGGTATATCAAAAGATGAAGCTGAAAAACTCAAGAAAGAGTTTGAAGATGCCGGCGCTACTGTAGCATTGAAATAATCAATTCATAGCCGATATTAAAATCCTTTTTGTAAAGAGTGATAGAACGGTTTTCCGTCCTATCGCTTTTTGCGTTTAGGATATAGGAATTTTATGCTTAGAAAAATCAAGTTTTTTAATAAAAGGAGAAGGATAATTGAATAATAACCGTGTTTCCTTTGGATCAATAAAATCTGTTCTTGATGTTCCGGATCTGTTAAATATTCAGACCGAAACTTTCGAGGGTTTTATTCAACTCGAAAAACTACCTGAAGAAAGGGAAAATACCGGTCTTCAAAAGGTATTTATAGATAACTTCCCAATATTCGATAACAAAGAAAATTACCGTCTGGATTTTCTTAATTACAGCGTCGAAAAGGCAAGATTCTCTGTTGAAGAATGTATGGAAAGAGGACTATCTTTTGCGGCACCTCTCAAGGCGAAACTCAGACTATCTGCAAAAGATCCTGACACTGAAGAATTCGTAAACAGCGTTGAACAGGAAGTTTATCTTGGCAGCGTACCTTTCATGACAGAAAAAGGAACATTTGTCATCAACGGTGCTGAAAGAGTTGTTGTTTCTCAGTTGCATCGATCACCAGGTGTAGCCTTTTCGCAAACAATTCATCCGAATGGAACTCCAATATTTTCAGCTAGAATAATTCCTCTGCGCGGATCCTGGGTTGAATTTGCTACCGATATTAATTATGTATTAAATGTTTATATAGACAGAAGAAAGAAATTCCCAGCAACCACACTGCTTCGGGCACTTGGCTATACCAGCAATGATGATATTCTAAATCTTTTTAGTCTCGTTGAAGAAGTTAAAGTAAATAAAACTGATCTGTCTTCTTACTTAGGAAGAGCAATTGCTAGCGATGTGTTTGATATGTCCTCAGGTGAAATATTCCTGAGCGGAGGAAGCTTACTTACAGAAGAGGATCTGGATAGATTAGAAGAAGCTGAAGTTGAGTCGATAAGATTTTTATCACGTGATACTTCTCCGGATAATGATCTTATAGTTAATACTTTGAAGAAAGACGCTTCTCAATCGAAAGAAGAAGCACTTTACGCAATTTACAGACAGTTGAGGTCTGGTGAAGCACCAGATGTAGAAACAGCCGAACAGCTAATCGAAAAATTATTTTTTAATGATAAAAGATACGACCTTGGTGATGTTGGTCGACATCGTATGAATGACAAATTGCAATTAGATATTCCTGAAACTACGACAGTGCTTACAATTCAGGATATTATTGAAATAATGAAATATATGATCAAGCTGAAAAATGGAAATGAACCTATAGATGATATTGATCACCTTGGTAACAGAAGAGTAAGAACAGTTGGAGAGCAACTTAGCCAGCAGTTTAACGTTGGTATGGCACGTATGGCAAGGACGATTAAAGAAAGAATGAACATGCGCGATACGGAAAACTTTACACCTCAGGATTTAGTAAATGCCCGTACAATAACCAGCGTTATCAATGCATTCTTTGGTACTAATCAGCTTTCACAATTTATGGATCAGACAAATCCACTTGCTGAACTTACTCATAAGAGAAGGATGTCTGCTTTGGGGCCTGGTGGCTTAACAAGAGAAAGAGCAGGATTCGAAGTTAGAGATGTACACTACACACATTATGGTCGTCTCTGCCCAATTGAAACTCCTGAAGGACCAAACATTGGTTTAATATCTTCGCTTACAATATTTGCAAGAGTAAATCGTTACGGATTTCTTGAAACTCCGTATAGAATGGTGAACAGAGGTAAGGTTACTAAAGAAGTAGAATTTCTAAGTGCGCAACAGGAAGATACATTTACCATTGCTCAGGCGAATGCACAATTAGATGAACAATCGAAATTTGTTAAGGAAAGAGTTAAATCACGACTCAAAGGAGAATTTCCAATCGTATCTCCTGATCAGGTTGAATATATGGACGTTGCACCTGCTCAGATTGTGAGTCCTGCTGCTGCCCTTATTCCGTTCCTGGAACACGATGATGCTAACAGAGCGTTAATGGGTTCGAATATGCAACGTCAGGCTGTGCCTTTATTAAAACCCCAGACTCCAATTGTTGGAACCGGTATGGAAGGTCGAGTTGCTCGTGATTCAAGATCAATAATTGCTGCTGAGAATAACGGAGTTATTGAATATGTTGATTCAACTAAAATTACTGTTCGGTATGATATCAACCCCAACAGTATTGAAGCAATTACTTCCTTCGATGATGTAAGAAGAGTAACATACAGTCTTATTAAGTTCCACGGAACAAACCAGGAAACATGCATAAATCAAAAACCATATGTTGTAGAAGGTCAGAAAGTTGAGAAAGGAGATGTTCTTGCGGATGGGCAGGCTACTGATGAAGGTGAACTTGCACTTGGCAGAAATGTTCTTGTTGCTTTTATGCCTTGGCGTGGTTACAATTTTGAAGATGCTATAATTCTCAGTGAAGAACTTGTTAAAAATGATGACTTCACTTCATTGCATATTGAAGAATTTGATTTACAGGTACGTGAGACCAAACGCGGTGAGGAAGAACTTACTAGAGAAATTCCGAACGTTAGTGAAGAGGCAGTCAAGAATCTTGATGAATATGGTATTGTAAGAGAAGGTGCTGAAGTTAAAGAAGGCGATATCCTGATCGGAAAGATTACTCCCAAAGGTGAAAGCGATCCGACACCCGAAGAAAAACTTTTAAGAGCTATTTTCGGAGACAAAGCAGGTGATGTTAAAGATGCATCTTTAAAAGCACCTCCAGGATTAAGAGGCACCGTTATTAAAACAAGACTCTTCAGCAGAAAGAAAAGAGATACTGAATCTAAAAAATCAGAAAAAGCGTTGCTTGATACTCTTGAGCACGAACATAATAACAGGTTGAAAGAACATTACGTAAAGGTTGTAGAGAAGTTAACTAAACTTTGCGAAGGACTTGTAACAACCGGAATCAGAGATCTAGATGGAACAGTTACTTTACGAGCAAATACTACTATCAAAGATTCTACGTTCACATCTATTGAAGATGTTACCAAGCTCGATTATACGCTTGATTGGTTTGATAGTAAAAAAACAAATCAACATGTAAAAACTTTATTCAAAAATTATTTTGATAAATCAGGCGAGATTGGTGAAGATTACAAACGTGAAAAAATTAAAATTGCTAGTGGTGATGAACTTCCTCCTGGAATAGTTCAGCTTGCAAAAGTTTATGTTGCCAAAAAGAGAAAAGTTTCTGTTGGTGATAAAATGGCAGGAAGACACGGAAACAAAGGTGTTGTTGCTAAGGTTGTTCCAGTTGAAGATATGCCATATATGCCAGATGGAACTCCAGTTGATATTATTTTGAATCCACTTGGCGTACCTTCAAGAATGAACATTGGTCAGTTATATGAAACAGCACTTGGTTGGGTCGGGAGGAAACTTGGTGTAAAATTCGCAACACCGATTTTTGATGGTGCTAAGGTTGAAGACGTTGAAGAATGGCTCGCAAAAGCAAGTTTGGAATCAGGTTCAAAGACTGATCTTTACAATGGTCGCTCCGGTGATATGTTTCATCAAAAAGTTACTTGTGGATATATCTACATGATGAAACTCAGCCACCTTGTTGATGATAAAATACATGCCCGTTCGATTGGTCCATACTCATTAATTACTCAGCAACCGCTTGGTGGTAAAGCCCAGTTTGGTGGCCAGCGTTTCGGAGAAATGGAAGTGTGGGCACTTGAAGGATACGGTGCTGCATATACGTTGCAGGAAATATTAACAATTAAAAGTGATGATGTGGCAGGAAGAGCCAAGGCTTATGAGGCAGTTGTTAAAGGTGATAATTTATTGCAGCCAAATATACCTGAATCGTTCAACGTTTTAATTAAAGAGCTTCAGGGTTTGGGGCTCGATGTTACGATTAACTAATTGATTTAATTAAAAAGATTTTTAATAGAACTTAGGAGATAAAATATGGCTTTCAGAATCCAAGAACACGCTATGATGGATATAGACAGCATTACGATTAGTCTTGCAAGTCCCGATGATATTTTATCAAGATCTTATGGAGAGGTTACTAAGCCTGAAACTATTAATTACAGATCATTTCGTCCTGAGAAAGACGGCTTGTTCTGTGAGAAAATTTTTGGTCCCACTCGCGACTGGGAATGTTTCTGTGGTAAGTATAAAAGAATCAGATACAAAGGTATCATCTGCGATAGATGCGGTGTTGAAGTAACACAAAAAAGCGTTCGTCGTGAGAGAATGGGGCATATTGGTCTTGCTGTTCCAGTTGTTCATATATGGTTTTTCAGAGCGCAACCTTCAAAGATTGGTAACATTATTGGTTTAAGTCTTAAAGAACTTGAGAAAGTTATTTATTACGAGTCATATATAGTGTTAAATCCTGGTCCGACAGGTTTGAAGAAGGGCGATCTGATCTCTGAAGATCAATATTTTGAAGTGATGAGTTCTTTGTCTGCAGAGAGTCAGAAATTTGAAGACACACATGAGGATAAATTTGTTGCCAAGATCGGTGGCGATGCAGTAAAAACTATTCTTAAAAGTACTGATGTAGAAAAGTTATCCGAAGAACTTCGAGATCGGGTTAAAATAGAAACTTCTCAGCAAAAGAAAGCTGATCTACTAAAAAGACTAAGAGTTATTGAAGCATTTAAGGCTGAAAATATAAATGTTGAAAACAAACCTGAGTGGATGGTCTTAAATTATATCCCGATTATTCCTCCGGAACTGAGACCTCTTGTTCCCCTTGAAGGTGGAAGATTCGCTACTTCTGATTTGAATGACCTTTATAGAAGAGTGATTATTCGAAATAATCGTTTAAAAAGATTAATGGATATAAAAGCTCCGGAAGTAATTCTTCGAAACGAAAAAAGAATGCTTCAGGAAGCTGTCGATGCACTCTTCGATAATTCAAGAAGAGGAAGTGCAGTAAGAAGTGATAACAATCGTCCTTTGAAATCTTTAAGTGATATGCTTAAAGGTAAACAGGGAAGATTTAGACAAAATTTATTAGGAAAAAGAGTTGACTATTCGGCTCGTTCGGTTATTGTTGTTGGTCCTGAACTCAAACTTCATCAGTGTGGTCTTCCAAAGGATATGGCAGTTGAGTTATTCAAACCTTTCCTTATTAGAAAACTGATTGAAAGAGGTCATAACAAAACTGTAAAGAGCGCCAGAAAAGTTGTTGACAGAAAAGATCCGATGATTTGGGATATTCTGGAGAAAATAATTCAGGCTCATCCTGTTCTTCTAAATAGAGCTCCCACACTTCACAGATTGGGTATACAAGCATTTCAGCCAATACTTATTGATGACAAAGCTATCCAGCTTCATCCAATGGTTTGTACTGCATTTAACGCTGACTTCGATGGTGACCAGATGGCAGTTCACCTTCCTCTTTCATACGAAGCACAGCTCGAAGCTTCTTTATTAATGCTTAGCAGTCATAATATTTTATCTCCTCAGAATGGCAGTCCGATTGTTGTTCCTACTCAGGACATAGTTCTTGGCGTTTACTATCTTACTAAGCAAAGAGAAGGCGATTTAGGGGAAGGAATGGTTTTCTATTCACCTGAAGAAGTGATCATTGCCTATGATCATAGTAAAGTTGGATTGCACGCAAAAATTAAAGTTAAAGTTGATGGTAACTTTATTGAAACCACTACTGGTAGAGTTCTATTCAATCAAATTGTTCCTAAAGAAATGGGATACATTAACCAGTTACTTATTAAGAAAGTATTCGGTGGAATAATTGGCAAGATGTATATCCAGCTAGGTAATAAAGTAACAGCAATATTTCTTGATGATTTAAAAGATCTCGGATTCAAATTTGCAAGCGAAGGTGGATTATCTGTTAGCTTTGGAGACATGGTTGTACCGGAAGCAAAAGAAAATCTAATTACAAAAGCAAATAAAAAAGTTGACGGTATTCTTAACGAGCACGAGCAAGGTGTTATTACTGATGCCGAAAGATATAATAAGATTATTGACGTTTGGACTCATACTACTAATGACGTTTCCCGTGCTTTAATGGAAAAGATTAAAAATGCAGAAGGTGGATTTAATTCACTCCATATGATGGTTGACTCAGGTGCTAGAGGTTCGCAGGAACAGGTAAGACAGCTTGCAGGAATGAGAGGTTTGATGATGAAACCTCAAAAGACATTATCAGGTCAAGCTGGCGAAATTATTGAAAACCCGATTGTTGCAAATTTTAAAGAAGGTTTGACGGTACTGGAATACTTCATATCAACTCACGGTGCAAGAAAAGGTTTGGCTGATACTGCTTTGAAAACAGCAGATGCTGGTTATTTAACAAGAAGATTGGTTGATGTTTCCCAGGATGTTATCATTACTGAAATAGACTGCGGAACAATTCTGGGTATTGAAATTAAAGCGCTTAAAGATGTTGAACAGGAAAGAGAACCGTTAGCAGAACGAATTACCGGAAGAGTTGTTCAGGAAGATGTTTATCATCCGATTACCGAAGACCTGCTTATTGAAGCAGGTGAAATAATTACTGAGGACATCGCAGAGAAAATTGAAGATGCAAATATTGATTCTGTGTATATAAGAACAGTTTTAACTTGTGAATCTAAGAAGGGTGTTTGTGCAAAATGTTATGGAAGAAATCTTACTACAAGCAAACTGGTTGAAGTTGGCGAAGCTGTTGGTATCGTTGCTGCACAATCAATAGGTGAACCTGGTACACAGCTAACTTTGAGAACATTCCACCTTGGTGGTACTTCATCCAGAATTGCGACTCAATCCCAGGTTGAAACAAATATTGAAGGAACTGCAAAATTTGAAAAAGTTTCTTTTGTTGAAAAGACAATTCAAGATCCTTTCACAGGACGAAATATCAATGTCAAAGTTGTTACTGGTAGAAGAGGAGCAATTGGTATCTATGATGAAAACAATCGTCAGTTAAAAAAATATGATATTTCTTACGGTGCTGAACTTACTGTTAATGATGGACAAAAAGTAAACAAGAATGAACCACTTTATCACCACGATCCGTATAATTCATTAATTATTACTGATATATCAGGTAAAGTTGGTTTCGTTGATCTTGTTGATGGTTCTACATTAAAACAGGTTACTGATGAACAAACCGGACACGTTCAGAAAGTTGTTACCGATTCAAAAGATAAAACTCTTACACCAAGCATTGTGATTGTTACAGATAATGGTGATAAGAAATCTTTTAACCTTCCAACAAGATCATATCTTGCAGTTGAAGAGGGGGAGTCAATCGAGGCCGGGACTGTACTTGCAAAAATTTCGAAGCAAGCAACAAAGACCAGGGATATTACGGGTGGACTTCCAAGAGTTACTGAACTTTTTGAAGCAAGAAGCCCACAGAATCCGGCAATAGTAACTGACATAGAAGGCATCGTAAAGTTTGGTGGACGAAAGAAAGGATCAAGAGAAATTTTTGTATCAGCCCACGATGGATCCGATGAAAAGAAATATGCAGTTCCGTTAGGAAAGCATACACTGGTTCAGGAAAGTGATGATATACCGGCTGGTGAAAAAATTACTGATGGCCCTATGAATCCACATGATATTTTAAGAATCAAAGGAACAAGTGCTGTTCAGGAATATCTCGTTAATGAAATTCAGGATGTCTATCGCCTTCAGGGAGTTAAAATAAATGATAAGCACATTGAGGTAATTGTAAGACAAATGCTTCAAAAGGTTAGAGTTGTTTCACCCGGAGATACAAGATTCCTTGAGGAAGATTTGGTAGATAGGATAGAGTTCATAGAAGAAAATAGTAAAATGACAAATATGGTAGTTATTGAGGACAAAGGTGATTCAAAGTTAAAGAATGGTTCAGTAGTGCAAAAATCTAAGGTAAGAGAACTCAATACTGATTTGAAGAAAAAAGAGAAGAAGTCTATAGAAGCTAGAGATGCCATGTCGGCAACTTTTGAACACGTATTATTGGGAATTACTCAGGCAGCACTTTCGACTGAAAGCTTTTTATCTGCAGCTTCGTTCCAGGAAACAACCAAGGTACTTGCAAATGCAGCAATTCAAGCTAAGATTGACCGATTGGTAGGACTTAAAGAAAATATTGTGATGGGCCATTTAATCCCTGCTGGTACCGGGTCTAAAGAAGTATAGAAAAATTGAATTAATGAGTGAAATTGAGGTAGATGCTGAGGTTAATGATGAAGAAGTTAAGACCGAAGAAACAAGTGCCGAATAGTAGTATTATTAGTATTTATGTTTCTTGACTATATAGTTATCAAGAAGTATATTTGAAATCCCGATTTTTTAGGATTATTAAAACTTAGGAGAAAGTATTGCCAACTATAAATCAACTTGTCAGAAAAGGACGAGTTAAGATAATATCTAAGAAAAAAGCACCGGCTTTAAGTGCTTGTCCACAAAAACGTGGGGTTTGCACTCGCGTATATACTACTACTCCTAAGAAGCCGAATTCAGCACTTAGAAAGGTGGCTAGAGTAAGGTTAACTAATCATATGGAAGTGACCGCCTATATTCCAGGAGAAGGGCACAACCTTCAGGAACATTCGATTGTTCTTATCAGAGGTGGTCGTATAAAGGATTTGCCCGGTGTTAGATATCATATAATTCGGGGTACCCTTGATACAAGTGGGGTTGAAGATCGTAAGAAAAGTAGATCAAAGTATGGAGCTAAAAAACCTAAAGCATAATTAAGTATGAGAAAAAGAAGAGCAGAAAAAAGGTATATAAAACCAGATCCAAAATTCAATGATGTTACCGTTTCAAAATTTATCAATGTATTGATGAATGATGGTAAAAAATCAGCGGCCAGGAAAATAATTTACAGTGCGTTTGATATCATTGAGGAAAAAACTAAAAAAACTGGATTGGAAATTTTTAAACAAGCATTATCCAACGTTCAGCCAATAATTGAAGTTAGAAGCAGAAGAGTTGGAGGAGCGACCTATCAGGTGCCAAGCGAAGTTAGACCAGAGAGAAGAACAGCACTGGCAATGAGATGGATTAAAACTTTTTCAAGCAAGCGTGGTGATAAAACAATGTCTCAGAAACTTGCTCAGGAATTAATTGCTGCTTCAAATAGTGAAGGATCAGCTGTAAAAAAGAAAGAAGATACCCATAAAATGGCAGAAGCAAACAAAGCTTTTGCTCACTTTAAGTGGTAAGGTAATAATAAGAATTTATGGTACAGAAAGTTAAAATAGAGCGTGTGAGAAATATTGGGATAATGGCGCATATTGATGCGGGTAAAACCACTACAACTGAACGAATCCTTTTTTACACCGGTAAGTCCCATCGAATGGGAGAAGTACATGACGGTGCTGCTAGTTATGGATTGGATGGAGCAGGAAAAAGAACGTGGTATTACAATTACCATGTGCTGCAACCACTTGTTATTGGAAGGATCACCAGATTAAATATTATTGATACTCCTGGTCACGTTGATTTTACAGTAGAGGTTGAAAGGTCTTTAAGAATTTTAGATGGTGCCGTTGCTTTATTCTGTGCTGTTGGTGGTGTTGAACCACAATCCGAAACCGTTTGGAGACAGGCAGATAAATATAATGTGCCACGGATTGCATTTATTAATAAAGTTGACAGAGTTGGTGCGGATTTCTATAATGCGCTGCAAATGATGAAGGATCGATTAAAGGCAAATGCAGTTCCAATAAATTTACCTATTGGTCAGGGTGATATGTTTGTGGGTGTTATTGATCTAATTCATTTTAAAGCAAGGATGTATCACGAGGAAACTTTCGGTGCTACATTTGATGAAATTCCGATTCCACAAGATTTGGTGGAGATTGCTAACAAGTACAGAACTCAAATGCTTGAAGCTGTATCAGATGTTGATGATACTTTATTAGAGAAATATCTTGATGGGAAAGAAATTACACCTGAAGAAATTCTTGCAGTATTAAGAAAAGCAACAATTGAACTTAAAATAATTCCTGTGCTATGCGGATCGGCTTTTAAGAATAAAGGTGTTCAAAAACTTTTAGATTATGTTGTAGATTTGCTTCCTTCACCAATTGATTTTACGGAGATTGAAGCTCATCATGTTGGAATCAATGATTCAGTCATTATAAAAATTGATGAGAAAGAAAAGTTTGCTGCTCTTGCATTTAAGATAATGAATGATCCATTCGTTGGTAAATTGTGCTTCTTCCGTGTTTACGCAGGAACTCTAAAAGCTGGATCATATATTTATAATCCGGTCAGTCAAAAGAAGGAAAGAATCGGAAGACTCTTACAGATGCACGCGAATCATCGCGCGGATATTGATGAAGTTAAAGCAGGTGACATTGCAGCTGCCGTTGGTCTAAAACATACAAGAACCGGTGACACTCTATGTAGTGAAGATGATCCGATTATTCTTGAGAAGATGACTTTTCCGGAACCAGTTATTCAGATTGCAATTGAACCAAAAACTAAAGCAGATCAGGATAAATTATCCGAGTCGCTTGGAAAGCTGTCCGATGAAGATCCAACATTCAGAATTAATGTTGATCAGGAGACTGGACAAACTTTAATAAGTGGTATGGGTGAACTTCACCTTGAGATACTTGTGGACAGGATGAAAAGAGAATTTAAAGTCGAAGCAAATATCGGAAAACCACAAGTAGCATTTAGAGAAACAATTACTCAGCCCGTTAAAGCTGAAGGTAAATTTATTAAACAGTCAGGCGGACGTGGTAAATATGGTCACGTTGAAATTGAATTGGAACCAAATGAGTCAGGCAAAGGATTTGAATTTATAAATGGTATTGTGGGTGGATCAGTTCCTAAAGAATACATACCAGCCGTATCAGCTGGCATTCAGGAAGCAATGAGAAACGGTGTTGTTGCTGGTTTTCCTGTGGTTGATGTTAAGGCAAAGCTTTATGATGGTTCTTATCACGATGTGGATTCCGATGAACTTTCGTTTAAAGTTGCTGGATCAATGGCATTTAAAAATGGATCTCTTAAAGCAAAACCAATATTGCTTGAACCAATAATGGCTGTCGAGGTTGTTACACCTGAAGATTATTTAGGTGATGTAATGGGAGACCTGAATTCACGGAGAGGAAAAATAGAAGGTTTCAATGCAAGAAAAGATGCTCAGGTTATTAAAGCCTTAGTACCTCTTTCAGAAATGTTTGGTTACGCAACAATTTTAAGATCGATGACACAAGGAAGAGCAATTTACTCAATGCAGTTTGATCACTATCAGCAAGTGCCTCAATCAATTGCTGAGGAAATAGCTGAAAAATCGTTAGGCAAAAAATCAACAGCAGTCTAATTTAATAAAGAACAAACAAAAAAAGGAATAAAACTAAAAGGAGAAACCGATGGCAAAAGAAAAATTTGACAGAAGTAAGCCGCACGTTAATGTTGGAACAATTGGTCACGTAGATCATGGTAAAACAACTTTAACTGCCGCCATCACTATGGCTCTTAATAAAAAGGGTCTTATCAGAGGTTAGAACATTCGATAGTATTGATAATGCACCTGAAGAAAAAGATAGAGGCATTACAATTGCAACAGCTCACGTGGAATATGCAACTGAAAACAGACACTACGCTCACGTAGATTGTCCTGGCCACGCTGACTATGTTAAAAACATGATTACCGGTGCTGCACAGATGGATGGTGCTATTCTGGTTGTTGCCGCTACGGATGGACCTATGCCCCAGACAAGAGAGCATATTCTCCTTGCCAGACAGGTGGGTGTTCCTAAAATAGTCGTGTTTATGAATAAAGTTGATATGGTAGACGATCCTGAACTTCTTGAATTAGTAGAAGTTGAATTAAGAGATTTGTTGAACTCATATGAATTCCCTGGAGATGATATACCAATCATTCAAGGTTCTGCTTTAAAAGCTCTTGAAGCTGCAGCATCTGATGAAGCTAAAATTGATGATCCAAGATTAGATTGTGTTTGGAAACTTATGGAAGCAGTTGACTCTTATATTCCTGTTCCTGAAAGAGAAACTTCAAAACCATTTCTCATGCCTGTTGAGGACGTATTCTCAATTACTGGTCGTGGTACAGTTGCTACTGGTAGAGTTGAAAGAGGCGAAGTAAAAGTTCAGGAGGAAGTTGAACTTATTGGTCTTGGAATTCACAAGAAGACAGTTGTTACTGGAGTCGAAATGTTCAGAAAAGAACTTGACGCAGCAATGGCAGGTGATAACGCTGGAATATTGCTTAGAGGTGTTGATAAAAATGAAATTGAAAGAGGAATGGTATTAGCAAAAACTGGTTCCATTACTCCACATACAGTATTTGATGGATCAGTTTATATTCTTGTCAAAGAATGAAGGCGGAAGACACACACCATTTTTTAATGGTTACAGACCACAGTTCTATTTCAGAACTACTGACGTAACCGGTGTTGCTACTCTTCCTGAAGGTACTGAAATGGTTATGCCTGGTGATAATGTTAATCTTAAAGTTGAATTGATTTCTGAAATTGCTATGGAAGAAGGATTAAGATTCGCTATTCGTGAAGGTGGCAGAACCGTTGGTGCTGGCGTTGTAACAAAGATTTATAAGTAAGTATTAAATATTCTTTTTAAGAAAAGGGAGATCTGATCTCCCCTTTCATATGTGTAAAATCAAAGGAGTTTCTAAGTGCCCGGTCAGAAAATAAGAATTAGGTTGAAATCTTATGATCATATATTGATCGATAAGTCAACAGAGAAGATCATTAAAACGGTTAGGAGTACCGGAGCTGTGGTCTCGGGACCTATTCCTCTTCCGACCCGAAAAACTATTTACACAGTTTTAAGATCTCCACACGTTGATAAAAAGTCGCGTGAACAGTTTGAAACACGAGCACATAAAAGAATAATTGATATTCATAATTCAAACAATAAAACCGTCGATTCATTAAGCAAGCTTGATATTCCGGCGGGTGTTGATATAGAAATTAAGTTATAATTTAAAACCGGGTTTGATATGCAGGGTATTTTAGGTAAAAAAATAGGAATGACAAGCATTTATAATGCTGAAGGTGATTTAATAACTGTTACTGTTATTAAGGCTGGACCCTGCAAGGTTGTGTCTTTTCGTGAAAATGAAAAAGACGGCTACTCGGCTGTAGTTATTGGTTTTGAAGAGAGGAAAGAAAAACACACAATTAAACCGGTTTTAGGACAATTCAAGAAGAACAATCTTTCTCCTCTCAGAACACTTAAGGAATTTAGAAATTTTGATTCTGGCGATTTGAAAATTGGTGATGAAATTAAGACAGATATATTTAATGAAGGTGACATAATTAAAGTTAGTGGAAAGAGCAAAGGCAAAGGATTTCAGGGAGTTATGAAGCGTCACAATTTTAGAGGAGTTGGAGGAACAACTCATGGTCAGAGCGATAGACTTAGAGCACCTGGCTCTATCGGTCAAAGTTCTTATCCTTCAAGAGTTTTTAAAGGTATGAAGATGGCAGGAAGAATGGGATTTGAGAATGTTACCATCCGTAACTTAAAAGTAATTAAAATTATCCCCGAAGATAATCTGATAATGGTGAATGGTTCTGTTCCGGGGTCAATAAATTCAATAGTTGAATTGAAAAAGAATTAATAGCTGAATAATCATGACATTAGAGATATTAAATATAGACGGAAAACCCTCGGGTAAAAAAGTTAAGCTTGATGATGAGATTTTTGGCATTCAGCCAAATGATCATGCAATCTATCTTTCTGTAAAAGCATTTCTTGCCAATCAGAGACAGGGAACACATAAAGCAAAAGAAAGAGCTGAGGTAAGGGGTGGCGGAAGAAAGCCCTGGAGACAAAAAGGAAGAGGAACTGCGCGAGCAGGAACAATTCGCTCGCCATTATGGATTGGCGGCGGAACAATATTCGGCCCTCGTCCTAGAGATTATAGGCAGAAACTTCCGCAGAAAGTTAAACAACTTGCAAGAAAATCTGCTTTTAGCTATAAAGTAAAGGATGAACAATTAATTATTGTTGAAGATTTTTCGTTTGAAAAACCAAAGACTAAAGAATTTATATCAATGATGGAAGCATTGAATCTTAATGGAAAGAAAATTCTTCTTTTAACTGGAAAAACTGAAACTAATCTTTATAAGTCCGGAAGAAATGTTAGTAAGGTTAGTGTGATGGAGGCAAGTAAAGTCTCAACTTATGATATTCTAAACAATCAGCTTTTGATTCTTCAGCATAGCGCTGTTGATGCTATCAAGAAAACATTTGTTCAGAATGAAGAAAAGGTGGTGAACTAATATGCATCAGATATTGATTAGCCCTCTTATAACTGAAAAGATGACAAACATTACTGCCGATAATGGTAAGTACGGATTCTTAGTTAATCCTAAAGCAAATAAAATTCAGATTGCAAGAGCAATCGAAGAAAAGTTCAATGTTCACGTTACAGATGTTAAAACTATAAATCATCCCGGGAAGACGAAAACACAGTTTAGGAAAGGCGGAAGGTTCACAGGTAAAACCGCAAAATTTAAAAAAGCAATTATCACCCTTAAAGAAGGCGAAAAAATTGAGCTATTCGAAGCAGTTTAGCTTTTAGGAACAGGTAATTTAATGGGCATAAGAAAACTAAAACCAACATCACCAGGAACAAGATTCAAAAGTAATTTTACTTTTGAGGAGATAACTAAGTCAACCCCTGAAAAGTCTTTGACTGTTGCATTGAAAAAATCAGGCGGAAGAAATAATCATGGTAGAATAACCGCAAGACACAGAGGTGGTGGTCATAAAAGAAAATACAGAGTAATTGACTTTAAAAGAAATAAACATGGTGTTCCGGCAAAAGTTTTTTCAATTGAATATGATCCAAACAGATCAGCAAGAATTGCATTACTTCATTACGCGGATGGAGAGAAGAGATATATAATTGCACCGAACGGTTTAAAAGTTGGAGATAAAATTTCATCAGGCTCAGGAAGTGAGATTTCAGTTGGTAATGCTTTGCCTTTAAATGATATGCCTTTGGGTAGTTTCGTTCACAACGTTGAAATTAAACCAGGCAAAGGTGGTCAAATTGGAAGAAGTGCTGGAAGTTCGCTTCAGCTTATGGCGAAGGAAGGAAATTTTGCCCAGTTGAAAATGCCTTCGGGTGAAGTAAGATTAATAAATATAACCTGTCTTGCTACCTTTGGAATGGTGGGTAATTCAGAGCACGAAAATATTTCACTTGGTAAAGCAGGTAGAACACGATGGCTTGGCAAGAGATCATATGTTAGAGGCGTTGCAATGAATCCTGTTGATCATCCAATGGGTGGTGGTGAAGGTAAAACTTCGGGTGGTGGTCATCCTGTATCTCCCTGGGGTCAGAAAGCTAAGGGATTAAGAACAAGGAAAAGAAAAAATCCATCAAATAAATACATTGTTAAAAGAAGGAAGAAGTAGGTTTAACTTATGCCTCGTTCAGTAAAAAAAGGACCGTTTATTCATTTTAAATTGCTCGAGAGAATCCAGCAACTTAATAATGCAAACCAAAAGAAAATTGTTAAGACCTGGTCACGTGCGTCAATAATAACACCGGATTTTGTTGGTCATACTATTGCCGTGCATAATGGAAATAAGATGATTCCGATTTTCATTACTGAAAATATGGTTGGACATAAATTAGGAGAATTTTCACCAACACGAATTTTCAGAGGTCATCCCGGTACAAAAGCAGAAAAAGCGGCTAAGGCCGGTTAATTAAGGAAGATTATTCACGATGGAAGCAAGAGCAGTAAATAGGTTTATAGGTTCATCACCAAGAAAAATGAGATTGGTGATTGACTTAATAAGAGGCGAATCAGTTGATAAAGCACTCGAGGTGCTTCATTTTTCTCCGAAGCATTCTTCAAAAGATGCTGAGAGAACATTAAGATCAGCGGTTTCTAATCTTATTAATAAAGAAGAATCAGCCAGAGTTGAACCAGCCGATCTTTTTGTAAAAGAAGCTTATGTAAATGTTGGTCCAACTTTAAAAGAGAATATCGGCAGCGCCACAGGGCAGGGCATACAGGATAAGAAAGAGATCCTGTCATTTAACTATTATCGTAGCAAAAAAAGCATAATTTCAGGAGGAATTTTTGGGACAGAAAGCGAATCCGATAGGATTAAGAGTAGGTATAATTAGAGGTTGGAGCTCGAATTGGTATGAGAGTAAAAGTTATGCTACAAAACTTAAAGAAGATGAAAAACTTCGTAGCTACGTAAGAAACAGATTAAAGAAGGCAGGAATCTCAAAAATAATTATTGACAGAACTTCTAAGAATGTAATATTAAATATTCATACTTCAAGACCTGGAGTTGTAATTGGTAAAAGCGGTAAAGAAATAACTCAGCTTGAAGAAGAATTAAGACAGTTAACTAGTAAAGAAGTTAAAATTCAGATTTCAGAAATAAAAAGACCAGAACTTGATGCATATTTAGTTGCAGAAAACATTGCAAGTCAGCTTGTAGGAAGAGTTTCCTTCAGAAGAGCGATGAAAATGGCAATTACAGCTTCGATGAGAATGGGTGCCGAAGGTATAAGAATTAAGTGTGGAGGAAGATTAGGTGGTGCTGAAATTGCTAGAACTGAACAATATAAAGATGGAAGAATACCGCTTCACACATTAAGAGCTGATATTGATTATGCTAATGGCAGAGCAGAAACAGTCTATGGCTCAATAGGAATTAAAGTGTGGATTTGCCGTGGTGAAATTCTCGGCAAAAGAGCTATGGACTAATTTTCAGCAGGAGCAAACATTATGTTAATGCCAAAAAGAGTAAAATTTAGAAAATCACATAGAGGAAGAAGAAAAGGAAATGCAAAACGTGGCAGTTCGGTTGCATTTGGAGATTTTGGTCTAAAATCTTTAGAGCCAGCTTGGATTACCAGCAGACAGATCGAAGCATGCCGTGTTGCTCTTTCAAGAAAAATGAAGAGAGACGGACGTGTTTGGATCAGAATTTTTCCTGATAAACCAGTTTCTAAAAAACCTCTTGAAACCAGAATGGGTAAAGGAAAAGGCGCTCCTGAGTTTTGGGTGGCAGTTGTTAAACCTGGCCGGATTATGTTTGAGGTTTCAGGCGTTACAAGGGAAGTTGCAAATGAAGCGCTTCAGCTTTGCTCGCACAAGCTGCCGATTAAAACTAAAGTAGTTTCCAGACCAGATTATGAATAAGCTGAGGATATTGAAATGAAAATTCATGAAATTAAAGAAATGAAAACTGAAGAAATAATTCAAAGAATTAAAGATGAAGAAGCAAGCCTTGTTGATTTAAGGTTTTCTCATCAATTAAAACAACTGACGAATACAGCAAAAATTAAAAATGTAAAAAGAGATATTGCAAAATTAAAAACTGTTCTTCAGGAAAGAGAATTACAAACCGCAGGTACTTCAGCGAAAGGAGTAATCGCTTAAAAGATGGAATCGCGAGGATTAAGAAAAACCAGGATCGGTGTTGTGATAAGCAACAAGATGGATAAAACTGTTACAGTTGCCATCGAAAGAAAAGTTGCTCATCCTATATATAAAAAATATTTTAAGAAGACTACCAAGCTGATGGCTCACGATGAAAAAAGGGAATGCAAGTTAGGTGATAAGGTTAAAATTATGGAAACACGGCCGCTCAGCTTAAAGAAGAGATGGCGCTTAGTCGAAATTATTGAAAAAGCCAAGTAGGCAGGAGAAACTCGAGCAATGATACAGGAAGAAACAAATCTGATTGTGGCTGATAATTCTGGTGCAAAAAAAATAAGATGCATCCGGGTTTTAGGCGGAAGTGGTAGAAGATATGCCACAGTTGGCGATACCATTGTTGTAAGTGTTAAAACTGCAATGCCGAACGGTGCTGTAAAAAAAGGTGAAGTTTCCAGAGCAGTTATAGTAAGAACTAAAAAGGAAGTTCGAAGAAAAGATGGGTCATATATCCGATTTGATGAGAATGCAGCAGTGTTGATAAATCCTCAGAACGAACCTCGTGGAACTCGTATTTTTGGTCCCGTTGCGCGTGAACTGAGAGATAAACAGTTTATGAAAATCGTTTCTTTAGCTCCTGAAGTTTTATAGAAGGATTAATATGAAAATTAGAAAAAATGATATGGTTATGGTTATTTCCGGAAACGACCGTGGAAAAACCGGAAAAGTATTAAAAGTATTTCCTCAGAAATATCGGATTATTATTGAAGGAATTAATCTGAGAAAAAAACATACAAAACCAAACCAGAAAAATCCGCAGGGCGGAATAATCGAAAAAGAAGCTGCTATTCATGCTTCTAACGTAATGATACTAGATCCAAAATCTAATGAACCTACTAGAATAGGTTCAAGAATAATTTTGGACGAGAAAACAGGTAAAAAGAAAATTGCCCGCGTTGCTAAGGCAAGCGGAGAAATGATCCAATAAGAATTTAAATTGTTGTTAATCAGATGGCAGAAAAAAAACAAACAAAAGCACCGAAAGAAAAGAAAGCGAAATCGAAGAAAGAAGCTGTAAAGCAATCGGCTGAAAAGGAAATTAAAATTCCAAGCAGACTTTTCGATCACTATCGCAGTGATATAATCCCTGGTCTCGTGAAAACCTTCAGCTATAAAAATGTTATGCAGGTACCTAAAATTGAGAAGATAGTTGTTAATATGGGTGTTGGTGCTGCCGTAGCCGAGCCGAAGATTCTAGAAGAAGCAGTTAGGGAACTTGAGTCACTTACTGGTCAGAAAGCTAGCATACGAAAAGCGAAAAAAGCCATTTCTAATTTTAAATTAAGAGAAGGTTTAAGCATCGGTGCAATGGTTACTCTTCGGAAAGAAAGAATGTATGAATTTCTTGACAGGCTTGTCAATGTTGCACTTCCACGTGTCAGAGATTTTCGTGGTTTGTCGGATAAGTCTTTTGATGGACGAGGGAACTACACTCTTGGTATAAAAGAGCAAATTATTTTTCCGGAAATTAATGTTGATAAAATTACCAGAGTTCTTGGTATGGATGTTACAATCGTAACATCGGCAAAATCAGATAATGAGGCGTACGAATTACTAAAATCTTTCGGAATGCCTTTCATTAAAAAAGAAATTAAAAAATCTTAGGAGATTTCATGGCTCGTACGTGTTTAATAGCTAGACAAGAAAGAAGAAAAAAAATTTACGATAAGTACAGGAAAATACGCGAGGAGTTGAAAGCAAACGGTGACTACGAAGCTCTTCAAAAACTTCCGCGTGATTCTTCAGCCGTGAGACTTAAAAGTCGCTGTATGTTTACAGGAAGAGCAAGAAGTTATTACAGAAAATTCGGGGTTTCAAGATTAGTCTTTAGAGAGATGGCTCTCAAGGGTGAAATTCCGGGTATAAAAAAATCAAGTTGGTAAACGGAGAAAGTTTAAATGCCAGTTACAGACCCAATTGCAGATTATTTAACCAGGATTAGAAACGCTACTAAAGCTCAAAAAATACGCGTTGAAATTCCGGCATCACGAACAAAAATCGGGTTGTCTGAAATTCTAAAGAATTTAGGATTTATAATAGACTATGAAGTTATCGATGATAACAAACAAAATAAATTGAACCTGGTTTTGAAATACAAAAATGGCAAACCAGCCATTACAGGCTTGAAGAGAATAAGCAAACCTGGTTTACGGGTGTACAGGCCAGCGGATAAGCTGCCCAGAGTATTAAATGGATTAGGCACAGCTGTTATTTCTACCCCAAAAGGTTTGTTAACCGATAAAGATGCAAAAAATCTTCTCGTTGGCGGCGAAGTGCTTTGTTATATATGGTAAAATTAAAAGTTGGAGTTTAAGAGTGTCCAGAATAGGTAAAAAACCGGTAGAGATTCCAAAAGGCGTAACAGTCAATTTGGAAGGTCAGCTAATTAAAGTTAAAGGACCCAAGGGTGAACTTCACAGAAATATTCATCCTATAATCAAGACTGAAATTTCTGAAAGTGAAATAAAGTTTACCAGACCTAATGATTTAAAAGAATCAAGATCATTGCATGGATTAACCCGTGCATTAATTCAAAATATGATTATTGGCGTGACTGACTCTTATAAAAAGACTTTGGATATTGTTGGTGTAGGTTATAAGGCTGAATTGAAGGGAAAAAACTTATTGTTGAACATTGGTTATTCACATCCCATTTATTTTGTTCCGCCTGATGAAGTAAAGCTTGAAATACCGACTCCTACGCAGATAATAGTATCTGGAAATGATAAAGAATTAGTTGGTCTTGTTGCTGCTAAAATCAGATCGTTCAGAAAACCTGAACCCTATAAAGGTAAGGGGATTAAATATTCTGATGAACGAATTATCAGAAAAGCCGGTAAGACTGCAGGAGCATAATTTTTAGGAGTTCTATTTAGAATGAAAAAGAAGACATCAAGATTAAGAGCAAAAATTAAAATCAGAAAAAAGATTTCTGGAACACCGGAACGACCACGTTTATCGGTTTACAGAAGTTTGGATAATATTTATGCTCAAATTATAGACGATACAACCGGGAACACTATAGTTGCCGTTTCCAGCTTAACCAAAGAAGCAAAAGCTGATGTAAAAGCAGTTAAAGGAAAAATTAATAGGAGCAAACTCATTGGAACTATGCTTGCGAAGCAAGCATTGGAAAAAGATATTAAGAAAGTGGTATTTGACAGAGGTGGGTTCAGATATCATGGCAGAGTGAAAGCTTTAGCTGATGGTGCCCGTGAAGGGGGACTGGTATTCTAATGTTTTTTGCCGGGTCGTCTAATGGTAGGACTACGCCCTTTGGAGGCGTCTGTAGAGGTTCGAATCCTCTCCCGGCAGCTTCCTGTTTTTTAATGAAAGTTTATTAGGAGATAAATTGAAAAGAAATAAATCCACAAATACAGACGGATTAAAAGAAAAAGTCGTTCACATTAATCGTGTTGCTAAAGTTGTTAAAGGTGGACGCAGGTTTAGCTTTAACGCCATTGTTGTGATTGGTGATGGTAGTGGTACTGTTGGTGTTGGACTTGGAAAAGCAAACGAAGTTACTGATGCAATTTCCAAAGGCATTGATGATGCAAGGAAAAATCTTGTAAAAGTTGAGATCAGGAAAGGAACTATTTCACACAAAATCATTGGTAAGTATGGTGCAGGAAAAGTGCTACTAAAACCAGCTTCACCGGGTACTGGTTTAATTGCAGGTGGCGGTGTAAGAGCAGTTTTAGAATCTGCTGGTATTCAGGATATTTTAACAAAATCTCTCGGTTCAAGCAATCCGCATAATCAAGTTAAAGCAACGCTTAACGGTTTACTTATGCAGATTGATGCCAAAATTATGGCAGACAAGAGAGGAAAATCTATTCAGGAAATTTTTGCTTCTTAAAGAGGTTTTATGGCTAAGTTAAAAATAACACAAACGAGAAGTATTATAGACAGACCGGAGAGACAAAAGAGAATTATTGAAGCTCTTGGTTTGGGCAGACCTCACTGGGAGAAAATTCATAATGACACTCCGCAGATAAGAGGTATGCTGAAAAAAGTTCCTCACCTTGTAAAGGTAGAGGAAGTTAAAGAATAAGGAATTCATTTTATGGATATATTAAGTAATCTAAAATACGCTGAAGGCTCAAGAAAGAAACGCAAAAGAGTTGGCAGAGGCGAAGGTTCCGGACACGGTGGTCAGTCTACGAGAGGTAATAATGGTCAGGGTTCTCGTTCAGGTTCGAAAAGAAGAGCCTGGTTTGAAGGTGGTCAGATGCCGCTTCAACGAAGAATTCCGAAATTCGGATTCACAAATATTTTTAAGGAAACTTACCAGGTTGTTAATCTTAATGCTTTGCAACGAATTGCAAACGAGAATAAAATTGAAAAGGTTATCAATCTTGAAGAATTAAAAAATTTAGGTCTTATTTCCAGCACAAAAAAACCAGTAAAAATTTTAGGTAAAGGCGAATTAAAAGCTAAAATAGACCTTGAGGTTAATGCAGTAAGCAAAAGTGCAAAAGAAAAAATAGAATCAGCTGGTGGTTCAATAAAGTTAATCTAATGCGGAATTAAATGTCGAAAATTACAGATACCTTTCGGAACATCTTTAAAATACACGAACTTCGCCAGAGGATTTTATATACGCTGGCTATACTTTTTCTCGTTCGGCTAGGTGCACATATAACTATTCCAGGTGTAGATACTACTCTTCTTACCGAGAGTATGAAAAATGCAACTACGGACAATCTCTTCGGCCTGTATGATATGTTTGTCGGTGGTGCTTTTTCAAATGCAGCAATATTTGCACTCGGAATTATGCCTTATATATCGGCATCTATTATTATTCAGCTTCTTGGTGCTGTTGTACCGTATTTTCAAAAACTGCAGCAGGAAGGTGAGGAAGGCCGAAAAAAAATTACTCAGCTTACAAGATATGGTACGGTCCTGATTTCAGCGATGCAGGCCTGGGGTGTTACTATAAGATTATTAAACATTCAGGTTCAGGGATTACCCATTGTCCCTGATGCTGTTAGTGGTTTTATGTGGGTACTTTCAACCATTATAATTCTTACATCCGGAACTATTTTTATGATGTGGTTGGGTGAGCAGATAACCGATAGAGGCATTGGCAATGGAATCTCTTTAATAATTTTTATAGGAATCATAGCACGATTCCCGCATTCAATTCTTGATGAAATAAGATTAATAAGTGTCGGGCAAAGATCGATTATTATAGAAATAATAATCTGGATTTTTATGTTCTTTATAATTGCCGGAGTGGTGCTTGTTACACAGGGAACAAGAAGGATTCCGGTTCAGTATGCGAAACGTGTTGTAGGAAGGAAAATTTATGGTGGTGTAACTCAGTATATTCCATTAAGAGTTAACACTGCAGGAGTGATGCCGATAATTTTTGCTCAGTCAATTATGTTTATTCCAAATACTGTTCTGTCATTTTTCCCTGATAACGATTTCTTGCAGGGTCTATCAAGTTATTTCGTTTATGATTCTCCTGTATACTCTGCTATATATGCTTTAATGATTGTGTTCTTTACTTATTTCTATACAGCCATTGCGTTCAATCCAAAAGACGTTGCCGATAATATGAAAAAGCAAGGTGGTTTTATTCCCGGAATCAGACCTGGTAAGCAAACTTCTGAGTTCATTGATAATATTTTAACGAAAATTACTCTGCCTGGTTCTATCTTCCTTGCAATTGTTGCGATACTACCTGCATTTGTCTCAGGTTTTGGAGTGTCCGGTCAATTCGCTCAGTTTTTTGGTGGTACCAGCCTTTTGATCATCGTTGGTGTTGCTCTTGATACACTTCAGCAGATTGAATCACATCTTTTGATGAGGCACTATGATGGTTTCATGAAAGCCGGAAAACTCCGAGGACGAAGATAAAGCTGTTAGCTTGTGATTTATATAAAGACTCAAAAAGAAATTGATTTTATTAGAGAGAGTTGTAGAATTGTTGCAGAGACGCTTCGCATGGTTAAGACTAATGTTAAAGTTGGCGTAACAACAATTGAACTGGATCGGATAGCAGAAGATTATATTAGAAGTAATAGTGCAGTTCCGGCTTTCAAAGGATATTCGCAGGGAGGATTACCCGGATTTCCTGGTTCGGTTTGCACTTCGATAAACGATGCAGTTGTACACGGAATCCCTGGTCAGGTTAAACTTGAAGAGGGAGATATAATTTCGCTTGATGTCGGTGTTCTTAAAAATAATTTTTATGGCGATGCAGCAACTTCAGTTGCCGTTGGAAAAATTTCTGATGAAAAAAGAAATCTTCTTGAAGTAACAGAAAAATCATTGCAACTTGGAATTGAGCAAGCCAAAACTGGAAACAGAGTTCACGATATATCAGCGGCTGTTCAAGAGTATGTTGAGCAAAACGGATTTTCTATAGTAAGAGATTTGTGCGGACACGGAGTTGGTAAGTTTTTACACGAAGATCCATCTATTCCAAACTTCGGCAGAAGAGGAACGGGACCAAGGTTGAAAAACGGAATGACCCTTGCAATCGAACCGATGGTAAATGTTGCTGGTTATGAAGTGATGACAGCTTCGGATGGCTGGACAGTACTGACTGCGGATGGATCTCCATCAGCTCATTTTGAACATACGATTTTGATACTGGATAATTCACCAGAAATATTAACAGTTTGTTAATGGCTAAACAAGGTCCAATAAAAATAGATGGCGTTATAACTGAAACTTTACCGAATGCCACATTTAAAGTGAAGTTAGATAATGGTCACGAAATTCTTGCACATATTTCGGGCAAGATGAGAATGCATTTTATAAAGATACTCGTCGGTGATAAAGTATCTGTTGAAATGTCTCCCTACGATTTATCGAAGGGAAGAATTACTTATAGATATAAATAATAGGTGCTATAATGAAAGTTAGATCATCAGTAAGAAAAATATGTGATAAGTGCAAAATAATAAGACGCAAGGGCGTTGTAAGAGTTATTTGTGCAAATCCAAAGCACAAGCAAAGACAAGGTTAAATTTAATAAAGGAGTTTTAGATTGGCTCGTATATCAGGTGTAGATTTACCTAAAAATAAAAAAGTGCTGTACGGACTTCAGGTACATATACGGAATAGGACCGACATCCTCTTCTGATATTCTTAATAAAGCTAAGATCGATCCTAATAAAAAAGTTGGAGATCTTACTGAGGAAGATGTAGCTCAGATTAGAGCAGTTATCACTGCTGAATTTAAAGTCGAAGGTGCGCTTCGTTCGGAAGTTCAGCAGAATATTAAACGGTTGATGGATATCGGAGCTTACCGTGGTATAAGACATAGAAAAGGACTTCCGGCAAGAGGTCAGAGAACGCGAACTAATTCAAGAACTAGGAAAGGTAAGCGTAAAACTGTTGCTGGCAAGAAAAAAACACCAACTAAGAAATAATTTTTGTTAATCGGAGGATTTTGATTGGCTAAATCAGTAAAAAAAGTAAAAAAGAAAACGCAGGTAGACCTGAATGGAGTTGCTCACATAAAAGCAACATTCAATAATGTTATTGTAACAATCACAGATATTTACGGCAATACATTATCGTGGTCATCCGCAGGCAAAAATGGTTTTAAAGGATCAAGAAAAAATACACCTTTCGCTGCACAGGTTTCAGCCGAAGCCGCTGCAAAAGAAGCTTATGATCTTGGTTTAAGAAAAGTTGAAGTTAAAGTGAAAGGGCCTGGTTCAGGTAGAGAAGCCGCAATCAGATCTTTACATACAGCAGGATTAGAAATTGCATCTATCAAAGATGTAACTCCAATCCCACATAACGGATGCAGACCACCAAAGCGTAGAAGAGTTTAATAGAAGGAGTTATTGTTAAATGGCAAGACACATAGATTCAGTTTGCAAATTGTGCAGAAGAGAAAGGCAGAAACTTTTCCTTAAAGGACAGAAGTGTTATACGGAAAAGTGTCCGATCGAAACCAAAAATTATCCACCTGGTCAGCATGGTCTGAACAGAAGATCAAAAATATCTGAATACGGAATACAGCTTAGAGAAAAACAGAAAATCAAAAGAATGTATGGATTGCTCGAAACACAATTCAGAAATTATTTTGAGAAGGCGAATAAGCAAAAAGGTATTACTGGTGAAAACCTGATAAAGCTTCTTGAGAGAAGATTAGATAATGTTGTTTTCAGATTAGGATTTGCTGCTTCACGGAGCCAGGCAAGACAACTGATAAAACACAGACATTTAATTGTGAATGACAGGTTGGTTGATATTCCATCGTACCTGGTCTCTCAGGGTGATATTGTTAAAGTAAAAGAGAAAAGTAAGAAGCTGGATGCAATTCATAACTCACTGAAGAGAGTTAAAGAAAGTGCCTATCCATGGCTTACAGTAGATAAAGCAACATTAACCGGAACTTTTCTTCAAGTTCCGGATAGAGCAGATGTTCCTCTAAATGCCAATGAACAATTGGTTGTAGAGCTCTATTCTAAATAATTAATTTTTGAAAACTTAGAGGATTTATTAATGAATACATCACATTTAATTATGCCGGAATCAGTCGTTTTAGATGAAGCGAATTATACAAACACATTTGGAATGTTTGCACTTCAACCACTAGAACGCGGATTTGGAGTAACATTAGGTAACTCTTTGCGAAGAGTACTTCTTTCATCCTTACCGGGTGCTGCTATCACTTCTGTTAAATTCAGTGGTATATTACACGAGTTTACGACAATTCCGGGAGTAGTTGAGGATGTCTCCGAAATAGTTTTAAATCTTAAGCAGGTAAGAATGAAACTGCTAAACAAAAATCCGAATAAAATAGACCTGTCATTTAATGGTGATAAGGAATGGAAAGCAGCAGATATCCAAAAAGCAAGTAATGAAATTGAAATCTTGAATCCTGATTTGCATATTGCTACCTTAAATAAAAGCGCAAAATTTGATGTTGAATTAAGAGTTGGTAAAGGTACAGGCTATGTCCCTGCGGTAGAAAATGCCTCTCCGGATCAGACAATTGGGGTTATTCCTATTGACTCAATATTCACACCGATTAAAAATGTAAAAATGGCTGTTGAAAATGTTAGAATAGGTGACAAGAATGATTTTGAAAGATTGACGATGGAAATATCAACTGACGGATCAATTACTCCAGATGATGCTCTAACTCAGGCAGCAAAAATTCTAAGAGAACATGTTCAACTTTTCATTAATTTTGATATGGAGCAGGAAGAAGAGCAGCCGGTAGCTCAGAAAGATACTGAATTCGACAGAATCAAAAAGATACTTTCAACAAATGTTGATGATCTTGAATTGAGTGTAAGATCGCATAACTGTCTTAAGGCAGCCAATATAAAAATTCTTGGTGATCTTGTAAGGAAAGATGAAGCAGAAATGTTGAAGTTCAGAAATTTTGGAAGAAAATCTCTGGCAGAGCTTATGGAAATTGTTGAAGATCTTGGAATTGAATTTGGAATGGACGTAGACAAGTATCTAAAAGTAGAAGCAGAAGCCAATTAAAACGAAAAAGGTAATCAGATGAGACACAATGTTAAGGGAAGAAAATTAAGCAGAACAGCGAGCCATCGTAAGGCTACATTAATTTCACTTATAACTTCTCTTCTTAAATATAAAAGAATTAAAACGACTCTTGCTAAAGCTAAAGAAACCAGAGGCTTTGCTGAAAAACTCGTTACAAAAGCCCGTAAAGGTGATTTACATGCAAAGAAACAAGTGATGGATGTAATAAAAGATAAAGAAGTTGTTAAAGAACTTTTCTCAGAAATTATTCCGAAAATTGGTGACCGTCCCGGTGGTTACACGCGAGTAGTTAAGTTAGGTAATCGAATGGGTGATGCTGCTCAGATGGCAATAATTGAACTTGTTGATTACAACGAAGTTGTTACCGCACGAGCTGAACAGCAGAAAGAAAAGCGGGAAGCAAAAGCTAAGGATAAAGCTGAAAAAGCAAAGGCTGAGAACGAAGATCAGTTACTCGAACAGCAGGCTTCTGAAGCACCGATAAAATAATTAAGTTAATTTTTTGTATTATAAGAGTAATCGAAATTTTCGATTACTCTTTTTTTTTATATAATGTTTAAAGAAATTCAATTTTATAGATCTGTATTTGAACTTAAAGAACTACCAAAGTCTGAGTTACCGCAATTAATCTTGTGTGGCAGATCAAACGTTGGGAAATCTACTTTTATTAATAATATTACAAACAGGAAAGGGCTTGCGAAGACTAGCTCCACCCCTGGTAAAACCAGATCAATCAATTTTTATAATGCTGAAAACAAGTTCTTTATTGTTGATTTGCCTGGATTCGGTTACGCAAAAACCAGTCACAAGGAGAGAGAGAAATGGGGAAAGCTTGTTTCAAAATATATTCTTGAGTCAAGTAAAATTCGTCACGCGTTTCACTTTATAGATCCAAGGTATAAACCAACTGATTTGGATGTCCAATTAAATCTCTGGTTAAAGAACGCTGAGCTGGATTTTTCAATTATTCTAAACAAAGCTGATAAGCTTAATCAATCGGAAAATCATAAAGCAATCAAGACTATCAACTCCTTTTTCCCTGGACTTCAACTTAACAGTAATCTCTTTCTTTATTCTTCTGTAACAGGGAAGTGGAAGAAACCAGTTCAAAAAAGAATTATGGAATTGTTCCATTAATTAAGTCTTAATGTTATTTTTTAATAATTAGTTGTTAAATTTATTTTACGAATAAATTTTTCCTATAAAAAAGTAAAATGCTGGACAAAAGACAACGCAAAAGAATACTGATTTTTCTGGTTATCCCGGTTCTGGCGGCTGGTTTGTTTTTTTTCGATGACCTTACCATTAGAATTATAATAATCGGGCTTATCGTTGTTTACGTTGCATTCATAATTTTCCTGAGAGATTCAATCAGATTTTCAGGAGGATACTCTATTTCTGAGGCAGAAGAGCCCGTCTCCGAACCTGTCGCAGCATCCCATTCTGAACATGAGGAATCATTCAAAATTGTATCAAAAAACAGAAATGTTGATGTAATCACCGATGAGAATTACAAACCTGAATACGGTGTTTCAAAAACAACTCTGAGACCTCACGACCTCAAAGAACGCTTTGATGAAATTGTTAAGGAAACATTGCCTCCGGGAACAGGACACGATGAACAATTCGGATTTGTAATTGAAAGAATGTTGACAGTGATGGCTGAACTTTACAATGCACATTCCGCAATTTATTTCTGGCATAACAAGAAAAAAGAAAAATTAATTATCGAAAAATTTTATTCCACTTCAAATCAACTTACTAAAAGAAAATTTGATATTGAAGATGATGTCTTGAGTAAGATAGTTGAAACTGGTGAACCTGAATTGTTAACTGATATCTCCCGTGCCGCAGAAGCAGATGTAATTCGATATTATGATTCACCTCAGGGAATAAAAAGTTTTGCCGGCGTACCTGTGTTTTATAACAACGAACTAGTTGCTATTATCGCAATTGATTCGAAGGTTGAAGATGCATTCGGAATAGAAACTATTTATTCTCTTGGCAGGTTTATTCGCTTAATAACAATGTTAATTGGAATATTTGAGGAAAAGTATTCTGATACAATTTCTCAAAAGCGATTAGAAGGATTGCTGAAGGTTCTTGGTCCTGAAAATGAATTTGAAGATGAAAAGGAAATGATAAATGCTCTCCCGGAAGCATTAAAAACTATGATCAAATGGGATGCGTTTGTATTTATTTATTTTCAACCTATTGAAAAAATATTTAAAACTGAAAAGGTCGAAAACACAACTGCATTAAAATATATTGGAACAGACCTTCAGATTGACTTGAATGGAACTCTCGTTGGTAAATCAATTGTTACTGGAATTCCTGTTAAAATTGATGATACTTCGGCAGGTAGTTACAAGAGATTTTCACGAGCTGAGGATGTTTCTTTTGATGGATCATTTATTTCTATTCCTTTGATTTATAATAAACAGAATTACGGAGTTATTTGTTTAGAGAGTCTGAAGAAAAATGCCTACAGCAACAATGATGTTCAGTTTCTTAAAAAGTCACTAAATGTTTTAGCATACATAATCTATTCGCACTCAACACAAAAATTATTAAAGAATTTTACCTCAATTGATTTTGAGACAAGAGCATTAAATGAGGCATCATTTAAGGAAAGACTTAGTTCTGATTTAATCAAAGCCAAACAGTTGGAAATACCAGGTACGTTGGCACTGCTTAAGATTGATGACTTTATGGAACAGGATTCACTATTTGCTGACGACCCATTGCCTAAAGTTGTTACTGTAGTCTCTGAAATTATCAAAGACGAAATGAGCGCACTAAATCTTTTTGGAAGATTGGATGACCGAATTTTTGCTGTTTATTTTTTCAATGCAACCACGAAGAATGTCTTCATCTGGGCAGAAAAACTGCGTGTTAAAATTGCCCGGAAACCTATCTCTGTAGTCTCCAAACAAACTACATTTACTGTCTCAATCGGTATTGCATCAACAACAAATAAAGATAATACTGATGAAGTTTTACACAATGCAAATCTTGCTTTAAACAAAGCGCTTGAAAAGGGTGGTAATGCCGTCCTCAATGTAAATTAATTCTAACTTCCAATTCGCTTGCTGAAATGAAAAATTTCTTTATAGTTGTTCTTGATGGAGTTGGCATTGGAGAACTTCCGGATGCAAGCAAGTACAAAGATGAAGGAAGCAACACCTTGTGTAATATGGCAAATGCAGTGGGTGGATTAAAATTACCAAACTTGGGATCACTTGGCCTGGGAAATATCATACCAATCGAAGGAATTAAAACAGTAACCACTCCACTTGCCTCATTTGGAAAGCTGGAAGAAATGTCAGAAGGAAAAGATTCAACAACCGGTCATTGGGAGCTTGCCGGACTTCACGTAAAAACTGATTTCTCTTATTTCCCTAATGGATTTAATAGTGAAATTGTAAGTAAATTTTTAATAGAAACTGGCTGCAAAGAAATCTTGGGAAATAAACCAGCCTCAGGTACTGAAATAATTAAAGAGCTTGGGGAAAAACATTTAGAAACAGGCTATCCAATTATTTATACTTCTGCTGATTCAGTCTTTCAGATAGCTGCACACGAGGATATTATTCCATTAGAAAATCTATATGAAATTTGTTCGATAACGCGACATAAAGTATTAGCATATCCTCTGCAAGTCGGAAGAGTAATTGCACGTCCGTTTATTGGGGAACCAGGTAAGTTTGTGAGAACAAAGAATCGAAAAGATTTTTCACTTAATCCACCTGAACCAACAATTCTCGATCTTCTTTCAAAAAATAAAATAACGACGATCGCAGTTGGAAAAGTGAATGATTTATTCAATTACCAGGGAATTAAGACACAGTTGACCACGAAATCAAATGAAGAAGGATGCGAAAAATTAATAAAATGTGCCGGCGAAACTCAGGGTAGTTTTATTTTTGCAAATCTTGTAGATTTCGATGTGTATTTTGGACATAGAAACGATCCGGAAGGATTTGCACAAAAGTTAATTGAATTTGATCAGTTTCTTCCTGACTTTCTAAGTAAGTTGGATGAAAGCGATCGGCTTGTTATTACTGCCGATCACGGGAACGATCCCACAACACCAAGCACAGATCACAGCAGGGAATATGTTCCGCTGTTGTATTACAGGAAAGGTGTTCAGGGAAAAAATCTGGGAGTAAGAAAAACGTTTTCAGATGTAGCAAAAACCGCTGCTGAGTATTTTGGTGTAGATAATAATTTGAATGGAACAAGTTTTTTGAATGAATAAAATTATTCGTAAAGAAAGCAAAACTCTTTTTATTGATTTGAATGACCGAAGCTCTGATAATCCTATTTCAGAAAAGGCTAAAGAATTGAAAAATTCTGGTCAATCTAAGGTTCAATTAGAAGTAAAAAATTCACCTGATTATGAAATACAAAATTTACAACTTGATGTTGATTTATTTACAAAAATTAAATCAGTTCAAGATTTACCTGATTGGGTAATTATCAGGCTTATATTGGCTGAAGGGAAATTAAAAGAAAGTAAATTCTTGGAGCAGATACATGGTGGTTAAGTACTTATTGGATACTGATATAATGGTTGATTATCTGACTTCGAATGAAAATAATTACTTAATCAATCTTATGCAGAGCTGGTATTTGTTTTACAACGGTATTGAATGCATCTGAGATGTTAGCTGCCTGCAAAGGTGAAAATGAGCAATCAGCAGTCAGAAGTGTTTTGGATTCACTGAAGGTTCTCGGATTGCATCAAAGGTATGCTTTAAATGTTCCGGAGTTTGCTGATAAAACTTCAAGTTTGCGTGATGCGCTTTTCTGTGTAGTATCATTGATAAACAAATTGCCGATAGTCACTTTAAATAGCGAACGATATAAAAAAACAAATTTGAAAATTATTTATCCACAAGAAGTGGGAGTATAAATGTTTCTTGGAAGAGTTATTGGAACCGTCTGGTCAACTAAAAAAGATGAAAATCTGGTTGGCGCTAAATTTTTAATTGTCCGTGAACTAACTCTTGAATTAAAAGAGAAAGAGCGTTTTGTGGTTGCAGTAGATAGTGTTGGCGCAGGTGAAGGTGAAGTTGTTCTAGTTGCATCGGGAAGCTCGTCAAGAATGACCAGCTTTACCAAAGATAAGCCAGTTGATGCGGTGATTATGGGAATTGTTGATAAACTTGATGTATCGGAAAAGTAATTTTAATTATTAGCTGAGAGAAATTTGTTCCTGGGAAAAGTCATAGGAAATATTTGGGCGACAAGAAAGCATCCGAGCTTAAGCAGCTTTAAGCTGATGATTGTTCAGCCGTTGAATGGTGAGTTTGAAAAATCCGGCGATCCTATAGTTGCTGTCGATACAGTTGGATCAGGACCGGGTGAAATTATTTATTATATAACTGCATCCGAAGCTGTAATACCGCTTCCGGTAGATATGGCTCCGGTGGATGCATCAATTGTTGGTATTGTGGATTCAGTAAATTCTGAAAAATCAAACAAGAAAAAACAGTGAAAATCACCAAGCAGTTCACAAAAAGAGAAGCTCACTCGCTGGATAAATACTTCCACGATATCGGGAAGGTGACTCTGCTTACTCCTGAACAGGAAATTGAACTTGCAATTAAAATAAAGCAGGGTGATGCGGAAGCACTGGAAAAACTAACCAAAGCTAATTTACGTTTCGTTGTAAGTGTAGCAAAGCAATATCAGAACCAGGGACTTTCTCTTGGTGATTTAATCAATGAAGGAAATCTGGGACTTATAAAAGCTGCAAGAAGGTTTGATGAAACCCGCGGATTTAAATTTATTTCTTATGCTGTTTGGTGGATTCGTCAAGCAATTATGCAGGCACTTGCTGAGCAATCACGAATTGTTCGCTTACCTTTGAACCGGGTTGGTGCATTAAACAGAATTGGAAAAGCATACAGCAATCTTGAACAGGAATACGAAAGGGAACCCAGCCCCGAAGAACTTGCTGAAGAACTTGAAATGAATGTTGATGATGTTTCGGAAGCGATGACATTATCTGCCAAGCATCTTTCAATGGATGCACCTTTTAATCAAACTGAAGAGAACCGATTGCTTGATGTGCTTAAAAATGAGGAATTGCCGGCACCTGATACTATTTTAATGTCAGAATCGCTTAAAGAAGAAGTTGAAAGAGCATTATCAAAACTAGATGCACGTGAAGCAGAAGTTATACGACTTTATTTCGGGTTTGGGACAGATGAACCATTAACTCTTGAAGAAATAGGGGATAAGTTTAATCTTACGCGTGAAAGAGTTCGACAAATAAAAGAAAAAGCAATCCGCAGATTACGGAATACAACACGAAGTAAAGAGTTAAAAAAATATCTGGGCTGAGTTTGAATAGCCATTTCTATAAAATATTATTCCTTCTCTCTTTTCCTCTTCTTAATCTCAGCTTGCTCATCAAGCAGCACACTCAGGTACGGTAAACAAACTCCCGAGGAGAAAGAACCTAAAGACCCTTCAGTGACGATTTACTTCTGTGGATGATTCGATGATTGTTGATTTGAACCTCGACCTTAAAAGATCCAAATGAACTTCCTGCTGATGAACCGGATATTGATGTTTCAAGTCTACTCGCTACAAATCAAAACAATTATACTTTTGATGTCCCGGGATTTGATTACACTACCATCAGGGAAAAGATGCTGATGGAAGTAATAAAATATCTTGGGACTCCATACAAATATGGTGGAACATACAAAAAATGGAATTGATTGCTCAGCATTTACACAAACAGTTTACAGAGATGTTTTTAACATTAAACTTGAACGCTCTGCCCGTTTCAGTACAAACAGGGAGAAGTAATTTCAAAAGGTGACGAGTTAAAATATGGTGACCTGGTATTTTTTAACACTCGAAAAAGAGTAAAACCCGGACACGTTGGTATTTACATTGGCGATAATCTCTTTGCACACGCAAGCTCAACAAAGGGAGTAACAATTTCTGCAATAGATTATGATTATTACTCAAGAACTTTTATGGGTGCAAGAAGATTTGAGACAAATGGATTGACACAGAAATCGCAGTGAGTTTTTCTAAATGATTTATTAATATAATTAGTGTCATATGCTGATATGAGTGAAGATGATATATATGCAGAGGATATTTTTAAATATGGGTAATACAGAACATATTCAAAGAAACGTGCATATCTACGAACTTTTAACTAATATTTGCGTGCATTATAAGTAATAGTTATGTGCCAAGTGACCGCCATCGAAGAGATCAAGGAACGACTCAAAAAATACCCTGAGCTGAAATACAACGTCAGTGGCAGCACAATCACAATCGATGCGCCTTCACCGGATGGGTTCTCCGTCTCGCTCATCGAAGGCACATCCGAATGGATCGTACATTTTGATGGTTGGCACGAACACTTCGACAGCAAAGACGCGGCACTGAATTGTTTCGCGTTCGGATTATCCGACGAATGCCGTTTGGAAATCACATTGCGTGGCAAATTTTCCTACGTTGGACGTACAGTCGAAGACCGACAACGGATGGGAATCCGACAGCACAACAGGGCTAATTTTCTTTCCATTCTGGCGAAGAAAACGGGTAGAGTTTCGGCGAAACAATGTTCTGAAGGGCACATAACAAATCGTTGCACACGGAGCCGCGGGTCGCGCGAAAACTGAAATCAACTTCGTTCGACCGCCTCCCGGTGGACGGTGCCGTTATGATTTATTCAAAAAAAAGCCGTTCCAAAATAGAACGGTTTTTCAATTTTAAATGTTTATTACTATTAACTACACCCCGAAGTAGAGCCACAAGTCATACACTTCAGACAGGTTCCGTTTCTTACCATTGTCATACTCTGGCATTCTGTGCAGATATCTCCCGTGTATCCTCTTTCAATTGCCATCTTAACTTTGGAGTTCATTTCAGCTTTTTTACTGGGTGCAGTGGTAGTGTCACGATTCAAATGGGAGTTTATTGTTCTTGTAGGAGCTGAGAATTCATCAACATCATCTTTATCCAATTCAACAAGTCTTTCGCTAACAATTTCTTCACTTACAAAATCAGGTTCAGCAAATTTCTTTACAATTCCCGGAGAAGCTTTCGACTTAATTTCTTCCGGCTCAATGTGTGCAAGATCATGTCTGCCTAAGTAGGAAACCGCAAGTTCTCTGAAAATATAATCAATTACGGAAGTTGCCATTTTTATTTTTTCGTTGCCGGTAACAATTCCGCTGGGTTCAAACCTTGTAAATACAAAAGCATCAGCAAATTCCTCAAGAGGAACACCGTGCTGCAATCCGAGTGAAATTGAAATTGCAAAACAGTTTAGCAGACTTCTGAAAGCTGCACCTTCGCGATGCATATCTATGAATATTTCACCAATCTGTCCGTTATCATATTCACCGGTTCTTATATACACAGATTGACCGTTAATTTTTGCTTTTTGTGTGTAGCCGGATCTTCTGTCTGGTAATCTTCTTCTTTTAGCAATATATCTGTGGATTATCTTTTCAGCAACTTTAACAATATCATTCTTTTCTTTGTCTTCAATCAATGATTCAATATCTTCTTCACTGAGAGTATTTAATGGCTGAGATAGTTTTGAACCATCTCTGTAAAGCGCATTAGCCTTCACACCAAGCTTCCAGGACTGCATATAAGCGTCCTTAACGTCTTCGATGGTTGATTGGTTAGGAAGGTTGATAGTTTTTGAAATAGCGCCTGAAATGAAAGGTTGAGCCGCTGCCATCATTTTGATATGAGCCATTGGACGAATAAATCGTGTCCCTTTTTTACCGCATTTATTTGCACAATCGAAAACAGGGTAATGTTCGTGCTTGAGGAATGGAGCTCCTTCAACTGTCATCGTTCCGCAAACGTAATCATTAGCTGAAGAGATTTCCTGTTTGGAAAATCCAATCTCTTCCAACAGATTAAAATCGAAACTGTCAATTTTTTCCTCATCAATTTCAAGATTTTCAACAATGAAATCTTTGCCGAGAGTGAACTTGTTGAACGCAAAACTGATTTCAAAAACAGTTGGGAGTGCTTTCTCAATTTTTGCAATTGCTTCTTCGGTAAACCCTTTTGCTTTTAATGATTCAGGATTGATATACGGACAACCTTGCAAAGTTCCTTGTCCATTTGCATACTTTATTATCTCATTTATCTGATCTTTGTTGTAACCCAATCTTTCAAGGGCAGGTGGAATTGATTGATTGATTATTTTGAAGTATCCACCGCCCGCAAGTTTTTTAAATTTAACGAGAGCAAAATCTGGTTCAACGCCGGTAGTATCGCAATCCATTACAAGACCGATTGTTCCTGTTGGTGCGATCACAGTAACCTGTGCATTTCTGAATCCAAACTGCTCACCAAGTTCTAGAGCTTTGTCAGCATCTTCTCTTGCTGCTTTCAATAAATCAGAAGGACAATGTTTTGGATTGATTCCCACAGGATTAATTTTTAATCCTTCGTATTCTTCATTCGGAACATTGTAAGCTGCACGTTTATGATTCCGGATTACACGAAGCATATGTTTTTTATTCTTCTTGTAACCGGGGAAAGTTCCGATTTCTTTTCCCATTTCAGCAGATGTTGCATAAGCAGACATATGCATAATTGCTGTTAATGCACCACAAATTGCAAATCCTTCATTGCTGTCGTATGGTATTCCCTGAAGCATGAGAAGTGTACCCAAATTTGCGTAACCTAATCCAAGAGTTCTGTACTCATAACTAAGTTGTGCAATGTTTCTGCTTGGGAACTGAGCCATCATCACACTAATTTCAAGCACCATAGTCCAGATTCTAGTTGCATGCCGATACTGATCAACATTAAATTTCTTTTCTTTGATACTATAAAACTTAACAAGGTTCATTGAAGCAAGATTGCAGGCAGTATCATCAAGGAACATATATTCACTGCACGGATTTGAAGCTTTGATTTCTCCACTTTCCGGGCAGGTATGCCATTCATTAATTGTATCATGATATTGAATTCCAGGATCAGCGGAAGACCACGCAGCGTATGAAATATCATTCCAAAGATCTCTGGCTCTCAGAGTTTTGCAAGGCTTTGGATTTCTTTTTTCTTCTTTTGATTTTCGTTTTTCAATTCTCCAGAATAGGTTCCAGTCTTTATCATCGAGAACAGCATTCATAAATTCATTAGTAACTCTAATGGAATTGTTAGAATTTTGTCCTGATACAGTTGCATAAGAATCTGAATTCCAATCAGTATCATATTCAGGAAATTCAATTGATTTAAATCCCTGTTTTGCAAGCTGTATTACGCGTTCAATATAATTATTTGAGATCCTTGCTCTGCGAGCTTCAATGACAGCAAATTTTAATTTTGCATTAACTTGTTTATTGAACCGGTCATTTTCAGGATGCTCGGAATGACAGGCAGTCATAATATTATTTAAATGCAAATTAGCCAGCTGCGAACCAGCCACCAGTGAAGCTACTTTCTGTTCTTCAATAACTTTCCAGTTAATATATTCTTCAATATCAGGATGGTCAAGATCCAGAGTAACCATTTTTGCAGCTCTTCTGGTTGTTCCGCCAGATTTAATTGCACCTGCAGAACGATCACCTATTTTTAGGAAAGACATTAAGCCTGAAGATTTTCCTCCACCGCTAAGTGGTTCATTACTTCCCCTCAAATCCGAAAAGTTAGAACCCGTTCCTGAACCATACTTAAATAATCTCGCTTCACGAACCCACAGGTCCATTATTCCACCTTCATTAACAAGGTCATCACTTACAGATTGAATGAAGCAAGCGTGTGGCTGAGGATGAGTATAAGCATTTGTGGAAGAAACCATCTCACCGGTTTGATAATCAACATAATAATGGCCCTGAGAAGGACCGGTGATTCCGTAAGCCCAATTTAATCCTGTATTAAACCATTGCGGGCTGTTTGGAGCTGCAAGCTGGTTTGCAAGCATATACATAAGCTCATCGTAAAAAGTTTTGGCATCTTCTTCAGAGTGAAAATAATTTCCTTTCCAGCCCCAATAAGTCCAGCATCCTGCGAGCCTGTGAAATACCTGTCTTGAATCGCGTTCTGTTGTATATCGGTCATCTTCAGGCATTGTATCAAGTCGCGTATTATCAGCGGTTGAAGGTTTTAACCAATCCGGAATACCTTCTTCTTCAACTTTAACCAAAAGTTTTGGGATTCCTGCTTTTCTAAAATACTTTTGAGCGATAATATCTGTTGCAACCTGCGACCAGCTTTCAGGCACTGATACATCATCCATCCTGAACACAATTGAGCCATCGGGATTTTTAATTTCTGATCTTCGTTTTACAAATTTGAGTGATGATAGTGGGTCTTTTCCAGCCGTAGTAAACAGTCTTTTTACATGCATCAAGCTCTCCAGGTATTACATTGGTGGTTTAAAAGAGAAAAAAAATTTATTAAAAGTAGAAGGATATTCACTTTATAAGTAACTATTTTTAAGTGACAAAAAAATATCAAATTGGTTTTGAGTTGGAGACTAAAGGAAGTAAAAACTTCTTCAAGGTAGAAACAGCATCACAAGTTTTCAAATTTTTTTTTGCTCCAACAAGGCAACACTAACTTTGTAATATTTTTCAAAAATTGCAAATTAAATTTCAAGTGATTGCAAAAAAAATCTTTCTGAATTCTTGTTTTAAATTTTGATTTGATTACAAAAATTTTAAGCACAGATTCAAAAAATAAATTTTACTTTAAAAAGACAATTAATCTCTTAAATTGTCACTATTATTTTAAATAATATTAGTACGCAAACAAGTTGAGCTCAGAAAATACTGTAATTGAAATATCCGGACTTTCAAAACGCTTCAAAGATGTTCGTGCAGTAAATGAAGTAGGATTCCAAGTTCAGAGAGGAGATGTGTTTGGATTCCTTGGTCCAAATGGCGCAGGGAAAAGCACAACTATCAGGATGATTCTATCCCTCATTTCTCCCACCGCCGGATCAATTAAAATATTTGGCAAACCCCTTACTGAAAATCGTAAAGAAATTCTTACTAATGTTGGTGCTATCGTAGAAAAACCTGACTTTTACTTATATCTTCCTGCAATAAAAAACCTTGAAATTTTAGCCAGAATCTCAGGAAAAGAGGTTACTCAAAAGAGAATATTGGAACTTTTAGAACTGGTTGGTCTAAAAGATCGAGCTAAAAGTAAAGTAAAAACTTTCTCGCACGGAATGAAGCAAAGACTCGGTATTGCTCAGGCGTTGCTTCATAATCCCGAGCTCATTGTTCTTGATGAACCAACTACTGGACTGGACCCGCAAGGGGTAAAAGAAATCAGGGATTTAATTATCCGCTTGAGCAAAGAAGAAAATAAAACAATTTTCCTCTCTTCCCACGTTCTTTCAGAAATTGAACTGGTTGCTAACCGAATGTTAATAATTAACAAAGGTAGCAAAGTTGTAGAGGGAGAAGTAAATCAACTTCTGAGTTCAAATACTCTTAAAGTTACTATTGAAGTTGAGAATGTTGAGGCGGCAAAAAAAGTTTTAGAAAACACAAAATGGTATAATCAAATTGAGTCAGTTACTGGAAATAAATTCAGTATCAATATGGAAAACAAAGACATTCCGGAAATAAATAAATATCTTGTTGAAAATGGTGTTATGGTAAATTCCCTCGTTCCGGTAAGATCCCTTGAAGATTATTTTTTAAGTATTACTGCTGGTGTAAAATGATATTTACATTAGTCAAAATTGAGCTGATGAAAATCTTCAGAAAGTGGCGAACTTATATCGGGTTTATTGCTATTGGCATTCTCGTTCCATTGCTTCATCTGGCAATGTATCTTGAAGGTCAGAATTCTATAGATTTTGTTACCCGAGGATTGAGAGATTCATTTATTTTAGTTGGCAACCTATTAAATGGTTACTGGATATCATACATCATCCTGAATGCTCTTACAGTGCACATTCCTTTCCTGATAACCCTTGTTGCAGCCGACCTTTTGGCGGGTGAGGCGACCGCCGGGACATACAGAATTCTGATAACCAGGCCAGTTTCAAGAATGCAGATTGTAATTTCAAAGTATCTGGCAGGAATGATTTATACAGGTTCACTGATCTCTTGGCTGGCTTTTATGAGCCTGGTTGTTGGCCTAATTGTTTTTGGCAGCGGTGAGTTAATTGTTGCAGGATCAGATGCGATTATTATTTTTGACAAAAGTGATGTTTTGTGGAGATTCTTTTTAGCCTATGGTTTCGGTATTCTTAGTATGAGTGTTGTATGCAGCCTTGCGATTTTATTCTCTTCATTAGTTGAAAACGCAATCGGACCAATTGTTTCCACAATGGCACTTATTATTATATTCATAATACTGTCAGCCTTTGACGTTGCAATTTTGAGAGAAATAAAGCCATATTTGTTCACGAACTACATTTTAGATTGGAGAGAATTTTTTAACGATCCTTTGGATCTGCCTGAAATAGCTAAGTCAGTTTTGATTTTGAGCGGACATATAATGTTATTCTTCACCGCCACTTCATTTATATTTAATAAAAAAGATATACTCAGTTAACGAATTATAGAAGCTAGTCATGATATATAGAATCTTACACCTCATCATCTTGTTCAGTACACTTGGATTTTCGCAACCAAAAAATCCGGAAACAATCCTTGACGATGTTAAAAAAGAATTTGAAAAAATTGAGGACTACCAGGTAGATGTAAAGATTAAAGTGGATGTTGATTTCCTGAAAATGCCGGAAAGGGAAGCGACCATTTTCTATAAGAAGCCAGATAAATTTCATATTGATTCAGAAAACTTTGCCTTACTTCCAAAATCGGGACTAAATTCTTCTCCTCTTGGATTTCTGAACTACGATTATAAAGCATATTATATAAGGGAGGATACCATAAACGGATCAATAACTTCTGTAATAAAAGTTATTCCATTGGAAATCAGCGCTGACGTTATACTAAGCACAGTTTGGGTTGATACAAAACGAAATATCATTTTAAAAGTCGAATCAACCCGAAAGCCTCAAGGTACCTTCTTTATTGGTATGGAATACCTAAAAACGGAACAGGGTTTTTGGCTTCCTTCCTCAATGACATTTTCTTTTACTATTGATCGTGGTCTTTATCCGGGCAAATTAAATAAAGATAAAGATTCCGAATCAGGTAAAGCAAAAGAAGATTCAGATGAAAAAGAGACTGGTTATGTCTATTTAACTTATTCGAATTATAAGGTAAATATTGGTTTGCCGGATGAGTTATTTGAAGATAAAAATGAGAAAAAATAAAAATAGGCGGTCGGAAATTTTATAAACAATGATAATGAGGGCATAACATTGTGGAAAGTTTCCCGACCGCCCGGATCTGATCACTAGGAGGCTACTCTTTATTAAAGAGGCAATCAGATTTTGGGAGAAGAATTTATCATTCTTCTAATACAAATATTGTTGTCTTTCGGAAGGAAAAAAAGGCAGAATTTTATCAACTATTTAGTTTTGACTTTATCTTTTTTATGAATTAAAACCCTTCCTTTTTTTATTGAAATTGAAACAAGTGTGCATAATTCAGTGAAATATTTAATTATTTGCTGAAGACCGTTGTAAATACTTTTTTCATTTCCTGCCAGGATTCCTTATCAGCTTTTTCGTTATAAGCCAAAGGCATATTGAATTTTTTCCCGAGACTATCAGCATAAGGACTAGTGAAACTGTGAACAGCACCTTCATAATTGATAAACTCATAATTTACTTTTGCCGAATCCATTTCTTTTTTGAACGTTTCAATCTGCTCCGGAGTTGTGAATGGATCATCTGCCCCATTGCAAACAAGTATGAAAGCCTTAACAACACCCTCCTTTGGAGGAACTACCGCCCCGAGACTGCCGTGAAAACTAGCAGCAGCTTTTAAGTCCGTACCAATGCTGGCCATATGAAGAACAATGCCGCCACCAAAACAGTAACCAATGGCAGCAATATTATTCGGTTCTACAGTTTCCTGTTCTTTGAGAAAATTGTAAGCAGCCATAAATCTTTCTTCTGCTGTTTTCAGATTGCCGTAAATAGCTGCAGCAAACTTTTGTGCATCTTCAGGATGTGTTGCAGTTTTTCCATCACCGAACATATCCAAAGCAAAAGCTGTATATCCCAACTCAGCAAGCATTTTTGCTCTGCTTCTGGCATAATCATTAAGTCCCCACCATTCATGTACAATAAGAACACCCGGTCTTTTTCCTTTTATATTATTATCATAGACCAAGAATCCTTTAAGATTTGTGCTATCTGAAGAATATACCACTTCCTGCTCAACTAAATCGGTTTTTTGTCTGTTAGTTTCTGAGCAGGAACAAAAAGAAACTAGCATTAGAACAGCAATTATGACAAATAATTTTTTCATAGATACCTCCTTGTTAAATATTTTTTAAATTAATCTCTGTGAACAGTTTCTGGCGAGAAAGCTGGTAAACAGATTGCAATATATTCTGCACCACCGGAATTTGGAGTGCTGTATCTTATCCATTCATCTAGCAAACGTAATTATCGCCTGACCCTCATTAACTTCAAATATACCTTCCTTTGTTTCCACCTTCAGTAGACCTTTTAAAACCAAAGTATATTCATCAAATTCCGGAGTTTGCCCGGGTTCTTCCCATCCAGCAGGGCTAGTCATTTTAGCTATACTTATCTTTTCAGTAGAAGAGTTAACTCTGCCGATGAACTCCTCAATAATTTTCGGTTTGTTACCCGCTGCTTCTACTACTGATGGTGATTTAATTAATTTTGGCATAGGTTAATTCTCTTTTATCACTGTTCAAGTTCTTTAAATTCACCAGCAATTTTTGTGAAAGCGTAAATTGCTATTATTCCAAGTAATGTATGAGCGGCGAGTGTGTACATAATATATTCAGGATGACCGGAAGATTCATATACACCCATTACACCTGTATAAATTCCACTTAACAATGCTCCAATGAATGTAGCGAGAAAATTTGTACCCATGTATAGTCCGGCTTTTTCTTTTGGAGCAATCCACATAATATACTCCTGGATTCTCGGTGAAGAGATCATTTCTCCAATAGCGAATAGAAAAACTCCCAGGAAGACAAGATTATTTGAACCAGTTACTGCAAGTCCCAAAACAACAAATCCGGCAGCCGCTACGAATAAACCAAGGAGGAAAGATGGGATAGCAGAACGACTCTCAAAAAATTTGGAAATAAATAGCTGGAATATGATTATAATATAACCTGTGTGAGAAATTGCTTCAGCATTAATTTTCCAGACTCCATCTGCTTGATTTGAAATAAAATTTGTAATAAAATCAGGCAAAAAAGAGTTTATTGAATTGTATAACAAAGCTGTGTTCATATAATCGTTAATATAGACCGCCAGAACATTGAAGAACGCCCAGAAAGGCATCCAGAAAAATAATCCAAGAAGAACAATGAACACTAAAAATTTAACATTTGAAAGAGCCTCTCCCATATCTTTGAATTTTTTCTTTAAAGTGACTCCCTCGATTTCTCTTTTTGGTTCCTTATACAAAAACATAGTAACAATAAACATTATTCCAACAGCCAGAGCAGCAGTGTAGAAAACATAATCCCAGGATAAACCTCTTAGTTTTCCCATAATAATAGGACCAAAAGAAGCCCCTATATTTACCATCCAATAAAAAATTCCAAAACCAAGTGTCTTATTTGTTGAATCGGTTGTTGCTCGTACAGTTGCAGAAATTAATGGCTTGAAAATACCTGCCGCGAAACCGATGCTCAACATCGTGAGTGCAATTCCTGAAAAAGATTTTGTTACTATTAAAAGCAATATTGAAGGGAGGTAAGCAGCATAGGATATGAGCAGCATTTTTTTGAATCCAAATTTGTCTGCAAATGTTCCTGAGAACAGAGGAATTAAGTATGAAAGAGCAAGAAATATACTTTGTATAATTCCTAAATCACCTTTGGAGTAACCGAGTTGCTGCAAATAAATTCCGAAGCCCATATAGATGCCGTAGTAAGCAAATCGTTCGAGGACTTCGATTCCATTAGCGATCCAAAATACGAATGGGAAACTACTTCTGTTTTTCATAGAGACCTATAATAATTGTTTAGAAAATTTTCAAAAGTGATTTATAGTGTCAAACCTTCAATGCCGATGCAGCCCGTTCATAATCCTCCGGTCTTACATAAAGCAAATAGCCAAAGCTTCCATTGCTATCCGTTACGCCGTTCGATGCGTACACATTTACACTTGCTTCAAAAAGAATTTGATGGATATCTGCAACTGCACCAAGCTCATCATCACCCTGAACCAATAAAGCAGGATGAGGTCCATCAAGGCTGAAACCGGCATTTTTAGCATCATTGACTAATTTTCCGGAAATTTCAGGGAAGAGAGTTAGTTGAGTTCTGTTCGGACCAACTGGAATAGCGGTAAATGCAAGTAAATTAATTCCTCCTTGCACCAATTGCGAAAGAAGTTTATATGCTTCTCCTGGTTGGTCAACTACTGAACAGTAGAAATAATCTACTTTTCTTATTTTAAATGCCATATATCCTCCCACTATTTATTATGAAATAAATATTTTTACTTAGCGATAATATTTTCAGTTTGAACAATGCGAGAAATGTTTCAGAAGCAAACTAAGTATTTCTATCTGGTTTTTCAACACATAGCAATATAAAATGGATCGTTTCCTTTACGAAAAATAAAACTCAAAAGATAAATATATGGCAAGAACTAAGCTCAAGCGACTATTGAAAATAAGTGAATTAGAAAACGTTTTTAATATCAAGGATCTGGATATAAAAGAAACGCTAAAAAATTATTTTAAGAATCAGAAGATTTATACACTTGAAATTGGCTGCGGACACGGAGATTATTCAATTGAGTTAGCAAAAAAGTTTCCGGAAAGAAATTTCATAGGAATTGATGTAAAAGGTGCAAGAATATATAATGGAGCGAGAAAGGTGTTGGATCTAAATCTAAACAACGCTGCATTTATTATAACTAAGGCTGAATGGCTGAATGAAATTTTTGAATCCAAATCAATTGAAGAAATCTATATCCCATTCCCGGACCCTCACGTACGAAGATCAAATCAAAGCAGAAGATTAGTTTCCCAACAATTGTTAATGCTTTATAAAAAATTGATCACAGATTTTGGTTACATACACTTCAAAACTGATAATCAGGGTTTATATGAATATGCTGCAAAATGTATTTCAGATTCGCAGGGTAAAATTCTTCACTCCACTGAAGATTTGTATGAAAGCGATAATAACAATTTTAGTCCCAGGATAGTTACAAGTTTTGAAAAGCATTACATCAATGAAGGCAGAAAAATTAAATATATCTGTTTCAGGTTTTAATTTACACTACATTTTATCGGAATTTATTATCTTTGTTCTGCGTTAAACTATAGATTACTGTGTGTCATTATAAGTTATCAGGGTTTTCAATTCTTAAAGAGGGTATTCGTATCAAATTGCTAGTAAAATATTTTACCATTGCGGTGATGATTATTATTTTTTTCAGCTGCACAAAAAAGCCAGCAGAGCCGGAAAAAAGTCTGAATGAAAAGTTAAAGTTCAGTTATTCTGAATACTCCACCATCTTTAAAAATCAATTTTTATCAATAGATGGATACATACTTCAAAAAGATTCTCTAATCACCTATTATGATACATTGAAGTACTTTTATTCATTGAGGGACTATGAACCTTTATTCATTAAAAGTTTCGAAGATAACGACAAAGTATTCTCTCTTATTTCGATTCTTGAAAAAGCGGAAGAACATGGTTTAAATCCGGAACAATATCATTTCAGTGATATTATTAATGACTTTGCTGGAGCAATTGATACAGTACCTAACCTTTCAAGATATTATCTTTTGGCAATGACAGAACTACTGGTGAGCGATGCAATATTAAAATACAGCTACCATCTGCGTTACGGCATTGTTAATCCGAAAGAAATATTCCCTGATAGCTATTTTCTGCCCTATGATGATTCATCAAAAGGAAACTTACTGGAACCACTCAGACAGGAAAATCTCGTTCAATATTTGAATGATATTCAACCAAATAGTAAAAGGTATCTGCAACTTCAGATTGCTTTGAACTATTATAAAAAATATATTGGGCACAGTTGGCCGGAAATCAAACTTTCAGTGAATAAAATTGAATATGGCACCGAAAATTCTACATTACCACTAATAGTTGATAGATTGATCGCGCTTGAATACATTGACACATCCATTGTAAAAATTTCCAATCCCTATCTATATGATTCTCTAATATTTAAAACTGTTCAGCAATTTCAGCGGGATAATGGATTAAATGATGATGGTGTAATTGGAAAAAATACAATTGCAAGATTAAACGTAACTCCTGAACAGTACGTTAATACAATCAAACTAAATCTAGAGAGGTTCAGATGGAGTGACTATCCGGATATTCCCAATACATTCTGGTAAACATTCCTGATTTCAGATTATTTGTTATTGATGATGGAGAAAGAATTTTTGAATCAAAAGTATGTGCTGGTTCAAAACGACCTTCTTATTACCAGGCACAATACAAAAAATATGAGGAAACTAGTTTATGGACTGATAAACCAGATGACTGGGAAACACCGAATATGCACGGAAAAATATCTTATATGGTTCTCAATCCAACGTGGAATGTTCCTCAAAGTATTATGCGCGAAGAAATCGTCTACAAAATGAAAAGAGATTCTAGCTATTTGCGCGACCATAATTTTAAAGTTTTTTTAGATACTTTAGAATTAGATCCTGACAGTATAGCAATAAGTGATTTGTCAGTTGAAAAAATTCCCTATAAAATAATTCAGAATCCAGGAGCGGGGAACGCTCTGGGTAAAATTAAATTTATATTTTATAATCGTTTTGGAATTTATCTTCACGATACCCCTAACCGAAGAGCTTTTAGTTTAGACAATAGGGCAGTGAGTCACGGTTGTGTCAGAGTGGAGAATCCAATTCCTCTTGCAGAGTTTTTTTTGAAGGATCATCCAAAATGGAAAATAGACTATTTGAAATATGAAATTGGTTTGAGGGTTGAGGATAAAGCCATTGTTGAAGAGTATAAGGAGAAAAGAGAATCGCTGAGAAAATATGCAAGTCTTGGTCCAACTACTGATGTAATGTTATCCAAAAAAGTTCCGCTTTATATTGATTACTACACAGCCTGGGTTGATGAAGAGGGTACTGTTAACTTCAGAGATGATGTTTATGACAGGGACAAAGTTTTGTTGGAATATCTAAATTCAAAAAAATTGATTTAAATTTTTTCTGATTTTTATTTCAGTAGAATCATCTTTTTGGTTTCAATAAAATTCGCATAACTTTATTGGTAAAAATAAATTTCGCTGGTTCAATTTGATTTATAAATGTTGATATTTAATCTATCCACCCGGATTAATTGATGCAACAAATAAGGCTACCAAAATAATTAACGGTATCATGACTATAGTTATTGTTCCTCCTAAATCAAACCGATTCTCTTTAATTTTTCCAATTTCACTCATTGGTATTACAGTCTCTTCAGAACCACGATAAACTTCTAAAGAATCTCCCACAACTTTTAGAGATGTTGTATCATTATTTTCGACAACAAATTCCTTTCCATTAGTATAAACAACTTTTACATCTTCCATTGTTTTTATTTTACCGTAATCTTCTCTTGGGATAGTATAATAAGAATGGCAACCAGTTATAAGAATCGAAAAGGCTAATAGAGTGACTCCTAATCCAGAACAAACACGAGAAAATTTTGAGTGATAATTTTTCACGAATATATTTTCAATTAGTGAACACCCAAAATTATGTAATTGTCATTATGCAGACAAGGAAACAAAGACTAAAAGAGACTTAAATGATAATGAAATCTCTATTTCACAAACATCATTTTTTTAGTCTGAATAAAACCCTGTCCTGAGCTTGTAGAAGGATTGACTGCCCTCAATTGATAAAAGTACACTCCACTTGCTAAGTTGTTTCCATTAAAAGTTACATTATATATGCCCCGAAATTTGTCTTCATTGACAAGAGTAGATATTTCATTGCCAAGCATATCGTAGACTTTTAATGTAACTGTGCTTTTATCCGGAATTGAAAATCTTATCGTGGTTGATGGATTAAAAGGATTCGGATAATTCTGGTATAAAATGTAATCAAGCGGTATCGATGGGGGAGCTTCGTAAATTATCTCAACCTCGTTCAATGTTACCGGCTGTCTGAATTCATCAACCAAAAATATTCTTTCAAGTGAAATATCTTCAGGTATGGTTATCTGGAATGGAATATCTGCAAGCATGTGTTCGCCTGATGGGATAATTTTCTGTCCCTGGCGATCATATAAAAGTATTCTTAGTGTTTTTGCAACATATTGATAGTAGCCCTGCCCCAGATCGGTGTTGATGTGCATTTCCTCTGGATTATCACCTACATTCGCAAATTCAAGTTGAACTCCACGGATACCAACGTTTGAATTCAAATAAGCTGTTATTCCCTGAGGATATATATATAGTGTAACTTTTAAATCATTCTCACCATTCTGCTTTGGGAGAATAGCATAACTACATGGATTTATTGGGGTACCATCGGGATAGAAACCACTAAGAATAATATTCTGCAGCAGCGAAAGATCCTGTACATTTACAACTCCATCCGGATATGGCCTAGGATTTCCGTGAAGCCAGGGTGCAAGATCGGCTCGTCCAAATTCTTCTGCATTCAGCGAATCTCTGCCAATAATGTGATCAACTATCATTACTATATCAAGAATATCAAGGCACCCATCTCCGTTCACGTCTCCATAGTACCCAACCCTGTTTCTGGCAATAATTGTTAAGTCATCCCGAGAAGGAGTAATATTAATTGGAAATCCCTGGTAAGTACTTGCCTCAGCATTTGTGATTTTTATTGAAGATTTAACACTATCTTTTAGAGCCGGCAAGTCAGCAATCCTGTAATTTACTTCGAATAATTTATAATAGTCTCCCGGAGGTAATCCGTTGTTATAATTAAGATTATAAAGAAGAACCAATACTTCATCAACTGAGGCTCCATTTGAAGTAAGCGGACCTCTGAAAATATTATAATTTAAGACCCAACTCGGGTCACTTATATCATTCACTTTTTTAATATGCTTTGGAAAGTTAGAATTGTATTATCATCTGCTTCTTTATTAATCAATAATCTGAATTGCAATGCCTGGGCTTCAGCAGGTAGCCCAATGAGTTGCATCATCTCTGAATAGAAATCATCTTCAAGTTGATAGACTGTATCTTTTTCAAAAATTAATCCGTAGTCCGGAATGACAATCGGGACCTTCGCATATATTATAAATTCGTCTCTTGAAGGAGTTATGTCAATCGGATCTCCAAGCGAGGTGCTCGCTATTGTATTAGTTATTTGCATTGATGATTTTACACTGTCTTTTGTATCAGGCAAATCAACAATTTTATAATTCACATTAAATAATTCATAGTAATTGCCTGCAGGCAATCCACCATTTTGAATTACGCTATACAAGAGAACATATATTTCATCTTTTGATGCACCGTTAGAATCAATAGGGCCTTTGAATACATTGTAATCTAAAACCCAGCTTGAATCACTAATATCAGATCCTTTCTCAAGATTCTCAAAAATTAAAATTGTACTATCATCCGGAGCTTTATTTACTAATAATCTAAATTGTATTGCTTGTGCTTTCGCACTTAAACTTATTAGCTGGATTTTATCTGTGTATGAATTGTCTTCCCATTCGTAGACGGATTCTTTTTCAAAAACTAATCCGTATGTTGTTGCAGGATTATTTGGTAACGGTTCGCTTTGTGGTAATAATAAATTATTAAGAATAATTCTTTGTTCTGCGGAAGTGCTATGACTGTTATTATTTTTAAGCTGAAAGCTTGGGGATGTAAGCTTAGAAAGTTTGCTCTGATCTGTATTAGGATAATTTATCTGAGCATTTACTGAACTACAAAACAGGAAATACCACAGTGTAATTAACACGTAGAAATATTGCACCATTATTCTCTCGATTCATCAATGAAAATTTCAACCACTGCCTGTTTAACTGCAATTAAAATACCAGCTTCAATGCTTATTATGATACACTCTAACATTAGAAAATGGCTCTAAATGCTATAGAATTATTTTTGAAGTTGGTTGAGAACTAGAGAAGAGGATTAAGAATGAAAATGTAATTATTGCGGTGAAATTATTTTAGAGAGGTAATCTAAATTCGGATCATAATTGATAAAATAACTTAGTAGGGACACAATATATTGTGTCACTACGATTAGATATTTTATTTCAATAATACCATTTTTAGTGTTTTACTAAATGACCCTGATTGCAACTTATAAAAATAGATTCCACTAGGTAGGTTGCCTGCATCGAATGCCACTTCATAACTACCAGCGGTTTTGTATTCATCAACGAGAGTTGCGATTTTATTTCCAAGAACATCATACACTTTTAACGAAACTACTTTTGGATTTGAAATTTGAAATCGAATTGTTGTTGTTGGATTAAATGGGTTTGGAAAGTTATTTGACAAACTATAATCATTGAATTCGCCTGTAAGTTCTTTAACATCTGTTGGTATATATGAATATATTGCCTTATACTCATTCACCCAATCAAAACCATCCCAGTCTTGCACGAGCAATTCAGTCAGGTTATTGTTTCCATCATATGAGTATAAATACTTACTACCATTCAGCCAGGCAGAACCATACCAATTTTGATAGAGCGATTCAATCTTATTATTTTTTCCATTATAGGTGTGTGAATACTTAAAAATATTCTCCCAGACAAAACCATTCCCCTCTTGATAGATTTCTTCAATGAGGTTATTGTTTCCGTCATATGCGTATGAATACTTTTGACCATTCACCCAGGCAGAACCACCCCAATATTGCCAGAGCACTTCAATCTGGTTATTGTTTCCATCATATGTGTAGAGTACCTTTAAAATAATTCACCCAGGTAGAATCATACCAAATTTGGATGAGAACTTCAGTGAGGTTATTGTTTCCAGCATATATGTATGAACTCTTAAAGTTAATCACCCAGTTAGAACCATCCCAATATGGCCGGAGCACTTCAGTCAGGTTATTGTCTTCATCATATGTGTATGAATACTTGTCTAAATTTACCCAGTCAGAACCATCCCAGCCTTGCCAGAGCTCTTCAATCAGGTTATTGTTTCCATCATATGCGTGTGAAATCTTTTCATAATTCACCCAGATAGAACCTTCCCAATGTTGCCGGAGCCATTCAGTCTGATTATTGTTTCCATCATATGCGTATGAATACTTAGAATGATTCACCCAAGCAGAACCATCCCAATCTTGCTGGAGCCATTCAGTCTGGTTATTGTTTCCATCATATGTGTATGACCACCTTCTATCATTCACCCAAGCGGAACCATCCCAATTTTGGCGGATTATATTCAGTCTGATTATTGTTTCCATCATATGTGTATGAAACCTTATATATATTCACCCATTCAAAACCTTCCCAATCTTGTCCAGAGCAATTCATTCAGGTTATTGTTTCCATCATATGTGTATGAAATCTTTTGAGAATTCACCCAGGCAAAACCATCCCAGTGTTGCTCAATTTCTTCTATAAGCAGAAAACCATCACCAAGTAGTGTTTTATTAATGGTTGTCCGTGTATCCTTTTCATTAAATTCTTCTTCTCCATAAAACTCTCTTTTTGAATTTCTTAATGCCGTCTGCCAGGTTTTGTTTTGGGATTTCAACAATAAGGATTCTATATCATTTATTCTTTGTAAAACATCAACATTTGGATTGTGAATTTCTTTAAGTCTTTCGTTAGTAAATTTTTCGGAAAATACGTTGTTGTGAATTTTGTCCTGAGGAAACACAATTATTGCAAATAATGCTAATAAAATCAAAATATGTATTAAAGATTTCATTGAATTATTCCCTGCTTTAATAAAATTTAATTTGAGTGAAATTAGAAGAATAATAGAGGTTTCACTCGACATTAAATAGTAAAAAATTACACTATTAATGCCAATATGATGGTGAGTTTGTAATGTGAATTTGAACTCGTTACTACTTGAGAAGTAACATTTTTCTTGTCTGAATGTAATTTCCTAGCAATTAGTTGATAAATGTAAACTGAACTTGATAGAATCTTTTGCATTAAAGCACTATTCATAAATTCCCTGAAGGTTTGAATTCATCAACGAGCGTAGCAACTTCATTCCCAAGAACATCATATATTTTCAAAGTTTGATGACTGCCTATCGGAGACTGCCAACTGATCTTCGTTGTTGGATTAAACGGGTTCGGGTAATTTTGAAAGAGCATAAAATCTTTTGATATTAATCTTCTTCTATAAATGTTGGATCATTTTGTCTGAGTGGATGTGGATAGGTAAAAGATGTATAACCCGGTTTTGGCGTAGTACGATTATTAATAAAATCTCTTCCTTCCAAAAGGTGCGGTCTTCCGTTTACTTCACAGCCTGCTGTGCATTCCATTCCCACAAGGTTGCTATTATTATAATTACTCCAGAGAAAAAGCGGATAGCTGTAAGCAGTTGGTCCTTCACCCTGGGTACCGATCTGGTATTGGCATCTCCAACCGGCTTCACCAGATACATTCTGATCAGATGGATCGGTACCATCACACAAAGATAAACTTCTCGGGTCAAATGATTTATAATCCATAGCTCCGATTGGAATTGTCCAATCAGTTTCCCAGGTTTCGCCCCCTGTAAATGTATTTCCCCAGATTACACCTGTTCCTGCTGAAACATCGAGCCCTTTCCATTTTGTTGTGTTAGTCCAAAAATCATTGTTATAAATTTCATAAGCGTTTGCGCTGACTAATCCGCTCCGTGCTTTGTCGTGTGTTTCCCAAAATCCGTAATTAATTGTATTATATCTGAAGACAACACGTCCGCCATTGTTCATATCCATACAAGCTGCACCTGTAACGCCATACCAATCATCCCAATCAAAATTATTGTCTTCAACAAAAAAGAAATCAGCACTGCCAAGATTCAATGGCTCTTCCCAATCTTCAGCGCCGTTTCCATAAAATATGATACCGTGAGCCGAGCCTTTAAATGTATTTTGATCGATTAACCCGTGAGTTCCTGCGTTACCAACTATAGTCCACTGTTTATTATCTTCAAAAACGTTATGATGAATGCGAATGTTTTTCCATCCCTTTGGTCCGCCGAAACTAATTGCTGTTCCGCTCCAGTAATCAGAATCACCACCGTAAAACCAGAAGCCTGTGATTTCAACTTTTTCTATTTTTGTCCCCGGATCAATTTCCAAAAGACTGTGATTTGATCCTCCATAAATTATTTTTGTTCCACCAATTCCGAAACCATTTCCTATTAGTGTAATTGTTTTGTCAAAAATTGTAATAGCTGAATTCCATGTGCATTCACCTGCAGGAACAATAACAGTATCACCATCCTGAGAAATATTGATAGCAGACTGCACATCAGAATGGGAACAACTGGCAGCCTGAATTATGTTTGCTTCAATTGAAACTGTCCAAAAGATTGTGATTAGAGTTACACTAAAAATGTAAAATAATTTTTTCATTGTTCTCTCCTTTAAATTTCAAATTAATATTTTCTATTTAAGCAGGATCATTGATTTAGTCTTTATGAACGAACCCGACTTAAGTTGAAAGAAATATATTCCGCTGGAAAGAGATGAAGCATCGAAAATTTCTGAATGTTCACCATCAGGTTTGTATTCATCAACCAGAATTGCTACAAGATTTCCAAGAACATCATAAACTTTTAATGTTAGATAACTGCTTACTGTGGACTGCCAACTGATCTTTGTATTTGGATTAAACGGGTTTGGATAATTTTGATAAAGAATAAAAGCGGATGGCGATATAATTTCCTCAACGATGAAGCTGATGAGTATTCATAACAACCAATATCAAAACCACTTCCTTGTGGACGAGAAATACCATCTTTATCAATATTCGGTGCGTTAACACTGCTACCTGCATCAACTGCCGGGACTTGAAACAATCGAATGATAATTACCAGTACCTCCGGATGGATTAATAAAGTAAGTTGATGCATTGTTCATTGTAATTTCAATATTATGATCTTCAGTAACACCGCCTGAAAAAGAAAAGTCTGTGGCAATATTATTTCGAACAATCACACCAGAGGAAGGCGTTCCGTTTTTATGATCGTGAATCATAATCCATGGGTCAGGTGATGGTGCCAAATCATTATCAACAACTGTGTTATTAATTATTTTGCAATTAATAGCACCGTAGAATGATATTCCGTGCCAGTGATCTGTAATCACTAAATTATTTTCAACAATCCAATCCTCAAACATTCCATCGAATAATCCGACTCCCTGCATATTACCTTTAAACGGTTGATTTGGATCTTCAAAATTAATAATTGTGTTTCCGCGGAGAACTACATTTTTAACTACTCCAGTTCCAACACCTCCACTTCCGTATGACCAGGATTGAAATCCATCATCATGATTATCATCAACATCATAAGAATTTTTTATGGTGTTATATTCATATATCATATCATCACCTAACCCACGAATTCCATCACCCCGAAAATTTGCAATCAGATTCCCTGAAACCAATGAATTTGATGCATCGCTGCCAATTCCGTGATCAACTACTGTAATTGTATTATTAAGAACATTTAAATTTGTTCCATCCATTGAAATTCCATTACCGGTACGAGCCAACCAATCCGTATCAGTCCAGCCTGAAATATCATCAGAATAATTAATATTACAATTTTTAATAGTGAGATAACTGCCATCTAAATTCACTGCATTCTGTTCCATCTGCACCGCTGTTATATCGTGGTTTAATATCAACTCCATCCAGATGCCAGTAACTGCTATTATTGAAGTTGATACTTGAAAAAACGGGAGTGGCTCCGGTATTTGCTCTAATGGTAACAAATGAATTATTATTTTTTCCGGAAATTGTAATATCACCATAGTTAGCACTAAGAAGTGTGATTGTATCTCCCCCCTGAACATTGTTAATAGCGTTTTGCAGTTCTGATGAATTGGATACAATGATTTCAGTCGCATTTGCTGATTGGACATTAACGAATATTATAATTCCCAAAAACAAAATGTGTAGAGATTTTTTCATTTTCTTTTCTCCTACTTAATTAAAACCATAGATTTTGTTCTTGAATTGAAAGTCGACCAGCTTTAAGTTGATAGAAATACACTCCGCTTGGAAGGTTATCTTGCATCAAAGTTGATTTCATAACTGCCTGCAGGTTTTGTATTCATCAACTAATACTGCAATTTCATTTCCCAAAACATCATAAACTTTTAAAGTTTGACTAACTGCTGACTGGTAGACTGCCAACTGATTATTGTGCTTGGATTAAACGGGTTAGGATAATTCTGATAAAGAATGAAATGATTGATGAATATTCTTCTTCAACGAAGTCAAAGTATTGATACTCATAAGCTCCAATATCAAAACCACTTCCTTGTGGACGTGGAAATATTATCAAGATCTTCAAAAACAGTTGGTAAAACTAAATTGGTTCCTGCATCAACAGCTTGTGCATTTTGAAGAAGATGAAAATTTCCGTTTAAATTATCAACAAAAATCTGATTTTCAGGATCAGCAATCATTGAATGAAGATCATATCCAAGTGATTGCCATTGACTTAATGTCATATTTGAATTTCCATCATCATCACTCAATCGGTTTACAAGAATATTGTAATCACTAACAAATCCAGTTGTTGAAGCAGCATCAATTGCAATGCTTCCTCTGAAGCTGTGATGATTAATTAAAATATTATTGTAAAGTGTATTTCCGGTTGAACCATCAACAGCAATAATACACCATCGTCCATCTGTTGGTTGAATAATTGTATTGTTATAAACTTTATTATTCTTTGAAGCATCGCCGCCATCAATTTGATACATTGCAATTCCGGTTGCGTGATTGTTGTAAATAAGGTTATTAAAAATTTCTGAATCCTGAACTCCATCCATATTTATTGCTGAACCGCCACCATAGCCATTATCGTGCAAAATATTTCCTTCAACAATTGCATTACTTATAATTCCATCACCGCCCATGAGAAATATCACCATTCATATGAATGCCGCAGCCATTATTATTGAATGAATGATTGTTTCTTATGATTGGTCTGTCACTGCTGTTGGAAACATAAATTCCGTGTTCATCTTCACTGAATGAACAAGAATTATTTTCAATTGTCAAATCATCAGTAAATCCTGTGAAGATTCCCCAGCGATAATTGTTGTGGCAATTGTTGTTTTTGATTGTTATAAAATCTGAAACAGCAGCACGTATTCCTGCACGAGGTTGATCTTTAACTTCAAAACCATCAATCACAATCCAGGAAGTATTTTCAATATTAATTCCATCAGGAGTGACAGCATTTCTTTGATCAATTACAACATTACTTTCAATTGCTTTAAAAACGATAGGGGAGTTTTGAGTTCCATCAGTTCTGATATCAAAGCCAACATAATTTCCTTCAAGAACTAAAACAGAATCTCCTGCAGAAACCATATCAGCTGCATACTGTAGAGTTTCAAAAGCAGTTTGTGGTGTTAATCCATTGTTATTATTGCTTCCTGTTTCAGAAACGTAGTAAGTAGTTTGAGCAGAACTGAAATTCAGTACTGAATAAGAAAATGATAAATGTTAAAATTTTAAAATCTGTTCATCATAATAAGTCTTTTTTAATTTAGATATATTATGCAATAACAATACCAATGAATTCATTGGAGATATTCAGATTTATTTTGATTTTCGAAGAATTAACAATTTCGTGAAGCGTCAAATATTACATTTTAACCGTCTATTATGGTAATTTTACAGTAATTTTCTATTCAATATTTTTACTAAAAAGAAATTTTTTGGAGTATAAGATGAATTTTAATCTTATTAAAAAATCAGAATTCGATAAAGTAAAATCATTCGAAGGTGACTGGGCAACTAAGATGGAATTGTTTGCGGATATGTGTCGATATAATACTCTTGTTGCAGTTAAGAAAGCTGGTTCAGGTCATCTTGGTTCATCACTCAGTGCAATGGATATCACTACTTATCTTTATTTAAATGAATTGAATGTTTTGGAAGTCGGACTCGATTCACCTGATCGTGATATTTATTTCTCATCAAAAGGACACGATGTTCCCGGATTGTATTCTCTTTTTTATGCACTCGGAATTATTCCTGAAGAAAAATTATTAATGCTAAGAAGATTGCACGGACTTGATGGTCATCCTGAAGTTCGTCAACCGGGAATTGAAGCAAGCACTGGTTCACTTGGAATGGGAATCTCAAAAGCAAAAGGAATGGCTTGGGCAAAAAATTATAATAAGAATAAAGGACACGTTTATGTTTTAACCGGTGATGGTGAATTTCAGGAAGGACAGATTTATGAATCACTGCAGGCAACTGCTCACCAAAAAGTAAATAATGTCACAGCAATTATGGATCACAATAAATATCAGACAGATATGCTTGTTGCTGATGTAAATAATATTGAAGATGTAGTTGAAAAAGTTACAGCGTTCGGATGGCACGTTGTAAGGATTGATGGTCACGATTATAATGTTTTGAAAAAAACTTTTTCTGATTTGAAAAAAGTAACTGATAAACCGAAAATGATTATTGCTGATACAATAAAGGGTAGGGGAGTTTCATTTATGGAAAAACCTCTCACTGAAACTTTCCAGGGAAAGACACTTTACAAATGGCATTCCGGTGCACCGGATGATGAAAGTTATGAAAAGGGTTTAGCTGAATTAACTGAAACAATCAATAAGCTTTCTGAAAAACTTGGTATTGGAAAAATTCAAATTCCTAAAAACAAATCTGAAGGCAAACCGATTACAAAACTCGATAAAGAATTTGTAACAGAAGCTTACGGCGAGGCTTTAGTTGAACTTGCAAAAACTAATAAAAAATTTGTTGTTCTCGATGGTGATCTTTCTGCAGATTGCAAGCTGCGTAATTTCGAAAAAACTTATCCCGATAGATTTATTGAAAATGGAATTGCTGAACAGGATATGGTTTCAATGGCTGGCGGATTAGCTAGAATGGGATTGATTCCGATTGTGAATACTTTTGCAAGCTTTCTTGCCGCAAGAGCCAATGAACAGATTTATAACAATGCCGGAGAGAAGACGAAAATAATTTATACCTGTCATTTCTCAGGAATGATTCCTGCCGGACCGGGAAAATCTCATCAAAGTGTGCGAGATATTTCTTTGTTCGGTGCTTTGCCGAATGTTACAATCATTCAACCCTGCAATGCAGAAGAAACAAAATGGGCAACTGATTATTGCATAAACAAAGCTGAAGAGAATTGTGTGTTGAGATTGGTGATTGGTCCTTCACCAGAAAGAATTCAATTGCCAAAAGAATATAAATTCAAAGTTGGAGTTGGTGCAGAATTAACTCAAGGCAATGATGCAATACTTATTTGGCTACGGACCAGTAATGCTTCACGAAGCTTTAGTTGCTGCTGATTATTTGAAAGAAGATTGGTTTCGGTTTGAAAGTTGTCAATATGCCCTGGCTGAATAAGATTGATAAAGAATGGCTGAAGAAAGTTGTAAAAGATCAAAAGAAAATATTTGTGCTAGAAGATCATTCTGCTAGTTGGTGGATTGGGTGACAGATTATTAAATGCATTAACTGAAATTGGTGAAATTGCTAACAAAGAATTTACAAACTTTGGATTAAAAGAATATCCCGAATGCGGAACACCACTTGAAGTTCTTGAATTTCACAAACTGGATGGAAAATCTTTAGCTCAAAGAATTTCTGGTGTGAAGGATATTGTATCCGCCTCTGGCGGAGAAACTGAAGAAAAAGTAAAACAGAAATACACTGCAGATGCACCGCAATGATGTCTATGTCATTCCTGCGAAGGCAGGAATCTAAAAAGCAAGTGGATTCCCGTTTTCACGGGAATGACAGGTTAATTATAACTTACTCAAACAACTTATTCAAACCTTGAAAATAAATAGCCAGCCCGGTCATTTTTGTTTCAAACCGATCGTATTCAAAGTAATTGGTATTATAGTATATAATATCAACATGATCACGGAGAAAATCTGTAACAGGATTTTTTGCCCATAAAGCAAAAGTTTAAACAATCCCTTAGCTCTTAATTCAAATCCATTCGTCTTTTCATGAATAATAACCACTTCCTGAAAAGTGACCAAAGTACAACGAAACAGATTCAACAAATTCAAGTTTTGTGCCTGCGTGTGAGACAATTTCTTACTACCTTCAATCTCAACAATGTTCTTCCAAAACTGTAAATCGCTTAATGTTGACTCATATTCCCAATTGCCTGTTGAATTACGTGTAACCAAAATATCATCTGCCTCGACTGTAAAGGAGAGATTAAATGCATTGATCATGAAATGATCTGAAATTAAATCAAGTCCTGTTGAAATACCGTAACCTGTTCTATCAATTCTTGGTAACGGATCAGCTTGAGCAGGATCTATATATACAATGTCATCCCCAATATTTGATTTTGAATAACCAAGGGAAAAATTAAATGTTGGTTTTCCATTTAACTGTCCATCTATTGGCAATAACAGTTTTTCGTCAATCAACTTAATTACCGGAGCATTAAGAAGTATACCAAAATCGTTTACAGTTGTTTCTGCGGAAAATTCATTGGTTAAATCTGATTTTACATTTTTTATCGTGTAACCAATACTTAATTGAACAAAATAGTCCACTCCTAATCCAAATGAATATGCATTATAATAATCTTCAGGTTCGAATGTACCCACTGATTGGGACCCCCAGGATCTGTGATAATGAAAGTTCCATAATTTAAATTCACATTTGAATAACCAAAACCAAAACTCAAGGGAAATCCAATTAAATCTTTAAAATTATATCCGATATTAAATGCTATCGCATTAAGTTCAAAATCCAGATTAAAAGTGGTGCCCAATCTACTGTGATGGATAAAAAATAAATGAAAGATTATTGTTCAGACTGTTATAACCTAATTGTGCCGGATTCCAGAGAAATCCAAATGGATCATCTGTAGGAAGTGCTGCTCCAGTTGCGCCCATTGCACTTAAGGAAGGTGAAGGTTGGAGTAATAAAAAGGGAACTGCTGCTTCACCCTGGGCAAGGTTTCTAAATGGGAATAAACTTAATAGAATGAAGATGGTTAGAATTGATGAACTTTTCATAAGAATTATCTCCAGGTAGTTATTTTTAATACATTAGAAAATAATCCGAACTTGTAACCACTAAAATAACTTAATTATTTGAAGTTAAAAGAGAAGAATCTTTACACATTTGCTAACTGGCAATAGGTTAATAAAATAAATAGATGAAAGAAGAGATGTAGTTTTCATCAAAAATGTGTTCGCTTTTCGTATTAATTGGAGTGAGACAAATAAAAAATGGTGTAAGGTTTAAAGATATTTAACAATTGAAATTGAAGTTAGCTCTGCCGTTTCATTTTAAATTTTTTAATCACTTTACTGCCTAACCAAAACAATAAAACAATAGTTATTAAGCCAGCAACTACAGGCAGCAGAATAGCAAGTAAAGATAATCCAAAAGCTGATCCTGCTTCCACTGTTGAAACAACCGGATTTGCAAGTCCACCTGTTGTTGTTGTAGATGCAGCTCTTGTCATTGTAGTCCCGGTTTGAACGATTCCTGCTGCACCACTCCCTGCAATAATTGCCAATGCCCATTTTGCCAAAGGTGGTAATCCGCTTAAAACCGCGACCATCAAGATAGCACCTGCGATAAATGCGGCTGGTGTCGCAATTGAATCAAGTAAATTATCAAACCAGGGAATGTAGTAAGCAGCAATCTCAAAAATAGTAGCAACTCCGAATGCAATTAATGCAGGATAAGTTCCAATCCACTCGAATGAAGGAGAGAGAGGTAAGTAGCCTGTTAAGGAAGCTATGCTTGCAACCAGAAACGGAATAAAATCCTGAATCCTGTTGCTGCACTAAGTCCTATACCTAAAAGTATTGAAGTTATTGTTTCCAATTATGCTTTCTAAAAAATTATCTCAGTAAGGTCCACTTCCTTCTCGATCACGGTCTTCAAAAGAGCACTCACCAAACTCAACGTGACCTTTGTATTGCTCTTCCACGGTTTGCTTGTAATGCTGTTCAAGTGAATGACAAATTTCTGGTCGCTCGAGCCATTTGCCTTTTTCAGAGAGACAGTATTTCTTATCAATCGGTATTTCTTTTTTCTGATAACAGGCAAACAACTCTGCATCTTCCGGAAGAATATGGTTTGCGGCCAGATATTCAATCACTCCGCAAATAGTATCTGCAAAGTAGTGATTAACAAGATCATCATCTCTATCGAAGATTTTGACTTTGGCTATGTAGGTATAAGGAATAGTATCGTCATATTTCGATGCGGACCAACAAATTTTTTAATTATCCCCATTGTATTTGTCCTCCATAATTTCAATTACAACGTAAATAAAAAATTGTTCAACATCAATATCTATTTTAAAACAACTAAAAGTTCGTCATAAACTTCATTCCCCATGCTGAATTTCTTTGCCAGTGTGCCGTAAATATTTCTGTTCCTGGTAGTTCCGAATCTACTATCTTTTAATTCAAACATTGTTGTCGATGTTCTTCAGGAACTGAATTGATCAAAGATCAATCAAAGCATAGCCATCTCTACATTATCAAACCTTCTTTTGTAGTAAGTCATATATTCAACCTTACGCTCCAATGCCTCTATTACAGCGTGGCTGAAGTTAACCTTTTCAAACTTTTGAGCACTGCCAAGTCCACCGGGACTGAATACATTTATTTCCATAAATTTATCTCCGACAATGTCCAAACCAACCAGGAACATTCCGTCTTGAACAATTTTAGGTCGAACCATTTCGGCAAGTCTAAAGTGTACCTCTGTTATTTCGGCCTGTCCTAATTTCCCGCCTGCGTGAATATTGCTGCGCATATCATCTCCGTTCTTACACGTCGGAAAGCAGCATACTTACCTTTGAATTTGAGTGGTTGCCCATTCATAAGAAACAACCGTGTGTCTCCTTCTTCCGCCGCTGTTAAATATTCCTGAGCAATTATGTAACCATCTTTGCTTATTGCTTCAATCATTTGATTTAAATTTCCCATATCGTCTTTCTTAACCAAAAACACTCCTGTTCCCCCGGAACCTTGCAAGGGTTTCAGAACAATATTTCCACCTTCATCTTGAGCAAATTTCTTAATCTCATCGCGATCCCTTGTAATTAATGTTCTGGGTCTTACTTCTTCCGGAAAAAGCTGGAAGTACATTTTATTCATTGCTTTGCAAGTCCGTTCGGATCATTTAATACAATTACGCCGTGACGCATTGCCGCACGACCAAATATAATACCTGAAGTCTGTGCCCAGGAACGAAATCCCGTATCAGTGGAAGGGTCGTTACGAAGCATCAGAATGTCAAGGTCATCAACGGTGATGCGTTCTTGTTTGGCTTTTTTACCCTGCAACTCTGCCAGGTAAACATCTGATGACAAATATTTCTTTTTTGTGACAGACCGTGCCCTGGCGTGAATTTTTTCATCAACATCGTAAGCAAAGTCTCCGGAGCCAATTATCCAAACCTCGTGCCCCCTGTTAATGGCGGCCATAGCAAGACGGGTTGTTGAATAGCCGGTTTGTTCTGTGTTTATATCATTCACCATAAATCCGATTCTCATATTACTTTCCTTTCTATTAATTGTAATGGTTCTAAACCGTTTTTTAATTTCAATAATACTTCTGCTGTTCCGGGATCATCTATATAACGCGGACGTAAAGGCGTTGGATTTAAAACATGTCTATATTGTAATTCCTGGATGACCGAAACGTGATCGGTGGCAATCTTTCCTACAAAGAGGGGTTCAAGTTCACCACCTGATTTTAAATATTTCAAGAGCTCAACAAGACCACGCAAATAAATTGCATCTTTTACCAACCCACCTCCACGATAAATACGGATTGTAATTGTGAATGCAGTTCTTTGATCAAAACCAAATCCGTTATTTAATTCTCTGAACGTATCTAAAAATGTAGCACCGGATACTAAATAGCTTGCAGCTATCACCCTGCCAGCCAATAATCTCATACGCGGACGGCTAAGTCCTCCGACAAGATATTCAGCTAGAACTGCCAATCCCTCTTGCAACTCTTCGTAACCGGCTAGCCCTGAATAAAGCTGCTGGAACGGTTGAGCCTTTCCATTAAAGTATGTAACTATATGAGTTCCAACTTCATGTTGCAATAATGCATTAACACGCGAAGGATGAATTTTTATTTCGCTGCCTACAAGCAAATTACCACGCGATACCATTAGCCCGACTGTATCATTTCGTAACTGCACTTTACTAGTAAAAGGCGGGTATTCTTTTTTATAATGTGCTAATTCTGTTTTAGCGCGTTCAACGAACTCAAATGCATTTATTGAATGACCCGTACCGCGTTCACGGGAACGAGGTGGAATTTTTTCTAAAATATTTTTAGATAGTTTAACTAAACCATCAGTTATTTTACCGTATAGTTGCAAACTTCCATAAAGAAATTCAGGCTTACCACGGTCCCAGAGCATAGTTAGTTGCCGTTCCAGTTCTATTTGTTTTTCCCTGAAAATAAAAGACAATGTTGGATCTTCAACTTTTTCTATGCGAATATCAAGGAGTTTTCTTTTAACAAGAGGAGGCGATACAGGTAACGGTCGATAATAAAGTACCGGGATCTTTTCAAAATGTGATTGCTTGAATTTATTCCACGAGGATTCTGTATTTATAGGTGTGACGTTTAGCAGAAAATCGAATGAGTTACTTATCTCAGATAGTTGATTGTCAATTTCCCATACAGCTTTTACAACTGCCCTTCGTCCAAGTGCCTGGTAATTTGGAGGGCGGAGTGATGTTTGATTTCGCGAGAATTCAAAAACAGCCTGCTTTATGGCTACTGCTAATCCCTGGTGAAGTGTACACAGTACCAAAGGATATATCTCTCCCGTATCAGAATTTTGGTAAACAGGTTTGATTTCAAGATCAATCATAAAACAATTCAAGCTTCGTGCTTCAGGATTAGATAGGAGTTGCGGTAGTCCCATTCTTGAGCGCATTCCATTTGATATGACTTCAACTTTAGCTGAATGTTTAAGAATTTTTATTCTCTTTAAAGACCTCTCCAATGTTTCAATAGTTCTTGTAGGTTGTTGACTTTGAGTACTAAAAATATTGAAAGTCGGTTTTATAATATTATTTTCAGATTTTTCATTATGATTACTTTCGAGCCGAGTAGAGATTTCAATTATCAGAAATGCCTTACATTCTTTTGAAAGTGTTTTAACAATTGTACGTAGCAATTTTGTAAAGCTCGATTTAATTCTAGGGTGATCAGAAATGATCAGGTAGGATGCTTCACCTTTTACTAATCTTTCTGTTCCTTTATCCGAATAATTATGTGGCTGACGATAAACTACCAGAAATGGAAGTGTTCTGTCAATATGAAGCCGTCCATCCAAAGGTAAAACACGTCGAACTTGTTTGCCCTTGGAAAGTCGGTCCGCAATTTCATTAATTAGAGAATCAGGAATTGAATATGTCGATTTAGAGTTCATTTTTGATGTATTTGGAACAATATAAATGTTTTAATCTGGTTTCGCAAGCTGAAGCATAAATCAAATAAGCTTACCCCTTCATCTCCTAATTAAGTTTTTCTAGTTCTTGCAGAACACCGGGTACTGTAGATTGAAGAGCATCTTTGAGTGATTGAAATTTATCTCTGAATAATTTTCCTGTCCATTCATCCATAAAAATTTTTTTGAACTCAACCGACAGAACACAAGCTGATTTTGGAAAATTTTCGTGAATATATTTTGGAAAATATCCTCCTTTGAAACTTAATGTTTTCTCTCACGTCGAGCTTTGAGCCTTCATTGTTGAATGACTGCATGTCGGAAATAAATCTGTCAATAATCGGAGCCCATAGCTCCCGGTTCATAGTGCCGGTTCCAACATTTACTTCCGGGTTTAACTCCGGATCGGCTTCAGGACCATCCAGACCACTTCGCCTGTGACAATATGAGTGAATATCAAAAATTACAAAACGACCAAATCGCTTTTGGAAATTAGAGAGCAAGCGATGAAGTTCGCCATAAAACATATCATAGTCTTTAAGCAAATAGTCAACCATTTCCTGTGAAGGTTCTGTTTTATAAATATTTTAAACCCCATGCATCTTCGGGTTTCACATAAACTGCTTTTTCTCTTGGACGATTTAAATCAACTTCGAAACGGGATCTTAGTCCGATTAATCTTGTCTCTGCAACTTCCGTTAATTCACCGGTAACGGATCTTCCTCTCTTAATTGATCTTCATCTCTTAAAATCATAATACTTTTTAATTCATCTCTAACGGTGTGCCCATCATGTATTGCTGTTGCAATCAAAGGAGAATTTCCCTCAATTAAATTCCATCGTTTATATTCCATATTTTATCTCCGGAGTTATTCGATTATTAAAATTTTCAAACTTTTCTTTTGGATTAGACTTGAGTTGCACTACAATACAGTTATAACGTAAGTAAATTAATCCATTTCTACAAAAAAGAATAAGCATAAAAATTTATTTTTCTTTTAATTATTTTATCTTTGTATCAGTATTAAATAGAATTTAGTGAAAAAGTTTGAGACAACATATTAATCATCCTGTAATAAGTAGTGATGAAATCGTTCGCCCTACACGAGTTGAAGTGAGATTCAAAAATTCTCGCAGAAAATTTTAAGAGCGTTAAAGCACACTTAGAGATTATAAAGTGTTGCCGATTTTAAAAGCAACGCTTACGGTCATGGTTTAGTTAGTGTTGCACAACTTTATGAAAAATTAAAAGCTGATTATCTTGGAGTTGCTGTTGTTGAAGAGGGAATACTTCTTCGTGAAATGGGAATTAAAATGCCAATTCTTGTTTTGGGAGGAATTTGGGGAAACCAAATTCCTCTTTTCTTAAAGCATAACCTTTCAATAACTGCTTCTTCAATAGACAAGCTAAAACAGATTGATGAAACTGCATCACAAATGAAAATTAAAGCAGTTGTTCATTTGAAAATTGATACAGGAATGGAAAGGCTTGGTGTTCACTATTACAACTCAGAAAAATTTTTGGAAGCTGCTTATAAGTGTAAAAACATTTTCGTTGAAGGAATATATTCTCACTTTGCAAATTCTGAATCTTCCGATCTTAATCATACAATCTTCAGCTAAGGTTTTAATGAGGTAATATCTTACTTTGATAAACATTCTATCAATTCTCCTATCAGACATATTTCTAATTCTGGCGCAATACTTCAATTCCGGAAGCAAATATCGATATGGTACGACCGGGAATAATGCTTTTCGGAGTTATCCTTCTGATAAAATAAAGAAAACTGTGAAAGTAAAGCCTGCACTGACATGGAAATCATTAGTCGTTTATTTCAAAGTGATAAAAGCTGGAAATGCTGTAGGATACGGTTTAACTTACACACCGGATCACAACATCAGGGCGGTGATTATTCCTGTTGGATACGGGGATGGTTATTTCAGAACATGTCACCAAAGCAAAAGTGCTTCTTGAATGGAAAACTTTATCCAGTCATTGGAAATATTTCAATGGATCAGATTGTTGTCAATATTGAAAATGATTCTGCATACAATAGCGATGAAGTAATTTTACTGGGCAATGATGGAAAAAACACCATAACTTGTGAAGATCTTGCAGATTGGGCAGGAACAATTCCTTACGAGATTCTTACCAACATAAACACACGCGTTCCAAGAATTTATTTAAAATAGTTAATTCTCACAAAACCACTTGGTTTGCTTGAAGGACCGGATGGACCGTTGTATTTGGTGAAGTGAGCTACTTGGTAAATTTGAGCTATTTTAATTACATTGTATTCTCCTCAAATAATACCATATTTGTGCCTCACTTTTTAAGGATTATTGTAAGAACAATTGAAAAAGATAAGAAACATAGCCATAATAGCCCACGTTGACCACGGCAAAACAACTTTAGTAGACCAGCTTCTAAAGCAAAGTAACGTTTTCAGAAAAAACCAGGTAGTGCAGGATTGCTTTCTCGATTCCAACGATATTGAACGTAAAAGGAATTACTATTTTTCCAAAAATATCAGCATTCCTTACAACGATATAAAAATAAATTTGATTGATACTCCGGGACACGCAGACTTCGGGGGTGAAGTTGAACGCGTTCTTAAAATGGCAGACGGAGTTCTGCTTTTAGTCGATGCCTTCGAAGGTTCGATGCCGCAGACAAGAACCGTTCTTGAAAAAGCGCTTCATCTTCATTTAAAACCGATTGTTGTGATAAACAAAATCGACAGACCGGATAACCGTCCCGCAGAAGTGCTGGATGAAATTTATGATTTGTTCATTGATCTTAATGCAGACGATGCACAGCTTGAATTTCCTGTAATTTATGCAAGCGGAAGAAACGGCTGGGCTGTAAAGAACCTTAAAGATGGAAGAAAAGATTAGTTCCGCTGCTTGAGAAGATAGTTAATAAAATTCCTCAGCCAAAAGTGGAGGAGGGTTCGATTGGGATGCAGGTTACGTATCTTGATTATAGCGATTATGTAGGAGAATAGGATTGAAGAGTTTTTCGCGGAACATTGAGAAAGAATGATTCACTCTGCATCATCAAAAGAAATGGCGATGTGCATCCGGTTGAGATCAACCAACTTTTTGTTTTTGAAGGAATTGAACGCACTGAAGTTGAAGAAGTTTCTTCGGGTGACATCCTGCGCTTGTTGGCGTCGAGGACATCGTATATCGGGCATACAATTGCGAATGCTGAAAATCCAGAACCGCTTACAATCATAGACATTGATGAATCAACAATCAGTATGAACTTCACCGTGAACACTTCTCCCTTTTACGGAAAGGAAGGGAAGTATGTAACTTCACGTCATTTGAGAGACAGACTCTATAAAGAGATTGAGCAAAATGTTGCTCTGGATGTTCAGGATACCGGCTCGCCAGATACTTATAAAGTTTCGGGAAGAGGTTTGTTGCATCTTTCAATTCTCATTGAGAATATGCGGCGTGAGGGTTATGAGTTTGCTGCTGGTCCGCCGAAAGTTATCTACAAAGAAATTGATGGGAAGAAAGCTGAGCCGATTGAAATACTCGTTGTGGATGTCCCGAATGATTTAACCGGAAAAGTTATTGAGCTTGTTGGACAGAGAAGGGGAGTTATGACAAAGATGGAACAAAAGGGAAGTCTTACTACACTTGAGTTTCATATTCCTGCGCGCGGACTTATGGGATTGCGAACCCGCATATTAAATGTTACTTCAGGAGAAGGGATAATGCATCATCGTTTTTACCAGTATGAATTTTTTAAAGGATCTATTGTGCAAAGGCAAAACGGTGTTTTGATGTCAATGCACGAAGGACAATCAACTGCGTATGCGATTGATTCATTACAAGATCGCGGCAAGTTTTTTATTGATCCGGGTGACGTTGTTTATCGCGGACAGATCGTCGGTGAATACAACAAAGAAAATGATATTGAGGTGCACGTTCAGCGGGGAAAGAAATTGACGAATATGAGAGCATCCGGTGCAGATAAAGCGGCAAAGATTGCTCCTGCAATTAAGTTTACATTGGAAGAATCACTCGAATACATCAAAGACGATGAGTTGGTTGAAGTAACACCAAAATCAATTAGGATGAGGAAACTTTATCTTGATCCTACGGAGAGAAAGAGATTTAATCTTAAGGCTGTGTGATTATTCGTGAACCTGTCCGCCTCTGGAGGATTCGTGGCCACAAAGATCTGTCACTAATTCACGAATTTCTATTTCATAAGAATCATTTTTTTCATTTGAATAAAATCTTCAGCCTGCAATTTGTAAACATAAACTCCACTTGGAAAATCTTTCGCATTCCAGTTAGCTTTGTAGTTCCCTGCCGATAATTCTTCATTCACAATTAAACCAACTTGTTCACCCAGCAGGTTGTAAATAGATAAAGTAACAAACTCACTTTCAGGAATACCAAATTCTATTGTTGTTGATGGATTAAACGGATTGGGGTAATTCTGTTTTAGAATATAATTATCTGGAATATTTCCTTGTCCGAGTGGTTCTACATGGTTTGGATCAGGTTCAGTTTTTAGAAGCCACATATCATAATTATTTGTATCCGAAGAATAAAAATCACCACAAATAATATATCCACCATCACTGGTAGGTTCAATTGACCTTCCAACATCCCAGTTACTGCCACCAAAAGTCTTCGTCCACATAGAATCCCCAGATGCATTGGTTTTAATCAACCATATATCTCTGTTAAACGAATCAATACCCAAACTACCCACTACAATAAAACCTCCATCCTGAAGTTTGCTGTACAGAAAGTGCTCCATCATGCACATCCCCCCCGAAAGTCTTTGTCCAGAGAGTATCACCGTTAGAATTTGTTCTAATAAGCCAGGCATCATTGTAATTATTAGCATGACCAAATGATCTCGTGGATCCTGCAACAATAAAACCGTTGTCATCGGTTTGTTTTACATCACTGGCATGATCTGTATCTGTTCCACCGTAAGTTCTAGTCCAAATAGTGTCACCATCCGCATTAGTTCTAATCAGCCAGGCATCAAAATTACCAGCACCAAAAGAATTAGTACTTGCAGCAATTATATATCCACCATCATTGGTTTGTTGAATAGCACTTGAAAGATCATTTCCTGTACCTCCAATTGTTTCTGTCCATATTGTATCTCCTGAAGCATCAGTCTTTACAAGCCATAAATCTTCTTGCCCTGCACCGGAAGCTTTATGATATCCCACAAAAATGTAGTCACCACCTGAAATCTCCAATCCGGATTGAACAAAATAATGTCTGCCCTCACCTATAAGTTTTGTCCAGGATGTATCGCCCGAAGCATCGGTTTTAATGAGCCAGACTTTCCAAAAAGTAGGATCAAATGAATCTGTCTCACCAAAAATGATATAACCCCCATCGCTTGTTTGATGAACACAACTGCTGTTCTCATCACTACTGCCACCAAAAGTTTTTGTCCACAATGTATCCCCTGATGAATTAGTTTTAATAAGCCAGATATCGTTTAATCCGGCACCAAAAGATTTCGTCCAACCAGTTAAAATGTATCCGCCATCATTGGTTTGCTCTGCAAAATGGCCAAACTCATCGTCACTACCTCCAAATATTTTTGTCCATAGTGTATCAGGTGATTGAGCAAATTGATATTGAAATGAATAAAGTGTGAAGATTATCAGGAATAAATTAAACAGGGAAAGATTTTTACTTAACATTTTGAGCCTCCAAAAATTTTAAATAAAACTCACCATTTAATAACAGATAATACATTGAATGAGTTAATGCTTATTGCGTAGAAATTTAATTTATTTTTTTTGAAGTTTCAATTAGCAACTACTTATAGTTGCTGGTTGGCACAAAATAAAAAAAGAGTTACCGTTATGAACAGTAACTCCTAAAAAATAAAGAAACTTGTATTAAATGTATTCTTTAGCTCCTATCGTATTCCTCTCTTGTAATTACTTTTATTTCTTTCAATCCCAATGAATTAAGTCCTGAATTTATTACTGGTAAATCTTCAATAAGAATTTTATTCATCTCTTCTCTGTACTTTTTGTAAACCCCAGTGTATAAATTCAGACCAGAAATCTGCGAATCAGTTGGTTTGCCTAAATAACTTATTATCCCGGAATAAATATCCGCAACCTTTTCGGCCAATCTTATTTCACCTGAAAGACGGCTTGGACTAGTAGCAACTAGCTCTTTGTGCAACGTTTCCAATTTGTCGTATAAATCAGTGATTTCATTTTTCAATTTATCGTCACTGATTTTACTTTTTACTGTATTTAACTTTTCCATCAGGTCAGTTGCTTGCCTGTCCATAAACGAAATATCTTCAAGCAGTGTGTAAGCCTGATTGAGTGTTTCATACTGCAAGTTTCATATCCGCTGCCGAATGACCTGCTGAAGGATCTGTCTGTAAAGTAATTTTTCCTTCGTAAATGTTTTCGCCTTTTATGACTCTCACTGTGTAATCGCCCGGAGGAAATGTTGGACCAAAGGCTGTCCTGAAAGCCAATGTTGGATTTGCAGCTTTAACTCTCGGCGGCTTCTTTCTAACTGCCCATTCAACATAATTAATTCCTTTGTTCTTTCCTGCGGCTAGTGTCTTAATCAATTCTCCATCTGAATTATAAACTTCAACTGACATATCCCCGAACACATGACTCTTCTGCATATAATAAGTGATGATTGCTGAAGAGCTCGGATTGCTTCCCCGGAATCCCTGATCTCCAGATGGACCAGCTGCATACCTGGGATTTGTAATAGTGTAAGGTTCCGATGGGAAATATTGTTACTTCCGATGAAAGTACTTCATCCGAAAGTAATCGAAGCGGTTCTATATCATCAATTATCAAAATTCCTCTTCCGTGTGTTGCAATCACAAGGTCATTCTCCGTTGGATGAATAACCATTTCATAAATCGGAACTTTTGGAACATTACCTTCAAAACGAACCCAATCTTTTCCTCCGTCAATTGAAATATATAAACCATACTCGGTACCGAGAAATAATAAATCAGGATTAACAAAATCTTCAGTGATTGTTCTTGCAAAAGTTTCAATTGATTCAGTTGCAAGTGAAGTCCAGGTTTTGCCAAGATCAGTAGTTTTGAAAACATAAACATTTTTATCACCGTTCCTGTGTCCGTCGAAAACAACATAAGCTGTTTTTTCATTGTGGTTACTTGCCTGAACTTTTGAGCACCAGGTATTTTCAGGAAGTCCAGGAATATTTGCGTGTTACATCAGTCCAGTTGTTGCCATCATCTTCAGTTACCTGCAGGTTTCCATCATCAGTTCCTGCCCAGATTATTTTACTGTTCTTTGGTGATTCACTAATTGTATAAATCGTACAATGATTTTCTGCAGTTGAATTATCAATTGTTAATCCACCAGATTCTTCCTGTTTCTGTTTTTCAGGATCGTTGGTTGTAAGATCAGGAGAAATTTTCTGCCAGGAATCACCCCGATCAGTTGTTCGGTAAAGAAATTGTGCACCAACATACAACACACCTTCATTTGTTGGTGAAAAAGCAATTGGAGTATCCCAATTAAATCTCAGTTTCTCATCAGGATTATCTGTGAAAGGCTTTATTTCTTTTATTTCATAAGTACTCTTATAAAACGCATCAGATTTCCACCCTGGTACTGCCAATAAATAATATTCTTATCAATTGGATCCGGAAGGACATTAAAACCATCTCCATAACCCACATTCCTTCCCAGTCCCAGCTTGTGATTCCTCCAACATCTTGTGATGGACCAACCCACGAACCGTTATCCTGCAAGCCACCATAAACATTGTATGGTTTTTCATTATCAACAGCAACGTGGTAAAATTGTGACAATGGTAAATTCTGAGAGTGAGCCCACGTGCTTCCTCTATCGTAGCTGATGTAAAGTCCACCATCAGTTCCAAGATACATATTGGAGTTATTTTTTGGATTTATCCACAAAGCATGTAAATCAGAATGTACATTTCCTCCTTCTACATAAGCAAAGGTGAACGAATACCCACCATCATCACTAACCGATAAATAGTAATGAGGTTTATAAATTCTGTTTGTATCGACAGGGTCAGGAACAATATAGGAGAAGTAAAATGGACGATCAGCAGCTACTTGTGAAGTTGTTTTTAATTCCCAGTTTTTACCGCCATCAGTTGAACGATACAATCCTGATTTTTTAGATTCGATCAATGCATAAATATATTTCGGAGTTAACTGGGGAAAAAGCAACTGCAATTCTTCCGAGTTCACCCAATGATGGATCAACATCGACCTTTGTCCAGTTTTTTCCCGCATCAGTTGTTTTATACAAACCACTTCCTGGTCCACCTGATCTGAATGATATGGTGTTCTTTGAAAATCCCACATACCCGCATATAAAATATTTGGATTGGAAGGATCCATCGCAAGATCAGCACAACCAGTGTTTTCATCTACATAAAGAATTTTCTCCCAGGTTTTTCCACCATCGTTGGTTTTGAAAACTCCTCGTTCTTCATTTGAACACCAAACACAACCGAGAGCCGCAACATAAACTTCATTACTGTTTTCCGGATTGATTACAATTTTTGAAATGTGGTCTGTCTCTCTAGTCCTAGATGCTGCCACTTATCACCTGTCTGTCTCTCCCAATCCTAAGTGCTGCCAGTCATCTCCACCGTTTGTAGTTTTATAAACACCATTGCCAATGCTGATGCTGTTTCTTGTCCAGGATTCACCGGTTCCTACCCAAACAGTGTCTTTATGTTTTTGGTCGATTGCCACTGCGCCAATGGTTTGGACTTCCTTTTCAAATACTTCTTCAAAAGTTGTCCCTCCATTTGTACTTTTCCATAATCCGCCGCTTGCTGCACCTACGTAAACTAATCTTGCATCATCATTGAAAGCATCGAGTGCAGATATCCTTCCGCTCATAACTGCGGGACCAATATCTCTGGCTTCCATAGATCCAAAGAAACTTGGAGTAAGTTTTATTGTTTGTGCATCTGAATATTGAAAAGCAAAAACTACAAATACAAAAAAGATGTTGAAGATTATTCTTTTCATTTTAATCACCAATTATTTTTTTACATTCCTGTTGAGTCCGCCGGCTCGGTTACTTCCGGCATTTCAAACATTGAATCAGGTATATCAACATTGTAAGTAACTTCATCAATTACCATGTTCATGGCTGTTTCTCCGTTTACTTTTGTTTCAATTGCAAAGGGAACCAAAATTTCATCAACAAATTTGTAATTACTGAAGTACATCTCGAACTGAGTTTCAACTCCCTGGACCATCATATTCGAGGAACTCTTTAGAATGACATTAGTTTCAGTATCAAAATATGTAGTGATAATATCATCTGTTGGTGTAGTAAGTTTAAGGACATAAACTTCAATATCATCCACAAAGTCTTTATCCACGAATTCAACTTTATATCCTTTTTCAGCATAATTATAAAACATACCATCGTAATCAGCCTGAAGTTTTGTTCTTTCAATTTGCTCGGCGGTCATTGGTTGTGGTTCAGTAGAGCCCATCATTGGGTTGATTGACCAGCCGGATTCCCCATTAAATGCAGTTATAATTTTCATACCCTGAAATTCAGCTTCTAATCTGTAATTCATTGGTTTCTTATTGTAAGCCGTGAACGGTATTTCAAATTCTGCCTGTAGAATTTTTCCTTTAGTTACATATGTATTTGTCTTTAGCAGATTTTCCTGCCCAATAACCTTAAAATATTCTGTTAGTACTGCATCTGCCGTTTGTGCAAATGAAACAGCACATAAACATTAACGAAAGTAAAAAAGGAATGATTAGTTTTTTCATTATTGTCCTCATAATAAATTGTTTGAAAATAATTTAAATTAATTCTTTCTCATCAGTTAATTATTTTACTTCCACTCAGGAAATCTTCCTGGTGTATATGGTGCACCATATTGTTCAAGTACATCTTCAACTTGATTTACACTTATATCAATTGATCTCAACGAAGCTGATATCTCATCAAACTTACCTGCATGCAATTTCATAAGATGTGATAAAAGTATTTGTTGGTGCTGCAGTTGTGCTCCAGAGTGCACCAGTGATAAGTTCAACTCTCTGTTTAACTGAAGTTGGTGTTGCACCTTCATATTTTGAGCGAAGCTGGTCGCCATTAAGCTCACGATTCAGTTCCTGAAGATCAGATTCGATATTAATAATTTTTCCGTATAAGTATCTTCAGGAACTCCAGCAGTTTCAATCGCTGCTTTTTTAAGATATGAAAGTTTATCAACAAGTTCTTTTCGATAAGCATCTAAACCGGTAATTGCTCTTGTTAACTCAGCAACTTGTTTGTTGAAATAATCCAGTGCTTGTTTGTCTTGTGCAGGAATAGAAGTGTTATTTAAAGGAACACAATTAAATTCTTTTGCTGAAACCAATTCGGTAAAAGTTCCATTTTCAAATTTTGAAAGTGAAACAAAATATTTTCCCGGCACTACCATAAATCCTTTATCAGGTTCAATCCATGGAACAGAATCATCAAATGGTTCAAGAGAAATTGGTGTAACAGGAGTGTATCTGAAATTCCATGTAATTCTGTTCAACACCTTTTTTTGCATCAGTTTTAATTTTACGAACAACATTTCCCTGTGAGTCTGTAATGGTAAAAAGGAGATACGCATCTGGCTCTTCCTGTTCATTCATTAAAGTATTATAAGAAGGATATTTAATATCTTCACCTTTTTTCTGTTTTTCTTTTTCTTCATCTCTTCTTTTTTCTTTTAGAGTTTTGAAATCATCTTTTAGATAATAAGTGAAACACTGCACCAACTTCAGGATTTGGAGCAGAGTAAAAACTCGCACCCTGGAATGCAACTCCCCTAAATCCAAATGGATTGGATTCAATAAACATAAGCGCATCTTTTATCGGGAATATTTCTGCTTCCATTTTTAAAGTTTCATGTTGATAAATATCGTAGTGGAGTGTAGTCATCAAGAATGTAAACTCCTCTTCCAAATGTAGAAACTGCAAGATCATTTTCTCTTTTTTGAATTTGCAGATCCATAACCATAGCTGGTGGCATTCCGTTACTTAATTTTATCCATTCATCTCCACCATTGTTTGAAAAGGACACTCCCCAATATGTTCCGACGAATAATAAATTTTTATCAACATGATCTTCCGCAATGCTGTATGTGCTACCCATTTCAGGTAAATTACCATTGAGGGAAAACCAATTGCTTCCGCCATCAGTAGTTTTATACAAATAGGGTCTGTAGTCACCGCCGAAATAATTGTTGCAGGCAGCGTAAGCAACTTTTATGTCAAAGTTTGAAGCAATGATTTGATGAAATTCTTGCATACTCTGGTAAACCTGAGATCGAAGATTTTGCCCAGTTTGTTCCTCCATTCGTTGTGTAATGAATTAGTCCATCACCTGAACCAACAAATAAAATATTTTCATCGATTGGTGATTCGGCAATTGATACAATCTGCGCCATCGAACCTTTTCTTACAAGTTGATCAATACTCCAGCTTTGATCCATCAGCTTTTGCATTTCCTGTGGAACACCTCTTGTTAAATCAGGACTAATTTCTTTCCATGTACTTCCCTGATCATCACTTCGCAGAAGTTTATTGCCACCAAAGTATAATCTTTTGTTATCGTGACTTGAAATTAGAAATCCTGCATCCCAGTCAAACCGATAAGCACTATCTGCAAAATCCTGCGGTTGAATGAATAGATTTTCTCCACTCTTTTTATCAAAGCGAACAAGTCCACCAAATTGTGATTGCGAATAAATGATGTTTGGATTTTTCCAGTCAACCTGTGTTTCAAATCCATCGCCTGCATTTGTAAACAGCCAATCCTGATTAAGTATTCCTGCAGAACTTATTGTGCGAACCGGACCACCAAGAGTATTATTATCCTGAGTTCCGATGTAAACATTATAAAATGGTTCTGCATTATCTGCTGTTATCTTTATAAATTTCTGTGATTGGTATGTTTGATTTAAAATCCCAGTTCTTTCCCTGGTCAAAAGTTTCATAAACTCCCCCATCACATCCAGCACGAATATGTTTATTGTCCTTTGGATCAATCCAGAGTGCATGATTATCAACATGTTTTTTATCATCACCAAAATTTTTCCAGGTTTTTCCACCATCAAGTGTAACTTTTAGAAATGTATCATCGCTGTAAACTCTTTCTAATTCAACTGGATCACAAATATAGTTCGTGATAGTAAAATGGAGCGGAAGCATTGTAGCTGCTTTCTTTTGTCCAGCTTGCACCGCGGTCAGTACTTTTATATGTGCCTTTACCTTTATCGGTTGCTTCAATAATTGCAAAAAGATAATCAGGATTAACTGGTGAAATTGCCATTCCAATTCTACCAACATCTTCTGATGGTAAACCACTTTTTAGTTTTTCCCAGGTCATTCCATAATCGATACTTCGGTAAATTCCACTTTCAGGTCCACCATAAATTCCTGTATATAAATTTCTCATTCGTTGATGAGCAACTGCATATAAAATATTTGAAAACCTTGGATCCATATGAACCTGGTAGCAACCGGTGTATTGATTGATCTTTAAAACATTCGTCCAGTTTTTACCGCCATCAACAGTTTTATAAATTCCTCTATGCCCACCGGCATTTCTTGATGAACCATATGCTGCTATATAAACTATTTCTGAATTGTTCGGATCGATTGCAATTCCACCAATCTGGTCTGAACTATCAAGTCCCATATTTTTCCAGCTTTTTCCACCATCTTCACTTTTATAAATACCATCTCCATAAATGACATTATTCTGATTATTATTTTCACCAGTTCCAACCCAAACTACATTTGGATTTGTTGGGATCGATTGCAACGCAGCCGATTGCATATGATTTATTAGCATCAAAAACAGGGGAGAAGGTTACTCCGCTGTTAGTTGTTTTCCACAGTGAACCGTGACCTGATGCTACAAAATATTCACTGTGATTAAATGGATTCACTGCAATATCAACTACTCTTCCGCCTGTTACTGCAGGACCAATACTTCTGAATGAAAGTCCAGAGAGAGAAATATTTTTAAGTGAATCAGGTTCAGAATTTTCCTGACCGAAAGAGAATGTTGAAAGTGCAATTAGAAAAGTTGAAACGAAAATGGAAAATAATTTTTGCATAGTTATAACCCAGAAATGATTGTTGAATGATCCGTCTGATCCCGATACAAGTCGGGATTCGCCGGGACAAGTTGTATGAATTGTATGGTTGTATGACTGTATGAGAATTTATTTAAAAATCTGCAATAAATTAAGGGATAGTCGTCTTTATTCCCAAAGGTTTTTGATGAGTGGTGGTGCAGAATTGATTCTGAATATCCGGAATAAATCCTATCTATTTCTTTTCTTCGGAATTATCGTCGAAGCGATTCCTCCATTCAGCAACTTCCAGCGGCATTTCCTTTCCTGTTTCCTCGCTAAAGTTGAATTTTCCATTTGGCCAGAATTGTTCAAATTTTTTGGGTCTGTTGTCAGATAACCACATTGCAAATGCAGATACACTATCTACATAAGCTCTAATTTCCAATGGAGGTCTGCTCTCTGATATTCTGTAAATCAAACCATCTTTAAGAATGAATTGAGGAAAGTGATGAAGTTTTGGAATTCCTAATTCTTTAATCACATCGTTTGTTTCAATTAATTCGAAATCCAGAGTATCACCATTTGCATTAATATTTTTAATTGTCAGAAATGTATTCGCCCCCTTATCAAATCTCAGTGGTGCTATCGCTTCTTCTTTCCCGCTGAATATGTAAGGCCCGAATTGCCATTCAATACTGTCTGAATACATCGAATAAATTTTTTCTAAGTCATGCTCATTTGCTGATTGGATATATTCTTTTAAAACTTGTTCAGTATTTAGTTGTTGTTTTTTACAACCCAATAAAACTAATAGAATTACAGAGGATATAATTATGTGTCTCATTTTACTTTCCTTATTTAATCATCAATATCCGGGTTGATTTAAATAAAATAAATTAGTTGTTTAGCCAATCCACATACAACTCAGGTCTTCTATCTTTTAAAAACAATTTTTTTGCATGTGATTTATTTACCTTCTCCAAATCAATATCACAGTAAAGTATTTCTTCCGTACCCTGATCAGCATTTGCAATTACATTCCCATCCGGATCACAAATAAATGATTCACCTGAAAATGTCAGGCATTCTTCTTTACCAACCCGGTTACAAAGTGCTGTAAAATATCCATTCTGAAATGCAGCTACTCTCATTTCAGCTTCATAGAGACCTTCCGGCCATTCACTTACAGAACCAGCTTGCGGAATGAATACTATTTCTGCACCGTTGATTGCCAATGCTCTCATATATTCAGGGTAATGTCTATCATAACATATAGCAATGCCTAACTTTCCATATTTTGTTTCGTAAACAGGTGTTCCATTATTCCCGGGAGAGTAATATCCTTTTTCGTGAAAACAGTTATAATCAGTTATATGAATCATTCGGGTTACACCAAGAATTTTTCCATCAGTATTTATAACAGGAGATGAATCGTAAGTTTTATCACCATCTTTTTCATAAATATTTAGGATGATAACAACATTTAACTCTTTAGCAAGTCTTGAAAATACTTCAGTCGTTGGTCCGGGAATTTCTTCAGCTAAATTTAAAATATTTCCTGTAGAGGGCTTTTGTGGATAGAATGGATTGAAAGCCAGTTCAGAAAAACAAATGATGTTTGCACCATTCTTTGCAGCTTCCTTTACATTAAATATTCCTTTTTCAATGTTTATGTTAATATTCTGGGATGCTCTTTGTTGTATTAGTGCAATTTTCATATTGATAATTCTAATAATTTACAATGAATATGTTTGATTTCCGTTGTATCTCCTCAATATTGGAGATGAGAGAATTATTACCGTACCCCAATCAACATCATAAACTGGTAAGGCTCGATAGTAAGGTTTTTCGCTGCGATGATTGTTTTTCCGGCTACAACATCAGTAACAGTTTTACTTAATCCTAATTGCCGCAGTCTGTTCCCGGCAATATTTTGTTCTTTATCGCTGAAGTTGGCGAGTATGAAAACACTATTGTTTTCATAATGTCTGAAGTAAGCCAGAATGTGTTCGTTTTCGAAATCAATAAACTCAGTATCCGAACCGGAAATGCAAGTGTCTTTTCACGCAGTTGGAGAAGTTTCAACAATCCATTAATCAGTCTTCCCGTAACAGAATCTGGATCTGATCTTTCATTAAGTTTTTCCCAGTCAAATTTTGTTCGATGAATCCATCTTGTATCCCCAATTTTTTCAGGGGATTTTTCATAGTCGTAATCATTGAGCGTTCCAATTCCGTCACCAATATAAATTAATGGAATTCCACCCATCGTTAAAATCACTCCATGCAGCAAATGTATTCGTCTGATTGCCAGTTCAATCTTTTTAGAATCTTTTTCTTCCAAAGCTTGCTCTAATCCTGCAAGTGATGCAGTTGTTCCTGAAACTCTTCCTTGTTTTGTATGTGGATCTTCCTGGAAAGGTAAACCTTTCGCGAAGCTGCCGGGATATCTTCCGGTGTAAAATTGTGAAAGAAATCTTCTGTGTTCATCTGGGTTAATTTTCAAATCCAGGGCATCTTCATTTGAAAAAGACCAGCCAATATCATCATGACTTCTTATATAATTTACCCACATACAATTTTTAGGAATGGTAAATCTTTTTTCTAAAGCGTGTCGGAGCAGAGTAATTTTTTTTGTTGCGAGTGATTCCCACAACAATGCCATCATTTGTGGATTGTATGAAAGTCTGGCATTCATCTTCACTTATATATTTATTCACTTCATCGGGATGAACAATTGCCTCAGATTTAAATAGAAATGCTGGTGCAACAATTTTCATCACAGCATTGAACGCCTGAATAATTAAATGTGCTTCGGGAAGATTTTCACAATTTGTCCCCATTTTTTTCCAGATGAATGCAACTGCATCAAGACGTAAAATTTCAACTCCCTGATTTGCAAGAAACAACATTTCATCAGCCATCTTATTAAAGACAACAGGATTCTCGTAGTTCAAATCCCATTGATAATTATGGAATGTTGTCCACACCCATTTTTTTATTCTGCTTCTGTAAGTGAAGCAGCCGGGGTGATCATCCTGAAAAACAGGTGTGATTGTTTTTTCGTACTGATCGGGGATAGTTCTATCAGGAAACATTCTGTAATAGTTTTGAAACTCTTCTTCACCGGCATTTGCTTTTATTGCCCATTCGTGATCATCTGCCGTATGGTTAAAAACGAAATCAAGTACAAGACTAATCCCGTGATTCCGCATTTCACCAGCCAGATCTTTTAAATCATCCATTGTCCCAAGCTCAGGATTAACTTCACGATAACTGCTTACCGCGTAACCGCCATCATTATCTCCTTCGGGAGTTCTGAATATTGGCATTAAGTGCAGATACGTACCACCAAGTTCTTTTAAGTATGGAATTTTCTCTTTCATTTTTTTCAAATCACCAGCGTAAAGATCAACGTAACAAACTGCACCAAGCATCCTGTTTGATTGATACCAGTTCGGATCATTTTCCCGTATTGCATCCAGTGCTTTTAATTCTGGCGGGCGACTGATCCACGCTTTTGTAGCGGTGTTAAGAATTTCTGCAAGATGATAAAAGAAATCATATTCTTTTCCGTAAAGTTGATGAAGCAATCCAAACAATCTGGGGAAAATGATCGGTTAAGTCTTTCAATGATATCCCTGCCATTCACCTTCCTCAACTTTATTCGCATATCTTTCAGATAAAAGTGGAAGCAATCTCGCTAAAGAAGAACTTGCTTGTTTTTGATGTCCAGTTAATATCCTGCATAAGTAAATATTGATTTTAAATTCTGAAGATTTTGATTTGAAAATAATAATATGAGACTTAAAGCTTAAAGATCGTTTGAAAATATTAAAAATATTTGAATATTTTATAGGATGAATCAGATTCCGGATCAATCCCGATCAATTCAGGATTGTCCGGAATGACAATAAGGAATTGGTTACTTAATTATCTTCTTCTCTTTCAAAACAGTTTCAATAGTGTTCTGCCCGATTTCCTGAAGATCATATTTAACACGTGTGAACGGTTTGTTAATTTTTATATATCTGCTTAAATCAATCGGATGTACCAATAACAACAGAATCACAATCAGTTTTGTTAATTGTATTTTCAAGATCTTTCATCTGTGCTTTGCCGTAACCCATGGCAGGAAGAAGAATGCCTATGTTTGGATATTTTTTGAATGTATCTGAAATTGTTTTAACAGTATAAGGTCGAGGATCAACAATTTCTTTTGCACCAAGTTTTTGTGCAGCAATTGTTCCTGCACCATATTGCATTTCGCCATGAGTCAGTGTTGGACCATCTTCAACAACCAAGAACTCTCTTGCCTCTAATTACTGAAGGTTTATCTACTGTAATTGGTGAAGCAGCTTCAATAATGGTTGCATTTGGATTTAGCATTTTTGTGTTTGCAATTACTTCAAGTATGTCATCATTATCTGCTGAATCAATCTTATTGATAATAGCAGCATCAGCCATTCTTAATGAAGTGCTTCCAGGATAATAGTAAAGCTCGTGTCCCGGTCTGTGCGGATCAACAACTGTGAAAGTAACGTCAGCTTTGTAAAAAGAGAAATCATTATTTCCACCATCCCACAGAATTACATCTGCTTCTTTTTCTGCTTCTCTGAGTATCGCTTCATAATCAACTCCTGCATAAATAACACCACCTCTTGCAACGTGTGGTTCGTATTCTTCAATCTCTTCAATTGTGCATTTGTGTTTTTTCAGATCTGCATAAGTTGCAAAACGTTGAACTTTTTGTTTTACCAAATCTCCATAAGGCATGGGGTGACGGATTGCGACTACTTTCTTCCCAGCATCAGTTAAAACTTCAACAATTTTTCTGGAGGTTTGAGATTTACCTGCACCGGTTCTGACTGCTAAAACCGAAACAACAGGTTTTTTACTTTTCACTTGTGTCTCTGCTGCACCCAGAAGTCTGAATGAAACACCTGCTGCATTCACTAACGATGCTTTATCCATTACATAATCGAATGGTACATCTGAATAAGAAAAAACAACTTCATCAACTTTTAAATCTTTAATTAATTTTTCAAGATGTTTCTCTTCGTAGATTTTTATTCCTTTCGGATACAATTTTCCTGAGAGTTGTTTTGGATAAGTTCTGCCATCAATATTAGGAATCTGTGTTGCGGTAAAAGCAACAACATTGTAAGACCTGTTGTTCCTGAAAAACACATTAAAATTATGAAAGTCGCGACCAGCCGCACCCATAATCAGTACATTCTTGCGAGCCATGAGAAAATCTCCTTTGGTTTTTAGTTGGAATAAATTTTAGAAAATCACAGCCAAATTTAAGGCTTTTTGGCGAGAAAACCCGACTTTTCTATTCTTCTTAAGTCTTGCCATCTTTTAAAAAACTGTGATTAAAATCGATAGCAAGCATATTTTTATTTCAAATTTTTTAATTACTGGATCGCGTGTACTCATTAAGTCTTAAAATCAATATCTTTGTGTTATAATTTTGAAATTAATAATGAAAGAAATTTAAAATGAAAAAGATAATATTTGTTCTGTACCTTACTTCATTATTTACTACTGCTACCTTCGGACAGGAATTTGAGACTTTCAATAAATTTTTTATTGATGAAACAATGCGGATAGATTACTATCACATTGGTGATGCATCAGATGAGTTTATTACTCTGGATCAAATTTACAAGTATGGAATTTGGGCAGGAAGCAGAGTTCATCTTATTGATGAAATGAATCTTGGAAGATATTGTGTGAAAATTTATGATGCTGCTTCCGGTGAGATAATCTATTCAAAAGGATTTGATAGTTATTTTGGCGAATATAAAACCAGCACTGAGGGGATAGAAGGAATTCAGAAAACTTTCCAGGAATCAGCAATCATTCCTTATCCGAAAAATAAAATTATCTTTGCGATGGAAAGAAGAGATGAAAAACAAAATCTGTTTGAATTTTACAGAACAGAAATTGATCCTGAAAATATTATGATCATCAGGGATGAAGTGAAGAACAAACTGGTTAAAGTTTATAACGCAGATTCAAACGGTGATCCACACAACAGAGTTGATGTTGTTATTCTTGGAGAAGGATATACTCAGGATGAAAAAAGTAAATTTGAAAAAGATCTGAAATATTTTACCGATGTATTTTTAGGAATGGAGCCATATAAATCGAATGCAAGTAAGTTTAATCTTTATGGTGTTTACAAACCCTCCGAGGACAGCGGCATTGACGAACCTCCTGCAAACCTTTTTCAAAACTCTGTTCTAAGCTGCACTTTCAGTTCGATGGGTTCCGAAAGATATATTTTAACAGAGGATAATAAAGCTGTAAGAGATTTAGCAGCCTACGTTCCCTATGATGCAATCTACATTATGGTGAATCACGCTCGATATGGCGGTGGAGGCATCTATAATTTCTTCTGCACATTTCACGACAGATAATCAGTTTAAAGATTACTTATTTCTTCACGAGTTTGGTCATTCGTTTTCCGGACTTGCAGATGAATATTATACTTCTGATGTTCAGTACACAGATTTTTATCCTGTAGGTTTAGAACCACTTGAACCAAATGTTACTGCATTGCTAAATGCGCCAAGTGTTAAATGGGAAGAATTTATCTGCATTGGGAATTGAAATTCCAACTCCCTGGGAAAAAGCTAAATACGATTCAATGGACTATAAGTGGCAGGCTGAAAGAAGAGCTCTAAACATTAAAATTGCTGAACTGAAAAGAAACAAAGCAGATGCCGGAGAAATACAAGTTGCTGAAAATGAATATGCAAAAAAGGACAGAGAACATTCTGATCTCGTCGACACATATCTTAAGAAAAATAAGTCTTATGGAAAAGTTGGTGCATTCGAAGGTGCCGGGTATGTTGCAAACGGAATGTATCGGTCAATGCTGGATTGTATTATGTTCTCTAAAGGAAGTAAACCGTTCTGCACTATCTGTGAAGCTCATATTATTAATGTCATTGAACAGTACGGCGAATAATTTCAACAATGATTTTTTTGTTTTTTCTTAGATTTTATATAAGGATTGAATAACTTATTAAGAGTGGATAAAAATTATTTTACAAATCTTTTAACGAAAGTTTCTCTCCGAACAGTCGCTTACTTCGAGCGGCTGAAACTAACCGAACATACTTTTATGATTATTGTTGCAATCATAATCGGTTTACTCGCCGGTTTTGCAGCAATAGGAATAAGATTTCTTATAAAAGAAATTTCATTCCTTTCATTTCAGGGTGAAGGAAATTTACTCGAAAACATACTCAATACTTCCTGGTACTGGATACTTATCATACCGGCAATTGGCGGATTGATTGTTGGTCCAATAATTTATTTCTTAGCTCCGGAAGCAAAAGGCCACGGTGTCCCTGAAGTTATGCAGGCAATATTGTTAAGAGGTGGAAACATAAGACCAAGAGTTGCGTTCATTAAAGCAATTGCTTCTTCTATTACTATAGGAACAGGTGGATCGGTTGGTAGGGAAGGACCAATAATTCAAATTGGTTCAAGTCTTGGTTCAATGGTTGGACAGTTTCTTCGTGTACCAAGCAAAAGAATGAAGACACTGGTTGGATGTGGGGCGGCAGCCGGAATAGCTGCAGCTTTCAATGCCCCAATTGCAGGTGCTCTTTTCGCTGTTGAAATCATTCTAATGGATTTTGCAATCGCACAGTTCTCTCCAATAGTAATTTCATCAGTAATAGCCACAGTTGTTTCCCATACATTTGAAGGAAAGTTTGCAGCCTTTGTTGTTCCGGGGTATCAACTTGTTTCTCCTCAGGAAATTGGATTCTATTTTGTGCTTGGAGGTTTAGCAGGAATTGTATCATTTCTTTTTATTAAGCTTCTCTACTGGTGCGAAGATCTTTTCGATAATAAAATTAAATTGCCCGATTATATCAAGCCAGCAATAGGTGGTTTACTTATTGGAGCAATTGCTCTTCTATCTCCGCAAATAATGGGTGTTGGATATGATACAATAAATAATGCTCTTTATGGTAATATGGTTTGGTATATCGCTTTTGCTCTTATCTTTATTAAGATAATTGCAACATCAATTACTTTAGGCTCCGGTGGATCAGGTGGTATTTTCGCCCCGTCACTTTTTATGGGCGCAATGCTGGGTTTCTTTTTCGGCTCTGTTGTTCATTCAATATTCCCGGAAGTTACTGCTACCCCCGGTGCTTATGCTTTGGTTGCTATGGGCGGATTAGTCGCGGGAACTACGCGTGCACCTATCACGGCAATTATAATTGTCTTCGAGCTAACAAATGATTACAACATCATTCTTCCTTTGATGATTACCTGTATTATTAGTGTGATTATATCTACTAAATTAACCAGGGAATCAATTTATACGCTAAAACTATTGATGCGGAACATAGGTATAAAGGAAGGTATGGAAGTGAATGTGATGGAATCTTTGTATATAAAAGATATTTATAAGACTGATGTTGAATCGATTGGAGAAACGGATAATTTTAATCACGTTGTCAATAAAGTTTTAAAAGGAAAATCAACCGAGTACCCAGTTGTCAGTAGACAAAATAATCTAATTGGAATTATTTCAATCTATGATATAAAGGATCATTTATTTGAAAAAGATGAACTTAAGAATCTTCTTATTGCTGCAGATATAGTGGACACAAATTTTGAATCAGTTTCACCTGAATCAAATTGCGAGATGGCTCTGGATAAAATGAGTCGTTATGATCTTGAAGGATTACCTGTTGTTAATTCAGAAGACAGGAAACAAGTTGATAGGATACATCTGGCGTAAGGATATACAGGATGCCTACCAGAAAGAAATTGATCGGATGGAAATTGCGTCAAACATTGCAAGCAGCATTGTTATGAAAGAAGATGAGAAAGAGTTCCATTTTATGGAAGGTTACACTATTGTTGAAATTTCTCCTCCGAAATCTTTTATTGGCAAATCAATCCGTGAGCTTGATATAAGGAAGAATTATGGTGTCGATGTACTTTCAATTAAAACCGGTAAAAGGAGTGACTCGAAAGTAAAAGCAATACCGAATCCGAATCACGTTTTTAAGGAAGATGAGACTATAATTGTTGCAGGTGAAATAAAAAATATAAACCTGCTAAAAAATCTTTAATTGTCATGCTGAACCTGTCTGCCGACAGGCAGGCTTGATTCAGCATCTTTGTTTAGATCCCGAACAAGTCGGATTGTCTGCTACATCACTTCAGCAAAATCATTTTCTTTGTTTGAAGAAAATTTCCTGCCGCAAGTTGATAAAAATATATTCCACTTGGTAATGCTATCAGCATCTGAACTCAACTTCATATTCACCTGCTGGTTTTTCTTCATTCACTAATGTTGCAACTTCATTTCCCAAAACATCATATACTTTCAATGTTACAAGTATGTCACTCTGAGCTTGTCGAAGAGTGAGCTGACGATGGAATTGTATATTTAATTTTTGTCGATTGGGATTAAACGGGTTAGGGTAGTTTTGTGATAATGAAAATTCTGTTGGAAAATTTACTTTCGTTCTTCAACACTTACTGGATATGTAATTGTAAAATAACTATCTGACTTATCACTATCGCAAGGATAATCTCCAATTCTAATTAAACAATTATCTCGAATTAAATATAGGAACAACCACAGATAATAATTGTAATTGAATACTGTGGAAAGACTATCGTATGATAATATCTCCAAGTGTCACCTGCATCTGATGAATATTCATAATTTCCAATGTGGTGGATAATAGTCCAGTTTGTCCACCAAGTAATAGTGTAATTTTCTCCACCTACAAGTGTATCACCTCCATTTGGTTCGAATATAATTCAAATGATCGGATAAGATATTGGTCCATCATAACCAACAGTAATATCAATTTTCTCTAATATGTGATAGGAATTATAAAGTGTGTTGAATCCGAAAACATTTCGAAACCGAGCTAAGATATCGCCATTGAAGGATTTTATAAATTCAATTCAACCGCTAGTGGCCGAATCCCATTCCCAATCACATCGATTATATTTGAACCAGTCTCGTAACTTAAATCAACAAGATATTCATAATAATATGGTTGATCCACAACCAAATCGAATATCTTTTAATGTAGTAAAGTGAAGTATCAGATGGCAATTGAAACCTTACACCAAAATTTCCTGGTGGAACTTGAGGAACTATATCTTCACCTAAATTGCGGATCCAGACCATCGCTACCAAATGGATCATACCCAAGAATCAAATCTTGAGAGTGAATTGAAATTCATGAAAAAGTGAATGTTGTTTCGAAATCGCTGATTTGTGCGAGATAAAAAAGAGGAACAGAAAAAAATAATTAAAATAATTTTTTCATAATCTTACTCCCTTGAAAATTATTTATTGCAATATAAACTAAATCAATTTTTTTATCTAAAAGCAAGTATTAGAATTATTTTCTTTATTTTTCATTCATAATGAAAACAAAACTTGACATAGCAAAAAACTGGCTGCCTCGTTACACCGGAACAAAGATAGATGAGTTCGGTGATTATATGCTTCTTACAAACTTTCAGGAATATGTTGAGAAGTTTGCAGCTAAATTCAAAACCGATATAAAAGGTATCGGCAAACCAATGCAGACGGCTACAAATTCAGATGGATTATCAATTATTAATTTTGGAATTGGTTCAGCAAATGCAGCAACAATTATGGATTTACTTTCAGCTCGTTCACCAAAAGGAGTTTTATTTCTTGGTAAATGCGGCGGATTAAAAAAATCAACTGAGCTTGGTCATTTTATTCTTCCTACTGCTGCAATAAGAGGCGAGGGAACAAGCAACGATTACAAACCACCTGAAGTTCCTGCACTACCGTCTTTTAAGCTTCACAAATTTGTTTCTGATAAAATTGTCCAGAGAGGATTTGAATACAGAACAGGTGTTGTTTACACAACCAATCGACGTCTTTGGGAGTGGGATGGTGAGTTCAAAAATTATCTTCGCAAGCTTTCCACCATTGCAATAGATATGGAAACAGCAACTTTTTTATTGTTGGATTAGTGAATGAAATACCGCGTGGTGCATTGTTGTTAGTCTCTGATATTCCAATGCTACCCGAAGGTGTAAAGACAGAAGAATCGGATAAAAAAGTAACAAAGAAATTTTCAGATGTTCACCTTGAACTTGGTATTGAAGCGATGACCGAGATAGGTGATAAGGGAGAACCAATTAAACATTTTACTTATTAGGTTACAAACTTAATGAATTAGCTTTTTCATTTAGATGTTTTTTAATTCGTCTTTCCAAAATCCAGCACAGGCAAAGCCAAATCATACCAAGTGACCAACCAGCAAGTACTTCCGTAACTGAATGAGTCCCAGGCAATATTCTACTTATTCCAATTAAAATTATAATTACAGTCGCTGTAATTAATGTGAGTCTTTTTGTCTTTCGTGAATGCTGTCTACGTGAAATTGTGACACCAAGAGTAGTATAAAAGATAGTTCCCATCATTGCATGTCCGCTAGGGAAAGAAGAAATTTGATTTGTTAGAATTTCGATAGGGTCATCTGGAATCTCTTGTGCAAAAGTAGTCTTGGCAATCAGCATTAGTATTCCTGCACCCACCATAATAAATAACAATCTCCACAATCTTCGTGATTCTTTGCGTAAATTGTAATAAATAATGATTATTACCAGAAAAATAAAAAGTAAAGGAAAACCACCGAGTGCTGCAATATCTTTGTTAATTCCAACGAACCACTCTGGTCCAAAATATGTACTCCATTTATTTGTATATCCCAAATTATCTAACAAGACAGAAGATACCAAATTAGACAACCAGTCAAACAATCCTAGAGCAGCTAATGAAAAGATGATTATACTAGATACTAAGATTATTAAAGCCCAGTACTTCCTTTGTCTATCGGCTTCGTAATTAAAAACATGTTGATATTTACTTTTTATTTCTTCTTCCATATAACAAAGTCCCGAGTATATTCTTTTTGCAAAGATAAACAATTGATAATAATGAATTGAAAGAGTGCAATAAAATGATTCTGTACTCTAAGTAACGATAAAATTGTAGGTGGGGTTTAAGTGAAGTTTTTCTAATATCTTAAATCTTTAAGGGGCTTTTGTAAAAAAGTAAAAGCCCCTGTTCAATTAGTTGAAATTATTTATTTTTTCTTTTCTTCTTTTTCAGTTTCGATAATAATCTTCTTTACTTTTTTGCCATTATCTTTTTCTATAATAATATCCAAATCATCGTTTTCTGATTTCATTTTCTCTAAATACTCATCAGCTTCTTCACCTTCATAAACTTCTGTTGTTTCTTCACCATTTTCTTTTGTAGTCACTGGTAACTTTCTTCTCACCATTTTCAATTTCAACTTTAACTTTTTTAGTCATCCCACAATCTATGCTATTCAAAATCTTTATCAGATTTTAACAATAAATACATCATCATCATCTGCCATCAATTTCAATAATATCCTTCTCACCATCTGTATCCATAATAATAATTTTCTTTTTCATTGAACCATCGTCTGATGTATTCCAGACGAAACTTTTACTTTTACTGCTCTTCATTTTCTTGAACAATTTTTGTGCGTCAGCTCCTTCAAATATATATTCTTCCCCATCTGATGAGATGATTATTTTATCAACACTCCCATCAATTTTGTTTATTTGATCTTCCAAATCATTTTGTGCTATCGCTAAATGTTTACCGATCGTTAACAGTAAAAAAGAGATAGTATAAAAAGTGTGAATTTAATTTTCATTTTATTCCTCCTGGTTTTTGAGTAAAAAAATATTGAATTCTATTAGATAAAGACGTTTGGACATCCGATAGGTTCCATATATATAAATATGGAAAGCATATTAATCAGATTAATTACGTGAATAAATCAATTTTAGTATCATATCCTTTTTCTGAATCCTTCACCTAAGACTTCGTGAACATTATTAACAGTAACGAATGCGTGCGGATCAATTTGTTTAATTGCACTTGTTAGTTTTCCGAGTTCTCTTAATGCAACAACAGTGAAAATTATTTCTTTATCAACGTTTTTGTAGAGACCTCTGGCTTTAATTGCAGTTGCTCCACGACTGAAGTTGTTCATAATCACTTCTGCGATTTCATCATTTTTATCTGAGATTATGAATGCAGTCCGAGCATAATCGAATCCATCAATAATTGCATCGACAAGTCTTCCGGAAACAAAAAGAAGAAAAAGAGCATATAAAGTTAGAGTCATTGCACTTCTTTCACCGCCCAAATCTTTAAGTTCAATTACAATTCCGGCAAGGCAGATAACAAAGAAATCAATTATCATTATTGCCATTCCGGGTTTAATGCCAAAGCGTTTCTGCATAATCGTTGCAACAATATCACTTCCCCCTGTTGATCCTCTAAATTTAAAAACTATGCCAAGACCGATTCCGAGTAAAGCAGCGCCAATTAATATTGAAAATAAAAAATCATTCTGCTGAAGCTGAATAATGGTTTTTGTGTTTTGTAATTGAATAAAATCCAAACCGGGTATCTCACCTCTAAAAAAGTCAATAAAAAAAGAGTTAAGAGTGAAACCGTAAAAAGTTCTTGCCCCAAACTGTGGCCCGAGTGCTTTAACTCCCCAAATAAACAGTGGAATGTTCAGAAGCCAAATAGTTACACCAATTGGGAAAGCACCATCAGTTAAATAGTAAACAGCCATTGATAGACCACTGACACCGCCAGGTACAACTCTGGCATCGACAAGAAAAACACCAATTCCAATAGCCATTATTGCTGCACCAATGGTAATAAAAAAATAATCACGAACAGCTTTTTTATTGAACTTAATTCGACTCAACTTTAATGTGGCCATTTAATTTATTCTCCAAATTATTTTTATTACTGGTATAAATATCAGTAATATTTCAGAGAATTAATACTTAGCTTTTTTTGAAGTAATTGGGAAGTTTGGAAGTGGCTGGGTTTAAGTTGGACTAAAAATAAAATCCAAACCACGTTCCCTGGGGTGTAAAACGAATTGTAGGCAGTGGTAAACGAAGGATGTTCACCTCACTGGCGAAAAATTTCATTAAATTGGAATCTCCCCAAACTGGAAGTTTTCTCAGATCAACATCAAGACCAATAAAATATTCTTTATATCCAGCCCAGGGGTAAGCACCAATATCTTTCGCGCTGACTCCAACAGCAATACCTAAAGGTGCAAGCCACTCAGAGTAGCCTTTTTTCCAGTTCTCAGGAAAGTAGTGGTGCGGATTAACAGTAAGCCAGAAAGTCATTCCTTCATAATCTTCAATTAGAGCTTGTGGATTTTTATGATATCGCATCTCTTTCCAGGCTTCAGATTTGTGCCAGCTGACTTTGGGTTGAATTCCTCCAAGTGCATCATAATTAAATTGCTGAAGAACAAAGAATCCTACGCCGGCCGTGTTTGCCAGCATATCCCCCCAACTAAATCCCCATTCAGACATGAATGCATCAGAAACTTCTATTTCAAGCATCCATACCCATCCGGTTAAAGCTCCGTACCAAACTGAGCTGTTACCTGATAATCCTGACCATCTGTAAATTTTCGCTGAAAGATCACTTGTAAAGTATGCATCAGTAAAGTGTCCGAATTTGTCCATCTGCTGATACTTATTCCAATCATTCATAAAATCTAATGAATGGAAAACTGTTGTTTCTTCTGTGTACCATACTTTTCGCTGGTATGTATAAGCTACAGTATTGACGATAGCTATCGCTCCTAACATTGAACTCAATCTAAAGTAGTCAACATCAGAATTAGCTCCTCCATATTGTTCCATCAATTAATGGTCTTTCACTGTTTACAAAAATTGGCTGGCTTGCCATAGCGGAATGCTCTTTTTTCTGAGGATCGAAGAATTTGTAGCTTAAACTTTGCGGAACATAATCGGTGGAATGAATTCCCGAAGCGATTGTGTAATCAAATAATTTATGGTTTGAATTTGTTGAATCTTGTGCAATTAAAACTGAGCAAGGTATTAGAATAAAAAAGAGTAATATTTTTTGAATGAATTGCACAATGATGATTATTTATTTCTTATAACTTATTTCAAATAGGTCAGAAATGCAATATTTATTCCACTTAGACAAGGGTGATATCCGTCGTTTAATCATCAGGAAATAAGATTGAGGATAATATTAACCGAAAAAGTTGGTAAATTTATCTAATAGAAATTTCATAAATAGAAAAACTCATCTGGTAATGATTATGAAAGTACTGATTCCACTATTCCTTCTCACCTTTTTATATCCGGTTTTTGCTCAGGATCATAAAGAAAACTTATTCGGACCTTATGATAACGTCCAGCAAATTGTTGAAGAATGTTTGATGTGTCACGAAGAAGCCGGTGATGAAGTGCTTCAATCTAATCACTGGAATTGGCTTTCGAGTAACATTGCATATTCCAGATCAAATTATTAATAGATGATGATAATCACATTCCTGTAAATAATTTTTGCATTGCAGTACCAGGAGAAGGATCTACACCATGCATTACCTGTCATTTACCCTTCAGTGGAGAAGATGAATTATTGGATTTTAATGTTGCAGAGAATATTGATTGTCTTGTTTGTCACGAACAGACTGGAACTTATGTTCAACTAAAATTCGAAGCAACGCAGAGTGATTCAGCAATTAACTTACTTGCAATAGCACAAAGTGTCGGAAAACCAACTGATAATAATTGTGGTGCTTGTCATTTCAGAGGAGTTGGCGGTGTAATGATGAAAAGCGGTGCAATGGATAAAAACATTTTTGAACCAACAGAAGAAATTGACTTTCATTTAGGTGGATTGGAGTTTGGTTGCAGCGATTGTCATGAAACTGATACACATAATATCTCACCAAAAACTGAATCTGGTCAGAGTCCGGTTGCTTGCGAAAATTGTCATGATTCTGAACCGCATGAAAAAGAGTTGTTAAATAAACATTATACCGCAGTGGCTTGCCAAACTTGTCATATTCCAACTTATTCCAGAACTGAAGCTTCAATTGTTCAGAGGGATTGGTCAAAAGCTGGTCAGGATCTAACGGCTGTAATGAATGAATTTGGAGAAAGTAATTATTACAAAGCGCTCGGTGAATTGGTTTGGTCAAAAAATATTCGACCTGAATATTATTGGAATAACGGCACAACAAACTATTATGAACTCGGAGAAAAGATTGAAAAAAATAAGCTTCTGGATTTGAATAGACCATCCGGAAAAATTTCAGATGCGAATTCAAAAATATCTCCATTTAAAGTTGTGAATGTAATTCAGCCCTTCGATCCAGCAAATAAATATCTGATCATTCCAAAATTATATGGAGATGATGGTTATCAAAAAACTTATGACTGGGTAAGTTCTTCGCAAGAAGGGATGAATCTGCTAAATCTTGAATTCTCCGGAACAGTTGATTTTATTGAAACGAAAATGTACTGGCCGATCAATCATATGGTAATGAGTTCTGACAACGCATTAAAATGCGACAATCCTGCCATGGCAAAGGAGGAGAAGGATTGTTAAAATGGAAAGAGCTAGGTTATTCCGATGATCCGATGAAAAAAGGCGGTAGAGTTAAAAACAAATTAGTTAAAGAATAATATTCAATTTGAATTTGTAAATATTTTATATAATAAAACATACTTCACCTATTTTACTTTGGAGTTACAATGATAAAAACTTTGTACTTAATTGTTCCTTTTATTTTTTTCCTCTCTACGAGTGTACTTTCACAATATCCAAATATCTTAATTGATAATACAGGAAGTCCTGAAGAAGTTACAATTGCAATCAATCCTCTAAATCCGGATATTCTGGCAGCAGGATCTAACATCGATAATTTCTATCGATCAACCAATGGCGGATTAACCTGGACAGAATCTCATCTTGGTTTCAAATCTTTTAGGAGTATGGGGTGATCCTGTTGTATTGTTTGATAGTCTTGGGAAATCTTTATTACTCACATCTTTCTAATCCAATTCCACCTGGATATTGGATTGACCGAATCGTTGTCCAGAAGTCAACCAATAATGGAGCTAACGTGGAATGATGGTGTAGGAGTTGGTTTTGTATGCTCCTAAAAATCAGGACAAAGAGTGGATGGCTGTCGATCATACACAATCTCCCTACAGAGGAACAATATATATGACCTGGACGGAGTTTGATGATTACGGTAGTTCAAATCCGAATGATAGTTCCAGAATCAGATTTTCAAAATCAACTGATGAAGGTGAAAACTGGAGCACTGCAATAACAATAAGTGATGTTAGTGGAAATTGTATTGATAGTGATAATACAGATGAAGGTGCAGTTCCTTGTGTAGGACCAAACGGAGAAGTTTATGTTGCGTGGGCTGGACCTGTAGGATTAGTTTTTGATAAGTCAACTGACGGTGGTCAAACCTGGGGAACTGATGTTTTTGTTTCCAGTATACCCGGAGGTTGGGATTTTGATGTATCAGGTATTTCTCGGTGCAATGGTCTTCCTATTACAATGTGTGATATTAGTAACTCACCATACAACGGATACATTTATGTTGTTTGGTCAGATCAGAGAAATGGTGCTACGGATACAGATATTTTTATGTCTAAATCTACCAATGGAGGAGCAACCTGGTCGTCTGCAATAAGAGTTAATGATGATAACACAACAAGGCATCAATTTTTTGTTTGGTCAACAATCGATCATTCAACGGGCCACTTGTGGTTTGTATTTTATGACAGAAGAAACACTACAGGTGCAGCTACTGATGTGTTTGTTGCAAAATCAACTGATGGAGGAAATACATTTGATAATTTCAAAGTAAGTGAATCTTCTTTTACTCCAACATCCGGAGTCTTTTTTGGTGATTATACAAACATCGCTGCTTGGAATGGAAAAATTTATCCAATCTGGATGCGTCTTCAGGGAAGTCTGAGTGTGTGGAATGTAATTATTGAAGATTCAACAACAATTCCAGTTGAGTTAAATAATTTTGCAGCAAATGTAGATGATGGAAAAGTTTATTTGTCCTGGGAAACCTCATCCGAAACAAATAATCAAGGATTTTTTATCGAACGAAAAAATATTAGTGCTGGTGAAAATGAAACTGATTGGATTGAGGTTGGATTTAAGGAAGGTAATGGAACTTCAACTGAAAGAAATTTTTATTCCTTCGAAGACCAGCCGCTTTATGATGGGACATATCATTATCGTTTAAGGCAAGTTGATTATGATGGTTCTTTTAATTACTCAAATGAAGTTGAAGTTAACTTATTTAATGTGAAGAGTTTTGAACTCAGTCAGAATTATCCTAACCCGTTTAATCCTTCTACTACTATAAGTTTTCAATTACCTGCAGAATCATTTATTAGTCTGAAAGTTTATGATGCAATTGGAACTGAAGTGGAAACAATTGCAGAAGGGGAGTATCCTGCAGGAGTTCACGAAGTAATATTTAGTGCTGAGAATCTGAGTAGCGGATTATATCTTTATAGAATCACTTCAGATAATAATCGAATTAACTAAGAAGATGATGGTTGTGAAGTGATCATAAAAATCAAATAGTAAATGATTATTTAATTAAGTTAAGGCGGTTTTTTCAGACCGCCTTTTTTACATATAAAAAAACCTTATCGATATTCTCAATTTAATTTTTTAAGTTTATACCAAGTTTAATTTTAATGGAGCATAAAATGCGCACCCTTAAAATATCTCTCCTGGTTTTTATACTTTCGGTTACTGTATCTGCGCAGTGGTATCAGCAAAATAGTGGAACCGGGGCAGACTTATATGCTGTTTCGTTTTCTGACGAAGAGTCATGGATGGGCGGCTGGTGCATCTAGCACAATACTTAGAACAACAAACGGCGGAACTAATTGGACTATTCAAAATAGTGCCATGTCTAATGAAATTATCACCAATATTCAATCATTGAATGTCAATATTGGAAAAGCAGTTGTTAGTGGTGATGTAAGCAGTATTGTTATCGGAACGTCAGACGGGGGTATACATTGGTGGCTGCTTTCATCTGATTTCAATCGTTTTCAGTTTGGTTTGTTTTTTATCAACCCAAATATAGGATGGACCGTTGGAGATGAAGGAACAATATTTAAGACTACGGACGGTGGTTTCAATTGGACTAGCCAGATTAGTGGAAGTATCGCAACATTTGGAGATGTTTTTTTTACAGACGAAAATATCGGGATAGCAATTGGCGCTTGGGGAACTATTCGAAAGACGACAGATGGTGGGCAGAATTGGATTGCACAAATAAGCGGAACAACATCCGATCTGGTAGGTGTTTCCTTTGTTGATGCTGATAACGGCTGGATTGCTGCGAATAATGGGACAATACTCAGAACTACGAACGGTGGAACTGATTGGACTTTGCAATCAATTGGATCCACTGCTTCCCTCCGTAACATATGTTTTAAAGTTTAAATAATGGAACTGTAGTTGGACTTTTTGGAAAAATATTTAATACTACGAATGGTGGTGTAACCTGGTTCGAGCAGTTTAGTGGAACAACAGCACATCTGCAGTGTGTTTCATTTCTTGATCCTTTGGTAGGAACCTCCGTTGGCTGGAATGGAACAATATTAAAAACAACAAATGGCGGTGTCCCTGTAGAGTTAATTTCATTTTACGCAGATTATATTGAAAGCGAAAATGAAGTAGAATTAAACTGGTCCACAGCAACAGAAACAAACAATTCTGGTTTTGAGATTCTTCGCTCAGTCGGAAGAGGACGAATGGAATAAATTAGGATTCGTCCACGGACACGGAACAACAACAGAAACTCAACATTACGCTTTTACAGATCATGATGTTAGACCTGGCAAGTACCAATACAAACTAAAACAAATAGACTACGATGGAACGTTTGAGTATTCGCAAGTAGTCGAAGTTGAGATACCGCTCGTTAATGAGTTTTCATTATCTCAAAACTACCCTAACCCGTTTAACCCAACTACAACTATAAGTTTCCAACTACCTCAGGAATCTTTTATTAGTTTGAAAGTTTATGATGCAATTGGAACTGAAGTGGAAACAATTGCAGAAGGGGAGTATCCTGCCGGAGTTCACGAAGTAATATTTAGCGCTGATAATTTAAGCAGCGGTTTATATTTGTATCGAATTATTTCCGGTAATAATGAATTAACCAGGAAGATGTTGGTGGTTAAATAAAAAAGATTGAGTTGAACTAAGCCCGGCAACAAAAAATTGTCGGGCTTTTTTATTAAACTTTTTTCAGAACTGCTAGTGTTAAATCATCGTGAGCGGGGAATTTGTTAACAAATAAATCTACATTTGCAATAATCATTTCACCAAGTTCTTTAGATGTGAAAGATTGTCTTGTTATTCAGAAGTTCAATCAATCTTGCTTCACCAAAAAAATCTCCTGCTTCATTCTGTGCTTCAGTCAACCCATCTGAATAAATTATTACAAAATCATTTTGATTAAGCGAGATATGTTGTTCGCTGAAAGTAGCATCTTTAATTAATCCAAGTGCTGGTGCACTTTTCTGTAATTGCTCTATTTGGTTATTTCTTAGAATGACAGGGGGATAATGACCAGCATTAATAAATTTTAAATCATTTAATTCACTATTAATCTCTGCAAAAATCAAAGACGCAAATATTTTGGATGGGCTATCTCTGTGAAAAATTTTATTAAGTTTTTCACCTAAAAATGAAAGTGATGCAGCATCATAAACAAGTGCCCGAATTGTCGATTGCAGTTTTGCCATCAAAAGTGCTGCACTTAATCCTTTCCCCGCAACATCTCCAACTGCAATTCCAAACCTATCTTTTTCAATCTGAATAAAATCTAAAAGATCGCCCCCAACATCATTTGCTGATCTGTGTAAAAAGCCAAATATCCCAGCCTCTTACTTTTGGGGATTGTTCGGGCATAAGTGCCAGTTGAATTGCTCTTCCTTCTTCCAGTTCAGTCTTTGCAGTAAGTTTATCTTTTAATTCAAGTGCAAGGATAAATAACAAAATTAATCCGCCGAAAAATGCAGTACTACAAATTCGAACGAGACATTCTCTGAAGAAATTTTATTATTTCCTGCCAGAAGAATTAGGACGATTGCGAAGAGAAGCAATATTCGTCGGAATGGGGTGAGTTTAAACGAAAAGTGATTTGAGAATCCAAAAGGGAATTATAAAAAATTTCTTGAGTGACCCCATCCCTCAAGTTTCTTCTTCCTTTCTCCGGTCAGGTAATAATTTTTTAAATCCCGGTATTCAGTTCCAATGCTATCCTTAAGTTTGAGTTGTTTCCAGTCTTCCCGAACTGTCTTCGTAAATTTTTGATCATTCACTTGTTTTAACTCATTTATATTTATTTGCTGTAGAATAGTAAATCATTTTTTTACGTAAAAAAAGTGTTTTCCAGGGAAAGAAGCTAATCAATGATAAGTGGTTAACCTGCTAATTACCAGGATCAGGTAGTCCGAACTGAGATAGATGGTGATTAAAATGTTTTTGATGAAAAACGTCCCATTCTGCTTTTGTCAAGTTTCCAAAAACAGGATGCACAGTTTTGATACCTGGATTAACTTCAAAGAATTGCTCGTATCTTTCTAAAATATTTTCTAGTTCCATAGTTGCGGATTTAAGATCTTCAAATTCAAGTTTCATTAAATCAGGACCGACAGCAGGATTCATAAATTCTTTTGGTAATGCTTTTTCACCAAGAAAAAGTCTTTTCAAAACAGGAATTTTTCTCTCTTCAGTAAAAATATTTAAGTTAATCTCATTTATACTCGCTTGCAGAGCTTTATATAAATGTTCAACCATATGCTGAGGAGTCATCTTTCCCCATAAAGGTTCCTGGTCAACTTTTAGTGTTTTTAGAGATTCTATTTTGTCAGTGAAGTTCATTTATTTTTATTGAAGTAATGATCAACTTTTAGTGCTGCTATCGAAAAAAGATAGCCAAATGCTGCACCTATTAATGCACCACCAATTACATCCGAAGGATAATGGACTCCCAGATAAATTCTTGAAATGGAAATTAAAGTAGCAACCACTAAAAAAATCCATTTATAATTAGGAAAAAGTCTCATCAAAAAGATTGCAGCAGCAAAATTATTTAAAGCATGGTTTGAAGGGAAAGAATATCCTCCTGCACAACCGACAGGAGTAATTACATCGGGTAAAACGTCACAAGGTCTTACTCGCATAAAAAATTCTTTAAGAATTCTGTAACCTGTTTGGTCAGTTACAATTATCATAAGAATCAATCCAATAACAGCAATTTTTCCTCGCCTTCCTCCTTTAAAGAAAGCTATACCAACAAGTATTAAATAGGCTATATACCACTTGTTCACATCCGTAATTATGGAAAAGAATTTATCCAGAAATCCAGTAGAAATGGTATGATTGAAGAAGTAAAAAATTGCTAAATCTATAGAATACAAGAAGTCCATAGTGGCACTATATGTGAAGTATCATATTGATAATATATAATGGAAATACTGAATATTATAGCTTCCAAAGGGAATAATTGAACTCAATAAATATAAATAAAGGTACTCAATTTACCGCAGCCTTAAGTTCCTCAATCTTTGAATTTATATTCAAAAATAAGTTCCCGCTGTCAAAAGAAAAATATCAAGAGTTGCTAGGTCAATTAGAACGCTTGTTGTATGTTCCTCTGAGAATTATGTCCGTGTTGGTTGCACTTTTTGGCTCCGTAGCCATGATATTTGAAATAAAGTATTTTCCTGCACATTCATTAGATATTTATTTCATCCGTCTTACTTCCACACTAATAGCATTTATTATACTCGCCACATCAAGCAGAGGCACCTCCGTCAAGCGATCAGTGCTACTTATTCACGTTCTTTTACTGACAATAATCATATCCTCCGGAATGATGATCTATATTATTCCAACAACAATACTTGTTAATTCAAGCATTATTGGACTAATGATTTTCTCTTCTGCACTTTTCCTTAGCTGGGAAGTCAAACATCAGATTATAGTTGCAATTTATTATAACCTTGTTTTTGCAGCATCGATACTGTTTAATAATGTCAGTATCTATTTTCTTCCCAATATGACGGAATCAGTAATATTTGTTTCGTTCCTGAGTTTGGTTTCAATAGTAGCTTGTGCTATTAATTTTAGGATGAGAATTTATTTAGCAGAAAGAAATCTTCAGATAGAACAATCAAATCATAATTATAGATCAATAATTGATAACTCTCTGGAAGGAATATTTCAGTCAACTATAGATGGGACATTACTTACAATCAATAAAACCTTCACCCAGATACTCGGATATAGTGATATTTCTGAATTGATGAAATTAAATATGAAGGAATTATATGTTGATGAAGAGGATAGAAAGAAACTGATCAAAGAACTGTTAGCTGATGAAAAAGTTGAGAACTACAGGGTAAAATTAAAAAGAAAAGATGGTTCAATTGCTATCGTACGCTTGAATGACAGAGTCATAAAAGATGAAAATGGAAATTTTTATTTTGAAGGAAATATTTATGATATAACTGAGCAGGTTAGAATTGAAGATGAGAGAAAGTTGGTAGCAAAAATGCTACAGCAGGAAAAGGAAAAAAATGAGAAGCTGGCACATGAGGCGATTAGGGTTAGTGGAACAAAAACTAAATTTATGGCTAATTTAAGTCATGAAATCAGAACACCAATTAATGGAATTTTAGGATTTCTTTCTCTTATCGAAGCAAGCGCTTATTCAAATGAAGAGGAATTAAAATTCTTCACAGCAAATGCACGTCAATCGGCCGAATCACTTCTGGATATAATAAATTCAATCCTTGATATATCAAAGATTGAAGCTGGTAAAGCAAAGGTAGAGAATGTTCGTTTTAATCTTATGAACGTTATAGACCAGTCCATTTCGGTTGTTTCAATTAAAGCCAATGAAAAAAATATCAGGATCGTCAAGGAAATTCCGGAATCAAATGGGACGCAATTAGTTGGTGATATGGTAAAGCTTCGGCAGATTATTATCAATTTGTTGAATAATGCTGTGAAATTTACTTCGGATGGAGAAATTAGAATATCATCGAAGACTACATCTACGAATAATAATGGAGTCGAACTTTTTGTATCGGTAACTGATACAGGAATTGGAATCCCAGAATCCAAGATAAATGATTTATTCAAACCATATTCCCAATTAGGTGATTTTTATGAGTCCTTTGCTCACGGTTCCGGACTAGGTCTCGTAATCAGTAAAGAATATGTTGAACTTTTGGGCGGGAAAATTAGCGTGAACAGCAGAGAAGGAGAGGGAAGTTCATTTAGCTTTACAATTAATTGTAAACTTCAAACTGATCTTGATTCGATAAATAAAAGTCAAACTGAAAAAGAAACATTTGAAACTCAATTTGTTGGTGGTATTGAAAATTTCCGTGGAAATGGATTTAAAAAGAAGAGAGAAAAATATAAGATTCTTCTTGCTGAAGATAACTTAATAAATCAAAAAGTTACTATAAAAATATTGAATACTTTTGGTTTTAATGTATTTGCTGTAAATGATGGGATGGAAGCTATAACAGCAGTAACAAATGATAACTTTGATCTTGTACTGATGGACTTGCAAATGCCAAACGTTGACGGTTTCAAAGCAACAGAAAAAATCCGGTCACTACCAAACTCTAAACGGGATATTCCAATCATTGCACTAACTGCTCATGCCTTAATGGGTGATAAAGAAAAATGTTTAAATGCTGGAATGACAGATTATCTTTCTAAACCAGTGTCAGGTCAGGAGCTTACAAAAAAAATTGATGTGTTATTGGATATTCGAAAAGATGATGTTCAACATAAGGAAGTATCTGTAAAGGCGGATAGTCCTTTACTGGATAAGAATAGATTGAAAAATGTTAGTCTCGGAGATTATGAATTCGAAAAAGATCTTCTTAGTTCTTATGTGACTGATCTTGATCAGAAATATAACAATCTTATTGAACTGACGGCTAACCATGACATGGGTAAAATAGTTGAGGTTGCTCATTCAATTAAAGGTTCCAGTTATTCACTTGGTGCAGTAAGGGTAGCTGATGAAGCATACGCAATTGAATTATCCGGTAAAAATAATGATTGGGTAAATGTTAATGCCAGAATAGACAAGTTCAGCAAAATAATTGATGATACAAGCCTCGAAATAGAAAATTATTTAAACCACAATACAGTAAAGCCCTCTGTGTGAGGGCTTAAAAATCAAGCTTCAACTACTGCTTCTTCATTTTCAAATTTCTTCAAAACATTTCTTATAGTATCAATTGCAAAATCAATTTCTTCTTTTGTGATTACTAGAGGAGGAGCGAAACGGATAATATCTCCGTGAGTTGGTTTCGCAAATAATCCGTTCTCTTTAAACTCAACACAAACATCCCAGGCAGTTTTTCCGGATTTAGTTGGTTTTATAACTATCGCATTCAATAATCCTTTACCTCTAACAAGAGTAACGATTTCAAGTTCATCAATTATCTTTTGCATTTCTTGTCTGAAATATTTTCCCATTTTGTCTGCATTCTCAGCAAGCTTTTCATCTTTAAGAACCTGTAATGCGGCAATTGCAACTTTTCCTGCAAGTGGATTTCCACCGAAAGTTGAACCATGCTGACCGGGTTTAATTGTAAGCATAATTTCATCATCTGCAAGTACTGCTGAAACTGGAATAACTCCGCCTGACAATGCTTTACCAAGAATTAAAATATCGGGTCGAACATTTTCATGATCACAGGCAAGTAGTTTTCCGGTTCTGCACAATCCTGTTTGTACTTCATCAGCAATGAATAAAACATTTTTGGATTTGCAGAGATTGTAGGCTTTTTGTAAATATCCTTCGTCAGGAACCATTACGCCTGCTTCACCCTGAATTGGTTCTACTAAAAATGCTGCAACATTCGGATCTTCCAATGTTTTTTCCAAAGCTGGAATATTGTTGAATGGAATCATTTCAATACCAGGCAGGTAAGGACCATATCCATCTCTGCAATCAGGATCATTTGATGCTGAGACAGCCATCATTGTGCGACCATGAAAGTTGCCTTCACAGAAAATAATTTTTGCTTTATTTTCCGGAATTCCTTTAACCTCATAAGCCCATTTACGTGCAAGCTTGAATGCTGTTTCATCACCTTCAACACCTGTATTCATTGGAAGAACTTTATCATAACCAAAATATTCGGTGATGTACTTTTCATAATCTCCCAGAACACTGTTATAAAAGGCTCGGGAAGTTAAGGTAAGTTTTTGTGCTTGCTCTGTTAATGCATTAATTATTTTTGGATGACAATGTCCCTGGTTCACTGCAGAATAAGCAGAAAGAAAATCGAGATATTTTTTCCCTTCAACATCCCAAACCCATACTCCTTTACCTCTGTCTATTACAACATCTAGAGGGTGATAATTATGAGCACCGTATTTTTCTTCCAGATTTAATAAAATCTTGTGAAGTCATATCGTTTCCTTGTTTTTTATTGTTTAATTAATAGTGATGCAAAGTTAACAGCCTTCAACCTCACTTCCAATGAAAAAGCTCACTCGAGGTCTATTCAGGCACTAATTTTTGTAACTTTAAAATGTTAAATTTTTAATAATTTTAATAGAGATTTTATGGAAATTGAAACTTATTCAATAAGTCTGTCAACAAGAGGTAACTGCGATATTGTTGATATAACTGACGAAGTTGGGAAACATATCACTAATAATAATTTTAGTGAAGGGAATGTCCTGGTATTTGCAGGTGGTTCAACAGCAGGAATAACAACTATTGAATTTGAACCAGGATTGTTGAAAGATTATCCGAAATTTTTTGAATCGAATTGCTCCTGCAAATATTAATTATGAGCACGATAACACCTGGCACGATGGAAACGGACATTCACACGTAAGAGCTGCAATACAGGGCGCTTCACTTACTGTTCCTTTTACAAATGGAAGATTGATGCTTGGAACGTGGCAGCAGATAATTTTTATAGATTTTGATAATCGTCCAAGAAAAAGAGAAATAACTGTTCAAATTACAGGAAAGAGATTAAACTGATAAAAATTTTGAGGAAATAATGTATAAAGTAATTACTTTGATTTTCGTCTTCATTATTAGTTCAACTATAAAATCACAAATAGTTGTAACAGAACCAGAATTCCCAACTGAGTCAGACAGCATAGTAGTAATATTTGACGCAACACAACCCGGTGCTGAAGAACTATTGAACTATACCGGGACAGTTTATACTCACACTGGAGTCAATACGAACCTTGGCACCTGGCAGCATGTAATTGGCGATTGGGGAAATAATCAAACACAGCCGGCACTCACTAGGTTGGGAACAAATCTTTATCAGTTAACAATCGGGTTTCCAAGAGAATTCTATAACGTTACAAACCCTGCTGAAGACATTCTGGAACTGGCTATAGTATTCAGGAGTGCAGATGCTTCAAAGCAAACAAGTCCTGATATTTTTATAACGGTTTACGAACCGGGGTTGAATGTGTTATTTAACAGCCCAAATGTATCGAATGATTACGGTGATCCACAAAGATCTCCGGCTTTCGTGAAACAGGACTCATCAATACAAATAGATATTCGTGCAGTTGAAATCGGAACAAAGTTGGCGCAGTTAAGCTTGTTTATTGATGATGCATTCATTTCCCAAACAACTGCCGATTCATTGCTCTACACTGTAAATTATAACGATTATTCACCCGGACCGCATAGTGCAATCGCTGTCGGAACTGATACAAGCGGACAATTGGATTCAACAACTATCGTATTATTTTTTAATCCATCGATTGTAAACCAGGCGCCTCCTGCAGGATTAGAACAAGGAATAAATTACAATAGCGCCACAAGTGCAACTATAATTTTGTTTGCTCCATATAAAGAGTTTGTTTACTTGATCGGAGATTTTAATGATTGGAAAGTAGAGACTAATTATTTCCTTAATCGATATGAATATGATAGCGACAATGTAGTCTGGTGGATTACAATTGATAATGTTATTCAGGGAACTGAATATGCATTTCAATATTTGGTAGATGGTGAAATAAGAATCGGCGATCCATACACAAAAAAAGTTCTCGATCAATCGAATGATCAATATATTACTCCGGAAACTTACCCGGATCTTAAACCATATCCACAGGGAAAAACATCTGAACTGGTTTCAATATTTCAGACAGGACAAAGTGAATACCAATGGCAAAACACAAACTTTCAAAAACCTGATAAAGAAAAACTTGTAATTTATGAACTGCTTATGCGTGATTTTTTGGAAGAGCATGATTATAAAACTTTAAAAGATACTTTGAATTATTTGAAGCAACTTGGTGTCAATGCTATTGAGCTTATGCCTGTTATGGAATTTGAAGGTAATCTTAGCTGGGGTTATAATCCATCATACCATTATGCACTGGATAAATATTACGGACCTTCAGATGATTTTAAAACATTTATCGATGCAGCTCACGGGATGGGCATCGCTGTTATTATGGATATGGTTCTTAATCATGCTTTTGGGCATTCACCAATGGTAAGGCTTTACTGGGACAGTGCCAATAATCGTCCCGCAGCCAATAGTCCTTGGTTTAATCCTGTTCCAAAACATCCGTACAATGTTGGCAATGATTTCAATCACGAAAGTGCTGCAACAAAATATTATGTAGATCGAGTGAACAGACAATGGCTAACTGAATTTAAAATTGATGGCTTCCGGTTCGATTTATCAAAAGGATTTACACAATTTAACAGCGGCAACGATGTTAATCTTTGGGGTCAGTATGATCAATCAAGAATTAATATTTTAAAACGAATGGCTGATTCAGTTTGGGCAGCTTTATCCGACGCATATGTAATTCTAGAGCACTTTTCTGTTAACAGTGAAGAGACAGTTCTTTCTAATTATGGGATGATGCTTTGGGGGAATATGAATTATGAATACAATGAAGCCACAATGGGTTATGTTTCAAACCTCACAGGTGCAACATATAAATCAAGAGGTTGGAGCGATATGCATCTCGTTTCTTACATGGAAAGTCATGATGAAGAGCGATTGATGTATAAAAATCTTCAATACGGCAACTCGAATGGAAATTATAATATTAAATCTTTCCCTATTGCAATTCAAAGAATGAAATTAGCAGGGGCATTTTATTTTACGATACCAGGTCCTAAAATGATCTGGGAGTTTGGAGAACTGGGTTACGACTTCTCAATAAATTACCCCTGCGGTACTCCTGATTGCAGATTAGACCCCAAGCCAATCAAATGGGATTATTATGATGACGGTAACCGAAAAAATCTTTATAAAGTATGGCAGGCTTTGATGGATTTGAGAGAGTACGAGACTTTCTCCACTAATAATTTCAGTTACAGTTTAAATGGTTATGCGAAGAGATTAACTTTAATTGATAGCACAATGAACGCAAATATTATCGGAAATTTTAATGTAGTTCAAATGAATATAAATCCGCATATTTCCAAATGATGGATGGTGGTACGATTATTTTTCAGGAGACAGCATTTTAGTTACGAATACACAAGCAGAAATTTTGCTTGAACCAGGTGAGTTTCACATTTACACGACTGTTAAGCTTCCAACTCCGGAAATAGGAATTCTTTTGGATGTAGAGGAAACAGGAGATAATAGTTTACCAATTGAATATAATTTATCTCAGAATTATCCTAACCCGTTTAACCCCAGCACTACAATTAGTTACAGTGTGATTAATTCTGATTTAGTTCAAATAAAAGTGTATGATATTCTCGGCAGGGAAGTAAAGATACTTGTAAATGAATTAAAGCAAGCAGGAACTTATGAAATTCAATTCGATGCAACCGGGTTAGCAAGTGGTATTTATTTATATAGAATTGAGAGCGGCAGTTTTGTTCAGACAAAGAAGATGATATTACTCAAAGTAACAAACATTTTATTGTTAATCATAAATCGGTCATCTGATCGCCTTTTTTCATTTTGTTAAAAGGGCAAATATTACTGCTGAAGCTGAAGCTACATTTAATGATTCGGCACTACCAATTTTAGGGATACTTATTTTTTTATCACTCAGCCTTTCAATTTCTTTTGAGGGCCCGTGTGCTTCACTGGAGAGAACTATTATTTTTTTCTTTTCGCTGTGGTAAGTAAAAACATTTTCACCTTCTGTATTTGCACAGAGAATTTCAAATCCTTTTTCTTTTAACTCACTCAAATGTTTTATGTTCACATTTTCAAATATCTTCAAGTGAAAAATAGAACCCATTGATGAACGGATTACTTTAGGATTTGTATAGTCAACAATATTTTCACTCAACAAAATATTTTTAATACCAAACCAATCACAGTTTCTTATTATCGTTCCTAGGTTACCAGGATCAGAAATATTATCAAGTATTACAATGATTTCATCATCAACAAACGAATCTGCAGAAAAGAATTGTTTTGGCTTTAAAAATACGGCAGCAATTCCCTGAGGTGTTTTAGTACTAGTAATTTTTTGGAAGTCTTTTTGTTTCATCGTTTCAATCTTCTTTTTCTTCTTTGCTATTTCAACAATGGCATCCTCATTCTCTCCGTGGAATTTATTCGTTATAAAAATCATCTCGCATTCATAACTACTGTCTAATCCTTCGAGCACAGATTTCTTACCCTCAACAATAAATTTATTTTCTGCTCTGCGGTATTTCTTTATCAGAAGAGAGGAATAGTATTGAAGTTCCTTTTTGGAGATCATAACAAAGTGTTGTAATCCTGTTTCTTTTCAGATGACTGTCCCTTTTCAAGTTCCTGCAAATACTCATATGTATAAATGCCAGTGCTATGTCCATCTTTCCAGGTAATCTGGATTGCGTACTCTCCGACTGTTTCAATATTTTTAACCAAAAACATTTCAGGTGTAATCATTTTCTTTGCCGGTGGCCGATATGTTTTCAGAAGTACTGTCTCACCTTTGCACGATGCACACGGACATTCATCCCTAAGATATTTCAAACCAATTGTACTGACTGTTTCATCTTCCCAAATTATCTCGAGCGACGATTTATCTTTCAGTTTTATTGTTTTAGGAACCATTGTTTCTCCGGAAAAATCATTTTTGAATAATCAATTTTAACCAAATAGATTTTACCATTCAATTAAGCACAATTTATTTATTAGTTGTTCGCTATCTTTAACTTGTAAAATCGAATAAAATTCCAATAATAATTGATATTATAAAGTACAGTGATAAAGATGATATAAATGGCCGTATTTAGTATTGAAATAATAATGTTTGCCGGTTCTGTTATACTCGCTGGTCTGATCACAGCTGCCGAAATTGCTTTGTCTTCTTTTGGTGAAAACAAAATTGAAGAGTTGAAAGAAAAGGGTGATAGCATCTGGCAGAAATTTAATATCGTTCACAAAAACCCGGAACCATATTACGGCACGATACATTTATTATCACTAACCTTTTTGATTTCCTCAGTTGTATTCGGATTTTTATTGAGTGCAAAGTTTATTAATCCAGGTATTGCAGAACCCGGGATAGGTATTTATGATGATCTGTTAAGATTAATTATTTCATTTGCATTAACGATTATTTTTATTGCATCTATACTTACAATATTCAGCTACCTTATTCCAAAAGCACTTGGTTTTAAATATGCTAATATTCTGGGAGGGGTTTTTATCAGGGTGTTAATACCTCTTTCAACTCTGTTTATTGTGCCAGCCAGATTATTGAATTCACTCAGTAATATTCTATTACTTCCATTTAAAGAGAAAACTGACTTCGCACAGGCAAAACCTTCGGAGGATGAAATACTTAATATTATTTCAGATGGGGTAAAGTCCGGGGCTCTCGATAAAAAAGAAGAGGAGATTATAAAGAATATCATTGAGTTTAATGATTTGAAAGCCGGTGAAGTTATGGTCCCACGCACTGAGATGATTTCGATTGATGTTAATGAAACCGATGAGAATCTACTTAGGAATATTATTTTAAAAGGACATACTCTTATTCCTGTATTTGAGGATTCAATTGATAATATTATTGGTATGCTCCACAGCAAGGATGTTATTAAGTTACTTTTAGAATCAGGTTCAATATCTTCAATTAAAACTTTGGTGAGACCAGCTTACTTCATACCAGAGACAAAACTAATATCTGAAATTTTATCAGAAATGCAACAACGGGGAGAAAGACTTGCAATCGTTTCAGATGAATATGGTGGAACCGAAGGTGTTATTACAATTGAAGATATACTTGAAGAAATTGTTGGTGAAATAAAAAGCGATTCAATAAGCAAACAAAAAGAGTATTATAAATTTCCTGATAATAAATATTTTGTACTTGGTTCTATGCAGATAGATGATTTTAATGAAGTATTCAATCTCACTCTTCCCGAGTCTGATGAATATAATACAATTGCAGGATTTATTGCCGAGCGATCCGGTAAAATATTAAATCTGAATGAGACAGTAGATTACGAAGAGGTTAAAATTGAGTTGATTAAAAAAATCAGACAGAAGATGGTTCAATTTAAAATTTATTCTGATGATGGTTCATTTGGAGAAAAAAATATAATTAAAAGTTGATGTAAGAATTGATATGAAAAAAGTTGTATTACCACTAGTACTACTGGTAATAATATTGGTTTACTTTTTCTATCCTGAAAAAGTAATTACATATCCTGCTGGTGTTACAGCACCTGACCAGCCTGTTCAAATGAATCTCAAAGAGCAGAAAGAATGGGATTTAGATGACTTTCATTTTAAAGCATTAGCCGAGTACCAAATAAAAGCAAGAGTCTTAAGTCGAAATAATTTTTCAGTTGGAAAGGAAAGTGAAATTTCACCGTTTGATTTAGCACTTGGATGGGGTGCAATGTCTGATCAAAGTACAATTGATAAAATTGATATATCTCAAAGTAACAGGTGGTATCGTTGGAAGGCTGATATTCTCCCACTTCCGAAAAGGGAAATAAGCTTGAATAGTGCAAATGTTCATATAATTCCCAAAGACGATACAATTGAAGAAAAGTTTGACAAAGTCTACAAGGGAAGTTTGATTGAAATGAAAGGTTACCTTGTTGAGGTAACAACTGCGGATGGTTGGCGATGGAGAAGCTCTCTTAGAAGGGATGATACAGCAGGCGGAAGCTGTGAATTATTCTGGGTAGATGATTTGGTAATATTAGACAAATAAGTTTTTGGGAATGTATTTATTTCTTGTTTAGATAGTAGGAAAGTGCTAATTTTGGCTCACAAAAATTTAAGCTGGTGTAGCTCAGTTGGTAGAGCAGCTGATTTGTAATCAGCCGGTCGGCG
>CAWDGX010000011.1:0-102644 GCA_963802005.1 uncultured Ignavibacteriaceae bacterium
AAGATGTAAGTCGGGCAATTCTGGCAAAAATGCATCGGGAAGAAGCTAAAGAGGCGCGGATGTTACTGGAGTATGAGCCAGACTGTGCCGGTGGAATTATGATTTCCGAGTTTCTTGCATATGAAATTAATAACACTATTCAGGATGTGCTGAATGACCTGCAAACTAATCGAGGTAAATACGCTGACTACCAGGTGCAGTATTTTTATGTTATTGAATCAGGAAAAGCTAGCCGGTGTATTAGTATCATGATTTGCTATTCCCTGCAAGGGAGACACGGCTTCCCAGTTAATGATATAACCTCCACGAGATGTCAGATAAAGCTTCACTTAAAGAGCTGCATGAATTTTTTGAAGATCATCACCTGTTTGGTGTTCCTGTTGTGGACGATAGTAATCGGATGGTCGGATTAGTATTGCCTGATGCCGTTGAGGAAGCAGTAAGTAAACAAAAGACAAAAAACTTTTTGAAATTAAGCGGCATTGTTGGTGGAGAGGAATTCCGGACTATGCCTCTGCATTCACGAGCAGGGCGTCGTCTATCCTGGCTAAGCTTAAACATTGTTCTCAATATAATTGCCGCAAGTGTGATTGCTCTTTACACGGATACACTCGCTGCTGTAATTACACTGGCAGTTTTTCTGCCAATGGTAAGTGATATGAGCGGATGTTCAGGTAACCAGGCAGTTGCAGTTTCGATGCGTGAACTTGCACTTGGTTTAGTCCGTCCGGGTGAGCTGCTCTGGGTCTATGAAGGAAGCTAGGGTCGGAATCATCAACGGGCTGGTGCTTGGCTTGCTGCTTGGCGGAGTAGCATTTTTCTGGAAAGGAAACCCATGGCTTGGAGCTGTGGTTGGCGGTGCGTTAGCAGCTAACACTTTGGTTTCAGTAACACTCGGTGGTATGCTTCCATTAATTCTAAAACGGTTGAAATTGGATCCTGCTCTGGTATCAAGCCCACTGCTTACAACTGTTACTGATATGTGCGGTTTCTTTTTTGTTTTAAGTTTTGCAGCAGCAGTTTTGCCACAACTCGGCGGAATGTAGCACTGCTAATTAGCAAATGTTGTTTGATTAATTCTTACTTAAAATTTAAGTTTCTACTGAAATTCTTTTTCAGAAATACATTTTTGCAAAATGTTGCAACCAAAGATCTTCAGAAAAATTGCAAACTTATTATACTTAAAAACAAACTTTAGAGAGGGGAAACAAATGAAAAGAATCAATTCATACCAATTTTTGTTAGCTTTTATTTTCTTTACCACAATTTTCTTAACAAGCACCTTAAGCCAATCAAAAGATTCATTAATCACAAAAGTTGAAAATGGATTATTACCTGTTGTTCTGATTGAGGGAGAGTCACCATTTAATTTGCAAGACAGGATGGAATATTACAATGTGCCCGGAATTAGCATTACTGTTATAAAGGATTATAAAATTGAATGGACAAAACACTATGGTGTTATGGACTCTGAAATTCAGAATCCCGTAACAGATGAAACATTATTTAATGTTGGTTCGCTTAGTAAAGGTGTTGCTGCATTAACAGTATTAAGTTTAGTGGAGAACGGGAAAATTGATTTAAATGAAGATATAAACAAACAATTGGTTTCCTGGAAGGTTCCTGAAAATGAATTTACAAAACAAGGATACAGTAACCCCCTTGCTCTTAATGAACCACAGCGGTGGTGCGATGTTTAGTCCGGGCATTGGATATCTGAGTGATAATTTTCCAACAAATCTTCAGGTACTAAATGGTGAAAAACCATCTCAAACAAGAGCAGTAGTTATCGATAAAATACCCGGAACAGAGTATTTATATTCAAACGCTGGTTATGCCATTTTGCAGCAGCTGATTGTCGATGTCAGTGGAAAATCTTATCCGGAATATGCTAAAGAAAAAATATTTGAACCTCTGGATATGCAACATGCTACATTATTTCAACCGTTGCCTGAAGAATTAATAAAATCCACAGCAGCCGGTCATATGAACAACGGTTTACCTTTTAGTGGGAAAAGGTACTATATACAACCTGCAGCAGCAGGCGGTTTATGGACAAACTCCAGTGATTATGCAAAATTTGTAATCGAACTACAAAAATCATACGCGGGGAGATCAGACAAAATAATCTCTTCCGCACTCGCCAAAGAAATGTTGTCACCGCATGTTTCAAAACAATATGGTCTCGGTGTGTTTATGAGAGAAATAAATGGTGAAATAAATTATTTCGGTCATATGGGTGATAACAAGGGTTTTTTGCCGGCTTTGTATCTCATTTAAGAGATGGTTATGGTGCGGTGGTATTTACCAATTCACAAAACGGAGCGAATTTAATACGCGAAATAATAAACGGTATTGCAAAAGTTTATGGCTGGAAACTTTATTTGCCTGAAGAATATAAAGTTGTTGCGATTGATGATATGATGATGGAACAATATTGCGGACGTTATTCAATTGGTTCGGATAATTATTTTGAAGTGAAGAAGGAACAGAATAAGTTATTTATAAATCAATTTGATAATGCACGGCTTTTTCATGTTGGTGATGGAAAATTTGTGATAAAAATTAGGTTGGGATATCTTCAGTTTAATTTTGATTCCGATCAAAATGTATCCACTGTTGTTTATTATTTTTCTGATGAGCTAGGACGGTTTTTAAATGAGCCCATCACTTGTTACAAAATGAATCCGGGTGAAAAAGTGCCGATTGAATTATTGGAAGAAGGTCAGGTTGAGGAAGCTCTTAATTTGTACCGAAAAATAAAACAGGAAAATCCTTCTGATTTCTATGTGTCCGAAAACCGTTTCAATAGTTTAGGTTACAATTATATGGGGAAAGGTATATTTGAAGAAGCCATTGTAATTTTAAAACTGAATGTGGAATTTTATCCTGAATCTGCAAATACTTACGATAGTCTTGCTGAAGCATATATGAATAATGGTGACAGTGAACTGGCAATAATAAATTATAAAAAATCGCTGGAGCTGAATCCCAATAATTCAAATGCGGTTGAGCGGCTCAAGGTGCTAGAAGAACAAGATGATAATTAGAATACAATAATATATTCTGGCAGCTAACAAGATTGATTGATTAATTGTTTCTTAAGTAATTCAACAACTGAATATCTTCTTGATTTCTTAAAATTTCTCTCGCCCATTTGGTCGCAGCCCTCAACAATTTGGTCGTGTTCACATCAGTAATTCACCATTTAATAAGATTTTAACACCCTATTAGCGGCACACGCTTTGTTTTATTTACTGCGGAGGTAAATAAAATGAAAACAATACTTACAATATTAATCTTCGGTTCATTCAGCATTGCATTTGCATCTAGTCTGCAGGATTCATCCAAAAACCAGAACAGAGAACAGAAACAAATTCAGGAACAGAACCAGCAGAAAAACCAGGGCGAAGATGATCAGATAAAAAACAGGAACAGAGTCCACAGCGGGAATGAGATTCCTGATAACGGTGGAAAAAAGAGAGGCAAGGATGTCTTCATTGATAAAGACGGAGACGGAATTGCAGATACACGCGCCGGCGGAATGAGTCTTGAGAAAATCAGGAAGAGAACAAGAGCTGGTCAACAGGGTAGCGGTGGACAGGGTGGAAATGGAGGCAACGGAGGATCCGGTGGAAACGGCGGCGGGAAGTAACTTGTGAAATGTTACTAATATTATGAAACGAAAAATTATTTTTCTGCAGTTACTTGTTCTATTGATTGCTGTATTCAGCATCAAGCTACACGCGCAGTTTTATCTTATTGCTGATGTTGAAAGTTATTACGATGATAATATCTTCAACAATTATCTTAACGCCTCCGATTTTATAAACGCATTCAGCGGTGAGCTTGGATACGATATTGAATCAGGGCAAAACAATTTTGAGATATACTATATTGGATTCGTTAACCGCTATCATGAATATGCTGACAAATCAACAACCATTCACAAATTTGGTGCAGTAAACACATACCTGTTCTCTGAATACGATAATCCGCTTAATATTGGAATCAACTATGCTGTAAGAATAAACAAAGAAGATTACTACATTTATGATTTCAACCAGATATCTGCTTATGCAAATTATATGCACTCAATAAGTGGATGGAATAAAATTCAATTGGGTGTAATCGGCAACAGGATTGATTATGAAAATTTCACCCTCTTCTCTCACTACGAGTTTAAAGCTTTTATAAGATCAATAAACAGTTTTGAAAGTCGGACTTCACTTACTGCAGCAGCAGAGATTGATCAAAAGAAATACATTGAGGATTATCAAAGTCTGGGACTTGCAAATGAAATACTTCAAGCAAAATTATATTTACAAATAGGGCAGGGAATAACCGATAAATTGGGGTTTAGCGGTTTTGCATCCTTTAGGAAAAATCTTTCGGGTGGAAACCGCTACTTCAACACCATTGATTACATCTATTATGAAGAAGAACTGTTCAATGATGTTTATTCCAGTGATGGGATAGCAGCAGGATTAACTTTAACTTATCTTTTTCTTCCAAACATAATGGGAAAACTAGCCGGGGGTTATGAGATAAGAAATTATACAGATCTTCCCGTTGCTGATGAAAATGGAAATAATCTAAATGAGCTAAGACAGGATAACCAGTTTTCTGCTGGTGCTTCTCTAGGAGTTTGGATTGAGTAAAATTCTCAGTGGGCTCTATCTCTCACTGAATTATAATTACATCAAAAATAATTCTAACGATTACTACTACGATTACAACAACCAGATTTACGCTATTACTTTAGGTTTTGATTTTTAACTCCCTCCAAAAGGAAACTCGGCGGTCACGGCATATCTTGTCGTGGCCGGCTTGTAGTAATGAGATCACAGTCATTGCGGGCGAGTTATCGAGCGAAGCAATCTCATTGTGTTATGTAAACAGATCACTTCTCCCGCTGAAGCGGGATCGTGATGACAGAGATGTCAGTGCTTAATATTATACTTCTTTAACTTGTATCTCAGGTTTCTTTCCGTCAGTCCCAGTAACTTTCCTGCCTTTGTCTGATTGCCGTCACTTTCTTGTAGCGCATCGAATATTAGTTGTTTCTCAAGTGCTTCAACCTGCTCTGTAAGAGATCCTTCACCTGATGCAGCTAGCATTCTCTCCTCCTTAAATCCTTTTATGTTCATCGGCAAGTCGTTTAGTGTAATTACATTGCCGCGGGTTAAAACAACACCCCGTTCAATTATGTTTTCCAGTTCACGAACATTTCCGGGGTAATTGTATTTCATAAGCACATCAGCAGCCTCTTTAGAAATTTCCATTTTCTCTTTATTATTTTCTTTGCAATATTTTTCTATGAAGCTTTCAACCATTGGTAGAATGTCTTCTTTTCTTTCTCGCAGCGGAGGAATTTTTATAGATACTACATTTAGCCTGTAATAAAGATCTTCCCTGAAGCTTCCGTCTTTTATTTTTTGCTCAAGATCTTTGTTTGTTGCTGCGATAATTCTAACATCAACTTCAATTTTTTCATTTCCGCCAACTCTCTCAAACTGATGTTCCTGCAGAACTCGTAAAAGTTTTACCTGTATTGATTGGGGGATGTCACCAACTTCATCTAAAAAGATTGTACCGCCGTGTGCAATTTCAAATCTTCCTTTCTTCATTTTATCTGCACCTGTGAATGCGCCTTTTTCATGTCCGAACAATTCACTCTCGAGCAAAGTCTCCGTCAGGGCAGGAACATTTACTGCCACAAACGGTGCATCACGCCTTGAACTTAGGTAATGTATTCCTTTTGCCAGAACTTCTTTGCCGGTTCCGTTTTCTCCAGTGATTAATACATTTGCTTTGCTGTCTGCAACTCTTGCTGCAACATTTATTACTTCCTCCATTTTCTGAGACTGAGAAACCATGGAAGAGATTTTATACTTCTCCTGAAGCTGTGTCTTCAACAATCGATTCTCGGATTTCAGATTTTTGTGCTCGATGATTCTCTCAATCATTAAATCGAGTTCATCAAGATCAACAGGTTTAGATATATAATCGAATGCGCCGAGACGCATGGCTTTAACTGCATTCTCCACCGTCCCGTATGCCGTAACAATTACAAAACTTATTTCGGGATTTATTTTTTTTACATGCTCGAGAACTTCAAGTCCTGATAAGCCAGGCATTTTAAAATCTGAAAGGATAATATCAACAGGATTTGTTCGGGCAATCTCAATCCCTTCTTTTCCTGACGAAGCCGAAAAGATTTTGTAGCCTTTTTTCTTCAGGTAGCCCGCAAGTACATCTCTTTGAGCAGCCTCATCATCAATTACTAAAATGTTATAGTCTTTCATTTTTGCGGTATTGTTATTTTGAATTTCGTGAATTTGTTTACTTCGCTGAAAACTTCAATCGTTCCATTATGTTCAGCAATAATTTTTTGAACTATGCTTAAGCCTAATCCGTTTCCTTCCGGTTTTGTTGTGTAGTAAAGATCGAAGATCTTGTTCTTAACACTATCGGGAATACCTTTGCCGTTGTCGGTTACTTCAATAATAAGGCTATTTACTTTTCTAAAATAAATAAATTCAACCTTACCATTTTTCTCCACAGCATCAATTGCATTCTGCACCAGATTCATTAGAGATTGCTTAATCAGTTCCGGATCAATCATAATTTCAAATGACGGATCCGATAATTTGATAAGCTTCACTCCTTTAAGCTTAGCCTGGTCGGAATAAAGCCTGTAAATATCATCGAAGAAATCCTTTGAATTAATTTTTTTTATTTGGATGTCGAGAGGTTTTGCATAGCTAAGAAACTGCGTTATAATTTTATTAATTCGTGTAACTTCGCTTCTTAAAAGGTTTGTAATGCTGTGGTATTCCTCCGATTCATTTTCAACTTTAAATTCTTTATCAAGCCTTTGAGCAATCATTCCAATTGCGTTGATGGGATTTCTTATCTCGTGCGCAACTCCCGATGCAAGTTCACCCATTGCAGAAAGCTTCTCTTTTCGTTTTGATTCTGCCTCGAGTCTACGCGATTCAGTTATATCATTAATTACTATAATAAAATTATCTTTTCCTCCTTCATCTTTATTTTTAGTGAAATTGAGAAGAAGATATTTTCTTTCATTACCAATCAATGTTTCGATTGCAATATCTGCACATTGACTCATCGCTGTTTTTACAGTATTTTTGAAGAGATTCTGAAATGTCATTAGATAAAATTGATATATCTTTTTGAAAAACCCCATCTTCACTTTTCTTAAAAAGTTGCTGAGATGCTTTATTAAAAAGAGTGATCTTCATTTCCCCGTCGACCACAATCACCGCTTCACCCATATTCTCCAGCACAGTCGATGTGAAAGTTTTGAACTTTTTAAATTCGTTTGAAACAGTCTTAAGATTTTGGGTTGTAAAAATTATGCTGAGAATGATAACACCTATTGCAGCGAGAACGAGAGAAATGATAATTAGTCTTCTTACCATTCTGTCTTCAACTGCTCTTACCTCGTCTAGTGTTAGACCGATCCTGAAAATACCGATGAACTCATTATCATAATCAAGTCGTTTCACGGTTTCAAAGACTTCCTGATTTTTATATTCTCTGGTTCTGGTAAAAATTTTATCTGTATTTATTGCACTAGCCAAAAATGGATCAGATACAATTGCATTCATAGTATCAACAGAACTACCTGCCGCAAGAATACCTAGTGAATCCTGCAAAACGATGTATTCAATTCCCTGGTTATCTGAAATGTCCCTGATTATTTTTCCAAGCCCTATTCTTTTTCGGAACTCCAAAAATTCTTCAGCATCAAGGTTGATTACTATCGCACCTTTTTTATTTGCACGTGCAACAGCAACCGCAAACCGTTGTCCGTCTGTAAACTCAGCTTGCTTCAGACCTATAACAAATTCATCCAACCCATCTTTAAGAATAGGCTTAAGTTCATTATACCTGTTGATATTTTCTTCACCGTGAGGATGATCTTCTTCCGGAATTCTGTTGGAAAGAACTCTCGATCCATTTTTATCAAAAATATTTATTCTGAAAAGTGAATTCTCTTTCCCAATCTCAACAAGTTTTTGTTGAGTGAGAAGATTTAGGCTGTCCAGTTTCCTTATAAGTCGGGCATTATTGAATAATCTTTCCGCAATCAGGTATTCAATTTCTTCGCTTGAGTTCAGTGCGTTAATGCTGCTTTGGTTTATGGTCTCAATTAAGGATGACGATTGCTCGGTAAGTAAATGTAGAATTTCTTGTTTGCTCTGTTGAAGCTCGATGAATGAGGATATAACCATCAGTGCACCAACAATCAGTGCAACAGCTATAATTATCTTCGGCTGCATTTTATTTAGAAAATTCATAATCAAAACTAACCAGATTTAAAGCAAGATTGAATCCAAATTTTATCTAGTAAGATTCAGTTGATTTGCTAAAGTTTCATTTTTTATTCGTCCACATAGTCGTAGCGCTTCGCCCTTAAGGTCGAAGAATCATGATTTATTAAATGAAAATATCAAATACAAATTAAAAACCAAGATTTTATTGCTGGCACATACATTGAATAACTAATGCAGAACATAATTAATTAAACATCAAACCAAAACAAAAGGAGTAATAAAATGAAGACCACAAAAAACTTCACGTTCGTACTTACACTTATTGCAAGTGTAATTTTCTTTTCAACTTCAATCTTTGCACAAGAAGATCCCGTAAAGAACCAGGAGCAAAACCAGGTGCAGACACAAGATCAAGAACAAATCAGAATCAGGTTAAAAACCAGGAACAAATTAAATCACAGGGTGATCCGCAAACACAACTTAAAAACCAAAACCAAAATCAACTTAAAGAACAGAATAAAAACCAGGTAAAGACACAAACAAAAGAACAAAATCAGGTTCACGGTGCTGGATTTGTTGATTTGAATGGTGATGGAATAAATGATAACGCAGTTGATTCAGATGGTGATGGTATTCCCAATGGTCAGGATCCTGATTATACAAAACCACAAGATGGAACAGGTCAGCAGAATAAGAATGGTAACGGCAATAAAGGGAATGGTAAAATGTAGGGACCAAAAGACGGAACCGGTAACGCTGGAGTAGGTCCGAAAGATGGCACCGGTTATGGTTCAGGTTCTGGTAAGCGGAACAGGAACGGTTCAGGCGGTAACCAAAGAGGCGGAAGAAAGTAAGAAGAGAGCATATAATATAATCAGGGACGGCAAGTAATTGTCGTCCTTTCTAATTAACAATCATAAAATATATAGAGGGTCATATGAAAAAAAATAAATTTAATCTTTTCGTTATTTCCCTGTTCACGTCATTTCTACTTTTAGCATGTCAAAGCGAAACTTCAACATCATCAAGCGATGCGCTGTTACTTTCAAGTATGGTGGTGGAAATGGTGGAGGCTCAGGTTTTGAGCTTTCACAAGAAGAGGAAGACGGACTTATTCACATGAGAATTGAAGAAAAACTGGCAAGGGATGTTTATATAGTAATGGGTGACTTGTGGAATCACAAAGTTTTTTTGAATATTCAATTAAGCGAACAAAAACATATGGATGCTGTGAAAAGATTGCTGGATAAGTATAATGTGCCAGATCCGCTGACGACAGATTCAGTCGGTGTTTTTCCCGATCCGCAAGTTCAATTATTGTATGATCAGTTTATTCAACAGGGAAATCAGTCTTTACAGGAAGCATTGCTTGTTGGAAAAGTCAATTGAGGAACTTGACATAGCCGACTTAGAATACCAGTTAAGCTTTGTTGATAATCCTGATATAATCAAAGTATATCAAAATCTGAAGGCAGCATCTGAAAATCATCTTGCCGCTTTCAACAGATGTTTAAATGTTCCCACTAGTGAATAGACAGTAAATGCTACTCTTTAATTATTAATGACCGGAAGCGAATTAAAAACTTGCTTCCGGTTAACTGTTTGCAAATGTGTTACTAATTATCAATTAGTGTTAGTACGTTTAGTTAGTAAAGATAAACTAATTAGAAAGCAACGACCTTGTTTATCCTTGTCTTCATAGATCGAAGATCGGTATCAAATGGAACCCCAACAGTTCTCCTCGAAATTAATTTTCTTTTCAACTTCAATTATATCATTCAACCGAGGTTTATATGAAAACAATTACTTTGTTGCTCAGCATTATTTTTATCTCTGGCTCAGTAATTTTATTTCCACAAGTTAAAGCTGGTGCTGATGCACTCGGCACTCGCTCTTATGATGATTATGATAAACCTGAATTCTGTGGAACTTCCTGCCATACAGATTTCTATCAGCAATGGAAGCAAGCGATGATGTCACAAGCTTACACCCACCATTGGGATGAAATAGAATATTTCAAGCTTGCAGTTCCTCACGCAGAAAAAGATCCAAAAGTCGCAGAAGTAAAAGAAGGTTGCAACGGATGTCACGCACCGATTTCATTTTTGGTTGGAGATGTACCCCCTCCCAAACCTGAAATGAACTCCAGAGCTAATGAATCCGTTTCCTGCGATCTCTGCCACACTATTACCGGTTTTGAGGGTGACACACCTTACAACTTTAATTTTATATCAAGTCCTGGTAATGTAAAGTATGGTCCAAGAGGAACAGGCGAATCACCCGAACACGAAATTCAAAAATCAGAATTCATACAAACCGCGGAATTTTGCGGTGCCTGTCATAATGAGATGAGTCCGTTTGGTATCTGGGTTAAGTCAACTCATCTTGAATGGAAAGAAGGACCCTATGCAAAGGAAGGAGTGAAATGCCAGAACTGTCATATGACGCAAGCAGAAGGAGTTTCGGCAGATGTCGGAAACAAGTATCCAGATGTTTGGCAGCATCTTTTTCATGGTGCACACGATCCTGGAAAAGTAAAAGGAACAGTAGAGCTAAGAATTCATCCTGACATCAGAGAAGTAGAGCCATTAGAACCAATAAGATTTACAGTTGCTTTATTCAATCAAAAAACGGGACACAAATTTCCAACAGGTTCTGTAGAAGACAGAATTGTTTGGATGCACGTAGAAGCTGTAGATGCAGCAGGGAAAAGTTTATCATCTGCCGGTTGATAAAAAAGGATTTGAAGGTGAAGATTATACAATTGGTGCGGATGTTCTTGCTTACCAGGATATGGGAATTGCTCTTGATGATCCCAATTTCAAAGGAGTTCAAAGAGATGGAATTCCAATTGGGGACAGAATTTTCCGAAAACCATATTTTGATCCGCAAGGAAGAATGACAATACAGCAATGGAATACTTCATCGCAGGGAGTTGATTATAGGATTCGGACCAAGAGAAACTAAACTTGAAACATGCACATTTACAATTCCTGCAGATGCTGCCCCGGGGCAAATGAAAGTTACAGCAGTGCTTAATTATCAAAAGCTTGTTAAACCTGTTGCAGATTTTCTTGAAGTACCGGATGACGAAGCAGAAATAATTAAAGTGAATGAGCATTCAACTTATGTAACAGTACTTCCGTGAAATTAACTATGTGCTTCTAAGTGTACTTGGTGTTTTAGTGGTGAAAACTTCTTACCACCGAGACACTTAGGACACTAAGTTTCACCAAGATAAAAATTAATAGAGGATTAAAATGAAAAATACATTTACACTCACAGTTTTATCTTTCATTATTCTTACATTTCTTGCAATGGATATTCTCGCAATACCTGCATTCGCAAGAAAATATAATATGTCCTGTAAAACCTGTCACTCACCATTTCCAACACTCAAGGCTTATGGAGATGAATTTGCGGGGAACGGGTTTCAGCTAAAAGATAAAGATGCGCCCCGATATTATGTTGATACGGGTGATGATGATTTATCACTCATCAGAGACTTGCCTATCGCTTTGCGATTTGAGGGTTATGTTACCTACAATGTTAATGACAGTGAGCATAGTGATTTTACAGCACCCTGGATTTTGAAGCTGCTCTCTGGTGGTTCCATCACAAAAGATGTGGCATATTACTTCTACTTTTTCTTTAGTGAGAGAGGAGAAATTGCGGGAATAGAAGATGCCTTTTTAATGTTCAATGATTTATTCAGCACTGAGTTGGATTTTATCATTGGTCAGTACCAGGTCTCCGATCCACTATTTAAGCGTGAGCTTAGATTAACTTTTGATGATTATGTCATTTATTTAGTTCGACCGGGTTACTCAAATATAAATCTTGCATATGATAGAGGAATAATGTTCAACTATGGACTTGATATTGGCACTAATATTAATGTTCAGGTGCTGAACGGGACAGGAATTGGTGGGGCAACAAATTTTAGAACTTTTGATAATGATAAGTATAAAAATATATTCACTGCTGTTTCACAGGATATCGGCGAAAATTTTCGATTAGGTGTTTTTGGTTATTATGGAAATGAATTGATTGAGAATCCTGATACCGCATATAGAGCAACCAACGAACTTTGGATGGCTGGTGTTGATGCATCGGCTACAGCCGGACCACTTGAACTTAACATACAGTACGTTGATAGAAGTGATAACAATCCCTACGCACTGGCTACTGCTTCAAAAATAAAAACCAGGGGAGGATTTGGAGAGCTTATCTTTCGTCCCGATGGCGATGAAAGCAAATGGTACGGTGTTCTGCTTTACAATAATGTATTCTCCGATGACCAATCAATTAAATGGGAATCTGCAGCAATTCATTTGGGATATTTGTTGAGAAGAAATATCAGATTAGTTGGAGAGTATTCATACAACATTCAGGATGAGTATGGAAGAATAGGTGTGGGGTTTGTAACGGCGTTCTGATTTTACGTAATATTTTTTTAATTGCTTCTTATTATTTGATTATATGGTAATTTGTTCACTCAACTTATTTGGTTCCTCGTACTGAATGAGAATAATTAATGAATCAAAAAGTAAATTTTTATTAATATATCCAAACTGCTGGGGATTCATCTGTCCAGAACTTGCCAGAATGATTTTACGAATTCGATCTCTAATCTGATTCGAGCAAGAAATTTCAAACACTTAATAGTTGCTCAACAAACCTAATTTGCTTCTCGAAATTAGGAATCTCCCAAACTCTCATCTTCTTAAAACTGACAATTAATTCATCGTTTTTAGCCTAAAATCCTTTTAACACAAGGGGTTCCGATGGCATATATGTTGTCAAAACTATATAAAAATAAATCCCCATTCATTTTGAAAGTTTAGGAAAATGATTAAAGGAACAGTAAAAATTGATGGCGCGATTTGCAAAGGCTGTGAACTTTGCATTATTTCATGCCCACAAGATGGACTTCGTCTCTCCGCACAATTTAATGACAAAGGCTACCGCTTTGCTGAGCTGATTGAAGATAACTGTACGGGTTGCACTAATTGTGCACTTGTTTGTCCCGAGGCATCTATCATAGTATACAGGCAGCCCAAGCCAGCAAAGAAAGTTGCTGCGAAAGAGTAAGGTCATCTTTACAGAAAAATATTTAAAGGTGTTATAATGGAAGAGAATAAAAATAAAAAAGTTGAAGCCAAATTAATGAAAGGCAACGAAGCGCTCGCTGAAGCATCCATTCGTGCCGATATAGATGCTTACTTTGGTTATCCGATTACACCGCAATCAGAAGTTCTTGAATATCTTGAAAGAGAAATTCCAAAACGCCATGGATTAGTTCTTACAGGCTGAGAGTGAAATTGCATCAATCAATATGATTTATGGTGCCGCTGGTGCAGGCGCAAGAGTTATGACATCATCTTCAAGTCCGGGAATTAGTTTGATGCAGGAAGGACTTTCATACATTGCTTCTGCTCAGCTACCTTGCTTAGTTGTAAATGTTGTTCGTGGTGGTCCGGGTCTTGGAACAATTCAACCATCGCAGGGAGATTATTTCCAGGCGGTAAAAGGCGGAGGACACGGAGATTATCATTTGATTGTTTTGGCTCCTGCTTCAGTTCAGGAAATGGCTGATTTTGTTTTTGAAGGTTTCCGTCTTGCAGAAAAGTACAGAAATCCCGCAATGATTTTAACTGATGGTGCACTTGGACAGATGATGGAAAAAGTTATTCTTCCGGAAGAAGGTTCTTTAAAGAAAATAAAAACACCATGGGCAACTACAGGCAAAACCAAAGACAGAGATCACAATATTATCACTTCACTTTTTATTAAACCAGAAAAGATGGAAGAAGTTAATCATCAACTGCAGGAAAAGTATAAGAAAATTCAAAGTGAAGTAAGATTTGAAGAAATACAAACTAAAGATGCAGAAATTCTTTTAGTTGCTTTTGGATTGTCATCTCGAATTTGTCAAAAGACAGTTGACCTTGGAAGGGAAAAAGGAATTAAAATCGGATTACTCAGACCAATCACTCTATATCCATACCCTTATAAAAGATTGAACGAGTTAGCTGACCAGGTTGATTTTATGATGTCTGTTGAGATGAACGCAGGACAAATGGTTCAGGATGTTAAGATTGCAGTTGAAGGAAAAGTTCCTGTTCACTTTACAGGAAGAATGGGTGGAATGATTCCTTCGCCGGAAGATGTGCTTCACGAAATTGAGGTAATTATGGATAAACAAAACGTACTTCAAGATTAAATAGAGTTTTATAGGAGATTAAAATATGTCAATTGAAAGACCATCAACATTAGATTTTCCTCCCGATGCAAAAGGAATGGATATGGTCTATTGCAGACCGGAAACATTAACAGATGTTCCATTTCACTATTGTCCGGGATGCGGGCACAGTGTTGTTCACAGAGTTTTAATGGAAGTAGTTGAGGAATTGGGAATACAGGATAAAACTATCGGTGTTGCGCCTGTCGGATGTTCAGTGTTTGCTTATCATTATATGAATGTTGATATGCAGGAAGCCGCACACGGAAGAGCAAGCGCAGTTGCTACCGGAATAAAAAGAGTTTTACCTGATCGTTATGTTTTTTCATACCAGGGAGATGGCGATCTTGCTGCAATTGGTACTGCAGAAACAATTCATACCGTCAACAGAGGAGAGAACATTTTAATGGTGTTCATCAACAACGGTATTTACGGAATGACGGGCGGGCAGATGGCTCCGACGACTCTGATTGGGCAGGTAACAACAACATCTCCATATGGTCGTGAGGCTAATATGGTTGGCCACCCCTTAAAAATTGCAGATATGCTGGTGCAGTTGCCCGGGGCATATTATGTAACACGACAAGCAGTTCATAATGCGAATGCTGTCAGAAAACTCAAGAAGGCGTTACTAAAATCATTGGGATATCAGAAAGAAGGAAAAGGAACCTGCTTCATTGAAGTGGTTTCAAATTGTCCATCCGGCTGGAAGATGACACCGGTTGAATCAATCAAGTATATGGAGGAAACTATGTTTCCTGCTTATCCGCTTGGTGATTTAAAAGTTCCGGGAAAAGTTTAAAGGTTTTTAAGAGAAGAAAGAATAAGGAATTATAAAATGCGACAAGAACATGAAATAATTTGCGCTGGTTTCGGAGGGCAGGGAGTGCTTTCGATGGGAAGCATAATTGCTTATGCCGGAATGATCGAAGGAAAAGAAGTAAGCTGGATGCCATCTTACGGACCAGAGATGAGAGGCGGAACAGCAAACTGTATTGTCATCGTTGCTGATGCAAGAATCAGTTCGCCCATCATAACAAAATTTGATTCTGCAATTGTTCTCAATCAGCCATCGCTAGATAAATTTGAAAACGCTGTAAAGCCAGGAGGATTGTTGTTGTATGAGCAGTCAACAATTATTCATCCTCCAACAAGAACTGATATTGATGTTGTTTGCATGCCTGCAATTGAAGAAGCAGATAAGCTTAAAGCAAAACAGGTTGCTAATATGATTATGGTTGGAGCTTTTCTTGAAAAAAGGAAGATCGTAAAAATTGAAACAATAGTAAGTGCGCTTAAAAAAGCATTACCAGAACACAGGCATAAATTAATACCTGTAAACGAACAAGCTCTAAAAAAAGGTAAAGAGCTGGTTCACTTAAATGAGAAAATAACAGTTTAAACCTAAACCTGAGGAATAACCATGTCGGACGCCGAAATAAATTGCCAGCATGCATGCAAGAACACCTGTGCAAGCCTTAACGAAGCCTTGCGGAAGGAAACAGCTATAATCAAGTATTATGAAGGAGTGCTTGCAGAGTGCACAATGCCAGAGGTGAAAACATTTATGGATGAGCTGGTTGAAGAAAAGCGAAAGGTTATTCTTCGCGTTATTCAGAAACTAAATGAAATTCACGTCCGTTCACAGGCAATTGATGGAATAACATCAAGCTTTAATAACATTGATGGTTAAGGTTTATTAGATTGACATCACAGGAGTGAATGGTTATATTTGCACTCCCAAAATTGAAAATAGAAACAAAGTAAGTTCTTAATAAATATTATATCGCGGGGTGGAGCAATTGGTAGCTCGTCGGGCTCATAACCCGAAGGTTGTAGGTTCAAGTCCTGCCCCCGCTACCACTTAAGCCTGAATATGAAAAGTATTCGGGCTTTTTTTATGTGCTGCTTTTAACACTATTGAGTAACCAATCGGGTAACCAATCCAAATTTTCAAAGAAGAGTAACTACTTTTTATCAACAAAGAGCATATTAATTTTTAGAACAATTTTCACTAAGCAATTTAAAATTTTGTCAATTACTTAGCCCACACTTCTGACTAATTTTCTGAATGATTATGATAAATAGTGCTTATTTATTTTCTTATTCCAATCTAATATTATTTTTACAATCCACACTCATTTTTGCAGAAGGATTTGCTTGATAGTTACTTTCCATAATAATTTCATTTTTATCATTTTTAGAAAATGTATTTAATTTTTATACCTGTAGTGTCCAATTATTTTAAAGTTGAATAAACAATCTTCAAGAACTTGCCCTGCTCCGATGTTATGAACAATCAAATATCTTAACCCGTCATCGGATTTTAAGTGAATAACAATGCCAATATGGGGAACACCACTCGCTAAATTCCAGCAGACAATATCTCCCGGCATATAATCTTCAGGATTTTGTGTAATTGGTTTTATTGTTCCTTTTCTTTCAAATAGAGTCATTAAATTAGGAACTCTTCTGTGATCAATATTTTTATCAGGCTTTGCTAAACCCCAATTATCAGGATATTTATCAAAGTTGGCTTTCATATCCTCGTGAACATCTTTTTGCAAATCAATTCCAATCAATCGATAAGCTCTAATAATTACATCTGTACAAACACCTTTATCTGCTGGAATATCTCCATTTGGATAATCGATTGAAAAATAACCCGGATCATAAGTTACTTCTTGTTTTGTTAATTCCAGTGCTGAAACACTCAACGTATCTTTAACCTGGCTGTATGCAAGGTTAAGGATTAGTACGAATATTAATAGAAGTTTGGTTTTCATTTTATGCGTGCTATTGATTGGCAAATATGAGTAGGTTGAAATTTTTACTCCACAAAACTATCAGGATACTAATATTTTCAATTAATTTTTTCATAGCCTGATTACCACTGCACACCAACCAACTTATATTTACTTAGCTGGTGTTTCTCATTCATTTTGCTTGCAGCATTACTCTAATAAATTGTATTTGGTTTGTCTAGCTTTCCATCTTTCACGAGCATATTTTTGCATATCATGAAATGTATCTTTTTCATCTACTATTTCAAGTCCTAACAAGGTTTCAATTATGTCCTCCATTGTAACAACTCCATCTAATCCACCATATTCACCAAGGATTAATGCAATATGTTCTTTATTTTCTAAGAGTATCTCCCATAAAGAGAAAAGTACCATTGTATTTGGAACTTTAACAATCTTCCTTTTAATATCTCTAAGTTTTAAATTATGCTGATCTTCTGCTAACTTCTCAAATACTTCCTGTCTAATAACATATCCTGTTATATTTTCATCATTTTCAGTATATACTGGAATTCGCGAAAATTTTAAGTAATCCTTATTTTTTAAAAATTCATTCAAAGATTGGTTTTCATCAGCAACAGCTACTACGACTCTTGGTGTCATAATCTCATTTACCTTAACATTTTTAAGCCTGAGTATGTTTTGAACGATTTTGTGCTCTCTTTCTGAAAAAATACCTTCATATGCTCCTATTCTTGCCAGGGCTGCAATTTCTTCTCTGCTAGTAGTTAGTTCTTTTTTGTTTCTTGAAAATATTTTTGTTATAACAGTAGACATCAATACTAAAGGATAAGTAATGAATATCATAATATTTATTATAAAAGAAGTAATCCTTGCTAATTTCCTCCAATAATTGGCACCTAAAGTTTTTGGGATGATTTCGGTGAAAACTAAAATTAAAATTGTTAAAACAGCAGATACAATACCAAAGGAAGCTTCACCAAACACCTTAACTGCCTGTGCTCCTACCCCGGCTGCACCAATTGTATGAGCTACAGTATTCAACGACAAAATTGCAGATAAGGGCTTATCAATATTAGCTTTAAAAGCTATAAATTTTTTAGCCCAAACATTTCCTTTTTCTTGTTTTACAATCAGGAAGGACTGAGGTGTAGAGAGAAGCACTGATTCCATAATTGAACATAGTGAAGAAACAAATAATGCAAGGAATAAATAAACGAATAATAATATCATATCTTTTCTGTAAAGTTTTTGTTTTAGTTGAATTAATTAGAAACTGCCTGCTTGCCGGCAGGCAAGTATAGCGGGACCAAATGTTATACTATTGTTCTACTTTTATTGCGTAAAATAAATTGTTACAAATGAATAAACAAGAAATAATTGATAAGATTAAGCCCGCGTAAAGAATCTCTACCTTTGTTGAAACACTTTACGAATCATTAATCTGGCTATATGAAAGGTTAAAAAAAAGTAAAAATATTATTAGAAGTTTGATTTTCATTTTATGTGAATAACAGTTTGAGTGAACTACTCTATAAAGCAGTATTCATAAATTGTTGCCGGTAGTTTTTTATCCATTTACTACTATTACAGAACGATTAGTAAAATTAATTATAGTGTATCCGTCCACAACATTTCTTAAACTTTTTTCCGCTATTACAAGGACAGGGACTATTACGACCAATCTTCCCTTTCTTTTTGCTTAAACTTCTCGATGCCATGTCCTGTTTAAATATTCTTTCCAGTAGATTGTATAAATCAGGATGGTTTTTCGCGAGTAACTTTGGCCGTTCAAAAAAGTATTCACTCACAACGGAGAAAAATTCAGCCCGGTCGGTTCCGCCATAGGGATTGATGTCTGACTTCCCGTCATATATCTCATCTATCTTTTTATTGATTAGATCTATCCACGGAATTGAATATTGTTTTTCCAATAGTAAAGAGGGAATACCATCGACCGATCCGTCTGTCTTATCTATCAAATGAACAAACTCATGAATAGCGGTGTTTTTCTTGTCTGATTCATTTTTAAATCCATGCCTTAATGCTGGTTTAGACAGGATCATTTTACCTTCCATATAACCGCTGCCAACCATTCCTAAAATTCCTCTGCCTGAACCTTTTGTATCAAAATTCTCATTGAACATTGTCGGGTAAAGTAAAACCTCATGAATATTAGAATATTTCCAATCATCAAATTGAAATATTGGTATAACAGCACTGGAAGCTACAAGTAATTTATCTGTTAGATCTATGCTGGTATCTATTCCTGTAATTCTGCAATTCAGCAGGAATTCCTGAACTTTATACTCAAACCTGTTTTTCTCTTCTCCGGATAATGAATTATAAAAGGATACATACCGGGCTAATATAATTTTCCAATCAGTTGGAAAAGGTTCTTTTGGCACTATCCATCCCGGGTTATTTCTACGATTCCATCTATACACAAAGAAAATAATTATGGCTATAATAACTATGGATACAATAGGGCTCATATAGATACTCTATAATTTTTAGCAATTACTGGCATCGTTTAGTATATGAAAAGTAACAATTTCAAAGCACTTTTCTTTTAATTTACAGAAAGTAAAAGCAGTCTATAGTCATTGGTTTAACTCCTTTGTCACTTGCTGAAACACCCAACGCATCATTAACCTGGCTGTAAGTAAAGTTAAATGTGAGGGAAATAAATTAATTTGGACAATGATAAACCCGATAGACTATATTTGGAATAACAAACTTTACAAGTTATTTTAAAGTTAAAACGCATTGCGCTTATTATCATGTTGGTGTGCATTAAAAACAGATAATACATAAAACCATATCTCTATGAATAGTGTACTAAACATTATGAAATCTTCAAGTATTGCATTATTGCTAATCTCTTTATTTATATCATGTAATGAAACTCCAGATCACCGTTTGTTTATTAAAAATGTTAACATCGTAGATGTAAAGACAGGAGAAATATTAGAGAACAAAACGGTTGCAATTGACAGCACACGAATTACTGCCATTTATGCAAAAGAAGTTGACATTTCTGATTCAGCAATTGTAATTGATGGTAGTAATAAATTCCTGATTCCAGGTTTTTGGGATATGCATGCCCACTATTTCGATAACCACCTCGATTCAGATCCATTATTGATTGCTAACGGTGTGGTTGGCGTAAGAGAGATGTGGGGAAATATGAGCGTAATCAATAAAGTTCGTGTGAAAACTCTTTCAGGCGAAATCATAGCTCCAGATATCTATACTTCAGGACCCCTCATTGACGGGAATCCACCTACCTGGCCTGGCTCAGCAGTTGTAACATCCCCGGAGGAAGTCAAGACAGTAGTTAGTAAACAGATAGCGGATGGGGTAGACTTCTTAAAGATTTACAATCATATTAGCTATGAATGTTTCATGGCAATAGCTGATTTTGCGAATCAGAAAAATTTACCCTTCGCCGGACACATACCTTACGCAATCTCAATCTACCAAGCGATGGAAGCTGGTATGGCAAGTTCGGAACATTTTCTTGGAGTTTTATTGGCCTGTTCTTCAAAGGAAGATAGCCTCAGGACTATTCCTTCTGAGAAACGCCTGAACGCTCTTATTGAAACATTTAGTGAGGAAAAATTCGACTCACTCTGCGAGGTTCTTGCACAAAGTGAAATGTGGTTGTGTCCTACATTTACTGTAAACCGGGCGCTGTGTTACTTGAATGATACTTCATTTAGAAATGATGAAAGATTAGTTTATCTGCCTGAATATATAACACTCGACTGGGATCCTGAAAATAATTTTCTAATGAAAAACGATAAGGAGGAGGATTACCAACGCTGGAGAAACAGGTTTCATTTTGAATTGGAATTAATTGGAAGGATGAATGAAAAAGGTGTGAAAATTCTTGCCGGCACAGATTATCCAAATCCTTTCTGTTTTCCTGGTTTTTCATTGCATGATGAATTATCCCTTCTAGTTAATGGGGGTATGTCTGAACTTGAGGCAATAAAAGCAGCTACCATTAATGGGGCAATCTTCATGGAAAAAGAAGAAGAATTTGGGACTGTTGATGCAGGTAAACTGGCAAGTCTGGTATTGCTAAATAGAAATCCTATGGACAATATTGAAAACACAAACTCTATTGAAACTGTAATACTTAGGGGGAAAGTTTTTAACAGGACAACACTGGATGAAATGCTGGAGCAAGCAAAAACTAATGCTGCTCGAATACCATATTCAAACTGGCTGAGAACCAAAATATTGTCCAGTGGTGTCAAAAAAGCGCTTGATAGCCTGGATATCCTTATCGCAGCAGATTCTAAAAAATATAAATTATCCGAATACGATATTACTATGCTAGGATATGATTATTTATATGCAGGTGAAACAGAAATAGCGGTTAATATTTTCAAAAAGAATATTGATTTATTTCCTGAATCTTCTAATGTATACGATAGCTATGCTGAAGGTTTGTTTAAGAAAGGACAGTATGACCTTGCTGTTGAGAACTATAATAGATCCATAGAAATCGATCCAAGCAATAGTAATGCTAGATTGATGCTGGATTCAATTGAAAACATAAAAACAAACGAACAAATACACAATGAATAACGCACACTAATAAGGTATTTAAAAATAGGCGGGACAACAGTAAACTAAAAGATTGTAGTCAGCATCAAATTTTGTGTATCTTGATAGTGAATTGCCAACTTTTCATATTCTAAATGTTAACAAATAAACAAATCCAATAATTATCAATTAAAGAATGCCGACCTCTAATACACACAATATCATCCCCCAATTCACATGCCCACGACTCCATAATCAAGCCATATGATACTTTTACCCTTATACAATTGGGGTCTGGTGCGAGGATCTGGGGGAAAAATAATATCGACCGAGACAAACATCATAATTTGATGTTATTGGCAATTATTCCTAATATTAATATGTGAAGATTACGGAAAGCTTACTTAGCAGAAATTAATGGAAGTATAGTAACAATAAATTAAGGAAAAGTGCTATGTCACACTCAAGCAAATTAGTTATAGTAATAATTCTGTTATTGAATACTTTATGTAGCAATTATGGACAGGATAAATCAGCATTGAAATATAATGAAGAAGTAAACTTTGAAGTTGAAATAATATATTTATCAGGAGATGAGGACGATTATATATCGTTACTTTTATATAAGTCGGGTATAGTAGCTGAAGTGATGCTTATGTTAGATTCAGCTGGTATTCAGGTTAATGAAGATATAGAAACTCCTAAATTATTATTAAAAGTTACAGCTGACCGCAACTTGAAAAATAAATCATCCGGGAACGACAGTTGGTATTATGTAACATCAGAAATTTATTTAATAGACAAAGTAAAATTAACAGAACATCCGAGTGTTAAAATTGAAACTATAATCTGGCGGGGGGACTGGACGAGAACATTTATTAGTGAAAATAATGTTGGAACTATTACAAATGAAAATATAGCAGTAATAGCTAAAAGTTTTATAAATGATTATTGGGAAATTAATCCAGACTGATAATACTTTATGCTATAAAATTCTAAACAGAACCTTATTTCTAACTTATTCGATTTAAGAAATTCTTTGCTGGATATTAAACGGGTTCTCGTCTTTTTTATCCAGCTTATTTTTGATGTAAGCTAAATCATTCAGAATTTTAACGGATGCCAATAATAGTACCGCTCCCAATATAGAACCAAAAATAATTATTATTCCTAATTTCTTAAATTCTCCCAGGGCTTCGAATATTTCTAAGCCTATAATTAATCCCACAACCACAGCGGAGATACTAAGAAAAATTAGAAAAAGTCTTAGCCAAATTGAAGATTTAGATTTTATACCGTCAGGCATTGAGCCACCCCGTGATTAGTAATTAAAAAATTGCTAACTAAAATTACATTATTAACCATCCTGCTGCAATGAACACCTCGTTGAAAAGTAGGAAAATGCCCTCACTAATTTGAGGATTTTTGTTTGATAATAACCGGATAAGGATAGATTTCAAGATTTTTATTTTTTTGTCTTTTACAATTGCTTTAATTTAGTTTGCATTAGTAATTTGAAATAGGGAGGTTATTGTGAAAGTTTTAACTATACTTTTTCTTGCTTTAATTTGTCTGATATTTCTTCGATGCTCAGAAGATAGCCCCGAAAGCCCACCAGCGAATTCTACTGGTAAGTTATTTGTTCAATCCAACCCTGCGGGTGCTCATATCTATTTAAAGGGAATAAATACGGGTAAAACAACTCCTGATACTATAAAAAACCTTGAGCAAGGCACTTACGATGGGTTTCTATCTTTACAATATTATGATACTACATACTTTACAACCAATGTGTTTAATAATACTACTTCAGTAATAGATACGATCCTTGCTGATGGATTGCCGATTGTTGAATTTTTATTTGATTTTCAACTTATGTTTAGTGACGATAGTGTTCAGTTTAACTTTACTATCAACCAGGATGTTACGATGGATAGTATCAAAGTTGGAAGACCGGTTAATTCAACAGGGACTTATGTGACAGAAAAGTATTCATATAATGCAGAACTATTTGAATACTCGGGATCAGTCAGGAAATATTATAAAAGTATTACTTGCCTCCATCCGGATTCGGATGCTCCAATATTATCCGGCAATTCAAAATCGTGATTATTACTTTTAGTATGTTTGGTCATAAGGCATATGGTGCAAAAGTTGAATTCCGGTCATATTATCTGGTTAATCCTTAGACTTTGACAAGTTGTTTGTTTACAACAAAATATCCTCAAACTGGATAGTGGAAGGAATAAACAGAATCAAGACAGCGTTGTTTAGTAGTTAAGTTGATTGGTAGGTTAAAAAAGCACAAATAGAAATTATCTTTTTCTGAAAATTACTATTCTGTTCGTATTTGTTCCGGCAGCATTATTACTGACTCCCCAAATATTTGCTGTCTTTGTAAACTTCTGCAGGTTTATAACAACCCCGAGGCATTCAAATCCCGCAGTAATACCAAGTGGTATAACGCGTTCATCAAGTTTTATTTTACCTTTTCTTACTTCACCAACTTCAAAAGCAACATAACCCGTCTTTTTTGTAATACGGTAAAGCTCAGTAAAAACTTCGCGCATTATATTGTCCCACTCTTCTAATTTTTTTGTGATGCTGATATTTCGGGCGACTTTGTTGGCATCAAGGTTATTGAACCAGCAACGAAGCCAGTTATCTTCAACATAGTTCACAATATCTAAAAACGGTGGGGAAGTAACACTTAATTGAACAGAGTTATTTTTTATACCAGGAGTAAACCTCGCATCTTCATTATGGAATCTAGCTTTAGAACCTATTCTTTTTAATTGATCTATAAGTTCCTTTTCCATTCCGGAAGTTAAGTCGCGAGTCTTTTTAAGAATTATATATTTAACATCTTTATATGATGGGGTTTGTTTTCGCAGCTTATTAATTCTTTTTTGTCTGTCTTGAGTAATAGCCTGATTTGGAGGAAGAGTGTAGACCGAAAAAAAGTTTTTAGAGTGCCCTGTTAACCTGTTTGTAGCAATCATTCGTATCCAGTCATCGATAAAATCTTCTTCTTCATTTTTCTTTTTTCTGATCAGATAATTTCTGAGAGAAACAATTTCAGATTCTGTTTCCGGATGATAGAACATAGACAAGTCAATTTCAGATTTTAGCTTACCCTTAAATTTTATTTTTTTTAATCGTTCTTCAACATCTTTATATGCCGGGACAAATAATCGCGGTTTCGAAAGAATAGTGCTTAAAGGATTGATATCATTAGCAATTACGTTTCTGTTTAGTAAGGCGGCTTCAATAATTGTTGTTCCTCTTCCGGCAAATGGATCATAAATAACATCATTTTGTTTTGATAATAAACGAATGAAAAAATTCGGCAGCTCTGCTTTATAACATGCTCTGTATGAAATTTCGTGTATTCGATTGCTTTGTCTCTGCTTGGAGGTCCAGAATTCATTAATGTATTTAGGGACACTGATTTTACTATACTCATAAAAATCAATTTTAGTTTTGGTATTCTGAGCCTCAGAATTTTTAAGTGTGAAATCAGCGAAATATTTTTTTAGTTTTTTCTCTGTCAATTGAATAAAATCTTTAAATAATCTGTTGTGAAATTAATTTCAAATATCTGAAATCAAATCTCGCACATTTATCCGAAAAGTACAAGTCAGAACAGCTAAAAATTCAGCTGATAAGAACAGTCCGAACTCATATGTTTTGTCCGAAAACGACTTGAATTCGTAGTTTTAGCCGACCTCGAAAAATATTGCTTCACAGAGGAAAGAAAGATTTTTTATCGATAAGGAAAAGAGTATCAATTAAATTTTTAGTAATTGAACCGTAATGAATTTGAATGTGAGAAATGTTTGAAAAATTTTTAAGAAAAGTTGAAATTAACTTTTAACTATTTCAATTATCGGTCTGTGTTCCCAAGCCAATTCTTTTCTGAGATCTGATATATTGGATTTAGGTGTATGTATTTCAATTGGGTTGTTCAGGTTGAAATCAAAACTTAGCTGGTTAGTTTTTTTTGACATTGGATTTCTTTTTCTTCTCTTCTTCATAAATCAAAAAAGCAGGGAGTAAAGTATTTTGGTTTGCAGTAATAGTAATTAATAATTCCAGTACAAAAGTGAAAATAAATCTTCACTTAATCAAATTAAATCTTTAAAATTTTTTTTAAAATAAAAAGCCGGGATGTTTATCCCGGACTGTGGAGAAGAGATGAAGAATAAATTTTATTTTAAGGCTGTTTTTGAGACATCCACATTTATTTCTTCATCAATAATTTTATTTCGTTGGTATTCACTGTAAAAACTTGCACAAAGTTTGCTTACTCTTTCACTATCATCAAACCTTATGGCTTGTTTTACTGCGTAAATGGCAATTGGTGAACCAATTTTATACAGAGCTAAAGCTGCCATAATTCTAAGCTCTTCGTTCTTTTCTGTGTGTAAAATTCTAAGCAATGGAATTAAAGCTTGTGATAACCTTAATTCTCCAATCATGTAGGCTGAACTACTTTGTAAGCCAATGTTATCCGAACTTAGTCCCATTATAAGACTCTCAACAGTATTATCTCTTATTTCAGTAGTGGTTTTAGGATTGGCTAGAGCATTTGATGCCGCTATTAAAAATAATGATAATACAAGAATAGTTGTTACAATTTTCATTTTTGGTTTCCTTACTTATTTATTTTTCCTAACAGAAATATATAGCCACTTGTCTCCGGATGTTATCAAATTTGGTGGAACGGCAGTTGAAAATTATAAATGGTGTTTTTACTTCAACTGACGGAGAAGGGTTTTCATAAGATTTCTCAATGCCCCATAAAAATGTAGTATTGAAGTTGAGAATACCTAGGACAAAAACATTTACAGGATTATTGAGCTAATAAAGCCTGTAGTTTGTGTCGTTTTTAAGTTTTTCTTCACCGAAGACCAATACCAAAATAATTAACCAACCACTTATCAATTATACCTTGAATTTTATCAAATTTATCCGGTTTTTTCTTCTGTCCAGAATTTTTTTATTTTTTTCATGGAGGAAAAATGAGAAGCTTTTTTAGTATTCTTTTAGTTGCATTTTTTATTGCTGGATGTAGCCAACAATCATCCGAACTTAAAATAGCAAATGAAAAATATACACTTGAAAACGGATTACAGGTTATTTTGCATGAAGACAAATCAGATCCCGTCGTTGCAGTGGCGGTTCTTTATCATGTTGGTTCAAACAGGGAAGTGAAAGGCAGAACAGGATTTGCTCATCTTTTTGAGCATATAATGTTCCAGGAATCCCAGCATATACCGCAGGATCAATTTTTTAAAAAAATACAGAACGCAGGTGGTACACTGAACGGGGGAACATGGAATGACGGAACTATTTATTTTCAGGTGGTACCAAACAATTCGCTTGAGATGGTAATGTGGATGGAATCTGATAGAATGGGATTCCTGTTAAGCACTGTAACTCAAGAAGCTTTTATGAACCAGCAGTCTGTTGTTCAAAATGAAAAACGTCAGCGGGTTGATAATGAACCTTACGGGCATACAAGTTATGTTCTTCACAAATTATTGTATCCTGAAAATCATCCTTATAACTGGGAAACTATCGGTGAGTTAGAGGATTTACAAAATGCAACTCTTGCTGATGTACACGAATTCTTTAAAAAGTGGTACGGACCGAATAATGCAACATTAGTTATTGCCGGTGATTTTGATATAGAACAGACAAAATATTTAGTGGAAAAATATTTTGGTGAAATTGAGCAAAGCGAAGAAGTAAAACCGCTTGATCCAATGCCGGTTCAAATTGACAAAGTAAGAAAAGCATTTCACGAAGATAATTTTGCCAAGTCTCCAGAGTTGAATATGATTTTCCCGACTCCCCAGCAATACACAAATGAGGACTATGCGCTCCAATTATTCGGAGAACTTTTTGCGGGAAGTAAAAAGGCTCCACTCTATAATGTTATAGTTGAGGAGAAAAAACTGGCACCGTCAGTTACAGCATATCAAAACACACAGGAACTCGCCGGGGAGTTCACAATAACTATCAGAGCATTTCCAGACAAAAACTTGAATGATGTTGAAAATGCAGTTATGGAATCTTTTGAAAGATTTGATAAAGATGGCTTTACAGAAAAAGATCTTAACCGTGTAAAAGCAAAAGTAGAAACTCAATTCTATAACCAGATATCTAGTGTTCTTGGGAAATCCTTTCAGCTTGCATTTTATAATACTTTTGCTGGTTCGCCGGATTTTGTGACAACTGATCTTCAGAATTTGCTTAGCGTTTCTAAAGAAGACATAATGAATGCATATAATAAATACATTAAAAACAAACCATACGTTGCAACGAGCTTTGTTCCGAAAGGAAGTGCTCAGCTAATTGCATCAAATTCTGAAAGATATCCTGTAGTGGAAGAGAAAATTGAAGAGCAGGATGTTATTGCAATGAATGAAGGTGAAGATATGGGCTCCGACAATATAAAGGTTGAACGGATAGCATCCAGTTTCGACAGAAGTGTTGAGCCTCCCACAGGTCCTGACCCACGGATAAAAATTCCGGAAATCTGGAATGCTGAACTCTCAAATGGAATAAGAATTTATGGCATCGAACAGAACGAGCTCCCGCTAATTAATTTTTCAATAACAATTATGGGCGGTCTGCTGCTGGATGATTTGAGTAAAGTTGGGACTGCAAATTTAATGTCGGATATAATGATGGAGGGAACAAAGACTAAAACGCCTGTTGAACTTGAAGAAGCAATTGATGAACTAGGTGCAAGCATAAGAATGTACACAACAAAAGAGTCAATAGTTATAGATGCTAATTGTCTGTCATCAAAATTCTATGATGTATATGGTCTCGTAGAGGAAATTCTTTTTGAGCCCAGATGGGATGAAAAGGAATTCGAAAGGATAAAGAGAGAAACTATAGAGAGAATAAACCGAAGTAAAGCCGATCCTTCTGCAGTAGCAACCGCTGTATTTGATAGATTAATTTATGGTGATAAAAATATCTTCTCTAAAAGTATTGCTGGGACGGAAGAATCTGTAACGTCAATTTCAATGAGTGATCTTAAAGCATTTTATGATAGCTACTTCGTTCCGAATCTTACTGCAATAACTATTGTCGGTAATATAAGTAATAATAAAGCAGTATCGACACTTCAATCCCTTGAGCTTAAGTGGAAGAAAAAGGATGTTGAAATAAAAGATTTTCCACTTCCACCGAAACAGCAAATAGCTTCTCTTTACTTTGTAGATTTTCCAGATGCTAAACAATCGGTTATAAGAATTGGAAATTTAAGTATGGCATATAATGATCAAAATTACTACCCTGCAACTGTGATGAATTACAAGCTTGGAGGAAGCTTCAGCGGCAATGTAAATCTTATTTTGCGGGAAGAGAAAGGTTATACTTACGGGGCAAGAACTTCGTTTACTGGTTCACTTTATCCTGGTTATTTTGTTGCATCTTCAAGCGTTAGTTCCTATTCAACTCTTGAATCGGTTCAGATATTTGTTGAAGAAATGAATAAATACCGCGAAGGAATTCCTCCTTCAGATCTTGAATTTACCAAGAACGCACTCATCAGGTCGAATGCCAGAGCATTTGAAACTCTCGGTGCATTGCGTAGGATGTTGAATAGTATTGCAACATATAATCTTCAATTCGACTATGTAAAACAGCGAGAAGATTTTGTTAGGAATTTTACACAAGATCAACTTAAAGAGCTTGCACAAAAATATATTGAACCGAATGTGATGACTTATTTAATAGTCGGTGACGCCAGAACTCAGCTTGAGCCATTAAAGCAGCTTGGCCTGGGAAATCCTGTACTTTTAGACAGAGATGGAAATCCACTCTGATTTTTTTAGTTAGTAGTTCAAATTTAAGGCTGTTCCGGTATGTGAACGGCCTTTTTTATTATCAAAACAATTGATAATGAGCATTCTGCTTCTTAATTTAATTTTAGTTTCTTTTTTAGCTTTGTGAGAATCAAATAAAGTGCAGCAATGAAAGAATTTTTTAGCGTTCAGGAAGTTTCAAAACTGTTGAAAATTAGCCATTCGGGAGTCTTGTATCATGTCCGATCAGGAAAGCTAAAAGCACAGCAGGTAGGAAAAATATATATTATTTCTAAGGAAGACTTTGGCGATTTCTTAAAACGACACCGCGAACCGAAGAAAAAACCAAAAGACATTCAAACAAAACTCGATCTTTAAATCTCATTCATAGCAGAATAAAAGAACTTCATTTCGGTAATCACTCAACTCTTCAACGGTGACCCCAGCAATTTTTTTTATAGTGTAGCAATAGGCAAAGATTATCGGTATAACAAGATTATCTTCAAATGAATAAAAATAATTCATTTCAAGTACGACATCATTCAAAGATATTTCATTTGATTTTCCTTCACCGGAAAGCTTGTTAATATCTTCTTTGCAGCTCAGTGATGCAATTTCAGGATGTTTCTCCTTTGTTAACTTGATTCTGTCCAGTATTGAGTTTAAATAATTTTCTTTTGTTATGGAATAAGGAAGTGAGGGGTCACCCATAGCCAGCCAGGCATAACCATTTGCCGCACCTTTCGTGGTTCGTTCAGCCTGAGGGAATAAATTGACAATGAACAGTAGAAAAATTAGAATGACAGATTTCAGCATCATTTTATATTTACTCAAGTGGGCTTAGTAACAGTTCGAAGTGCTTAAGTAGATGACTTATATCGCTTTGTATCCACTCTTCATCTTTTTGTGTCGGTTCAATATCCACAACCCGAAGAATTTCGTAACGTATTTGTAAAGTAACCCTGTTTCCCTTTATGAATACTTTACTGTTTCGGTTTACCGTTGTTCTTTGAACGGTCCCGAGTATGCTTGTGGAAAAACTTTTGTTTTCAAAAATTGGACTATGGTTAGTCACATCATTAAGCATTTCAGCATCAACATCACTTTCGAGTTCATAAATGGCTGTGCAGTAAGTAACCATTTCCTTTAGACCGCCACTGAGTTCTATTTTCTTTTTCATATCAATTTTCCTTCAGGTAATTTTATTCCGTTATCAATCAAAATGTGTTTCAGAATCTATAACATTAATTACTATGTTTAAATATACGCTGAAATAAATTCAGCATGATTGCTTATAAAAACGAAACAAGAATAACTAATGGCATCACATCTTCTCAGCAAATCTTCTTTTATAAAAGGTCTTCAATGCGAAAAACATCTCTTTTTGTACAAGTATCATTATAATGAAATGGATGAACTATCCCATATGCAGAAAGCTATTTTCAAAAGAGGAACAAATGTCGGTGAACTCGCGCATAAGTTGTTTCCTGGCGGAACAATTGCTGCCGAGGGAGATCCTCCTAATTATGAAAAGGCAATAAGAAAAACTAAGGAGTTAATTGACAATGGTGTAAAAGTAATTTATGAAGCTGCGTTTATTTACAATGAAGTTCTGTCAATTGCAGATGTCGTTGTGATGGAGAAGGGGGGCGCTAGAATTTATGAAGTTAAGAGTTCTACTTCAATCTCGGAGACATATCTGAATGACGCTGCTCTGCAGTATTATGTTATTTCAAGCCTAGGAATCAGGGTGAAAGATTTTTCAATCATTTATATAAATAATCAATATGTGCGGAAGGGAGATCTTAATTTACGGAAATTGTTTACAACCGAATCGGTGCTCAGGTTCATATTGCCATTGCAGAAATCTGTTAAAGAAAACGTAAATAGATTTAAGAAAGTCTTGTTGAAGAAGCAGATGCCGGATATTGATATAGGTGAACATTGCTACAATCCGTATACTTGTGGATTTTTTAATTATTGTCGAAAATTTGTTCCCGAAAATTCAATTTTTGATTTTTCTGGAATGCACCTTGTGAAGAAGTATGAGCTATATCGTGGGGGAATAATCAACTTAAAAGATGTTCCTGAAGATTATCCACTAAATAAAAACAATAAGCTTCAACTTGATGTTTACAAAACGAACAAACCGATGATTGATAAAAAAGCAATCAAAGCCTTTATTTCTGATTTGGGATATCCACTTTACTTTATGGATTTTGAAACCTTCCAACCAGCAGTTCCTTTATTTAATAATTCAAAACCATATCAACAGATTCCTTTCCAATACTCAGTGTTTCTGAAAAAAGAGAAAAATAGCGAGCCATCACATTTTGAGTTCCTTGCTGAACCTTGTGAAGATCCGCGACAAAAATTTATAGAAAATTTGTTGAAAGTAACCAAAGGAAAAAGGTGATGTGCTTGTTTATAACAGAGCATTTGAGGTAACCAGGTTAAAAGAAATTGCCAGAGACTTTCCAAAATATGCTAATGAAATTGAAAAATTTATTTTAAGGATTAAGGATTTGATGATTCCATTCCAGAAGAAATATTATTACGCACCTGAGATGAAAGGTTCTTACTCAATTAAGGCAGTTCTTCCCTCACTAGTGTCCGAGCTTAGTTATGATGAGCTGGAAATCAATGAAGGTGGTCTTGCCTCTATTGCTTATGAAAGTCTGCAAACAGAAACTGATTTAATGATCATTGCAGAAAGAAAGCAGCAGTTACTTGAGTATTGTAAGCTGGATACATTTGGTATGGTGAGAATTTTAGAGAAGTTGGAAACTTTAACAGAGAAAAAATAACTTAACACAAATTTTTTAAAAATAAAAAAAGGCGCCCATTGGACGCCTTTTCAGAATTTAATTATGAAATAACTTGTTAGTCACGAGATTTAGCTTCATTAACTACGATATTTCTTCCGCCTAATTCCGAATCATGCAAAGCTTTGATGGCTTTTTGTGCATCGTCGGCACTTCCCATTTCAACGAATCCGAACCCTCTTGATCTGCCGGTAGTACGATCCATAACTACTTTAGCAGAAACAACGTTTCCGTGCGCGTCAAATGCTTCTTTTAATTTCTCGTCGTCAACCGACCATGGGAGAGAACCCACAAATAACTTAGTGCTCACTAGAACTCCAAAAAAATATTTAATAAAAAACCGGTCTATTCCCGGAGGTTTCAAAACTAAATAAAATAATCGCTATTGCCTAATTATTAATTCCCCTTCAAAATTATCATACAGGAGAGTAACTTTAAATAATTTAATAGAGAAAAGTTGAATTTTAGTTAATTACAAACTATGTTCAGGAAGTGAATAATTTTATTGATTGAAGGACCAAAATGGATAAAAAAGATAAGATGTTAGTCGCCGCATCTCTTGCTATGAAGGAATTGTTTCATATTTCTTCAAACGATAAAGTGTTAATCCTAAATGACATTCATTGTAAAACAGTCGCCGAATCATTTAGGGAAGCTTGTACTAAAGTTGGTTGTGATGTAGAGTCATTCGAGATTAATGAGCGAAACCGTCCGCTGAAAGAACCACCCGATACGCTGTTAAAAATGTTGATGGGGAGTAGTATTGTTCTGAATATTCTCAAAGCATTTTCTGAAGAAATTCCTTTTCGTATTAAGTGGATTTTCAAAATTGAAGAAATTAAAAAGATAAAGATGGGGCATATGCCCGGTATTACAGAGGATATGATGCTTCGTTCTGTAAATGTAGACTATCCTAAAATGAGAGCAGTCTCAGATTCACTTCTTGGGACATTGCAGAATGCCAGCAAAATTCATATTACAACAGAAGAAGGAACAAATTTAATCCTCGGAGTGAAAGATCGTCCATTTATCGGAGAGGTTGGATTTATACAAGGAGAATTGATTAATCTTCCCTGTGGTGAAGTTTATTGTGCACCGCTCGAAACTGAAGCAGATGGTGTTGTTGTTTTTAATGCAAGTATTGGTGATATAGGTTTGCTCAAAACCCCACTAAAGGTTTATCTGGAAAAAGGCAGGATTACAAAGTTTGACAGCGCAGACAAAAATTTGATCAACGAAATAACTCGGCTTCAAAATGTTGATGAAGATTCGATGGTAATTGGTGAACTAGGCATTGGTGTAAATCCCGGTGCAGCTATAACTGGAAATATGCTGGAGGATGAAAAGGCATTAGGTACGGCACATATTGCTTTTGGTAATAATGAAGATTTCCCAGGTGGCGGTATGAATAAATCTAAAATTCACCGCGATTATTTGTTCTACAGACCGACTTTTGAAGTAACTTATGCAGATAATTCAAAGCAGATAATAATCAGAAAAGGAACTTTCAAATTTTAATTGCATTCAGCTTAATGCAAAATCCACTGCGGCTTTGGCGTGAATTTCCAGCGTATTAAATACAGGCAGACCAACATCTTCCTGCTTTATAAGAAGGGGGATTTCTGTGCATCCTAAAACAATTCCTTGTGCACCTTGCTTTTCCAGATCAACAATAATATTAAGAAACTTTTCTTTTGTTTCCCTTTTGAAATCTTCCTTGAGTAATTCATTCATAATTGCATCGTGAATGAATTCACGTTCAGGTTTTGGTGGGACAAGCGATTCGATACCAGCTTCCTTTAGTCGTTTGGTATAGAAATCCATTTCCATTGTAAATCTAGTTCCAAGAAGACCAATCTTTGACAATCCTTTTTCATTAATTTCTTTTGCTGTGGCATCAGCAATATGGACTATCCTTATATCAATTTCTTTCTCTAATTCCTCAACATATTGATGAAGCGTATTAGCACACAGAACAATGCAATCAACAGAACACTTTTTTAATTTGTGTGCGGATTCCAGTACTAGCTTGTAAACACCGGCATGGTCTTCAGTTTTGTTAAACTTATCAATTTCTGCATAATCAAACGAGGTAAGAATAATTTTTGCCGAACTTAAACCACCAAGTCGTCGGTTTGTTTCCTGGTTTATAATTCGATAATATTCAAGTGTTGATGGCCAGCCTGTTCCGCCAATCATTCCAATTGTTTTCACAAGCTTACTCGAAACAGATAAATGTTTTTCATTTCTAAACAGGAAGATTAGAGAGGAAATCACCTATGTAATATGGCCAGATAATTAAGGCCAATAATCCTTTGAAGAAGGATAATTTTAAAAATCCGATTGTGAATAGCCAACCGATAAACCAAACCGGCCCCATTATTCCCGCTACTTCAACTTTTCTACTCATTGTTTTCTCCTTTAAAATATTCACAAATAAAACTAATAAATAATACAATTAATTTTATTTAATTGCACCTATTTGAAAATGTTTATAACAGTTCTATTTTGTTTCCAACAGTAATCTGACCAGTGGATTCACAAACAAGATTCATCCCGAACATAACTTTATTATCAATTTTTCTATACTTTGCAAGTGTCAAAAGAGGTTCGTGAGCTCGATCTGAAGTTTCTTGATCTGTGGTTGTAATTACGCAACGTGCGCAAGGTTTAACAGCTTGAAATGCCACATCGCCAATTTTGAAATTTTTCCAATTATCTTCTTCAAATGGTTTTCCACCAGTGAAAACAAAGTTTGTGCGGAATCGGTTCATCGGTAAAGGCACTTCTATTCTTGAGTTCAGATCATCGAGAGAAGCCTGTCCGATAATCAGAAAAGGGAAGCCATCAGCAAAGCTTACGGTTTTGTTTTTAGCATAAGTTGTATCAACAACTCTTTTAGTTGACTCAGGCATTTTTACAAGATGACATTTAATCCCAATTATTTCAGAAAACCAACTATCAATTTGTGTGTTATAAAATTCACCAGTCACAGTATCATCCCAGATAACAACTTTGTCTGTCTTCGAATGTTCAAATTCAAATGGAATAAATAATTGCTCAACGGTTTTTGTTTTGTGCTGAAGTTTTAATCCGTCTTGATCAACAGCAACTTTTATTAATGCCATTTCGGGAAAGTCACGCTGAGTAAAAAATTTATTTGATTCATCAACTAACACCCAGCGGCGGTCGTGTTTTAATCCGCGTTCTTCAACTTCTGATGACTGCAGACTAATTCCACCGAGAGATTTGATCGGATAGATATTTATTTCTGAAAGTGTAAGCAAAGCTCATTTCTATTTATTCTTCAGACTAATTAAAGTTACTTCCGGAGTTGAATTGTAACGTATAGGAGCTAATGACATTCCCAATCCTCTTGTAACAACGAGCAAGCATATCCCCAAACCAAAAGTCACCCTTTGTATATTTTGTTTCGAACATTGTGGGTGTCAACTGGACAAATGGAAAAACGAAAGTGATCTGTCCTCCGTGTGTATGACCAGCGAGATACAAATCGAAATCACTTTTTTGAGCAACTTCAATAAGGCGTGGTCGAGGTTGATGTGACAGAAATATTTTGAAATCTCCAGTACCGTTTGAAGAAAGGCTATCTAATGTTTTAGGGGAAATAGTTTCAACATACGTATTAGTGATGAATGCAATTTCAACCTCAGCATCACCAACATTAATTATTCTTATTCCGTTGTCTACCATTTCCACATTATTGGCATACAAAGAAGCCTCAACTTCAGCCAGACTTTTAGCATAATCATTTCTGTAGGCCCAGTTATCGTGATCGCCCACGCAAGAGAAAACACCGTACTTTGATTTTATTTTTCCAACTTCTTGTCCACTTATTTTAATATAGTCAGGCCCGGTTGTGATTAAATCGCCAGCAATCAAAACTAAATCGGGGTTTAAGGAGTTTACGGTGTTTACAAATTGTTCCAATCTGGCTTTATCTGTATAATGATCCGCCTGTATATCTGAAATAAAAGCAATTTTAAAATTTTCAAGAGATTGTGACAAACCATCCATTTCATAATTGATTTCTCTTACATCAACAGTATTGTAATCATAAATAACTCTAATTGGAATGTAGAGAATAAAAAATCCCGCAATGATAAAAACGAGTGCTGAATGGACACGAATTAATTTTTCCTTGCCGTTTTTTACAAATAAAGATGTTATAAGCTTTATCAGATCAATAGGTATAAAAAACAAAAAGCATTGAATCATCAGAATAAAGGCAATCCAGAACGGATAAATCAAAATATAATCAGCAAGCCTGCTTTCAGGGGCAGTAAGGTAAGAGCCTGTGATACCGAAATATATAAATATGAAAAGCAACACCAGTGGATAAAGATTTATCCAGACCAGGAATATTTTTCTTAAAAGACGATATTTCCCTTCATAGAACTTCGGGAAGAAGTGTTTTGTTGCAACGTTTAAACGGCGAATAAAATAATACTCTGCGATAACAAGTATAACAATTCCGATTAGAAGACGAAGTATAATCCACATAATGTTATTATTGTTTTAAGGAAATTTCTTTATATAACTAAACAAAAATAAGCCAATTATAATTCATTATTCTTTAATGACTTGATAAATGAAAGCATTTGATGATGATGGGTCCCTTTCCAGTAGATTTTTTTGCAGGAAGGACATTCGTAAAACTCGTTTTTTGTTGCAGCTACTTTTGGCGGAAGTTGTTTGATAATTGTTTCTTTTTTAATCGATTTAAGTAGATCATTACATTCAATACAGCGCGAAAATTCTTTTATCTCTTTTTTAAGATCGAATCTGTCTAATATTTCTCTTACTTGTTCTTCAACTTTTATACTCCGAATCCAATAACCGTGAGTAACTTCATTTCTTTTTAAAATTCCTCTGTCCTTTGTCAGGATTGCTCTTTTCTCTTTTAGTGAAATGCGAGCAATTTCATCGTCATCAAAATTATTTTTATACAAGACATCAAATCCCATCATCCTCAAATATCTTGCAAGTTTTCCGAGATGAACATCTGCCACAAACTTTGATTTGCGCAGAGGTTTTGGTCGAAGATGCTGTACTTCTGTAATATCAAATGATTCAAAAACCGGATAAACGGAAATATCATCACCATCATTAATTAAATATTTGAAATTAACAGATTTACCGTTTACCAGTATTAAATCAACTTCTGTGTGAGGAACCCCGAGAGACTCAATTAAATCTTTAACAGAAGTGCGATCTATAAATTGATGTGCAAATCGTTTCTTCTTTCTCTCTTCAGGAAGAAAATCGTTTAACTCTTCGTAGAATCTTATGTGGATTTTATGTTCTGGCATATTATTCAAGCTAAAAATATCTTATTAATAAGATAAATATTTTACATCTTTGTTATATGCTTCCTGATTTTGTTAAACAGACACTAAGAGCTTTACGTTACAGAAACTACAGACTTTTCTTCAGCGGACAAAGTCTTTCACTAATCGGAACCTGGATGCAGCAGGTTGCACTCGGCTGGCTAGTTTACCGCCTGACCGATTCTGCATTTCTATTAGGACTGGTAGGATTTTCATCTCAGATACCCACTTTTATTTTGGCATCATTTGCCGGAGTGTTGGCTGACAGATACAATAAGCATAAAATTATAATTGCCACACAAACACTCGCAATGCTTCAGGCATCGATTCTCGCATTCCTCACATTAACCGGCTCAATTCAAATATGGCAAATACTTTTGCTGAGTTTATTCTCCGGTTTGATAAATGCATTTGATATGCCCACACGACAAAGTTTTGTTATTGAAATGGTTGAGGACAGAAATGATCTTCCGAATGCAATTGCTCTCAACTCATCAATGTTTAATGCTGCAAGATTAGTCGGACCAACAGTAGCCGGAATATTAATTACCGCTATTGGGGAAGGATTTTGTTTCTTAGTGAACGCAATTAGTTATTTAACAGTTATTGCTGCTTTGTTGATGATGAAGATAGAACCAATGGCGATAGTTCAGAAAAAAGAAAAAGTTTTAGAAGGAATGAAAGAAGGAATAAAATATGCGTACAATTTCAAACCTATTCGTGCACTGCTTTTATTAGTTGGATTGGTCAGCTTAACCGGAATGCCATACGCAGTTTTGATGCCTGTGTTTGCAAGAGATATTTTGCACGGGGATTCTCAAACTCTTGGATTTTTATTTGGTGCGGTTGGTTCCGGCGCTTTGATTGGAGCTATTTATCTTGCATCAAGAAAAACTGTTCTGGGTTTGGGGAGATGGATTGCAATCGCAGCAAGTATTTTTTCACTGGGACTTTTGTTCTTTTCTTTTTCAAGAAATATTTATTTGTCAGTTGGACTTATGCTCTTTACAGGTTTTGGAATGATGATGCAGATGGCTTCTACAAATACTTTGCTTCAAACTCTGGTTGATGACGATAAACGAGGAAGAGTGATGAGTCTTTATGTGATGGCATTTATGGGGACAGCACCATTCGGAAGTTTTATGGCAGGATCACTTGCAAGCACAATCGGTGCGCCTTTACAGTTTTATCAAGTGGAATAATTTGTCTGATCGGGGCATTGCTATTTTATAAAAATTTACCGTCACTCAGAAAGCATATAAGACCAATTTATATTCAGAAGGGAATACTGCCCGAAGTTTCAAAAGGATTGCAGTCAACAACTCACTTAAAGATGCCACCGAATTAATTTTCGGAAAGTCTCAGTCCGTAAAAACTTTTTCGACAAATTCAAACTCATCATCAGTAAGTGGTTTATCCATCGCAGATAAATTTATTTTAACCTGTTTTAAGTTTCTGAATCCGGGAATAACAGCACCCATAAATTTATAATGAAGAAGAAACTGCATTGCGACTCTTGCAAGATCTTCAACGGACGAACCGAACTTTTCTTTAATTTTATTCAACTTTGGCTCAAGTCTTTCCAGACTTTCTTTCGAAAATCTTGAAAGACCTTTTCTGTGATCGCCATCTTCAAACTTTGGTGGATTATCTTTATTGTATTTTCCCAGAAGCAATCCTTGTCCTATTGGTCTGAATGCAACAAATGAAATCTGGTTTTCTTCCATCAACTTTCTTGTTGGACTTCCTTCATCAATAAATATTCTTTCCATTGCATTTGCATAACTTTGCAGAACATCAGGCTTTACTTTCGGAATGAGTTTATCAAAATCTTCGTGTGAATATGCCGATTGTCCGATCAGTCTTATTTTTCCTTCTTCTTTAATTTGTACATTACTTCAACTGCATCATCGAGATATTCATTGTTATCACCAAAATGTCCGTGATGGAAATAGTAGAGATCAATGTAATCTCTTTTAAGATTTATTAACGATTGCTCACATTGATGACGAATGTGTGCAGGTTCAAAAGCGTGAGCTGCGGTTCCGGGAAACCAGCCGATTTTTGTTGCAATGATAAAATTGTTTGTTCTGTTTCCGAGAATTCTTGCAAGCATTCTTTCTGCTCTGCCGTTTCCGTAAACATCAGCATTGTCAAAATGGTTTACGCCTTGATCAATTGCATAGTTAATTGCTTCGGCAATTTCTTTTTCGTCAACATTTGCCCAGCCGTTTGGTTGACCGTCAACCCAGTTGAGTCCGCCCATCGTCCAGCAGCCAAGACTAATTTCTGAAATTTCTATATTCTGATTTTCCAAGTTTTCTGTATTTCATTTATTTACCTCTTCTATTCAAGTTGTCATTCCTGCGAAAGCAGGAATCTAGGAATCGTAACGTAGATTCCGGCTCAAGGCCGGAATGACACAAAATTATTAGTCTCTTATTAAGATTGCTTCGCTGTCGCTCGCAATGACAGATAAATTTACTTGCGTGTTTTATCTATCCACTTAGCAACATCTTTAGCAAAGTAAGTGAGAATCATATCAGCACCAGCACGTTTGATTGCAGTTAATGATTCTATCATAACTCTTTCTTCATCTATCCAGTCGTTTTGTCCGGCAGCTTTTATCATTGAAAATTCTCCGCTTACCTGGTATGCTGCAGTTGGCATTTCAAATCTTTCTTTAACTTTTCTTATTACATCAAGATAAGGACCTGCGGGTTTTACCATAACAATATCAGCACCTTCTTCAATATCAGCTTCAACTTCGCGCAGAGCTTCGTTGATATTTCCAATATCCATCTGGTGTGATCTTCTATCACCAAAAGCAGGGGTTGATTCGGCAGCATCTCTGAATGGTCCGTAATAACCGGAAGAATATTTTGCAGCATAACTCATTATCGGAATTTTTTCATAACCTTTGTAATCAAGTGCTTTACGGATTGCAAGAACTCTTCCATCCATCATATCTGAAGGAGCAACCATATCTGCACCAGCTTCAACATGAGAAACTGCTTCTTTTGCAAGCACGGCAATTGTTTCATCGTTAAGAATATCTTCGCCAGCAAGAATTCCACAATGTCCGTGTGATGTATACTCGCACAAACAAATATCTGTTATGATTAAAAGATCGTTAATTTCTTTTTTGATTGCTCTTATTGCCTGTTGAATAATTCCGTTTGAATTGTAAGCATCGCTTCCTTGTTCATCTTTATGTTCGGGAATTCCGAAAAGAATTACTGCCGGAATTCCAAGATCGCGAACTTCTTTACATTCTTTTACTAAGTTTTCAACAGACAATTGAAAAACTCCCGGCATTGATTTAACAGGATTCTTAATGTTATTTCCCGGGACAACAAAGAGAGGATAAATCAAATCGTTCTTTGTTAGCACTGTTTCTCTAACCATATCGCGAACGATAGGGTTGTATCGTAATCTTCTAAATCTTTTAAAGGTGAAGTTTTTATTTGTCATAATATTTCCTTCCTTTGTGTCTTTGCTACTTGGCGCGAGAAATTTTCACGTAAAGAAGCTAAGATCAAATTAAATTTGTAATTTTCTGCGCAACTAGTTCAGCGTTTTTAATGCAGTCTCCAACCGAAATGCCACCACGGTAATTTCCCCCAAGAAAAATTCCTTTATTATCTTTTTCAAAATGATCAAAGAAATTTTCATGTTCTACATAACCAAGATTGTACTGCGGTATTGCTTTCGGCCAGAATCGTTTAGAAATTAAAACCGGCTCTGCACTGATTTTCATAAGCAATTCAAATTCTCTTCTTGTGCGATCGATGACATTCTGTTCAACATCATCAACAAAACCGGCATCTCGTGAACCACCAATGAATAGTGTAAATGCTGCTTTAGTTTCATCAGATCGGTTCGGAAAAATAACCGAACTCCAGATTGCACCAAGAAAAGATTTTTCTTCCTTTTCAGGAATAAGAAAACCAAATCCATCTAGTGGCTGACCGACGGCACTTTTTTCATAAACAAGATATAGAACTAAAACAGGTGGATAATAAATTTTATTCAAATGCTTTGAAAGAGATTCATCAAAATGTCCAAATAGCTCAGAAGCTTTGTAAGCAGGGACTGTTGAAAGAACAACATCAGCAAGGAGGGTTAAACTCTGTTTACCATCTCTGAATGTGACACCATATTTTCCATCGGCGGTTTTTCTAGCAGAAGTAACTTCTACTCCAGTGCTGACACGGTTACCCAATTTATCTGCAATTGCTTCCGGCAGAACTTTCATTCCATCTTTGAACGAAAACATTTTTGCACTTTGCTTGGATATTTCTTTACTTTTCTTTCTCTTGCGTATGCTTCTTATTGTCCCGAGGATTATTCCACCATACTCTTCCTCAAGTGCATAAAGTTTTGGGAAAGCAGATTTTACACTTAACTCTTCTGGTCTACCTGCATAAACTCCAGCAACAAATGGATTGATAGCATAATCGAGAAATTCTTTTCCAAGTCTTCTTGTAACAAACTCAGCTATACTCTGGTAATAACCGTCTTTTGATTTACCGATGAAAGGTTCTGCCATCAATCTTAGTTTCGCTTTGCTTGAAAAGAGTTTTGTTTTGAAAAATGCAGGAGGGGACATCGGTAAGGCATGCAGTTCATTATTGCGAAGAATATATCTTTTGTTTCCTTCGCGGTTGGCATAAACAAATTGATCTTCTAAATTAAGTTCCTTTACAAGTTGTTGTATGAGAGGAGTGGTTTCTAAGCCGCTGTTCGGTCCGCGATCAAATAGGAAACTACTTTCCGAAACAGTTTCAATCGAGCCGCCCACTTTGTCTTTTTGCTCGAGCACAACTACATCATATCCTTCTTTAAGAAGAAGGTAAGCGGTTGTCAATCCGGAAATTCCAGCACCAATCACAACTATTTTTTTATTTGAAGACATTTCCTCTTTTTGCTTTAATTATATGCAAATTTAACAAATTGCTCTGAACTTTAAGAAGTATAAAAGTTGCCCAAATAATCCACATATACTTTCTTTCACCTGTACGGTTGATTCTTTCCATTATAAAACTTAAACTTGTCCCACAGTAATTTGCTTAATCAACCAAAAGAAAAAAGCTTATGAGTACCAATAAACCAATTACCATTCTTTGTGTTTCCTCTTACGAAAAAGGATTTGACTTTATGCGCGAGTGTAAAGAACATGGTTGCAGAGTTTTGCTTCTAACCTCTAAAAGTCTTGAAACAGCACCCTGGCCAAAAGAAGCAATCGATGAAACTTTCTATATGCCCGACAAAAATAAAGAATGGAATATGCGCGAGGTTATTTACGGAGTAAGTTTTGTAGCAAGAAAAGAAAAAATAGACCGCATAGTTGCACTTGATGATTTTGATGTTGAAAAAGCTGCGGCCTTACGTGAACATTTACGTATTCCGGGTATGGGCGATACAACCGCACGTTATTTCCGTGATAAGCTTGCGATGAGAATGAGGGCGCAGGAAATGAAAATACCGGTTCCCGAATTCATTCACGTATTAAATCATGAGGAAATAAATGAGTTTGCTGATAAAGTTCAGTTTCCTTATATGATAAAAGCGAGAACGCTTGCCGGTGCGTACGGATTAAAAAAGGTTCAAAGCAAAGAAGAAATGTGGAACAGAATAAATCATCTGGGCGATGAACAATCATTCTTTTTGATGGAAAGGTTTATTCCAGGAAATATTTATCACGTTGATTCAATTATTTATGAACACGAAGTGAGATTTGCTATTGCCAGCCAGTACGGCAAGACCACCATTTGAAGTTGCGCACGAAGGAAGAGTATTTCACCAGCAGAACAATTGAAAGAGGAAGCAAAAAAGAGCAGCAGCTTTTAGAGATGAATGAAAAGCTGATGAAAGCACTCGGAATGTTAAGAGGTGTTTCTCATACAGAATTTATTGAATCAGACAAGGACGGCAAACTTTATTTTCTTGAAACATCAGCACGTGTTGCCGGAGCTAATCTTTCCGAGCTTGTGCTTGCTGCTTCTGGAATTAATTTGTGGCGTGAGTGGGCGAAGATAGAAATTCTAAGAGGAGAAGGGGAGTATAAGTATCCTGAAGTGGAGGATTACTATGCTGGAATTATTACTTCACTTGCAAAACAGGAGTGGCCGGATCTTTCTGCTTACAACGATCCTGAAATTGTCTGGAGATTAGACAAATCATACCACGCTGGATTTGTACTCCGCTCAAAGCACCATAAAGTTATTGAGCAGATGCTTGAGAATTATACAGAAAGGTTTTATAAAGATTTCTTCACTACTGCAGCAATGAAGGATAGACCGAGCGATTAGCAATAATTTATTACTTGGTCGGATTGTAAAATAATTGTAAAACCTTTATAGGCTTAAATATTAAGCTTTTTTTTGAGCACATACATCTCTATTATAGCTATATACTTCAGACTATACTACAGTTCTCCAGTCAGTTGTCCCTGTAAATTTGTTTTATAAAATGAAAGATTGATCTAATGAACCTCAAATTAAAAGATAACGCAGACGTTAAGAGCCTTATTTACATATTTATTACCACAGCTTTGTTTATCGCCCAATGGATGTGGTGGGGTTTTAATCCGTTTATTTACACGTGGTTTTTGTTTATGTCTGTAGCTGTATCCGTAATGACTCACAACCATAATCACCTGCCTATGTGGCGTTCTAAAGTCATGAACGTACTTACCGACTGGTGGCTGACTGTGTTTTACGGTTTCCCGATATTTGCCTGGATACCGACACACAATAAAAATCATCATCGCTTTAATAACCGTGAAGGGGACGACTCAATTACATATAGAGTAAGTGAAAAAAATAATTTTTTCACACTTGTTTCATATCCAACTATAAGCGGTTATTATCAGCAAAAGGCAATCTTCAGTTACCTGAAAGAGATGAAAGCAAACAACAAAGAAAAATTCTGGATAAGTATCTCACAGTACGCTGTGCTTGTTCTATGGATAGCAGCAGCATTAATAATAGATTGGCAGAAAGCTTTGCTCTTTGTAATTATACCTCAGCAGGTTTCTTTATTCAGTGTTTTGATATTTAATTACGTTCAGCACGTTCACGCAGACGAAGAATCCGAGTGGAACCATTCCAGAAATTTTACGGGGCTCCTGAATTTTATGCTTTTCAACAACGGCTATCACACTATTCACCATCAAAAAGCAGGACTTCACTGGAATAAAGCTGCCAAGGCTCACAAGGAAATTGAGAATAATATAGATCCAATTCTTCTTGAAAGAAGTTTCTGGTGGTATATTGTAAGAAGTTATTTCCTATCTGTTATCATTCCAAAATTTAGAACGAACTCTATGAGATTAGAAAGAATAAGAAAAGAGAATCTGACAACGACTAAGGGTGAAGCCCAACCCGAGTTGCAGGTGTCTTAATACCTTTTAAAAAAGGAAAAGAAATCAAAAGCTAAATTAAGCAGACCCTAGCTCAGCAGTTTTCTTAAATTCATCATGTTCTCCTAAATTTGTGCTGCCAATAAACGTTGTCCTGTCGAATTTATCAATGTTTTTGTGACATACAATTTGATATGCGGTTGAACCCCCGTGTCTCCCAATAATCACTGACCAGGCGAGAAAAATTTCATAAATTCTAAAGATACGTTCCCCGTATTTTTCAAGTACCTTTTCTTTGTTTGAAAGCCAATTGTCATACCACCTATTAATGGTAGTTGAATAGTGGTTTCCAATATTTTCAACTGAATGTACTTCAAAACCAACTTTTTCTATTCGTTGTAAATCCCAATTTAAGGGCATACTTGCATCAGCGCCTGAGAAAATATATTCATTCATAAATAAGCCCCACACGAGGTCTTCCCGGTTATGCTTTTGAAGCAAACTCGTACGCTCGCGCAATCCGGCAATTTGTATGTAAAAAAGCCCATCGTCTTCTAACAAATCATAACACTGTTTCATGAATTTTTTAAAATACTTGATACCGACATGTTCTGCCATTTCAAGACAGGTAATTTTATTATACTTTTTATCTGTAGGTATATCTCTATAATCCATTGTCCAAATTTTCGCACGATCTTCCACACCATATTCCTTAATTTGTCGTGTAGCCCATTCCGCACCAGCCGGAGCAATTGTTACTCCAGTTGTATTAACCCCATAATGTTTAGCCAGGTGAGCTACAAGAGTTCCCCAGCCGCAACCAATATCTAACAATTCATCGCCTTCCTTAAGTTGCATTTTTTGAGCGATCAGGTTCAGCTTATTTTCCTGTGCCTCTTCAAGAGACTCATCCAAATTTTTAAAGTAGCAGCTTGTATAAATCATCTTCGTTCCTAAAAACCAGCTGAACAAATCATTCTTATTATCATAATGACTTTTAATTATTCTCTTATCCTGCTTTTGGGAATGAATAATTACTTCCGGAATCATCCTTGAAATGAAGAAATAATAATGCGATGCAACGAAATTAAAAGTGAAAATGTCGTTCTTATATTTGAGTAATTCCATAAAGCTGACTTTTATGTCAACTTTTTCAGCAATGTAATCTTCTATAAAATGACCCATAGCCACTTTTTTCTTTAGATATCGCTTTGCTACTCTTGGGTTTTTTACTTCAATGAAGATCGGAGATCGTTTTAGTCATAATAGGGGTTTGCTTTCAGTTTAAAATAATAAACAAAGATAGATAATTTTTGGAAAAGATTAATTTTTTGAATTTATTCAGGGCGGGAAATGAGTGTTTTGGGAACCAATAATAAATTATTAATAAAGATCAAATGAAGCAGGCATTTCATCCCAGGTCCTTCCTTCTAATTCTCTTCCGTTTTTCTTTTTCTGAACACCACCCCATTGTTTGAAGAAAAAAGGAACATTCTGTTCTAAACATTTATTCTTGATAGAAGTAACCCACTCTTCTTTCATTGGTCTGGCTTTTGGGCCCGATTCACCACCGACAATAACCCAATCAATATTTTTTAAGGTTAATCTATATATGGGACTAAGAAGAGGTTCGATTGATAAAAACTTAGTCGAAGCATCAGTTTTACTTAAATCTTTTATCCTAAAGGTATAATCCTGATTTTCAACGCTTACACCCATCCAGATATTTTTACTCCATGGGAGATATTTATTTAACTCAAGTAATCGCTCTGACCTTTTTGTAAGTACTTGGAAGGTGTGCCAATGAGCTCTATTCATGGTTTCAAATACTTTTACAATGAAATCCAGTGAAACGTTTTTGTGAAAAAGATCACTCATTGAATTAACAAAAATTACTTGTGGCTTTCTCCATTGTAGTGGAAGGGTTACTGCATGATCGTGAGTTCTTAACTTGAATCCGATTTCATAGTTCTCTGAGCCCATGGCTTTAAGTCGTTTTGCCATTCTTTCAGCATAACAATTCTTACAACCCGGGCTAATCTTGTTACATCCGGTAACAGGATTCCAAGTTGATTCTGTCCATTCTATTGAAGATTTTAAAGCCATTTTTTTTATTCGAATAAATTTAGATCTTCATTCCTTGATTTTACCTTTTTCCAGAAATCATATCCTCTGGGATGACGTGAATAGAAAGCTAGATAGTACAAAGGTAAATTCCTTTCATCTGAATGGAAAGGAATGAAATTGTCAACAGCATCTTTTTTATAATCTAATTTAACCATTTGATTTGTAAATTCATCTGCTAGAAATTTTACGAGATTAATTCCGTTTGATTCAGCCTTTGTCCATCTTTCTCTCCAATCAGACAGACCGAGAAATTCATCAATCCGTCTATTGTTTTCGTTTATATAATATTTGATGTTTCTTTTACCATCCATACCAAATGCTAATAGTACAAGAAAATCCATGAATAAGGTACTTAGCCGTTTCATTGTTTCGAATTTAACAATTAATGCAAATGGATCAATGAAACAGAATGATAAAACCTTGTTTGATTTAGATGGCTTAGGTATCAGCGATGCAATCTCTTCAACTTTTTCGTTACAATCACCAACGATAAACTCTGGCTTTATTTCCGGGAATTCTTTATCAATTCTGGCTTTAAGAGAATCAATGTTGGCTGAATCCTTATCACAAAAAATATATTTATCATATTTGTCAGGAACTTTCAGAGCCAATAGCGCAGATGAATAAAGTATTTGGCCAGTCTTTTCAATTTTGGACTTGCCAGAACCAGAATATAAATCAATATAGATTCTGTTTTCCCAATTATTCTTCATTCCACTTGAAAACAATTCATTGTAATCATATACTACTTTATATTTACGTTTTGCCCAGGGACCAACGGCAGGAGTGACCAGATTGTCTTTATCTGCGAAAAAGAAATTTTCATCCATTTGACTTGGAGAAGAATTAAAAAATTTTAGTTGTTACTTAAAGATATTAAAATATTCTAAACAGTCCTCGAATATTTAGCCTTATCTTCTTTTCTTTCGATGTATCCATCAAACCTGCCTGCCGGCAGGCAGGATTCATAGCAATTAATTCTTAAACAGTTCTCGAATATTTGGCTGTATCTTGTTTCCGCTCGATATATCCGTCAAAATTCATTGCAATATTTCGGATAAGAAGTCTGCCCATATCTTTTATTTTAAAGCCGTCATCGTTCATTACAATTAATTCGTCAGCTTCAAAGTCTTTCAGGTTTCCAAGTCCCCATTTGAAATAATCTTTAAAGTTAATCTTGAACTTTTCCTCTATTGATTTGTAGTTCAGTTCGAAGTCGCACATAATTCTCATTATCACTTCGTGCCTGATGTGGTCGTCTTCACTTAGTTTGTAGCCTTTTGCTGTCGGTACGGTTTCATTATCAAGCGCAGTGTAGTATTCTTTTTCTGTTTTGTAATTCTGTGCGTAAATATTTTTCAACTGACTGATTGATGTAATTCCAAATGCATAAAGATCAGCGCCTGCATTTGTGCTGTATCCCTGGAAATTTCTGTAAAGTTTTTTCTCCTTCATTGCAATCGTTAGTTCATCATCAGGTTTTGCAAAGTGATCCATCCCAATAAATTCATATCCGGCACCAGTGAGTTTTTCAATGCTCATCTTTAATATTTCCAGCTTCTCTTCGGGCTTTGGTAAATCTTCTTCGTGAATGAGTGCCATATGTTTTTTCATCCACGGAACGTGGGCATAATTAAACAATGCAATTCTATCCGGAGAGATGTCAATTATTTTTTCAACTGTGTCCGTAAAAGATTTAACGGTCTGAAAGGGAAGTCCGTAAATAAGATCAAGATTGATGCTCTGGAATTTTAGTTCTCTTACCCAGTTAACAACTTTACGAGTTAAGTCTTCCGGCTGAATTCTGTTGACTGCCTTCTGTACCTGCTCGTTAAAATCCTGCACACCCATACTGATTCTATTAAAGCCATTACTTCTCAAAGCTTCAAGATGTTCTTTTGTTAATTCTCGCGGATCAATTTCGCAGCTATTCTCAGAATTTTCAGTAAACTCAAATGATTGGTTAATGTAAGAAGTAAGTTTGTGAATTTCATCTGGCAGTAGGTGAGTAGGAGTTCCACCACCCCAATGATGTTGCGCAACTTTTCGGTCTGGGAGTAAATAAGTTCTTAGAAGGTCAATTTCTTTCTGAACATATTTAATGTATTCGTTTATTCTATCCCTGTTCCGCGTTATGAGCATATTGCATCCGCAGAAAAAACAAAGTGTATCGCAGTATGGAATATGAAAGTAGAGCGAAAGATCAGGAAGGTTTTTTCCGTAATTTGTTTTTACTATTTCATCAACATATTCTGCGTGAGTGAATTGCTCGTTGAACTGCGGAGCTGTTGGGTAGCTTGTGTATCGCGGTCCGGGCTTATCGTATTTCTTGAATTTATTTAAATCTACTTCAAACATATAATTTTCCTTTTTTACCACCGAGACATTTAGGTCATTACTTCACTAGTGATTCTAAGTGCTCTTAGTGCCTGCCTGTCCGGTAGGCAGGTCTTTGTGGTGAAATGATTTACTCTCTTCTTTAACATAATCAACTAACACTTTTACATTCTCCGGATCAATATCGGGCAAAATTCCATGCCCAAGATTAAAAATGTGACCGTGTCCTTTACCGAATGATGCAAGGACTTTTCTTGCTTCTCTTTTTATAAAAGATGGATCGGCATAAAGCACAGTCGGATCAAGATTTCCCTGTATTGCAACTTTATCACCCATCTTTCTTCTAACTTTTTCAAGCTCGAGTGTCCAGTCAACACTTATTGCATCTGCACCAATTTCTTTGAGTTCGTGCATCAGGTAATGAACTCCTTTTGGAAAATAAATTATTGGGGCATCTTTTTCCGTCGAAGCCGGACCTTGAAGGCTTTTTATTTCGGCTATAAGTTGATGAACATATCTCATTGCAAATACCTGGTAATCTCTTGGTGAAAGAATTCCTGCCCACGTATCAAAAATCTGAACAAGATTTGCACCTGCTTCAATCTGCGCAGACAAGTAAGCTGCAGTTGCTTTAGTGATTTTTTCAAGCAGAATATGAGCAAGCTCGGGATTACCATAAACAAGTTTTTTCACTTTGGAAAAAGATTTTGATCCTTGACCCTCAACCATATAAGTAAGAATTGTCCACGGTGCACCTGCAAAGCCGATTACGGGAACTCTTCCATTCAATTCTTTTTTAGTTAATGAGATTGCATCCAAAACATATTTTAAATCTTTACCTGGATCCGGCAATTTCAATTTAGCAACATCATCTTTTGATTTTATAGGACTTGTAAAAACAGGTCCTTGCCCCTCATTAATTTCCAAATGCATTCCCATAGCTTCCGGAATTACAAGTATGTCAGAAAAAATTATCGCAGCATCAACACCGATTATATCCACAGGCTGAATCGTAACTTCTGCAGCAAGCTCGGGTGTTTTGCACATTGTTAAAAAATCATGCTTTGATCGAATTGCTCTGTATTCCGGTAAATATCTTCCGGCTTGACGCATAATCCAGATTGGTGTTCGTTCAGTCGGTAATCGTTTGCAGGCTCTTAAAATTAAATCATTTTGTAATTTCAAATTTTCTCCTTGTGGTTACTGTAGTACTCAACAATTTTTTTTGTTAAACCGTTTATTGTGTATTCATCCGGAAGGATTTTAACTTTCACTTTCTGTGATTCAATTGCATCTTTTGTTGTTGGGCCAATGGCAGCAACATCAAACCGACTGAAATATTGAAACGGGCTTTTGGTGTTGGTAATCTGCAAAAAGTTTTCAAAAGTTGAAGGGCTTGTAAAAATAAAAAGATCAATGTGAGAAGAATTCAATAGTTGAAGACTTGATTTTAAATTATCACCAGATGGAATAGCAACATTATAAACAGGTACGGACTTTATTATAGCACCCATATCTTTTAATCCCATCGGCAACTCTTCTCTGCCAATAGCAGATCGGGGAATGAAGACAACTTTATTTTTCAAATTATATTTTGACAGCGCTTCAATCACTCCTTCAGCACTAAACTTATCAGGAACTATGTTGACACTAATATTATTCTTATGACAATAAGCCGAAGTCTTATTTCCAACTGCAACTACTTTTGTCTGACTATAATTAATCAGCGCTCCAACCTCCTGAATTCGTTTTGAAAACATTTGTACCGAATGTACAGATGTAAAAATTATAAAATCTATTCTGTCAGGATGAGCGACAACAGAATCAAACTTACTCCAGTCGGCCGGAGGAACAATTTCAAGCGTTGGAACTATTATTACATTTGCACCAAGATTAGTTAAGGCAACTGCCGACTCACGGGATTGTTCAATCGTTCTGGTGATTACAATTGTTTTACCTTTTAAAGGCAGTTCCTTAATATTGTTGAAGCCGGAATAAAGTCCGTGCAAAACAAAATCAAATATTTCTTCCTTTTCTTTTGCAGCGGTTTCATCGGGAATATTTTCGTTTATCCCTCTTTGAACAGCACCATAAATACTACCAAATATAAGGCTGATCGCGAACTCCTCATCAACTTTTCTGAAGACTCCTTCTTCTTCCCCTCTGGAAATGATTTGCACAATCATCTGCTTCATCTGTTTTTCGAGTAAGAGCATATCTTCACAAAATGAATTTTGTTTGTTGAGAGTTTCTCGCTGATAAATAAGAAAGAATTTTCGGTGATTCATCATAAACATGTAAAGATGAATCACAAAAGCGCGAAGGGAATCAATGCTGCTTTGTTCGGATTCTATTTTTTGTTTCAGAAGCGAAAGAAGATTCTCCATCCTCGTGTGCATTATTGTAAAATAAAGTTCTTCCTTCGAAGTGAAATAATTATAGACCGTTCCTTTCGCCACAGAAATTAATCTGGCAACATCATCCATCATCACTTCATGATAATGCTTGGTGGAAAAAAGTTCAGCCGCCGCTTCAAGAATTTTTTCTCTTTTCCTCTCTCGTTTTATTTCACGCTTTTCTTTTAACATTGCAGCGAACTAATTAATTCTCCAATCATTTAAAACAAGAACCTCACCAGTATTCGGATCAATCAACATTTCCTGACCGGTAGCCTTATAATTTTCTTCGCTTCCAAGTTCTGTTAGTGTTGATAAAATTCTCCACACATACCTTTGCAGTTTAAAATCCCACATAAAACCGGCATCCCATTCTTTTACTCCATCTTTCAATCCCATATTAGTTGCAATTTGTTTGGCGGTTTGTTCATCAATATTGAAATCACATTCTTCAGGAAAATTTAAGCATCTTGGAATTCCAACTATATCACGGTTCTTCAAAACATTTCCCAGAGAATCAACTGTAAATTTTATTGTTGCATTTACATAGGGTTTATCGGGCATAAAAAATTTATAAGCCATTTCGTAGTAGGGCGGAGTATATTTTGTCCTGTAGAAATCTGGCGTGATATATTTTTGAAAAAATTCTTTCCCGGTAGATGAGACTATGAAAGAATCTGCTTTGGCTAAAACTTCAAGTGGAACTGATCCTTCTTCCTTATCCTCACAAGCTCTGCATTTGCAAGATGTTAAAACAGAAATGCTTATTAAAATTATTAATGCAGAAAAAAACATTGAAATTTTAAAGATTGATTTGTTAGTCATTTAGCCCTCGCTGTTCTGTAAATTTCGTCAAGAATAATTTTAGCTCCGGCTTTCAATAGGTCATTCGCAAGCTGTCTGCCAACTTTCTCTGGATTGTTTTTGCTTCCACGAATTTTTTTTCGAAAAGTTAAGCTGCCATCAAGAGATCCAACAATTGCATCGAGGAACAAACCATTTGGTTTAACTTCAGCAAATGCACCAATTGGAACCTGACAGCCACCTTCAAGAGTTTTGAGTAAAGCGCGTTCAGCTAAAACTGCTTTATATGTTTCTTCGTGATGAATTGATTTTACAATTTCATTTACGACTTTATTATCAGACCTCGTTTCAATTCCCAAAGCACCTTGCCCTACGGCCGGAAGCATTACATCTGTTATTAATTATTGATGAGATATGCTTGTTAAGTTTTAATCTTTCCACACCGGCTCTTGCAAGAATAATTGCATCCCAATCAGATTCTAAAAACTTTTTTATTCTTGATGGAACATTCCCTCTGAGCTCCACGAGCTTCAAATCCGGTCTTATGTGTAATAGTTGACATTTTCTTCTTAATGATCCTGTTGCAACGGTGGCATCTTCAGGCAGATTAAAAATTGTTGTTCCTTTTTTTCTTGCGATCAGAACATCTTGAACATTATGTCTTTTGGTTACAGCAACAAGTTTTAAACCTTTAGGAATTTCTGTTTGCAGATCTTTCAGACTGTGTACTGCAAGGTCAATTCTCCCATTGAGAAGTTCGGTCTCTAATTCTTTTGTAAACAAACTTTTGTCGCCAATTTTGGAGAGAGCAACATCAAGAATTTTGTCCCCCTTGGTTTTGATAATCTTTATCTCAACTGAAATATTTTTATTCTTCTTTTGAAGTGTACTCTTCACGAAGTTTGCCTGCCAGAGTGCAAGCTCACTTCCTCTTGAGCCAATGATTACTTTTTGTTTCAATATTTCATACCTAGTCTTTCTCTGATTTGTTTCTGGATTTGATTCCAAAAAGATCTCTTATAATTCCAATTTTAGTTGAAGCCTCAACCGAAGCAGAAGCTTCATCTGCTTTACGTAATTCGATAGTAGGGTGGTGGAGAATTTTGTTGATGATTCTCTTAGTAACGATGTCAAGCTTTTCCTGGTCTTCAGAAGAAAACTTATTTTTATTCTTCTCAACTTCTTCGTTTCTGATTTCTTCAAAAAAATCTCCTAAGATCTTTAATCGCCGGTGCTGCCTGGAGCGAGTTATACCACTCCCAGAAATTATCAATCTCTTCCTCGATTATTTTTTCAACTTTAGGAATCTCTGATTTTCTCTTCGAAAGGTTTTGTTCTACTATAATATTTAATGAATCAAGATCATGATAGAAAACGTAATCAATTTTTTTTGTTTCCGGATCGATATCACGCGGAATAGCAATATCCATCAGTATCATCGGGTTGTTACTTCGCTTCTTAAGTGCATTTTTAACATCATCTTTTCTAATTAGAATTTCTGGTGAAGCAGTTGCAGTTATAATTATATCATACTTAAAAATTGAATCTTTGAATTCTGAAAACGGAATTACTTTAGCATTCAGTTTTTGAGATAGCTTATCAGCCTTTTCCTGAGTTCTGTTTGTAACAGCGAGACTACCAATTCCTTTTTCAGAGAGATGCTTTGCTGCTATCTCACCGGTTTCTCCCACTCCGATCACCAGCGCTGATTTTTTACTCAGGTTTGAAAATATTTTTTCTATTAACTGAACTGCGGCGTAACTTACGGTTACAGCCCCCTCGCTTATTGAAGTTTCTGAGATTGCTCTTTTGCCGGTTCTAATTGCTGCATCAAAAATTCTATGCATAATGTAACCGGTAAAATTTGACTCCTCGGCAATCTGAAAAGAATCTTTTACCTGTTTGAAAACCTGGTTATCGCCAACGAGAAGAGAATCAATTCCCGTGGCAACACTGAACAAATGTTTAATTGCATCTCTCGAAACAAATGTTTGAAAATGCTGCTCAGTAATGTTTTGTGAGTGTTTGAAGTTTAGCAGAAGGTTTTGAAAGTTCTCATGGGATGTTTCATTTGTGTTTGGAATACCGAATATTTCGGTTCGATTGCAGGTTGAGAGAATCAATCCTTCCTTTATTTGGTTGTCTTTCGCAATATTAATGAAAGGACGAATCTCATCCTCTTTAAGATAAACTGCTTCTCTTATTTCAACCGGTGCAGTTCTGTGATTTATTGATATTGCGATTAAATTCATAAACTCTTAATAGAAGGAATGAAAACTTTGAGCTATAAAGTTTGAAAGAATAGTTGAGATGATTGCTACCACAAAACCGGTTATCGATAATATAACCAATCTTTTTCCTCTCCAATTGCCGAGCACTTTACTCGTTATGCCAATGGCATATAGCAGCCACACCAGAGTTGAGCCGATTAATTTCGGATCGAGGTAGGAGAAATTGGGAAATGCAACAGGCAGCCAAATAACTCCAATTATTATTGCGATAGTAAGAGCAATAAAGCCAATTATTGCAGAGTAAAAACTTAGTCTTTCAAGTACTTCAAGATTGGGTAGTCGGTTAAAGATCAATCCAAATTTGTTGAGTTTGATATCTTTATATAAAACCAAATAAAGAAATCCGTAGACTGCGGAAATTGTAAAGCCCGAATATCCAAGAAGTGCACTAATCACATGACTACCCAGTAAATTACTTCTCAACACATCCTTTACTTCAGTTAAATCCTGAATGAACAGCGAGGATATTAATTGGAAAATAAAGGAGAGAATAATAATAAAAGGTCCTGTTCCTCTTATATCGGAAACTAATTCTACCAGGAAATAAGAAAAACTGATGGTGATTGCCAAGATTGTAAATATCTCGAATACATTTGTTATCGGGGGATGATCGAAGGCAATAGTTCGCAGAACAATGTAGACCAGATGAATGAAAAGAGTAATAAATAAAAACACTCTTTTCACATTTACAAGCTTCTTTTCTCCCTTAATGAAATCGTAGAAATAGACTACCAGGGTGATAAAATAGAAGATTGGCAGTAATATATTAATTGTATGTATTGCTGAAATCATAGCGATCTAACTTTTTCTGACTTGTGAGTTCAAAAATACGAATAGATCGCTATCTTAGCAAAACAATAGTCTATGACCTGATTTCTTTATTTATCGGAACCCAATATTAACGGAAGCCCATCCTTTCCTGAGCCGATAATAACAACCTTAGTATTTTGCGAACCAGCAAGCTTTTCAGTTGCTTCAATTCCTTTCCATTTTAATAATTGCTCGCTAATGCCTTTGGAAACTATTTCCTGGAAATCAGCAATACCTTTTGCTTCAATTCTTTTTCTATCCGCTTCTTGTTTTTCACGTGTTAATATGAATTCCATTCGCTGACTTTCCTGCTCAGCTTGCAATTTCTCCTCGATTGATTTTGTCAAGCGTTCCGGAAGTTGGATTTGTCTAAGAGGAGCTTGCTCAACTATAATACCCCTGGGACCAACCAATTTTTCCAGTTCATCGAGAATCTCACCTGCCAGCTTTTCACGGGAAGCGGTATACAATGCTTTTGCTTCATAACGTGCGGTTACACCCCTGACCACAGATCTAAACTGGGGCGTTAATATAATTTCAGCATAATTTGGTCCCACCGTTTTATAAATTTCATTTGCTTTTTCAGAATCCAATTTAAATAGCAGACTTATTTCAAGATCAACGCTTAATCCTTCTTTAGATGGAACTGACATTAATTCTTTCAATTCCTGCGTTTTAATGCTCATTTTTTCAACATTTGCCATTGGATTAACCATGTTAACTCCGGGCTTAAGAGTGTGATCACTAACGTAACCGAGGAAGTCAATAACACCTGTGTGCCCTGCGGGAATGATTGTGAAGCTTTGAAGCAAAGCAATAATTAAGGCAACCACAAGGCCGAGCATTGCAAATGTGGTCTCAGATTTTTGTAATCTTTTCTTAGCGTTTTTGTAAACAAAAAAAGCAACTACGGCGCCGATTAAAGCTACAAGAAATAACATAATATTTTTCTCCTTATATCATTTTGTTAATAATTTAATCTCATTTTCTATAAGATTATTTTTTTTATCAATTTTGGTTTTAATGGTTTTGTCTTTGAAATTTTTATTGAATCAAAAATCATTTGCTCAGCTAATTTTATTTTATTTCTGGAATTTGAATAAAGCTCACAAACGATTTCATTCTTACTTAAATAATCACCTGTTTTTTTGTAAAGAACAATTCCAGCTTTATGATCGATTGAAGTCGGCTTTAGTTCTTCGACCAGCGCCTAATTCTAATGAAGCCATTCCAAACTGGTATGTGTTAATTTCTTTAATAAAACCTGATTTATCCGCACGAATTTTCTTCGAATATTTAGACTTTGGATATTTTTCAGGATTGATAATATAATTCACATTCCCACCCTGAAGTTCCACAATTTCTAAAAACTTTCTAAATGCATCACCATTTTCAATTTTTTCCTTTGCTATTTGTTCACCAGCCTGCAATGATTTTGCTTTCTTACCGAGAAAAATCATTGCCCCAGCAAGTTTTATAGAGAGTGTATACAAATCATTTTTAACTCTTCCATTAAGGACTTGGATAGATTCATATACTTCCAGCCAATTGCCGATATAATTACCAAGCGGCTGATTCATATCCGTAATAAATGCAATTACATTTTTTTTGAAAGCTTTAGATGTCTGTATTAATGAATTAGCCAGCTTGATGGAATCCCGATGACTTTTCATAAAAGCACCATTGCCTGTTTTAATATCAAGCACAAGCCCGTCAATTCCCTCTGCAAGCTTTTTGCTCATTATGCTGGCTGTGATAAGTGGAATAGATTCAACTGTTGCAGTAACATCTCTGAGCGCATAAATCATTTTGTCAGCAGGCGCGATTTCCTTTGTTTGTCCGATTAAAACAGCACCACATGTTCTCAGGACTTTCATTGATTCAGATAAACTCAAATCAGTTCTAAATCCAGGAATTGATTCAAGCTTATCGAGAGTACCGCCTGTATGTCCAAGCCCTCTTCCGGAAATCATCGGGATATAAATTCCGCAAGAAGCAACAATAGGTGCAATAATTAATGATGTTTTATCTCCAACACCGCCGGTAGAATGTTTATCAACCTTGTTTCCTTTCAAGGAAGAAAGATTAATGATCTTTCCGCTATTGAGCATTGAATTAGTTAGTGCGGCAGTTTCAGAATCATTCATTCCTTTCAGAAGAATTGCCATCAGCAGGGCAGAGAACTGGTAGTCGGGAATATTGCCTTTGGTGAACTGATTGATCAGAAAGCTTATTTCATCAGCAGTAAAAGATTTTCCGTCTCTTTTCTTTTTTATCAATTCTACAATGTTCATTACTTAAAATTACGAAGAAATGAAGTGTTTGAGAAGGCAACAGAATTAATAACAACATCCTGCATCCACATTTTGTAGGTAGTTACCTTATTTGTATACACTTCAATGAATGATTAATTTTCGCCCTCAACAATCGATTATTGGAGAAAAAGTAATTATGAGCTTTAGCATTCGCACACATACTTGCGGTGGACTTAGAGAAAATAATGTTGATGATAAAGTGGTTCTTAATGGCTGGGTTGACCGAAGGAGAGATCTTGGCGGATTAATTTTTATCTGGTTAAGAGACCGTTATGGAATAACTCAGGTTGTCTTTGAACCAGAAATCAACAAGGATTCGTATGAACTGGCCAAAAAGTTAAGAAATGAATTTGTGGTGTCTATCGAAGGGAAAGTAAGAAAAAGACCGGATGATGCAATAAATAAAGATCTGGAAACGGGCAAAATTGATGTTCTCGCTGATCAGCTAATAATTCTTAATGAATCTGAAACACCGCCATTTGCTATCAAAGATGACATTGATGCTTTTGAAGATTTGAGATTAAAATACCGATACCTCGATTTGCGAAGACCAGCATTACAAAAAGTTTTACTATTAAGACATAAAATGTATCAGATGGTTCGAAAATATTTTGATGAAAATAATTTTGTTGAAATGGAAACTCCTGTGCTGATGAAAAGCACACCTGAAGGTGCACGCGATTACCTTGTGCCAAGCAGGGTTCACAAAGGAAAATTTTATGCTCTTCCTCAATCACCGCAACAATATAAACAGCTATTAATGGTCTCGGGATTCGATCGGTATTTTCAGATTGTAAAATGTTTCCGGGATGAAGATTTAAGAGCTGATCGTCAACCGGAGTTTACTCAAATCGATGTTGAAATGTCTTTCATCACTAAAGAAGAGGTTTTTTCAGTTGTTGAAGAACTAATGAAAATTCTCTTTAAAGAAATTTGGAATATTGATTTATTACTACCAATAAAACGACTTTCCTACGAAGAAGCAATAACTAAATATGGAAGTGATAAACCTGATTTAAGATTTGGTATGGAACTCCATACACTAAATGAAGTCTTCTCCAAATCAGAATTTAAAGTCTTTAGAGATGTTGTAGATTCTTCTGGTATTGTTACCGGCCTGGTTGCCACAGGCTGTGCATCATTCAGCAGAAATCAAATTGATGGGTTAACTGATTTTGTGAAAAAACTTGGTGCTAAAGGATTGGCTTGGTTTAAAGTGCAAGAAAAGGGGATTGAATCACCAACTGCAAAATTTTTAAGTGATGAAGAGAAGGAAAATCTTGTATCGGAACTAAAAGCCAAAGCAAACGATTTAATTCTCATTCTTGCAGGCGAGAGAAATTCGACACTTAATCAAATGGGTTTATTGAGATTGGAGTTAGCAAAAAGGTTAGATTTAATAAAACCTGAAACACTACCATCATTATTATGGGTAACCGATTTTCCTTTGTTTGAATATGATGAAGAAACAAAAAGATTTTATGCAATGCATCATCCTTTCACATCACCAAAGATGGAAGAGATTGACTTACTTGAAAAAAATCCCGGTAAAATAAAGGCACAGGCATACGATCTTGTGTTAAATGGTAGCGAAATAGCTGGTGGCAGTATACGAATTCACAACTCTGAGTTGCAGGCAAGAATGTTTAAAGCACTTGGAATAAGTGATGAAGATGCCCAGCAAAAATTTGGATTTCTTATAAATGCATTCAAATATGGTGCACCACCTCACGGTGGAATTGCATTTGGTTTTGATAGAATGGTAATGTTGTTTGCTGGAGTCGATTCTATCAGAGATACTATTGCCTTTCCTAAAACTGCAAGTGCAACTTCCTTAATGGACGAATGTCCATCCTCAGCAAGTGAAGAACAGTTGAAAGAATTGCATATAAAGTTAAATTAAAATGTAATTTTTAGCTTAATAAGATTTTTATTCTTTCCCCGGATAATATTTACCTGTAGATATCTGCTAAAACGTCTGATATGACTGTCGCCGACATTTCTTCAAAACACACCCAGCTTTTTTGGCCAAATTAACATACTCCGTAACTTTTACAAAAGTATTTAAGCAAATATTACCTGGCTTTAATTACTCTTAATGAATGATCGGTAATAACTCGTCATACTTCGATTCGATAAATTGGCTGTAGACAAGCATGTCGTTGAGTTGAGTATTCTTAACCATTTACATCAATTAACCTGATATAGTGTTGGCTCAATAACAGAATTCTGCTTTCCAACCAACAGCCCTTAAGAAATTATGGAAGATATTACTGGTAAATATTTCTTTGTCATTTATGACGCTTTAAATTCTCGATAATTTGACAAAATTTTTGTTTTTATTTCCGGTGGCACACTTTTTACTAAACCTATCTGAAAAAATTAAAACAGGAACAGCAAATGGGTCAACAACAACTTTTACTGATAGTGCTAGCGCTGATAATAGTAGCAATAGCAATAGCTATCTCTATCTCGTTGTTTAGATCAAATGCAATTGAAGGAAAACGTGATATTTTGATTGAGGAAACAACAAGTATAGGAACTATGGCACTTCAATATTATAAGAAACCATCAGAGCTTGGCGGTGGCGGGACTTCATTTTTAGGTTTTACAATTCCATCCCAAATGGTAACAACTCCAAATGGTAATTTTATGACAGCAGATGTCCAGGCAAATGAAATTACAATAACTGGCACGGGAAGTGAGCTAGTTACAGGTACTGATTATATCGAGGTAGAAACAGTAGTAACACCAGAACAAATGTATACGGTAATAATTAATTAACTCATAATTAACAGTAACACATAATTAACTTAACTCAAACACAAACAAAGGAGTAAATAATGGGTCAGCAACAGCTTCTCTTAATCGTTCTTGGCGTTATCATAGTTGGTATCGCTGTAGTTGTTGGTATCAATCTTTTCAACGCTAATGCTGAAGAAGCAGCAAAAGACGGTGTTGTATCTGATTGCACAAACTTAGGCGCTATGTCACAGCAGTTTTTCAAGAAACCATTATCAATGGGTGGTGGTGGAAATTCATTTGCTGGATTCACAGTTCCAACCAATTTAGTAACAACAGCTAATGGTACATATACTGCAACTGCCAAATGGAGCAGTTGATTGTGTAATTGCAGGAACACCAACAGCCGGACAGGGTTATACCTGGACAGTTACAACAACAGTGACTCCGACCAATATTTCAACTGTAATAAACTAATAAACTTAGCTTTGCTAGCTTAGATAGCAAACCATAAAGTTTAAGGCTGCAATAGTAAATATTGCAGCCTTTTCTTTTTAAACGACTTTTTACATACTCTCCTCAAATTATACACTCGTAATTATAATGCAAAAAATCAAGGAAAATTTCGGAACCAAATTTGACGTTGAAATCAAAACAATAAATTAATCAATAAAGAGTAAAAGATGGTTGAGTTAAAATTTACAGCACTTAAACCTAATGGTCAGGCAATCACCGGAACGGTAACTGCCAATTCAGCTGGTGACGGAAAAAGGAAAATTCAGAGACTTGTAGAAAAGAATAAGTTAAAACTTAGTGACGTTCAAAAGAAATCTACTTTTTTGTACCGAGTTCGTAAAGGAAAAGATAAGCCAATTAGAGGTGAACAGAAGGCGTATACTAAAAAAGAGGTTGAAGAAGCGTTAGCCAGGTTAGGTTATAGTGTATTATCAGTGAATAAAAAGCTTCTGGACTTTCAACGTAAACCCCCAACCAATGAAATTGTAACCTTTGTAAAAATAAGTGCAGAGTTATTAGAACAGAAACTCGGTTACGGTGAAATTCTTACTCTGCTCACCAACGACACACAGAATGCAACATTAAGAAATACATTAAAAGAAATAAGCAATGATCTTAAAAAAGGTGCTGACTCAGAAGCGACTTTCTTAAAATATCAAAATATATTTGGAAAGTTCACCGCTTATATGCTTGGACTTGCCTCCAAGAGTGGTAACATGGCAGAGATTTATATTGCTACCGCAAAGTTCCTTGAAAGAAGACAGGAGTTCAGAAAGAGTTTAAGAAGTGCTCTTATTACCCCGATGGTAACTATGTTTGTTCTATTTTTGGCGGTTGTATTTTACGTTGGGTACATCTTTCCGGAGACGGCAAAATTATTTGTTCGCTTTGGAATTGAACTACCACCGATGACAGCTTTTACTCTAAAGATAAGCGATTTCCTAGTGGCAAACCCCTGGCTGATCGCGGGAGTACTTTTCATTCCTCCAATAGCATTATTTCAATTTGTGCGCACTAAAAAAGGCAAACTGCTTTTTGATGAATATATTCTAAAGCTGCCAGTAATAGGAAGCTTAATTCATAAAACATTAATTGAAGTCTTCTGCCGTGTGTTTTATACACTTTATCATGGTTCTGCAGAGAGCATTGAACCTATAAGGATTGCTGCGGAAGCTACTGGTAACAGTTATTTTGAAAATAGGATTAAAAACGTAGCCATCCCTCTTATGCTTAAAAAAGGTGTGGGAGTTACCGACGCCTTTGAAGCTTCTGGAGTTTTTACAGAAACAGCTATCTCAAGAATTCATTCTGGTGAAGAATCAGGTACAATTAAAAACACAGCGTTGCAATTAGCGAACTATTATGAAAGTGAAACTGTTTTCCGTTTGAAGAACCTTATTGAAATTATTCAAGTAGCCATTGCAATGGTAATAATGGTAGTAATGATATTATTGACTCTTGTTTCTGCAGAGACTGCTACGGTAAGACCAAAAACACCTGGCGTAAATTAAGAAAGTCTAAGGCTGGTAAATGATTGAGACAAAATTGGAAGTTAATGATAAAATAGGCTATTTGCTCTTTAAGAAGGGGATTATTGATGCCGAAACATTGGACAAAGCTCTCAATGCAAAGTTCAACGATCGCAACAAACTAAGAAGAAATCTTGCCCAGATACTTGTTGATGACTTTGATTATGACCACGATGTTATTTTCAGAGAAGTGGCAATCCTATATGCATTCCGCGAACTTGATATTGATTTGGCGACTATACAGCCAGAATATCTTGAAACTATACGCGATATGATTGAAGGTGGCGGTGAAGAGCTTAAAGAACTTATGCTCAGGGACAGGATTATACCATTTATTTATGATGAACAGACAAAAGATAAATTAATTATCGCCGCAACTGATCCCACCAACAGAAATGTTCAGAAAGTTGCTTTTGGTCTTAATGCTAAAAAGTATGAAGTAATCTTCATCAAGAGAAAAGATTACGATCAGCTGATAGAAAAAATCATCCCACCGGAAAATGAGTTCCTGAAGAACATTTCTGAGGATATGGAAAACCTCATCCCGAGCGAAGACCTGGGAGAAGACCTTGATGAAGATGAACTCGATGCGGAAATTAATAAAAGTGCATTGATAAATCTTGTTGAAGGTGCATTACTCGAAGCGGTTCGTAAGGGTGCAAGTGATATTCACTTCATACCCTGCAGTGGTCATCGCACTGAAATATATATGAGAATTGATGGAACATTGCGTTTATGGCATGTGCAGGAAAATACTTTGCCCGAAGCTGTAATAGCAGTTGTTAAAGATCGTGGTAAAGGTATGGATAGGTTTGAGCGTGAGACCGCTCAAGATGGTTTTATTCAAAGAGCAATAGATAACTATATTATCAGATTCAGAGTTTCTGTTCTGCCAATGGTTGGAACAGAATTGAAGAATAAATTTGAAAGTGTTGTAATACGAATTCTTGATGACCGGAAAGTTATTAGGGATCTTGAAAAGCTTGGATTAACAGGTGTAGCAAAACAAAAGTTTGTTAAAGCGATTAATCAACCGCAGGGAATGGTAATACTTACAGGTCCTACAGGTAGTGGTAAGAGTACAACACTCGTTGCTGCACTTTGCCAGGTTGTAAATCCTGAAGTAAATGTTCTTACAGTGGAAGATCCTGTTGAGTACGTTATTGAAGGTGCTCGTCAGCTTAAGATTGGCTATAAAATGAATTTTGAACAGGCCATCAGATCAATATTAAGACACGACCCCGACATAGTATTAGTTGGTGAGATGAGAGATAAAGAGACTGCTGAAACTGCTATTAAACTGGCGAACACAGGGCACTTAACATTCTCAACTTTACATACTAATGATGCAACAAGTGCAGTATCAAGATTATTTAAAATGGGAATTGAACCCTTCCTGATTGCATATGCAATTAATCTAATCGTTGCTCAAAGATTGATTCGAAAACTTTGTTCGAATTGTAAAAAGAAAGTTACAGAATACGATGAAGTATTTATGGAAGCAGCAGGTTTAAGTGTAGAAGAATGGCTGAAACACGAAACTTATCGTGCTGCTGGGTGTGATGAGTGCAATGGAACTGGTTATAAAGGTCGTATGGCAATACACGAAGCATTGTATTTTACTAAGGAGTTAAGACATCTGATTGTAAAATCCGGAGAAGATGTGGATGAAGAATTGCTTAAGATTCAGGCTCAGAAGGATGGAACGTTGACCTTAAGAGAATCAGGATTTGAGAAAGTTAAGCTTGGTATGACTTCTATTGAAGAAGTGCTTTCATCAACAACTGAAGATTAATATTTTCAGTTTTTCAGTAAGTTTTACTTAAGAGGTTGGGTTGTTTTGGTCGTTAAATTTTTTTACAAGTGGTTATAAATTTGTCGATAATCAGCATTTTTTTTGTTTTAGGGAAGATTTTATGACCTATTATTATGTTTTCTGTTGGAATAAAACATGTTAGTAACTAAATCTTAGTGGTAACTAAATAGTCAAATAGAAGGTTGTAAGTTGATAGTCAAAGAAGAAAAAAAGATTTTATCAGATTTTTGTGCAAGAATTCCTGATTCCGTTTACGGACCGGATCGTGTTGCTTACATTCTTGAAAATAGTAGTAAGCTCAAAGAAGATGAAATAGTTCTATTGAGAAAATTTGTTAACAGAATTCTCACTTCTATGATTGAGCGGGATGCATCTGATATTGAAATTGGTGGACATGGTAATGAGGGTTATTTTTGGATGAGAATTTATGGAAAACTGGAGAGAGTAAAAGACCTGCCACAACTATCCGAAGATGAATCTGCCTTGTTGATTGCTAATATGTTTAATTCAAACCAGAAGAAATATATTGCAGCAACAAGAAACCTTGACTTTAGTTATACATTCTTCTATGAAAGAAGAAAAATTAATGTAAGGTTTAGAGCGGATGCTTACTTTGATCTTGACACTCTTGGATGCAGTATGAGAGCAATCAATACTAATATACGTCCACTTTCAGCATTAGACTTCCATCCAACGGCAGTTAAATACTTAAGCCATAATTATATTAAATTCGGGTTGACACTTATTACAGGAATCACCGGCTCAGGTAAATCAACAACACTTGACTCGATAGTAGATTTTCATAACAAGTTTGACCCTGCTCACCTTATTATAATAGCTGCTCCTATAGAGTATGTTCATAGTTCAAACTTTTGCCTTATTAAACATAGAGAAGTGGGAAGAGATGTTCTTTCATTTAAGGAAGGTGTTATACAATCTTTAAGACAGGATCCGGACATTATAATAATAGGTGAAATGAGAGATCCTGATACCATAATGGCAGCTCTTGAGGTTACTGATACCGGTCACAAAGTGTTCTCTACATTACACACATCATCAGCAACTGAATCAATCGAAAGAATTATAGCAGAAGTAGATGCAGTTGAACAGGAAAGAGTTAGAAACAGATTAGCAGATGTATTGGTTTCAGTTGTTTCTCAAAAACTAGTCCCCAGTCTTGATGGAAAGGTTATATTAGCTAAAGAAGTATTAATAATGACCCCGAGTGTTAAAGCGGCTATAAAAAATAATAATCTCAGTGAAATTTATATGATGATAAACCAGGGTGGCCCGCTGGGTATGCTTACTATGGAACAGGATTTAAAACGTTTATACGATCAGAAAAGAATATCGCTCGAATCAGCGGTTACTTATTCAAATAATAAAACAAGAATCAACCAATTGTTGTCAGCAAAATGAAACCATTAATTTCAATATATTGTGAAAGCAATGACATTAAGCTGGCTGTTATAAGTAAGAACTCAGCAACCGATAAGCCGGTAGTTCTGAAAACAGCCTCAATCAGTCATTCAAAATCTTCTGCCAGCTTGGATGCACCCGATGGTGGTTTTAGTGTGGAAGAAGAATCTCTTGAATTAGAAGGAATGGATGAATCTATATCTTCTAAAGGAGAACTTGATTTATCTGGAATGACCGAGCTTAGTGCAACGCTTAGTGGACTCAATTTAAGCAAGCACCTTTTTCTGCCTGCTTTAACCGAGCCAAATATCTACTATCATCTTTATGAAGGTGAGAGACATCAAAATCCTGCCAAGCTCAAACAGGCTATAATCAACGATATTTTAGACTCAAAAAATATCGTGGTTGATAAAAGCAGTATTGATTTCGTTGAGCTATCTGATAAAGCTCTGCTAGCAGTTTTCGTAACCGAAAACATTCCTTGCGCAAGCATGATCAATTCGCTTGCAAGACAAAAAGGCAAAAGAGGTTTTAATATCCCGACTATTAAAAGCTCAGATCTCTCTCTTGCATATTATGTTGCTAAAAGGAAAAAGTTCTTCCCGGATGATCATTCTTTGATTGTATATATTGGGAAGGAATATAGCAAACTAATATTCTTACAGGGAAGAAGAATAAAGCACATTGGAACCACACTTGATATTGGGACCCAGAATCTTCATACGTATGATGTTTATTTTTCTAAAATATTACTGGAAATGGAAAACGGAGGAATATCTTCTCTCGATAATATTATTGTCTGTGGAGAAGATGATTCGGAAAATATTATATTATCATTTTATGGAACCTTTCCAGAGGCAAATGTAAGCCGGCTTGAATTTGATGATATTGATTTTTCAGCTCTTGATGACGAAGCAAAAGAAAAATTTTCTGCCTTCAGTATTCCAGTAGCAATCGCGGTAGATTATTTTGATGAACTGAATAAAGAGCATCATGGATTACACATACTTCCAAAGTATATAAAGGAAGAGCAAAAGGTCTTCCAGTTTTCTTGGCATGGATACGCACTATTACCGCTTCTATTCGTAGGTGCATTCTTTATCACTCAACAAGTACTAGATAATAACAAAGCGATGGCTGAAATTGATAAAGAGATAGAGGCAAAAACAATTCTTATGAGACAGAACCAGGAAGTTTTGGTTAAGATTGCCAACCTTGAAGGAAAAATTAGTAGTTTCGGTCAAACGCAGGCTATATTAGATTCAGCCGCTGCAGGTACTGAAGTTTGGCAGAACTTATTAAGGAAGATTTCAGGATTTTGTCAAAACAATAATAATATGTGGATATCTAAAATGAGTAATGAGGGTGACCAGGTTACAACTGAAGGATACTCTCTTACACGCAGTTCCCTTACAGATTTTGCATACTCAATCAATAACGCAGTGCTTCAAAGTATGCTATACGAAGAGTTAAGGGAAAGGAGTGCATACAGGTTCAATTTAAATTTTAATATTTCAAATCAGAAGAATCAAAATGAATAAGAAATTGATTAGCACTCTCAGTGTTCTTGCACTACTGATAATCATCCTTGTTGCCGGTGGTATTTATATCTTCGTTGTTCAGCAAGGGGATTTATCAGAAAGACAAGATAAACTGGCAGAACTAAATAAAAATGTTTATGATCCGGAAGAATTGAACAACCGGTATTTGGACCTTGAAAAAAGATCAGCCGAGTTAGATTCAATCCTTGCCAATCGGAAATTCAACATACCACAGAACGTTAACTCCATAAAGTTCTATAACTTCATTAACAAGATAGTAGCTAATTTCCCGAAAGAAACTACTGTTAATATAGAGTATCTGGGGCAAACACCTGACAAGGAGTTTTTCTTCCACGAATACAAGCTTGCCGGCGGTGGAAATTACAATGACGTTTATAAAATGATCTATGCAATTGAACAAAGCAAGGAGCTAAAAAAGATAGGAAAACTTTCTTTTTCCAATCTGGTTAAGACGGATGATGAAGTACCTCTCTTTCTTGTAAACTTCGAGCTTATTGCACAGGTTTATTTTTCCTCAGATACCAGATTTGCACCGGCTGAGTTTGTTGAAAATAATCTTTCTACCGGTCCGATTTATGACGCCTTCTATCCTCTCATAAGAAATGAGATTCCTCCGAATGTTGATAACTTACTTGACGTTCAGGGAGGCAGATTACTTGCGTTAATTCCTGAAGGTGCGTTTGTTGCGGATAACAAGGGTAATACTTATTTAGTTTGGGAAGGTGAACAAGTTTACTTAGGATACCTCACCAAAATTGATTATGACAATAATACGGTTAGCTTCATCCTTAACAAGGGTGGTATTATTGAACAAGTAACACTGCAATTAGACAGAAATTTAAGTAAAAAATAAGAGTACAAGCATGAAAAACATAATAACTTATTTCGTTTTATCGCTTCTCATCGTTCTTCAGGTAACAGCCCAGGACTATTGGGAAAGAAGATTCAAAACTTATCAGAATCCTGACGAGCTTGTGACAATGTCAGAAACACTTCCCTTTAATCAGGCAATAGAATTGCTAAGCAAAGTAAGCGAAAGTGTATCTGGAAGAAGGATTGTATCAACACTTCAAAAGACGGATCCAATCGGTATTGAAGTAATCAATATGCCGTACGATAAAGCACTTCTTATGATAGTAAATTTTGCTGGTTTCGAATACGAAATGAAAGAGGATGTAATAGTCATTCGGTCTAAACATGAAGAAGAAGCTAAGGATCCAAATACTTATGCCGCACTAACAGAACGAGAGGTGAAAATATCAGCTCTGTTTTGTGAAATAGACGTTGTCAAGGCCAGAGAAGTAGGCTTTGATTGGAGATTTTTATTGTCAGGAAGCCAAACAAACATTGCCGGAAACCTGAGAGGAGAAACTGAGAGAGATCCAAATGCACAAGCTGGAGGATCAACAGACAGCAGCAAGGTCTTCCGCCGGAATTTAAACTTGGTGTCAACTCTGCCTTCCAGGTGGGCGACTTTTTTGGACAAGCTACAGCTATCTTTAAGTTTTTTGATGAAACCGGTATTGGAAATGTTATTTCAAACCCAAGTATAACTGTTCGAGATAAAACAGAGGGAAAGATTCAGGTTGGTGTAGATTTTTCTGTTAAGACAAGAGATTTTGCTGGAAATACTACTGAACAATTCTTCCCAACAGGAACAATTATAATAGTCACTCCTTACATCCAAAAAGAAGGTGGTGTAGAGTATGCTCTGTTGGATATAGGTGTTGAACGAAGTTCATTCCAAACCAGCGAGTTACAAACAGAAATTAAAAAGACAACTGCCGCCACACAGGTTCTAATGCTTAATGGAGAAGAAACCGCAATAGGTGGTTTGTTCCTCAATGAAGAAGTAGTTACACGTGTTGGTATTCCATTCTTGATGGATCTTCCGTGGTGGGTATTTGGTATAAGGTATTTAACTGGTTACGACCAAACTATAGTTAGGAAAAAAGAACTTGTTATCTTGTTAAAGATGGAACTCATTCCTACGCTTCAGGAAAGATTTGAAAATCCGCAGTGGGATAATGTATTGAACAGAGAGTTAGAAGCTGGTAAAAACCGAATGAAGTACTATGAATTTAATGAAGGCGACGATGCCAAGACACCTTAAGAATGGAATCAATTCTTATTGTTGATGATGACATTAATCTGTGCAAATTTCTTTCAGAAGAATTAGATAACGCTGGATATAAAACGTTTTGTTTAACAAACAGTGAAAATGTATCAAAATTTTTAAAAGATAAAGAACCCGATCTCATACTTCTTGACCTTAATATGCCCGGGAAAGATGGATTTCAAATTCAACAAGAAATCAATACTTATCCGGGCATCAAACCTAAAGTAATAATTTTAACTGCCCACTCAGACGTAAAAAGTGCCATCGAATCAGCAAGGTTAGGGGCGTCCGATTTCATATGTAAACCTTATGACTTTGGCAGACTTCTTGCTTCTATCAGAAAGATAATTCAAAAGTAAAATTAACGCCTTCAAAGTAAATTTAATGAAGATCAGCCTGAGAATATTGTCAATCAATTTTCTAATTGTAGTACTAATATTAGGTAGTTCCTTTTTTGTATTCTACAACATTGTTTATGATGTTCTTACCGCATCTCAAACACGAAATCTAAGGCAATCCGCAAATAATTTTATATACGTTTATAGAACTCTTCAATCTGATACAGAAGATGATTTTATATCAGTATATAATCGAGGAATTGAAAAGTTCTGGAATGAACAAACTCTCCAATTAAAGAACATTGATTTTGTTCTTGAACTCGGAAATGAAAAAGATGGGATGATTTCAAAACATTTAACTAAAAGTTATATTATCCTTCCTGAAAAAAAATTCAACCTAAGGGAATTCAAAAGTTATAATCCGTATTTGATGACAATGAATTTTTCAGCACCGGATGGAAAAAAATACGTATATGGAAGAGCTATTAATAGTGACATGCTTAATGACATCTCGCAGAGGATTAATTCAGACATTGCGCTAATCTGGAATGGTTATCCAGCTGATTTTTCTAATCAAATGGCTAACCAGAAATATTTGTACGTATTAAGTCAGGCAGTTGATGATCTTAAAAACAAAAATAATTTTGAACTTTTTATTCAGGGAACTGAGTCACAGGATATATTGGCAACTATTTATAATCCTTCATCCTCGGGCGGCCAGGACAATCTTTACTATTTAATTTTTGGAACATTTGCAGAAGCTGGTGAATTAAGAAGTACTCTACAGAGTATTTTTATTATTATCGGTTTTGTCGGCATCGCCCTCTCTCTGATTTTTACACTGGTTTTCACTCATAAATTCAGAAATCAGGTAACAGAATTAAGCAAGGCAACAGAGCAAACTTATGCCGGGAAATTCGATTATAAAATTGAGATTAAGAGTAAAGATGAAATTGGAAAATTAGGAGTAGCATTTAACAAAATGCTGGAAGAACTTAAAAAGAAGGAAGTCGCTAAAAATGAATATGCTGAATTCATTACCCTGATTAACCAAAATCCATCACTTAAGGAAATATCAGATGTTGCTCTAAAGAAAATACTTGACACCGGCGATTTTTTAATTGGTGGTCTTTATAATGTTGATGACAAGATTACACTGATTTCTTCTTATGGTTTAAATACTGAATATTCAGACCGCCCGAGAATATCGGATTTCTTTAAAAAGGTTCTCGAAACAAAACAAAGTCTTGAACTTTTTAATGAAGAAGATCTTCCGGTTGTTTCAACAGGTTTGCTAGATATCAGAATTAAATATATGCTCTTCCTTCCGATAGTTTATAATAATAAATCAGTTGCTGTTTTAGAGTTAGGCTCGTTAACCAAGCCAAGGGAAGAAGTGCGGGATTATCTGGAAAAAATAAAAGATCAGTTGGCAATCGGAATAACTAACGCCAGAGCTTTATTACAACTTGAAAAATTAGTCATTGAGCTTAAAGAACTAAATGAGGATTACCAAAAGCAAAATATTCAGATAAAAGAGCAAAATGAAACTTTATTGCAACTTCATAGTGAATTAAAGGTCCAGGCTAAGGAACTTGAAAAACAGAGACAGAGAGCATTTGAATTAACAGATGCAAAGTCAAAATTCCTTGCAAATATGTCCCATGAACTTCGCACACCAATGAATTCTATTCTTGGACTAACTGAGCTTATGCTGGAAAAAGTTGATCTGGAACCACGCAACAAGGAAAGGCTTGAAGTGGTTTTGAATAGTGGCAAAAGATTGATGACTCTTATAAATGATATTCTTGATTTATCAAAAATTGAAGCAGGTAAAGTTGAAGTTCAGTATGAAGATGTTATCCTCGAAGAAATTATTTCCGAAGTTTCTGCTGCAATTTACTGCTGGCAAATGAAAAGAGCATTAGTTACGAAGTGGTAAGAAAAATTGATCCACACACTGTTATTAGTACCTGATCGTGGAAAAGTTGTTCAGGTTCTTATAAATCTTTTAGGAAACGCTGTTAAGTATACAGATGAGGGAAGAGTAGCTCTAAAAATTTCTGTTGCGAATGAGATGCTTAACTTTGAAGTTGTTGATACAGGCATCGGTATTTCTCAAGAAGAGATTGATATGATTTTTGAAGAGTTCCGGCAGTCAAATAGTTCAAAGTCCCGAAGGAGAGGAGGAACTGGATTGGGCCTCGCTATAAGTAATAAGTTGACTGAAATCCTGGATGGAAAGCTTGATGTAAAGAGTGAAATCAATCAAGGCTCTACTTTTACTTTATCAATTCCATTTCATCAAGTGAAGGTGTTTTATAAAGATGATAAACAAGATATTGTCGATATAATTCCTGCTTTAAAAGATGATAATAAAACAGTACCATTAATTGATCAAGCCATTGAAGTAAATTCAAGTTTTAAATCTGAGAAGGTTAATAGTGAGCCCATAATTATTCAACCTGTCAACGAAGTTTCTGAATTAGATATAATGATTGTTGATGACGATCCCAACACTCTTTTTACTTTAGCTGAAATAGTTCAAGAGGCTAATTGCAACCCCATAATTGCTCATGATGGTAAAGAATGCCTGGAAATGTTGGAAACAAAAATTCCCGACTTAATATTTTTAGATATTATTATGCCGGAGATGGATGGTTTCAAAACAATTAAACAGATTAAGAGAAATAATAAGTGGTCAGATATTCCTGTTATTGCTGTTACTGCAAAGGCTATGAAAGAAGATAACGAAATCATTTTAAAACATGGATTCACTGATTACATTCCCAAGCCTGTTAACCCCGCTTTTGTTGAACACAAGATTCAACAATTAATCACTCAATTAAAGACAACGTGAAATGAAAAAAATTCTGGTCATTGATGATCTTCCTGAAAATATATTTATCCTACAGGACCGGTTGGTTCAGGAAGGGTATGAAGTAAATACAGCTTACGGTGGTACCGATGGAATGGAAAAAGCGTACTCCACTTTACCTGATCTTATTTTGTTAGATGTGATGATGCCGGATATGAGCGGGCTTGAAGTATGTAAAACTCTTGTTAACGATGAAAAGACAAAACACATTCCAATTATTCTTGTAACTGCAAAAGCTGGCGCCGAGGATACTAAAGAAGGGCTGGAAGCTGGTGCCTTCGATTATATAAAAAAGCCTTTTAATCGTGTTGAGTTGATGGCAAGAGTAAAATCAGCTCTTAAACTGTCCGAGGCTAATCAACAGCTTCTGGAAGTAGAAAAACGAACAACGTTCATTGCCACGATAGTAACAGCAAATCATAAAATTAAACAACCTCTCACTTTGCTCAGTCTTTCATCTGCGGCTATTAAGAATGAACTTGAAAAAAAAGAATTCACCAGGGAATCGATATTAAGTCGTGTTAAATATATTGATGCTGCAATAAAAGATATCAGCGATGTTCTAGACAAATTAAATTCCATCACCAAACCTGAACTGTCTGATTATGCTAAAGATGTTAAGATGATTAAGGTGGATAGTAATGAACCGGAAGGTTAAACGAATTTCCTGATAGTAGCCAGCATTGCCTCAAATTCATAAGGTTTGTTCAGTTGACCATTGATTTTATATTTCAAAAATTCTGATTCCTGATTTGCCCATAAGCTTCCTGATGATAAAATAATCGGGATATCCAGATTTAATTTTCTAATCTCTGCAATTGTTTCAAGACCTGATAGTCCAGGCATATTATAATCGATAATAGCAAGATCAACTTTAATTTCTTCAGTAAGAACTTTAAGCGCTTCCTTTCCGGATGCTACTTTTATTACTGAATATCCATTTGTTTCAAGAAGTTCAGCGAGAAGATCTCCAAGCATCGGTTCGTCATCTGCAAGTAAAATAATTTTCTCGGAAGGTTCAGCTTTCTTTTCCTTAGGAGGTTCGAAAGCAGGAATGTAAACATCAAAAGTAGTTCCCGCTCCGGGCTTACTTGTTACATCAATAATTCCATTGTGTGCCTTTATTATCCCATAGGAAACATATAGACCTAAACCAGAGCCGGTATCTTTCACCTTCGTTGAAAAATATGGATCAAATATTTTAGTTAAATGTTTTTCATCTATACCACCACCATCATCTGTTACAGAAAATCTCACATAATTCCCGATTTGTAAAAGTGGAAGGAAAGAAATGTTATTCTCGTCTATCGTTATGTTCTTTGCAACAATTTTAATATTTCCTCTTTCTTTGATGGCTTCTTTTGCATTAACACACAAATTGAGAATTACCTGATAGATTTCCGTTCCATTGCCAACAATATCATAAAGAGTATTATCTATTTCTTCAGTAAACGTTATAGCTTTGGGAAAAGTTTGATTTACAATTTTTACAATCTCACCCAATAGCTGGTGTGGTTTAACAAGTTCCCTTCTTTTGGGAGTTGGCTTTCCGAATGAGAGTAAACCTTTTGTTAAGTCCCTGGCTCTTACTGAACAGTTTTCAATATTGTCAATCAGTTTTTGAACGTTTTCTGTTTGATCGACTCTTTTTCTTAATAAGTTTAAACTTCCGAAGATACTGGAAAGGAGGTTGCCAAAATCGTGTGCCATTCCACTTGATAATTTTCCGATCGTTTCAAGCTTCTGTGCCTGTAATAACCTGCTTTCAAGCGCGGTATTTAAATCGCGTGTTCTGATGTTACTTATGATGAATGTAAGGAGTGTTGAAAATTCCTCTAGAAGTTTTATTTCATCGATTGCAAATTCATCTTTGGATTTTCCAACTATCAAAGTTGCAATTAGCTTATCATCAAAAATGCAAGGTGCAATCAGAATATTATCGCATCCTATTGAAGATGCAAGATTTCTGCCCAGGTTATTTTTCTGGTTTGCTGCTACAAGGGAGGATTTATTTATCATCAACCACTTGCTTATAAACTTGAAATCAGATTTAACAGTTTTTTCAACTTCCGATTTATTTGAAACAATATTCTGCGGATCAAGATATTTAAACTCTGTTTCTGAATTTTCAATTAAGAATGTAATTATTCCAATATTGCTCTTGGTTAAGCTTACTGACTTCAATAAAATTTCAGACGAAAGCTTATCAATCGAGTTTTCTTTTACTAGTAATGTCAAGATATCCTGAAGCACATTACGAAAATTTAAATCGTCTTTGCTCAATTTGTCGTTAATTGCTTTGGGCTGGGATTCTATTGGTGAGTCAATAAGTTCTAATTTATAGTTGTCAGGTTTATCTTTTTTGCTTTTTTGACCAAAGAGTGGAGTTATATGCAGCTCTTTATTTATCTTATTTAACTGAAGAAATGCTGGTTTTATATAAGCCTCTTCAACCTCTCTTTCTATTCCGGCTGAGTTTAATAGGCTGGTGAGTGTTTTCCCCTTTAATCTGTTCCCAGCAAAATATTCTTTAAAACTTTTACTGAACCAAATTATTTTTAGACGACTATCGGTAATTGCAACCGGGGTGTTCTCACCAAAAATAATTTCAGGTGAATATTTGGCAAGTATGCTCGAAGGCATTGAAAATTAAACTGGCTTTAATTCATATTTTTTAATTTTGGTATACAGGGTTTTTGGGCTTATACCAAGTTGATTAGCGGTCTGTGTTCTATCCCATCGGTTTTTGTCGAGAACTTTCTTTATATGCCATCGTTCAAGTTCTTCCATACTTAAAATTTCTTCGGAGTGTTCAATTTCAGAATGCATCTTTGGTTGTACTTGATATGACTGGGGCAGATTCAAATCTTCCGGATAAATTGTTTCACCCTCTGCAAATATTATAGCTCTTTCAATAATATGATCAAGCTCCCGGATGTTACCATTAAATGAGTATCCCAATAGTAGTTCTTCGGCTTCATTCGAGAGATGTTTGGGCGCCCGTATTGGAGTTTTTTCTTTTATAAAGTGATTGGCTAGCAGTAGAATATCGTCCCTTCTGTTCCGCAAAGGAGGAATTGTAAGTGTGATAACGTTCAGTCTGAATAACAAATCCTTCCGGAAATTTTTATTGTCTGCCTCCTCGAGTAAGTTTCTGTTTGTGGCTCCTATTACTCTAACATTGGAAGTTAGCGTAGTTATGCCACCGATACGTCTGTATTCTCCATTCTCCAGAAATCTTAAAAGTTTTGGCTGCAGGGTAAGACTAAGTTCCCCAATCTCATCCAGAAAAAGAGAACCGCCATGAGCAATTTCAACTAATCCTTGTTTAGAATTTTTTGCATCTGTGAAAGCACCTCTTTCATGTCCAAAAAGCTCGCTCTCAATTAATTGATCAGGCAACGATGCACAGTTAATAACTACAAATGGTTTGTCTTTCCGGGCGGAGTGTTTATGTATGTATTCGGCTAGAAGTTCCTTACCTGTTCCTGTTTCTCCCTCGACGAGAATATTTGAATCGGAGATAGCTGCTTTATTTGCTAGGTTAAGTACTCTTTTTAATTCAGCACTATTTCCGATAATATTTTCAGAACCTTTTTTACTGATCTCTTTTGTTAAAATTTCAGTTTTAACCAGAAGATCTTTGTGTTCCAGAGCCCGACTTAACGTAACAAGTAACTGATCAAATTCATATGGCTTTGGAATAAAATCGTAGGCACCTGCTTTTATACAATCTATAGCTTTCCTCATTTCTCCCTGTGCTGAAAGGACAATTACCTGCAATGATGCATTATAATCTTTAACAAATTTGAGAACGTCCTCACCAGAAACCTCTTTCATATTTAAATCAAGCAAAAGGACATCGTAATTTGTCCTTTTAATTGCTTCTATCGCATACTTACCATCATAAACAGCATCAACTTCAAATCCTTCCTCTAATAGCTGCTCCTTGAGCAGGTAACATAGTGTTTCGTCATCATCACAGACAAGAATTTTGGAATTTTTAAGGGAAGCCATTTTTACCGCCAATCGATTTTAGATGTTAAAATCTTTATTTTGTATTAGAATTCTCAACTTACTATATTTGCACTCCTTTTTTGAAAGGGCGCGTAGCTCAGGGGTAGAGCATCTGCCTTTTAAGCAGAGGGTCGGTGGTTCGAGCCCACCCGCGCTCACTCTATCTTCTTATCTTATAAATAGTTACAAAGAGCATCCATTCCATAACTTTGCTTTCTTCGTTATCAATATTAATACATTAATGTAAAAATTACAAGTTGACTCATATTTGGAATATTGATAGAGTTATTATTTTAATAATGGAAACGAGTATTTTGCTATTGGCACTATTTTAGTCTTAATCAAAATTTATTCAAATTGTTGAGTTTATAATGGGCGAAGTAGTTTTCTGGACGATAATTCGATCTGCGATTACTATCCTTGGTTTATGGATAATAAAATCTCAAGTTGATGATCAGCTTTGGTGGATGATAAGCATTGCCGCTATTTATGTTCTAATTATCCATCCTGCAATGGTAAGCTACAAATGGTTTGAGGAACGCAATAAAAACGTTATAGATTCTAGTCTTTGCTCAAGCTGTAAAAGTTTTGATCGGTCCGCTGTTCTTTGCATGAAATACGATAAACACCCCACAGAGAATTATGTTCCTTGTGATGGAGTTGACTGGGAACCGAAATAGTGCTTAACGATAATTTAGTTTTGACAAACAACAGACAATTAAAGCACACATCACTGGTTACAATAAACGAAGTAAAATAAAACACCATATCAATCTTTAATTGTTTCTATACTGCCCTCCATTGGCAGCTTAATCATATAAACTTGTTTTGCTTTGTTGCTTAGGTAATTATCCCGAAGCCAGGGATTATACATTTTCAATATGAAATAATTTATACCCAACCTTTTAGCATAGTCAGGAAAATCTGAAACTGAGCTATCCAATTTAATTTCATAAAATTCAAGTGGTTTATATTTTTCATCATCTTTAATATCAAATCCATAAGCTTCGGGATTTTGAAGTATGTATTTAATTGCAACAATTCTGGCAACAAATCTTGAAGTCTCCGAATTCAAAACAAGGTTAAAATAATTTTTTGCTTTTTGTCTTTCCATCTGAAGCTCCACACCATCTGTGCCCATATTATATGATGCTGCTGACAGAATCCAGCTCCCAAATATATTATACGAATCCTTTAAATATTTGCAAGCAGCTTCAGTTGATTTCCATACGTTGTATCTTTCATCAACCTGAGAATTTATTTCGAGTCCGTATTTTTTTCCAGCAGATTTCATAAACTGCCAGAACCCTGTTGCACCGGCTGGTGAGATTACATTATCCATATTGCTTTCTGCTACACAAAGATATTTAAAATCGTCAGGGATATTATTATTTTCAAGAATCGGCTCAATTACTGGGAACCAGCGGGTTGCTCTTTTTAGGGCAAGAATTGTAGCCGAATGAAAATAAGTGTTTGATATAAATTCTCTTTCCATCCTTTCGTAAACTTCAAAGTTATCGGTTGGAATTTCTTCGCCTGCAAATTCAAGATAATTAGGAATTTCAGGTGAGGTTATCTTATATCCCTGAGGGAAATCTTCTTCAGAGGTTTCGCTTGCAGTAGTTATTTTGCTGTTCAACTGAAGTGTAATTGTGATGATAATTATAGTTGCTATCACTAATGTACCGAAAGCAAAAAAGTAAATACCAGGTCTATTGCTCTTCATAAATTTATTCCATTATGTTTTTGTATTTTTACGCCCAATTTGAATTGCGAGTATATCAATTTTTAATCTAAAAGGAAAAACTAATTGGAGGCATTTAATAATTTATTATGGAAACAGAAAACAATCAGGAAATAAAATCCAATAAACAATATCATCCACAGATGCATTCTGCAGAGCATATTCTTAACCAGGCAATGGTTAGAATGTTTAACTGCGGAAGATCATTCACAAATCATATCGAGAAGAAAAAATCAAAATGTGATTATCACTTCGATAGAAATTTAACTCCGGCAGAGATTGAAGAAATAGAACTAAAAGTAAATGAAGTAATCCAGCAGGACTTAGTTGTGAATGAGGAATTCCATTCAAAAGAAGATGCAGAAACAAAATTCAATCTTTCAAAACTTCCTGATGATGCCGGAAATAAAATCAGAATAATAAGAATAGGTGAATATGATGCCTGCCCCTGTAGCGGTTTGCATGTTTCTCACACAAGTGAAATTGGCAAACTCAAAATATTTTCTACTGACTATAATGAAGGTGTGTTGAGGGTAAGATTTAAACTACTTTAATCTTTACTCTCAAAAGATGATATAGTATTTCGGCGCAACAGCATTATAGTTCCTTTCACTTTTTGAACCAATATACTGTTTATGTAATTTTACAAAACGTTTAATCATTAGTCTCAGAAAGGTTTATTAAATGAAAAAAGAATTCAGTCTTTATATAATTAGTTTCGTTGTGTTATTCTCAGCTTTTATTACTGCACAGGATAGCCCTTTCCAGCTTTCACTTTTTAATCCAATCCAAATAGTTCCCGAGCATAAATCTGTAAGCGGCATAAGGCTGAATCTCATTTATACGAAAAATGTTAACGTAACCGGGTTTGATATGGGCCTAGTGAATGTTACAACAGGGAAACAATTGGGTGTTCAGTGGGGTGGTGTTAATGTAACCGATGGAGGTGTTACTGGTTGGCAGTCAGCTTTTGTAAATGTTTCAAGAGGAAATTTTGTGGGGCTGCAAACATCCTTCGTTAACTATCACGGTGGACATTTCAACGGATTACAGTTTTCTATTGTTAATTATGCCGAAACACTTGAAGGACTTCAACTGGGATTGATAAATATAATTGGTAAAGGAGGATTTCTGCCTGTCTTTCCAATTTTTAATTTTGATTTTGACTAAACAATGTTCTTCCGATAAATTTTAAGAATGTCATAGTCTGGCCGTTACACCCGGCAAGTGTTGCTATTTGGTTTTCTTTTTCGCGTCGAAAAATATTTTGAAGAATTTGTTATCACTACTCATACAATTTTATTTCTGAATTTTTTCAACATCCACAACCTCATACATATTTTCACCATTCTGTTGAATTGGCTGGTAATAGACATCTCCCAATTTAACATATGTTACATCACCTATTTTGACTTCTTCACCCCCCTCAGGAAGATTTTCTACAACGGTACCCGCAGTCGGAGGCACAACTGTATAGCCTTCACCATCTTTTTCGTAGTATGTTCCACCATAATAGTAATTATTTGTAGTTTCATTTACGACAACAGTCTGACTTCCTTCAGGTAATACAGTTACTGTTGCACCAACAGGTGCCTCCACAACAGTATATCCTCCACTGCTTTGCGTATAGTATACTCCCTGGTCATAATAATATTTTTGATTATTGGCATTTACAATAATTGCTGTTACTGCTATCGTTGCAATAAAAAATCCCCATGGATGATATGCGGGTCCATAATGGTAAGGATGATACGCATGATAGCGATACGGATGATATGCATTATACCTGTACCCTCCATACGCATAAGGAGGTCTGGGGTAAGGATGCACAGGGGGTCTTACATATACATTTCTGCTATTATTAATATTTACATTTCTATTCCCAGAATTAATATTGTTATTATTATTTGGCAAGCTATTATTGATATTGTTATTTCTATTACCAGTATTCATATTCCGATTATTGTTAGGCAGACTATTATTGACACTGTTATTTCTCTGCTTGATATTAGTTTTATTTACATCCCTTGTTGAAGTATTCGGTTTCCGATTGGTATTCCTATTAGACATATCCCGATTGGTGGGTTTGTTATAACCACCATTTATTGATCTGTTCTGCTGCGTATTCTGTCTCGAAGTATTATTCCTGCTTTTATTTCTATTGCCTCCAGAATTATGTCTCATTCTCTGGGCTTCCGCAGTTAGTGGAACGAGAAAAATAATTATCACCAGATAGATAATATATCTGGAGGTTAATTTTTTGCTATACATGATCCTGTTCCTCGTAATTTTTTAATAAATTTTACTTTGCAAGTAATATTAATTGCTCTGCCTGTGGAGGCGGAGTAAATTCAAACATTTCATCTGGTAACTGAGGGTTTAATTCCCAGTCAGAAAAAGTTGCTTCATATTGTTGATTTGGTTTAATATCATAATAAACAATAATAAATTTCATGGGCAGGAACAATGCATCATTCGAAATCCAGATTTGAACACTCATCTCTTTATTTTGAGCAATGATATGAAAACATTCTTTATCATCAAGTTCGCTTTTTCCAACATAAACTATATTCTCACTCTGATCTACTAAATCGATTGTAAATGACGGATAAAATAAATCTGCAGCAGGAAATTCTATCCCATAATTTTTGTGTATAGTATCGATCATAGCCATAATAGTAGATGGAGCATCAATATTACCATAATTATTTTCGGTATACGAATAATACATAAGCTGCTTACCATTGTACCATAACCCCCGATGACCTTTGTCACCCTGAGAATTTATCATCATTTTATCCGGTCCTACCATATAAATCTGATGAATGTTAAAGTATTTAATCAAACCAAGGTCCACATCAATTCCATCCTCAGAAGTTTTTAAAGTATAACTGCAGGATTCAAGTTCTCCGATAAGATTTCCCATCTTATTAAGCATCATAATAGCTGTGGTATCAATTTGTGAATTTTGTGCGTACAAACTAAAGCTCAGAACTATAGTTAGTGAAATGATATATGCTATTTTCATTATTTTCTTTACTATTTTTTTATGAATCTTATTACTGATTTTAAATTACAGAAAATTATTATTAATTACTTCGTTCTAAAGAAGTGTAAATCTTATCCCAATCATTTTTCAGATATCTAGCTTCATCTGGATTTGTTTTTATTTCATCTATTCAGAATTAGTCCCGGATAAATCAAAACAAGATTTTAAATGTAAATCCCTTTATGGAAATGGAATCTCGATTTTCTTCTCTTTAAATGCTTAATCAATTGCTACTCTGATTTCAAAAGCACTTAATAAATTTGTTAATATAAAACGTTTTACTACTGCTCTGCTTCCCCATTTTGAGTACCGTCCATATCTTCCGGTTTATCTTTTTTGCTTTCATCACTTTTCACCTTTTTTGCCTGGCGCTTCTTTCTTGTTTCCAGGTCTCCAATAGCATCTTTTTCTTTAGTCTTATCAGAAATAATATGTAAATCTCTTTGTGGAAATGGTATAACAATCCCTTCATTTTCAAATGCTTCGTCGATTGCAACCCGAATATCACTTCTGATGAATATCCAATCAGGATAATTTGATGTCCAGCATCGAAGTTCAAATTCAAGATAGCTTTCTGCAAAATCATTGAACAAAACATATGGTGCCGGAGAACTAAGTATACTTTTATTTAATTTAGCGCATTCTAAAAGTGTTTCCATCACCAGGTTAACATCCGTACCGTAAGCCACCCCAACTTTAATATCGATTCGTCGTAGCTGATCTGAGAAAGTCCAGTTGATTAATTTATTTGAAATCAGGTTTCCATTTGGAACTATTACTTCAGCACCCTCCCATGTTTTGATAATGCTTGATCTTATACCAATATGTTTAACCCTGCCGGACAACTCATCAACCTGAACAGCATCACCCACCTGTATAGGGCGCTCGAAAATTAAAATTAAACCCGAGATAAAGTTTTTCACTATATCCTGTAATCCAAATCCAATTCCAACTCCAAGTGCGCCCGCAAGCAAGGCAAAACTACTTAAATCAATTCCGGCACTAACAGTAGCAATTATAATTCCAAATCCAATAATCATGTAAGTTGTTATAGAGGAGATTGCACCCGGGACTCCCCGTGCAAGATTTAATCTTGGTAAGACATCACCTTCAAGAATAAAACGTACAAATTTGGCAATCTGAACGGCAAGCCATATAGAAATAAAAAATAAAAATATGTTGCCAATTGCAATTTTCAGATCACCAATTTCCCATACCCTACCAAGAGTTTCCTCTAGCCACGCAATAATATCATCCTCAATAAAAAAGTTTTTCATTATAACAAATAGCGACCAAATAAAAACAATGGCTCGTATAACTTTAGCCATGGTAATTTTTATTGTGTTTGACTGATTTTTTACTACGTTAAACTTTTGTGCTGGTTTTGTCTGGAGAGAAACAACGAATAATGCATTCAGAGCAAGAGCTGCTGTTGCTAAAATGATAATTCCAAATGTGCTGTTAAGGAATCCATTAACAATTACAACTCCAAGCATAATATATCCAAAAATGTTAGCCACCAAAGCAATTCCGGTTAATATCAGTAATAATTTGCTTAATAATACCGCCCTTGATTGATCAACATTTCGTTCAAATGCTTTAGCGGGAACTTTTTGAAGTATAAACCATGTAAGCCCAATGAGTGTCAGGATGGTTACAGTTAACAGTAAAGCTCTTTCAATTGGTGTTCCGCTACCAGCGGAAATCATAAACTGCTGAACAATAACTAATCCGCAAAAATAAAATAATGGGATTCTTAATACCGGTTTTAATATGTGAGTGAGGATTCTTAAAAGCGGAAATACAACCAATATTCTTAAAACGCTAAAAAATATTTCCGGGGCATCTTCATAAAAAAGGACTGCGAATAGAAGAAATACAAGGAAGCTAGTAGAAATTGGCCTCTCTAATAGTTTGATAGCAAATGTAACCGTTTCATCTTTTTGCTTAATATTTTTACTAAAAAATCGTAATGCGTAAATGATAATCAGGAAAAATACAAATAGAATAAAATCATTGATGATTCGGTCTTTATTAATTTCAAGAAACTCTTCGGAGGTTCGTAAATAGGATTTCCAAATTCTGGCAAACTGAGTTTGCAATCCAGTCGAGTCCTGAACTGCAGAGAAAGATTCCCAGATTCGAGGGGCATTTTGTATAAACACTTCTCGTTCTATTTCTTTAAGAAGACTTTCAATTTCACCCAGCGTTAACCCTACGTCAATGTTCTGCTCTGAAAGTTTTGTTTGCAAGCTTAATGAGGCATTAATTTCTTTTACTAATTTCTTCTCTGTGAGATTTATCGTATTTATTAAATCTTGTATTGAGTTTGTTAGCTCTCTTGGAGCCTTTTCCTCCCGCGCAAACTTGTAAGTTCGATCCCATATTTCTTTATTCTCAAGAAGATCTTTCTTTGCTTCTTCCAGTTCTTCAGAGCGACTGGTAACAATATCTGCCCAGTCACTCACCTTTTTTTGATGGGCAACCCACTTTTGTTGATATTCTTTTAATGTAGGAGAATATTCATTTTTTAGATCGACCGAGTCTGTTTGCTTTCTTAATTTCTCATAAGATTTATTTACAACTTCTAACTCCTTTTCACTGGTTGCCAATTCTTCGGGGGATATAATATCTGCATTCAATTTTGCAAGGTAGGTTTGAGCTTCCTCAAGCTTGGAAGGAATTTCTGAAACTTTATATGTAATTAATTCTTCTTGTTTTGGTTCTGTCTGTTGAACAGGCTGCTCCTGTGCGCGAGGAGTGAAAATGAAAGCAAAGACAAGAATTGACAAATACCAATTACGGATTAAATATTTCTTCATAGCAGTTCCCTGAGTTTGTGGGGCTAAATTCAAAAAATCAGTTTAAAATCAAAATTAATTTAACATTTAATTTTCCAATACACTATTAATGTAATTAGCTCCTTGATTCTTCTGCCGGAAGAGATGTTTCCTCGAGCAAAGCCTGGTAAACTTTGTAAGCAAGAGCAAGAACAACGGCACCAACAAATAATCCAATAATTCCTGCAAGCATCATCCCCCCAATTGCGCCGAGTAGAATTACGAGTGTGGGAACATCAACACCCCTTCCAAGAAAGATAGGTTTCAGAAATGTATCTGAGAGACTAATAATTATACTGAGCACAAGGAAAATTATTGCAGATGTTGTATCCAGAATGCTAAAGCTGTAAACAGCAATCGGAAGTAATATTAATAAAGGCGGCAACTGAATTATTGCAAGGAACAGCACAATCAATGCCCATAGACCAGCTAAAGGTATATTGAATATTAACATTACTATTCCGGCTACTACCGATTGTATAATTGCTACACCCAAAACTCCCTGAACAACGCTTCTTATAGTTGCACCGGCAAGTTCTGTAAAGCCGTCTCCTTTTTTACCAATTAAGATTTTGAATGCTTTTCTAGCAGCGATTTCTGCAGCATCTGCTTTTACCATCAATGCACCGGCAATAATAATAGATATAAGTGTTAGAAGAACTGTAGATCCCAACCCAAGAACACCAGACACAATATTTGATGCGAATTCTTTTATCTGAGGTTTGAATGTTATTATGGTAGCTTCGATATTCACTGAAGCAAGTTCCCAGGTATCGTAAACAGGTTTACCTATAACAGGCCAGTCAGCAACAGCTTCTTCAGGCGGTGGCACTTTAAATGTTCCTTCCTCTAATTCCGCAGCCAGATTTTGAACTCCCTCTACTGTAGATTCCATTAAAAAATACGATGGAATAATTAACACTGCCAGGGTAAAAAGGGTGATTAAAGTTGATGCAAGTTTCTCACGGTTACCAAGTAAAGCAGCGAACTTTTTAAATAAAGGATAAATTCCAACCGCAATTATAATACCCCACATAACTACAAATAAGAAAGGTTTAAGAATCAAGTAAGAGAGTATGAGCAGTATTCCAACAAAACCAATCCTTAGAGAAGTAACAATGGCTTTTGTGTAGTGAGCCTCATCTTTAAATTCTTGATCGATTGTTGCCATAAGGTTTACCTCCAAATAAATGATATATTTTTTCTAAATATAGTCAACTTATTACATAAAGAGATGCGTTGAAAAAGGATAAGATTAAAGAAATGTAGTTTTGTTTATTTATTAGGTTCAGTTAGGCGAGACTTTATTCCAATCATTTTTCATATAAACAACTGCCCAGCCTTTTTTAATTATTTCATTAAGCTGCAGAGTTCTTCTTATAAAAATGCCATCTGCCAGGCGGCTGAAATAGTTGAAAAGTTAGATCCGAATCGGATGATAGCACCTGTACTGTATGCAATTTTTATTGCGCTCTGCTTACTAATTGGAAAGTTGAACGTTGCACCAATTCGCGAGTTGTTCTGCCGGTCATCATTGTATAAATTATTTATGGAAGATTGACCCCCGGTATAATATGTAAGATCAATAGCTGCCCACATTATTGGATTGAAATTATAGCTAATATGTGTTTGTAGAGCGATCAATGGATCCTGACTGCGAACTGAATTACCCGGATAAAATGAATCGTTATTGGTGAAAAGCCAGACACCTGCATACAGATCAATAAACCATTGCTTTGTTACCATATATGATAGCCCAATTTCCGGTTTGAACGACCACCGGTTGGTGCCAAGGTTTATAAGTTTGTCACTTAAGAATTGCCCTGTCGGTGCAATGACAGCTATACTTGCACCTAATACAGACTGAGGTGAAGATTTTGCAAACTGTGCCATCGTTAGAGCGGGGGCCCCTAAATTTAAATCGCGTATCGCCTAAACCGGAACGAGTGATACTCGAATCCTCACCAACAACCTTTCCTGATACTTGTGCCCAGGAATAGGGAAGTGCGACAAATGCCTGGGAAGTTAATCCCAAAAGACTGAACGTAGTTCCAACTCCAATCGAGGGCGTTTCAACCTTCGCTTCTAAATCCTGTATAGGCAGTGTTGGATCTAGTAATACACCACCGTAAGTGTATCCAAATCCAGCAACAATAAATGGTAGATCAACAGGAACTCTAGTGTAAGCTCTGGGGTTAAGATCCTGTGCTGATATTGATGCTGTGAAAAACATCAGACACACTGCATACATTAAATTGCAAAAATATTTTTTATTTCTTATTAAATCGATTACCAAAAACATATCCTCAATTTCAAAATAGCTGAAATTTATTTGCTCATTTATTTTTAATTTAACAATAAGCGGAGTTTTTTAACGACTCCGCTTATCTACAAAATTTTCTTTCTATTTACTTTATATAATTTTTTTAAACTTAATCAGTGATTTTAATTTACATTATATTCTTGACATTTCTTTCTAAAAAGAATAAATTTTCTTCCAATCATTTTTCATATTAACAAGAATCCATCCTTTTTCGTTGGCTTCATCAAGACCTTTATCTAATTTCCCAATATGTGATTCTCTATCGTATGCCCATTCACGTTCGGCATCTGTGTGGTGAATGTAAACCATCAATCTTTTACCCTCACCAGCAGCAGTCCATTGCAGCATTTGCAGATCACCATCTGAATTACCAAAAGCTGCAATTGGTCTTTTCCCTATAAATTGATGAATACCGACAGGTTTTTCTTCCTTATCATCAATAAAATTTATTTCTGGAAGTTTAACTAGAACAGGTTGCCCTTCTCTCATTTCAAATTTAACTTTGCCAGAACTACCGATAACTTGTTCTGACGGAATACCGTATACTTCTTCTGTCCAGGGACGCATAAAATCAATTCCACCTCCTGATACAATGTAAGTTTTAAAACCATTTGCTCGTAAGTAATCAAGCAGCTCAAGCATTGGCTGGAAAACCATTTCTTTATAGAGCTTATTTGTCTTTGGATGTTTTGCAGTGTTTATCCATTCTTTAACAATCTTTGCAAATTCATCTGTAGTCATTCCTGCGTGAGTTGCCATTACTATTTCAAGTAATCCGTGTTCACCAAATGAAAGCACTTTGTTGATATCATTATCCAGCACTGCCTGAAACAGAGGATTGTTTTTCCATTCAGGATGGTCAGGCGCTAATACTTTTACTCTATCGAGAGCAAACTGTAATTGAAAATAGTAAGGCTGTTCGGACCAGAGCGTTCCGTCGTTATCGAAAGTTGTAATTCTGTCTTCAGGTTTTACAAAGTTAGGACTTGATTCATTTGTAACTTCATTTACAAAATCTATAATCGACTGTTTGGTTTTTCCTTCATTCCAGGAGGGGAGAGGATCAGAATTCTGTACTTTCTGGTCAGTGCAGGCAAACAGAAATACTATAGAAAAAAGTAAATAGCTAATTTGTATGTTTTTCATTTTATTATTCCTTTTAATGTTAACAGTTACCATAAATAAAAGTCCGCTTCTATTCGAAAGAGCGGACTTTTAGACACTAAGCATTTTCTTTGTGCTTAATAATTAAAAATTATTTACCCGAATTCATTTGTTCTATTTTCTTTTGTATTCCTTCAAGATTAAAAGATCCGGGTTCTTGACTCGGTGGATACTCAACCATTGACATCAGGAATTTGCCAATAAATTGCTGCATGGGCACAATCACAAACGGACGATCGAGAAACCAATCATTATAGGTATTGGAATTATGCTGAGCTTTTTCAAATGGATCCCTTCTTAGATTAAAAAGCAAGGGTAAGCGTAACTCTGTAAACGGTTCTCTCCAAACCCCAAAAGCCATTCCGCGGTTCTCAAGAAATACTGCCTTCCAATCCATATACCGCAATGCAACTACCTGTCCATCATCATTTACATATACGAATTCTTTGCGCGGCGACTCATCGGTTTTACCACTTAAGTAATCCAGAATATTATATCCATCAATGTAATTTTTGTAAGTACGCCCATTCAGTGTTACACCATTTTTAAGCTGATCTTTTATATCCGGTGCACCAGCAACGGCAGCAAAAGTCGGAAGCCAATCTTCATGAGAAACAATACCGTTTAGTGTTACTCCTGCAGGAAATTGCCCTGGCCATTTTACGAATGTGGGTACTCTATATGCTCCTTCCCAGTTAGAATTTTTCTCGCTGCGGAAAGGCGTTGTTCCTGCATCTGGCCATGTATTATAGTGTACACCGTTATCAGTGGAGTACATTACAAGTGTGTTATTGGTGATACCCAACTCATCTAAAAGGTCGAGAAACTTTCCGACATGCATATCGTGTTCAACCATACCATCAGAATATTCATCCTGCCCTGAAATTCCGCGATGTTCGTCTTTAACGTGAGTTCTAAAATGCATTCTCGTTCCATTCCACCAAACGAAGAATGGTGTGTTTGATGAAACTGCATTTTTTATAAATTGAATAGCAGCTTCACTCGTTTCATCGTCAATCGTTTCCATTCTTTTCTTTGTCAATGGACCAGTATCCTCAATTCTTCCATCAGCATAAGAATGGATTACGCCACGGGGACCATAAGTCTCAAGAAAAGTTTTTCCATTCTGTAAAACCATATCACGAGGATAATCTTCGTTTTCAGGTTCTTCCTCGGCATTTAAGTGATAAAGGTTTCCCAAAAACTCATCAAAACCATGATTTGTTGGTAAGTGCTTATCAAGATCTCCCTCGTGGTTCTTTCCGAACTGACCTGTTACATATCCCTGACTTTTTAAAACCGTAGCCATTGTTACATCAGTTTCCTGCCAGCCTTGTTCCGCACCCGGCAAACCTACTTTTGTCATTCCTGTACGTACAGGAACATTTCCCCCAATGAAAGCAGCACGACCTGCTGTGCAAGACTGTTGTGCGTAATAATCTGTGAAAGATACGCCATCATCAGCAATGCGGTCGATGTTTGGAGTCTGATAACCCATCATACCGCGGTTGTTGTGGCTGATATTCCAGGTGCCAATATCATCACCCCAGATTACGAGGATGTTTGGTTTATCCTGTGCCATTAATGACACAAAAGAAAAGATAAATAAAATCAAAAATGATTTTTTCATCATAATTGAGGTCTCCTTAATTATTAAGATTTAGTTGATTAAAAATCGACTGATATATAAACAAATGTAGCAATAATTTAGTTCAGATAGACTCAAAAGCTATTTATTACGTGTAAACTCAACATAAAAAGTTAAACCTTCAACAGCCTGGTAATATTCGCCTGCAAGAATATCTCTATCTGGCAGGTAATTTAGCGTGTAGGTTGAGCCGGGATAATTTACATCTCTCATTTCAACAATTGCTTTCAGATTACCGTAACTTGATTCCCATTTAGCATTTCCTACATTAATTGGATTTGGATTAAAATATTGTGCAGTCATTGTGCCGTCATCATTTACTTGAGTAATTCTTATTAAATATTGTGCGTCAGTTCTTACCCAATCACCAATGAGTGTATTTTTATCGGCAGTTTTTGTTTTGGTTGTGCTGTTATCAGTTCCATTATTCGAAAGTAAAAATACAAGCGCTGCAATTAGAATTAATGCTGCTGCCAAGATGTAAATAATTATTTTTTTGTTCATAACTGTTATCAATTATTGATATATAATACTTGCAAATATAATCCAACTACTTTAGATTATTATTTAATAATCTAAAATCAGAAGAAGAAGTTTATTACCGAAAAAACCTTTACATATAACACATATTAGAAAGTCAAAACTTCCCAGCTTATTAGACTCGTTCCCGAAAGAAACTTCGTTCGGAAGACAGGAAATAATCACTTATTTATCCTCCTCATTATTCTCAGTCTTCTGATATTTCTTTTTCCTGCTTCCTTCATAACTATCTATTCGCAAAAGAACTCCCTCCAGTTTTCCGTTAACTAATGGAATTCTTTTCGAAGTCTTTAATCCTATATGTTTTCTTAATGAAGGCTCGCCTGTATAAATAAATGCTGAAGTACCTTTACATTTTGTTTTGAGAAAATCCCCGAGTTCTTTGTAAAGATTTTCAACTTCAGTTCTTTTACCAAGTCTGATTCCATATGGGGGATTAGTTATCATAACTCCGTTCTCAAACTGTTTAATATGTTGAAAAGGATGAGCTGCTAAAGTAACTGATTCAGAATAAGGTAACCTCGACAAATTTTCTTTTGCAATGTTTATTGTTAGCTGTGATTTATCACTGCCGCTTATTATTCCTTTTGGTAAAGATCTGATTTTACTGTCCTCTTCATCTTTAAATTTTTCCCAAACGGATCTGTTAAAATCTGGCAGATGAAAGAATCCGAATTTCTTTCTGAGTTTTTGAGCAGGAATTCTGCAATAATGCATTAATGCTTCACATAAAATTGTTCCTGATCCGCACATACAATCAAGTAAAGGTTTCTCACCATCCCACTCACTCAATCTTATTATCGCTGCAGCAAGAGTTTCCTGCATTGGAGCTTCACCCGCAAGAAGTCTGTATCCTCTTTTGTGTAAAGATTCACCCGAAGTATCCAAACTTAAAACTGCATTATCTGTTTCGATAAAAAGATTAAACCTAACATCAGGATTTACGGTTTCCACATTTGGTCGTTTACCAAACTTTGCGCGGAAGTAGTCTGCAATACCATCTTTAAGAACCTGCGATGCATACAGAGAATTGTTAATTGTACTTTTTGACACAGATGATGTAATCGCAAATGTCTGATTGAGAGAAAATATTTTATCCCACTCAATTTTTTCTGCTAATTTCATAATTGATTTTGCATCTCTGCAGCGAAAAAATTTTAGCGGTGCTAACACCCGTGATATTGTCCTAGAAGTGTAATTAATTCTATAAATAGTAGGGAGCTCGGCTTCAAAATAAATTCCTCGATAAGCCACTCTTGTGTTTTTTGCACCAAGCTCAATCAATCTCCTGCTCACATAGTTCTTCCATCATCCCGGGAACTTGTGCAAAAAAAGTATTATTGGTTTGATATTCAAACATTCATTTAATCCCTTGCACTATTAAATTATATTTATACTCAACTTATTCCAAATAGATTTGCATGAAAAAAGTAATTCTTATAAAACAAACCCCTGTTGATAAAAAACAACAGGGGCTTAAATTCTTATCCCACTCGATAAGGTTCTTAAAGCGATGTGACCATTTGCTCGGCTTTATTTCTTGCGAATGCCTGGTTGATATTAATGAGAGCATTGAAGTTTGCACACATATCTGCATATTTTTTTGCTTCAGCAGTATTGCCATCGCCTAAGTATGCTTCCGCTATATAATAATATGTTTGCGGGTTTTGCAAATTGGATTTTTCAAACTCACTTATTGCTTTATTGTAATCTTTCTCCTGTAAAGCAATCAAGCCGTTAAGCGAGTGAGATAACCAGATTTGAAAAGTATTATTAGCATTACTTGCCCGCGTACTGAATTCCCCGGCGAGTTTTTTTGCCTTTTCAACATTTCCTGTCTTTAAAGCAATTCTTCCCATATTATAAATATTTAATCTTCTCGTATTATCTTTAACCTCTTCTGCTAAATCGGATCCTTCCATAGCCGCTAATGCCTCATTAAATTTTGCTTTTGCTTCATCGTATCTTCCTGCTTCAAAAAGGATGTTACCCATTAAATTCAAATCACCCGTCATAGAGCCCGCATCATTAATGTTTTTTGCTATATTGAATTGCTTTTGCATTTCAAGCAATGCACCGTCAATATCACCTTCAGCTACAAGAGCAACTGTTAATGTGAAAAGCGCAAAACGTCTTTCTCCATCATTCTTTGCAATTTTGTAACAGTTATTGCAGTTTTCTTTTGCTTCATCAAACTTGTTTAAATAGATAAGATTGTTGGATATTCCCATATGCGAAGCAAAGAAATTTGGATCAATGCTTAGTGCTTTTTGATATTCAGTTATAGCTTCCTCATAACGTCCCTGCTTTGAAAGCATTTCGGCATAAGAGTCGTAAGGATTAGGATCATCGGGAATTAGTTCTACGTATTTCTTAAATGCTTTTTCTGCCTCCTCATAATTTTCTAAATTTCTATACGAGTAACCCAGCATATTATAAGAGGATGAATAATCCGGATTTATTTCAGTTGATTTTTTAAGATACTGTACAGCAAAATCAAATTTTTGTTGACCGAAATAAAACTGACCTAACTGTGCCTGAGCTCGTTCGTCATCGGGATATAGCTCGGCTAATTTTTTTAGATACTCTTCCTGCTTTTTTTGATTCCCATCAACCCCGGCTTGTAAGGCTAGAATTATTAATCTTTCTCCTTCAGAAGCAGTTTCAATATTTGCAACTGCGTTATCGAAATCGCTGAAAAATCCTTTTGTGGTTGGATTAGCTAAGGAGTGATAATAATATGCCATCGCAAAATTGTTATCCTTTTCAATAGCATTTTCAAAATACTGGAGAGATTCACGCTGCTGCAGTTTTTCAAAAAGATCACGTCCCTTAAGAAAATCATTTTTTGCTTCTGATGACATGGTGGTTATAGCAATCTTCCCTTCCTCTTCTGGTTTGGAACACCCCGTTAGGACAAAGAAAGCAGACAGGATTGTAATTATTACAAATCCTGTTCCGAGAACAAATTTTTTCATACTTATCTCCCTAGTTTGTTTATAAATAATGATTGTAGTTAAGCTAAAATTGTTTTAGTTGAATTGAACTTAGTAAGTCAGTTAAGAAGATTCAACATATTTATGATTAACGGCAAACGTCCAGTGGTTTCACGTTTGGTAGGCTACCATATGAAAATGAAATCTTACGCCGGGTTGATATTGTGGTGGACCTCTTCTTTAATTGCCGCGCTCCGTTGGTAAACAGGAATTTGAAACGAGAAAACTGTTCCTTTGCCCTCAGTACTTCTTACTTTTATATCAAGATTGTGCACTTCGAGAATTCTTTTCACGATGGCTAAACCTAATCCTAATCCAACATTTTCTAATTGACCCGATCTATCATTTCTCTGGTATCGGTCGAATATGTGTGGTAATGCTTCATTATTTATTCCTTGCCCGCTATCTTCAACTTCTAAAAGAATCATATCATCCCTGAGGCTTCAGTCTTATTAAAACCTTTCCGTTTTCAGTAGTGAACTTTAATGGCATTGTCTAATAAGTTTTGTATTACTTTTTCCATCATTCCGATATCAGCGTAAACAAGGGGAAGAGTGTAAGGAAAATCAACGGAGAGTTCGATGTTCTTTTTCTCAGCTATAACTTTATTCTTCTGTTGAATGTCCTGAACGATCTCAGCAATCGAGAAAGGTTCTAGGTTTGGTTTTGTTTCGCTTGCCTCAAGTTTTGAAAGTTCAAATAATTCAGACACTAAAGTTTTCAATCGTTCAGTGCTGTTTAGTATTGTTTTCATGTATGTGTTCTTTTCATCATCCGAAAGAGTATCGGACTTAATTAAAATAGTTTCAATATATCCTTGGATGGTTGCAAGTGGTGTTCGCAAATCGTGAGAAACATTAGCCACAAGCTCTCTTCGCAGGTTGTCCATTGTTTTTATTTCGTCAATGTTTTTAACAATGGTGTCGGCCATTTCATTAAATGAATCTGCAAATTCGCCAAGCTCTCCTTTGCTTTTGAATTTTATTCTTGTATTTAAATCACCCTCTTTGAATCTGCGTACAACAGATACAATTTTCCGCATATTTTTTGTGATCAATCCAATAGCAATAAGACTGAACAAAGCAGCGGCTATAATAGTAATAGTCATTGATCGAAGACCGAGGCGGAGAATATAACTACCGAAAACAAATTGGGCAGCATTCTCATAATCTTCACCACCAAGGATAACATAAATGTAACCCCGATGAATATCCTTTTCATATACTTCTGCGGCTGAAAAAGTTTTCTCACCATGTTCATTTTTGGGATCAGCACCCATTACAAATGTTGAAGTACCAACTTCTAAAAATTCCTTAATTGGCTCAAGGTGGACGTGGTCAAGTTTTAATTCTTTATTTGGCGCAAAGTAGGAGAGTATTTTACCTTTAGTATCCAGAAGATAAACTTCAATATTGGGATTGATTACCATTATATTATGAAAGATTTCTTTAAGCACTTCCTGGTTGGTTTCGCCATCGATAAAGAATTGGTTTTCAGCAGCAATGTGTTGAGCAAGCTCCTGATTAAGTCTTTGACTTGCTTCCTGGTAATACATCTCTGCTGTAAATGCAGCAATGTAAATATAGACAACAGAAATAATAATTAATGCAAACAGAAAAACAGCGGCAATCTTCCAGTAAAGACTTGAGAAAAAACTATACTTTTTTTGCTTTAATTTTTCTAATTGCATTAGCTTATCTCCTCATTAAATCTGTAACCAACTCCCCACGAAGTTAAAATATATTTAGGATGTGAGATGTCCGGTTCAATTTTACTCCTGAGCCGATTGATATGAGAGTTAACAGTATGCTCGTATCCGTTATATTGATAACCCCAAAGAATATTTAGTAATTGTTCTCGTGTGTAAGTTTTGCCCGGGTGCGATGCAAGCAAATGAAGGAGGTCAAACTCTTTTGGTGTCAGTTCAATTCTTTCTCCTTTAAGAGTCACTTTTCTTTTTGATGCTTCAATTGATAAATCACTAACCGATATATCCGAGTCGCTGCCAATCTCTTTTTGTATAGCTTCGACTCTTCTTAAAATAGCTTTTGCACGTGCGATAAATTCTCTTATGCTGAAAGGTTTTGTTAGATAATCATCCGCACCAACTTCAAGCCCAAGCACCTTATCCATTTCCTCAGATTTTGAAGTGAGCATAAGTATTGGTGTATAAATATCTTTTTTGCGAACCTCCTTACAAATCTCCAAACCGTTTACTTTAGGAAGCATTAAATCCAACACTATCAGGTCAAAAGGATTGGATGTGGCAGATTTCAATCCTTCACCACCATCCATTATTGTAGTTACTTCGCAATTAAGATCTTTCAAATGAATTTCAAGTAGATCTGCAATTGACTTATCGTCTTCTATTACTAATACTTTTTTCATCACATTTTAAATTATTTATACATTAATATAAATGTCAGATATAACAAAAATATCACAAATGGGAATTAAATTCAGAGCTGCCATTTTACAGACAGCTCTTTAGGAGAGAGCGCTATCTTGTTACTGTTCCTGTGGGGAAGGAAGAAAGATTAGCGTTCATATTGTAGTTAGTATGATCTGTTGCCGTCGCCGGGATATTACCAACAAGTGGTTTTAATGTAAAGGGATTTGGACTATTATCGGGAAACGGTTCGATAGAGATAACCGCGGTACCTCCGGCAATGTCAGTGGGGAAAGTTAAACCCATCGGTGCGTTGGTCAGAAAGTCTTCTCCGGGAAAGGGAGGACCAGGCATTGTACTGCTGTAAGGATCAGCATCATCAACGGAAGTTGTACTTGTAAACGTGCCCGTGGTTACCGGCATTCCGTTGATTACAGTCCATCCTTCGTAATTCCATCCTGCAGGTAGTGTTGGTAAAAACAATCCTTGTGCAGGACTACCGGTGCTTAAATCCAGAAACCAGATGCCGCTATTCTCATTTGTCATTGCACCATCTGTTGGTGTGGCAAGAATATATGTTCCGGTCGCTGAGGTAAAATCATTGCCAAGGGCTGCAGGATGACTCACGGAAATGGTTGATGAATTACCACTGAAGTCACCACCAAGTATATGAATGGAACTTGGATTTGGATCCGGATCTGGATTAGGTTCAATTGTAAGAACAAACGTTGTGGCATTAGCCAAATTTGTTGCATCAACTTCAAAATCAGTTTGGCTTAAGGTTCCACTTGAATTCACAGTAAATGTACCGGTGGAAACAGGTGTGTCTTCAACTACTCCATTCGATTTTGGTATAACAGGCACAATTAACCATCCCTCGTATTGTGCACTGGATCCCAGATCTTCAAGACCACTAATATTTAATGACAAAGTGGTATTTGCCGGTGGATTTTGAGTTGGTGGATCATCATCAGAACATCCAAAAAATATGAATGCCGAAAAAGATAGAATAACAATTATAGTACGCATTTTTTCTCCTGTTTTTATAAAAAAATTTTCAAGAGAAAAACTACTTTTCAATTGTCACAGAAGATTCACAGAAGTTGAAACTTTTTATATCATTGAATTTATTAACATGTAGGATCTTAACGATTCATAGATTATTCGTCACTTAATCATCAACATTTTTTGGTTTCAGAATATTCGCCAGCATTTAATTTGTAAAAATAAATTCCACTTGAAAGTGAAGAAGCATCAAACTCAATTTCGTAAGTACCTGTGGGTTTGAATTCGTCAACCAATGTCGCAATTTCATTTCCCAAAACATTATAAACTTTTAGAGTAACGGGATGAGATTGCTTAACTTCGCTCGCAATGACGGAGGGTATAGTAAACTTAATCTTTGTACTTGGATTAAACGGATTAGGATAATTTTGTTCAAGTTTAAACTCAGAAGGAACTGAGCTTTCATTTTGTACATCGGTAACATTCAACTCATCGTAACTAATTGTATGCTGATTGGTAAACAGTTTTTGAAGCAATACTCTGAACAAATACAAGTATGTTTAAGCTGTCTGCATCCCAGATCGGATCGAGATCAATTGTATGTGGAAAATTTTTTGTTTCATTTAGATTAATAGAAAATGAATGTCCATCTGGAGTAGGCAGCATTTTTCTCATTACGTGTTTATGGTTTGAAACACTGTTCCTGCCATCAAAATAAACATCTTCAACAACAACAAAGTGAACAACCAAATCATTTTCAGTAATATCGCCGGTTCTTGTCAATTCTGCATTTATGTTAAACTGAGTTGGTGATCTCATCCCACTTAAAATAATACTGAGTGGACTTGTAGTTGTCACCAAATTGTTTAGAGTATTTGTCCATCCTGACGAACTGCCTTGATGAGTTCCATCGAACCAGCCCTGTGGTGTCGCAGAAACAGGATTATAATAATTATCTCTTGCATCAGAACCTTCCATACTTTCCAGGTAGAGCGGATCGTCTGGATATGGATAGACCATATGATAATAAATATAGCTTATTTTGTATCCGTTCGGACCTGCGAGGTAATTATCTATTATATTGTGTGCAGCAGGGCATAAGGGGCAATGTGAATTTGTGAACACCTCAACTAAAACCTTTCTTTCTTCCTGTGCTAAAAGAAAAGAAGAAAACAGAAGAAGAATTAATAAGGTGTTTTTTATATGGCTCATTACTTTTCCTATGATATTTTAATCTTAGAATAACTATTGCAATCAAAATAGAAAAGGAAAAAATATAATGTATCACGAAAGTGTAACGAATGGAAAATAATTAAAAATGTATGATGCTAACTGATAGTAGGGACACAATATATTGTGTCCCTACTATGTGAATATCTATTTGCCCATTTTGTTTAGTATCTCTTCCATCTGATCCATCACCCTGTTCATTTTTTTCATTGTGAGGGTAACTGGCTCCGGAGACATAGGATCAATTCCCGCATCACTTATTAAATCTGTTGCGTATTTTGAACCACCGCCATTTAGAATACTATAATATGCATCCACAGCGGGCTGCCCATTTTCAACCATCTTCTCAACAAATGCAGTTCCATAAATAAGAGAGGTTGCATATTGGAAGACATAATAATTGTAGTAAAAATGAGGAATAAAAGACCACTCGTATTTAATATAATCATCCACAACGCAATGCCCGGCATCACTTCCATAGTATTTATTAACAATATCGAAATAAATTTCGCACATATTCTCGCCTGTTAGCGGTTCGCCAGCTTCAACCTTCTTGTGAATTTCCCATTCAAATTCTGCAAAGGATGTTTGGCGGAAAATGGTTGTCCTTAATAATTCAAGATAACTCCCCAATATATACAGCCTCTCTTCATCACTTTTTGCATTCTCAACCATGTAATTGTTTAAAAGATTTTCATTTACGGTTGAAGCAATCTCTGCAACAAAAATATTATAATCTGATTTTGAAAACGGCTGATTTTTATTTGAAAAGTAACTGTGCATTGTGTGTCCAAGCTCATGTGCAAGAGTTGAAACAGATTCAAAATCATCGGTCCAGTTCATCAAAATGTAAGGATGAACATCATACGCATTACCCGATGAGTAAGCTCCGCTTCGCTTTCCAACAGTTGGCATGTAATCAATCCATCTGTCATCATAAGATTTTTGAAGAGTAGTAACATATTCAGCACCAAGTGGTTTTAGTGCTTCGAGAAGAACATTTTGCCCCTCTTCCACAGTAAAGCTCATATCAACCTTTTCAACTAAAGGTACATAAAGATCATAGTAATGCAACTCATCCAAACCAAGCATTCTTGTCTTTAAATCTAATGCACGATGAAGAGTTGGCAGGTTTTGATTTACTGATTCAATTAATGTAGTGTAAACAGAAACAGGAAGATTATCTGAATTTAATTCTGATTCAAGAACTGATGAATATTTTCTGTTTTTTGCATAAACCCAACTCTTTTTTACATGTCCGCCAAGGTTCATGCCCAGCATTTCTTTGAAATCACCATAGCTTTCAAAAAATGCTTTCATTACTTTTTCTCTATCCCCTCTATTTTCCGCTGTACGATATCTTGTGTATGCAGATGAAGTTAACTCAACCTCTTCTCCCGTTGAGAGGGTGATTATTGGAAAAGGTTTTTCGGCATTATTGAATATTCCATAAACTTCACTCTGGTTTCCGGCAATCAAACCGAAGCTGGCAAGAATTTTCTCTTCAGCTTCTGTTAAAGTGTGTTCGCGTAATCTTTGAATGTTATCGATATACATATCATAATCAACAAGCTCTGGTTTTTCAGTAATAAACTGCTGAATTTTTTCTTGTGGAATTTCAAGTATTTCCGGCTCCATGAAAGCCGTAACCTCTCCAAGCTTTGTTCCAAGTGCTCTCATCTGCTGCATCATTGCTTGATTCTCAGAAATATTTAAATTTTCATTACTAAGATTACTGGCGTAGGTCCACGCCTTATAGAGAGTTTTAATGAGATCGTTGCCAGTTTGCATTGCATTCAGCAAACTTTCAGAACTTTCACCAAGCTTTCCTTTGAAATCAGCAAGTTTTTCAACTTCAATATTCAGCATATCTACATCTGCCTGCCATGCTTCTACTGAAGGATAAATTTCTGCAAGATTCCATTTTAATTTTTCCTCAACCTGGTCCCTTTCCAGAGGCTGAGTAAAAGAAGAGTTTATTACAAAAGGAGAATTGTAAATGTTAAAAAGAATTGTTTCATAACTCCACCTGTTTATTTGTGTGATATTAAAAATTAGTAACCAAAATTAAGCAGAATTGAAATTACATACTATAAAAAATGATGAATGGTTGGTTAAAACAATGCTTCTAAAATTCTAATTATAGCAAATATTCATATATTTGTTCTCATTTCAAATGAATTTAATACCCAAAAACAAAACTAATAGGTGAGCCAAATGAAATATTTATTATTAGCTTTTACCCTCTCACTCTTTCTATTTGGATGTGAACAAAAAATGGATCAACCAGCAGAAGGAGTAACAGATGAAACAGAAGGAAATGAAATGGTTGAAGAAACAATTGCAAAATTTGCTCCTACTGAACTTAATTACGATGCAAGCAGTCTTGATGAAAGACAGAAAATGGTTGTGGAAAAGCTTTACGAAGCTTCCAAAATAATGGATGAGATTTTTTTAGAACAGGTTTACTCAAAGAACGACCAGATAAAAGCTGACCTAATGAAGCAGGATACTGAAGAAGCAAAGGAGGAGCTTGAATTATTTAATATTATGTTCGGTCCATTTGACAGGCTTGATCACGATGCACCATTTATCGGAACGGAGAAAAAACCACTTGGTGCAAATTTTTATCCTGAAGATATGACTAAAGAAGAGTTTGAGAATTGGATAAAAGCTAATCCAAATGATGAAAAAGCATTCACTTCTGAATTTACAGTAATAAGGAGAGAGGATGGAAAACTGGTTGCTATTCCTTACAGTGAATTTTGGAAAGATAAATTAACAGAAGCCCAAAATTCCTAAAAGAAGCAGCAGAGTATGCTGACAATCCTTCTTTGAAAAAATATTTAATATCAAGAGCGGATGCATTTTTAAGCAACGATTATTACCAGAGCGATATGGACTGGATGGATCTAAAGATCACTGCAATTGAGATTGTAATCGGACCTTATGAAGTTTATGAAGATGGACTTTTCAACTACAAAGCATCCTTCGAAAGTTTTTTAACGATAAAAGATCCGGTTGAAAGTAAAAAACTGGATGTGTTCAAACAGTATTTGAGAGATATGGAAATTCATCTTCCGATTCCTGATCAATATAAAAATTTTGAACGAGGCTCCGAATCACCACTGGCAGTGGTGAATGAAATCTTTACAGCAGGGGACACAAAAGCTGGTGTTCAAACACTTGCATTTAATTTACCTAACGATGAAAGAGTTCGTAAGGCAAAAGGCTCAAAGAAAGTTATGCTCAAGAATGTTTCCCATGCAAAATACGATAAACTACTTATACCAATTGCTGAAACAGTTCTTGATCCCGAACAAATGAAATATGTAACTTTTGATGCTTTTTTTACTCATACGCTTATGCACGAAATGTCTCATGGTATAGGTCCTGGCTATATTAAAATTGATGGCAGAGACACTGAGGTGAAAAAAGAACTGAAAGAAACTTATTCAACTATGGAAGAATGCAAAGCCGATATACTTGGAATGTATAACAACATTTTTATGATTGAGAAAGGTGTTTTCCCCGAAACATTTGAAAATGAAACCTGGGTTACTTTCCTTGCCGGCACTTTCCGATCGGTTAGGTTTGGAATTAATGAAGCCCACGGCGGAGGGAATGCAATAATTTATAATTACTTGCTTGAAAAAGGCGCTTACGAATACAACCCGGAGACTAAGAAAGTAAAAGTAAATTTTGAAAAGATAGGACCAGCCTTAAAAGATTTAGCAAATCTTATATTAATGATTCAGGCAAATGGAGATTACCAGGGTGCAAAAGATTTGATTGCGAAGTATGTTGTTAACTCTCCCTCAATGGCAACGCTTAGAGGCGAGCTTGATCATCTTCCTGTTGATATAAAACCGATTTATGAAATTGAGCAGATGTATAAATGATAACAAAGTTTCAAGATTAAAACATTATAATATTAATGTCACCCTTTTATTTTGCTGAGGGTGACATTCCATTTTATACAAGGTGAAAATAATATGTCAGTCTGCGGAGTTGATTTAGGTTCGTTTAAAACACCAAGCTATGTTGCATGGTTGGAAGGAAAAGAATTTCATTTTGATCTTTACCTTGCCTCAAAGGATAAACCATTCCCACCTCTGCCGAGAGGAATAAGTATACCTACTAATATTGCATTTGATGGTCCCCAGGGTTTAGCGGAAATTGGAAATAAAAAAGAAGAGAATGTGATAAGCTGGCAAACACACCAACGAGAATTCTTCCATTGACTCGTGAGGAATTAAAAGAGTGGAAAATTTTCAAGCAGTTGATTGAGTGCGGAGTTGAAATCTTCTGGAATATTTATCAAGAAAAAATTTGCTTCTATTGCTGGTTTGAATAACGATAGCAATTCAAAATTGATTATAATGGAAACATATCCCCGCTATATAATTAAAAGACTTTGGCCGGAAGAAAGCATACCATCAAAATCAAAAGCT
>CAWDGX010000012.1:0-25962 GCA_963802005.1 uncultured Ignavibacteriaceae bacterium
CAGCTTCCTCATAATCCTGTCTTTTTACAACAGCAGCTTTTTCTCTTCTTACTTGTTCAATTTCTTCTTCGAGATCAAGAATTTCTTCGGGAACTTCAAAGTTGCCCATATGAACTCTTGAACCTGCTTCATCAAGAACATCAATTGCTTTATCCGGTAAATGACGATCAGTAATGTACCTGTTACTCAGTTTTACTGCAGATTCGATGGCAGCATCAGAATATTTTACGTGATGGTGTTCTTCATATTTGAATTTAATTTTTTCAAGAATCTGTCTTGTTTCCTCATACGATGGCGGATCAACCATAACTTTCTGAAATCGTCTGTCTAATGCACCATCAGTTTCAATATGCTTGCGGTATTCATCCAAAGTTGTTGCACCAATACACTGAATGTCTCCTCGTGACAGTGCGGGCTTAAACATATTTGAAGCGTCAAGTGAACCTGAAGCTCCTCCTGCCCCAACTATCGTATGAAGTTCATCGATAAACAGAATAACATCTTTTGCCTTTTCGAGTTCGTTCATCAAAGCTTTCATTCTTTCTTCAAATTGACCACGGTATTTTGTACCTGCTACAAGTCCCGCCAAATCAAGAGTGACAACTCTTTTATCCTGCAGGGTTCTAGGAACTTTCTTTTGAACAATACGAAGTGCTAATCCTTCAGCAATCGCAGTTTTTCCAACACCTGGTTCACCAATAAGAACTGGATTGTTTTTCTTTCTTCGACTAAGAATCTGTGCAACTCTTTCTATTTCCTTATCTCTTCCTACAACTGGGTCAAGTTTATCATCGACAGCAAGCTTTGTTAAATCTCTTCCAAAATTATCAAGAACAGGAGTTTTTGTTTTATCCGATTTTCTATCCGGTGGAACTGCTTTGCCTTGGACAGCATCTCTGCTTCCTTTATTACTTAGTAAAGAGTTCAGCTCTGAGCGTGCTGAATCGTAAGTTACATTAAATTGATGAAGTATCTGTGTGGCAATATTATCTTCGTCTCTTAATAGCGAAAGTAGAAGATGCTCTGTACCTATGACTTCTGCTTTGTAAATTTTTGATTCAATTTGAGTTATCTTTAAAACTTTTTCTGCTTGTTTTGTAAGCGGAATATTTCCTATTGTCAACGTTCCACCAGAAGTTCTAACTGTATCCTCAATTGCTTTCTTTAATTTCAATAAATCACAGTCAAGGTTACGTAAAATTCTAACCGCAACACCCTGCCCTTCCCTGATAATTCCAAGCAAAAGATGTTCAGGTACCGATATAATCGTGCCCGAGCCTGAGAGCTTCCTCACGGCTTAATCTGATCACATCCTGCAATCTATCTGAGAAATTTCCATCCATTTTATCGTTTTCCTCTCTGATTTATAGTATTAAAACTACTTTTTCCCTCTAAAAGTTCAACTAATATAATCATAATATTTAAGATTATTTCAACCCCATTATTAAGTCACGCCCAATAATATTCCAGAATACATATAATTACAATGTATAATTTCCGCCAAAGGAATTTAGAAGACAAAATAGATGCCATCGGAATTTTAGCAAATAGTGAAGTTACAGTTGATACGGAGGCAATTTTACTTCCGATATTTCAAGTTGATTTGATATTACTGCCGATATTTAGACACTAAGTCCGATAAATTACTACATCAGCTGATTAGTGTGACAATCAGCCGGAATTGTTAAACTCAATCAATTAAGAATTTTGTTTTTGAAAGGACTATATTGCCAACATTAAAGAATAAAAATTTGGAGTTAAAATGGAAGCTGTAACAGGTTTATCGTTAGTAATAATTATTGCAATATTTCTCTTCCTGATCTTAGTTCTGTACTTCGTTCCCGTAAGATTGTACATCGCAGCGATATCATCAGGGGTAAAGATCAAAATCTTTCGCGATTTGATTGGAATGAGATTAAGAAGAGTCCAGCCCAGTATAATTGTTGACAGTATGATCAATGCAACAAAAGCTGGATTAACTATGCAGATGGGAATGCTTGAAGCACATTACCTTGCCGGTGGTAATGTTAAAAAAGTTATTGCGGCATTAATTTCAGCAGACAAAGCAAACATTCAATTACCATTTGAACGTGCTGCCGCAATTGATCTTGCTGGCAGAGACGTTCTTGAAGCAGTAAAAATGTCTGTCATTCCAAAAGTGATTGAAACACCCCTCGTTGCTGCAGTTGCAAAAGATGGGATCCAATTAAAAGCTGTCGCAAGAGTAACCGTAAGAGCAAACATCGACAGGTTAGTTGGTGGTGCCGGTGAAGCAACTGTTCTTGCAAGAGTTGGTGAAGGAATAGTTTCAACTATCGGTTCAAGTAATTCGCATAAAGAGGTGCTTGAAAATCCTGATAAAATTTCTAAGGGTGTTCTGTCCAAAGGATTAGATTCAGGAACTGCTTTTGAAATTCTTTCAATCGATATTGCAGATGTTGATATCGGACAGAACATCGGCGCAATGCTGCAGACTGATCAAGCAGAAGCCGATTTAAAAGTTGCACGAGCAAAAGCTGAAGAAAGAAGAGCAGCTGCAGTCGCGACTGAGCAGGAAAACATTGCTGAAGTTGCAAAACAAAGAGCCCGTGTGGTTGAAGCTGAAGCGGAAGTTCCGAGAGCAATGGCTGAAGCATTTAGATCTGGCAGACTGGGAGTAATGGATTATTACCAGCTTAAAAATATTGAAGCTGATACAGGGATGCGGGATTCAATTGCAAAACCAGATGATAAAAAGAAACAGAGCTAATGGATAACATATTCGAAATACTTATCTATGTGATAATTATTATCAGCTTTCTGAGCAGCATTTTCAAAAAAAAGAAACAGCAGCAACAGAAACGTACCTGCCCAACAACCTCAATCTGATGAATATTCTCAGGCTGAAGTTGCAGTTCCTCAAACACAACCAAAGGAAGAATATGACGTTCTAAAAGAGCTTGAGGATTTCTTTAAGGTAGGTGAAGAACCTACCAGACAACAAATTCCAGTTCCTGTCCCACCAGAGCAGCCAAAGATTCCTGATATGGAAGAACACATTCGTACAGATCCCTGGCATGCAAGAACAGAATCAGAGCATTATGTAGATGACTGGGAACGCAAAAAGTCAGAAGTGAAAAAAATAATTTCGAGCGTGGATTCAAGTATAGAAAAAAAGGCTGCCTTGTTCGAGTCATCACTGGATAAGAAAGAAGCAACTTTCAGCAGCATTGCTTTGGCTGTGAAATCGAAAATGAAAAATCCATCAACATTGAAAGAATATATTATCTTTTCAGAAATTTTAGGAAAGCCAAAAGCACTTCGTAGATGAATCAAAAAAAATATAAACTTACAAGAGTTGGTAAAGCGGGCTTCGAGAAAAAATTAGATGAAGCCCGTTTTGCTATAAATTACCAGCAGGAATTAAATCCATCGCAATATGAAGCTGTCTCTGCAGTTAATGGTGCTTACCTGATAATTGCTGGTGCCGGAACTGGTAAAACAAGAACATTTGTGTTTCGTGTCGCAAGATTGATTGAACTCGGTTACGATCCAAGTTCAATTTTGCTTTTAACATTTACCCGCAAAGCCGCTAATGAAATGATGAAGCGAGCATCAGTGCTGCTGGATGACAGATGTTCAAAAATTCGTGGAGGCACATTTCATTCTTTTGCAAATGTAACGCTAAGAAAATATTCTAAAGCTGCAGGACTCGATTCAAACTTTACAATTCTTGATCAGGGAGATAGTCAGGATATTATTAATCTAATCCGTTCCCAGGAAGGATTGATAAGCAAAGAAAGAAGGTTTCCAAAGAAAGAAACCCTTAATAAGATTTTCAGTTTTTCAGCAAACACCGAAACACCTATTGAGCAAATAATTGAAGAAGAGTATCCTCACTTTCTTCTGGAACTTGATGAGATTCTTAAAGTCCAGAGAATATTCAGTGAGTATAAAAAACGAAATAACTTGCTCGATTACGATGACTTATTAATTTACCTGAGAGATTTCCTTCAGAGCGGTAATGCAGCTTCAAAAAATCTTCTATCAACCATAAATTTTTTAATGGTTGACGAATACCAGGACACAAACAAGCTTCAGTCAGATATTGTTAAAGGCCTGGCCCAGCACAACGGAAATGTTATGGTCGTTGGGGATGATGCACAATCAATTTATTCTTTCCGTGGGGCTAACTTCAAAAATATTATGGAATTCCCGAAGCTATTTCCTGATTCAGAATTAATAAAGATTGAAGAAAATTACCGCAGCGTTCAGACTATACTTGATTTTGCAAACCATGTTTATGAAGGTGCAATAGAAAAATATACAAAAGTTCTCTATACAAGAAGGCACGGAGGTGAGCTTCCTTTTATAGTTGCTGCGGCAAATGAAAATATGCAATCCAAATTCATCGTTGAAAAAATTCTTGAGCTTACAGAAGAAGGTGTAAATCTTAAAGATATTTCCGTTTTATTTCGCTCTTCTTTCTTTTCATTTGATCTTGAGATAGAATTAGCTAAAGCTGGAATTCCCTTTCAGAAATTTGGCGGAATAAAATTTATCGAAGCTGCACATGTAAAAGATATTCTTGCATTTTTGAGGATTGCAGCGAACCCGAGAGACATTATTAGTTGGTACCGGGTCTTGTTACTTCACGAAGGTGTTGGTCCTAAAACTGCACAGAGAATTCTGGATGAGTTAGCAACTTCAAGGTTAACAATTGAACAGCATCCTGGTTCTAAAAAAGAGTTTGCTTACGAAAAACTTAAAGAACTTTTTGTAGTTCTTTACAAACTTCATACAACTCAGGCTCCTCCAAGTGAGCTAGTTGGAATGGTTTTCGATTATTATCATCCATTCTTCAAAATAAAGTATGATGATTTTAATAAGAGAAGTAAAGACCTGGAAACACTTCATGAATATTTCCGGGAATTATCGATCACTTGATTCTTTCCTTGCTGATATGGCAATTGAGCCAATCATAGACAGTGTAACTGACATTGGAGAAACTGATAAGGAAGATGAATTCTTAACACTTTCTACAATTCACTCAGCTAAAGGATTGGAGTGGCATTCGGTTTTTGTTATGCACGCAGTTGAAGGTTACTTCCCTTCCGTCAGAGCTGCTGAAAGTCTGGAATCTTTGGAGGAAGAAAGACGGCTAATGTATGTTGCATCAACGCGAGCAAAGCAAAATTTATTTGTTACTTATCCGATGCATATGTATAACCGCATTGATGGAATAACACTATCAAAACCGTCAAGATTCATTTCAGAAATGTCCACAGATAAAGCACAAGGCTGGCTGGTTGAGGATGAGTTTTAAAAAATAAAGCCCCGAATCCGGCAACTGCCGGACGGGGCTTTTCTAATTTCGGTTTTTACTATTTCTAATTACTTCATCAACACCATCTTCTTAACTGATACAAATTTATCTGTTCGTAATTCATAGATATACATTCCTGTTGCTACATTCTTCGCATTCCATTGATACTGATATTTTCCTGCTACCAATGATGTGTTAACTATCTCTGCTACCCTCTCACCCAATGCATTGTATATCGATAACTTCACATTGCTTACATCTTCCGGCAATGAGAACTCGATTGTTGTGCTCGGGTTGAATGGGTTCGGATAGTTCTGCTCTAATGCATAGACTGCTGGTATCAACTCGCCTGTTACCATCAGCTTCTGTATTGTTGCATCACTGATCACTACATCTTCGCCTGATTTCAGATTCACGTTTACGTTCTTCCTGTCTCATCCGTCAATCTGATATCCATTCCCTCTACTCTTACTGTTAATGGATATGTTACTCCGCTCATATCTATCGTCTGGATAGAACTGTTTATGTCTTCTGCTATCCTTCCACTGCTGAATCTGATGTCAAACATTCCTGATGGTGGCATTGGTGGTAGTTCGTACTTGTCAAGGTTAACTTCACCTGTCACTGCATACAGTGTATAGTTTATTCCTGTTGCATCTGTTAGTAAAATCTTACCCCAATCTTCAGGGAAGAATTCTACTGGCTCGGTTCCCTTTGCCAATGGAGGCGAATCTATAGTTCCGGCTGCATCCATTTTTACCCAGTATCCATATCCAGGCACTATATTAGCTGCATTCTGGTATCCACCTGAATATTCAAAGACAGGTGTGTTTATTAGGTTCGGTGGTGTTGTAACCAAGCTGGCTGTTGGTACTGTAAGTTCATAACCACCTATCATATTCCATCCTGCTGCTGCTGCGATAGAATTGTGTGTTACTATCTCTATTGCTGGATAGCTATATACCTGTGCACCTGAATTCTTCATCCAGTATCCTTCTGTGGGTGCTGTGGTAAATACTTCTACATAACCACCAGCGTATTTGAATACACCGGCTGCTGGGTCTTTGCCTGACCACCAGTCAGTTACTCCCATTCCAGCTGGGTTTGTTCCCGGTACTGATACCATATTCCAGCCATCGGTTACTGAAACAGTTAACGCGAAGGTTGTAGGGGGTGAACCGACAATGACCATCGCAGAATCCCAGAGGAGAGGACTTTCATGACCTGCATTAACTGTATAATTTCCTGGACCAGGGGCTGTGAGCGTAAACGGATTCGAACTGGTTCCATTATTGACAGCTACAACTGTTCCGTTTCCATCTACCAGCTCTCCAGCAACATCTCCGGTTGTTCCGCTTACTGAAATTTGAACCTGTAGATCTGTTGCAGATAGCAGAAACAATGCCGTCTTGCAAAGTGTGGCACCCACCGCCACCGCAACCGGGATTTGTTCCATTGAAGGATGGTCGGGAAATATTTATTGGAATTATCAATAAAATAATTCCAACGGTTAAAAGAAGTAAAGTGTACTTCATATATTTATCCTTGGGGTTTGTTAAAAGTTGTTAATTGTATAATAAATATAATCATTCCTAAATGAAATTGTCAATTCAATACCTTTTTTTTGAGTTTAGTGTAAGATAGGGATTAATAGGGACAACGATCCTGACAATTTTTACTTCATCAAGACCATCTTCTTTGTTTCAACAAAATTTCGAGCCTGTAATTTATAGAAGTAATTCCACTTAAAAATATATCCCACTCGTTAATATGACTGCATTAAACTCAACCTCATAAGTCCCTGCAGGTTTCTCTTCATTTACAAGTGTCGCAACCTCATTACCCAACACATCATAAACTTTCAAAGTAACAAGCTGAGATTGCTTCGTTCCACTCGCAATGACAGATGGAATAGTATATTTAATTGTTGTGGATGGATTAAAAGGATTGGGAGAGTTTTGATAGAGATAAAAATCATTCGGAGAGATTGGATTCTCACTTACATGAAACCGGATTAACATAAGTAACTACTGCACTTTTCAAAAATTGAAACAGTATCAGTTCCTGAAATCACACTGCGGAAATAGTATCAGTTCCAATCGCAATCGGTGCTGTAATTGTTGCTTCGATAAGTTCCATCTCCGAAATCATGTAACACTGCTTAATAGAACCGGCACCGCTGTTTGAAAGTATAACTTGCAACCCACTCGCAAGCAAAGTATCTGAATTATTTTTGGGAAATATTGTAATAGTTGCTTGTGAAGTTCCATTAGCAGGAAGTGTATCAGGATTCAACTGCGATTTCAGAAAGGAACGGATCAACAACTGTAAACAAGGAATCTTTCCAATTATCAAACATAGTTTGAAGCGAATCAATTGGATCTTTACCTACTGGTGTATCAGGAACTACAATCTGAAGATAAGGATTATTTCCGTCTCCAATTCTTACAACTTTAACAAAACCCGATTGAGATGAAGTTCCTCTTGAAGCACATCGCGTATCTGCACCAAGTATTTTTGCTGCCTGCAAGGTAGCCATCAATCTATCAGCAAGCGGTCCATCTGTATTAAAAAAAGCATACTGCATCGTATCTATGATAACCTGACCGAGTAAAATATTTCCTTGAATTGCATAACCGGGACCAGTAACGTGATTTTTATAATTAGAGCAGTTCACGCCTGTGTAAGCAGCACTTTCTCCGGTTCGCGTCAAATCAACAATTCCATACTGACGAATATGGGGATTACCCTGCACATCATTTGCAACAAGCCAATCAATAATTTGTTGAGGTGTTAATCCTTCCAGCATTTTATTGTGAGCGTTCTGCTGGTTTTGAGCCAGGTAGGATGCCTGTGTATGAATGGCACCGATGCCTTCAATGACATCACTAAGTATAAAAGCTCCAACTCCTCCAATTGGTCCAACACAAGACGCACCAGCACTTCCGATTTCACCAGTAAGAGTATCAACTGCAACAATTGAAAATGTATCCTGCGAATAAAATTTGGGCTGTTGAAAAAATCATAATGATAAAAAACGTAACCACAAATAATATTTTATTCGATTTCATTTTATCTCCATCTTTCTTTTTAAAACTATAATAGTAAAATCATCTCTAAATAATTTTGTGCCTGAAAAGATTTTTGTTGATTTACAATATTTGTTATTATCTCATTCGCTGATTGATCTTTTGAATCTAATATTATCTTCTTGAGTCTTTCAATACCATAATCTACATTATCTGTATTGAAAACTTCCGTGACCCCATCTGTATAAAAAAAATTTGGTCTCCTGGCTCAAGTTTTACGGAATCAGAATTAAACTTCGCATCAGTAAGAATATTGAGTGCTGCGTTTCCTTGTTCAAGTAGTTCCATTTTGCCATTTGACCGCAATAGCATTGGTGGATTATGACCACAATTAGTATAAATACAAGTGTGTTCTTTGAAATTCAATTTTGCATAGAACACTGAAATAAAATCCCGCTTTCTGCTTACAATTGGAATCTGCTGATTTAACACACTCATTATTTCGGAAGGATTATTATCAGCTTTTATCTGACTGTGGAGTAATGCTCTAAATGCTGACATAATCAATGCGGCAGGAATTCCATCACCGGAAACATCTGCAATAACAATTGCAAGATTATGATTATCTAATTGAATATAATCATAGTAATCACCGCCAATTTCATAAGTTGGAATACAAATTCCAGCAATATCGTAACCTATTATTTCGGGAGAACGCGCAGGCAACAGACTTGTTTGCACATCTTTCGCTATCTGCATTTGTTCTTCTAATTTTTTCTTTTCAAGAATTTGGTGATGAAGAATTGCTTTTTCCAGAGAGATAGCAGCGGCATCTGCAAAGAACTGAAGTATTTCCAGATGATGATGATCAAAAGCAGAAAGTTGATCACTTTCAACATCCAGTGCACCAATTGCTTTGTTGTTTTTAATAATTGGGACTGCTACTTCTGAGAGTGTTTTTTTCCTTCCTTCAATGTAACGATTATCTTTTCTGACATCATCAATTATTAAACTTTCTTTCGAATTGATAACGTAACCAATTATACCCTTCCCTTCACTTAACATCTTATCAGATTCAACCGGATGCTCTTCATAACCACGCTTTGCTATTCCACCGATTTTTTGTCCCGGGAAATGATAATCAGGATGTTCAATATCTTCATTTAAAACAAAAATTCCTGCAGCATCATAATTAATAACTGATTTCAGTGAATCGAGTAAATGATTGAGAATTACATTTAGGTCTAAAGTGTCTTTTATTTTAAATGAAATATCTCTTAAGAGCTGATATTTTTCTTCGGCAGAGAGTTCTGTTCCCTTTTGCATTGTCAAAAGTTTTTATTTGAGTTACAATCTAAAGTTAGATTGGTGAGTTCATAAAATCCAATCTCTTATTATATAAAAATAAGTTTTAAAATGATCAATAGTACTTAATGCTCACCTTTACTCTTCCATCTCTACCTTTATCATCGAGACAGGTAATCTTTAATTCTTTTTCATCAGGAATGAAAAATACCTTTTCACCCGGTTTACTTTTCTTAATGAATTTTTCATTCACATACCAGTAGTGAGTTTTTACTCTGCTGTCTGATGCTGCCATCAATAAAATTTCCTGACGGGAGTTTTTTTCAAGGAAGTATTCATAATCCTCTGATGGAGATAAAATTTTTGGACCGTCCTCTGCAAATTTTGCTGTGCAGTTTGGATTATGTTTCGGGGGCTTATGATAATCATATTTATTTTGTGAAAGCCAGAGAGACAGCTCAGGTTCATAAACAGCGTAAACAGTTTTTTTATAGTCTGATGAAGGCAAGACATCCAGTGCAATATTGAATGTTCTCATCAAGATTTACATATACTGGTTTGTGAAGGTTGCACACTTCGTTATGTGTCTTATCTTTTATTGCAAAATCATGAATTGTGTTAGTGCAGTAGTTGGTTGGGATTAATCCACTTTCGCTGCAAACTTCTCTTGTGATTAATTCTTCAGGAGTTTCAAACCATTTGACATCGGAATTATAATCTATTGCATTAAACAGATCGAAAAGCAGAGGAACTGCAACTTCAGCACCCGATAAATTTGGTGAGCCCACACCGTTAAAGTTTCCCATCCAAACACCGATAGTGTAGTTTGGATTAAAACCAATAGCCCATGCATCTCTTTTACCATAAGATGTTCCTGTCTTCCAGGCAAACTTTGGTAGCTTAGAATAGTTCGACAGATCAGCAATATCACTCCGACTTGTTCCAGAAAGAATATTTGCAATTAAGTACGATGATGATTCAGAAAATATTTGTTCTCCTTTCTTCTTCATTTTCAATTGAAATAAAATTAAGCGGATAAAGTTTTCCTTTTCTTGCAAATGCAGAAAATAGTTGGGTTAATTCCTGCAGGTTTGTTCCGCAACCGCCAAGTATCATTGATAGTCCAAGTTTGCTTTTTTGTTTTTGAATTTGATTAAAGCCAGATCCTTCAAGAAAATTCATAAAATTATTCAATCCAACTTGCTCAAGAAGTCTAACTGCCGGAATGTTAAGAGAATTAACAAGTGCGAACTCGGTTGAAACATTTCCATAAAACTTTAAATCATAATTCTCAGGTTGATAGCCGTGAAAGTCAGTCGGAATGTCTGCGAACTTCATTTGTGGAGTTAAGTTTCCATCGTCAAAAGCATAGGCGTAAAGTGCTGCTTTTAAGGTTGAACCGGGCGAGCGAATTGCTGTAATTCCATTCACTTGTCCAAATGATCCTTCATCATAAAAATCGGCAGAGCCGCAGTAAGCAACAACTGAAGAATTTTTATTATCAATCACAAGCACGGCACCATTTGTAATTCCTTTATAAAAAACTCTTTTGACATTCCGAAGCAGAATATTCTCAGCAGTTTGCTGAATAGATAGATCAAGCGTGGTGTTTAAAATATCTCCGCTTAAATTATCTTTTAAATAATAACTGAAGTGAGGAGCAAGCACAGGAACAGCATAGCGTTTTTTTTCAACCGGTTCATCCAGCGCATCATTTAAGTCTGCAGATAGAAAATATTTTTTCCTTTTTAAATTTATTTATCCAGTAATTTCTCTTCGAAATTATTTCATCATTAAATCTATCCAATCTTAAGGTATTCGGATCGTTTGGAATTACCGCCAACATAATTGATTGTGCGAGACTAAGTTTGCTTGGAGGTCTGTTAAAATAAATATATGAAGCTGATTTTACTCCTTCAATATTTCCACCGAAAGGAAGAAGACTTAAATAAAGTTCAAGTATTTCTTCTTTTGAGTATTTTATTTCAAGCTGCAATGCCCGAAACATTTCAGCAAGCTTATTTAAATAAGTTCGCTTTTTCGGTTCGAGCAGTCGTGCAACCTGCATAGTAATTGTAGATGCACCGACCTGAATCTCACCAGTTGTTACGTTCCTATAAATTGCACGAACAATCGAAAAAGGATTTATTCCAGGATGCCAGTAAAACCAGGAGTCTTCTTTTTCAAGTACCGCTTTTGTTAATTCAGGTGATACTTCATCCAATTCAGTTCGTAATCTCCATTTATCATCAGAGGTTAAATAAGCAGTGAGCAGTGTTCCATCTTTTGCATGAATCTCTTTTGAGAATTCTTTTTGCCTTGGCAAGAGGAAATAATAAATCCAGTACAACAAAAAGCAGCAGGATTGTAAAAACAATCTTTACAGTTTTAGAATATTTCTTTAGTAATTCAAAATGCATAATAATTTTCTCTTCGTCATTGCGAGGAATCCCAAAGGGATGACGAAGCAATCTTCTAATTCAACAGATTGCTTCTCCCGACTCCGCAACTTAAGTCGGGATCGCAATGACATTATATTTAATTATTCTCCTAACGTCTCGGTAAAACTTTAACAACTCCAGCCCCGTGATATGAATGATATTCCTGATCGTACATTGCTTCTGCACCAATTACTGGAAGTTGATATGTTCCCTGGTTTACAACTCGAAGCAGGTAATAAAATTCATTCGTTCTATTTCTAACTAAGTTTGTAAATAACAATAATCGATCATCTCTGATATCCATATACTGAATATTCATCGGATTCTTTGGAACCCATTTCAACTCTGTTGCAGGATTAAGTCTTGGATTTTCAATTTCAAATCCAGCAGGAATTAAATCAGTTATAACAATGTTGTCTGCATTTCTCTCAAATCCTGTTAACTCAATTTTGCAAACAATCAACTCACCCTGGTAGAATCGGTAATCAGGAATCAATCTTCCAGTTTTATAGTTGTAGTATGATCTTCTGATCTGCATATAGGAATCTTCTTCTTTTACTTTTTCATTTACCTTTACACCCTCAGCACTCCAGAAATAATACACTTCACCATTTCCACTAGCTTTTAGAGTAATGTTTGCAGCATTTAGTTTTTCATCGGTTACAGTTAAATCTTTTCCGGAAAATTTATTAATTGATTTTCCATCAACAATTATATCCACAGTAACATTTGCATCAGCATTCAGGCTGGCGGCTTTACCCAGTGCAAGAAAAGCGAATGATCTTTCCTGGGTTGAATACATCCTGTCAGCATTTTGTGAAAGATATTTGATGATTACAGGTACTTGCTTGTTTGCAGGTTCAACTTCTAAAAGAACATTCAGCATAATTGCATTCGCCCGGATATCAGAATCAAAACTTCCTCCTGTTAATCTATCGGTTCTTACTGGTGTGAAAGCATTCGGAACAATTTCGTAATATGAATTCCATCTTCCCATTAAAGCATAAGAGCCTGCAAGCAGATAGCGCATATCTTCTGAAACCAAATGAGGACGTGCTTTATAATAATTCATCGTTGCAATATCTCCTTCACCAGCCATTGCAAGCACATAAAGTGAATAGAGAATTTCTTTGCTGGCAATTTTCTTTATTGTCCTACCGGTTGGAAGATATGTAACATAATCAAATGTGCTTTGCTCTTTTGCTCGTCTGAGATAAATATTTCATCAACTTGTTTAATACATTTTCAGATACATTAAATCCGGCTTTCTTCGATTCAACTAAAAAGTGTGCAGCATAAACCGAACCCCACCAGCTTGTTTCAGTTCCACCTTGCCAGTAAGCAAGTGAACCATCGTACAATTGCATTGATTCAATCTTTCGAATTCCTTCTTTCACATAATACACAGGATTATTGGATCGATAGAGTTCAGGTGCAACGAGCTTTGCAAGATCTTCAAAGTATAGCTGCGGAAATAATTTTGAAGTCGTTTGCTCAATACATCCGTGAGGATATCCAACAAGATACTTCAATTGCTTTGCAAACTTCACTGCGGGAAATTTGCTGATAGTCAAAGTCGTGGTTTGTGTTCCTTTCATAAAATTTTTTGGGATATCAACTTTAATTTCTTTACCTGCTTCAATTGTACCGGAACCAGTTTCAACTATGAGAGGAGAAATTGGTCTTACAGCAATATCAATTTCCTCTTTAATATTTGCCAATCCTGATGTTTCAAAGATTATCTTCCCTGCGCCAACCTGTGACTGAGCAAGTAATCCGAAGGTGACACTTCCGGTTGAATTAGGTTCTATTTTCAAAGATCTTTTTGTTGATGAAGTGATCTTCAAAGGTCCTTCGACTTTTAATGTAACATCTACGTTTGCAGTTTTATCAGTCGTGTTGATGATAGAAACTGGTGTAACAAGCGAATCATTTACTGCAAGAAATCTTGGCACCTGTGGTTCAATAATAAGATCATCTGCAACTTTCATTCGTTGTTCAGCTGATCCGAATCGCGAATCGATATAAGCAACAGCCATTAAACGAACTTCTCCATTAAACTGCGGAATGTTTAATGAAATATTTACAACACCATCGCTATTTGTTTTCTTTATTCCACTCCAGTAAGAGAGAAGCTTGAATCGTTTTACAGAAATTGGATTGGTCCTTTTTTGAAGTTGCTTTTCCATATCTCCCCCACCAGGTGATGAACTAATCGAAGCAATTTCGGGAAGGAGCAGTTTGTAAAGATCATAACTCTCAACCATTAACGGACGTTTTGCATACATAAATCCATAAGGATCTGGAGTGGAGAAATTTGTTATCTGAAGTATACCTTCATCAACTGCGGCAACAGTAACATAAATATTCTTCTGTGCTTCTGTTTTGATTGTTATCTGCTTGAGTTGTATTTGGTTTTATTTTTTGCGGAGCTGAAATTGAAACCGGGAGTTTATTTTTATTCTTAACAACTTTCATCGAAGCAAAACCATGACCAACAAGAAACGGTGCTGTATCATCTTTGCTGTGCTTTTTGAAAAGTGTTGCGGTAACATACACATTCGGCATAAGCTCATCATTAAGAGGAAGTTCAAGTTCTGCTGATCTGGTATTCACATCAATATATTGATAGGAATAGACACTTCCTCGTTCAAGTGTTACAAGAAGTTTACCTGAGAAAGGACAGGTAAATAAAACTTTCGCTTTGTCACCCGGTTCATACTGCTCTTTATCAAAAACTATTTCAACTCTTCCTTCCTTATCCACTTCAAATGAACCAGCTGTCGAAGTTCCCCAGCCATAAGCATAAAATGTATTCTTTTCGTAATCAGTGCTTCCTTTTTTAAATATCCTTAATTCATATCTCCCGGATTTTGAAACCATAAAATTGAATTTCGTCGGTCCGTTTATTGTTACATCTTTTTCCCATTCGTTAACTTCTTTTTGTTCAGATGTATAGTAGTATCTGTTGTTGTAATCTTTTTTAAGAACTGTCTGCCATTCATAACGAACTAGTTTTGCTTTAGCAGCAAAATTGTTTATTTGTTTATCGTCTTGATCAACTGCAAGAAGATTGAAATTAATATTTTCATTCACTCCGTAATAATAGTCTGTTGATTTTATCCCAATGAAATAATCTTTTGGATAAACATCGAAACTTGCAGAGCGTGTAATTGTCCTTCCTGTCAGGTCGAAGATACTTACGTAAGCAGTTCCGATTATAACTCCTTTGCTTTGAATTTCGGATGGAACGCTGTATTCAATTTTTGTTTTTCCTTCGATGTCCAATTGCCCTTCAAGAAAAGTATTTTGAACGGTTGTATTCGTGATTGATGAATTTGAAAAAATATAACCGGGATAATTTTTACTTCGAGAAAGATTTATGATTTAATTGAATATCAGTTTCATATCTCATTTCGGCGGCTGGTGCACCAAAAAGAAATTCTGCTGTAACGTCAATGTTAACTTTATCGCCAGGTTTTGTTTTTTCTTTATCTGCTTTTACGTTCACACGAATTTTATCGGGGACAAATTCTTCAACCTTGAATTTGTACGAGCCAATTAATTGCTTGTCACCGGTATAAACATCAGCTGAGTAACCGCCTGTTTGTGCAAATGCGGGGAGAGTGAATGAAATTTCAAATGAACCTTGCTCGTTCAAATCCTTTTTATATTCTTCAAAAACTTTTCCGGTTGGAGTAATGATTTTTGTAATAAGAGGAACATCTTTCACAACCTTTATTTTGTCATTTCTTACAATTGCTGAAAGATTAACTTCTTCACCAGGACGATAAATATCTCTCGGTGAATATAAAAACACATTAAAATCATCAGCATATTGAGTTAATCCTCCAACATCAAAACGTGAAGTCTCAACACTAGTTTCTCTCAAATCGATGTAATTAAAATCCTCCTCTTTTTCTACAACAACCAAACGAGGTGAAAAACCTTCAGTTTTTTTCTTCACATCTTTAAAAACTACAACACCACTGCCGTTTGTTTTTCCTGTGAGAATAATCTGATTGTTTGTTGATATGATATTCACTTCTGCATCGGCTACAGGTTGTGCACCTCTGATACTATTCACAAAAACATATATTTCATTACCTGCTATTTTCGAAATTATTCCGAGATCAGATATGGCAACCATCTTTGAATCGCTTCTCCAGCGCTCCTCGGCTGAACGAACTGAGACAGTGTAAATTCCTTTAAATTTTTGTCCAAGTGCTTTATTGAGATTGACTGTAAAACTCTTCAACCAGTTTTGACCCTGAGGTAACTTAATTTTTTCTTCGTAAAGCGTTTCACCAAAATCACCAACATAGTAACTAGGATTGTAAGACTCATACTCGTATTCGTCATAGTAATAATAATATCCGTACTGGTTAAGGAAATGTAGAATGTTGTTTTTAAAGACCTGCGAAACTTCTATTTCAACTTCGCCTATATTTACTGCGTTGATTTTAAGATTCTCCTCGCCACCGAGCATTAAATACTTACCTTTTTTATCGGCAAAGTTGATTGACGGCTGAACATTCACCATAGAGACTTCCTGCTCGTAATCGAATTCAAGCTTACCTCCATATAAGCCGGGTAAGCCTTTTTTAATCTTTAACTCAACCGTCTGCACATTATCAAGATCAGTTTCAATTCTCAGCACATTGCCGCTCACAGAAAAATTTAACTTTTTAGATGGCTCAGTGCTAATAAAATCTTTCAATTTTTTATCATCGACAGTTTGAGTTGTAGCAACTTCAATCCATCCGGAAGTACCATCAAATCCTGCTGTGACATTCGTGATTGCCAATTGAGTAATTGGTGGAAGTTTAATTTCAAATGACCTTGATTCTTTTAATCCATCTTTTCCTAAAGCTGAAACTAATTTTTCTTTTATTTTAACTGAAAAAAGTTGTTCTTTATCTGTCTGCTCAACTTCTCCAAAATTTATTGCGATAACATCAGCACTTTGAGTTGTAACAATCTGGAAATTAGTAACATTCGCACCCGCTCTTTTTATTTCTAAAAAGTTTTTTAATGAATTTGGATCAACGGGATAGTTGAAATAAATATTCGCCTGAACGCTTAGTTTGTAATTCTGGTAAGGAATGTTCGTCCAGAAGAAGTCAACCTTTGTTACATCGAAGTATGGAGTATGAAAATCATATTCATCAAAATCAGGAGAGAAAGTTGTTTTGAATAGAACATTTTTATTTACTTCTGCTTTATATGATTGCATTGGATCAAGTGGTGCATCAGGAGAAAAAACAAGAGTGCTTGGTGATGTCCATTTAAATTTTCCCTGGATTGCAGGAGTGAATGTTACAAACTCTTCATCAAGCCATTTATCCTGAACATCGGCTGGTGCAAGATCTTCAGAAAATTCAATTGTGAAGTTGGTTAAATTCTGAACCTCACCTGTTGGAGTAAAAGATTCAACTTTAACTGTGTTGCCCGGTCCACAGCTAATTAATAAGAGAAATGAAAATAATAGTGAAAGTTAAATGAGAAGTGTGCGCATGTTGTCCTCCTGAAAAAGCGGATAATTGTTTAGTTGTAAATTATTTAATTTTAGGAAAGTCGGAAGACCTCGGCAATTGACGGGAAGAAATTAAAATGATCGAACTATATAAATTAATTAGAAAATAAAAAGCCCTGCCTTTAATTTAGGCAGGGTTAATGTGCAGAATGCATGCGTCAATACTCCTATTTACATTTCAGGATCTGGGATGAAAAACAAGCCGGGGACTTTCTTTAATTCCATTGAGACCAAGGTAACCACTTTACCCTCTACTTGAAACTTAAAAACCAGATTTAAAGGTGCACAACAGGTATTACTGTACTCTGAATGATTTCTCCAGATAATAAACTTGATTTGCATTTAGGGACTTTTTGACAATAGCATCCTGGAAACCAAACACTTTACACGGACCATTCTGGCGCGGACAGTCATTCTTAAGTTCGGTAGTAACATAAATGCTAACTTTTATATCCTCCGAGAAGCTGAATCCCTGAGCATTAGCTACCTTCTCTAATTTGTACCTTATTTTTCCATCTATTACAGTACCACCATTATGTGGGTGGCTTGGATCATAGGTGGTAGTATTAATCCTAATCAATCCCGGCCAGGTGCTAATAACATCTTTGTAAGCCAAAGTTTCCTGGTCTACAGCGCCAGCCAATTTTGTTTGATCAGGCGTTACAGGATCAGTGATTGAGCTCTGACATCCTAAAAAGAATGCAAACAAAAGAGCAACGAGAGCAACAAATAGAGTTTTCATTTTTTCCTCCAATTATATATGATTAATAATTAATTATATCTGTGGCTATTACTTTTGTATTTGGAAACGCAAGCCACATTGCGTTTAATTCAATTCTGTCATTTGAAACTGAGAACCTTGCCTTCAAAACCATTTTATCCTCACGACCCTGAATAGCAAAAGTTTTTTCAAGAAACGATACTGTATTTCCGGCAATAGGTACATAAGAATCAGATATTTCCGAAATGAATCCGAATAAATCATCTTCTGGAGTAGGTGGACATACTGTGCAGAAATATTGTAAGTCTGCATTGATTTCTAAGTGCAGTGAAATATGTTGTTGTCCCGCAGGTAGTTTAGGATCCATATAGATCTTACTAAAATTATATTCAATCTGCCCGATGATCCGGTAAAATGAGTTACCAATCGGATATGGATCATTCAAAACACTTTCAAGTGGGATGATTCCATGAAAATAGTTATCAGGAGTTCCGGCCTGAACTTTTTCTGTGGGTTCATTTGTCACCGGATCTACTATTGAATTCTCCTGGCATCCAATAAATAAAAGAACAGAAGCAGCAGCAAGAGAGATAAATAAGTTTTTCATTTTAGTACTCCTTTAAATATTAGTTATAAAAATTATTTTTCTAATGGAACAAGATTTACACTTGCTATTCCCACACCATCCGTAGTGACTAAATATTTAACTAGCAGAACTACGTCGGTCCTGTTTGTTATCCAGTAACTCTTTTCAAGAAGCAGAATTCCTTCTTCGCTTACATGAACTATATCATGACTTTTACCCTCAACCCGCCATTCAAGATGGACCATACCAAGCCTATCACAAAGCACTGAATTCATATATAACGTTAATGAAATTTCATAAATTCCTGGTCGTGGACCCATGGTACTGGTAACCTTAAAATCGTAGTCAACACAACCATTAAGGTTGCAAACGCCGTAATTAGGATCCTGAACTTCGCAACAGATTTTAATTCTATTTTTTTCTGGCTTCTGATCCTTCAGTAATGATGATGTTTGGGGTTCAAATACCGGGTTTTCCTGGCAACCCGAGAGTAATGCCAACGAAAAAATTGCTATGATTACAAATAAGTTTTTCGTAGTATCTGTTGTTATAATCTTTTTTGAGATACTGTTTGCCATTCATAACGAACTAGTTTTGCTTTTGCAGCAAAATTGTTTATTTGTTTATCATCTTGATAAACTGCAACAAGATTGAAATTAATATTTTCATTTACTCCGTAATAATAGTCTGTTGAATTTATACCGATGAAATAATCTTTTGGATAAACATCGAAACTTGCTGAACGCGTTATAGTTCTTCCGGTAAGATCGAAAATACTTACGTAAGCAGTTCCGACTATCACTCCTTTGCTTTGAATTTCGGATGGAATTTGGTATTCAATTTTTGATTTACCTTCGATATCCAATTGCCCTTCAAGAAAAGTATTTTGTACGGTTGTATTCGTGATTGATGAATTTGAAAAAGCATAACCGGGATAATTTTTACTTCGGAAAGATTTATGATTTAATTGAATATCAGTTTCATATCTCATTTCAGCGGCTGGTGCACCAAAAAGAAATTCTGCTGTAACGTCAATGTTAACTTTATCACCAGGTTTTGTTTTTTCTTTATCTGCTTTAACATTCACTCGAATTTTATCGGGGACAAATTCTTCAACCTTGAATTTGTACGAGCCAATTAACTGCTTGTCTCCGGTATAAACATCTGCTGAGTAACCGCCTGTTTGTGCAAATGCGGGGAGAGTGAATGAAATTTCAAATGAACCCTGCTCGTTCAAATCCTTTTTATATTCTTCAAAAACTTTTCCGGTTGGAGTAATGATTTTTGTAATAAGAGGGACATCTTTCACAACCTTTATTTTGTCATTTCTTACAATTGCTGAAAGATTAACTTCTTCACCAGGACGATAAATATCTCTCGGTGAATATATAAACACATTAAAATCAGCAGCATATTGAGTTAATCCTCCAACATCAAAACGGGAAGTCTCAACACTAGTTTCTCTCAAATCGATGTAATTAAAATCTTCCTCTTTTTCTACAACAACCAAGTCGAGGAGAAAAACCTTCAGTTTTTTTTTTCACATCTTTAAAAACTACAACACCACTGCCATTTGTTTTTCCTGTGAGAATAATCTGATTGTTTGTTGAAATGATATTCACTTCTGCATCGGCTACAGGTTGTGCACCTCTGATACTATTCACAAAAACATATATTTCATTACCTGCTATTTTCGAAATTATTCCGAGATCAGATATGGCAACCATCTTTGAATCGCTTCTCCAGCGCTCCTCGGCTGAACGAACTGAGACAGTGTAAATTCCTTTAAATTTTTGTCCAAGTGTTTTATTGAGATTGACTGTAAAACTCTTCAACCAGTTTTGACCCTGAGGTAACTTAATTTTTTCTTCGTAAAGCGTTTCACCAAAATCACCAACATAGTAACTAGGATTGTAAGACTCATACTCGTATTCGTCATAGTAATAATAATATCCGTACTGGTTAAGGAAATGTAGAATGTTGTTTTTAAAGACCTGCGAAACTTCTATTTCAACTTCGCCTATATTTACTGCGTTGACTTTCAGATTCTCCTCGCCACCGAGCATTAAATACTTACCTTTTTTATCTGCAAAGTTGATAGACGGCTGAACATTCACCATGGAGACTTCCTGCTCGTAATCGAACTCAAGCTTACCTCCATATAAGCCGGGTAAGCCTTTTTTAATCTTTAACTCAACCGTCTGCACATTATCAAGATCAGTTTCAATTCTAAGCACATTGCCGCTCACAGAAAAATTTAACTTTTTAGAGGGCTCAGTGCTAATAAAATCTTTCAACTTTTTATCATCAACAGTTTGAGTTGTAGCAACTTCAATCCATCCGGAAGTACCATCAAATCCTGCTGTGACATTCGTGATTGCCAATTGAGTAATTGGTGGAAGTTTTATTTCAAATGACCTGGATTCTTTTAATCCATCTTTTCCTAAAGCTGAAATAATATTTTCTTTTATTTTAACTGAAAAAAGTTGTTCTTTATCTGTCTGATCAACTTCTCCAAAATTTATTGCGATAACATCAGCACTTTGAGTTGTAACAATCTGGAAATCAGTAACATTCGCTCCTGCTCTTTTTATTTCTAAAAAGTTTTTTAATGAATTTGGATCAACGGGATAGTTGAAATAAATATTCGCCTGAACGCTGAGCTTGTAATTCTGGTAAGGAATGTTCGTCCAGAAGAAGTCAACCTTTGTTACATCGAAGTATGGAGTATGAAAATCATATTCATCAAAATCAGGAGAGAAGGTTGTTTTGAATAGGACATTTTTATTTACTTCTGCTTTATATGATTGCATTGGATCAAGTGGTGCATCAGGAGAAAAAACAAGAGTACTTGGTGATGACCATTTAAATTTTCCCTGTATTGCAGGAGTGAAAGTAACAAACTCTTCATCCAGCCATTTATCCTGAACATCCGCTGGTGCAAGGTCCTCAGAAAATTCAATAGTGAAGTTCGTCAAATTCTGCACCTCACCAGTTGGGTTAAACGACTCAACTTCCACAGTGTTGCCAGGACCGCAGCTAATTAAAAAAAAATAATGAAAATATTAGTGAAATGTTAATGAGAAGAGTGCGCATTTTGTCCTCCTGAAAAAGCGGATAATTGTTTAGTTGTAAATTATTTAATTCTGAGGAAAGTCGGTAGACCCCGATTGCCGTGAAGGAATAAAAAATCCTGCCCTTATTTTAGGCAGGGTTAATGTGCGGAATGCATGCGTCAATACTCCTATTTACATTTCAGGATCTGGAATGAAAAACAAGCCGGGGACTTTCTTTAATTCCATTGAGACCAAGGTCACCACTTTATCCTCCACTTGAAACTTAAAAACCAGATTTAAAGGTGCACAACAGGTATTACGTACTCTGAATGATTTCTCCAGATAGTAAACTTGATTTGCATTTAGGGATTTTTTGACAATAGCATCCTGGAAACCAAACACTTTACACGGACCATTCTGGCGCGGACAGTCATTCTTAAGTTCGGTAGTAACATAAATGCTAACTTTTATATCCTCCGAGAAGCTGAATCCCTGAGCATTAGCTACCTTCTCTAATTTGTACCTTATTTTTCCATCTATTACAGTACCACCATTATGTGGGTGGCTTGGATCATAGGTGGTAGTATTAATCCTAATCAATCCCGGCCAGGTGCTAATAACATCTTTGTAAGCCAAAGTTTCCTGGTCTACAGCGCCCGCCAATTTTGTTTGATCAGGCGTTACAGGATCAGTGATTGAGCTCTGACATCCTAAAAAGAATGCAAACAAAAGAGCAACGAGAGCAACAAATAGAGTTTTCATTTTTTCCTCCAATTATATATGATTAATAATTAATTATATCTGTGGCTATTACTTTTGTATTTGGAAACGCAAGCCACATTGCGTTTAATTCAATTCTGTCATTTGAAACTGAGAACCTTGCCTTCAAAACCATTTTATCCTCACGACCCTGAATAGCAAAAGTTTTTTCAAGAAATGATACTGTATTTCCGGCAATAGGTACATAAGAATCAGATATTTCCGAAATGAATCCGAATAAATCATCTTCTGGAGTAGGTGGACATACTGTGCAGAAATTTTGTAAGTCTGCATTGATTTCCAAGTGCAGTGAAATATGTTGTTGTGCCGCAGGTAGTTTAGGGTCCATATAGATCTTCCTAAAATTATATTCAATCTGCCCGATGATCCGGTAATATGAGTTACCAATCGGATATGGATCATTCAAAACACTTTCAAGTGGGATGATTCCATGAAAATAGTTATCAGGAGTTCCGGCCTGAACTTTTTCTGTAGGTTCATTTGCCACCGGATCTGTTATTGAATTTTCCTGACATCCAATAACTAAAAGAACAGAAGCAGCAGCGAGAGAGATAAATAAGTTTTTCATTATAGTACTCCTTTAAATATTAGTTATAAAAATTATTTTTCTAATGGAACAAGATTTACACTTGCTATTCCCACACCATTCGTAGTGACTAAATATTTAACTAGCAGAACTACGTCAGTCCTGTTTGTTATCCAGTAACTCTTTTCAAGAATTAGAATTCCTTCTTCGCTTACATGAACTATATCATGACTTTTACCCTCAACCCGCCATTCAAGATGGACCATACCAAGCCTATCACAAAGCACTGAATTCATATATAGCGTTAATGAAATTTCATAAATTCCTGGTCGTGGACCCATGGTGCTGGTAACCTTAAAATCGTAGTCAACACAACCATTAAGGTTGCAAACGCCGTAATTAGGATCCTGAACTTCGCAACAGATTTTAATTCTATTTTCTACTGGCTTTTTATCCTTCAGTAATGCTGATGTTTGGGTTTCAAATACCGGGTTTTCCTGGCAACCTGAGAGTAATGCCAACGAAAAAATTGCTATGATTACAAATAAGTTTTTCATTAGTGACCTCCTTAAAATTGTTTGAAATAGTTTCTAAAAGTTCCACCACAAATAAAATAAATCAGGTAGGGGGGTAGTTATTGACTATGTTGCGAAGAGTTGCACTATTTGATATTTCAGTTATAACTATGTTGCAAGGGTTTGCAATTATGTTGCAAACTTTGAATACGCTTAAATTTTAAATGATTTTCATAAGATTAGAAAGAAGCAAATTGAGAAGAGAAATTTTAAAGTTATGGGGGTGAGAAGAAATAATTCGGGGCGAAATTTTGTCTCGCCCCTACTGATTATATTTCTTTACTACATTCAGGCAGATTACTTAACCACAATAATTATTCTTGGTGGTGCATCGGGCCAGCTATTCTTGTTAATACAGTAAACAGAGTATACTATTTCAATTTCATCAGTTGCGCTACGAACAATATAATATTTACTTTCCGAATCCGAAGAATTAACTCGCTCTTTTAAGTCTGGTTCTTTGATCGAAAGAAAACTAATTGCATTTATAATGTAAACTGCAAAATCGCCTCCTGTGCTTATAAATTGGATTGAGTCACCCGGAGATACATCAAGACGAAATTCACTCACAAAATTTGTATTAGCCGTATCTAACTCAATCACATAAAGTTACCCTTCAACTTCTCCTGGTTGCGCGATGACAATGTGATTAAAACACAAGAAAAATAGTGCGGAAAGAATTAGTAACTGTTTCATATAACCTCCTAGTTATGGTAATTAAATAGTTATGAATTTATTTAAGTGTTTAATTTTAACGAAGAAAAACCTTCGAGGTTGGAGAGAATATTTTAGCAGGTAATCCCGAAGGGGTGTCATATAAAATCTTTATTCATATTCAAATATATTTTGAAATAATTAAGCATAGTTTGTTTTTATTATTTAGTAAATACTCTTGAACGAGAGTCATTTCATTTTGTCATTTTTTTGTCTCTACCTTATAGTTAATCTATTCTACAACCTGTAATGTTACGCGATGTCGTCCTTTGGCTCCTATTGCGATTACCAGTGTCCGCATAGCATTAATATTTTTTCCTTTCTTACCAATAACTTTTCCAATGTCATCTTTATCAACTTCAACCACAATTTCAATTGTGTTTTCGTTTGGTGAGTTTTCTTCAACCATTACCTTTTCGGGTTTATCTACAAGCTGTGTTACTATGAATTCAATAATTTCTTTCAATAGTTCACCTTTTTGGAAAGAATATTCTTAAATCCGGGCGGGCAAAAACCCGCCCGAGCTGTCCTCCCACCCGGCTCGCCACAGGCGAATCGAGTTGGCCTCCCTATCTATTATTAAAATTTAAAGACTATCTGGCAACATCTTGCAAAAAAAATCTACCAGAATCATTTATGGAACACTCAAAACACCAAATATTAGTTTTGCGTTAGCTGGACGTGAAATGTTTTCGTTGATCCTGTATTCCAATAAATTCATCATCATTTTTTTCAATATTTGATCAACTACCCCTTCTAAGAGTTAATCAACAGTTGCAATATATTTTCTAGCCGAACTTCCTTCCGATTAAAAAAGAGGGCGAAACTGTGTTATCGGGTGCGTAAATTTTAATAAACAATTTCCACCATCTTTATTACTGTGCTGTGGGGAAGCTCATATTTTAATTAATTTTTTCATTGACGATTTAACAGAACTACCTAACTGCATTTTCTCAGAAATAAAAGAGGGCGAAACTGTGTTATCGGGTGCGTTTATTTTTAATAAACAATTTCCACCCTCTTTATTACTGTGCTGTGGGGAAGCTCATATTTTAATTAATTTTTTCATTCATGATTTAGCAAAAATACCTGGCTGCATTTTCTCAGAAATACGAGAGGGTGAATTTGTGTTTTTTTAATTGACAACTTCCACCCTCTCCTTCATTCATCCTTAAACAGGAGGTATTTGAATAATTCATTTTGTTAATTCCATTTCTCTTGAATAGGAAAAATTATCAGCAACTACATGACAGAAATAAGTTCCCCCCGGCAATCCATCCCCAATAAATTCAAGTTCATAAGATCCTGCATCGTGAACGCTGGAAATTAATTTATCTACAACCATTCCATACGAGTTAGTAATAACAATAGTGACTTTAGCTTCATAA
>CAWDGX010000013.1:0-54256 GCA_963802005.1 uncultured Ignavibacteriaceae bacterium
GGTAGATTGAACTTGAGAGTGGTCAGTTTATTAAAAGGATTCGGAGTGTTCTGCTCGAGATAAAATCCGGTAGAAATAAATTTTCTTGATTTTGATACCCCAGTAACATTCACAGCAATTTTTCCTTTCTTAGAGGCAGTAAGCGTTGAGAATATTTCTTTAATTCGCTTTTTAAATAAACTAAATATGGGCAGAGGGTGGTTATTAACTATGTTGCAAAAACTTGCAGCTATGTTGCATTTTTTAAGAAAATGGTCATTTTTACTGGATTTTGATTGAGTTTAATACAATGGGAGTGTTTGGTAAATCAGGATTATCAAAATTTAATAATCTAATTAACCTCGCTTGGTGTGTGACCGAACTCTTCTTTAAAGCATCGGCTAAAGTAGGCAGGACTCGAGAATCCTACTTGATAGGAGATCTCTGAAATTGTTCCTTTTTGATTTTCAATCATTTGCTTGGCTTTTGCTAGCCGAACGGTTCTTAAATATAAGCTGGTCGATTTACCGGTAAGAGCTTTCAATTTTCTGTGCATCTGTGACCTGCTCATACCAACATCTTTACCAAATTCCTCAATGCTGAACTCTTCTTCAGCAATATGCTGGGTAATAACCATCATTACCCTATCAAGAAATTGTTGATCGAGGCAGCTTAGTTTTTCTTTTTCAGGTTTATGTAATACTGCAGTGCCAGTCCCGAATTTTGCCTGCAGTAGTCTTCTTGTTTCTATCAGATTTTTTATCCGGGCTAGAAGCTCCGGAGTGTCGAATGGTTTAGTAAGATAATCATCGGCACCCAAACCTAATCCTTCAAGCTTGCTATCTCTATCAGATTTTGCGGTTAGCAGAATAATAGGAATGTGACTGGTTTTTTCATCCTGCCTCAGCTCCCTTGTCATTTCATAACCATCCATCTTCGGCATCATAACATCGCTTACAATTAAATCTGGAATGCACTTTTGGGCTTTTCTTAATCCCTGCTCACCATTTGCCGCTTCCTCAACGTGATAAACATCTTTTAAGTCATCTTTAATGTATTCTCTTACATCAGGGTTATCTTCAACTATAAGAACGATTGTTTTATCAATAAGATTTTCGTCCTCAGTTTCTTCAGTTTTTGAATCATACATTGCGAAATCTTCTGAACCATCAAATTTATGTAGTTCACATTCAGAAGACTCACTAATTTCATCATCAGTCAGGTGATCTCTGCCAAGTGGGAAATAAAGTTTAACTTCAGTCCAATGTCCTTCCACACTGTCAATTAATATTTGTCCTCTGTGAAGTTCGACAAGTTCCTTGGTTAAAGCTAAACCTATTCCAGTTCCTTCAAATTCTCTCGTGTGTGTACCATCAACCTGGTAAAACCTGTCAAAGATTTTTGCCAGTTCACTTTTGGGTATTCCCACGCCTGAGTCTCTCACAGTAATTTCAACTTCGTTCTGGGATGTTTCAGTCAGCTTAACAGTAATCCTTCCACCTTGCGGAGTAAATTTGATGGCGTTTGACATTACATTTGTAATTATCCTTTCTATCTTTTCTTTATCGAAGTACGCTTCAATACTTTCTTTTTCAAAAAGAAGCTTTAATGAAATATCTCTCTGTTCAGCAATTTGTTCAAACTCCTTTACAAGACCTTTAACATACTGCACAATGTTACCACCCGAAGCATTAAGTTTTAGTTTTTTCGCTTCAAGGCGCGATAGATCAAGAAGTTGATTTATAAGATTGAGCAGCCTTTTTGCATTCCCTTTTATCAAGCCTGTTTGCTTTTTACTTTCTTCATCGACTAATTTAGAGGCAAGTTTTTCAACCGGACCAAGTATCAGCATTAGAGGAGTACGGAATTCGTGAGAAATGTTTGCGTAAAAGTTAGATTTCAATTTATCAACTTCCTCGAGTTTTTTTGCATGTTCTTGCTCAAATGTCAAGTTGAGTTCTAAGCCTATGACGATAAAGATATATTCTTGTTGAAGTTACAAATACCAGAATAAATACAAATCCATAGAGCATGTATGACCACCATGTAGCCCACCAGGGAGGATGAATTATTATCTTGAGGGATGTACCTGCTTCATTCCAGATGCCATCGTTATTTGAACCTTTGACTTTTAAAGTGTATTCTCCCGATTCAAGATTTGTATAGGTTACAAATCTTCTGTCTGCATTTGTGCTAGTCCAATGTTTATCAAAACCTTCGAGAATGTAAGTATAAAGGTTCTTTCCAGGATTGTGAAAATCGAGAGCTGAAAATTCGAAGGAAATAATATTGTCATCATATTTCAAATCAAGCTGTTTTGTTTCAGTTATTGATGCGTGCAGAATTGTTCTGTCCCAATTTGCATCATATCCGATTTGTACAGGCTTATGGAGTAGCTGAAAGTCTGTTATGACAACGGGTGGAGTAACTAAATTATATTCTAAGCTATCGGGATGAAAAAAACTAATTCCGTTAGTTCCTCCAAAATACATCGTTCCATTTTTTCTTTTGCAAAACGCCCAGTTATTAAATTCATTTCCCTGCAGACCATCCTCAACTCCAAAATTCCTAAACTGTTCTGTCTTAATATTAAACCTTGATAATCCTTTATAAGTGCTGATCCATAAATTAGCTTTATCATCTTCAAGAATTCCACAAATCATATCATTAGGCAAGCCATCTTTTTCTCTGAATCTTTTGAAAGTTTTATCTGATGAATTGAATTTATTAAGCCCTCCACCATTTGTTCCGATCCAGAGAGTACCGTTTTTATCTCTATGAATTACTGAGACTGAATTGTGACTTAAACTAAAGGAATTACCAGGATAGTTTTTGAAGTGAATGAATTCTTCTTTGTTTTCATCTAGCATGCTCAATCCGCCGCCATCACTGCCAATCCACAAATTACCAGATTGATCTTCATTAATTGCAAAGATTGTTTGTGGAGAAACACTTTTAGGATTTTCCAGATCGGGTTTATAATGAACTAAAACCGGTACTACCTTTTGCAAGTTTATCAAGCCCTCCATTGCTAACTCCAATCCATAAATCACCTTTACTATCAAGAAACAATTGAGATATTGCATTTTTACTAATACTGGCAGGATCACCGGGAATATTTCTAAAGTGAATAAACTTATTGGTCGTCCGATCAAATCGATTTAATCCATTATCATTAGTACCAATCCATAGATTTCCAAAACTGTCCTCACAGATAGAGTTATATTGAATTACTGCTGATGCTGATAGGATCATCCGGCTGATTGAAATACCGTGTAAACTTATTAGTCTTTTTGTTAATTCTGTTTAGACCGATAATATCAGTGCCAATCCAAAGATCACCAAAGTGATCTTCATAAATCGGAAAGATACTATTACCGCTGAGGCTGTTTGGGTCATCAGGATTATGAACAATGGTAATAAACTTTTTATCAAACTTACTAAATTTATTTACTCCACCGTTCCAGGTACCAAACCAAAGAATTCCGGTTCTATCCTCACAAATAGAAACAATAGTGTTATCATTTAAAGACTTTGGATCATTAAAACTTTGCTGGTACCAATTAAATTCACCATTTTGTCTGTTAAAAATACCTAAACCTTCGCTGTCTGTACCGATCCAAAATGTTCCTTCACTGTCTTCAAATATTTTCCAAATGTAATTTGGTAAAATTGAAGTGTTTGAATTTTTCGAGTAGCACTCGAACGTGCCAGACTCCATATCAAATTTATTCAAACCGCTACCCCACGTACCTATCCATAAGCTACCGGTGCGGTCTTCAAATATTGATGATACATAGTTACTGCTTATACTCTTTGAATCGGCAGGATTGTATTTAAAGGAAGTGAAGGTTTCATTTTCTCTGTCAAACTTGTTCAATCCACCTGTACTTGTTCCTATCCATAAAGTGCCGTTTCTATCTTCATAAATCGAATAGATTGAATTACCACTTAAACTCGATGGATCATTCGGGATATTCTTATAATGTTTAAATTTATTGTTTTCAGAATCGAACCTGTCTAATCCATCATTTGCTGTTCCAATCCAAATATTCCCGGACTTATCACAGCAAAGAGAGATTATATTGTTGCTGCTTATGCTTGACGAATTATCAGCATCGTGCTTATAACGAGTAAACTTCTCCGTAATGGGATCATATTTATTCAAGCCGCTATCCCAGGTACCTATCCACAGATTTCCTTTGTCATCTTTACATATCGCCCGGATTTTATTGTCGCTTATGCTTGTAGCATCACCCTCAATAGTTTTATATGCAGTAATTGTGTATCCGTCATATTTATTCAAACCATTATAAGTCCCAAACCAGAGAAAACCCCGGTCATCCTGAACAATGCTGAATACTGAATTCGATGCCAATCCATCCTGGGATGTAAGATGGTTGAATTGGAGGTTTCTCTCTTGTGCAGAAGAAAAGGTACATAGTATAGCAATCACAGGAAATATTTTAAGATTCTTACTCAATTATATAATTTCCTTGAACTGGATTATTATTAAGAATTCTTAGTCCTTACGAAAATCTCTATTCAATTCATTTTAAAAGTACATACACCAATTAAATTAATTATTCATGTGGAACAATAATTATTCTCGGTGGAGCATCACTTGGAATAATATCATCACTCTGTATGAATATATACCTGATACTCAAGTGGTAGTATTGGGTTATCTTTAACAGGCGGTGTTTTTTTTACTATCACCTGCACGGACATCATATATTATAGTTTCTAGATGATGGATTAAAAACGATTGTGCATTATTAATTATTACTGTAAAGCGATAATTCGTATCATTAGTAAATAATATTACATCATCTTTTACAACATCTATTTCCTCAGGATTTACATACTTATGATCTGCATATTAAATTAACCGGTTTATATGCCATTTTAGCCTCCTAAAAAATATTTTAAAAAAGAATTGTTTAATTCCCCTGAAGAAAATTTATTCGAAATAAAAAAATAATCGTATGCTTTGCAGATATGAATATCAGGTAAGTGTGTTAACTGAAGCGATTTGACTGAAACAAATTTTTGTTTCATGGAATTTTCTCTGACTATTAATCAAAGAAAGAATGAACTATTTATGTTCATCTTATTAAACTGCCCTCCACTTTTAAATTACGACCAGCAATAATTTGCTAAATGAAAAGTTAAGAAGCAAGTAAATAATAATAAGTAGTACCTACACTTGCTATTTAGCAAACAGGGAAAGTGATGTCAAAGTTTTAGTTATAATAATGAAAAAATTTGTTTTTAATTAAAAAAGCCCTGTCCAATAATTGAACAGGGCATTTTTACCGAAGTAAATTTTGAGAGAATCTTCTTAAAAAAATTATTTCATCAAGATCAATTTTTTTGATGCTGTAAAGTTTGCAGATTCAATTCTGTAGACATACACTCCACTCGACAGTTTACTTGCGTTGAAAGCCACTTCATACCTACCTGCTTTCTGTGTCGTGTTAACTAAAATTGATACTTCTTCTCCCAGCAAGTTGTAAACTGCCAGTTTCACAAATCCATCTTCAGCTATGGTATATCTTATTGAAGTACTTGGATTGAATGGATTTGGATAGTTCTGCTCTAATGCATATACCGTTGGTATTACCTCTCCTGTTACCATCAGTTTCTGCACCGTTGCGTCACTGATAACTACATCTTCACCTGATTTCAGATTCACGTTTACTGTGCTTCCTGTCTCATCCATCATTCTCATATCCATTCCCTCTACTCTTACTGTTAATGGATACGTTACTCCGCTCATATCTATTGTCTGGATAGAACTGTTTATGTCTTCTGCTATTCTTCCACTGCTGAACCTGATGTCAAACATTCCTGAAGGCGGTGCTGGTGGTAATTCGTACTTGTTAAGATCTACTTCACCTTTTACTGCATACAGTGTATAATTTATTCCTGTTGCATCTGTAAGTATTATCTTACCCCAATCTTCCTTGAAGTATTCTACTGGCTCGGTTCCTTTGGTCAATACTTCAGGGATGATTATCTGTCCTGTCCTGTAAGCTTTATCCAGTATCCATATCCCGGATTCAATGTAGTTGCTTCCTGATATCCACCTGAGTACTGATAAATTGGACCACTCTGCAATCCCGATGGAACTGTTGTTATGTTTGCTGTCAATACACTCAGTTCATATCCACCTATTAGGTTCCAGCCTGAAGATGCCGCTAATGGTTCGTGCGTTACTGTCTGTATTCCGCCGGCTGGCCATTCATCTCCAGTGTTATACACATTTATTCCCAGGTGTTTCATCCAGTAACCTTCCCCGGGAGTTGTTGAACTGATTACCTGGTAACCACCCACATATTTGTAAACCTCACCCGTTCTACCAGACCACCAATTATCCAAACTCTGTCCATTCGGATTTATTCCCGGTACTGATACCATATTCCAGCCATCGTTTACTGTTACAGTTAGTTGAATATTGTTATTCATTACATAAGTACCATAAACACAGAAATTATCAACTGTCCACCACCAGTCCCATCCAGGTTGAACAGATCTTATCCGGATTTTAATATTTGATTGACTAGCAGCAATAGAACTAATATTTATCGATTCATGTGTATCTCTAATATCTGTTCCAACCTGATCCCAAACACCTATCCATGTAGATCCACCATCAGTACTAACCTCGATATGTGCTTCATCTTCTGAATCAATTACATTCCAGTCATTATCAAATTCAATTGTTACCACATCATATATTGCAAAATTAAATACCTGTGAAATTTCTGCAGTTGTATTCATAGTTGTTCCACTACCACATTCATCTGAATCAGCTGCGAGTAAACCCCCTGAAGAGGTTCCTGGAAGTGTATAATTATTTGGATATGGAGGAGTTAATATTTCCCAATCACACGTACCACCATTGTTCAACACTGTCCATAAACCTATTCCGTTTTCAAATGCATCGCAGAAAAGAGTATCTGTTACCTGGTTCGGATCAGTAACGGTGATATAATCTGTTTTTGTTTCAGAGGCAAAGTTTGTTCCATCCGATACTGTTAGTTTAACAGTATAAATTCCAAAGTTATTATAAATCCAGGATGGATTTTGAGTTGTTGCGTCAACGGTTCCATTATTATCAAAATCCCACTCCCAGGAGACTATCGGATTTGGCTGTGAGATTGAGAGATCAGTAAACTGAACTGATAGAGGTGCTGAACCCGATGTAACATCAGCTATAAAATCGGGAGTAATTGGTCCTGTAATATATCCTCTATCGGCAAAAACCGGAATGATTTGAGCAAGATGACTTCCTCCATAAGTCAGTTGATCAGCAGCGATAAAAGCATTAGCAGCATCTACCTGACCTGAGGATCCGTTTGTCATTGCAAGTGCTTCAATAAAATTATGATCTGTTGGAACTCTGCCTATTAAATCATATATGGACATGAGAGATGAAGCCCACATCTGTCCATCAGTATGAATCGTTCCTGTTAAGCCTTCTGGATAATGAGCAGTATAATTTGTTATTCTTCCTGCCCAGAATGGATTATGACCATCCCAGATAAAAACCCAATTATATGCTGGATCGGAAGGAGCCCAGTAACCTGTGCTTCTGATGTATGAAGTAGCCCAGTAATCACCGCAACCTTCGCTTAATCCTTCAACCTGAGATATTCCGCCAACAGTGGCCCAATCGTGAAGTCCATGACCAAATTCGTGAATAACTACACCCAGGTCTTCCGCATCATCAACACCTCCGTCACCAAAAGCCATACTACCAGTGGAAGAGAGATAATGCGAATTATCAGCACCACTTAAACCATGAGGATCAAAACGAACACCACCTGTATATTGGTATGGTGTGAGCGATATTCCGAGTGAATTGTTTATCCATCTCATAGTCTGATCTATATGGAAGTAGGTATTCACCGCTTCGAAATTATCATCGCTTCGGGTAAATAAAAAATCACTTGTTGGGTTTGTATGCAATCCTGTAGAAGGTGATTCAAAATCCCTTATTTCTGCCCATGGACCTTTTAAAATATATACACCGCCTTCAAAAGAAATATCGTATAATGTTCTTAACTCACGATGAGCTGTTAGAGAATCAGAGTCTGCATCATTGTTATCTAAAAATCCAGTCGATCCATAAGTTGTTCTTGCATGCGTAATAGGATCGGGATCAAAAACATAACCGGTTCCATTCACCAATTGAGGATTGTCTCCTGCTGGATGAGAATAGCAAGCTTTATCTTCAACTCTGAATATTTCACCTGTCTGTGCATCAATAAGTATCTCCCATTGTCCAAAGAGTTCTTCAGCAGGAACAATTGTTACAACCTGAGCAAGTCTGAAAATGCCTTGACTATAATAAATACCTGCTTCACTTTTTTCAAATGCAACTGATCCACTAAGACCTAAATAATTTTTTGCTGAAACCAATGCCTGTTCCGAACTGATATTAATTTTTTCAAGATCGATTACTATCTTATTGTTATAATTAATCTTTGAACCATTAGTAACAAATACTACACGATTGTCTCTGCTTATAGTAATATTTATTCTTGAATTTAAAACCGGATAATCACCAATATACTGATCAAAATGAACGTGATATCCACCGGGTGTTTCTTTAGTTGTAATATATTTTAATTCAGAAAGGTCGGCTGATAGTTTGAATAATTCGTAGTTCTCAGTGAGGTATTGTCTCGCCATTCTCTCAGGGGTATCCGCATTGACAGGATAATTCGGTTTGTAAAGAGCAATGGGAACGCCTGTTATTTTATTTATTCTCATATTATTCTGAATTATACTTGCTTCAGTATCATCCGGAAGCATCTGTAGTGAACTATTTCCTGATGGTTTTTGAGCAAATGAAGTATTAAATATGATAAGAAAAATTATTAAGGGAAAACAGTTTTGCAAGTAACTATTCCATTTCATTTTTTACTCCTGAAATTCTTTATAGTTAATATTTAATGATCTAAAATAACAAACCAATTAATGTTTAGTATTAAAAGTTACACATTATTTTTAATTACTCTCAATATCAAATGAATCAACCAGTTATAAAAAAAGCCCCGTTTGAGCGGGGCTTTATTCAATTCAAATAATTGATTTCAATTACTTTAACAACATCAATTTCTTCACAGAAGTAAAGTTAGATGCTTCGATTCTATATACATATACTCCACTCGACAGTTGGCTTGCATTGAAGTTTACTTCATACTTGCCTGCTTTCTGTGTTGTGTTTACTATCGTTGCTACTTCTTCTCCCAACATATTGTATACTGCCAACTTCACAAATCCATCTTCTGCTATTGAGTATTTTATTGTTGTACTCGGATTAAATGGATTCGGATAGTTCTGATCTAATGAATATACTGCAGGAATAGAAACTTCCACTTCAACAACATCAGAATATTCAAAAGATCCATCGAAGTCAATCTGTTTTAATCTGTAACTATATGTTCCAGCATCTAATTTTGAATCTATAAATGAATATGCTTTAGGCTCAGTTGTCGTTCCGAATCCTGCTACATATCCTATCTGTTCAAATGTACCAGCAGCATTCATTTTCTCAACCTGGAATCCCTGGTTGTTTGTTTCTGTTGCTGTACTCCAGTTTAATTCAACTTCATCTTTAGCCGTGATTGCTGTAAATGATGTTAATTCAACCGGAACAGGATCTGAACCATATATACATACATTATCAACAGCCCACCACCAATCCCAGCCTGGTTGAACTGATACAAATCTGATATTAAAATTGCTTTCTGCAACCATTGAAGTCATATCCCAATTTTCGTGGGTATTTCTAACATCTGTTTCATCAAATGTAAGTACATTCATCCAGGTGGTTCCACCATCAACACTCACATCAACATATGCAAAGTCTGCTGCATTTATTGCTTGCCAGTCATTATCAAATTCCAGCCATACAGTTCCATACATTGTTGCATCAATTGCACCAGTTAATGTTGCTGTAGAAAGTAATGATGTTCCACTTCCACACTCATCTGAATCAGCAGAGAGTAGACCACCTGAAGAAGTTGCAGGAAGAGTATATGTGTTTGGATAAGGAGGATTAAACACCTCCCATACACAAACTCCACCGTCATTAGTTATTGTCCAGTTACCTATTCCAGTTTCAAAATCATCACAGAAAAGGTTAACTATATTAGGATCCTGCATTGTTGTAAATGACCAAGTAGGCCCTGAAACATTACAAGTATCATTCTGGCCTACAATTCTCCAGCTATAAACTGTTAAATAGTCCAATGGTTCAACAGGAGCTAAAGAGAATGAAGTAATTGGAGTACCAGAATAAACCATTGATCCATCAAACCATACTTCAATTTGGGTTGCGCCTGCACCATTTGTCCAGCTTGCTGTATTTCCTGAAATAGGAAGATCAATTGCACCATTTGCAGGACTTGGATTTGATGGCGGATCAATCGGGCAAGGAGGACCAAAAGTAACTGAAGCCATCCATGCCTGATAATGGTCACTTCCAAGTCTGTTATCCACCCAAATGGATATGCAACATCATTCAATGCAGCTGATCCAATGTAATCACCAGCATAACTGCCACCAAATCCGCGAATAGGTCTAGGGTGAATGAGATGGTCACTAACTTGAAAGTTTTCAAAAGTAGTTCCTCCATCGAAGGATGTTGCCATAAATACTTCAGCCTGAGTTTTTACGGTACATCGCGGCTATCATAAAAAACCAACATCAATTGTCCAGTAGATTGATCTACTGTACACCACGGATAATATTGATCTTTTCCATTGTTAAATGCATCATCGTTAACGCGAATTGGTGATGTCCAGGTTGTGCCGCCATCAGTAGATTTAATTAAAACAATATCCGGATCACTACCGGCCGGAGCAACATCATCTTGCGGCCAGCATATATAAATGTTTCCATCATTTGAACCACCTGATCTGTCAACAGCCATTGAAGGGAATGATGAAACTCTGATGCCATTTTTACTGCTTAAGTTTCCTCTTATTCCAAAATTAACCTGGTCGTAAGCTCTCAATGTGTCCATGTTACACCTCCATCTGTAGACTTGGAAAAGCCGATTGCATCTTCTCCATCAGTCCACTGCGCATCGTAAATGTTGGGATCATCCATTGTTGTAAACGTCCAGGAAGATCCATATGTAGTACAATTCCCATCGATCCATCAACTCTCCAACTATATGTTGTTGAATAATTAAGAGTACCTGGAATTGTATAAGAAGTTATTGGAGGGCCAGAATAAACACTTGCACCATCAAAGAAAACTTCAATTGAAGTTGCGCTTGCACCGTTAGTCCAGGAGATTTGTGGTAAATTTATATCAACACCGTAGTTCCGCTTGCAGGGGTTGGATTAGATGCAACACCTACTGGACAAGGAGGACCAATTTGTATAATCTCATAATAGCAATTTGGATCTTTACGGGTGCACCACTGGGAAGATCGTCCCTATTATCGGACCAAACAACATGGAAACCAGTCGGTGTTGCTGTTGCATGATTATAATCTCCCATATAAACAGAATTCACAACATTATCCCTACCAAATTCTGGCAATGAAGCAACATCACTAATTGGAAATCTCGGAGAAAATGTAACTGTTGAGCCAGATATTGTTGCTAAACGTCCATAGTATTTAAATAAATTATTATCGGCTGTGTCCTCCTGCCGACTGTAGTAAAAAATCCCGATATTGTTTCCGTCAGGTGTTATGGCAATCGTTGGCTGCCACTGATCAGTTGTCGTTCCATCATCATTGACCGTGTACGTGCGCTCCAGGTAGTTCCACCATCTGTAGACATTACCATATAAATATCAGCTTTATCAGCACCAGCAGGATTATCGTTAAATGTAACATAAATATGACCACTTACTGGGTTAACTGATGCATGAGGAAATGAATTACTTCTGAAATAAGAGTAAGAAGCTGTTCCCTGTCTCAGTACCAGTTAAATCCATATCGCCGTTTGTTCCACCAACCAATCCACTAACTACAGTTACAGCTGATCCAAATGTTACTCCAAAGTCAGTAGATTTTCGCACTTGAATATTTGTTGAACCATTATAATAAAATGCATAAACTGAGTGATCCGGACCAACAGCTACAAATGCACCCTGACCACCAGAATAAATATTTACACCACCGTTTGGTGTAAAGCTGTCGCCGTCATCAGTTGAACGAAACATATAAATACCAGATGATCCACCAAAACGACGAGACATCAGATAAATATTCCCATTACCTGCACCCGCGAAATTATCAACTGCAAGCCACTGTTTATCTTCCGAGGATCCACCTGGTGTTCCGTTGACTGCTGACATCCATGTTACACCATCATCATCTGAACGGAAAACCTGAATAGTAGAACTTCCGAGAGTAGAAAAGTAAATTCTGCCTGAAGTTTCATTTCTCCCCATAGCCGGATCGCCAAAATCATGTTGAAGGGAATGTGCCTCCGTCAGTAAAGGATGCACCTCCATCGGTGGAATAAGAGAAACCTGTAAAATGGTTTCCAGTACCTGTGTATGATCCAGAATCGTTAAATCCGATCAGCACATTAGAACCAAAAGCCAGAATATCTGTTTCACTTTGCGTGAAATTTCCTGTACCGGTAGGCTCCGTTGTTGTTGTTTACAAGGGCATCCGGGGCTGCACTCACATCAACAATACCACCCTGCAAGGGAATTTGTCTAACTTTTTCTCTTATTGTTAAGTTCTCATTATCATCCGGGTTAATTTGTTCACTCAATCCATCTTTCATTGGATGAACTGGTTCTACGTTTTTATCCTGTGCAAAAACTGCACTGGTCAGGAACAATATGAAAAATATAAAAATGCTTGCAACTAAAAGCTGTGTACCATTTTTTCTTATGTTCTGCTTAGTTATTGTATCGATTAAAATTTATTTTCAATTCATAGAGCGATCACGCTTTACAAGTGTAAAAGATTATGAAGAAGTTAATAATTTTTTTTACGTCCCCTAGTTCAGAAGAGAAAGTGATCTTTTAGATGTTAAAAATCAAATTAAGGCAAAATTAAGAAATTATTTTAATACAATGCTAATTTTTTACGATTTTATTAATTAGTAGGATCATGCTGATATCAAAATCAAATATAATATTCTATGCCTTCACATAAAAAAATAATCAGCTCTGCGTTTTCAGGGCTAACGAAATTATTATTGTTAGATTTATGGGAAATTAATCTGATAGATTATTTAAGTATTTTTCACGAAGTCGTTTACAAAAAAGTATTTAATTTTTTTCCAGAAGCTCAAATGATAATTCTGATTTCATTATCAATTACCATACTAATTCTTATAAACCTTTTACTGATATTTTCTCTAATGAGATTAAATATTGGCAGTAAAAACGAACGCAACGAGGTAAATATTTCCATAGTCATTGCTGCAAAGAACGAAGAGGAAAATATTAATGAACTAATAGATCATTTAAGAAACTTGGACTACTCACCTGAAATGTATGAGGTAATTCTAGTTGACGATTGCTCAACAGATGATACATTGAGTAAAATGAAAGAGCAAACGGAGTCAATAAATAATTTTTCAATCCTTAGTGCGAAAACTCAAGGTGCAAGCGGTAAAAGAGAAGCTTTGTCTCTCGGTATACATAACTCAAAATATCCATTCATAATAATTACAGATGCAGATTGTCGACCTGAAAAAAGCTGGTTAAATTCTTATTCCAGAAAATTTGGACAAGGCTATGAAATGCTTTTCGGAATTGCTCCCTTTTACCAACACAAAACGTTAGTCAACAGAGTATCCTGTTTTGAAAATTTAAGAAGCTCAATTTTATCATTCTCGATGGCTTCAATTGGTTTGCCATATACTGCGGCTGCAAGAAATTTTGGATTCAGTAAGAATGCATTTGAATCGCTTGGAGGTTATTCAAAAACAAAAGACACCACTAGTGGTGATGATGATCTTCTGCTAAGAGAAGCAGTTAAGAATAAAATTAAAATCGGAGTAGTAACAGAACCAGGATCCTTTGTTTATTCTGAAACTAAAAAAACTTTTTCTGAATATTTTCAGCAGAAAGCTCGACACACACAAACTTCTTTTCATTATCTGAAAAAACATCAGTTATTTCTTGGGTTATGGCATTTTCTGAATCTTGCTTTTATCTTCTCTCCATTATTGATGGTAATTAATCCTCTGTTTGGAATTTTGCTTCCTGCAAAACTATTAACTGATGTTTCGGTTGTTAAATCAAATCAAAAGAAATTCAGCTATGATTTTTCGATTGTCGAAGTTATTTATTTACAAATTATTTACGAATTGCTTTTAATAATTCATTTCCTGAATGCACGTTTTACCGAAATAAAATGGAAGTAGAAAAAGAAATTCAGAGAGAATATAATCCTGCTCATCCAAATTATGAGCGCTGGGAGAAGGCAAGAAACCTTTCTGACAATCGTGCTAAGTTTGTAGAAAGTTTATTATCTAATGAATTAATTACTGAAGGATTGAAGATTCTTGATATCGGCGCCGGTGAAGGAAGCACTTCAAAATTTCTATCGCAAAAAAATCTGGTGATAAGTCTTGAACCAAAGTTTGAAAGAATACAAAAAATTCCGAAGACAGATTCTCTACTGCCAATAATCGCTGACAGTTTAAACCTTCCATTCAAAGTTTCTACATTCAACATCATCATTTTGCAGGATGTTATTGAACATTTGATCATCACTGAAAAACTGATTAGTGACTTAATCTACCTTCTGAAAGAGAATGGTATTATTTATTTAAGTACTCCCAACAGGTTTTCATTACTAAACGTGATTTCAGATCCACATTGGGGGATGCCCCTATTATGCTTATTCAGGAGAGAACATATAAGAAAGTATTTTTTAAAATATTTCAGAAAGAGTGATTACCAGAGAGATGATATTGCAGAGTTATTGTCTTTAAAAGATGTAATTAATTTATTCAGTAATGATTTTTCAATTAATATTTGTACGAAATTTTCTGTCGATTACTTACTTAGTGGTGGTAAGGGTTTGGTATGGAGTAAATTTCATTTACGTTTAGTAAAATATTTAAATAAATTTAGTTTGGATAATTTAATCGGAAGAATTGCAAACGATGAAATTGGAATCATTAATAAATTTCTTACACCAACATTTTACATCATTCTAAAAAAGAAATAAACCTTTTGATATTAGATGGCTAAAAAATTATCTTTAAGCAATTAAATTTTGGTAAAAATGGATTACAAACACTTAGCTGAATCGGCAATCAAAGGCAAGCAGAATGCAATGCCAACCTACTCCAACTTTTTTGTTGGCGCTGCAGTATTAACAAGTGAAGGCAAAGTTTACACCGGCTGCAATATTGAATCGAGTTCTTACAGCTTAACTATTTGTGCAGAACGAAATGCAATATTTAAAGCTATTTCTGAAGGAGAAAGGGAATTCAATGCAATTGCAGTTGCAGGAGATACCGAAGATTATATTTCTCCTTGCGGTGCCTGCCGACAAGTAATCAGTGATTTGTGTGGTGAGATTGATGTTATTCTTGTGAATAGAAACGGTGAATATATAGTAAAAAAAACTTCAGAACTGCTGCCATTCGCTTTTGGGGATAAAGATCTTGAATGAAAAAAGCAATAATTCCATAAAACATATATTTAAATTTTAATTATGACCGATATTCCTCCACATCAACTTCCAACAGATACCGGATGGATTGAAGTAATAACCGGCTGTATGTTCAGCGGAAAAACAGAAGAACTTATTCGTCGTTTGCGAAGAGCTCAAATTGCAAAACAGAAAGTGAAAATCTTTAAGCCAAAAATTGATTCACGATACTCTAAGAATTCTATAGTGTCACACAACGAACAATCTCTTCCATCAATTTTGATTGAAAATATAGTTGAAGTTGTTGAACAAGCAAAGGATGCACAGGTAATTGGTATCGATGAAGCACAGTTTTTTAGCGAAGAAACAGTTCATATTTGTAATAAGCTTGCATCACAGGGTAAAAGAGTTATTGTTGCTGGTCTGGATCAGGATTATACAGGCAAACCATTCGAACCTATACCTCAATTGCTGGCAATAGCTGAGTATATAACTAAACAGCATGCCATTTGTGTTGTTTGCGGAAATCCTGCTGATAAAACACAAAGAAAAACAACTGAATCGGAAAGAGTGATTGTTGGCGCAGCAGATATTTACGAAGCCCGCTGCCGTAAATGTCACTACATTCCAAAAGATAATTAAAGAGTTACTATGGATTTCACTTCTATTCTCAGAGGACTGTTCGGAATTATACTTCTGGTTGGCATTTCATTTTTATTCTCAAATAATAAATCAAAAATTAATTGGAGATTGGTTGGTGGTGGACTTGCACTCCAGTTTTTCTTTGCTGTTTTAATACTTAAAGGTGAAGATCTTCGTTCATTCTTTTCCCCACTTGCCTGGCCGAAAGATTTTTTTAATTGGATTAGCTATTTCTTTGTACTCGTTTTAAATTTCACATCTGAAGGTGCAAGATTTGTCTTTGGAGATCTCGCAAATCCTCCCGGCTCTGAAGGAACTCTCGGTTCATTTTTTGCATTCCAAGTTTTACCGACAATTATTTTCTTTGCAAGCCTGATGTCGCTTCTCTATTACCTCGGCATTATGCAAATGATAGTTAAAGGTATGGCATGGATAATGGCTAAAACCCTTGGAACAAGTGGTGCTGAATCTCTTTCCTGCTCTGCAAATATTTTCGTCGGACAAACAGAAGCACCGCTGATGATAAAACCATTCCTGAATAAGATGACAAAAAGTGAAATGCTTACTGTAATGGTTGGTGGTATGGCAACAATTGCCGGCGGAGTAATGGCTGCATATATTCAAATACTCGGAACTGCCTATGCACTTAAAAATGGAATCCCACTTTTACAAGCACAACAGCTTTTTGCAACTCACTTGCTTGGTGCAAGTGTTATGGCTGCACCTGCCGGAATTGTTATCTCCAAAATCCTTTTTCCTGAAACTGCTGAACCGGTTACAAAAGGAACTGTTAAAATTGAAGTTGAAAAGAATGCATCAAATGTAATTGAGGCTGCAGCAAATGGTGCAGCAGATGGTTGGAAACTTGCCATAAATGTTGGTGCAATGCTTTTAGCCTTCATTGCTTTAATTGCATTAGTAAATTATCTGCTGAATGGTTTTGGTGATATAATTAATATTAATGAATCATCTAATAGCAAATTTGGCCAACCACTAAGTTTTCAATTGTTGATTGGATTAGTATTGCAATTTGTAGCATTTGGTATTGGTGTTCCATGGGAAGATGCATTGAGTTTTGGAAGTTTGCTTGGTGTAAAAGTCGTGCTGAACGAATTTGTAGCATATACAGAAATGGGGACACTGGTTGAAGTTGGAAAAATTTTGAATGAGAAAACAATTCTAATGTTAACATATGCATTATGCGGGTTTGCTAACTTTAGTTCAATTGCAATTCAGATTGGCGGAATTGGACCTTTGGCTCCTGACAGAAAATCTGATATTGCAGCGTTAGGTATCAAAGCTGTTATTGGTGGAGTTCTTGCAACTTTGATGACAGCAACTCTTGCAGGATTATTATTCAGTTGAAATGATTGATCTGAATTTTAAATATCGGGATGCAATTACGTTTCTAAAAAAAGAATCTCCTTTTACTCCTGATGTTGCAATTGTACTTGGAAGCGGACTTGGGAACTTTGCAGACTCAACAAATAATGTTAAATCTATACTGACCTCAGATATTCCAAATTATCCGTCCGCTGGAGTAGAAGGACATAAAGGTTTAATTCACTTTTCAAAAATCGGAAATAATAAATTAATAATTTTTCAGGGACGACTTCACTTCTATGAAGGACATCATTTAAGCGATTGTGTCCTTCCAGTCTTACTGGCAAAAAAACTCGGGTGCAATAAATTAGTCTTGACAAATGCTGCAGGTGGAATTAATAAAAATTTTGCGCCGGGCGACCTTATGCTGGTTGATTCATTCAATGCAGCAAATATTAAAATAGAATTAACAGAGCTTATCGGCATTTCATCAATCGAGGCTAAAAATAATTTTTTTAATTGTCCTTCTCCGGAAATGAATGACACTTTTAGCAAGGCTGCGGAGGAAACCGGAATTAAATTACATACCGGTACTTACTGGTATACAAAAGGACCAAATTATGAAACTCCGGCTGAAATTGAGATGATAAGAAGATTTAGTGGAGATGCAGCAGGAATGTCAACTGTTCACGAAGCTGTCTTTGCGTCTTCAATAAATATGGAAGTAGCCATAGTATCCTGTATTACTAATATGGCATCAGGAATATTACCACAAAAACTATCACACGCTGAGGTAACTGAAACGGCAAAAAACTCTTCTGAAAAATTTGCCTTTCTATTAAAAACAGCTATTTCCAGGCTGTAGTACCACTGAATAATTACCGTTATTTTAATTGACTTTGAAAGAGGCAACACCTAATTTTGGGGTTCATTTTTATATTTTCAAATCACTTCATTAATCAGGTATGAAAGAATTTAGATTAAGACTAATTATCATTGTTGCTGCGATAGCATTATCAATCTATCTTTTATATCCTACTTATCTGGATTACCAGAACAGCAGCGATATAAAGCAAACCCTTGCCTCCATTAGCAAACAACTAAAGCAAGAAAATCCTGATCTGTCAAAAACACAGATCGATAAAATTTTAAGAGCCAAAGAAGACAGCATCCTGGCTGCAAACCCCGATATTGTAAAAGACAGAGAAAAGCGTGTTAAGCTTGGATTGGATCTTCAGGGTGGTATGCGAGTCGTTCTTGAAGTCAATACAAGCAAACTTCTCGAAAAACTGGCTAAGAATCCAGATGAAACATTCAAGAATATTTTGGCTGAAGCACAGCAAGAATCAGAAAGAACTGATGAATCAGTTGTTGATATTGTTGCAAGAAAACTCAGCGAAAAAGGAATAAGATTAAGCAGATATTTCGGTACTATCAGAGATGATGATAGTCAGATAATATCAATTCTTAATGAAAGTGCTGAAGACGCTGTTACACGCGCTGTGGAAATCATACGTAACAGAGTTGATCAGTACGGTGTAAGTGAACCTTCCATTCAGCGACAAGGCAGCAGAAGAATAATCGTTGAATTACCGGGCGTTGCTCGCGAAGAAGAAGCAAAAAAATTATTGCAGGGAACTGCTCTTTTAGAATTTAGAATCGTTCGCGAAGCAGATTTTACTTTTCCGATTATGCAAAAAATTGATGATGTGCTGGCAGGTAAAATGCTCGACTCAGTTAAAGTTGATTCAGTAAATAAGGATACTCAGGACGCACCTTCTGATACTTCAGTAGCATCGAGCGATACTACATCTCCAGAAGACGAATTAACTGAGGAAGAATTCAAACAACAGCATCCTTTCTTCTCAATTGCTCTTTTAGATCCGCAAGGAAGAAGTGCAGATGCTTACGTTAAATCTGAGGACCGAAATAAATTGGAGCTTATGCTCAACAGACCTGATGTTCAGAAGGTAATCCCGAATAACGTTGAGTTTAAATTTCACGCTAAATCGCAGCAAGATGGTTCAGGTGGTGAATTTTATGTAATGTATATGGTAAATAAAGAACCTGAGCTCACTGGTGGAGTAATTACTGATGCAAGCGCTAATATTGATCCCAATACTTCAACTCCGATGGTAACTATGAATATGAATTCTGAAGGCGCAACTGAGTGGGCAAGAATTACAGGCGCCAACGTTAATAAAAGAATTGCCATCATGCTTGATGGAGCTATTTTCTCTGCACCTGTTGTAAAAGGTAAAATACCTGGTGGACGATCTCAAATAGAAGGAATGGGAGATCTTAATGAAGCTAAACTTCTTGAGATTGTTCTTAAAGCTGGTGCACTCCCCGCTCCTGTTGATATCATCGAAGAAAGAACAGTCGGTCCATCTCTTGGTGAAGACTCAGTCAACAAAGGCTTGTTATCTGTAATATTAGGCTATGCACTGGTTGGTATATTTATGATATTTTATTATCGTAAAGCGGGTACAATTGCTGCAGCTTCTCTCACGTTTACAATATTATTTGTTCTCGGTGTACTTGCCGGATTCAATGCGACCTTAACATTGCCCGGTATTGCAGGAATCATATTAACAATCGGTATGGCTGTAGATGCAAACGTACTTATCTTCGAAAGAATAAGGGAAGAAATGAGTACAGGCAAAACAATTAAAGCATCTATAGATAGTGGATTCTCTCGTGCTTATTCTGCTATCATAGACTCAAACATTACAACTTTCTTTACAGGAATCATTCTCTACCAATTTGGTACTGGACCGATACAAGGTTTTGCATTAACTCTTATGATTGGTATTGCTGCGAGCTTATTCAGCGCACTTGTAATAACAAGGGTAATTATGGATATAATGAGTTCTAAAAACATTTCAGTAACAGTAGGTTAAAAACAAAGGCTTAAGGAGTTTTTTTTCGTTATGAGATTTTTTGAAAATTTTAATTATGACTTTCTCGGAAAAAGGAAAGTTGCATACTTAATTACGGGAACATTATTTCTGATTGGGGTTATTGCAGCATTGACCAGAGGATTTCACTTTGGTATAGACTTCAAAGGCGGAAGTGAAATTGTTCTTCAGTTTGAAAAGCCAATTAGCATTGCTGTAGTTAGAGCAAATGTTGAAAATATCGGGCTTGGCAATCTGGAGGTAAAAACATTCGGTGGAGAAACCGGGGTTATGATTCGTACCGAATTGCAGACTATTCCAATTGAAGTATATCCACAAGTTATATTAGGGATTGAAAATGAAATAGAAAAACTGATGCCTGGAGTTCCTAGGAGTTTAATAGATTCTTCAGCAAGTTCTGTTACTTACGCGTTTGAAAATCCCGATACAGCAAACCAGATTATCGATGGTTTGTTTGCTTCTGGTTTCCAATCAGGTCGCGTTTCCGAAGAACCGGATAATGTTCAAATGCTGGTTAGTGTTGGAATTGCAGATTGGATTAAAGAAAACCTAAGAGAAAAAATTACTGATAATTCTTTTACTGTACTCAAAGAAGATAGAGTAGGACCAAAAATTGGGGATGAGCTTAAACGCGATGCTGTTCTGGCAATCTTTTTTGCTTTAATAGCTATACTTCTTTACCTGGGATTCAGGTTCAAATTTGTTTTTGCTTTTGGTGCGGTTGCTGCACTTTTTCATGACGTACTGATTACGTTGGGTCTCTTTGCTGCACTTTATGGATTGATACCAGGATTGAACCTGGATATCGATTTAACAATAGTAGCTGCTTTCCTAACTCTGATAGGTTATTCAATTAACGATACTGTTATCGTATTTGATAGAATCAGGGAGAATTTAAAAATTCATAAAACCAGACCACTCTATGATATTATTAATACAAGTATTAGCCAAACGATGAGCAGAACAATTCTAACTGGAGGTACGACTCTTTTAACTGTATTAGTATTAATGATTTTCGGTGGTGAAGTTCTCAGGAGCTTTGCATTCACTCTTTTCTTCGGAATTATCATCGGAACATATTCTTCTATATTCGTTGCAAGTACTCTTGTTTACGAATATGCTACAAAGTATCATAAAAAAGTTGAATTCTAATTTTAATCAGAGCCGGGGATTTTGCTCCGGCTCTTACCTTCAGTAAAATAACAACCACACTTCTACAACTCTATCTTTATTTATTATCCTATCAACTTATTCCCAAAGTGATTCCGAATTCTTTAAATAATCAGGTTGAAATTTCTTTTTCTCCTTGCCAGCCGATAATTCCCGGCTGAAGGTGGTATACTTCTTCAAATCCTACCTTTAGCATATAATTACCAGCGTGAAAACTTCTATGACCGCTTCGGCAATAAACATAGTAACTTTTATTCTTATTAAGCTTTTCAACTTCCTGCATAAACATTGGATTGAAAATATCAATTAGAATTGAATTAGGTATCCTTTCCATTTGGTGTTCTATTGGAGTGCGAACATCCAAAAGTACAGCATCTTTATCATCTGCTATTTTTTGCGTGAATGATTCAGCATCAAGATTTTCAACTATTTTCATATTGCTCATATATAAGTAATTGTATTATTTTTTCACAAAATCAGATGCTTGATGAACAAAAGGGTTTCAAATGGAATAAAAAAAATCCCTGATTTTTTAATACAGGGATTTTGTAAGTGGCAGTTAATTTTTAATGATCAGATATTTAATAATTACTCATCAAATAATGCTTCCAAAGCGACATAATTGCTGTGTACATCATCAACAGCTTTACCAAGCTGAGTATCATCGGCATCAGAATCTTTTAAAGACTTTAAATTTTTTGTAGCCTCATACAATTTCTGAGATTGTTCCATAAATGCTTCCGAATTGTCCGCAGCCCACTTGGGTAATACACACTTATTTAATTCTTCGGCAAGTGTCTCAAGGTCATCGACTGCTTCACCGAACTCTATCATATCTTTATTCGGCCAATAATGATGATAGATCATATAAAGCACTTTATGGAATTCATCCACTTCCTTTGTAACTGGTCTGATTATACGAACAAGCATTTCATAGTTTGAGTGGAGTTCTTCAGCTGATTTTAACATTGCTGTTTCATCGTCTCCATTCATTGCCAGGTTATATTGCTCAACTGAAGACACGAAACTTTGCAACTTCTTTATCCCACTCTTCCTTCTTATCTCGTAAAATTCCAGGTAACGGTGCCGAGTATATTTTTTCCGCTCCGGAATTTACTTCTGGTACCATTTCTTTAAGCATCGCATAATCTTTTTCAGGATAAGCTGTGTGCCAGATTGGATAGATAACTTCATGGAACTCGAAGAGTTCCGGGACTGAGCTATCAATTTCCGATGAATGTTGATCTTCCTGAGAAAAAAGTTGGAAAGAAATTAAAAAAATGATAATTAAAAATAGATTAATTGTGTTTTTCATAAATACCCCATAAATGATGAAATTGTATATACAAAGTTAGAAAAAATAATTTTCATCACCGCAATTAAGTTGAAAGAATGGAAGAAAGAAATCACTTTGGAGTAAAATAATTTAGAAGAGTCCCAAAAGGGAAAAATATGAGGCAGGAATAGAAAGATTTATTAATTCTAATTCCAAAACAGCAATGCCTGTTTGGATATATTAATTTAGTCGAGCTGAAATTGAATGGGAGAGATTCTTTTCGTCGAAATTTATTTTAGAAACAGAAGAATCCGGATTGTAGCTCTCGACAGCATTTGCGAGCGTTCCAAAACACTCTAAAATTTTTGTTATTCCAATTACGCGAAAAGATTCCAGGTCTGTTATCTGTGGAAATACCAATTTCAGGTTGCCGTCGTTTTCATTAATTCGTCTGAAAATTTTCACAATCATACCGATGAAGGTAGAATCAATAAAGCCACAACCGGAAAGGTCAATAATTATCTTCTGCTTTTCGAAAATTGAATCTATGTCCATCATATCCCAAAGTGCTTGTGAGTCTCTTAAAGTTGCTGAAACGAGCTCAACCTTTATTATTGCGATATGATCTACGATTTTTAGAGTGAAGTTTTCCATATGTTGTCTCTTAAAGATTCATGAAAAAGTTTATAACTCATTGTAACAAAGTCTACAATAATGCCACAACAAATTAGTTATAATGAGCACTTTTTAGTATGAAAATCATTTGAAAATGAGAATCGAGTTTATTTTGAAACAGTAATTTGGTGTTTTAATTGTTAGACTTTTGATTAATAATTATTAATCACGCGAAATTATTTTACTTTGACTACAACCATACTATAACTTCCTCAAAGTATGAGTTAAGTTTTTACAGCTTATGCAGTCAGGAAAATTTAAGAGTTCAAATCAGCAATAAAATATTCTTTATTGTATAACTAATAATTAAAAATTGAGAGTAATTGAAATTATGAAAAATAAAATCCCTGCCTTTGTGAGACAGGGATTATATATCAGAAACTATGCTCAGATTTATTTCAGAAGCATAAGCTTTTTCGTACTAACAAAGCTGCCTGCAGTTATTCGATAAAAATAAACACCACTTGCCAAACTTGATGCATTCCATTGGTACTCATAATAGCCAGGTTCCATTTTTTCATCTACGATGGTTTCTACTTCAGAACCTATAATGTCATATACTTTAAGTGTTACTTTCACTTCCTTTGGAATAGCGAATTGGATATTAGTCATTGGATTAAATGGATTAGGATAGTTTTGTGAAAGACTAAATACTTTTGGTATTAAAGCAAACTCAATCTCAATTACATCTGAGTATGATTCTGTGCCATCGTAATCAATCTGAGTTAACCGATAATAGTATTTACCTTTACTATTTAAACTAACATCAATGAATAAATATTCCTGAGTTTCAGTAGTTGTACCTTTTCCTTCTATGAAACCAATTCTTTCAAAGGATTTATTATCATTGCTTCTTTCAACTACAAATCCAGAATTGTTAATCTCGGTTGCCGTTTCCCAGATAAGTCTAATTCTGTTTTCATCAACTTCTGCTTTGAAGGAAATCAATTCAACAGGGACAATATTCAATCCAAAATATTCAAGAATATTTGCCATTAATTCATTTTTAGTTGAAGGTGAAACACCATTCGTCAATCCTCCAAATTCAAATGAAGTACCAATTGTTTTATATGTTCCGGCATCATAGGATACTGCACAGCCATAATCCGGAGACTGATTTTTAAATATTAATTGTGCCGGAGCTATACTTGTCAGATGATCAATCCAACTATTTTCGCCCGAATAGGTAAAAGTCATCCCTTCTGCTAATGTTCCTGCCTGACCAAGGATATTTCCCAGATCGCCAGTTCCATCCGACGTACCATTAATATTGAACATCGCATGAACAGGTGTCGGATCATCATAATACCAGGTGTCGCCACCTTCCATATAAAGCATACCACCAGCGCTCAGATAGTCAGCCAAATCTTGACCTTCTGCGTTACTAAGCACATGATTACTACTATAAATACCTAAACAAACAAAAACCGATGTATACAAGCTCAAATCAGCAGGGACTGAAGTCACGTATTCATAAGTAACCTGGTTAGAATCAAGTGCGGCCATAATGGAAGGACTTGAATTGTGGTTTTCATCCATGCAAATTATTAACACAGGTATTTGACCAACTACCAACGAAAATGAAGCACTTGTTGTTATTCCTAAATCAGCGGAAATATTAAAATTAAATAAAGTCATATGACCCGTAGGAGTATTTATGTCTGCCGTAACACTAAAAGATTCGGTTTTAGTTTCACCTGGTGCTATGTTACCATAAATTTCTGTACTGGAATTGACAAATATAAATGGGTCCGCTGAAATCAATTCCCCGGAAACATTTAATGCACCCGATGTTCCATCGTTTGTTATATCAATAAGAATATCAGCCGTTTCACCAGGATCAAGGATACCATTATTGTTACCTGTGGGATCGGAAACTGTGTAGTCACCTAAAACTAATTCCGGAGAATGTGCTTTAAGTGAAAAATAACTTAACCAATTATTTATTCCATCTGTAGCAACAACTTCAAATGCAATGTTATGTTCATCCGGAACAAGTGGATCAACTTCTATTGCATAACCATCAGTTTCTAAAACCTGTCCACCGGCTGGAATTGATCCGTAATATTCCGTTGAATCAGTTATTATAATATTGGCATCGTTACTGCGAAGTACGATAGTAACATTTTCTGCTTGCGCGACTCCAACATTATTCGCCCTGAGAGATAGTAATGGTGATTCGCCGTAATCGAGAATTCCATCGCCATTACCAGAGGCATCGTTTATAATACACGAATCCGCCACAACATAAGGACCAGAGGCAGGGACAACAGGAATTTGTGTTGTAAACCGGTAGTAGTTCTGCTTGGTGACAGTAAGAGTAACATTGTTTCCTGGAATAATGAATGGAATATCTATTGAAATAGGTGCACCGGTTCCCTCTCCTACTGCAACAATTTCCCCGTTCATCGTTAGCGAAATTAAAGAATAATTGTCTGCCGTAATATTGAATTGAGGCTGCCCGCTAATTATAACAGGATCGTGAACAACTGTAAGGTTTTGCGGAACTTCTGTGTAAACAGTTGTAAATGCATCTCCAAAAAGATGGAACAAATAGTAAACTGTATGCTTATCCCCTGGATTATAAGGCCAGCCCTTTGCCTGCAGATAATATTTACCATACGCACTAGCGAAGCCGGGAAGTACTCTTCTCCGGTCCACTTACACCGTAACCAGGATCAAAATTTGGCCACATACCGTCCCACATACCCCAAACATAGGTATCATTAACAAACGAATAAGAAACTTCTGTAGCAGCGATAACTCCAAGTGCCCTTTTGGGGTAGCGATGCAGAGCTTCTGCAAAACATTCACTACTATAATTAAACTTTCCTGTAAGGCAATTTATAGAAAAGAAGAATGTTAGATCGTCGTTATTAAGGCCAGATAAGTTGCTGATAGTATAAGAAGGTGAACTCCATCCATTTTCTCCACCGTGATCTCTGTGTAAAATAATGGAAGCACCGCTGTTAATATCATTATTAATCCTTGTAGCGTTACCTCCCCAATCAGTTAAATGAGATGGTAGCTGTGGGATGTAACCTAAGCCATTCGGTCCAAAATAATCTACCACCAGAGATGTATTCGGATTAGTAGACCAATATGCAGGGGGTCCACTTGCGCCTGCATACTCCCGGACAGGAGATTTAAGCATTGCATTTTCCCAGAACCCGTAGCAAATATCGGCACAAAGAATAAACCATCTATCCGATTGCCATCCGCCAGCAGAAACAGGATGTGCTGAATAATTTGGATTTGTCGGCGGTTGTGTTTCATAATCAATAAACTTACGAACCATTATTTCCAGTTGTGATGGATTCTGCGCAACCAATCTCCCAACCACTATATCCGGCAACTGATCTTCATTAACATCTGCATATAAATTATCGGAAATACAGGTCGTATATCCGCCGGAATATGTTGGAACGATTATACCATTGCCTGTCGCGCCGCCTGTTCCGTAATCAGCAAGAAACAGAACTGCAACAGGAGGTATATCCCAATTGTTGTAAGCGTTGTCAATATAATCTTCAATAAGTGTTGCATTGTTGCCTCCTATTTCTGTTAATGTAACAATACCTGTTCTTATTCCCTGCTTCATACGCCAACTCTTTATAGTATCAGCCCAGCTCAAATAGTCAGGATTATCGGGAGTGATTATGATGTATTCATAATCTTCAGTTTCAGAATTAGAAGTACTTTTATACTCAACTTTCGGTAAAGACATAAAATTAAGAAACATATTTTCTTGTATCGGATCCCACCACCTGTTCCTTAACCTGTCCTCACCAAAGTGACCATTTCCACCTAAGAAAGAAACTTGAACTTTAATATCCCTGTAAACAATCAATTCTTTTGTTACTGGATTGTACTGGAATGGAGTGATTCCGACTAATCTTGCATCAACACCTCTAACCTTTTGGGGTTCAGATAGGATTACCGGACTTTTAGGATAAAAATCATTTTTAGAGTAAACATTAAGATCCTTTTCATATTTTAAAGGACCGGGATCTGTATCAAGAGGAATGTCTGGCGCCGGAGCTAAATCAAAATTCGTAATATGCTCAGTTCTGTAAGAAATAATCTCAAATGATGCATCAGCACCCTGAGGAAGTGCAATATACCTGGCTGTGCCCGGTAGATCAGGTTTACCTTCATCATTTGGAAGAAATACTTCAGGTAAATGTATCGATTTCATTATCATTCCATCAATATCAATTTCCTCTATTTCAAACTGAGTAATTGAAAAGTTGATTTGGACACCGGATGGATTTTCCGACTCCAGAGTAAAACCCGATTCTCCCCAGCTATCTTGATAGTTGACAACTTGAGATTGGACGGTGAATGTAAGTAGAACACTCAGGAAAGCTGTTAAAAATATGTTTCGGCTGATTGAAAGAGTAGATAGTTTTTCCACTTTTTCCTCCATTGATTAAAATTAATTCCTGCCACAGTTCAGAAAGTAATTCAGTTTATATTTATAGAGCCTACTAATTTTGAAAAGAAATAAATTTTTAAGGAGAGTGATATTTGGAAGTCACTGCAGCAAAATTTAATTATGTGAAACTCCCCCTATGAGGTAAAGTAGTAAGCATATTGATTTACTCTGTAATTAAATGTGCACAACAAATATTGCAACTGATATGTAAAAATCGGTAATTATTCTTTAAATGTAAACAGGGATTAGTTGCTGATTAGAAATGAATTGTTTACAATTTCCTCGGAAATGAATGGTTGTCTTAGAATTCTAAATCTCATTTACAGTTTCAGTAGATCTAGTTTTTGAATTATTCTTTAGAATTGAGTTGAGCTGAGCTGATCATGACCGAAGAATTGATTTGCCTAAACCGGAAGTTCTATTCAACTCCCAGAAATTGTAAAGCCTCTTTCTTATCGGTAGTAACTTTTATATTCAGTCCGAGATTTCTTGCAACTAATTCGCCAAACCTTCCGGGATCAATTATTGGTTCTATTCCGTAAAAAGAAGCAGTAAGCCCTAGTAATCCTTTTTCCATATATTTCAGTGATTCAAGGGCAGCAAACTCACCCAAATAATATCTATCTATAGTTTTTACATATCCCTTAACTTTATAAACATTAAAAAACAATTTTGAAAGTTTTTTATCCACGAGTGTATCCAGTGCATCAATATACATTTTCTTTGCATCGGAAAGAGAAAAATTTCCCGAGACAGTAACGCTTACATAGTTATCTTTTATTGCAAACGAATATTTGAGTGGAGTTCTTTTTTGCATAAGAAGATTTTCATTTAAATGCTGTTTATAAATAAAGAATAGGACTTGAACAAATTATAAGAATATATATTGATTATGTCAAATAATAATCAAAGAGAGTATTCAACAGAATTTGGATTTAACTTAATATTGTCATGTCTGGATTACAATTTGTGTTAAGTATTTACTTAACCTTGACGACCACCATTGTCATATCATCGTTTACTTCAGCTTCACCACGGAAGGATTGTACTGAAGACCAGATTTCATTTACAATGTCTGCTGAGCGGACTTTAGTTTTATTTTTAAGAATTGAGTTTAAATTTTCATCGCCGAATAATTCATTCTTTTCATTCATTGCTTCAGTAATGCCATCAGTAAAGAATGCATAAATTTGTCCCGGTGAAAGTTTTACTTCTTCTTCAATAAGTGATTTTTCAAAAACAATTCCTCTTTCTAAACCAACACCTAGCCCTTGTGTTCTAAAAGATTGAACTGTCCCATTTGTTGCCTGAAGTACCGGCACATGCCCGGCACGGCAGAATCTTAAAGTTTGCTTTTTCAGATCGAACAATGCGAGCGTTATTGTTACAAACCAGCTTTTGTCCATCTCCTTATAAATTCTTTTGTTGATATCATTTAGAATTTCTTTTGGTGATTTGTCTTCTGAACAATGTAACTTAATCATCGTCTGCAGCTTGGTCATATAAAGAGATGCGGACAATCCTTTGCCGGATACATCACCGACAACGACAAACAACTTTGAATCGGAAATTTGTATCAGGTCATAATAATCACCGCCAACCTGCATTGCCGGGATCATTTCACCGCAAATATCTAAACCTCCCATATCTGGAATACATTGCGGAAGCAATCCCTGCTGAATTTTTCTGGCAAGATCAAGGTCTCTTTCTAACTTTTGTTTTTCAACTTCCGATTTATAAAGCCTAGCATTCTCAATTGAAATAGCAGCCTGGTTTGCAGCAGCCCATAAAAGTTCCAAATCTTTTCCTGCGAAATGAGATCCTGAATGTTTGAGCCCGAAAAGTAATAGTCCTACAATTTTTGATTTAACCATCATCGGGATGATGGTGTAGATACCTTCAGAAATTAATCTTTCAGCTTTTTCATCCGGGAAAACTGCTTTAAAGTCTGCTTGCTCAATTGAAGGGTATTTGGTAATAAGATATTTGTCTTTTAGGAATTGCACTATTCTCGATTCGGAAATCACGCATTGTTCATTTTTCATTCCAACACTATCAACCAGAGTTAAATTGCCATCTTTATCTCTTACTAATATCCCAAATGTTTTAATCTTTAATGCATCAGTAAAAGTTTTTTTCATCAGTTTGAGTATATTTTCCAATCCTACTACTATAGAAAGATCGTTACTCAGATCTACAAGTACCCGCTGATAAGCAAATTGTTCGGGGTAAAATCTTTTAGTAAGAAAATCCTGAAACCTGTTTTTTGTTGATTGGAATACAAGTGCAAAAATTATAAAGAAAATTCCCGCAATTATTCCCTGGTTTTCAACTCCAAAAAATGAGCTGATGCTTTTACCCGCAACGTATATAACAAAAAAGTAAATAGCTGCAACAGACACAGTAGCCGTGCCGTAAATAATTGTGTTTTTGACCACAACACTAACATCCATCAACTGGTATTTGAAAATGGAGTAAGCAAATATAAGTGGTACAATTGCGACCAATATTATAGGCGCAAAATATTCGGGAGAGTTAAAGAAGGTATCCGCTATTGCCGGTGCTATTCGATCAGCATATATAAATACAGCATTACCAAACGTTGCTGCAATCAACATTAGTAAAATAGGTTTTTTATTTTCTTTCGATTTGATTCTTCTGTATTGAACTACAAGAGCTATCCATGCAGTAATATTAGCAACGAATACAAAATAAACGAGCCCTTGAATTAGAGGGAAGAAAAGTGTTTTACTAATTAGATCCATTGAAGGTTAGGACAGCAAATAGAATGGCTAATGCAGAAAGCAATGCAGGAATAATGAAAACCGCTCTTTTCACCCAGACTTTTTCAACAAACCTAAATGGAGTGGGAAAGTTCCAGAAGAAATAATTATTTAAAAAAGGAATAAAGCACATTCCTATTAACCACAAACTGCCAATTAGGATAGCAAACAATCCGTAATCAAAAAAGAATTTATAAAAGTCACCGCGGATATGGAATAAGTATATGAAGAGTTGTTAAGTACTGAAAATACTCCTAGATAGATAAAATAGCCTGTGAATTTTTCCATCCGGTTTTGCAGTGATAACAATAAAACCAATAATCATCCAGAACAATGCACTTAAGGAACTAGCAAGATTATCCAAATTCAATCAGTTTTTTTACGTAAACTTTTGTTGTGAAGATTTTTCCATCCGCTTAACAACTTTGTAGTCAGCATACTCACCGCTATCAAATTTATTTAATATCCCTTGTGCTTGAAAAACATCAGAGAGTAATACACCATTGATCTCAAGAAGCTGATCGCCGTTTCTAATTCCTGCGTTCCATGTTACTCCTTCTACTTTTACAACATCGAAGAATATAGCAGTACTATCCTTACTTACTTTTTTAGTTATCCATAGACATTCGTCATTGCTTGTCACTCTAACTTCCAGACTGAAATAGATGCTCACTAATGCAATTCCTATGAGAAAAAGCGAAAGAATAACAATTAAGTTGGAGCGGTATTTTAGTAATAATGATTTTAATGGTCTCATATATCTACCTTACCTTAATTACTATCATAGTTATATCATCAGATTGAAGATTTCCCTGAGTGAATATTTGCACATCTTCTTTAATTCCATTTAAAATTTCATTCGCTGATTTATTCACAAGACTTTTGGCCATTCTCTCCAGCCTCTCTTCAGAGTATTCTTCAAACCCAAGATTCATTGCTTCTGAGACACCATCAGTATAAAGGATAAGCACATCATCCTTAATTAACTCAACTTCTTCCAAGATATACGGAACAGGTGTCTTCATCACCCCAAAAATTATCCCGCCCTGAGTTAACTTAATAATTTTATCGCCTCTGATAATGTAAGGAGGATTGTGACCTGCATTAACATAAGTAAGGGTATTCTTTATTGTATTAATATAACCCCAAAAGAACGTAATAAATCTTCCTTCAGATGAATTAGCTGTAACGAGATCGTTTATCATAGCAGTAGCTTTATCAATTTTCAAATCCTGTCTGCAAATAACCTGCAGGAAAGCCTGAATATTCGCCATCATCAGTGATGCCGGAACGCCTTTGCCTGAAACATCAGCTATTGCGATATAAAATTTTTCATCATCAATTGGTATAACGTCATAATAATCTCCACCAACCTGTTTTGAAGAAACATTCAATGCAGCGATATCGTATTTTTCGTATTCGGGTAAAGTTGAAGGAAGAAGGTTTCTTTGAATATCTCTTGCAATAAGAAGGTCTTCTTCCATTTTTTGTTTTTCAAGTGCTTCGAGAAAAAGTCTGTTATTCTCAAGTGATATTATTGCAAGATTACCAATTGAATAAATGTACTCAATATCGCTGTTTTGAAAATCTCTGTTCCCTGCCCGGCTGCCGAGCAAAATTAATCCGCGGGTTTTGTTCTGAAGCTGCATCGGTACAATCAGTTCAATTCCAAGCTCATATAGTTCAGAATGTTTATCCTTTAAAACACCTTTTTTTATAGAATCCGTAATTTTCTGAAGTTCATATTTCTTTATTGATGAGAGTAATATTTCATTATCAAATTTTGAATCAAGAATATCCGCTTCATCATTTTCCAATAAAATCACGGTATATTTCTGAACAAGGAACTGACCTAGAATTGAGAACACAAGCAGTTTAACTACTCTGAACGATTCAGCAAACGAACCAAATTCCTTGCTTAGTTCAAATAAGGAGCTTAACCGCTGTACCCTTGAATCAAGCTGACGATTTACTTTTTGAAGTTCATTTATCACCATAGAGTTCTGAACTGCAGTTGCTGAGATATTCAAAATGGTACCAAGGAATTCAACATCATCTTCTGTGTAATCTGATTTATTAAGTTTTTCTCCAAGACATACCAGACCAATGCAATCTTCAGAAGCACTTATTTTTTCAGCAACTTTTAGGTTAGCCTTTTGCATATATGAATTTAATTTAGGGTGGTCAATGCAACTGGGTGTTACTTCTAGTTCGGGAAATTCATGAATTAAATCATTTGTCAGACCTTTAGAACTTTTGAGAACGATCTTGTTATTTTCCTTTAAGGCGATGAGGCCGCGCGTTGCTAAGAATTTTCCAAGGCATGTAAGAAGAACATTGTTAAGAATAAAGTCAAGATCTATACTGGAGTTGATTATCCTACTAAAATCAACAAGAGCGGTAAGGTTTCGTTTTACTTTTAAACTTTTTGCCTCCAGCATATTCTCAACCGCTCCTTATTTTTTTTGAAAGGAGTACCCTGATTGTATTTGCCGGGGACAGTAATATACTCAACATCATCCATTAAAGATTTCATCAAATACATCCCGAGACCACCAACTTTATGCTCACGATAATATTTCCGAAGATCAGGAAATGGAACTCTGTCAGGCTCAAATGATTTTCCGTAATCAATTATAGTAATAGTAAATTTTTCTTCATCATAATCAATCTTTATTATAATTTCCCCTTGAGGGGACAATTTGTATGCATGCTTAATAATATTAGTGCAGGCTTCGTCAACAGCAAGAATAATATTATCAATACTGGCAGATGCTATTCCCGCAGCACTTGCATTTGTGCTTATAAAATCCCTTATCTCAGAAAGGTTTTCTGTCTTACTTTTAACTCTAAGCTCGCCAGCTTTATTTTTACTACGGACAGACAATGTTAACTCCCGCTAAACTTCTTTATTGCTTCTTCTTCATTTTTATATATTTCGTAAAGAAGCGGAAAGCCAAGCAAATCGAAAATGTTAAACACCTTATCACTCATGTTTGTAAGTTTAATATCACCTTTGTTATCCCTGATGTTTTCGATATAAGCCATAAAAACTCCTAAACCAGCACTGCTTATGTATGCGAGTTCTTCGAAGTTAACTATGATTTTAAACTTGCTATTGTTTATCAGCTCAGTAAAATTATTCTCAAGAGTCGGAGCTGTGTGAGCATCCAGATAACCCTTGAGATTAATAATCCTGATATCCCCATCTTCTTTAATTGACGTGCTAAATTCTGCCATCCTTAATCTCCATCAAATTTTGATTTTTGTTGCCACTTAAAAATAACTAAAGTAATATCATCATACTGCTCGTGGCTACTGGAAAAGACTGAAATTTCCTGAATTATTTTATTCGAAAGTTCTTCCGCAGTTAGGTTGATATTTGATTGAAGCACTTTCAGAAAATGTTTATCTCCAAAATCGTCCAATATTTCATTTTTGGCCTCAGTCACCCCATCAGTGAAAAGTACAATTGTGTCATTTTCTTTTAACTCTATAGAGTATTCTTCAAGATTGTGATTAAAACAGTCTGTATCACTCAAACCTAATCCTAAACCGGAAGGTTTTATTTCTTGGGAATCATTATTTCTTAATAAGTATAAAGGACAATGTCCGGCTCGAGCAAATGTCAGTGTATTTTCTTTCGAGTCAAAATAACCGTATGCTGCACTTACAAAGGATTTAGAATCTAAAGCTTGCCACAGGATTTCGTTTGCTTTGATTAAAATATCTTTGGGTCGCTCGATTGTTTTGGAGAGCGATTCAAAAATTCCTTTAATTTCAGCCATGATAAAAGCAGCCGAAATTCCTTTACCGGAAACATCGGCAATTACAAAGCCGAGTTTCGATTCACTGATCTTAAAAAAGTCATAATAGTCACCACCAACTTCAAAAGCCGGAATAAATACTGAAGCGATCTCAAGGTTTGGAAAGTCCGGTGCTTTCAATGGAAGAATTTTCTTTTGGATTTCTCTTGCAACATCAAGTTCCTTCTCGAGTCTTTCTTTTTCAATCGATTGCTCAAGCAGCCAAGAATTTTCTATAGCAACTGATGCGTAATCTGAAAAAGTTTCTATCGCGCTCAGATCATCTCTTGTAAACAACTGTCCTGTTCCTTTCGCAGCAACAAGTATTCCCTGGGTTTCTCCCCGGGTTTTTATTGGAGATACTGAAACAACTGAGAATAAATTCTCTGCATCTCCCTCTATTATTTTTTCTTTTAGGTTAATAGTTTTTGTGGAGGTTAATTGTTCAAAATTAATTTTTTCAAGTATTTGATTTGAAATTCTATCCGATTCTAAAAATCCAATATTCTTTGCAGCTAATGAATTTTGTTTTGAACCATTTCGCCAAATTATCCAGGAGGCTTTTGAACCACTAAGTTTTTGAGTTATGTCAGTAACTGTTTCAGCAAGATCATTAAAATCAAGAACCTCTGTAATTAGTTTACTGAAATATTGGAGCGACGTTACTTCCTGCGCTTTCCTGTCATATGCTTCGGCAGTTGGCAGATGAAAGAGTGTTGTAAAGAATAGTATTACAAAATAAATCGACCCGTAAATCATAATTATCTGAATAAACTGTTTAAGCGAGGGAGAAAACCCAACAATGATCTGGCTGTGAATGTTTTCCCCTGAACTATTGATAATATTTACAATAAATAAAGTCGTTATGACAAAGGATAGCAGCAATAAATATATTTTATCCTTTTTAGTGATGAAAGCAATCCAGGAAATTCTAATGGAGTTAAAAACCATCAGCAAGACTGATACAACAAAAAATGTAGTTATTATAAAGGAAAGACTTTCGTCATTGAAAAAATTAAGTGATATGCTTGCTAGAATAAAAAATACAAGCATTGTATTAAAATATATTCTGGTATTCTTTGTCTGATTTAAATAGAAAAAATGTCTGAGCGTTACTAAAAAAAATGATAGGATAGCTACTAATATGAAAACATAGATCACAGAAACTACATTATAAACCAAACCAGGGTTGTTGAGTTTAAGATTGATATTTTCAAAAATGCTGGTGAGAAGATAATCTGAGAACATAATGATGAAGAACATGATCGCCAGCAATATTCCAATATTTAAAACCAAAGAAAGAGGTGAAGACGAACGACTGTTTTCAAATCTAATCAATGCCAGAAGCAGGAAGAAAATTGAAATCCCCAATACTAAATCGAATAGCAGTTTTAAATAAAGAGAATCTGGACTTCCATAAGAAACTTTGAAGATAAAAATCAGGAATGCAGCTATGAAGAAAAGCTGCATTTGTCTGCTTATAATATTTTTTGAAAACTTACTCATTAAAGGCTATAACGCAATATATAAGTTACCACCTCAAAATAATGTTGGTTAAAATTAAACTAAACTACTTAATAATTAAAGATTTCAGTTATAAACGGACGTTTTCTAGGATGGTTGTATAAATTGCAGGCTTAATCCAAAATCCACTTATGAAGGGAATTGGATTATAAGCTCTGATTTATAAGAAATGATATTATTTCTTCGGACTCTTAGTTACCTCTGAGTGAACTCTGATTTTCTGGTTTTTCAAGTCTTTACTTAGGTGTTGAAGTTCTTTTTGCAATTCTTCCATTTGCTTTTTGAACTCATCATCGGAATAATATCTGTTATAATAATCTCGGTCGAACTGATACTTAATTAACATAGAATCGTCAAAAGGTTTTGCCTCTTTTAATCTTTCAAGGTTGTAAAAATCTGTTCCCGCATCTGCCTGAACGATAGAATCTATATCAAGCATATTATAATTGACAACATAACTGTAAACTGAATCGTCATTGTAATATTCGATTTTAATTTCATTTTTTGATTTTTCAATCTTCGGAATCTTGTAAGCATAAAAGTGAATATTATTTGTAGCTTGTACAATCATCGGGTCGATTGTTGCAATTTCCGGAATTGAAAATTCAGTAATTGTGAACTCAGGTAAATCAACCCTGCAGATGTTTGAGTCAACAACAATCTTGAACGGATGCACGTTTTTAGAATCAGTATAGTATTGAAATGTTGAATCGTATCTGATTTTAATCGTAAACTCTTTAATCTTTTCTTCATTGAATTTAATATGCTCTTCTGTCCATTTCAATTCCTCATTAACTAGGACAGGGTCAAATTGATAGAAATCTTCAAAAATTGAATCGGGAGTTACAAAGATATATTGATCGCCGGGATTGTTTTTTAATTTTGCCACTGTATTTACTACAACTAATTTTTCAGCCTCAGTAATACCTTCCGGAATGATTCTGTCAAATTTGATTTTGTTCAATTTCTCGGATGCGACCAGCAAATCGGCAAAGATTGCTTTTCTTAAATTCCAAAGGTTTGGATTGATGGCAATCGTATTTTTTTCATTAACAAGTACCTGTGATTCAAGAGCTTTGCTGTAACTGCCGATAATTGAGTCTACTGTCTGCTTCTGTTTATCATCCAAATTCATCGCGGAAATAAATTCTTTATAGCTGCCTCTATCTACCTTTTGATCACTTGATCGGATCTCGAAAAATTCTTTTCCTGCATCATCATATCCCAAAAGCAAATATTGTTTTCGTGTATCATCAAGAGGAAGTTCATTGTTAAATGCAAAATTGAAAACATCCTCATTGGTTAGGTTTGCAGCAACCAAAACGGGTTGAAGATTTTCTTTATAGAAACCAGCAATTGCTACTTTTTGATTTTCCCACATCTGATCTAATAATCCAGGGTTAAACTTCATAACAATCATCACAACGATAGTGACCATTGCCAGCGCAGTTGCAGGCATCCATCTTTTAATTCTGGATGATTCATTTTTTTGACCTTCAATTGATGCCATCAGACGTGTTTCAAAGAAAGGAGATTCGGGAACTCTTTCAATACTATTAGCGAGCTGTTTAACTTTTTTCAGGTCTTCAAGTTTCTTCTGCATTTCAAGGGAACTAGCAAGAAGCTTTTCAATTTCAGTTTTTTCTGAAGGAGATAATTCATCATCAAGATAAGCAGAGAGTAACTCCATATTTCGTAAATTTTTATTCATTCCATAAGCTCCTTCTCCAAAGGCTGTAAAATTTCCTTCAACTTTTCCCTTCCTCTGAATATTCTTGATTTGACTGTTCCCATTTCACACTTTAATGTTTCGGATATTTCCTGGTAACTAAATCCCTCAATGTCTTTTAAAATTAATGGCATTCTAAGTTTCACCGGAAGTTTTGATATAGCATCCATCACAATTTTTGAAATATCATTGCTTTCTGCAGGTGTTGAATATTCAGACACTTCATAACCATCTTCAATCGGTGAAAATATTTTCCTTACATTAATTCTTCTTAAATAATCTTTGCATCTGTTAACTGTAACCCTGTAAAGCCAGGTAGTAAATTGAGATTCGAAACGAAAGTGCTTAAGATTTTTATATACAGTTATAAAAACTTCCTGAGCAATATCATCAACAAGAGCACTGTTATTCATGGTCATGTAAATTATATTTCTCACTTTTTCTTTATGTCTTTTAACAAGGACTTGAAAGGCTGACTTATCTCCATCAATAAATTGCCTGATTATTGAATAATCATCACCAATTGATAGTATTCGGGGTTGCTGCAAGTCCTTTTCTTTTTCTTTTGAAATCATATTTTTAGACGCAATATTTACAGTGTTGTTCCAATTTATTAAATAAATATATAATCAGAAAGTAGCCGGGTTTAATTCACGATAAATGTTTGCAAAAGTATGCTTATCTGATTATTTTTCGATGAAAATTTAAAGGAGTCTTCATGAAAATCAAAACCACCGAAAAATATGGAGCAGTAATAATTGAATTAAAGGGAAATGTGATGGGCGGCGATGACACTAAAGAATTCAATGATTTACTGCACAAATTAATCGATGAGAAAAAAATAAGAGTTATAATTGACTTAAGCGCTGTTAAATTTATGAACAGCTCCGGGCTGGGCATGTTAATAGGCGGTTTAACGACAATGAAAAAAGCTGACGGCTTTTACAAGCTTGCTAATGTAAGCGATAAAATTGAAAGCTTACTTATAATTACAAAACTGATAACGATTTTTGAGCATTATGATTCTGTTGATCAAGCTATCGAATCGTTACCAAAATAATTCTAATTAAATTAATTTTGAACAAAACTCCGGATTGAAAAATTCGGAGTTTTTATTTGCATAAACTAAAATCAATCCTAAAGAAATAATCAAATTATGAGTGTTACAGTTCTTGTCGGAAGCCAGTGGGGCGATGAAGGCAAAGGAAAAATTGTTGATATACTTAGTGAAAAGTATAAAATAGTTGCGCGATACCAGGGTGGTGCAAATGCAGGTCACACAGTAATAATTGGTGATAAAAAATATATTCTTCACTTAATTCCATCTGGAATTTTAAGAGAAGATGTTATTTGTGTTATCGGTAATGGCGTTGTTATTGACCCGACTGCTTTGCTCGAGGAAATTGAACTTCTTGAGAAAAACGGAATAAAAGTGGAGGGCAGACTATACATTAGTCATAATGCTCACCTGATTATGCCTTACCATAAATTACTGGATTCGATAAGTGAAAGCGGTGATACAAAAATTGGGACAACCGGAAGAGGAATTGGTCCCTGCTACATTGATAAATTTGCACGTAAAGGAATAAGAATAGTTGATCTTCTTGATAGAGTGGAACTTGAAAAGCAAATCAGGTTGAACCTTAAAGAAAAAAACGAGTTTCTGAAAAAAGTTTATGAGCATGAAGGACTTGATGTTGATGCTATTGTAAAAGAATATCTTGAATTCGACAGAAGAATTGATAAGTATATTAAGGATGTACCTTCTTTTCTTAATAACGCAATTGCAGATGGCAAGTCTGTTTTACTTGAAGGTGCACAAGGAGCGTTACTCGATGTAGATCATGGCACTTATCCTTTTGTCACTTCCAGCAGTCCAACTTCGGGCGGAGCTTGCACAGGAACCGGAATTCCACCAACAAAAATTGACTCAGTGATAGGAATAGTAAAGGCATATACTACACGTGTTGGCAATGGTCCTTTTCCTACCGAATTACTTGACGATGAAGGTGAGAAACTCAAAAAAATTGGAGATGAGTTTGGCGCAACAACTGGCAGACCGAGAAGATGCGGTTGGTATGATGCTTTTCTAGTTGCTTATTCACAAATGGTAAATGGTATTACTTCCGTTGCAATTACTAAACTTGATGTGCTTAGTGGTTTTGAAAAGATAAAAGTCTGTGTCGGTTATGAACTAAATGGCAAACGAATCAGATACTTCCCTACTTCCGTTGAACAGTTATCTGCCGTAAAACCAATTTATGAAGAACTGGATGGTTGGAATGAAGACATTAGCAATTGTTTAGCTTACGACCAGCTTCCAGCAAAAACAAAAGATTACCTAAATTTTATAGCAAAACATTCCGGAATTAAGATCAATATTGTTTCAGTTGGACCAAAACGCAAACAAACGTTTTATGTGAAATAAATCCTCACTTAGTGATTGCCCTTTCAATGTTGAATTATTTTCACTAATGAATTTTATACTCCTTTTCTCTAATTTTACTTCTGTTAAATGTTCATTTCTTTAGGTGAAATATGAAAATGTCCGGCGGACCTGCTTCAGTCAACATTAAAATTATTCTTCTGATGATAGCTGTACTAATTGCTATCGGTACTCTTTACTACACTCAGACACTCGTTGCAAAACTGCAGGAAAAAGAAAGACAGATTGTAGAACTTTACGCAGAAGGAATAGAATATTTAGCCAATTCAACTAATCCCGATGTGGATATTACTTTTCTGTTTGATAACATTATTAAACCAATAGACTTTCCGTTGATTCAAACAGATGCCGAGAATAATGTTTACAGTAAAACTGATATCAGAAATGTTGAAATAGATTCGAGCCTCACACCTGAGCAATTTAATGATTTCATTGCTAAATTAATTTCCGAAATGGATGTAACAAATCCACCAATAGAAGTTAAGTATGAAGGAATGATCATCAACAAGATTCATTATGGTGATTCCGAACAGATCAAGCAACTTAGATTTTATCCATACATCCAATTAATAATTGCAGCAGCTTTCATTGTGCTGGGGTACATTGGATTCAGCAGCATTAAGCGAAGTGAACAAAGTAATATCTGGGTCGGAATGGCAAAAGAGACCGCTCACCAATTTGGGACTCCTATTTCCAGTTTAATGGGTTGGCTAGAAATGCTTAAGATAAATTACGAACAACCTGACAAGGTGCTCGATATAACAAACGAAATAAGCGATGATGTCGAGAAACTGAATAAAATCACTTACAGATTTTCAAAAATTGGTGCCAAACCCGAGTTGATAAAGACTAATGTTATGGATAACATAAAACTAGTCACAACTTATTTTGAACGACGATTACCTCAAACGGGAAAATTAGTAGAGTTGAAAATATCAGGCGATGAACAGGCTAATGCAGAAATTAATTCTGAACTTTTTGGATGGGTAATTGAAAACCTTATTAAGAATGCTCTTGATGCTATTGAAGGAACAACAGGTAAAATTGAAGTGTCGGTTAAAAAAGCAAGAAGAAATGTTGAAGTTGAAGTTGCTGACAGCGGAAAAGGAATTGAGATGAAAAGAAGAAAAGATGTATTCCGTCCGGGTTACAGTACGAAGAAAAGAGGATGGGGATTGGGACTTAGTTTATCCAAAAGAATTATTGAAGGATACCACGGTGGGAAGATTTTTGTAAAAAGTTCAAAGCCTGGCGAAGGAACTACATTCAAAATAATTCTGAAAAGTAGATAGCATTAAAGTAGATAGCATTTTTATAAAGTAAGAAAAAAATATTTTTTATTTGTTTCGCTAATTAAGGACGGATCCTTCTGCATTTAATTGATTAATTTTTCTGACGCATTCAACTCCATCTTCCACTAAGCTATCCTAACAACCGATAATAATGAACTAAAATTAGGACATTTGGTTCAGCCTTCCTTTTCAGAATGTTTTTTGTCAAATCTGTCGTTATTTCAACATCATTCATTGCAAACCCTACTTATTCAGACTTAAAGGAAATGATGCGACTATTTTACAGGTAAATATTTCCTGCTTTTTTCTCCCTTCGCTAATATGCTTAATACTCACATAATTGCAATTCAAAAACCAATGGCACCGATGTTGAGAAGTTTAGAACGAAATAGTTTAAGCATAGCATCCCTCCAAATATGACACACAAAACTGCCGGGTTTCGCCCTCACAATCCGGCAGTTGCCCTTTTAAACCAAATCTTTTCTGTTTTTTCCAGTGCACCTAATGACTGATTTTTTATCTACGGAAACATCTACTAAAATTTCACCAAAATTTTTGATCAGTACAAATTGGATTTTACCATCTCTATTCTTTTTATCGTAAGCCATCAAGTTATAGATTGCTATCAGAATTTATTTTATTGATATTAGATGTTGATTGAAATTTCATTGGTAGCTGAAGCATATAATGAAGCTGAAATTCATCAATTAATTTTTTCTCGAATGATAAGATGAGGGCACTTACAATCCCCGCAATGACGGCTTTTCCGTGAGAGAGTTTGTAAGAGGAGCCGCTTTCAAACGCGTGAGCAAAAGTATGACCAAAATTCAGAATTTTTCTCAAGCCTGTTACTTCTTTTTCATCCTTTGAAACAACTGCAGATTTAATCTTAACACTTTCATAAATAATTTTGTTCAAGAATTTAGCATCTTTTTTCATTAAAAGTTTATAATCAGAAAGAAGAGTTGAGTAGAATTTCTTATCAGTTAGGAAAGAATATTTAATCACTTCTCCAAATCCGGAAATCAGTTCTTCTTCAGGAAGTGAATTAATAAAGTTTGTGTCAATTAAAACTAACTCAGGATGATAAAAAGTACCGATAAGATTTTTAGCTTCCTGAAAATTTATTCCAGTCTTTCCACCAATTGAACTATCAACTGCAGAAAGCAAAGTTGTTGGGATATGAACCAACGAAATACCTCTCATATAAGTCGAAGCAATAAAACCAGAAAGGTCTCCAATAGTGCCTCCGCCGATTGCAATCAGAAGAGTATCTCTCCCAAATTCTTCTTCATACAGCTTGCTGAATATCTGATTTGCAGAATTGAATGATTTGATTCTTTCGGATGAGGATAGAGTCAAATAAAACTTTTTAGATGCAAAACTGTTTATCACTTTCTTAATTGAGCGACCATAAATCTGCTCAACATTTTTATCAAGAATTACAAAAACACGTTTTGGCAAATTGTACTTTGCAATGAATTCCGGCAATAGATCTGAAAACATTTTTCCCAATGTAAACTGTTGTATTTTTTTGTTTTCGTATTTACTAAAACTGATTTCAAAAAAATTTAATACCTTTTCAATAATTCTTTGTTAATAAATTTTGCAATAATATCCACAGTTTTCCCTACAGTTTGATTATCAGTATCAACAATAAAATCGCATTGCTCATAATATTTTTTTCGTGAATCGAGAAGCTAATTTATCCGTTCCAGGAACTGTTCTTTAGTTGGAACTTCCACTCCATCAAAAACAAATGCAGGACGATCCTTCTTAAATCTTAATCTTTTGTAAGCCATTTCAGGTGATGATTTAAGATAAATAATTTTTCCTGTTGATTTTATTATACCGAAGTTTACATCCGAAGCTATTGTTCCACCTCCGAGAGAAATAATTGATTCATCCATCTCCGAGAGTTTTTTAAGAATAGTGGTTTCAATTTCCCGAAAATAATCATCTCCTTTCTGTTCAAACAATTCAACTATTCTCATTCCTTCTTGTTTTTCAACTTCTTTATCAAGATCGAAAAAATTCCAGCCGAGTGTATTAGCTAGAATGGGACCAATAGTACTCTTACCAGCTGCCATAAATCCTGTAAGATAATAGATTTTTTTCTTCATAACTGTTCAGGTCAAAAATATGTTTTATTAATTGAATATTAAAGGAAAGCGAAGTGGTAAAATATTTTTAGATTTGAACTACCACCCCGAGCACAAAGGTTAAGCCATTAATATCTACTTTAGTTTCAAAAGGATTTTCAGTAAGCTGGACTGTATTTCCCTGGTATTCGACTTCGGTTTTTGTGTATTTGCTTGAAACATTATACTGAGGATTTCTAAATTTCATTTCGAATCTTGCTGAAAGATTATCTATTATCATATAGTCAAGTGAAGTTGCGACGAGAATACCCAGTGAACTTTTTCTTTGAGTCACTTCAAGACCAACATCACTAAACTTTCTGATGAACTGTCCATAATAATAACCTAAACCGGCACCCATCAAAAACTTGAAATGATCAGTAGAAAATGGAAAGAAGTAATAGGCAGTTAATTCTATGGGTATTGTACTGAAGCCATCTTCAACTTCAAATACATAAACCTGGTTTCCAATGAAAGCTGTAAGGTTAGGCTGGTTAGCTGTCTTCTTAATGTACTCAACATTAAGTCCGAGAATAAATTCCGAAGAAAACCTGTATCTGATATCGATACCGGGATTCCAAATATCTTCAAGAAGGAATGATCTGTTTCTCGCTTCCAAATCTGAAGAGTTGGGATTTAGAAATACTTCTGCAGATGTTGTATATACAACATTCAAAGATATACCTAACTTTCCGGGACCAAATTGAGCAAACAATCCGATGGATGATAAATTAAAAATGATTATGAATAAAGATATTTTGGACATTATTTCAGATGTTAAATTCTACAATTGAACTTGAACAAAATTCTTTAAAAAGAAAACCCCCGATTCATACCTTAAAAATTGTGAAAAGGGGGTTGAAAAAACAGAATTTCTTTTAATAACCGTAGAACATATACCTCTTATCTTCAATATCTGCTTTGTCTTTGATTTCAGTAATCCACGTGCTCAATGCAGCAGATTTCTTTTCCTGGTATAAACTGCTTCTTAGTGTAGCAATTTGACCCTGAAAAGCTGTTGAGTCGAAGGGAGTTTTGTCCAGAAGATGAATTATATAATAACCTCTTAATCCTTTAACCGGTTCAGATGTATCTCCGACTTTCATACTAAGTGCGGTAAAAATAAAAGCATTATCCTTTCCTACTTGTGGAATTGATGCCACGGAATTAAATCTTCCTGTATTACCAACCTGTATTCTTGAATCTATTTGTTTTATTTTATTCAAATCATTGTCAGCTTTTTTCATATCTTCCAATGCAAGCTGTTGTGACTTTTCAAATTTTCTTTCAACGAGAACTAACTGCTTAACCTTTGGTTGAACATCTTCAAACTTTTCGAGACCATCAGAAATAACTTCAGAAACTTGCACAACAGCATAACCGTTTGGCATTTTATGAACTTCACTAATAGAATTCAAACTGTTTTCAAAAGCAAAGATTATTAATCTTTTATTTGCTCCAAGACCAGGAATTGAGGCACTCGTCAAAGTGAAATTTCCGCTTTCCTGAATTATATAATTCATCAGCTCGGCTTCTTTTTCAAAACCATTATTTTGCGCAAGATATGCAAAGTCATTTGCGGCATTAAATTTTGCATCACGTGTTGTGGCAGATTCCTGTACAGCATTAAGAATTCTTTCAACAATATATTTACTGGTTGATACATCGGTAACAAGAATAATATGATAACCAAAAGATGTTTTGATCGGCTTTTGAATTTCACCAACTTTGCCTGCAAAAGAAGCCTCATCGAATTCTTTAACCATCATTCCTTTTCCGAACCATCCAAGATCTCCACCATTTTTTGCTGAACCGGGATCCTTGGAATATTCCATTGCCATCTCAGAAAAATTGGCACCATTGATTAGTTCCTGATAAATTCTGTTTGCTTCAGCAAGATTTGCTTCATCATCACCCATCTGGGATATTAAGATATGTGATGCGCTAACAAATTTTTCATCTGATGGAATGACATTTAATAAATGGTATAAATCATATCCACCTGTCTTCTCTGGAAATGGACCAACTATTGCACCTTTATTAGCATCTCTAAATGCTTTAATTGCATCATTTGAAAGTTGATTTACTGAGAAGGTATCAATTGAATATGGGACTTCAGAATAAATATCAACAAAATATTTAAAGTCGGATGTATCACTTTCTGCCATCCGTTTAACGTTTTCCAAATTACTGATAACCAGCATGCTATCAGCATTAGAAGGCTCATTTTTGAATAATACGTACTTCAGTTTTCTTTGAGCATTTACTTTAAATTTATCAGGATTATCATCGTAATATTTTCTCAAATCATCTTCGGTAATATTTAATACTGAATCTGGGAAAAGTGTATTTGCAAAAAGAGCATACTGAGCAGTCATATAAGTATTCTGCCCAATGAATTTTCTTTTTATTTCATCTTCGCCAATGGTAATACCCGCTTCTAATAAACTTTGAAGTTTTTCTCTGTATCTGCTCTGTCTTACGAACTCCTCTGCCTGTAAGAGTATTTGTTCATTCTGAGGATTGAAAATTGCTTCTTCATACATCTCGCGGTTAAATCGGCCAAGAGAATCAATGAAGTTTTGCTTAAGAAATGCCGGAGGATCATCACCTAAAATTATATCCTTCACTTCCTCATCACTAACAGTAATTCCTAGTCTCTGCACTTCCTCTTCAATTAATTTTTCAGTAACAAGACTTTCCCAAACCTGATCTCTGAATTGATCGAATTGTTCTTCCGGAATGTCATTACCTGTTTGCTGCTTTTGCGTTTCCCTCTGTCTTTCAACAGCTCCCTGAAATTCCTGATACGAAATTTCTACGCCATTAATTGAACCAACGTAATTAGTCTTGCCACCAAGTGCCTCAAGCACGTTAGAGTCAGAAATAACCATAAAAAGTACAAATAAAGCACCAACTGTTATTATAAAGGCAGGGGCTAAACTTCTCATTTTGGCCATCATTGCCATATCGTAAAAATCTCCGTTTTTAATTCAAAAATAAGGATACAAACATAGAGACAGACTGGTTAAAAATCAATTAAATTTACTGTAACTCTTAAGACTGTTAATTGTCAATAATTGGTTACTTCTTAGGAAATGTGGTGCGATATAAATCAATAAGGCTATTTGATTTTCAGACTACTGAAACCTATTTTTCATAACATCAATTATATATAAATTTTAAAAAAGCTTGGAAAAAGTTGAATTTTTAAAGAGCGTCCCGATATTTTCGGAACTTAAGGATGAGACCCTTTCTCAATTATCAAGAACAGGATCAGTTCAGAGTTTTTCTAAAGATTCTATCATCCTGTCGGAGAAAGAAGCAGGTTCTGCTTTATTCATCATTATTTCGGGAAAAGTTAAAATCTCAAGGATAAGTGAAGAAGATAATGACAAAGAAGTTATACTCGCACTTCTCAATCCTTCCGATTTTTTTGGCGAAATGTCCCTGTTAGATGGTTTGGAAAGATCGGCGACAGCAACTGCAATGGATGATTCAAAAATATTTATCATCCAGAGAAATGACTTCCTTCAACTTCTGAATGACAATCCTGATGTTTCTATTGCGTTGTTGCAGGAACTAACGCAACGGCTGAGAGCAGCAGGAATGAAAATAAAGGCTCTTTCACTTAAAGATGCTGAAGGAAAAGTTGCAACTGTTCTTCTTCAATTGGCAGATGATGTTGGAAAGATAAAGCAAGGTGTTGTTGAAATTGAAAAATTACCATTCCAGCATGAGCTGGCAAATATGGCTGGAACTTCCAGAGAAACTATATCACGCACTTTGCATGCATTTGCAAAAAAAGGTCTTATCGAATTAGAAGGTTCAAAGTTAAGAATAGTTGAATATGAAAAATTCAAAGAATTATTCAGCTTGTAATGGAAATTAATTACAATGACGATTAAAACAGATTTACATATGCACTCTTACTTCTCAGATGGTTTTAACTCACCTGAAAAGTTAATCGAAAAGGCAAAGAATAGAGACATAAAAATTTTAAGTCTCACGGATCACGATAATGTAAACGGTATTTTTGAGGCGGCAGAATACGCAAAGAAATATAATATAGAAATTATACCCGGAGTTGAAATTAGTTCGGACATTCGAGATACTGAAGTTCACATTCTTGGATATTTTGTTGATCCGAAGAATAAAGATCTTGAGCATTATCTGAATTTTTTCAGAGAAGAAAGATTAAAGCGTGCAATAAGGATAGTGAATAAACTTAACATTTTAGGTCTGGATATAACATTAGATGATGTTATGGTATTTGCTAAAAATTCTGCAATTGGAAGACCACATATTGCACAGGCATTGCTCGCTAAAGGACAGGTCAAATCTTTCTTCGAAGCATTTTATAAGTTTATCGGAAACCACGCACCAGCTTATGAACGTAAAGTTCACCTCTCCCCTCAAAGTGCATTCAAAATTATCAGCGATGCTGGTGGATTATCTTTTATTGCCCATCCGGGAAATATGCCTGAAATTCTCATCAAGGAGCTTATTGATGCCGGAGTGGATGGAATAGAAGTAATTCATCCATCTCATTCACCTCAGCAGGTAAAGTTTTACAGAGGAATTGTAAACGAATATTTTCTGCTTGAATCGGGCGGCTCGGATTTTCATGGTGGCAAAAGAGAAGATGATGAAAATCTCGGTAAGTTCTATACTTCTTCCAAGGTTGTTGATACGATGCGAACAAGGCTCGTTGGGAATATTGACTAAATACGGAGCTATTTTTTAGACTTTCAAACCTGACTATTTTTCTTAACTTTCACTAGCCACAAAACTAATATTTTAAGAGGTACGATAAGCATATTTCTACGCTTAACTCACAACTTGGGAAAAGGAAAATGAGAATTTTATTTTTATTGTTAATCGTACCGATCATAATCTCAACAACGTCTGCGCAGCAATTCACTAACTGGCAAAATTACACAGCTTTAAAAAATGTTTCAGATATTACAATTATCAGCGACGGATTTTGGAGCGCAGCTAGCGGTGGTGCTTTTCAATATTCAAATACTACAAACCAGTTTTACACTCTTCACAAATCGGATGGTTTAGAAGGTAACTCTCTTACTTCTGTAACTGAAGATAAATTCGGAAGAACCTGGTTCGGAAGCATCGAGGGAATAATTGATATTTACAACATCGATGATAATAGCTTTGATGTAATTCTCGATATCTACAATTCAAATCAAATAAATAAAAATATTAATGACCTCACCTCTTCCGGCGATACGATGATTGTTTCTTCAGATTTTGGTGTGTCTCTTATAAATGTGAACAATTTTCTGTTTTATGATACATTCTTCAAATTTGGTTCATTCCCATCAAACACAAGAGTTAACAGCACTTTAAAAACTGATTTATTTTATGTTTGCACTGATGCGGGAATTGCAATTCAAAAAGCAGGCGCTGTTAATCTCTCTGCCCCCGAATCCTGGAATGTATACTCCACTGCTCAGGGACTTCCATCAAACAAAACTTTAAAATCAGGAGTATATCAGAATAGTATAATAGTCGGCACAGACAAAGGGTTTTCACAGTTTGTTAATAATACCTGGAACAATTTCATTATAGAACTTGTCAATAAAAATATCAGTGATTTTCAGGTAAATGGTGACTCCATTCTGATTCTATCTGAAAACAATATTTATCTTTACAATAATGGCATTCTTAATTTATTATATAGCTCGACAGTATCTCTCACAAAAATTGAATTCAAAGAAAATTACGGAATAGTGTGTGCAAGTGATAATGGTTCACTTTATTTAAATACTCAACTTGCCGGAGACTTTCTATCTCCAAATGCTCCACCGGTAAATCAGTTTCCTAGTATGAGTGTTGATGCTAACAGCACACTCTGGTCAGCCAGCGGAAAAGATGTTACGGGTGTCGGCTACTATACTTATAAAGGGGATACTTGGGATTTTTTCAACACTGCAAATACGCCTGAATTACCTGCTAATTCTGTTTATTACGCCTATACTTCGGGCACTACCGCGTACCTTGGTGGCTGGGGTTACGGTTTTCTTGAAGTGAATGGTAATGAAAAAAAGCTTTTTAACAGTGCAAATACTGGTATGCAGGGAATTCCACAAAATCCCAATTTCCTGGTCATTACAGGTTTCGGTAAAGATTCCCGCAGCAATTTATGGGTACTGAACTATTGGGCAGTTGATAATAAAACATTATCAATGCAAACGTCAGATAGTATGTATCATTTCATAATTCCTGCTGCACAAGGCAGAACTTTACAAGGCAACGAAAATCTTGCAATCGATCCTTATGATACGAAATGGTTTAGCTGTGCTGACCCTTCAAGATTGGGCGTATTCTATTTTAATGAAAATAAAACTTATGATGACCCATCCGATGATAGATCGGATTTCCTTACTACCTCGGATGGTCTGAACACTAATGATATAAGTGACGTTGAAGTTGATAAAAGAGGAGATGTTTGGGTTGCTACAAGCCTTGGAGTAAACATTATAACAAACACAAGTGGAATCCCAACTTCCGGTAGTTCTGGATTAAATATTAGAAGCGTGTTTGTTTTGCGTCAGCAGTCGGTTAATGCAATTGCAGTTGATCCTCTTAATCAAAAATGGGTTGGCACAAACGAAGGATTATTGTTAGTAAATTCTGATGGTTCCAGACTCCTTGCATCTTTCACAGCTCAAAACAGTGCTCTGCTTTCTAATCAGATAAGAAGTATTGCAATTGATGCTGACAAGGGAATTGTTTATGTCGGAACAGATGAAGGACTGACTTCGTTTGAAACTCCTTACATAAAACCAGTTGAGAGTTATGAAGAACTTTTTATTTATCCGAATCCTTTTTACGTAAACAGCGGAACCAATCTCTTGACCATAGATGGATTGGTTCAAGACACGGATATTAAAATACTTTCAATCAGCGGAGCCCTGATCGCAGAATTTTCTTCACCAGGTGGCAGAACAGCTTACTGGGATGGCAAGGATGATAGCGGTGATTTTGTCAGCACTGGTGTTTATATAATTGTTGCTTATGATTCTGAGGGAAACGATGTTATTACTGGTAAAGTTGCAGTGCTACGTGAATAATCTATTTTTTTATGATTGACCTTTCCAATATTTCGCTTCAATTCACCGGGGAAAATCTCTTCCAGAATGTTAATCTGAAAATTAATTCAGGTGATAAAATTTGTCTCGTTGGATCAAACGGCACAGGTAAATCTTCACTACTCAAAATGCTGGTGGGAGATGTTGAACCTGAAAGCGGATCAATCCATAAACAAAAAAATATTACAATCGGTTACCTTCCTCAGGATCATGTAGTTCATCGTGGCAAGACTTTAATTGATGAGGTCTTCACTGCCCTTTCGGATATCAAATATCTTCATCAAAAGGAAAAAGAAATTCATTGAACGGCTTGAATCATCTTCATTAAGTGATGAAGAAAAAGATGATCTTGTTAATCAGCTTGGTGAAGTTCATCAACGTTTGGAAGAGCTTGAATCTTACTCTGCTGAATATAAAATTGAAAAAATCCTCACCGGTCTTGGTTTTGCAGAAAAAGATTTCAGACGACTTACAGATGAATTCTCCGGCGGATGGCAGATGCGAATTGCAATGGCAAAGCTTCTAATTGCTCAAAATGATTTGCTGTTGTTTGACGAGCCAACAAACCATCTCGATCTCGATTCTTTACAATGGATGATTGGTTACATCCAAAGCTTTAAAGGTTCGATGATTATAGTTTCACACGATAAAAATTTTGTTAATCTCACTACAAACCGAACGTGGGAAATATTTCTTAGAAAAATTAATCCTTACAACGGCAAGCTGAATGATTATCTGAAGTACAAAGAAGAGAGAGATCAGCAGCTAATAAATCAAAGAGAAAATCAGCAGAAAAAAATTAAAGACACTCAAAGATTTATTGAACGATTCCGTTACAAATCTACAAAAGCACGACAGGTTCAAAGCAGAATAAAACAGCTTGAAAAAATTGAGCTGGTTGAAATTCCTGATGATGAAGGAAAAGTAAATATAAGATTTCCCAAATCCACCTCCAAGTGGAGTTTTTAATGTTGAGCTGAATGGAATTCACAAATCATTCGGTGAGATGAAGCTGTTTGATGGAATTGATTTCAGGGTGAACCGTGGTGATAAAATTGCATTTGTCGGACCGAACGGTGCTGGCAAAACTACTCTCGCTAAAATTATCGCAGGTAAAATTGATATTAACAAAGGTGAAAGAATAAACGGACATAACAATATCATTTCCTATTATTCGCAGGATGTTGCTGATTCATTAAATCCTGAATTTGATTTAATTGAAACACTTGATTCAGTTGGTACTGAGAAAATCAATTGGACAGTTGAGAACTCTGCTCGGTGCATTTCTTTTTACGGGTGATGATGTTTTCAAGAAAGTTGGAGTTCTTTCCGGTGGAGAAAAAAGCAGACTGGCACTTGCAAAAATTTTACTCTCCCCTTCCAATTTTATAATTCTCGATGAGCCGACAAACCATCTCGATTACTCATCCAAAAAAGTTTTGCAGCAGGCTCTGATTAATTTTTCCGGTTCACTGATACTTGTTTCTCACGATGTGGAATTCCTCAAACCAATTGCAAACAGAGTCGTTGATATCCGGGCTGGTAAACTAAAAATTTATGAAGGCGATATTGAATATTATTTTTATAAACGAAATGCAGAAGCTGAACAGGTATCAACCAATAAAATTGAACAACAAACTGAAACTACTTCCCGTAAAGAGCAAAAACGGATTGAAGCTGAGAAACGGCAGCAGAGATACAATGCAACAAAAGATTTGAAGGAAAGACTCATCAAAGCTTGAAAAGGAAATCCACACGCTTGAGCAGGAGCTTGAAAAAATAAATGCGGCTCTTATTAAGCCGGATTCATACAACAATCCAAATCAGATTAAAGAGTTGAATGAGAAGCACCAGAAGCTAAAATTATCACTTGATGAAAAAGTAAAAGAATGGGAAGAAGTGAGTTTGAGTTTGGAAGAGATTGAGAGGGAGTTTAATTAAAATTATTATAATGAAACATATTTTAATCAATTTATAATGTATTTTAATGAAGGCTTCTATTCACATGATATGATTCAGATAAATATTCGAATTAACTAAGTGGATCCAGAATACAATATCTTTATAGTATGACTAGGAATTATAGAATTCACTGGCTAGATTCATTACAACTTATCAATTTTGCGTATCAATCAATCTTCAGAAATTCTTATAACTTCATTGTGGGTTTCCAAATTGGCAGATACCGAATGGAGTTTAGATCGATATACTTCAATCTTTTTATCTTATAGTTCAATTCAGCGAATTCATGCTATTGAACGGAGCATATGATTATTTGACAACTCCTTTAACAACCTTTAATTTGATTATCAATATAGAGAGAGATATTTACTCAACTAAATTCTATTGGCACATCTTTGTATATACTAAATACCTCTTTTGTTTCACCATCATTTAAGTATATGACTAATAATTTCATTAGCTATACTGTCACAATGACAATAACAATTTCAAACCCTCACACCCAAAAACTCTTCAGCAAGTGCAATACCGCCAAATATAGCTGCATCATCTCCAAGCTTCGAAGCTACTATTTTCAAACCTTTCGCAGAATCATTCATTACGTGTTCAGAAAAAGATTTTTTAATTAGAGGAAGCATATAAAAATCCATCGCTTCAATCATTCCGCCGCCAAGAACAATCATATCGAGATTAAGAAGATTGGAAATGCTTGCAAGAACTCCGCCTATAACATCGCATCCTTCTTTTATTCTTTTACGGACAACTTTATCCCCGGACTTAACAGCAGAAGCCAGCGATTTGCTTTTTATCCTCTCTCCTGATTTAACCAGCTTTGAAAGTTTGCTTTGCTTACCTGATTTAATATCCTTAATAATTTTATTTACAATTGCCGTTCTGCTTGCAACTGCTTCAAAGCATCCTTTGTTTCCGCAGCCGCATTTTGGTCCGTTCTTCTCAACCAGCATATGTCCTATTTCTCCTGCTCCAAAGCTTGAGCCGCGGTAAAGTTTACCGTCAATTATCAATCCTCCACCGATTCCTGTTCCAACAAACACAGCGAGCATATTTTTTGCTTTTTTCCCCACGCCAAAATTTTTAATTCCCAGCGCACCGAGATTCACATCGTTTTCAATCAGAACCGGAAAAGATATTTCAGCTTCCAGCATTTTTTTAATGTTGAAATTTTTTAATCCGAGGTTCGGTGCTATTCCAATTACTCCGGTAATCGGATTAACAGTGCCGGGCACACCGAGACAAACAGCTTTTATTTTTTTCTTGTTGATGTGGATTTCTTCAATCAGCTCATTTACAACTTCTGCAAGCTGGTGGACATATTTTTTTCTGGATGCAGTCGGATCGGTTGGCTTTTTTACGCGGGCGATTATTCCCTCTTTTGAATTTACTACACAGCCGAGAACTTTCGT
>CAWDGX010000014.1:0-157500 GCA_963802005.1 uncultured Ignavibacteriaceae bacterium
GGCCCCAAGCGTTACTGAAATGCCTTCTTTCAAATATTGTGGTATCGGTGCAATTCCGGAACCAAGTTTCAAATTTGCAGAAGGACAGTGAGCAATTCTTGCATTTCTTTCTTTTAACATTTTTCTTTCGTTATCAGAAGTATGAACGCAATGTGCCAGCACAGTATGATCATCAAGAACCCCGATGGAATTAAAGTATTCAATATTTTCTTTGTTAAATCTTTTTCTGACTTCATTTATTTCATCAATACTTTCTGATGAATGAGTATGATAAATACTTCCCGGAAAATCTTTCATTATTTCTTTTGTTTCTTTAAGAAGTTCTTCGCTGCACGAAAGAACGAACCTTGGTGAAAAAGAATACTTGACTCTTCCATCTGCTGAGTTGTGATAATTTTTTGCAAGATTTATTATATCACTAATTTCTTCTTTTGTCGAGGCCTTGAAGTCGGGGAAAAGATCGTTAATGTCAATTAAACATTTACCGGAAAATCCACGAATACCGGAAGAGATCATTTCATCCAAAACAACTTCACCATATCTCAAAGTTCCCATATCAAGGAATGTTGTGGTCCCTCCAAGTAGTAGTTCGTTAATACTTAGCTGAGCTAGTAACCTTGAGTGAATCTTTATTATGTGCATTTTCAAATGGAAAGATTTTTAATCGAAGCCAATCAAGCAAAGGTAAATCTTCTGCTAATCCTCTAAAGAGTGTTTGGCTTAGATGAATGTGAGTTTGAACAAAACCTGGAATCAAATTTAGATTGGGCATATCATAAACTTCATCATAATTATTTTCATCGATTTTATCTTTTTTAATAATAAGAGCTGATCTTATCATCTGTAATTTCTAAGGCCCTATTTGTCAGTATTTGATTCTGACTATCGGCACAGATTATTCTTTTAGGAATAATGAGTTTTTTAGCCATCCTGTTTTACCGGTTCGTTAAATATTTCTTCCATCACTTCAAAAGCATATCGGAGATGAGGAATTACGATTGAGCCTCCGACAATCAAAGCAATATTGAATGCTTCATGAAGTTCTTCCTTTGTTGCACCTTCAGATATTGAGCGATCGATATGATAAAAAATACAATCGTTGCAGCGAAGTACCATTGAGCCAACAAGACCCATAAGTTCTTTCATCTTTACAGGTAATGCTCCATCAATGTAAGCTTTGTTATCAAGTGCAAAAAATTTATTAAAATCTCTGAAGCCCGAATTGAGAATTTTATCGTTCATTTCAAGTCTGTACTTCCGTGTTTCGGGAATGTTTTTCTTCATTTAACTCCTTTGATTATAAATTATTAAATTTATTTTTTTCGGGATCGTATGATACCTCAAGTTCATTTACATCAAAGTCATCTGGTTCATCTTCCCAATCATATTTCTTTGCAGGCGGATCAATCTTCCTGAACATATATGCAGCTAAAAGACCGGTAATTGCACCTAAGAAATGAGATTCCCACGATATCCCTTTCAAGCCAGGAATCATTCCCCAAACCAATCCTCCGTAAAGAAAAGTAATTACGAGGGCGAGAGCAATAGATTTGTTATCTCTTCTGAAAATTCCACTGAAAAATAAAAAGCTTACAAATCCATAAACCACGCCACTAGCACCGATATGATAAACCTGCCGTGCAAATATCCAAACAAGAAGTCCTGTAAGGATATAAATAAAAATAAAAAGGATGTAAGAGACTTTCGGATAAAAGAAAAAAATTATCCAGCCGAGAATAACGAGCGGAATTGTGTTTGAAATTAAATGAGAAAAATCTGCGTGAATAAGTGGAGAAGTAATTATTCCGAGAAGTCCAATTAAATTTCTTGGAAGCAGACCCATCCTCGTTAGATCAATACTAAAAACAAATGAAATCAAATGGATGATCCATAAAATCAATGGGAAAAATAATGGTATCAGAAATTTTTGCAGATCAATTTTTGCTGAATTATTGCTCACATTATTAAATAGTTATAACTTTGTGATGAAATTTCAGATATAGAATATTAAATTTAATACAAAATTTACAAATATAATTCTTACAATAAAGGAACTTTTTAGCAATGAAGTTTAATGTAAATAACTTATCAGTTTTTTCTATGATCATTCTTTTGATTTTGCTGTCCCAGGCAAATGAAATATTTGCAGGTGCGTGGCCTCAAAAGAAAGGCACCGGATATTATAAAGCAGATTTCAGATACCTTAGTGGCAACAAAATCTATAATTCCGATGGAGAAAAAGTTGCAATTCCTGATTTTACAAATATGACGGTGGGTGTTGCCGGATTTTATGGATTTACGGATAACTTAACTTTTATACTTAATGCTTCAGTTTACAATAGCGTAAAATTGGATACTACAACAACAGCTTTGGGTTTCGATAATGAGGTAAAGGATTTGGTGATATTGTCATTGGCGCAAAATATGGACTGGCAAAATTCGGGCAGTCAGTTATCAGCGGAAAGTTTTTACTAAACTTGCCAACAGGAATATCTACTCCCGATGGAGGACTATGGACGGGTAGTGGAGATTATTATCAGACAGTTGGTTTAGAATATGGTTACTCACTCTGGCCTATTAGAGGTTACCTTAATGCCGGGGTATCTTACACTAACCACACACAAGGAATTTCTGATGCATTCAATTACGGAATTGAAGGAGGTTATACAATTATCCAAGAACCTTAGCTTGATTTTAAGATTCCACGGACAACTTTCAATGAATAATGGTGATCCAAATGTAAAAGGTGGTTTCGGCGTTTACTCAAATAACCAGCAGTTTATAGCTTACAATGCTGAACTTGCTTATAAGTTCACAAACAACTTTGGAGTAAAAGGATACTATGAAAGTGGCGGTGCGGGAAAGAATATAATCTCAGCTGCTGTTTTTAACGTTGGTCTGTTTTTCACAAATTAGAAAAAAGCTGTCATACCATTGAATCTAACCGACAAGCAAGGTCTGACAGCTTTCAGATTCTACAAAAATTATTTAGCACCAAGTTGTGTTAAAGCATCCCTTGATTCTTTCCTTCTGATTTTCGGGTGCCATACCAAGAGCTTTTGTATAATTTTGAATGGCAAGCTTATTGTCACCTTTGTTCATATAAGCTTCAGCAAGACTATCCCAGACATTCCAGCTATTTGGATAAAGTTCAGTGTTCTTCTGGAAAACTTCGATAGCATTATCAATTTTTCCACCATTCATCAATTGATAACCAAGATTATTTATATCAGCTTCTGAAGCATTTGTAAAAGCTTCTTTCTTTAACTCAGCGGATTCATCTGCTTTATTAAGATCTGCTAATATTAAAGCTTTTGTATAAGTGTTGGCAAAATTCTGATTAATACTTATCGAACGTTCCGCCCATTTCAATCCTTGTTCAAGATCGATAGTGTTAGCATAACAGTACATTGCAGCCTGGTTCCATCCCTGCCAGAAAAACCCGGGAAGTCCTGTCAGTTGAACAGCCATATCAGCAAGGATCTGCTTGTGAAGATCAATTTCTATTTTGAAAGGTATTTTAAGTTTATCCCATTTGAGTGAAGCGGTTGTAGAGTTTGGTGTTACTTCATCAAAGGAGTACATCAACCATTCCTGGAAATCAGATGGTTCAGGTTTTACATTAAACCTCATCAGATCATTTCCTTCGTTGTAAAAGAAGCTGCCCCAGGCTCTGTAATCTCTACTGAGAATTATTGTCCAATCGGATTCAGTCGGAATCATATGCAAACCATAAATTCCGGCAGGAACATTTTTTCCTGCTATGATTACATCGTTAGAAAATGAAATTGTTGTGTTTTGATTTGCACCAGCTCTCCACACCTGATTATAAGGAACGAGAGCTCCCCAGATTTGTCTGCTTTTAACGCCAGGACGATGATAATCAATTTTGATATCTGTTAAACCAACTTGCTGCATAACAGTTGCATGCTGACTGGCATCAGGGAAGAGTTAAATTTTGCTGAGCTGATAGATTGAGTGCGAATAGAAAGAAAAGTAAAAATACTCCCCAAAAAGAATTATAATTGATGTTTCATTGAGACCTCCGGATAATTAATTATTATAATAAGTTGAAAATAAAATATGAAAATTGCTATAACGCAATTTATTTGACGAACGGCTGAAATGAGTTCTGATAGGCAATAAAAAATCCTAGCTTATTGTTTACAAGCGGGATTAAGGAAGAATTTCTAATATTTCTAATTTATTGGCAAAATATTTTCGGACTAGTAATGTCTATTCAGTTTAAGTCATTTAGAATCAATCTGCTTATTTTTCCTGAGCTCTAATTTCATTTATTGCCTCTGCTAGAAGCATTTGTAGAGCAGCTAATTCTTTCATTTCATCAAATGTGTATTTATACTTGTAAGAATCGGGACCTATTGTGAGCATACCAATTAATTTTTTTTCTGTATTCTGAAATTCAAATTTTACTGACGGATACCAGGCTGAAATATCAAGCGAATTAATTTTGTCACTTCAGGTCCCGATAAAATTCGTAATACATACCTTCAACAGAAGATGATTTGTTTGACCACTTCCTAAGTATTTTATCAAGTTCTTGAGCAAGATATTATAAATCTTTCTCTGACACTGGAGATGCATAAGCTATTCTTAGGTCAGAGATTTCTTTGACGTAACACGCAAAATAAATTCTAAAACATCAGATCATTTCCTTCGTTGTAAAAGAAGCTGCCCCAGGCTCTGTAATCTCTACTGAGAATTATTGTCCAATCGGATTCAGTTGGAATCATATGCAAACCATAAATTCCGGCAGGGACATTTTTTCCTGCAATGATTACATCATTAGAAAATGAAATTGTTGTGTTTTGATTTGCACCAGCCCTCCACACCTGGTTGTAAGGAACGAGAGCTCCCCAGATTTGTCTTCCTTTAGCGCCAGGACGGTGATAATCAATTTTGATATCTGTTAAACCAACCTGCTGCATAACAGTTGCGTGCTGACTGGCATCTGGCAACGTTAAATTTTGCTGAGCAGATAAAGTACCTGCGAAAAGAAAGATGAGTAAAATTACTCCCAAATAGTGTTGGAATCGATGTTTCATTTAGTGCTCCTGATAATTTTTTAATATGATAGTGAAAAATAAAATACGAATATTTCAAATAATAACTTATTTGACGTACGGTAGAATTGATTTGTAATTGGCAAATAAAAAACCCCAGCCAAATTGCTTGGTAGGGGTTGTAGAAATTGATAAAGTTAATTCTTTTATTCCGACAAAATCATCTTTAATCTTCAAGGTTTCTAATTTCAGTTATTGCCTCTGCTAGAAGCATTTGTAGAGCAGCTAATTCTTTCATTTCATCAAATGTGTATTTATACTTGTAAGAATCGGGACCTATTGTGAGCATACCAATTAATTTTTTTTCTGTATTCTGAAATTCAAATTTTACTGACGGATACCAGGCTGAAATATCAAGCGAATTAATTTTGTCAACTTCAGGTCCCGAATAAAATTCGTAATACATACCTTCAACAGAAGATGATTTGTTTGACCACTTCCTAAGTATTTTATCAAGTTCTTGAGCAAGATATTCTAAATCTTTCTCTGACACTGGAGATGCATAAGCTATTCTTAGGTCAGAGATTTCTTTGACAGTAGATCTTGCCGGAACAAATAGCGCATAGCTTCTTAACGAACTATCAGAAGTGTTTCGGTCTGTTGCCACCGCTACTCCAAATGAATAACGAACGTCTTCAGGCCATTTTAAAAGTTCTGCCTCAGTCAAAACACTTTTGGAGTATTGAGACATATCTGCTGCAGAATTATAATAACTGAGTTTTGAGCTACATCCAACAAAGATTAGTAGTAAACTCAATATTATTGAGGTAAAAATTATTTTCATCACTTTCCCTTTATTTTTAACAACACATCCACTGCAAATTTCATTCCTGCAAATTTAGTTCAATGAAGTAATTTATTCTTCAATTATTGAATATTCTATATTTAGCTATGATTAATATTGAGTCACTTCCCTCATTAATGGATAGACAAACAATACCCGCATTGAAATGGAATCAATTAAGCATAAATTATACTAATAGATAGCTGAAATAGATTTTTTCGAGTGATATAATAGAATTATTGATTGTGTTATCTATCGATCTGGTTAGATTTGATACTTTGATTATGAAAAAAGAAAATCCCTCGCTGAGAAATATAACGAGGGATTTAATCTAAATTAGTCTGATTTTCTATTTAACTAATAACATCTTCTTAGTCTCAAAAATATTTAGCTTTAATGTGTTAGCCTTTTGAAAATCCATTTATCTTCATTTTGCATCATTCTTATCTGGATCGAATATTTTCAATACTACTCTTTGATGTTCTTTACCCCCAACTGCAATTAATAATGTTCTCATTGCATTAACAGTATTTCCTTGCTTTCCAATCACTTTGCCAATATCGGTTTTATCTACTTTTAACGTAAGTTCTATTGTATTTTCATCGAGAGTCGTTTCTTCAACGATTACTTTATCCGAATGATCGACAAGTTGTTTAGCAATATATTCTATTAATTCTTTCATAAGAGTGCTCACTATTTATTTCGGAATAAATCACCTCTCGAATTATAGGAACAAGATTAAATGAAAGCAACCATTACTTAATGATTTGCAAATAAAAACCCCCGCCTATGTTATTAAGCAGGGGTTGTGGTTCTACTCCACCAAGTTATTTTAATCGTATTCTAAAGAGGTCCACGAGTGATTTTAGATATATCCTTCATAATTGCAAATTGTTTAACACTAAAGTTACTTAGTGCTGGATGTGTTGTAACAATTTTTGCAAGTGGTCCAGCTAAATATTCTTTCACTGAAGCCTGGTTTTCAAACATATAAATTCCTCCTGCTTCGCTATTCTCTGAATTAAGAATCCACACCTTCCATTTAAGCCCAGGAAGATTCGCGAATTTCTCTGCAAGTGGAGCAACCGCTTGCTCATATTCTTCCTTAGAAACATATAGTTGAAGTTCACTTGAAGCATTATTTCAGACATTATTTTTCCTCCCATTTTATGTTGAAATTAATTTAACAGAACCATCTTCTTCTGTCATTGAATTGACATTTCAAATTGTTTTTACGCTAGCCCTCTTATATTTCACTATTATCAGTTTATTCGAAATGTACCAGTAGCACCTTCGGGCAATACACAGGGAATTATCCAGGTTATAATGCCCTTTATGTGTACATTGCGACCCAGCCACATTTCAAAATCTTCATTTGCAAACTCCACTTTACCGTTAGCCACAAACTTGTTATTTCCACAGGGCACAACGCCAGCATCTGGTCCTTCTAAGACAAGATAATTCGGGTTGCCTAGAAATCCATCTTCATAGATTTCAAATCTTTCGTCGAAAACAAATGCTCGTGGAGGAGGCGGTGGGGGATTCCCGACGCTCTTGTATCTCAGATCGTATGTTTCCGTACCAAAAGTTACTGTGCCTACCCAAAAATAGGGGGGATTATTAGTAGTAAAATCTAAGTAGACTATGCCCGTGAGGGGTTTTTTTGCCAAAGAGTTTGTCACCTGATCACCTTGGCTTAACTCGGAAGCCGAAGGATTGTCTTCTGAGCAACCAAAAAAGATCAAGGTCGCTCCAATGACCAAAAACACTAAGATTAATATGTTTCATAGCATCCTCCTATAAATTAATGATTATTAATTTCTCTGGATTTTATGGATATCCAGAAAATATTTTTTATTTCATCAATATCATCTTCTTTGTTTCAACAAAACTTACCTGAGTTTGTCGAAGGATCGCCTGCTTTCAATTGATAGAAATAAACTCCGCTTGGCAGTATAGAAGCTTTAAAGATTACATCATAATATCCAGCATCCTGTTCTTCATTCACAAGCACTTCAACTTCCCTTCCGAGTATATCATAAATCTTCAACTCAACAAATGTTCTTTCGGTAATTCCATACTTTATTGTTGTAGTTGGGTTAAATGGATTCGGATAGTTTTGCATCAATACATATTCTGACAAAAAAGTTGAAATTTCTCTAACCGGCATCGGCCAATCCCACAAATACCAAAGTGATGCTGGCCCGCCACAATGTCCCATATCGTTTATAAGTGAACCTTGAGCTGGTGGTAAAGGATTACCTCCTGCTCCTACATCAAAATACATAGGGTCTGGATTACCAGCATCTATGCAAGGTGAAGATCCCATTACAGTATAATATGGATGCGTTAAATCAAATTGAGGATCCAGATCAATATTTTCAGTTCCTGTATAACCACCTTCAATATCAGAGTATTCAACAGTAGCATTGCCAGAAATTTGTGAATCTGCTGGTGCAGTGTTTCCCCAGAGAATACAATTCATAATATCAGAAGTCATATCGTGTGTATAAATTCCACCACCTGACACACCGGCTGTATTATTAATTATTGTATTGTTTGCAAAAAATACAGGAGTAAGAAGATTATCAGATTCAGTTGTGTTGGGCGTTTTAATACCTCCAGGTTTCAATCGCTCATCTAAATCTAGATCAACATCTACCCCACCTCCATAAAGATTTGAGGAATTACCAACTATAATATTGTTTTCTAAAACTGGAGTGTTAGTTGTACATTCGTAAATATCTATACCGCCACCCCCATTATAATTTGTTTGGACAGTATTACCTTTGATATAATTATTGACAATATATACTTCATTAATAGGTCCCCAGCACTCAATTCCTCCACCAGTAGATTCAATGCCGGCTGAAACAGAATTTTCTAATATCTTGTTATTAGATATTAGCGCATAACCAGTTGTCGTAATTTTTATACCCCCTCCGCAAGCGTATTCGGTTCCATTACAAGTATTATTCTGAATAATATTATTCTTTATTACGATATTGACATTATTATCCCAATTAGTAAATATTCCACCACCATAAGCCCAAGGGGCATTATCAATAATATTAAACTCGATAATATTATTCTTAATTTGTGCACCGCTATTGTAAAAGAATATTCCCCCTCCAACTCGATAATTACCAGAGGCCGTTCCTGTGCCCCCCATTATAGTAAAACCACAGAGAACAGATGTTGTATCTTCGCCACTTTCAAATAATACAACTGAACCAGAATCTGGATGAGAGGGTTGAGAGCCATCTATAATTGTATTTTCAATATGTGTTGAATCACCATCTCGAAAAAAATGACTTGCAACTGTTATTGCTTTGCCACTAAAATTGATATTTTCTAAGTATGTTCCATCTGCTACAAGAACAATATTACCATTGTTTGCGGCATTTATAGCTTCTTGAATAGTTGTATAATCTCCAGGTACGTAAATTGTATCAAGACTGTATGATGGATCAAAGGAATAAACAGCATTGGTTGGAGTAAATCCTGCTAGCAATGAGGTCGTGCTACCACTAAAGAGATATATCTTATTCTCAAACACACTTGCGGTATAGCCAGTCCACACAAACGGGGTTTGATCAATCCTAGTCCAAATATTTGTATTAGGATCATATTCTTCGACGCTTCTAATGATTGGTGGCTGTCTGTCTCCTCCAATTGCATATATCTTACCCGCAACGCCATTGGTAGTATGACCCACTCTTCCCGAGTCCAAGTATGCCACAGGTGACCATTCATTAATTGTTGGGTCATACATCTGAACAATCTTTTGTCCCGTCCACGGAGAATACCCGAGCAAACCTCCAATTACGTAAAACTTGTCATTGATTACAGCACCTGTAGGAGAATACATTGCGTAATCCATTGGGTCTAAAGTGTCGATCCCAAGTATCGGTGACCGGATCATATACTTCCAATTTGTTAGAAGCTGTATAATTTGCGACTTCCGTGCCCCCGGCAACATAAATTTTATTATCAATAACCCCGTACGCAGCACCTTTGCGGGGTGTCGGCATAGGATCTTTATTAGTATCCCAGATGTTGGTTAAAGGATCATATTCTTCCACCATTCCGAATGGCGATGCTCCGTGATTGGTCGCACCCCCAATTGCATAGATTTTTTCATTTACCGCACAGGCACCAAATTCTACTCTGCTTGTAGGCATTGGGTCTTTAGTAATATCCCAGCTATCTGAGATTGGATCATAAACTTCCATAGTGCCAACAGACGGTCCAGAAGGGGACGTATTTTCGGTACCTCCAATTACATAAATTTTACCATCTAAAGTACAACTTGATGTAAAACATCTTGCAGTAGGTATATCCTCCTTTTGAGCCCACTGTGCAAAAGTTGTAAGTTGGAAAAAAAGAAATGCAAGAAAAAGAAAAAATAAGTTTCTCATAGCGACCTCCTATTTATTGAGTGAAATTGAAGACTTACTTTCAATACACTCTACTCCTTTGGGGAAGCACAATATTCCGGACGGAAGATAAGAGAACAGTATTCTACACGTTTCTCCTAAGGGGCAGAACCACTAATATAAATTTGCAAAAATTAATTGTTAGAAGCAACTAACTTGTTAGATGTCAAATGTTGGTAAATAAAAAACCCCCACTTATGTTATTAAGCAGGGGTTGGGGTAATGAATTATGTTGTTGGAATTATTTTAGAAATATCATCTTTTTCATTCCAATAAACGAACCTGCTTGTAGTTTGTAAAAATAAACTCCACTTCCCATTTCGGAAGCGTTGAATTTAATTTCATATTCTCCGGCAATTTTTTCTTCGTTGACAAGAGTTGCAACTTCGTTACCCAAAACATCATAAACTTTTAATGTTACAAAACTATTCACCGGTAACTGATAATTAATAGTTGTATTTGGATTAAATGGATTAGGGTAGTTTTGAGAAAGCGAAAATACTGATGGAGCGAGTTCAACCTCTACAATGTTTGAGTATTCAAAACTGCCATTAAAATCTACTTGTTTTAATCTGTAATAAAGTTTGAGTGATGCTATATCAGACAAATTATCTGAATAAGAGTACTGATGTGGTTCTAGAAGTTGTCCCTTTTCCTTCTCTAAAACCAATCGTACTCCAACCTGCCTTGCCGTCAGGCAGGTTTGATTTATCTGAGCTTCTTTCAATTTCAAATCCGAGGTTATTTATTTCCGTTGCTGTTGACCATTCAAGAGTGACAACATTCGAAAGAACAGAAGCTGAGAATGAAAGAAGTTCCACCGGGACAGTACCTGTAGTATCCATAATATAACTGTAATAAACATCCTGTTCACCATTAAAAGTAGCTGCCCAGGCCAGGTTTGCACCGTTACTATCTGAAACCATATGGAAGTAATCACCCATCTTTTGCTGTTGCGGCCAGCCAACGTGGGGATCGAAATAATCAGAAAGTTTTTCATTTGGCGACCAGGTTGTTCCTCCGTCTTTCGAATTTGAGTAATATAAAGCTGATAGATAGGTGCCAGGATTATCTCGAGTATCCAGCCATATCACATCAATTCGTCCGTTGGGCGCAACTGACATAGTGCCGAACCATTGATATGCCGAAGTTCCCGGATCATCATTAACTTTAATTGGTGAGCTCCAGTTAACGCCTCCATTTGTGCTGCGAGCAAACATTACATCCAAGGGATCAGGATTAGAATTTCGTTCAACCGAGCACAATAAGTAAACGTTGCCTTGATAGGGACCATCGGAAGTGTCAACCGCTATTGATGTTTGTCCGAGTAAGCCGCCGGGATTCGGTCCTTCACCAAATGAAATAGAACCATCCAGATCTACAACTGTATTCATATCCCAGATTATTGTTTGACCAGAGATCTGTGCATTTGTAGATTTCGCAACCTGGAAATTAAATCCGATTGATCCGCCAACATAAAGTTCACCGTTGGGTCCGACAATAAGCGTACCCCAGTAAGGTTCATTAGGAATTGTAATACAATCTTCAAAACTTCCACCACCATCAGTCGAACGCGTAAAAAAACCAGGATAACAAACACTGTAGCTAGAAGTCCAGAAGGAATAATTATGACCAATCCCAGGACCGTTGATTTTGTCTATTGTCATCCATTGTTTGTCCCCTCCCTGTGCAAAAGTTCCACCATCCCAGGAGGATCCTCCGTCGCTTGATTTAAATACATCACAAAAAAATTCCGGGGTATTCGTTAAACTGTTATAATAAAAATTTCCATCTGCATCGGTATCCAATACCGGATCTGAGCGGAATACACCGGGCTGAATTACACCTGGAAATGTCCACGTCTGTCCGCCGTTTGTTGTAAATCCATAACCAGCCTGACGGAAACTATTATTTATTGTATTGAACTGCCGCCATCCTATCGCCATCCGGTTATGATCATTTGGATCAACAGCAATTGAAGTTTCATTTGCAGCATCTCCAACTATGTTTTGCCCGTTCCCATCAACATTTACCTGAGTAGTAACAATATTATCTATTGAATAATTGTAAGCGGGCGATCTTTCCTGACTTTCCCTTAAATCCGGAATATAATCACCTTCCTTAATTTCGTGATGAGCAGTAGGGTCTGGTGGAATGTCTTTTTTTTGTTCGTTTGTTTGAGAAAAAATTAGAATTGGTGAGATGAGAAAAACTATAATCAAAAAGTAAACCAACTTGATCAAATTATTAAAACTGTTCTTTTTGTAAATGTAATTCATTTTATTTCTCCAAATTTTGATTTCGGAAGTTTTGAAATTTTATTTAACAATAATTTACAAATAATATTATTGTTCTGCTTCAATATGTCAACACTATTTAATCAAAATCATCTTTTTAGTTTCAATAAAAGAGCCAGCTGTAAGCTTATAAAAGTAAAATCCGCTTGGCAGTCCATTCCCACTAAACTCAACTTCGTATGTACCTATAGGTTTTTCTTCATACACTAATGCTTCAATTATATTTCCTAAAACATTATAAACTATTAATGAAACAAAATTGGCTTTAGGAATCTGATATTTTATAATTGTTGAAGGGTTAAACGGATTAGGGTAATTCTGGCTTAAATTAAAATCAGCCGGTTGTTCTTCACTAATATTGTCTTCTATTGCTTGTATGATTTCTATTGTAAAGATGCTATCACTATCATCATAAAAATTATGATTTAAGGTTTCAATCATAATAAGACATTCTTCTGAAGCAGAATTAGAATTCACTAACCAGCTATATGTTCCTGTATTTGGTACTGCAAAAGCTATCGTATTCCAGTTTTGCCCGCTATCTGTGCTTAATTTGATTCTGAGGTACGAGGAACCTAAGTTTTCGCTTATCCACGTTATGTTTTGTGTTGAACCATTTAACCATACTTCTCCTCCATCTGGTGAGATCACGGTAATTCCAACCGGCTCAATCGTAAAAACCTCATTACTAATATCATAAACAATGCTATCAGTAACATCACTAATTTTAATAAGACATTCTTCAGAGGCTGAATACATAGGTATACTTATTGTCCAGTAAAATTCACCTGTGTTGGGATGAGAGTCATCCACAGTTTCCCATATTGCACCGTTATCAACACTCAATTCTATTTTAACGTTCTCAATTAAGTTCGCGTTCCACTTGATCGTATGTAATTCACCGTTAAGCCAAACCTCTCCCCCATTCGGAGATGTTATTGCTATAGTTTTAATGATTAGTGAGTTCCAATTATTACCTGTGTTAGAAGTTTTTAGTAGTGTATCTATTATTCCAACAACATACCCGTCATTATTATTTGGAAAGTGAACGGAGCGAAGCAGCCCACTTGTGCCACTTTGCTGAATATCCCAACTAACTCCGCTATTTGTAGTTCTGAGAATTGTACCATTATCACCAACCAAAAATCCGGTTGAAGTATCCGTAAAACAAATGGAACGAAAAACAACATTTGTCCCACTTGCCTGGTTTTGCCAACTTGTGCCACCATCGGTTGTTTTGAGTATTGTACCATTCTCACCTGCAACGTATCCTGTAGTTAAGCTGGTGAAGTATACTGAACTTAGAAAGTTAGTCGTACCACTTTGAAGAGTCTCCCAATTGTTTCCTCCATTCGTTGTCTTAAGAATGACACCATTTTCTCCCGCCGCATATCCTATGTTAGAACTGAGAAAGTAAACTGACCGAAGCCACTCACTTGATCCGGTAACCTGATTAATCCAGTTAATTCCACCATCTGTTGTTTTTTTTATAGTACTTCCCTGAAAAAAATCTGCACCTGTGATATAGCCTGTATCCGAAATTGGGAAATGAACTGAAAGGAGAGCGTTCCCCTGTTCAGTAGTCTGACTTTCCCAACTATTTCCACCATCAGTTGTCCTAAATATAATCCCACCTCCGAATGACAAATCCTCACCAACAGCGTAACCTGTATTCTCATCTGTAAAGTACACGGAATAAAGGACACAGCTTTCTCCAAACGATTTTACCATCCAACTATTGCCACCGTTTGTTGTCTGTAGAATTAAGTTTGTGCCTAATGACCAGTCCATTCCAACCGCATAACCTGTGTTAGAATTTGTAAAGAAAACTGAATAAAGATAGGATTCGGAATACGTTGAGGTTAAAAACAAAACCAAAATAAAAAAAGTAAGTATTGATTTCATAATTTATCTCGTGTATAATTTATTAACTGGCAATAAAACCTCCCCCAATTGCAAGGTTGACTGGAGAGCGATAAGAAACTGAAACTTAATTTTACTTGTAAATGTCTTCATTTCCCCTTCAATATTTCTTCAAATTAAATACTGATTAAGGTTTGTAAATTATATAAACTTTAATTCAATATTTCAAAACTCAAATAATCACGTAAATGTTCGAAACCTAAAATCAAATAAATACCCCCGCCTATGTTATTAAGCAGGGGTTGATAAGGTTTACATTATTACTTCATCAACATTTATCTGCCGTAGCTTTAGCGAAGGAGGACCATCTTTTTGGTTTCGACCAATGAACCACCCGTAGCCTATAGAAATAAATACCGCTCGGTAATTCAGCGGCATTAAATTCAATTTCATAACTTCCTGCAGGTTTTTCTTCGTCAACTAGTATTGCAAATTTCATTTCCCAAAACATCGTATACTTTAAGAGTAACAAGTTGCGATCGCTTCGCTCCACTCGCAATGACGGACGGAATTGTAAATCGGATTACTGGTACTCGGATTAAAGGGATTTGGATAATTCTGTTCTAAAGAAATAGTACCTGGGAATTGATTCTTCATTTTCAACACTTACTACAATCTCATTAGTTAATTTTGTTTCGAGACCGGGAATGTAGAATCCGGGAATACCAAGCAAAGATAAATCAACAGGATTGGAAGGAATAATATCCTGAACAATCCAGTTGTCCGGAGCAATCCAGATCGTATCATTTGTTGTTATTAGTTCTACAGGAGGGAATGGAGGCGGAAGCAGCCGGTACGAAACTTTCCACTGCATAAGAAACTTTTTACAATCAAAGCTTCCTGAAATTGTTTGTATTGCTTCATCCTGCAATCTTGTGCCGAGGTATTCAAACAGGAGAGGATAAACACCTACAGTTGTATCTTCTGAAATAAGAGTGTATTCTACACCAACTCCAGAAGCAAAACGATAAACAGAATACCAATCCTGGAGCGATGAAAAGAAATCAACAAAGCTGAAGTTCGGATCAATTCCCATAGAGTCAAGCTGAGCTAGGAAATCTTCAATCCTGCTGATATTAAAATACTCAAATCCATTTGTTCCTTCAGTGTTGTAGAAGAGAGAATCCAGAAACGGTTGAAATGGAATAGTTAAGAGAGGACCCGTTTTCGTTGGAACTATGTTTGCCATTTTACCTTCATAATTGGCTACCGATGCAAATGAATCAATTTTAAATTCTGCAAATAATGGAATTGGGTTGTTTAATGAATCCAGTGGCGTTTGTTTGAACTCCCATTTAAATCCTGTCTGTGTTGGGAAATAATCACTTGCCTGCTGTGCATTTGATATTCCAAAAAGAAACAGCAGACACAATACAGTAAATATTTTTTTCATAGCCCACCTCTTATAATTTTATTAGTTATTAATTAAATTCAGAATGTTTTTGAACTATCTTAACATTCAAATATAAATTGAGAAATGCAAGAGAAAGGAATGGGAAAAAATTAAAAAGCTAAATTGAAGCCAAAAGAGTAGTTTCTGATTGGCCTGATATTACCTATCAATTCAACGTAGTTATAATTAAAAATATTCTTAACATTCAGATAAAGACTCAAAGGTAAATCGAGTGAGATAAAACTGTAACCGAAATTCAGATCTGTGGTATAGGTTGGCACACGCAAATCACCATCAACAACAATTCCGAGATCAACCAGCTCTTCATCAACTTCCTCCACTTTGCTTATATAACGGAAATTTATTCCAAACTGAAAATTCCATTTATTAAAAGCAAGCCCAGCATACAAGACATTCTTTGGACGGTATCGTAATGCTTTACTAGTAAAGACATTCTCTGCTTGTAGATAAGTGTAATTTAGAGATAGGTCAAGTACTTTCGGGCAGAATGAAAATAATTAGTCCGGCTTCAAGCCCATTAATTTGAGCTTCCAGAACATTGTTGAAATAAGCAAATCCATCTGATGGATCAATTACCGGTTCAATCAAGTCTTTATAATCACTAAGGAATACTGCTACATCAAGATTGAATAATGTTGAATAATTATAGTTTAATCCAATTTCAAAAGTATAATTGTGCTCTGGCTGAATGTTGGGATTCGGTTTTACAGTGATGCCTGCTGTTGATGTCGAAGTAAATGCTTCGGCAATTGATGGCGCTCTGAATCCAATTCCAAAAGCTGATCTTAAAACAAGTTCATTTGTGAGTTTATAATTCAAACCAAGCTTAGGTGAAATTGCACCTGTTCCATCAAGAGTATCGAGCTTGCTGTAATCATACCTGACTCCAATACTCGCTATCAAAGGAAAGCTAAAATTAATATCTGAAAGAAGGTAAATACCTGTCTGAAACGAATGAGGATTTCCGAAAAGACTTGATCTTACAGCAGAAGCAATTCCTTCAATTCCACCTGTAAGAGAAACAAACTTGCTCAAGGTTTTGTGAAGCTGAATTTCTCCTCTGTAAAGATTTGAAGTTGATTCATTAGCGGGTATTTCATTATCAACAAAATAATTTCGATAGTAGCTTCCTCTTAAATTTAAAAGAAGATCATCATTCAGGAGACTGCTGTAAATTAATCCGAATAAGTACCTATCTGTTTCTATTTGGTCACCTTCATTTTGGTCCGGTGGAATGAGAGCATTTCTTGAATTTTTCCAGTAAAGAAAATTTCCTGCTCTTTTATTAAATGTATTTGCGATGAAAGTTAATGAGGAAACAGGTGTGAAATTGTAAACTGTCTTTAGAAATCCGATATACTTTTTGAAATCATCATCTTCACGGTAGCTTGCATCTTCAAGCCTTGTGAATGAAATATTAAATCCGAATTTATCAATTTGCTGAGAATGGGATAATGTGAGCCCGTTAAAAGGTCTCCGCTCTCCTGACCAGTCCCATTCATCATAGGCTGGTCTGCCATACATTCCATAAAATCCATTGATAATTGTTAACGGCTTCTCTGAAATATTTCTTGTTACGCAATTTAAAACTCCTCCAATTGCAGCCGAACCGTACAATGAGCTTGATGCACCTTTGATTATTTCAATTCTCGCCAGTTCTGTAACGGGAATCATCTCCCAGACAATTTCACCAGTATCGCCGGTGTAAAAGGGCAAACCATCAATTGCCATTAAAGCCCTTGCACCTGTGCCTCTGCTGTATCCACTTGAACCCCGTATGCTAATCTGGTCATCAGTCATTGTAACACCAGGCACAAATCTGATTGCATCTTCAAGGTTGCTAAAGTTTCGATTTTCAAGTTCTTCACTATGAATTACTTCTGAGCTTACTGTTAAGTCCGATTTCTTCTGTTCATACTTTCCAGCTGTAACGATGACTTCTTCTGTCTCTATCACTTCTTTAGTTAAAACAATATCCAGAGTAAGTGACTTATTTTGAATGACGATATTTTCTCTCCTGACTTTTTCATAACCTATTGCTGAAAATTCAATGGTGTAATTTTCTGCAGGAATGTTTGTTAATTCATAATAGCCATCAACATCAGTTGCTGCACCGAAACCGGTATTTATTAAAACAACATTTACACCTTGTAATGGTATAGATTGCGAATCAACTATTCTTCCTTTTATACTGAATGTTTGAGCAGAAATATTATTCGAAAAAAATATTAACAAATAGAGTAGAATTATACTCGATTTCAGTAAAGAAAAATATTTTTTCAAAAGCTTAATCAATTTTAACCCGGTGGTTGTGGTGGAGGGTTATTAAAGTCAACCAAAATATTTATGTTTCTTACGAAAGTGCTATCAGGTATTACCATCGTTCCTGGATTTGTAGTGTCTCCACTAGTATAGTAAACACCTGAAACAAACCAGTCTTTTCTTGCAAGTGATAGCTCTTCAGTGGATTGCTGGACGACAGCAACATAAGCATAATTTCCCGGTGGAAACGGGCCCGGCACAGCGGGAATGAAAGCTGAATCAAGCGAACTGAATTCATAAATTGGTGAGCCGAGTGGAATTTCTCTGCTTAAATATTTCAGGTTTTGAATAGTGAAATCAGCAGGAGTAAGTAGTGGATTTTCGAATACAACAATGAAGGACCTCTTAATACTATCAGGCCACTGATTGATAAAGTTAACTGTTCCGCTGAAACCCGGAGGTTCAGTTAAAACAGGGCGAGGTTCTATTCCATGATCACAGCGATTGCAATAAATAATAATACCAGATAACGCAGAAAAATATTTTAATAATTTTTTGTATTGATTTAAACTGCATACATCAAAAATCAATGTAATCAGTCATTATGTTCTGCAGGGGGAATATTTTCTGCACCTTTCAATCTTCCTATTAACTGCTCGGGATGGTGAATAAGCAATGGAAGACAATGGGAACATATATATGCTGGTTTTGAAGAATATGTTAATGTAACTAATGGAATTTCATTTTCAGATCTGTTGCAACTTAGACAATTTTTAATTGATTTATCTTCACTCATAATTTATTTCCATTTTGATATTATATTTTTATTTCTCTCAATCTCTTATCGTAAAAGAAGCATTTTTTTAGTTTCACTAAAATTCTCAGTCACCAATTTATAAAAGTAAATACCACTTGATAATCCTGCAGCGTCAAAATCAACTTCGTAAGTACCTGCAGATTTTTCTTCATTGACGAGAGTTGTTACTTCATTGCCAAGAATATCGTAAACTTTTAGAGTAACAAGAGACCCTTCGACTCTGCTCAGGGTGACAGACGGAATAGTGTATTTTATTTTTGTAGAAGGATTAAACGGATTCGGGTAATTTTGTTCAAGATAAAATTCGGACACAATCGATTCTGATGATTCAACATTTGTTGGAACTGAGTTGAGGTCGATTTTATACATTGATCTGCCATAAGTTCCTGCAACAAGTTCTCGTGTTGTTGGATGAATTTCAATATCACCAATTGGCAAAATCGGTAAGCCTTCGCCCAGAACCCACCAGCTCTGTCCTGAATTAAAGCTAACGTACATTCCAACATCGTTTCCAAGATATAATCGAGAAGGTTCGATAGGATCAACAGCAAAAGCATTTACGGGTGCATCCGGTAGATTGCTGCTTATATCACTCCACGTTGTGCCTTTATTCGTACTTCTGAATACATGTGGCTGTGGGTCTCTCCATTTTAAACCATTGAATGTTACATAAACTATATTTTCATCAGTAGGATCAACAGCAACACGAGTTACCCATCTAATTGGAAGTCCATCAGATATTTCATTCCACGTAGTCCCGTTATCCGAAGAAACCCAAACATGTGAATCATCGGTTCCAACATAAATAACATTTGAATTGGTTGGAGCAACAGCCATTGTAGTTAAAGTTCCTAATCTTCCACCGTTATAGTCAGTTAATTGCGGACTGATCTTTGTCCAATTATTTGCACTATTTGTAGTTCTGTATAAATAATTTGTTCCATAATAAAGTATGTTGCTATTGTTCGGATCCATAATAACGGGAGTACTCCAGTTAGTAGGTTCATTGCTGTTTATTCCATTCGTTGCATGAATTGAAATCAAATCCTCCATCTGTAGATTTACCTAAATTTCCAAATTGTGACTCTGCATAAATAATATTAGGATTAGTATGATCAACGATAACATAAAATCCATCACCACCGTAAATATGCTGCCAGTTGTCAAGACCTCCATCAGTAGTTCTATTTGTACCGTTATCCTGAGTGCCTCCGTAAGCAGCAAGTGAATTGTTTGCATCAAACCGATTTCATAAAATTGTGTTGCCGGAATTTGAATCGGGTTTGACCAACCAACTCCTCCATCCGTAGAAATATTTATTCCGCCATCATTTCCATTAATAATAAAATCAGGATTTGTCGGATGAAAAGCTAATGCATGATGATCCACATGAAGCTGATCTAGGACCGCTGTATCCGTATATAATTGGCCAGGTACCTCCACCATTTGTTGATCTCATAAACGCAACATCCATAACGTAAACAATGTCTGGATTAGTCGGATGGACTCTTACCTGTCCAAAATACCAGCTAAATGATGATGAACCATCATCCAATTCATCATCGGGATCAACATCAGTCCAGCTATCTCCGAAATTTGTTGATTTAAATAAACTGATAATAAAATTACCGTTAGTGTAAAGAGCATAAACAATATCAGGGTTACTCTGGCTGATTGCTAAACCAATCCTTCCAACATTTTGTGTATTGGAGTTTGGTAAACCTGAGGATGGAGGAATCAACTGCCAGTTATCTCCGCCATCAATTGTCTTGTAAGTTCCGCTTGATGGACCATAAAGATGGGAAGAACTCGGTCTCCGAACTCTTTCCCACATAGTAGCTATCATTCTGTCGGGATTTGATGGATCCATAACTATATCAATTGCACCTGTGGAATCAGAAATAAATAAAGATAAATTCCATGTTGCACCTGCATCTGTTGATTTATAAACTCCTCTTTCAGGAGTTGGAGCAAAGTAAGAGCCGACAGCAGCAAGGTAAACAATATTAGAATTTGTTGGATGAACTAAAACTCTTCCAATAGATATTGTTTGTTCAAGACCAAGAAATTGCCAGGAAAGTCCGGCATTTGTTGATTTGAAGACACCACCACCGGGAAAATTATTATGCCCACCGTTTGGTTCACCGGTTCCAACATAAATTACGTCAGTATTTTGGGGATCAATTGCTATATCTCCAATCGTCAATACAGCAAGCGAATCGAAGACAGGAAACCAGCTACTACCCATATCTGTTGATTTGAAAACTCCCCCAGTTGCGAATCCTGCATAAACAATATTAGGATTTACAGGATTAAATTCGATATCAACAACTCTTCCTCCGACATTTTCCGGACCGATGAAATCCCAGGAAACAGCACTCACACCTTTTTGTAACGTGTGCGCAGCAGTTTCATTATGAAGTTTATGTGCCTGTTCTAATGCATCAAGATACGCACGAGGGTTTGCATCAAGATAAGGCCAAGTTTTTTTCAGATATGACCATTCATATGGATATAACTTCGATTCAGTTTTACTCTTTCAATTTAGAAGTTATTTTACCTTGATCTGAATCAAAATTGTAACTAAACAAGATGAGAGAAATAAAACTGAAAACACAAAAACTGGAATAAGAAAATATTTCATTGGATGCCTGCAAATTGTAATTGTTGAATAGTTGATTTTAATATAAAATTTAATCGAATAGCTACTTCATTGGTTCATTAGTCAGATAATCTGTTTTGAAGATTTTCCATTTTCCATTTTCTTTTTTCATATTATGAATGCCACTGGCACGAGTTGGTGCAAATCCTTCACCGCGTATAGCTTGTGTAGTTTGCACGTAATATACTTTTGCTTCATCTCCATTTACTTCAATGACTTCTACTTGTTCAAGTTCAAACTTCATATCGAAATTTGCAAACACATAATCCATACCCTGAGTTGTTGATCGAAACTGTGGACTATCTTTATGAATCGTTTTTAGAACCCGCTCTTTGTCTTTCGCCTGCTGTAGCAGCGATATTTTCTTTTATAACTGCAATAATCTCAGTCGCAACTTTTGGATCGATATTTTCTTGCTTTTGGATCGTCTGCTGTGGCTGCTCTGTTTTAGGGGGAAGTACATTTTGATTTCTTTGGATTTGCTTTGGTTCGTTCTTTTGTTCTTCAGATTTACATCCACTGAAGATAATTATCATAGTAAAGGATAAAAGAATTAAACTAGATTTCATATCTCACTCATTGATTGATAATATTTTTTGAAGGTCAGCTTCGCTTACATTTAGCAGACCGATTGGGACTAATCTTGGTGTTAGTATTTTCCAGTTTTCGTTTTTCTGAAATACATCTTTGAATAATGGAAGCGAGCTTTCTACATCGCCGTTTGTTGCAAGTGTTACCGCGTGCCAGTACATCATTTCTTCATTTTCCGGAAACATCGCTTCAGCCATTGCATATTCTTTCATTGCAAGTTCCATATCTCCATGTTCAACCGCGAGATCACCGGAATTCATATATCCATAAGCTCGATGAACTTTCAACAGTCTGTTCAATTCTTTGAGTGGTTCAGGACTGTCTTCAACCCTTAGATCAATCAACCTGTCTTCCCAAACTTTTCCAGTTGATTTTCCACTAACTATCAGCATAGCAGCAGATTGTTTTCCACGAATATCTCCACCAGCTTCCTGAGCAGCAAAAAGCGCGGCCATTAATCTTTCGGCTAGCGGTCCTTTTGATTCTTCAAAAGCTTTTGACATTGCACTAGGCACTTTATCATTCAACATTAAGATTTGCTTGAACGGAATAATTTTCGCCAACAATATTTCCGGCACCAGGGATACAATTTTTACCAGTATAGCTTTTAACATTTCCATTCACATCAATAATTGCAAGCTGGCGGACGTCCCTTCCTTCATCTTCTGAAATTAGTATATCAACAACTTTATCGGCAGTCATACCAGATTTAAGTAATTCAAGTCCATCAGGACCGAAAGCAGGATTAACAAAAGATTGAGTTGCAACTACTCCAATTCCAGCTTCTCCCCACGAAACAATTGAACCAACAGAAAACCAGTGCGATTGAACCGCAACACCCATTTCTCCTGTATCAGGATCACGGGCAACAATTGAGTAAGTTGATGCTAATGGATTCTCACCGTAAAAAAATTGAGCAGGTAATTCCATTGTTAAACCCATAACGGTTAGGAGTACAATAATTACAATATATATTTTCATTCTCAGAACCTCAAAAACTAAAATTTATTAAAGAACAAGATAGCTTAAGAAGTAATTTTTAACAATTGATTAATTTATGTTCCGTTTGAAGTTAGGATACATTCAACCGTATTTTTGAGATATCATTTACATTTTATGAGTATTAGTTAAACAAGCTAGTGGAAATTTTAAGTTTTCAATCCGTAATCATTCTTTTCTTTGTGGGAATCATCGCAGGATTTCTAAACGTAACTGCCGGCGGTGGTTCAACATTAACGCTTCCAACTTTAATTTTTCTGGGGCTTGAATCCTCTGTTGCTAACGGTACAAACAGAGTTGCAATCCTGGTTCAAAACATTTCTGCAGTTTATTCATTTAAAAGAGAAAAATACCAGGACCTAAAAGCTAGTTTTATACTTTCATTATTTACTCTTCCGGGAGCAATTGCCGGTGCATTACTTGCCGTAAAGCTTGATGATGAAATTTTCCAGAAAATACTTGGAATAATAATGATAGCAATTATCCTGTCAATGTTCATTCCTCAGAAACAAACCAACTCAACAGGTAATAGTAAAATATCATTCTCAACTGCTGTTTCAATGTTTGGAATAGGATTCTACGGTGGTTTTATTCAGGTGGGAGTTGGATTTTTAATTATGGCATCGCTTAAATACTTGATGAAATTAAATCTTGTATTAGTAAATATGCACAAAGTTTTTGTTGTGTTGATCTACACAATCCCGGCACTGATTATCTTTATTGTAACAGATAATGTAAATTGGTTTTTGGGATTAAGTCTTGCTGCAGGCAATGCTTTAGGCGGCTGGTGGGGCGCAAAAATGTCAGTAAAAAAAGGTGAGGGATTTATAAAAGGTGTATTAATTATAGCAATTTTGATAATGGCTTTAAAGCTTTTGAATTTATTTTAATTAATTTCCAATTTAAGAAATTTACCTGTGGCGCTTCGTTTATTTTTTACGATGCTTTCCGGTGTTCCTTCCGCTACAATTTTACCACCAAATTCTCCGCCGCCGGGACCAAGATCAATTACCCAGTCAGCCATTTTTATTACATCCATATTGTGCTCAACAACAACAACGGTATTTCCTTTTTCAACTAGTTTGTCAAGAACATCGAGAAGAATTCTTACATCTTCAAAATGTAGCCCAGTTGTTGGTTCATCTAGAACATACAAAGTTTTTCCGGTCGAGATTTTACTTAATTCGGTTGCCAGTTTAACCCTTTGAGCTTCGCCACCGGAAAGTGTTGTTGCCTGCTGACCGAGTGTTATGTAACCCAAACCAACATCGTTTAGTGCTTTTATTTTTCTTTTTATTCTTGGCAAGTCTTCAAAAAAATCAAGCGCTTCGGAAACACGCATTCCCAAAACATCAGCAATAGACTTTGTTTTGAAAAGAACTTCGAGAGTTTCCCTGTTGTATCTTTTTCCTTTGCAGGAATCGCAGTGAACATAAACATTCGGGAGAAAATTCATCTCAATTTTCTTCAAACCATCACCATTACATTCTTCACATCTTCCACCGGCAACATTAAAGCTGAATCTACCTGTTTTATATCCTCTAATTTTAGCTTCCGGTAGTTCAGTAAATAAGTCACGAATAAAAGTAAAAAGTCCGGTATAAGTAGCTGGATTTGAACGAGGCGTTCTACCTATTGGTGATTGATCAATCTCAATTATTTTATCAATGTTTTCCAAGCCTTCAATTTTACTATAAGGAAGTGGGACAGGTTTAGACCTGTATAGTTTATTCATCAAAATCTTTACAAGTGTCTCATTCAACACCGATGATTTACCTGAGCCACTGACGCCGGTAATTAATGTCAAGGTTCCAAGAGGAATATTCAGATTAACATTCTGAAGGTTATTTCCTTTTGCACCTTTCAGCGATAAAAACTTTCCACTCCCTTTCCTTCTCACTTCAGGTATTTTAATTTTTTGTCTGCTTCTTAAATATGAAAGCGTGAGTGAATCATATCCATTATCAGAGTTCAAAAGCTTTTTTGTTTCACCATCGAGAATAACTTTACCACCGTGCTCACCAGCACCGGGACCGAGATCAACCATATAGTCGGAGCTTTCAATTGTTTCCCTATCGTGCTCAACTACAATAATGGTATTGCCAAGATCACGAAGATTTTTTAATGAATTGATGAGCTTAATATTATCACTTTGATGAAGTCCGATTGAAGGTTCATCAAGAACATATAAAACACCGGCTAAGTTGCGTTCCTATTTGAGTTGCTAAACGAATTCTTTGAGACTCACCGCCGGATAAAGTTCTTGCAGAGCGCCCAAGAGTTAAATAGTCCAGACCAACATTGTGAAGAAATTCTAATCGTTCATTAACTTCCTTTAGAATTGGTTTTGAAATTAATGCTTCATTTCCTTTAAGCTTAACGCTCTTAAAGAATTCCATAGTTCGTAAAATTGAAAGGGATGTTATTTCGCTAATATTCTTCCTGTTGAACTTTACTGCGAGAGACTCTTTTCGTAACCTTCCTCCATTGCAGGTTGAGCAATTAATTGTGTTCATATATGCCTCAACCCATTCTCTGATGCCATTGGATGATGTAGTATCATAATAATGTTTCAGATATTTAATAATACCAGAAAATCGGTGCATATACTGAACAGGTTTTCCGCTTCCATAAGTATAGGTGAAAGGAATTTTTTCTTTACTGCCGTTGATTATTATGTCTTTTTGTATTTCAGTTAATTTTTTTAAAGGTGTGTCATAATCAAATTTGTAAATCTTAGCTACAGCTTCAAGCTGAGTAAAGAACCAGATTTTTCTAGGCTTGCCAACTGGTGCCAGTCCTTCATCGTTAATGGATTTATCCCAATCAGGAATTATAAGATTAATATCCAGCTCTTTCTTTTCACCAAGCCCTTCACAATCCTTGCAGGAACCATAAGGAGAATTAAAAGAAAATGAATTCGGTGCAAGTTCACTGTAACTGATTCCACAATCCAGACATGCAAGCTGCCTGCTGAAGATGTGATCTTCTTTTCCATCGTTAACGATTATACTTCCTTCACCATAATTCAGAGCAACTTCAACGGATTCTGTAATTCTTGACCGAGCTGATTCGTTTACTGTAAACCGATCAACTACTATTTCAATGTTATGAATTTTATAACGGTCAACCCGAAATCCTTTTGTAATTTCGATAACCTCTCCATCAACTCTTACACGCAAAAATCCATCTGAAAGAACTTCTTCAAATAACTCTTTGTAGTGTCCTTTTCTGCCTCTGATCAATGGAGAGAGAACAGAGATCTTTTTACTCTTAAAAGTTGAAATTATTGAATCAATAATCTGCGAAGATGTTTGTTTTTTTACGGGCTTACCGCAATTGTAGCAATGAGGAATTCCGACTCTTGCAAATAAAAGTCGGAGATAATCATAAATTTCTGTAACAGTTCCAACTGTCGAGCGTGGATTACCAGTTGTCGATTTCTGTTCAATGGAAATTGCAGGACTCAGCCCTTCTATTAGATCAACATCTGGTTTTTCGAGCATATCCAGAAACTGGCGGGCATAAGCAGATAGTGATTCGATATATCTTCGCTGACCTTCAGCATAAATTGTATCGAATGCTAGAGAAGATTTACCGGAACCCGAAAGTCCTGTAATCACGGTAAAAGTATCACGCGGAATCTCAAGATCAATATTTTTGAGATTGTGCTCGCGTGCGCCTTTGATTGTTATAAATTCTTTTTCCAAGGAAAGGTAATTAAAATTCTAAATAGCTATATTAGCCATTGATGGTTTGATAATCAATTTAAAACGCTTTGCACTTTACTACTTTTCTGTGATGAATTTACCTGATGAAATAAGAACGATAGATGAGATAAATGAAGTAACTACCGTTATAAATAAATCCAGCTTTATTGCACAGGTTTACCCGGTATTTTCTGAAAGTGAAGCAAAAGAATATCTCATAAAAGCTAAAAAGAAATTCTATGATGCATCACATCATTGTTACTCCTTCAAATTAGCCGATGGCACATTTCGTTATTCAGATGCAGGTGAACCGAATGGAACTGCTGGAATACGAATCAAAAACGCAATTGAACATTTTAACCTGAGTAATCAGCTTATTATTGTTTCAAGAATATTTGGAGGAATAAAGCTTGGAGTGGGACCACTCGGAAAGGCATACTATCAATCTGCTCATCAGGTAATTACTGATTCAAAAATCTTCACAAAACAATTATTCCAAAAAGCTACAATATCCGCAAAATATGATCACACTAGTTCTATCCACAGAATTCTGTCAAATCACAAATCAATGGTTGAAGATTCTGAATACGACGATTCCATAAAAATGACCTGTCTTCTGAAAACAAGTGAAATAGAGTTAATTTCGAAGAAAATATCAGACCTGGGGAAGAATAAAATTACTATTACAATTCATAATGAAACTGTTTATAAATGAAATCTCTCTTCGATTACGAATTATTGTTCAAAAAAACTGTTGATATTACTTGATTCAAATATCGTTATTACTGATATTTGCGTGAGACAATATTTACATTTTCACAAAATTCGGGGACGCAATGGGAAGTCAAAAAACAGCAGAACGCCTTGCCAATTTAACTTTCAGCCTACTGGCAAACTGCCAGGAAAAAGAAGTTCGCTTAGCTACAATTCATAATCTTACACAGGCAGAATTCAGATGCCTGAGATTGTTTGGAACTGATGAAAGCGTTAACAATAAAAAAATTGCTGAACGAATGAATCTTAGCCCAAGCCGATTAACAAGAATTATTGATGGTTTAGTAGAGAAAGAATATATAGTCAGAGAAATTGATGCTGAGGATAGAAGAAATATGAGAGTTATGCTTTCGAGGAGAGGCAGACAACTTGTTAACCAGCTCAACAAAGCATATGTGCATATTCATGATGAAATACTTCAGGATATTAATGTTGCACAACATGAACCTCTGATTATAGCTATGCAGCATTTATTAGAGGCTCTCGAAAAATGGTTGAAGAAACCCTAAAGGCAGTTTCAGGATAATCGTTTCAAGTGGTTGATATATTTTTTCACAGATTCTAAATCAGAAAATAACTGCGAAAGATTTGCAAAATTTTGTGGAGTGAGAGTAAAATATGTCCTGTCAAAATATTCCCGTTTGCTGTCATCACTGAAAGAAATTATTTCTTTTAACTGTTCAATTCCCTTCTTCATATTTTCGTTCAGGTCATTTTTCACATTATCTATACTGTTTACTTCCGGTATTCCTGGTGCGTGCTTCAAAACCCTCATCATTCCGCAAATGTATTTAGCAGTGAAAGTTAATTTTTCAAATTCTTCTTCTTTTCCATTAGAAATAGATACATCAATTATTTTCTTGAGGTCATCTTTCCTTTGAAGAGGATTAGAAGTATACGCTTCGACTTTCGTCAAAAAATAATTATCGGATAGATTCATTGTCATCGAAAACATTCTTCTAAACTTTAACGCCTAATCCAATACCATCACCGATTGGTAAAATTGATGTTTTGAGGTTTGGCTGATTCATAAACAATGAATTGAATTCGCGAATATGATTTGTTGATTCTTTATACTGCGTGGGCACTCGCGTTGAAGCAGCATAACCTTGCCATAATAAATTATCAACGACCAGAAGACCTCCCTTTCTAAGAAGCACAAGAGAATAATCAAAAAGTCTTTTGTAATCTTCCTTATCAGCATCAAGAAATATCAGATCATATTTCTTTTTCAGTTGAGGCATAACATTTACTGCGTCTCCCTCAAGTATTTTAATTTTAGCACCAAGTCCCGACTTTACGATAAAATCCTTAGCTACTGAAATATTATCTGTACTTTTCTCAATAGTGTGAATAACAGATTTACCTTTCAGATTACGAGCAATTCTTATAGAAGAATAAGCAATTGCTGTTCCCAGTTCAAGAACTCTTCTTGGATTTTTTATAAGAATTAATTGCTCTAAGAATTCTGCAGATTGCCAGGAAAGAATAGGGACATTATGTTCTCTGGCGTATATTTCCATTTCTTCAATTAGACTATCAGTTTTTTTTCTAAATGAGGATATGTATTCCAGCTGGTTTGATAATAAAATTTTATTCATACCGTTTCAAAATAATAGTGAAGGAGTTATTAGAAAGTTAAGAAAAATCCGTTTAAAACTACTCAAACTGTTCAATTAAATGCTAAAAAGCATTAATTATGGTCGCAAAAAGATGAAGGCTTTGATTCTTCTGAGAAATAAATTATCTCAGTAATACCAAATTTCTACTGAAGGTTTTTCCATTCAAATCAATAATTAAATAATAAACACCGCTGGAAAGTGAAATGCCACTACTGTTTTTTCCATACCAATCAAACCTGTTTTCATTATCATTAGTAACCGTGCTATAATAACCAACCTGCTGACCAAGCGGATCATAAATTCGAATAGTAAGATTTTCGTTGCCAGACGATTTTATTAGAATAGAAGTGAATGTATTTAAAGCCGGATAAAATGGATTAGGATAAGGGTCACTAATGGCGTAATCTGAATATGTTTTTTTTGTGTTCAAATTAAGGCTAATATCAAGTGAACCATAATAAAACTTATAATTGCTGCTAACCGGATCTCTATATGTAGCTCCTGTGTTATCATCGTACATAAAATAAAACTCAATGAGGTCATCGTTAAAAAAGTACGGAAGTTTTAATGTATAGCTGAGATTCCCATCGTATTCCATCAGTTGTTCAGTAAAGTCGATTCCATTTGTGGTGTAATAGATAAAAACGGTCTGAGGAAAGATATTTTCATGATTGATATATATCTTGTTAAGAATATAAGTTCCATCTGATGCTTTAAGATTTGGAAACTCAATTGCTTTTACTGCGGAAACTAAACCATAACCTCTTTCATTATCTGGTGATAAATTATTATCAGCGGATTCAAAGAAAATACTTCTTACCTGTGTGTTTTTTAGATGGGGATATGCTGATAAAAGTAGTGAGGCAATACCACTTGCAATTGGAGCCGCTACCGAAGTCCCGCTTGATACAATATAACCCGAAAAGTCACCAGCATTTGCACAATACACACTTACTCCCTGAGAAACAACTTCAGGTTTAATTCTACCATCATATGTTGGTCCCCGACTGCTAAAATCAGCAACCAGATTTTCATTGTTAACTGCCCCTACTGCAATAATATTTTTTCCATCAGCTGGTGCTAGTATGTATCTCCAGGAATTATCACCTTCGTTGCCTGCAGAAGTAATTGTAATCACTCCCCTTCTAAAAGCCAGTTCCGCTGCTCTTGTAACGATGGTTGTTTTACCATCCATATCTGAATAATTGTAAGAAAATTCAGGTGAATCGAAAGTGCTGTAACCTAATGAACTGCTTGTAATATCAACACCATAACTTTCCATCCATTCAAGTGCAGCAGCGTAATTATCTTCCTCAATGTGTTTTTCAGTTCTGATATCTTCTGTTTTTGCAAGAATGAAATCTGAACCAAAAGATGAACCGATCAATGAACCTTCTTTGAATCCTCCGACAATTGAAAAGACAAGCGTTCCGTGATTATGTTGATTTGGATGATCGAGGGAATCATTTGCTGTTGAGGTATCCTTGAACACAAAATCATATTCATTTACAACAGTTGCATCTTTCAGTGATTCGTGATTTTTCCAATTGAAACCAGTATCTAAAATACCGAGCAGCACCCCTTCACCAGTGATTCCTTTTGAATGAACAGCAGGAATATCTGAAAGCTGAAGTTGACTAAAAGATGGTCCGTAATCGTAGTCAAATAAAACAGATGATTGTTTAAAATATTGTAATGGAGTTTCCAAATCGGGAGATTTAAACACAAACCTTCTCACTGGTTCAATTCCATCAACAAAAGAAAGGTTGGCTACATTAATTTTTTCTTCCTCAGTTAAATAGGCAGTTACAGCATTGAACCAACGAAGTTTATTCTCGATTTTAATTCCCAATTCTTCAATATTCAAAACATAATTTGAATCAAGAGGTAAATCGTCATAAGTAATAAAGCTATCTTCCCCCATATTTTTAATTCTTCTTTGGATACTTTTTTCAGAAAGCAATGATAATGCTGAATTATAAACGCTACTATTCTTTTCCAGAGTTTCTGAAGAACTCAATCCTTTGTCAGCAAAGTAAATAAAATATTTTGACTGAGAAAAAACTGTGGACGCAAATCCTAAAAAGATAAGAAAGATAAATTTCTTCATTAGAAATTTAGTTTGTTGTTAGACTAGTTAAATCCCTTAAAAATTCTGTTTGCTCTTATAGCAGAAAGAAATCCAAGCGGACCAGGTGCAACATTTTCGGCGTTGTAAGACCAATAAATAAACATTGCCTTTCCAATTATCATATTATCTGTGATAAAACCAAAATGACGGCTATCCATACTTACATCAAAATTATCTCCAATAACAAAATAGTGATCTTGAGTAAGAACATATTCAAAGATTGCTCTACCATCCAATGTTACAAGCGTTCCTTCCGAAAGCAATGAACGTTCACCGTGATCCATAACTATAACGGACTGCCACTTTTCAAAATTCACAGGTGTTATTTTGATTGTATCCCCCTTTCCAGGAATAATGATGGGTCCGTAACTAATTCGATTCCATTTTGCGCCGGGAGGATAAATGGTTTCATTCTGAGCCGATTCATCATCGTTCAATAATTTTGGGGTTCTGAATGTTGAAGGCAGAATAATTGATTTGCCATTAACATAAATTTTACCATCTGTTATTTTAAGAGTATCGTGAGGACCAGCAATTAGTCTTTTAACATATTTAGAGCCTCCTCTTAACGAATCATTCTCAAAACCTTGAGGAAATTCAAAAATTATTATGTCATTTATCTCGGGTTTGCCAACCTTAAAAAATTTGTGATACGGTATTGGTAGATTAAGTAGCGGTATCTCCCGTGGGGTATCGATATTGTATGCAAACTTATTTGCTAAAATAAAATCTCCGGGTTGAAGAGTATTCTCCATAGATGTGCTTGGGATCCGGAAAGCATCGATGGCAAATGCTTTAACAATAAGTGCAATGATGACGACATAAAAAAGTATCTTTAAATACTTTGATAGCTTATTTGAAAAATTCCCCATAACATTATTCCTCTATTTGAAGTACTGCTAAAAATGCTTCCTGCGGTATTTCCACATTACCAACTTGCTTCATTCTTTTTTTGCCTTCTTTTTGTTTTTCGAGTAATTTTCTTTTTCTTGTTATATCACCGCCGTAGCATTTTGCTGTAACATTTTTCCTCAACGCCTTTACAACCGACTTAGAAATTACTTTTGTACCAATTGCTGCCTGAATCGAAACTTCAAACATTTGACGAGGGATTAAATCTTTTAGCTTAGTGCAGACTTTTCTTCCCCAATCGTATGCTTTATCACGATGAACAATCATTGAAAGAGCATCCACTGGTTCACTATTCAATAATATATCCAGCTTCACAAGATTTGCCTCCAAATAACCAATATATTCATAATCAAACGACGCATATCCGCGAGAAGTTGATTTTAACTTATCGTAAAAATCGAAAATTATTTCTGAAAGTGGAAATTCAAATTGAAGGTCGGCTCTTGTTGGATCCAAATAAGTTGTGTTTTTATATGAACCTCTTTTATCCATCGATAGTTTCATAATATTTCCAACATACTCACTTGGTGTAACTATTTGTGCTTTTATATATGGTTCCTCTATTCTATCAATCTCACCGATAGGAGGCATCTCTGCAGGATTATCTACAACTAATTTTTCTCCTCTTTTATTATAAACATAATACTCAACATTTGGAAGAGTAGTAATAATTGTTTGATCGTATTCCCTTTGCAATCTTTCCTGAACAATTTCCATATGAAGAAGTCCAAGAAATCCGCATCTGAAACCAAATCCAAGTGCAGCTGATGTTTCAGGCTGATAAACAAGTGCTGAATCATTCAGTCTGAATTTTTCAAGTGCATCGCGTAAGCCTTCATAATCATCCGAATCAGTAGGATACAATCCGCTATAAACCATTGGCTTTACTTCTTTATAACCCGGAAGAGGTTTCTCAGCGCCGTTCTTTGCATAAGTTACTGTATCACCAACTTTGGTGTACCTGACATCTTTAATTCCCGAAATCAAATAACCAACATTTCCTGCAGAGAGTTCGTCAACCTTTACCTTTTTTAATCCAAGAACACCAATTTCTTCAGCTTCCATAATTTTATCGGTCACAAAGAATTTTATTTTATCATTTGTACGAAGAGTTCCATTAAACACTCTCACATAAGCAACAGCACCACGGTAGGCATCAAATACCGAATCAAAAACTAATGCCTGAAGCGGTGCATTCGGATCACCTTTTGGTGGGGGAATTCTTTTAACTATTTCCTCAAGAAGTTCATCAATGCCGATGTTGGCTTTTGCACTTACCTTGAGGATATCTTCTTCTTTGCAGCCAATCAAATCAATTACCTGGTGAGAAATTCTCTCAACTTCTGCACTCGGTAAATCAATTTTGTTGAGGACGGGAATTATTTCTAGTCCTGCGTCGAGAGCTAGATACAAATTACTGATTGTCTGAGCTTCGACACCTTGTGCAGCATCCACAATAAGTAAAGCACCTTCACAAGCAGCAAGTGATCGAGAAACTTCGTAGCTAAAATCAACATGACCGGGAGTGTCAATCAGATTGAGGATATATTTTTGGTTGTCTTTAGCCTTATAGTGCATCTGGATAGCGTGGGATTTTATGGTAATTCCCCTTTCTCTCTCCAGATCCATATCGTCGAGTACCTGAGCCTTCGCTTCACGAACGGTAACGGCACCGGTCTTCTCCAGAAGCCTGTCAGCAATCGTGGATTTACCGTGGTCTATATGCGCAATTATGCAGAAATTTCTTATATGATCCATACGATAAGATTAATTGGTATTCAAATATAGCAAGGGGTGTGCTCTAATTAAAGGTAAATGAATAGTAAGAAAATCAATAAAATGTTAAACCAGAAATGATTGGAATTCTTTCGTTTTCATTATCGTATCAATAATAATCCCTTCCCTTAAAGCATTCTCAGAAACAGTTATTTCATCTAGTTTAAAAGTGTTAAAGATCTCACTAAGAATTAACAATCCGGCAGGAATTATATCCGCTCTCTTAATTTCCATTCCTTCAATGAATAGTCGGTCGACAGGTGATTTACATTTGAGAACATCAGCAGTCAGGTCAAAAAGTTCATTTGCAGTAAAGCTAAAACCATTCATCGATTTTTTAAATTTACCGTTACGGCGGAAACTAATGATCGAAGCAGTTGCAACAATTGTTCCTGAGCTTCCAATTGCCATTTCAAAGCTATGATTCGGGTGAAGATTTGTATTAGTATCCAGTTTATCTTTTATATAATGCCTGCATATGTCAATTCCGGATTCAGTAAGATGATAATCAGGGAAAAACATTTTACTTAGCCTGACTGCACCAATTTTAATGCTTTCTGCAAATTCTGAAATACCATTTTCTCCAAGAAGAAATTCAGTACTGCCGCCGCCAATATCTACACAAAGAATTCTTTTTTCTTCTACATCAAGTGCATTCTGAACACCAAGATAAATTAATTCAGCTTCGGTTTTACCATCCACTGCTTCTACTATTATACCTGTTTCTTCATTTACACGATCAATGAATTCACTCTTATTTTTTGCTTCTCTGTATTGCACTGGTTGCGATTGCTCTTACATCAGCTTTGTAGAATTGGGCTATCTTTCCAAAATCTTTCAATACATCAACAGCTTTTTCCATTTCTCCCTCAGATATCCACGTAAATTCTTTTCCTTTGTGCGAACCTAATCGTATCACTTCCCTTTCGCGGTCAATAATTTTAAATGAACCATCGCTTTTTACCTGAACAATTATCAGGTGAAATGAGTTTGTACCCATATCTACAGCGGCAATACATTTGTTCATTTTTCAATCTCCTTTTTACTCAGGATTAATTCACACAGATGATAAACATCTTCCACTGAAACATCATCAATCAGTTCAGATTTACGTATAAAATATTTATTCATTCCAATCGGTGCCCAGTTAAATGGATTTGTTGGACCAAAAATACTAATTTGCGGTGTATCAGTGGTGCCAGCTACGTGCATAATTCCCGTATCATTTGAAATAAAAAGATCAGACATAGATATTAAAGCTGCAACCTGTGGAATAGGTTTATTAATAAACTTACCGAAGTTAATATCAACATTTTCTATAAGATAATTCAACTCCTCTTTTTCAGCCCAACCACCTGTGAGATAAAATATTGCTGGATAATTGCTTTCTATTTTTTTTATAAGTAAAGCATATTTTTCGAGTGACCATCGGTTATGCGGCTTACCTGCTCCAACATGAAGTCCTATTAACATCTTGTTGTTATTATTTATAAATTTTTCAATAAATTCTTTTGCAGCAACTGTATCATCTTCAGTAAACGTAATCTCGGATTTGTAATTATTTGTGTTTATTCCGAATGGTCTTACAATATCCAAACTTCTTTCCGAAACATTTGAATCTGGATGACTACGCCAATCAAGATCAACTCTTCTATCAAAGAAAAACGAACTTAGGTTTGGCTTACCATTCAATGAATTTGCACCGATGCGGATTTTTGAGTTAGATAATCGCGCAAGAAAGTTACTTGTAAAAGAAATCGAAACGACAACAGGAACAATTACCAGATCGTATTCTTCCCTGAGAAATTTTATTGTGCGAAGGAAATACACCGGGTTAAATAATTTCTTTTTATCGAAAACATAAACTCTGTCAAGAAATTTATTTTTAACCATCCCGGGATAATTAAACGGACTAACAACCAGTGATAAATTACTATCAGGAAAAGTTTCTTTTAGTGCTCTGAACAAAGAAACACCCGCAAGAAGATCACCAAGTTGGTTGTGTTGCCTGACTATTAAAATTTTTTTTGGGGGGGGTATTTCCCTGGAAGGGTTTTCTGAAATGGAGAAGAATATTTTGAAAAATGAATAAACTATTTTTGATGATATATTATTCTTTGCCATTATTTGCTTGATGAATCGCTTTCATTTTCTGAAGATGTGATGTCACGAAAGTCGGCTTCTTCAACATTTTTATATTTATTCTTCAGATGTTCTGCTCTTTCCTTTAGATCATCAATATTTGGTTTTGATGCCGATTTAAAATTATACAATAATTTAATAAATCTGTATGCAAAAAATACAAGTATTGCAATTACTGCGTAAAGAATTAGTCTCATCAGAGTATTCTCCTAATTTCAGGATTAAAATATTCAGTAAAACCTCTGTCCTCTCTGAAAACCTGCTTGAAGAGTTCATCGAAATCTTTATCACTGTTTACAAAATCAATGTCTGACGAATTAACAATTAAAAGAGGAGTTGAATTATACCTGAAGAAATAATGATTGTAAGCTTCACTTAATTCTTCAAGATAGCTTTTTGTGATTGCTCTTTCAATTTTCCTGCTTCTCTTTTTGATATTAAACATCAATCTGTCAGTGCTTGATTGAAGAAAAATAACCAGGTCTGGTTTTCGCAATGCACGGGCAAGCAAAGGGTAAATGCTTTCATAAAGATTTAACTCATCTTTACTGAGGTTCAAATAGGCAAAAATCCTATCTTTCTCAAAAATATAATCGCAAACAAGATGCTCTGAAAAAAGATCTTCCTGATGAAGCTCCTGCTGTTGCTTGAATCTATTGATTAGGAAGAACATCTGGGTTTGGAATGCTAGTCGTTTCCGGTCGACATAAAATTTTTCAAGGAAAGGATTATTGTCAAACTGCTCCATAATCAGCTTAGCATTCAGGCGTTCACCGATCCGCTTAGCAAGGCTAGATTTACCTGCGCCAATTACGCCTTCAATCGCGATGTAGCCTAATTCGTTTTTTACTTCTGGTATGTCGTTCATTTTATCAGAACCCTATGAGGAATTTTCCTGATAATATTAGATTTTTTCATTTGAGCGAAAGAATGATCAGACTCATATTTAAAAATACTAATTTCAGATATCTTTTTTTTCAATTGTGGGTGAAATAATTCCGGCTCTATTTCAATCAAAGGGACTAAAACAAAATCCCTGTTAAGCAAATCTTTGTGAGGGATTGTAATTTCATCATCTGAATAAATCAAATCGTTAAAAAATAAAATATCGAGGTCAATTTCTCTTGGACCCCATTTTGAAGTAACTTTTCTTCCAACTTGCATTTCAACCGATTTCAAAAAGTGAAAAAGATCTTTCGGCTCTAAATAAGTTTTTAATTTTATAACCGCATTGAAAAACTCACTCTGCTCAACTTCACCATAAGGAGACGATTCATAAATAGAAGATGCGGCTTCAACTTCGCAATAAGTATTTTGATCGATCAGTTCAACGGCATAATCAATATTATTGATCTGAACACCAACGTTTGAACCAATTCCTATGTAGGCAGTATTGCTGATTTTATTTTCCGGGTTAATTGTTTATTTTTTTTCTTTCCTTTATAACCTCTGCTTCAACACAATCAACTACTCCACCGAGAGGAGGATTATTTTTTCGAACTCTAACTGCAACTTTTATTATTCTATCAAATTTTTTTAACAACTCTGTTGCGATTTCAATTGCCAACGATTCGATCAGATAATATTTTCGTTTAACAGTAAATTGATTGAGAAAAGCATATACCTGATAATAATCGACCGTCTTTGTTAAATCATCAGTAGTAGCTGCTTCAGAAAAATCTGTATGTATATCAATATCAGCTTCAAATTTGCCACCGACATATTGTTCTTCGTTGCTTACACCGTGGTAGCCGTAGAATGTTGCGTTTTTTATTCTGATTATATTAATCATTTCCTAAATGAAATTTTATCCGGGCTAAAATTAAATAAATGTTACCAAATAAATTTTGACGATTCCCAATTCAACCTTTATTTAGTTTCTGTCTTTATTATTGAGCCTTTTCGTAGTTTTAGTAGATTACCAAGATTTGCCCACAATACACCGGTCAGCACCATTGCAGCGCCTACAAAATGCCTCGTAGAAAGGACTTCACTGTAAATAAAATAACCAAGAATAAGAGCAACAATCGGAGTAATAAAAGCTATCAAAGAAAGTATAACCAGGTTGATTCGTTTTATTAACCAGTAAAATGTTGTAAAAGTAATAACACTTCCGAAAAACGCAAGATAGAGGATTGAAAGAACAGCATTTTCATCTATGCGAATTGTAGTAAGATCTTCTACAAGAAAAGCAATCACAAGCATAGATATACCTGCAATTACCATCGGAATAAAATTCATTGAAAGAGAATTCAAATGATTTCCAAATTTTTTAATTGAAATAGCAATCCATGCCTGCATTGTTCCACTCAGTACAACTGCAAACATTCCTATTAAATAATTTGTAATATCTCCGGCAAATGAATCTGAAAAAATTACTACTATTCCAGTAAATCCGAGTATCGTTCCAAAAATTTTATAAAAACCGATAAACTCTGATGGCATTCTTATATAAGAAAAAATAACTACCCAGAATGGATAAACCGCAAAAAGAACTGCTGCCATTCCAGAAGGAACAAATTGCTGCGCCCAATAAACTAATCCAAATGGGATTACAAATGAAAAGAAACCCATAAGAAGGTATAATCTTATTGATACTTTATCTGTTTGAAGCGAAATATTTTTTATTCTCATCAAAGCAAATATTATAATCGAAGCCAGACAAAATCTTACACCTGCAGAAAACATTGGTGTTAATGATTCAAGCCCGAAGCGAATTGCAATCCACGTTGATCCCCAGATTAAACAAAGTATTAAATACGCTAAAAATATTTTAACAGCCAACTTGCTCATTATTTGTCCTTCATTGCAATTACTCCAAGTGCTCTGCCGGATTTCTGTCCATCACGCCTGTATGAATGTAGAAGACTTTCATATTCAAATGAACATAACTTCGAAACCTGAATATTTACTTTTTTAACTCCCTCATCAATCATCATTTTATAATTAGCTCCGGCAACATCAAGATGAAATTTGTTTTCCTTTTTCAGAATGAATTCATCATCAAATTTATTTGCAACTTCCTCTCCGACTTCATAATTTTTTTGTGATATTGAAGGTCCAATGTAGCAAATCAAATCTTGTGGGTTGGAATTGAATTCATCATTTAATTTAATGATTGTTTTCTGAACGATCTTTTTCTCAGTGCCTCTCCAACCGGAATGAACAGCAGCTATTATTTTTTTTATCGGATCATAAATAAAAATTGCCGGACAGTCAGCACTGCTGATTGCTAATCCAAGATTTTTAGAAGTAGTAATAAGAGCATCACTTTCACCACAATTTCCAAAAGTATTCACTTCTTGTATAGAATCTTCGTGAACTTGTTTTTGATAGCTGACCATATTTTCATTCAAGCCAAGCTCATTAAAAAATAGTTCCCTGCTGATATCAACAATTTCTTTTTTATCGCCAACACTATATGAAAGATTAAAATAATATGGTGGATTTGCATTCGGACCTACCTTAGTACTAAAGCCACAGACTATTTCCGGATATTGTTTGAAAATAAATGGTTTGAGGATGAGCATAAATTTGTGAATGCAATAAAAGTTAAATTGAGAGTATAACGCTTTAATGGTATATTCGCACAGTTATATTTTAAACATCAATCAGGACAAATATATTGAAAATCTTAGTAACTAATGATGATGGAATCTATTCGTCTGGCATATGCAGCATTAGTTGATGCATTAAAAGAGATCGCAGAAGTAATAGTTGTTGCTCCAAGTGAGGAGCAGAGTGCAGTCGGACACGGAATAACAATGAAATATCCTCTAAGGGTCACCAAATACTTTAAGAATGGAAATTTCTTCGGATACGCAGTTGAAGGAACACCGGCTGATTGCGTTAAAATGGGAATCAGAAACATTATGGGTGAATCTCCGGACCTGGTTATTTCAGGAATTAACCACGGCTCAAACACTGCCATAAATATTATTTATTCCGGGACAGTTTCTGCTGCAAGAGAAGCTTCAATTATGGATGTTCCCGCAATTGCTATTTCTATAACAAGTCACGATGCAAAAGATTTCAGATACGCTGGAAAGATTGCCAAGATGTTAGCACTAAAAGTTAAAGAACACGAACTTCCAAATGGAACACTTCTAAATGTAAACGTTCCCAACTTTCCTGAGGAAGAGATTGCTGGTATACTTGTTACGGAGCAGAGCAAAGCAAAATGGGATGATATTTACGAAAAACGAACTGACCCATTTGGTAAAGATTATTACTGGCTGACAGGAAAATTAGTAGAAGTTGAAAATGAAAAACAAAGCGATCAGCTTGCAATAAAAAATAAATTTGTTTCAGTTACTCCAATTCATTTTGATCTTACAGATTATGAAACTTTTAAAAAAATGAAGAGCTGGAACATAGAGAAGTTATTCGATGAAAAAACTCATTGATGTTTGCCAGATAGATGCATTTACTGATGAACCATTTCAAGGAAATTCCGCAGGTGTAGTTTATTCGGATGAACTAACAAAAGAAGAAATGCAATTGATTGCAAGAGAGTTTAACGTTTCCGAAACTGCTTTCATCTCAAAATCCAGCGAAACAGATTTTAATTTACAATGGTTTACTCCGACAGTTGAAGTAAAGTTATGCGGTCATGCAACCATAGCTTCAATTCATTACTTAAAACAGATGGGAATCATTCAGGATAATTCTTCCTTCACTTTTAACACACTTTCCGGCATTTTAAAAGGAAGTACGAAAAACGGAATTCACTCACTCGGTCTTCCGGTTCCTGAATTAAAAATATTTGAAGGGAATAAAGAAGAAATTATTAAAGCACTCAATGGTGAGTAAAGAAATCAATCCTGAAAAATTCCCTTTTATTCTGGATGATGGTGGTTATCTTTACATTCATATTTCATCTTTGAGTGAGCTAATGAATTTGAAACCGGATTACAAAGCACTTATGGATTTATCATCCTCACGAAAGGGATACGATGCTTTTACTTTGTTTACAACTGAAACAATAGAAAAAGAAAATCATGCTCATCTGAGGTTCTTTGCACCATTTTACGGTATTGATGAAGATCCGGTAACTGGCTCAGCAAATGGACCTTTATTGCTCGTCTTAAGACATTTGGGCTTGATCGAAGAGAGCACTGAAGGAAAATCTTACACTTTTGAGCAAGGAGATGGACTTGAAAGGAAAGGAAGAGTAAATGTTGCTTTCTCTCCTTCAAAAAATGAATTACAAATTGCAGGTAAAGCAGTAACAGTATTTAAGGGAGAGTTGACTTTTTAATGTTTGGATACGAAGATATTAATATATCGTTGGCTTACTCTGGTGTTTATTTATTATTAGCTCTGCTGCTAATTGCCGCTTACTCCTACTACGTTTACCGTTACACAATTCCTCAAATAGAAAAGTATAAAAAATTTTTATTAACATCTCTCAGAGTTCTGGCTTTAATAGTTTTATGTTTAATTCTATTTGAGCCAATTTTAAATCTCAGCCGCAAGTTGATACTCGAACCAAATAACTTAGTATTCATTGATAATTCCAGATCAATAAAGATTGATGATGGAACTGAACGTGCATTGAAGATTAAAGATATATTGAATGATCTTTCAGCTAGTGCTTCAGCAGACAATTTATCTTTTTATGAATTTGGAAATTCAGTTAGAGATATTAGTGTTGATAGTCTTGATAATGTGAATTTCTCTGACGGAGCAACAGATCTGCAGGAAGTATTTAATTATGTGAAGAACTCTGATAAAAATATTGCTTCAGTTACTTTGATTACTGATGGTGTGATTACTTCTGGTGCCAATCCTTATTATGATGCAGTTAATCTTGGCATTCCGGTATTTACGATCGGGATTGGAGATACAACACAGAGGAAAGATGTTGAGTTAAAAAAAGTTTTGCACAATGATTTTATTTATGCTGAAACTCCTACAAATATTATTGCAACCATTTCTAATAATAGATTTGCTGGTGAATCAGTCACAGCGACTTTATTTGAAGACAATAAATTTGTTTCTGAACAAACAGTAATCCTTAGCAATGCTGGAATTCAGAATATATCTTTTGATTACAAAGCTCAAAGCCAGGGTGAAAAAAAATTGAGCATTGAATTATCAAGTTTAAAGGATGAGTTTACAACTGCAAATAATAAACAGGTATTTTATGTGAATGTATTCTCAAATAAAATAAAAGTTATTTTACTTGCATCATCTCCGTCTTCTGATTTAACATTTATAAAAAATGCACTCTCAAGAGACGAGAATATTGAAGTTTATTCAATCGTGCAGATATCAGGGGACAAATTTTTAGATAAACTTAACTATCAAAAGCTCGACAGTGCTGATGTATTTTTTCTAATTGGTTTTCCATCAGATCAAACTCCCGAAGAACTTTTAAATCGTGTCTTTTCAAAAATTAAAGATAGTAAAACACCTTACTTTATAACTTTATCAGCAGGCGTGAGTTTAAACAAATTAGCCAGGCTGAGTAACGATCTTCCATTTACTTTTTCCCAAGGTTTAGCAGGGTTCAGGGAAGTGCAGCCATTCATACTTCCAGAGCAAATTTCTAATCCAATACTACAATATTCTGATAAAAATCCTGCTGATATCTGGAACAATTTGCCACCCGTTTTGCAGCCGGGTTCAATTTTTAAATCCAGGATAGAGAGTAAAACGCTGGCTCAGATAAAAGTTAATAATGCCGTCGTAAAATCACCTCTGATTATTTCAAATAATTTCAGCGGGAAAGAGATCGATTGCGGTTCTTGCAAAAGATATTTGGAAATGGAAACTTCAGGTCGCACCAAAAGGACTTGATGTATTTGATAATTTTATAGTCAATTCATTAAGATGGTTAAGAGCAAGCGAAGAACAAAAGCTTGTAAAAATAAAAACATCAAAGAAAAACTTTTCGCAAGGTGAAAGAATTGAATTTCTTAGGTGAGGTTTCGGATGAATCATTAAATCCTATTTCAGATGCAGAGATAAAAATCAATATTTCTTCCGGCACAAATAAATTTGAAGTGGATATGCAAAATGTTGGTTCGGGATTGTATGAAGGCTCAATAGTTATAAATGAAACCGGAGATTTCAAATTTTCAGCGCAAGCAGAAACTAACGGTCGGATTCTGGGAAAAGATAACGGCAGCTTTAATATTGGTGAAATAGATATCGAAATGATTAATCCTGTTATGAATTATTCATTACTCAATTTAATGGCAAACAATACAGGCGGAGAATTTTATTCCTCCGATAATTATTCACCGTTATTGGAACGCCTGAATGACTTGAAAATAAATTCATCAAAAGAAAGAATTGTTACTTCAGAAATTAGTTTGTGGTCTGATACGTGGATGTTGATGATAGCGATATTTTTATTTTCGATGGAATGGTTTATCCGTAAAAGAAATGGAATGTTGTAATAACGCGTAAATTACAATCGTTTGGATGATTGCATGAATGTATGTATATTTAGGACATTTATCAATACACAGTAAATACTTTTGTATAATAAATAATCCTCACCTTATTGAATGAACTTTAAAGCAGAATCCATATTTGATTTCTTCCTCCCCCGCATTTGCCCCGGCTGCAATAAAAAATTATCCGTTGAAGAAAAACCTGTGTGTGCCGACTGTCTCAGCAGCATTTTAATTGCTGATGAAGATAGACTGAAAAATGAATTCAATAAGAATTTTGGTTCTACTAAAGTTATAAAAGAGTTTTACTCAAAATATGTTTTTGAAACTGATAAAACCCTGCAGCAAATAGTTCACGCGTTAAAATATAAAAATCAATTCAAGTTGGGAGTTTTTTTAGGTGAGCTTATTGGAGACGGAATAAAAATGAAGGGCTGGCAAATTGATTTGATCATTCCTGTTCCAATTCATCATCTTAAAAAAGCTGAAAGAGGATACAACCAATCTGATTATCTCGCCAAAGGATTAAGCAAATCACTAAAAATTCCCTATTCCGGGAAATCAATTAAACGAATCAAATACACTGATTCTCAAACAAAACTTAAAATGAAAGAAAGAGCTTTGAATGTTTCAAACGCATTTAAAGTCAGACAACCCAAAAAAGTAAGTGGGAAAAATATTCTTATTGTCGATGATGTATGTACTACAGGAGCCACTCTACTTGAATGTGGAATTGCGTTGTATAAAGCAGGAGCTACCTCAGTTTACGCTTGTTCGGTTGCGGTTGCAGAATAATGCCAATTACATTTTCTCCGGCGCAGAAACACCCAGAATAGATAGTCCGTTTTTAATGACTGTCTTTGTTGCTACAGCTAATGCTAATCGTGCCTCAGCAATATTTTTCTCGCTGCCAAGTATTCGCCTGAAAGTATAGAACTTATGAAATGCAGCCGCAAGGTCTTCCAGATAAGTGCAAATTTTTTGTGGTTCATAATTTTCTGCACTGTATAAAACTTCTTCTTCAAACTTGTGGAGTTTTTTAAGCAATGCCTGTTCTTCTTCTTCAACAAGTAAATTCAGATTATCTGATTTCCGGTTTCAGATTTTCTGATTCAACTGTTCGGATAATCGAACAAATTCTTGCGTGAGCATATTGCAGATAAAAAACCGGATTTTCATCACTTTGTTTTTTTGCAAGGTCAATATCAAAATTCATATGCGAAGAAATTGAGCGCATATTAAAAAAGTATCGAACAACATCACTGCCAACTTCATCAATCAGTTCATCTAAAGTAATATAGTTAGCTTTTCGCGTGGACATCTTAACAACTTCACCATCTTTCAAAATCGTAACAAACTGATGAATCAATACTTTCACTTTGCTCACATCGTAGCCTAAAGCTTTAATTCCGGCAAGAACATCCGGATAAGTTGCGTTGTGATCCGAACCGAAAAGATCAACCAGTAAATCATATCCACGATCATATTTAATAGTGTGATAAGCAATATCAGGCAAACGATATGTCGGCTCACCGGTGGATTTTACAATAACTTTATCTTCTCCACCAGTCATCTCAGAAAGTTTCAGCCAGGTCGCTCCGTCTTTCTCATAAGTTAATCCTGATTTATTAAAATCACTCAGAAGTTTTTCTATCTTTCCTTCCTCATAAAGAGATTTTTCATTGAAAAAGATTTTATGATGAATTCCCAGCCTGTCTAAACTTTTCTTTATATCATCAAAAATTTCTGCTTCAGCAATTTCTTTAAACTTTCCTTCAGCAGGTTCATCGACAAGTCTATCTCCAAATTCATTTTTAATTCTTTTAGCAATATCTACAATGTATTCTCCCTGGTAATAATCTTCAGGAAATTCAAGATTATTACCGAGAAGATTCAAATACCGAATTCTAACTGAATCACCGAGAACACGCATTTGTCTGCCTGCATCATTGAAATAATATTCACGGTCAACTTCATATCCAATCCATTCAAGAAGATTTGCAACTGTATCACCAATAACGGCATTTCTTCCGTGCCCAACAGTCAGTGGTCCGGTTGGATTTGCAGACACAAATTCAACATTTGCTCTTTTGCCAGAATATTTTTTCGATTTACCGAAATCATCAACTCGTTCATTTATATCTTTAACAATTTCTGCTACAAATGAAGGAGAAAAATAAAAGTTAATAAATCCCGGCCCGGCAATTTCAGTTTTGCTTATAATTTTGCTATCAATTTTAAGATTTGAAAGAATCTCGGTGGCGATTTCTCGCGGATTTCGTTTTAATTTTTTCGAAAGGATCATCGCAGCGTTTGAGGAAAGATCGCCGTGTGTTTCAATTTTAGGAGTATCGAATGTTAGCTCAATTTCAGCAAGATATGGTAATTGCTGTGAAGCTTCTTTAAATAGTTTTTGTAAATATTTTTTCAAATTGCAGGGATAATTATGATAGAAATCTGATATGCAAACTTATTAAAGAAGAAGACTGGAAAAAACTATACTGATTAAAAGATATTCATTGTTTCGTTGTAGCTGCTTTTTTCTCAGCAGGATCACTCATTTTTTCAGATGGTGCATCTCCCCAAAGTTTTTCAAGATTATAAAACTCTCTTGCATCTTTCTTAAAAATATGAACAACCAGATCAACATAATCCAGTAAAATCCAGCTTAACGCTTTAAGACCCTCTTTATGCCAGCATTTAATTCCTTCATCAGAAAGTGCTTTATCAACCTCATCGGCGATTGCTTTAACCTGTGTATCTGAATCAGCAGAACATATCACAAAATAATCAGTAAACGTAACAAGTTTTCTTAAATCAATAGTGACGACATTAAATCCTTTTTTCGTAAAAATAATTTCTGAGATCTGCTTAGCTAATTTTGTTGAATTCAATTTTGCCTCTTTTTTAATGGAATTAAATTTCTATAATCTTTACCGAGAATGAATGTTACATCTAACATGTAATCGGAATTTGTTTGCTGAATTATGCTATTCTCATCTAACCCGACAAGTGCAGCTACCTTTTCTGCATTGATAATTTTATTGTTTCTGCTGATGATGATGCTATTTTCAATTTCAAAGGAACGATAATTTCCGAGGTTTACAACATCAATACGATTTATTCTCAGGTAGTCAGTAAGTTTATCAGCCACGCCGGTTATTCCACATCCATTCAGGACTTCAACTTGTATTCTTGCTTTTGTACTATCGATCAGAAGATCGTCCGAAGAATTTCCAAATTTCAGTGAAGCAGCTTGAAAAGTTGTATAGGCTAAAATAGTAATAATTATTATCAGGATTAAAATCGAGATGTTGAGGATGAGGTTTTTCGGAATGTCTACTTTTTTGTTGGTTGAAATTTTCTTTTCCCTCAATGATTAAGATTTAAAACCATATTCACTTTTTTTCAAATGGTGATTCGGAATTAGCACCATTAATCCCTGATCTAAAACTGAAAGGGTTTCCATAACCATAATAAGGATTATAAAATCCATAACCATAAGGCATAGCACTATATTGTAAATGAACTGAGAAATCTTTCCAGGGATAATAATTTACTGCTGCGTTGCTGATATAAACTCCGGAAATATCTTTCTGGAACTGATCTCCAAGTGTGCTGTATGGTGAATACATTACTGAAACATCCAACTGCACGTTTAAGTTGTTCATCAATCTGTAAAACATACTGTTCGTATAACTGGTTAATGAAACACCTTGTCCAGCAAACGATGTATAGTTAAGACTGAACGAATGTCGCATTATGAAATCATCAGAGTTCAAAAATCCAAATATAGCATTTGAATTTTCTGTTACGATTCCTTCTTTAGGGCTTGGCTGTTCAATCCCTGTATCTTTGAACTGGGCATAAATTCCCGAAGAGGCAATTAAAACGAATATCAACAATATTTTTTTCACATCATCACCAAAATTTTAGTTCAATTTTATATAAATAACTTACAAAAAGCAACAAAGAACTCATTGACAATATACTATAAAAGCCTGGTTATTTTATTTTTTTTATCAACTAACACTACTTTTGGTTTATATTTTCTGGCTTCCTCATCCGGAAGGTGGAAATAACTTACAATGATAATTTCATCACCAACAGAACTAAATCTTGCAGCCGGACCATTAAGACAAATTGTTCCGCTTCCGGCTTCTCCTTCGATTGCATAAGTGTCTAGCCGTGAACCGTTGTTAAAATTCAATACCTGTACTTTTTCATAAGGTAAAATATCCGCTGCTTGAAGTAAATCTTTATCCACCGTTATGCTACCTTCGTAATAAAGCTCAGCCTGAGTAACCGTCACACGGTGTATTTTAGACTTCAACATTTCTCTTTGCATTAAATCTTTTTCCTTTAATTTTGTGCAATCAAATATACCGATTGCTAATTCTTAGTTTCAAGGGAACAATTTGACCGAGAAAATCATTAAAAAACCTTATTTGCTTCAATATATCAGGGTTTGATTTGAAAATACTTGTTATTGATAATTTTGACTCATTTACCTACAACATTGTTCAATTATTAGGGAAATACCGAAACAAGCTGCTGATATTGAGGAATGATAAGAATATTTCTTCTATCAGAGATTATCAGCCGGATAAGATTTTAATTTCACCCGGTCCAGGGAGACCAGAAAATTCTGGATTAACTCTGGAAGCAATAAAGGAATTTGGAAATTCAATTCCGATACTTGGAGTTTGTCTTGGAATGCAGGCAATCTGTTATTTGTTTGGTGCAGAAATTACAAACGCAGAAAATATCTACCACGGCAAAACATCGAAAATTAATCACGATAATAAAACAATCTTTCAAAACATTCCGCAAAACTTTGATGCTATGCGTTATCACTCATTAATTGTAAAAGAAAATACTATTCCAGATGAAATAGAAATTTCCGCTAAAACATCATCAGGAGAAATTATGGGTGTGCGTCACAAAATTTATTCACTCGAAGGAATACAGTTCCATCCGGAATCAATTCTTACTCCATTTGGCAAACAGATTATAAAGAACTGGTTAAAACTTTAATTATAACTAGTTCTGAATTTCAACTATCATTTCAATTTCAACAGCAGAGTTTAAAGGAAGTTCACTAACTCCGACAGCACTCCGAACATGCTTTCCGGCATCACCAAATATTTCGCCAATAAATTCTGAAGCACCATTTGCAACTTTTGGCTGAGCTGTAAATCCTTCAGCACTACTCACAAAAACTGTTAACTTCACTACTCTTTTTATTTTATCGAGATTACCGATTACACTTTTTACTGCACTCAAACAGTTCAGCGCACAAAGCTTCGCAGCCTCTTTCCCTTCTTCTTCAGAAAGATCTTTTCCCACTTTTCCAATATATTTTACTGTGCCTGCAGAAATGGGCACTTGCCCGGAAGTCATAACAAGATTTCCAACCTGCATTGCCGGAATATAAGCTGCGAGTGGTTTAACAACTTCGGGAATTGTGATGCCCATTTGTTTTATTTTTTCTTCAAACATGATTTCCTCTATTTATATTCAGATAGTTTTATTTTGATTAAATTTGAATCCGACTCTAACAAATAATTCAATTCAAGCTTAGAAAAGGATTTATTTTATGACTGATGACAAATTTAACGAATTCGTCGAGATTGTTAAAAGATTGAGGAAGGAATGTCCGTGGGATCGTGAACAAACAAACGATTCAATAAAAGCCGCAACAATTGAAGAAGCATACGAAGTTGTTGAAGCAATTGAAAAAAAGAATTATAACGAACTGAAAAACGAACTTGGTGATTTGCTACTTCACGTTGTCTTCCATACAATTATTGCTTCAGAGTCAAATGAATTTACAATTGATGATGTAATAGATTCAATCCGAGAAAAATTGATCAGAAGACACCCACACGTGTTTGGCGAGGTAAAAGTTTCAGGTTCAGAAGAAGTAAAAAAGAATTGGGAAGAAATAAAACTTGAAGAAGGAAGAAATTCTGTTCTGGATGGTGTTCCTGAAATGCTTCCGTCATTACAGAGAGCCCATCGGCTTCAGGAGAAGGCCGCAAAGGTAGGCTTCGATTGGGAGAAAAAAGAAGATGTTTGGAAAAAAGTAATTGAAGAGATCGAAGAAATGCACGAGATTGAAAAAATCAAGAATCAACAATTAAGTGATAAAGAAGATGAGGAGCTTTATAATGAATTGGAGAATGAAATTGGGGATGTATTCTTTGCCCTGGTTAATTATGCAAGGTTTTTGGATGTGAACCCTGAGAATGCATTACGAAGAACAAATTCAAAATTTATAACAAGATTCAGTTACGTTGAAGAAAAAATAAAATCTTTGGGAAAAAAGTTATCGGACTCAAATCTTAAAGAGATGGATTTCTATTGGGAGGAAAGTAAAAAAATAATTTAGGAATCTCCGTTCCTATTGTTACCAAATTTTTCATAAGCATCGATTATATCTTTAACAAGTTTGTGTCTCACCACATCACTTTTATCAAAATAAACAAACGCAACTCCTTCTACTTTAGATAATATTTCCTTCGCCTGTACCAATCCACTCACCTGTTTTAGAGGAAGATCAATTTGTGTTATATCACCGGTTACTATTGATTTTGAATTACCACCAAGTCTTGTAAGAAACATTTTCATCTGCATAGTTGTGGCATTCTGAGCTTCATCAAGAATAACATATGCATTATTCAGAGTTCTTCCACGCATATAAGCCAGTGGGACTATTTCAATTATTCGTTTCTCAATATAGCTTTTTAGTTTCTCTGAAGGTATCATGTCATCAAGTGCATCATAAAGGGGACGAAGGTACGGATCTATTTTTTCCCGAAAATCTCCTGGAAGAAATCCGAGACTTTCTCCTGCTTCTACAGCTGGTCTAGCTAAAATTATTTTTTTAACTAATCCTTTTTTTAGTGCTGAAACCGCGATGGCGACTGCAAGATAAGTTTTACCGGTACCGGCAGGACCGATAGCAAAACAAATATCATTTTTCCGGGCAAGATTTATATAATTAATTTGCCCAGGTGTTCTGGCCTTAATTACATCTTTTTTTGTATAGAGAACAATCGTATCAAGCTCTTCATCATCAACTATTTCCTTGCCTTCCATTGTTAGTTCAAGGATGGTGTTTACATCATTTGTGCCTAACCGTCCGCTCGTGTTTAAAACATAAGCCATCTCTTTGAGAATTTTCTCAATTAATTCAACTTCCTCCTTAACACCCTTGAGGATTACATTATCTCCTCTCACGGTTATGGAAGTATTAAATCTATCTTCGATGACCCTCAGATTTGAATCATTAAATCCGAGAAGGTCAAGCATATTTACGTTTTCAATTATTATTTTCTTTTCAACAGCGGTCATAAAATCTTTTAAAAGAAAAAACCCTTATCCTGTAAAAGGACAAGGGTTCGTTCGAAGTAAATTAAGTTAAACAAGCTAAATTAATATTATTGAACCGGAGCTGGTTTGTAATTAGATCTTAGCTTTTCGTATTTATTTTTTTCATCCTGAGTTAGAGGTGGAATTGAAAATACTTGAGCAGGATAAATTAAATCTGGATTCTTAATTTTATCTCTGTTGGCTTTATAAATTACCGGCCAAGCAAAAGCGTTTCCATAGTGATCTTTTTTCTTAGCAATATTCCAGAGACAGTCGCCTCTTACAACAGAGTAAGAAATTACAGGTGGAGCATCAATCCACGCATCAAGAGCTGCCTGCATTTTGTTATGAACTTTATCGAAGAATTCAGGTAATGCACTTATCTTGTTCATCTTTAATGCATCAAGATCAGCTTGTCTGTCAGGTTTTGGACCTTCTTTTCTTTTGATTTTTCCATCAAGTTCGTTGACAGCATTTCTGAAGTTGTCAACATCATTTCTGGTTGCACCAACTAGTGCATAAAGTTCATCAATGCATACTTCAGGATCCTGAAGACCATTTCTAACTGTAGTAAGGTTTTCAATGTCAGCTGTCAGGGTTGAAATTTCAGACTCTAAAGATTGTTTCTTAGCAGTAAGTCTGGTCATTTCAGCTTCCCATTCATCTTCAGTCATCTCTTCATCCTGTGCAAAGGAAGAAAGAGATAACAGGAAAAGAAGGGAAAGAAAATAAACTAAAAATTTTGTGAGTTTCATTTTTTTCTCCATTTGATTTTTTTAATAAATTCCTGTTAATAATTACTGAGGCAATTTTTGAAGGTTTGCCTGAGTTTCTTCCTTTTGTTTGTTACATTCAGCCAATTTTCTGTTAATTGTCTGAATTTCAGATTCAAGCTGAGCCTTAGTGTCTTTCATTGAATTAGCATCTGCTTCAAGTGATTTCACTTCTGTACGCAGATTATTAAGTTCAGCTATCTGAGCGTCACTTAAACCGCATCCCGCAAGCAATGCAATACTAACAAAAAATATTGCAGCTATTAAGGGGGTTTTGAAACTTTTTAATAGGTTCATATGTAACCTCCGATTTTTAATGATTGTTTATTGTAATTAGAGTAAAATTAAGATAAATTTCCAAACTACTGACAGCGATAAAGTAGTATAAAATTCAATACAAATATATAATTATTTGAGTTAATAATTTCAATAGGAATTTATTTTTTCTTTAAATAAGCCTCTTTTCAACAAAGCTGGTAAAAGTGTCTCCGGCTATTATCAGGTGGTCAAATACCGGAATATCAAGAATTTTACCAGATTCCACTACTTTCTTGGTTATTCGTATATCTTCGTTGCTCGGCTCAGGGTTGCCGCTTGGGTGATTGTGGATCAATATTATGCTGGCAGAAGAACAATCAATAGCAACCTTGAATATTTCTCTGGGATGCACTACACTCGAATTAAGGTTTCCTATTGAAATGGTTTCATGCTTAATAATTTTATTTGAGGAATTCAGACATACAACAATAAACTTTTCTTTCGTATCATCTCTTAACATAGGTATAAATATTTCAGCAATTTCTTGTGGAGAAGTTACTTTTTGATTTGAAAACCATTTTGCCTGCGACAATATTCTTCTACTTAACTCAAACGCTGCCTCAAGTGTCGCTGCTTTATCTTTTCCTATTCCGCTTACTTTCTGAAGTGAGTCAACTGTTCTTGTTGCAAGCTTTGCCAGGTTTCCTTCATTGCTTATCAACTCTCTGGAGATTTCTAAGACTGATTTTCCTTTCTTTCCTGTTCTCAAAAGAATGGCAACTAATTCTGCATCCGAAAGATTTTGAGCTCCTCTTAATAAAAGTTTTTCGCGGGGACGATCATCAATAGGAAGTTCTTTAACAGTGTAACTTTTTATTTTCTTTCATAATTACTATTTACCAAGCCTGAACTTGTCCACGAGCTCAAATACATCTGCATTATAACGGACTATATTTAGGAATTTATTAATCCTCCTCGCATCGAATGATATGTTGTTATGCAATCCACTGCTAACCATACCCGAAATCATTTTGTCAACGAGGTTTTTTCTGCCCGGCTCACTGTTTCTTATTGCCGTTAAGAGGTATTTCGCAGTATCATAACCGTAAAGAACATTTCGGTTTACATCTTTTCCTGTGGCAGTTCCAAACTGATCACTGAAATTTTTAAAAACTTCGCTATTAAAATCAACAAAATAATCAGATGTAAAAGTTAGATTATTACTCACCTCTGATGCAGTTTCAAATCCTTTTGCTGTAAACCAATCCTGATTTCCATATATAGGAATTTTTATTCCATACTTAATAAATTCTGAAAAGATAAATGGTGTAACGGAATTATCTGATAATGGAATATAAATACCTTGTATCACGAGTGAATCACTAAAAATTTTCGAGACAGGACTGCTGAAATCAGTATAATCATTTTTATAAGATTCTCTTTTCGCCACTCTACCTCCCAACTCTTCAAACTCACTAATAAATGAAGCAGCCAGAATCGGAGAGTATCCATCAATAGAGTTCATTACCGACATATCTCTTCTGTTTTCCGAGTAAAAGAGATACTGAGCCATTAATCTTCCTCTGACGGAAAAGGAAGGATTGGCCTGGAAAAAGTTGTGGCTAATGCTGGTTAGATCATCATCAGTTGCAGTAGGAGATATTATTGGAATATTATAGTCATCAAATTCATGAAGTGTAGCTCTAACTTCATTACTGAAAATAGGTCCCAAGATCGCAACAAGTGAATTAAGTGAAACAAACTCATCTCTGATATTTTTTATTTCATTAATATCTTTTTTTGTGTCACGAATTAATAATCCTACTTTTTTGTTTCGAAGCTCATTAAACTCATCAACAGCAAACTTAATCCCTTCCAGAATTTCTATTGCAGGTTGCGAGGTGTATTGTCCTGCTGAATTCGTTTCTAGCGGAAGCATAACCCCAATAATTGTATTTGCCGATACTGGAGTGTATGAATAGTTCACTAATTTTTTAGCTTCACTGTACTCATTTGATCCAGGGTAATTTCTAATTAATTCTTCGAATGTATTTTCTGCATTATAGGAATCGCCATTTCGTATTAAACATTTACCTTGTTGAAGGAGAATATATGGCTTTACTTTTTCACTGTTAAAAGAGGAATAGAACTTTTGAAGCTGGGTTTCATTAAGATATTTAGCAGCTATACCTTCGCCGATTTTTTTAGCTTTCTGTTCATACATTGATGAGTTTGTTTTTTCGATGATGAACAAAATTTCTCTGAAGGCATTATAGTAATTAGCAATTTCAAGATAGTATTTAGTCAGGAGTAATCTAACTTCATCGACATAATTACTGCTAGGATATAATTCTAAAAACTGGTCAGCAGAATATTTAAACTGGTTAAGCTGTTTGAGTTGAAGATGAATTTTAGCTATGAAAAATTCTGCTGTGGTTGTTTTTGAGTTGTTTTTATAATCGGTGACGAATTTTGTGAAATTGTCTAATGATTCTTCATATTTACCGTTATTGAAAAGAGTCAGTGCACTATCGAAACTCTTATTAATTTCTTCCTCAGAAACTCCCTGTGAAAAAGTAAAATTCAAACTGAAGAGTATTTGAATTATAAATAGTAAAATAAAACTAGTATTTATTTGGAGTTCTTTCATTCCTCAGATAAATATTTTTTCTTGTTTCAAAATGAATTTAAACAATTTACTATTCCCATTCGATAGTAGCAGGTGGTTTGGAGCTGATGTCATAAACAACTCTGTTAACACCTCTGACTTTATTTATTATTTTATTTGATACGGATGAAAGAAAATCGTGTTCGAACGTGTACCAATCTGCAGTCATCCCATCAACTGATGTGACTGCCCTCAGTGCAAGAACAAATTCATAAGTTCTTGCATCTCCCATGACTCCAACGGTACTTACTGGAAGCAAAACCGTAAAAGCCTGCCAGATGCTGTTATATAATCCTTCTTCTTTAATGGAAGTGATAAAAATATCGTCAGCTTCACGCAAAATATCAAGTTTTTCTTTGGTTATTTCACCCAGGACACGCACAGCAAGACCTGGTCCTGGAAATGGATGACGATTAATAAATTCGTTCGGAATATTTAAACTTTTACCAACTCTTCTCACTTCATCCTTAAATAACTCACGAAATGGTTCAACTAATTTTAAGTGCATTTTTTCAGGAAGACCACCAACGTTGTGATGAGTTTTAATAGTTGCAGAGGCACCATTTACAGAAACTGATTCAATCACGTCCGGATAAAGCGTTCCCTGAACCAGGAATTCAGCATCATTAATTTTCTTCGCTTCCTCTTCAAAGACTTCGATGAAAGTATTGCCAATTATTTTTCTTTTCTTTTCGGGATCAGAAACTCCTTCAAGATTATTTAGAAATTTCTCAGAAGCATCAACGTGGAAATAATTTAATTTTAGTTTTTCATTGAATAAGTTCCCAATTTTTTCACTTTCATTCTTTCGCATCAATCCATTATCAATATGAATGCAAATCAAATTTTCACCAATTGCCTTTCTCACAAGCACAGCTGCAACCGTTGAGTCAACACCACCACTTAGAGCACAAATTGCTTTTGAATCTCCGATAGTCGATTTAATTTTTTCAAGTTTTTCTTCAATAAAATTTTGTGGAGTCCAGTCTCCAATACATTTACAAATATCAGAGAGGAAGTTGTTGATGATTTTTTCTCCATCTTCAGTATGAACAACTTCCGGATGAAATTGCAAGCCATAAACTCTTTTTGATGGATTTGAAATTGCACATATTGGAGAATGATCTGACTCACCAACAACTTTGAATCCCTTTGGCAAATCGGTCAGATAATCGCCGTGACTCATCCAGACAATTGAAGCATCCTCAACACCTCGGAGTATATCTGTATTATCAGTAATTCTTAAAATTGATTTCCCGTATTCGCGACTTGTTGCAGGTTCAACAGTTCCTCCAAAATTTTTACAGATTAACTGAAGACCATAGCACAATCCTAAAAACGGAATTTTAAGGTTGAATATCTTGTGGATCAATCGCAGGTGCAGATTCATCATAAACACTCATTGGTCCACCGGAAAGAATTATTCCTTTCGGTTGAAGATTTATTACTTCATCAAAAGTAATTGTGTGTGAGTGAATTTCAGAATACACTTTAAATTCTCTTATACGACGCGCAATTAATTGAGTGTATTGTGAACCGAAATCAATTATAAGAATTAAATCTCGCTGTTTCATCTGTTATAAAAATATATATTTAATTAAAAATAAAAACCCGCTAAACACGGGCTTTAAAATAAAAAACAACTTTGTTATTAACACTCAACCGGTTTATTGACCAATCAATGTTTTATAAGAATTAGCATCAAGCAATTCGTTAAGATCCGCAAGATTGCTTATTTCGGCTTTGATCATCCAGCCATCACCATAAGGATCGGAATTTACTGTCTCAGGAGCATCTGAAAGCTTTTTGTTTATTTCAATAACTTTTCCACTGAAAGGCGCGAAAAGATCACCAACTGTCTTTACCGCTTCAATAGTGCCAAATGAATCTCCCTTTGAAATTTCTTTTAAATCGGGATCTATATCAACGAACACAACATCACCGAGTTCGCCTTGTGCATAATCAGTTACTCCAATAGTACCGATACTTCCATCAACATGAATCCACTCGTGATCTTTTGTGTATTTAACATTATCAGGTATTTTCATTTTTCCCTCTTATCTAAATTTTATTTAACTAATATGAGCATTAAAATTTCTCAAGAAAACTTGTATCAAAATTACCACTTTTAAATCTGCTGTCTTCCAAAACTTTCAGATGGAATGGTATAGTGGTTTTGATTCCCTCAATAATAAATTCGCCCAGTGCTCTTTTACCTCGCATAATTGCATGTTCTCTATTCTTCCCCCAGACAATTAGCTTTGCAATCAAAGAATCATAGTATGGAGGAATAGAGTAAGACTGGTAAATATGTGAATCATTTCTCACACCGAATCCACCTGGATAATGAAGAGAGGTAATCTTTCCAGGTGATGGTCTGAAATTATTATCAGGATCCTCAGCATTAATTCTGAATTCGATTGCATGCCCATGTGGTTTTTTAGGTTTTGCTTCTATTTTCTCTCCAGCAGCAACAAGAATCTGTTGTCTTACAAGATCAACATCGTAAACAAGTTCAGTTACAGGATGTTCAACCTGGATTCTTGTATTCATTTCCATGAAATAAAAATTCTTGTGCTTATCCAGTAAAAATTCAATTGTGCCGGCACCTTCATATTTAACAGACTTAGCACCTTTTACCGCTGCTTCACCCATGCGATTTCTTAGATCATCATCAACAGCAGGTGAAGGAGATTCCTCAATAAGTTTCTGATGTCTGCGTTGTACAGAGCAATCCCTCTCCCCATAATGATAAACAGTGCCGTGCTGGTCACCCATAACCTGAATTTCTATATGGCGTGGATTCTCAATGAATTTTTCAATATAAACATCGCCATTTGCAAAAGCGGCTTCGGCTTCAGTTCGTGCAGTTTGAAATGCTTTTTGAAATTCGCTCGCCTCCCAAACTATTCTCATTCCCTTTCCGCCGCCACCTGCAGACGCTTTAATTATTACCGGATAACCAATTCCTTTTGCAAGTTCTTTCGCCTCTTCAACATTTTCTACAACTCCATCACTACCTGGAATAACAGGTACTTCGTTTTTTTTCATTGTGTCTTTTGCAAAAGCTTTATCACCCATAGCTCTTATCATATCCGGAGATGGACCAATAAACTTTAAGTTTGATTCCTGACAGATTTCAGAAAAATTCGCATTCTCAGCAAGAAATCCATAACCAGGATGGATAGCGTCAGCACCGGTTACCTGTGCAGCAGAAATTATTGCAGGAATTTTAAGATAACTATCTTTGCCAAAGGGAGGACCGATACAAACTGCCTCATCTGCAAATGTAACATGAAGGGAATCTTTATCAGCTTCAGAATAAACAGCAACAGTTTTTATATCTAGCTCTTTGCATGTGCGGATAATTCGAAGAGCAATTTCGCCACGATTAGCGATTAAAATTTTTTTAAACAAAATCTATTTCCAGAATTTAGTAATGCTTAAGCCAACTCAATTAAAAAAAGCGGCTGATTATATTCAACTGGTTTTCCGTTTTCAACAAGTATCTTTACTACCTTCCCACTCACATCTGATTCTATCTCATTCATTAATTTCATTGCCTCAACAATACACAAAACTGAACCCGCGGAAACATCTGAGCCAACCTGAATATAAGAATCGGCATCAGGTGCTGGGGCTCTGTAAAATGTTCCCACAATAGGTGACCTGATTTCATGCAGATTAGTTGCAACCGCTTCAGCTTCGGACTTCTGTTTAGCAGTCCCATCTTCAGTAGACGCAGCAGGTTGAATTACAGGTTGAGCAGATGCAACGGGAATTTGTGCTTGTGCAATTACTTGTGCACTTCTGATCTTCTTTGCAATCTTTATTTTCAATCCATTCTCTTCGAGTTCTAGATCAGTAACACCACTTGAATCTACAATTTTTACAAGTTTTTTTATAAGATCAAGATCCATTTTTATCCTCTAAATTAAGATTTAACTCTTTCTGAATATTCCCCTGTTCTGGTATCGACTTTAAGAACATCACCTTCATTTATAAATAAAGGAACATTTATTTGAGCTCCAGTTTCCAGTTTAGCAGATTTAACCGCACCGGTTGCGGTATCACCTTTAAAACCTGGTTCTGTCTCAACAACTTTAAGATTTATGAATATTGGAATCTCTACCGAAATTATCTCAGAACCATTAAAAAGGATTTCGACTTCTTCGCTCTCCTTCAGAAATTTTACGCCTTCACTGAATAAATCTTTCAAAATATTTATCTGTTCATAAGTTTCATTATCCATACAAACAAGTGAATCAGCATCAGAGTAAAGGTATTGATATTTTCTTCTTTCTACACGAACTATTTCAATTTTTTCACCAGATCTGAATGTGTTTTCAAGAACTCTACCGTTTCTTAAATTTTTGAGAGTAGAACGAACAAATGCACCACCTTTACCTGGTTTTACATGCTGGAATTCGACTATGTTGTATAAGTCATTTTTAAATTTTATTATCAGCCCGTTTCTGAAATCTGAAGTATCTGCCATAACAATTAGAGTTTTATTAAATCAGGTTGTTTAAAATATCTGTTTTGTTGAATTAAGAAATATGACACAGTCAAGTTAATTAAAGAAAAAGATTAATGCTGATGTTAAATCAAAAAAATCATCAATTAATCATAGAAAGATATTTATCCACTTCTCGATTTGCTAAAGATGTAGCATAATCTTCCTTAATTTTATTAAATAGAATCTTAGATTCGTCCATTTGTCCTATTTTAAGGAAATAAATACCAGCGTTAAGCATATAGTCAGGATTTTGAGAATTTACTTTTGATTGTTTCGAAGCATTGAGAAATAAGTTTGCAGCTTTCTCATAATCCCCTTGCATTGCATAATAACCGGCTTGCCCAGCCAAAGAAGCTGCTTCAAAATAATCTATACTGCCACTGTAATCCTCATAATACTTAAATGCTTCATCATAATTACTAAGGAATGCATAGCTGTTTGCAAGATATATTTTTGCAGTCTCGCCATTCTCTGTTCCGCTGTATTCGTCAACAAGTCTTTTTAGACCGATGATATTAGTTCCCTGTCTTCCCTCAATTGCTTCGAGGTATAATCCTTGATCATAGAGAGACATTATGCGCGAAAGTTCAAGCCCGGCTTTCTGGTCGTTTTCAGATTGTTGATTTAAATAAAAGTAGACCACGGCAGCTACTATCACTAACACTCCTGAATAGGTGAATACTTTGTTTTTGTATTTTTCAAAGAAATTTACAGATGACTTATAAAAATTTATTAGCTTGTCTTCTTTAATCTCTTTCTTAGAAAGCTTTTTCTTTTTCTGCAGCATTATTACATCCTTCGTTTAAGAACTATTTAATTAAAAACCTTGCAAAAATAATACATTTATTCACAATCTGCCATTCCAATTAGTACGCCCAAGAGGACTTGAACCTCCAACCTTCGGAACCGGAATCCAATGTTCTATCCAGTTGAACTATGGGCGCATTATGGAAATGCCTTGTTATTTGCAATAAATAATGTTTTTTACACTCTTTCAAATTTAGTCAATTCAAAATGACTTAAAAATGCACTGAATAAGGAACAGACCATTTGTTCATTAATAAATAGAATTCCTGTTTCAGAATGGATGGGAATCTATTTATGATACTTAGTTAATAATAATTTTTGTCATATAAAAACTTTTTATTGGCACTTATCTTGACTTAAAGGGACAATTGAAATATTTAAATTTTAGGGAATGAGGGCACTTGAATATTGATGATATTAAAATAAAGATTATTGATGACATAATAATTGTTACAGTAGATCTACCTGTAGCCACACAAAGAGATGCAAAATCATTTTGGAATGCATTGGAAAATAAATCGATTTTAGAATGGGACAATGTAATTATTGATCTATCCATTTGCACTTTTGTTGATTCTACTTTTATTGGAATAGTAGTTAAAATCCTAAGGACCGTAAGTGGCAATAATGGCCAATTGAAGCTAGTTTTTCCTGAGAAAAATACACGGACACATATCCATAGAACAGGAATCACAAAAGTGATGGATTGTTTTAATACGCTAGATGAAGCTGTTAATAGCTTTAATTCAAAATTTCCAACCAGAAAAATTTCCTTCGACGAGGAGTTAACTTATAATTGATTATCTGAACATCAAAGATTAATTTTGGGATGACTATATATAGTATTATACGATTGACATAGTCAGATAGTATTATATTATACAAAACCTCTTTCAATGTATTTTGGAAGAGGTTTTTATTTTATACTAATAGGTAAATAATTGGTGAAACTAATTTCCCGAGTAAAATGTGGGGAGAATTTTTCAACTTTGTTCTCAAATAGTATTGAGCACAGAACAAACTCAATTTCTTATCTTTAAAATTCAAGAATTATTGAGAAAGTTTAAATTAATCCCTTAACTCAATGCAAAGATAATAAGACATGTTCCTATTCCTGAGCCAACAAATGTTGTATCAAGAAACACCAAACACAAGATCATCGCTAATTTCATTTGCCCTCCATTAGCTCTATGATTATGACACTTGTTAAAGTTATTAGAATTGGGAATACTAATAACTTTAAAATTTAAGTACTAAAATGAATCCTATTAGGATTCGAAAAAGTGGTTGTTCAAGAATTGCCCTCTTGACGATTTCAATATTAAACATTAATAATTAAGAATCAAGAGGAACTTAGAAAAAATAATTTATTTGAATGATGAGACGAAAAAATTGACGTGATTAATCCCCAAGAATTGATCCAAAATAATTAATATTATAAATATTAGATACCAATCCGGATATGATTTGAATAAATCCAGGCTTTGTTATAAAAGTAAACTTCAATGCGGTAGGCACCAGGTTTTTTAACTTCAAATTCTGCTTTATCTGATTGAAAATTAGCTATTTCTTTTCCATTACGGATTATTTTGATTTCAGCATTTTGAATTGGTAAGGTTACAAACAAAGTTACCTTCTCAGAAAAATCAATTGAGTCTCCCATATGGTATTTCTTTTTACCTGATTTAGCAAAAAACTGAAACCCTTTTGAGTTGGCATGATAATCATTAGCAATGAAGTTTCTTCCATAAGCAAGTGCTTCATAAATGGCTGCTTTTGCTTTAGCCAGTTTTTGTTTACCATTGCCCTTTACTAACGGTTCTGGAAGAAAAACGTGGTTGTGAATCGATTTAAATAATACTTTATATGGAAAAATTTCAACTTCAAAAAAACCAAAAAGATTTTGTTTGTGAGCATGTGCATCAACACCACCCATTCCGACTACTTTACGTTTTAAGTTGAGTTCATCCCAAAGTTTAAGCGTTTCCGGCGGAGGACCAACGATTGAACGTAAAGGATGCAAAAATGAATTGTATTTATTTTGTTCTGTAAGATTCTCCATCCATTCTGACATATGGTTCCAGATTTCAATTCCATTAAAATCCTCAATACTCCAATCAACCCAAGGATATGGTGGATGTTCTTTCATATGGTTTCTTTTTTCGTGAGGATGAGCAAGAAATCCAATCCCACCAGCTTCTTTTACTTTTTTAACATATTCTTTTGCAGACAATCGTGTCGAATATGCCTCATTAATTCCAAAAGCAAGATAGTGGTTCCTGTTCTCTTTGTCATTTATTTCACAGCCAACCAGACACAAGGTTTTGCCATACCATTTCTCATGCCCCTCCTGCAAACCTCTAAGAGTATTATGATCAGTCATCAATAAAAAATCCAGGTCTGATTCATCAGCATATTTTGCTATCTCAGGTATCTCACCGGTACCGTCCGAAAACAGAGAGTGAACATGTGCGACACCAACGTATTCAATCATAAAGATTCAAGATTTTGTTAGTCAGAAGTTAAAAAAGATTAAGGTTTAAGGAAAATTAGTAATTTAGATAAGCAATTCTATTTTAAAGGATTATTAAGCGAATATTTAATATTGGCCAGAATATAGCTTTTATATTAGAACATCAATCGTGCTGTGTGTAAATTGCTTTTCTATAATTCAATTTCGGTTAAGGTCATATATTTCGTAGTATGATCTACAGCCATTCCGCTGATTTTAGTTATAAGAATGTTTATTCTTTCGTCAGTATCGTCTTCAAAATTTTCAAAAGCTTCGTTTGAACTGAATATATATTGTTCCGCAAAGCGATTTGACTTACCCTTTGCTTCATATACTAAATAACTTTCAAGACCTTCAGCTTTAATTAAATTCTTTAATTCTCTTATTGTTTTTATATATTCTTCTTTTTTATCAGCTTGAATTTCATAGTTTATTGTAAATAGAACTTTAGACATTTATTCTCCAGATTTTAAATTTTTATTTCGCCGGTAAATACAGTTTTTGCCGGACCAGTGAGTGATAAGTTTCTTACTTTTGAATTTTCCACATCAAAATTTACAAATAATTTTTCATTGGATTTAGGAATAATTTCTACCGGGACAGATAATTTGTGATTAACATAACAAATAAGTGCCGCAGCAACCGAGCCGGTACCGCAAGCTAATGTTTCAGCTTCCACTCCTCTTTCATAAGTTCTGATGTGAATTGCTCCATCTTTAACATTCAATAAAGTTAACATTAGTTCCACCGGGGGAAAATTCTGGTAAATATCTGATTTCCCGTCCGACCGATTCTACTGGAATCTGATCAAGGGATGTAAAGATTCCCTTACTTTCATTTATATCAATAACCACGTGCGGGGAACCAGTATCAGCAAAGTGAGCATTTAAAAGTTTCCCACCAACTTTAATTTTGAAATTATATTTGATTTTCTTCGGTGGGTTCAGAAAAAATTTAATTTCGGAATTTGAGATTACTGTCACCTTTATACATAACATCATTAGAGACAAATTCTGCTTTGTTATCTTTTAATCTACCAGTTTCTGAAGCAAATAAAATTGCACATCTTGCACCGTTTGCACATAAGCTGCCAGTTGAACCATCGGCATTATAATAATTCATTATGAAATTATAGTCGTTGGAATCTTCTATAGTGATTAGACCATCAGCTCCAATACCATTTCGTCTGTCACAAATTTTCTGAACAAATCTTTCGTCCACAACAAGATTGTGATTATGCTTTTTATCGATGACAACAAAATCGTTGCCAGCACCACTCATTTTTGTAAAAATAATTTTTCCCATTTCGAAATTAAATTTAACTTATGAGCAGCAAGCAAACAAAGACATTAAATGATACTAAGGTTAAGAGAAGTGAGCAAAAAAAGGAAGCTGAAATGCTACAGCTTCCCTTTCCTCTAAAAGTTAAGATGAAAAACTTTTCATCATTCCAGCAACTTGTTGAGCTTGTTTAGAATTATATTCAAACGCAAGTTTTTTATGATTAACTACATCAATAATAGTTCCGATCATACATAAACCACCAGTAAGAAAATATAGATATTCCCATTCCAACCTGATTAATAACAAATCTCTGAATTCCTGCAATTCCCAAGAAATCCAATAACAGCAAATAATAACATATTACTTGGATCTTTTCTTCTTGACATATAAGCAATTGCAAATTGCTGTGCCTGACCATCATTCATATCTTTTATTAGTTCCTGCACAAAAGCCATTTCGTCTCCCTCAAGACTTGGCATTAATTGAAATGCATTAGGCATATCTCCTCCAGTTATTTTTGATGATTGAAATTATTCTTAAATGCAATTATTATCAAAGCAAAAATTCCCAATGGATGAGATTGAAATGATAAAATAAATTCACCTCTGAATAAATATGAAATTGAGTTTCCTAATCCGCAACCCGGGACAAAAATCAATTCCAAGATTAGCTAATGGACAGATTGTAAAGTGCGATTCTCCGGGAGTGTGAATAAAGATCAAAAACAATAAACCGAATATCCAAACCACAGCTTCAAATCCGATTAACAACCAAACCTTTTGAAGTTTTTTCAGCAAAGATTTTACCGGGCTATTCTCTTTAAAAATATGTGTCTGTAATGAGGTCATTATTCAGAGAGTAATAAATTATTTCTGATATAAACTTAGAGAATCAGTTTAGTAATAACAATCAATGGTGGATGAACGGTATGATTTTACCGGTGGGTAAATGAAATATCTTTCATGCAAAATAAGGATTCTATTTTCAATATTTTATAAAGGAACACTCCGCCGAATTTTATCCCCGTTAGATAAGCCATTTCTCTATCAAATGTAGTGATGTCATCTGTGTTAAATTTATTAAGATGATCATGCCCACAGGCACGTGCCATCACTTGCATTAATTCCACAGTAGCATTAAAAAAGTTTTGCAATCGCTTAGCAGAAAGCTCAATGTTCAATCGGCTTCTTAAACTTTCCTTTTGTGTTGCAATCCCAACCGGACAATTGTTAGTATGACATGCACGCATTGCCTGACAGCCTATTGCCTGTAATGCGGAGTTAGAAACAGCGATAGCATCAGCACCGAGTGCAAGCGCTTTAATAAAATCAGGAGCCGTACGTAAACCACCGGTAATGACAAGTGTAACGTTATTCGCTTTGTTTTTATCAAGATGATTACGAGCCCTTGCAAGTGCAGGAATTGTTGGTACAGAAATATTATCACGGAAAAGTAAAGGTGCAGCACCGGTAGCACCGCCTCTTCCATCAAGGATTATGTAATCAACACCAATTTCCAACGCTGCATCTATATCTTCTTCAATATGATTTGCAGAGAGTTTAAACCCGATAGGGATTCCGCCAGTGTAAAATCTCTAACTTCATTAGCAAAGTTTTTGAAATCATTTATTGATGTTAAATCAGTAAATCTTGGCGGAGAGATGGCTGATGTACCTTCGGGCAAACCACGAACTTCACTTATTTTTCCTTTGTTTTTATTTCCAGGTAAATGTCCGCCTGTTCCGGTTTTAGCTCCCTGCCCGCCTTTAAAATGAAATGCCTGAACTTTTTTTAGCAGTTCTATTTTAAAACCGAACTTTGCGGAAGCGAGTTCATAAAAATAACGGTTGTTCTCTGCTTGTTCTTCCGGAAGCATTCCACCTTCACCGGAACAGATTCCGGTTCCTGCAAGTTCTGCACCTTTTGCTAAGTGATATTTTTGCTTCTTCGGAAAGCGCGCCAAAACTCATATCAGAAACAAATAAAGGAATTTTTAACTCAAGTGGTTTTTTAGCTGATTTGCCAATTACTACGTTCGTTCCAACTTCAACATCTTCTAAATGTGGGAGTCTGGCAAGCTGTGCTGGAAGGATTTGTATATCATCCCATTTTGGCAAAACATTTCTACCAACACCCATTGCGGCAACGGGACCGTGATGCCCAACTTTTGAAAGACCGTCTTTCGCAAGCTGGTGAATTTCATTCATCCTGTCTTCTTCGGGTGCGGAATGTGTCGAAACGTATAGACCTAAATATTCATCACGATTAATTGCGGGAGGAAATTCCTTTTCAAACTCTTTTATCTCATCTTCATCAACATAAACTTTACCATTTTCTACAACTGAAGTAAATCTTATGCAGCTTTTCTTCATTATTATATTCGCTAATACCGGTATCAATTCTGTAATCCCAGTTGTGAACACCGCAAATAAGATTGTGCCCATCAACATAACCATCTGCTAAAAGTGCTCCGCGGTGAAGGCATCTGCCGTAAAGCACTGAAACATTTCCATCATATTTTATGATTATAAGATCTGTATTATTTGCTAATGCGTAGGTGGGATTTTTTTCTTCCAGTTTATTATAATCAGCAATAGAAATTTTATTCTTCAACATACCTCCTTTAAATAATTGCCAAGTCAAAATAAATATTCATGTGCAACTATACCAATAAATGATAACAAGTATTAAAGTCTCGTATTTGCAAACGATCTAATTTTACCGAGACGAATAAATCTAAATCAAATATAGAGATGGATAAGTTTATATTCTGTCATAAAGATGACAAAAGGTAGGATGTAATAATATTTTTAATAACTGGACAAACTAACAATTATTGACCTGCTCCTCGAAACGTGTACTAATCATAAGTTAGTTTTTTCCAAATATCAAGCATTGCTACCTGATATTAGGAATAGAGTCTTTAGAGTTGATCTAAATAAAATTAATGTAAATTAAGAAAGGTGGAGGTGCGGGGAGTCGAACCCCGGTCCGAAATTAAGATCCAAAGAACATCTACATACATAGTCTGTTTCATTTGGACTTTAAGCTACCAAACAGACAAAGATCACTTAAAGTCTGCCCGCTGTGGAATTCGCTTTAACTGCACAGGCGACAGCATCAGCTATTTTACCTAAACGGCGTTCTTCCCAACCCCGGTAAAAGAGAGAAAGGAGAACGAGCTACGTATTATTTACGCAGCTAAGGCGTAGTTATATTCGCCAGTTATATTTTTGTTCCCAATTTTTTAACGTGTCTTCGGGGAACACGGTACGCAGTTCTAAGTCTCTTTAATCCCGTCGAAACCAAAATTTCACCCCCAAGGTGAAATGTTAAATAGGAAAATCCGAATATCTATCAGGATTTTGGATTCCAGATAGTATCAGGATGGTTTGAGACTTTATTCTCAAAACGTGAAAGAACAAAGAACAGATCTGATAATCTGTTGAGAAAGATAATAATATTATCGCCGATTGTCACTGACTTTTTCAATGACACAACTTCCCTTTCTGCTCGTCTGCAAACAGTTCTGCAGATATGGAGCAATGAAGCACTTTTAGATCCGCCCGGAAGAATGAAGTTTTTAAGTTCATCAAGTTGCGAATCGTAATGATCAATCATTTTTTCAATTTCTTTAGAATAGGACTCTGGTGTTCTCTGAATATTTAGCTTGGTATTTTTTTCAGTTTCAGGTGTCGCTAAATCAGAACCAATTGTAAAAAGATAATTCTGAATTTTAAGTAAATTATTTTTAACACTTTGATCTTTAATTTCAGTAATTGTATATCCTATAAACGAATTTAATTCATCAATTGTTCCATATGCAGAAATGCGGAGGGAATCCTTACTCGACACGGTCGCCACCAAATAACCCGGTTTCTCCCTTGTCGCCGGTTTTGGTATAAATTTTCATTTTACGAAAGGAAGTGTTTGAACTTCTGCTTTAATAATTTTATTGTTAGCAAGTTTTAATGTGAGTTCCGTTCCGGGTGTAGAATGTGTAGCACGAATATATGCTAATCCAATTGATGATTTGAGTTTAGGTGAGACAGTAAATGAAGTGACTTTCCCTACCTCAATTCCGTTATCCTCAAGAATGAATTGTCCGTTGTTTAATTCCAATTGATCACTGAATTTTACTCCAACAAGCTTCCTCTGAACTTTATCGTAGCTGTCCAGTCTTGCAATTACTTCCTGTCCAATATAACAACCCTTTTTGAAATCAATTAAATCAATAAATCCAGCTTCAAGTGGATTGTAATCATCATTAATTTCGTTAGGAACAATCGGCAGTCCCTGTTCAATTCTAAAAATATTAAAAGCTTCTTCCCCAACCATACTAAAATTAAAAACACCTTTGTATTCTTTCATATAAGAAATTAAACGTTTAGAGTTTTCAAAATCAGCAAGAAACCAGAATTTATTGTTTCCTCTTTCACCCGAAAGCATTATAAGGAAAAAAAGAATATTTTCAGTGTGAATAATTTTAAAGGTATTCGGTTGTATTTCACCGGCCACATTTCCACAAACCAGTGTAGCGAAAGATTCCGCCTGAGGTCCAGACAATTCAAGTAAATTATATTTTGTATTTGCATCATTCACTTCAACATCGTCACTAATTACATACTTTCTTATCCAGCTCATTATTTTCATCTTGCTTGCTCGGTCACAAACAAGAAGCTGATAGTTCTCAAAATTCATTAAAGTAGCAATGCCGATAAACCTTCCTTTTTCAGAAGTGAATATTGTTTCCTTTACGCCTTCCTTTGGTAAATCATTAACGCTGTTCGTAGCAATTCTATGTACCAAGTCTAATGCATCTTTCCCTTTAAGCTCGATAATTCCTTGGTGTGAAATATTCCTTAATGCCACACCGCTATATAATGAGTCGATTTCCTCTTCCAGGTTTGAATAGTTGTTGATTACTTTATAACCATCAATGGGAAAAGAAGAAAATCCTAAAGATTCAAGGTATTCGATTAGTTGTAAATTTTTTTCGTCAGTAATAGTCATCGATTATTTATTATGGAAATGTGTGCTTAAGATTAATTAACTTTCAAAATTTGTGCTACAAATATACAATACTGATACTCAATAAAAAGTTAAATTTCGGTTTAATTTATCATTTTTTTTAATGCGTACGGGAAGAATGGTAGATAAGTCATTTTTACCTACTTCTTCAAAACTGTAAGAATTTGAATCTCACAAAGTTTAATGGAATTGACAATTCAACCAACTAGAATTTTTTCCATCAACCTTGCTAAAAGGGGACCAACTTCCGAAAGAAATTAAACTTATGAAATCCTACTTTGCAAATTCATCAAAGAAGTAAGCTGAACTTAATATGCCTAGTTGAAAATGATTTAGATTAAAATGTTCATTTGGTGAATGAAGATTTTCTGTGTTTAAACCTAGTCCCATTAATACAGGTGCAGCTTTCAATTTTTTTGCAAAAGTAACAACTATAGGAATCGAACCACCTTCTCTCATAAACACAGTCTTCTTGCCAAATACTTTTGCTATAGCATCTGCTGCTGCAATTGTTGCTTTATCATCCAGGGAAGTTGCAATAGGATATGCGCCGTGCAAATCTTTTATTTCAACCCGAACTGTTTTTGGCGCAATTTTCTTAATATAAGAAGTAAAAAGCTTACCAATTTTTTTTGGATCTTGATTCGGAACTAACCTCATACTGATTTTTGCTGTTGCCTTGGAAGGAAGAACGGTTTTTGCTCCTTCACCAGTAAAACCGCCAAAGATTCCGTTGCAGTCAAGAGTAGGTCTTGCCCAAACTCTCTCGAGTGTTGAATAACCTTTTTCACCTTTTAGTTCTTTTACACCGAGAGTCTTCGCATATTGCTTTTCTGAGAATGGTAATCTTTTAAAATTTTCTCTTTCCTTTTTAGTGAGCTTGACAACATCGTCATAAAATCCGGGAATCTTTATTTTCCCATTACTATCCAGCAACTTTGATATCAATTCAGCCAATACGTTTATCGGGTTATCAACTCCACCGCCAAAAGTTCCTGAATGTAAATCGCGATTTGGACCGGTGAGAGTTACTTCCATATAGCACAGACCTCTCAATCCATAAGTTAAAGTAGGAATGCCGGGACCATATAGTGAAGTATCCGAAACAAGTACCGCATCACATTTAAGTATATCCTGATTTTTGTTTACAAATTCCTCAAGGTTTCCGCTACCAATTTCTTCTTCACCTTCAATAATGAATTTTACATTTAGCGGTAGTTTACCCAAAGTCTTAAAATATGCTTCAACACTTTTGATGTGCATATACATCTGTCCTTTATCATCGGTAGCACCGCGAGCATAAATGTTTCCATCCTTAATTACTGGTTCAAAAGGTGGTGAGTCCCAAAGATTAATCGGATCCACCGGTTGAACATCATAATGACCATAAACAAGTACTGTTGGTTTACCGGGGGCGTGCAACCAGTCAGCATATACAAGTGGATGTCCTTTTGTTTCAATTATCTTTACGTTTTCCATGCCAGCCTCACGCAGTTTATTAACTACAAATTCAGCCGCAGTAAGCATATCCTTCTTGTTTTCTGCCAATGTGCTTATGCTGGGAATTTTCAAAAAGTCTTTTAATTCCTCAACATATTTTTCTCTGTTTGAGTTTATATATTCAACTACATTTTCCATTTTGTTCACTCCTTAGGTTTATTCAATTACAAACTTATAAATAACAGGTATAAAATTATTAAAATTATTCTGTGTTGTTTCATCAACCTGATTAAAGATTCCATCTGGTGGAATAAAAAATGTGTGCCAAGGATCGTCAGTCATAAAAAGAAATTTATCATTTACAATCGTAATTGACTCAAGCGAGCCAACATATTCAAAATTATTATACCGCGGTATAATTGTTTTTATTTCAAAAAAATTTATTTCTACTACACTAAAATATTCATCTAAAAGCAATTTGAAAACTTTTTTATTATTTCTGTCAATTCCCCAGAGAGAAAAATTCTCGTTAGAGTAAAGTCCGCAAATGGTAGCTATGCCAATTTTCTCAGTAGAAATTTCTTTAATTATTTCAAGTGATTTCTTGTCTGCAATTCTTATTACTGTATGTTCACTAAAATTTCCATCTGCGGTTTGCACATTTTCCAAACCGAGGTAAAAGTAATTTTCGTCAGCAGTGAATCCTTCATATCCAATATTTTGTTTAAGGTTTTTATTAAACATTCCCTGAGGTTGAAAAACTAGTTTCTCAATACCCAAAACAGAATCTTGATAAATATCTTCATCTTTAAATTTCAGTCTGTAAACTCCGTGATACAGCAAATGATTCTCCCCATTACCCTCAATGGTTAGATAAACAAAGCCTGAAAATTTATCAAAAAATATTTCTTCAAAATCTATTTTGGGAAAATTTTCAAGATATTCCTCTACTTCCGAACTAAATTTAATATTGGAAAAACTAAAGAGAGTATCATCTTTGATGAAAAATCTGTGAATCTTTCCTATATCATCAGCAAGTAAAAACATGCATTGTGCCATCATCTGATTCACTTAAAAAAGTTATTCCAGAAGTTTGTGAGGTCTGATAAACATTATTCATAAGCCACCTTGGGTAATTTTTGGCTAAATGAATTTCAGGCTTTGCAGTATCCATTTCTAATAGAAAAAATACCAGTGCTACGAAAATAGCCAACAGCAACACTATCCATAGCGGTTTTACGAATGATTGTATCATAACTTAATATTAAATATATAAAACAAATAACTATTAGCACATACCAATGATGTTGTTAAACTAAGCAGGCTTAATTATTTTTCTTTTAATGATTGTACACAGATATATACTTCGGGCTCATTTAATACCCTTTGTCTTCTCTACGCTGACATTGATGGGAATATTTTTGCTCCAGTTTATGATGAAATTCGCTGACCGACTTATTGGGAAAGGACTTGACACCTGGTTATTGATTAAACTAGTTGTTTTCAATTTATCGTGGATGCTGGTTTTAGTGGTGCCAATGGCAACCCTTATTGCCACATTAATGGCATATGGAAATTTTTCTCAGAATAATGAAGTTACAATTCTTAAATCATCGGGTGTAAGTCTTTACAGAATGATGAAGGGCCCCTTCCTGGCAAGCATTGTATTAGCATTTCTACTTTTTCTGTTTAATGATAAAGTCCTTCCGGATGCAAACCACCAGGCAAGAATACTGATGTCTGATATATCTCAGCAAAAACCAACTCTTTCACTTGAACCTGGTTTCTTCTCACAGGAAGTGTCTAATTATGCAATTTTGGTGAGGGAAATAAATCCAAAATCAAATGTGCTTAGCGGAGTTACAATTTACGATTATACTACTCCAGCAAAAATAAATGTTGTAACTGCAGAGAAGGGAAAAATTTATTTTACTGCAGATCAGAAAAATCTTATAATGGATTTATGGCGTGGTGAAATTCACGAGTCTGATATTAAACGCTCTGGTCTTTACAGAAAACTAATGTTCGACAAACACAGAATTGTAATGGATGGCTCACAGTTTTCTTTCCATCAGTCGCAGGGCGGAATACGAGGTGAAAGAGAGTTGGATGTCGATACGATGAAAGCAATTGCCCTCAACTTTTTGGCAGAAAGAGAGAGGCAAATTACATCTCTAGAATCAGAAGCCAATAAATTTTTCTTTGCTGATTCATCTTCTAATAATGCTTACAACAACCCGGTACCGGTTGTCAGCGACAGATTACTTTTTGCAAGAGTCTTAGATAAAATAAGAACTGCAAAAAATATTATAACTTCAAAAGCAAGAAACATTGAATACACAGAAAGGGAAACTGAAAAATATGAAGTCGAGATTTATAAGAAGTATGCTATTCCAGCTGCTTGTATAGTTTTTATTTTGATTGGCGCTCCTTTGGGCGTTATGGTCAGGAAAGGTGGATTCGGTGTTGCCGCAAGTATAAGCTTACTTTTCTTCCTAATTTACTGGGCATTTTTAATTGGTGGAGAAAAACTTGCCGAGCGTGGTTTCTTCTCCCCTTTCATCGGAATGTGGGCGGCAAATTTTTTACTTGGTTTCCTTGGAATTTTGTTGACCATCAAAACCAACAAGGAAACAGTTACAATCACATTTAATTTCTTTAAGAAGCTTATTCCAAAGAGATTCAGGTTACAACAGGCAGCAGATGAAAATTATTGACAAATATCTAATTCGTCAATTTCTGCAGACAGTGTTTTTTAGTTTGCTTGCCTTCATTTTGATATTTCTTGTAGTTGATGCAATGGAAAACCTGGATGACTTTATTGATCAGGATGTTCCGTGGATTAATATCCTGCACTATTATGTTGTGTTCACTCCTGAAATAATAAAACTTATAATTCCTGTTGCTGTTCTTTTCGGTGCATTATTTACGGCTGGCAAAGTATCAACTTTAAGTGAACTGACTGCAATGAGAGCAAGTGGAGTAAGTCTTTACAGATTTATGGCTCCCTTCGTTGTAACTGCCCTGTTAATAAGTTTTATCTCTCTTTACTTTGGCGGATATGTTGTTCCGATGGCAAATAAAACAAAAATCTATATCGAGCAGACATATCTGAAAAAAGGTTTAAGTTTTACTGGAAACAATATTTATTTCCAGGATAGCAAAACAAGAATTGTTAGCATTCAATACTTCGACAGCAATTTTAACTGGGCAAACAGAGTAAGTATTCAGGATTTTAATGAAACTAATCTTACAGAAATGATAAGCAGAATTGATGCACAAAAACTTGAGTTTGATTCACTAAGCGGATTGTGGTTTGCAAGGAATGGAGTAAAAAGAAGTTTCACTGATAAATCCCAATCAGCAGAATATTTCGATAGCCTTAAATTAGCTGATCTAAATTTTAAACCTGTTGATCTTACAAAAAAGCAGGAGAAGCCTGCAGAGATGGATCTTGGTGAACTATCAGATTTAATTGATTCCCAGAAACGGGCAGGCACAAACCCGATTGTTGCACAGATTGAGTATCACTCACGTTTTGCATTTGCAATGACAAGTGTAATTATAGTTCTTATTTGGACTCCCTATCTCCACCAAAAAAAGAAAAAGTGGTTTGGCTGTGCAGGTTGGAATAAACATTCTTATCGCATTTATCTATCTGGTTTTTATGAAAATTAGTCAGGCATTTGGTAAAAACGGTGCACTTGACCCACTGCTCACAGCTTGGTTTGCTAATTTGCTTTTTGTTGCAGGTACTTTTATTACTCTGCCAAGGATGAAGTATTAATAAACTAAAAAATGCCATCCCAAATAAATGAGATGGCATTTCTATTTCCCTCTCCTTCCTTCGACTTCGCTAGGTGACAAGGGATAAAGGGGTGGGTTATTAATTCACCTTCTCAGGTCCTTTTGGTGGAACGAAACCAAAGTGCTGATTCTGCGGCATTTCCATTTTAATTTCACCAAAGCGTGCTTCAAACTTGTCAACGTTATCTTTCAACGCTTTCATTAACATCTTTGCATGCTGTGGTGTAGTAATAATTCTTGCGTGCACTTTTGCTTTAGGTACACCCGGCACAATGCGTGTAAAATCAATAATAAACTCAGCCGGTGAGTGAGTTATAATAGCAAGGTTGGAATAAATTCCTTCCGCTTCTTTTTCGCCAAGCTCAATATTTATTTGCTGTCCCTGAGGAGGTTTGTTTTGATTCATTTTTTTCACTTTACCTTAATTCATCTGCTTTATTAAATGCATTAGTTGCATCGTCTGTCATTCCAAGAACTGAATAAACTTTACCGAGCAATTCCCATATTGCAATATTTGTTGGATCTTTTTCAACTACTTTTTCTAAATACGGTAAAGCTGCTTCATATTTCTTTTTATAATCTTCACTAATAAGGCCCTGCTTTTCAGCTTCCTTATTAATTGCAGTTCCCCATTTTACATAAGTAACTCCAATGTTATAAATTGCGTTCTCATAATCCGGATCAATCTCTATTGCTTTTAATAATTGGGTTTCTGCTTCAGCATATTTTTCAACATTAAGAAGAAGAACTCCATAATTGTAGCGGTAAGCTTTATTAACGGGATCTTTCTCAACAAGTTTTTCAGCAGAGCTTATTGCAACATCAATTTTATCAGCTGCGATATAGGAACTTGTTAAAGCAACCTGCATTGCAGAATTTTCAGGGTATTTTTTCAATCCATCGTTAAGAGTTGTGATTGAACTCTCCAAATACTCCATGGCTTTCACACTATCAGCAACATCTTTAGTATTTTGATAATTACTCATCTTGTTAGCTCCAAGCGTATAATATACTTCACCAAGATATTGGTAACCTTCTTCAGCTTGTTCAAGATCAATGAGTGTTTTTAGAGGCTCAATCGATTCTTCAGCTTTTCCAGTTGTTAAATATGCGAAAGCAAGATTTCGGTAAGTTTCACCTGAATCAGGTTCGAGAATAATAGCTCTCTGATAAGCTTCAATTGCCAGGTCGTAATACATAGTTGAACTATCTTCGTCAGTAGTTTTATTTCCTCTTTGGAAAAGACTTACGCCCCTGTTAAAATTATTAGCCCACTGAAAAGTTCGGTACTCTTTAATACTTTTTTCGTACTTGTCACTGATAGCAAGTGATTTATCAAATGCATCAATCATTTCATCAGTCTTTTCTAATTCGCTATATACAGTTCCCATCAAATAATATCCCTCATCGCTTTGGGGATTTTTTGCAACGTCTGCCTGAAGAGTTTCTAATGCTTTATCCCAATTTTTTTGTTGGATATAAAGTTTTGCACTGGTTAGTTCAGTTGAGGCACACTGGAATCCGAGGAACATTATCCCAATAAATAACATTCCCAAAATAAACAGTTTGGAATTTTTCATACTAACTCCATTCTTATGGATAATTAAAGTTATTGTTTTGTTATTTTCAGATGAATTTTGTGTTCCAAAAATACAATTATTCTTCTTAAAAGACAGATATATTATATTCTCTTCACTTTGGTTTAAATTGATTTTGGAAGCTTAAAAGCCTAATTTTGATATGAAAAAAGAGGAAATTTTGTTAACCAAGGAAGTAATAAATTCTGTTCCGAAAGTTCTGCTTCATGATCATCTTGATGGGGGTCTCAGACCAGAAACAATAATTGATCTTGCTGATGACCTGCATTACAAAAAATTACCTACGCACGATAAAGATGAGCTTGCAAATTGGTTTTATGTTGGTGCCAACAAAGGAAGCCTCGTCGAATTTCTGAAGGGATTTGAACACACTACCGCTGTAATGCAAACTAAAGAAGGTCTGGAGAGAGTTGCCTACGAAATGATGGAAGATATGAAAGCAGATGGAGTTGTTTATGTTGAAACCAGGTTTGCACCTGTCTATCATACCAATAAAGATATGTACCTTGAAGACACTGTAACTGCAGTTCTAAAAGGATTAGAAAGAGGTAAAAATGATTTTGGAGTTGGTTATGGTTTGATTCTTTGTGGGATGAGAAACATGAAGAATACGCTTGAGATAGCTGAGCTTGCAGTGAATTTCCGAAATGATGGTGTTGTTGGATTTGATCTTGCAGGTGAAGAAGGTGGCTTCCCACCTAAAAAACATATTGATGCATTTCAGTTTATTCAGCGTTCAAATTTTAATATCACGATTCACGCAGGTGAAGCTTTTGGTAAAGAATCTATCTGGCAGGCCATTCAATGGTGTGGCGCACACAGGATTGGACATGCAACAAGATTACTTGAAGACATTGTTTTAAATGATAACGGTGAAGTTGTTAGCTATGGTGAGCTTGCTCAATATGTGCTTGATAAACGAATTCCACTTGAGATCTGTCTTTTGAGTAATCTCCACACTGGTGCAGTAGATAAACTGGAAAATCATCCATTTGGAATTCTATTCAAGGAAAAATTCAGAGTTACAATAAATACAGATGACCGGTTAATGAGTGCTACAAATATGACTCAGGAATTTTTAATCGCGGCTAAATATTTCAATATTAACTTTGATGAAATGGAAAAAATCACAATCAACTCAATGAAATCTGCCTTCATTCCATATAAAGAAAGACTCCAATTTATTTATGATATTATAAAACCGGGCTATCAAAAGATCCGGAATAAATTATTCAAGAATTAATAAAGGCAATGAAAAAACTTTTCACAAACTATAATTTCGAATTCAATAAAAATGAAAAAAAACTCATTACTTCATTCTGTAAACAGGCAATGAAGCAAATGGGTAACGATAATCAGTATTTTGGAGAGACCAAAGCATTTAACTCAATTTTAGAAAAGTTAAATGAAAACTCTGAATCGGTTAAGCTTACAAAAGATGAAAAAATTAGGCTGACAAACAACATAAAAAAGAATATTGATTATCTGAAAAAGCAAATGGATAAAAGTTGGTTTCTTAAAAAGTGGATGATGAAATCACTTTACAATCAGTATGCAGATATATATGAAAATCATTTTAAAGGATAAATAATGATTACCAATGATGTTAAAATTATTAAAGCACCTACCGGCACAAAACTCAGTTGCAAAGGTTGGATTCAGGAAGCTGCATTACGTATGTTGATGAACAATCTTGATCCTGAAGTAGCCGAAAGACCTGAGGATCTGATTGTTTACGGTGGAAGCGGAAAAGCTGCCCGAAATTGGGATGCATACGAAGCAATTGTGGATTCACTTAAAAGACTCGAGAATGATGAAACGCTTTTAGTTCAGTCAGGCAAACCTGTAGGAATTTTCAGAACACATACTAATGCACCACGAGTTATTATTTCAAACGCAATGCTTGTTCCCGATTGGGCAACATGGGATGAGTTCCGCAGACTCGAAAAGCTCGGTTTAACAATGTTCGGACAAATGACTGCAGGAAGCTGGATTTATATAGGCACTCAAGGAATTCTTCAAGGCACTTATGAAACTTTTGCAGAATGTGCAAGAAAATATTTTGATGGAACGCTAAAAGGAAAATTTATTCTAACAGCAGGATTGGGAGGGATGGGTGGTGCACAACCTCTGTCTGCAACTTTTAACGGTGCTGCTTTTTTAGGTGTTGAAGTTGATCGGGCCCGTGCACAGAAAAGAATTGACACAGGCTATCTTGATTTTCTTACTGATAATATTGATGAAGCTCTTGAAAAAGTTCTTAATGCAAAAGAAAAAGGTGAAGCACTGTCGGTCGGACTTGTTGGAAATGCTGGTGAAGTTCTTCCCGAAATATTAAAAAGAAATATTACTCCTGATGTTTTAACTGATCAGACTTCTGCACATGATGTATTAAACGGTTATGTACCAATGGGAATGAGTTTTGAAGAAGCTGTTGCTTTAAGAAAATCTGATCCTGATAAATACATTAAGCTTTCGCGACAGACAATTGTAAAGCATGTTGAAGCAATGCTCGAATTTAAAAAACGTGGGGCAATCACTTTCGATTATGGAAATAACATTCGCGGTGAAGCCAAGGAGAATGGTGTAAGCAATGCTTTCGATATTCCCGGTTTTGTTCCCGAGTTTATTCGTCCTCTTTTCTGTGATGGCAAAGGTCCATTCCGTTGGGCTGCACTGTCAGGTGATCCAAATGATATTTATGAAACCGATAAAGCTAGTCAAAGAAACTTTCCCTGAAAATAAAGCACTTATGCAACTGGATTGATTTGGCACAGAAAAAAGTTCACTTCCAGGGATTGCCGGCAAGAATATGCTGGTTAGGTTATGGTGAACGTGCAAAGATGGGAAAAATTTTTAATAAGCTTGTTGCCGATAAAAAAATTAAAGCTCCGATAGTAATTGGCAGAGATCATCTTGATTGCGGTTCTGTAGCTTCGCCAAATAGAGAAACTGAAGGAATGATTGATGGAAGTGATGCAATTGCTGATTGGCCAATTCTTAATGTATTAATGAATACAATTGGTGGTGCAAGCTGGGTTTCTGTTCATCACGGCGGAGGTGTTGGAATTGGAAAATCAATTCATGCTGGAATGGTGATAGTTGCCGATGGGACTAAAGAAGCTGAGGAAAGATTGGAACGTGTTTGACTTACGATCCGGGAATGGGTATTGTCCGCCACGCTGATGCGGGTTATGAGCAAGCAATTGAAAATGCAAAAAACTGGAATGTCAAAATTCCAATGTTGAAAAAATAACTTTTATGTCATTGCGAGGAACGAAGTGACGAAGCAATCTATTTAGGGTTGTCATTCCGTACGAGCGTAGCGAGATACGGAATCTATAATATGAAAAAGACAATACTATATATAACTATTACACTTTTACTTTTCATTCTGAATTTTTCTTTTGCTCAATCAGAAGAAGAGATTAATGAAGACGAATGCACATTCAATGGAATTCAATTATTCGGTAAAATTCAATTTGTAGATTCTTTCCCGGATTTGACGGTTCAGGTAGTTGAATCATTCCCGGATTTGAAAGTTAAAATAGTCGATTCATTTCCTGATGATTGCGGTGAGTGGCAGATTGTTGATTCGTTCCCTGATGTTAAAGTGAAAATAGTTGAATCATTCGCAGATATTAAAATAAAATTTGTGGAATCATTTCCGGGTATTCCTTAAAGAAGTAATCATGTCACACTGAGTTTATCAAAGTGTGACTGTCATCCCTGTATGCCGACAGGCAGGCTTCGACAAGCTCAGGATGACTATTAAAAATAATCATTAAAACGTAGAGGTTAATATGAAATTAAAAGTATTAGTAGCAGATAAATTTCCTGATAAATACATTCAGCAGATGAAAGATCTTGATCTTGATGTAAATTACCAGCCAAAACTTGGAGAAAAAGATCTTCCGGAAGCAGCAAAAGATGTTGATATCCTTGTCGTTCGTTCAACCGTTGTTAACGAAGAAGCTATCCAGGCTTCAAAATCACTCAACCTTATTATCCGCGCTGGTTCAGGAGTTAATAACATCAATATTCAGGCAGCAAATAAAAAAGGCATTTATGTAGCTAACTGTCCTGGAATGAATGCAGTAGCCGTTGCTGAGCTTGCAATCGGATTAATGATTTCACTTGACAGATTTATTCCAGATAACGTTAGCGACTTTAATAAAAATGTTTGGAGCAAAGACAAATATTCAAAAGGAAAAGGACTGAAAGGTAAAACTCTTGGCCTAATTGGAGTTGGAAATATCGGGAAAGAAGTTGCAAAAAGAGCGCTTGCGTTTCAAATGAATGTTTACGGAAAGGACATCGCAAGAATTGAAGGCGTTCAGATAAAGGATTTTAGCGAGATGGACCAGTTGCTTCCATTGTGCGATGTCGTAAGCATTCATCTTCCTTCAACACCACAAACCAAAGGATTGTTTAACAAGCAAATATTTAGTTATATGAAAAATGGTGCTTATCTGGTTAATACATCTCGTCAGGATATTGTAATAGAGGATGATCTTTTAGAAGCTATTAAAGAAAAAAATATTCGCTATGCTTGTGATGTCTTCAAGGGTGAACCTGAATCCAAATCAGGTGAGGTTACTTCCAAGCTGCAGAATAATCCTAATATTTATGTTACTCACCATATAGGTGCTTCAACTGAACAGGCTCAAGACGCAGTTGCAGAGGAAACGATAAATATAATTAACCATTATATCCATAGCGGAGTAATTGACCACTGGGTTAACAGGGCAAAAATAACTGATGCACACTACCAACTTGTTGTTAAGCATTATGATAAACCAGGAGTGCTTGCAGGTGTTCTTGACTTGCTTAGGGAAGGTGATATAAATGTTGAGGAAATTGAAAACGTAATTTTTGATGGTGGTTTAGCTGCTAGCTGCACTATGAAATTAAAGAACGCTGCAAGTGCTGATATGCTAAGAAAGATGAGTGAAAACCAGAATGTGATAAGTGTAAGCCACGTAGAAATTTAAATAATTGTGTTTGGGCGGCTCGTTGAGTCGCCCAATACCTCTCAGACAAACTTCACATCAATTATTTCTTTAATCATCCCATGATAATAAGGCATTTGCAGTAAAAAGTTAATGCCTTCTCTGTCCTGGTCTTCTAAATCAAACACGAGATGCTGAACATTAGCCGAAAGAAAATCGAGCGATGATTGTGGAAAAGTTGGGAGCAAAGTATTAAAATTGTTTGAATGAACTTTCTTAAAATTTTCTTTGTGGCTCTTTACAAATTTCTTTAATGCTTCCTCAGAAGAACCTGCCAGCACAAAATTCACGTACGGAGCATTTATTAGTTCTATAATTTCTTCTGAAAAGCTTAATCCTTTAAGAAACAATCCCTTCTCATAATTTTCATCACCAGTAATTAAAATATTATCCTTGAAATCAGGCAATTCCCTGTTTAGTAAAGTCGTTTTTATTTCAACATCATAAAACTCTTTGAATAATATTTTGCTTAGTATTACTTCATTGGAAGTAACATCGCCCTTTAAAAACAATTCTTCAATTGTTTCCTGCTCTTCTTTAAAGTGGATGTAGGCATTTGATAACAGTGCATCAAAAGAAATTCCTATTTCAGATGAAATGAACAAATCTTTATTTGTGATAAGATCCATTGTCGGAATGAGACCCAGTGAATCTTCATTTTTCAAAACGCTCTTCACAACAAGAGAGGAAGGAAGAAATTCAAATTCAAAATCGGATTTATCTTCAATCTCAAATAATAGTATACGAGAGAAAATATTCTGTGGGAGGTAAAATTTTGTTTTCATAAAAAAGCCGCCTTAAGGCGGCAAATTAAATTACTGGCTCTTTTTCTCCTTAATACGAGCAGCTTTTCCTGAAAGGTTACGCAAATAATAAAGTTTTGCTCTTCTTACATCACCTTTCTTTAATATTTCAACTTTAGAAATTTTCGGTGAGCTAAATCGAAATATTCTTTCAACTCCAACTCCGCTCGAAATTTTCCTAACAGTAAAAGATTTGTTTAGTCCGTTTCCGCGAACACTGATTACATCACCTTCAAAGGGCTGGATTCTTTCCTTTTCACCTTCGATAATGCTCACATATACTTTTACGTGATCCCCTGTTCTAAATTCAGGCAGATCAGTACGGGGTTTCTCTTTCAATATACTTGTTACTTTATCCATCATTTACTCCTTTCTTAAACTTTAGACGAATTTGTCTTTATCTGAATTAATGTTACGCCATTTTTCTGTTAAAATTTTTGATTGCTCTTCCTTCCACTTTTTAATCTCTTTTTCATTTCCGGAAAGAAGAACATCAGGAACTTTCATTCCTTTATATTCAGCAGGCCTGGTAAAATAGGGCGCTTCAACTATTTCACCATCCTGGAATGAATCATCAAGTGCTGCTTCGCTATCATTAAGAACTCCCGGCATTAATCTCACAATCGAGTCAATTATAACCAATGCAGGTAATTCGCCTCCGGTGAGCACAAAGTTCCCGATTGATATTTCATCTGTTGCAAATTTCTGTCTTACACGATCATCAATTTCTTTATAGTGACCAGCAATTACAATCATATTTTTCGCAAGTGAAAGATCATTCGCAATCTTTTGGTTAAAAATCTTTCCTTTTGGAGTAGTAAAGATAACACGATCATAACTGCGTTGCGATTGAAGCAATTCCATACATTCAAAGAACGGTTCAGGTTTTAACACCATTCCGGGACCACCGCCAAAAGGCTTATCATCAATTTGCTTGTGCTTATTGTATGCATAATCGCGAAGATTATGTATAAACAAAGAAAGCTTACCTTTATCCTGAGCTCTTTTAATAATGCTGGTTTTTAAAGGACTTTCAAGCAAATCCGGAACGGCTGATAAAATATCAATCCTCATCTTCTTCCAAGAATTCTTTGGAAATATTAAGGATTAATTTCTTTTTATCAGCATCAAATTTTTCAATAAAATTAAGAACAAATGGAATTAACTTTTCTTTTTTATCATCAGTTTGAATCACAATAATATCGTTCGCTTTACCTTTCATGACATCCGAAACTACGCCAATATTTTCTTGCTCAACAATAACTTCACTACCAACCAACTCATGCACAAAAAAATGATTATCAGGTAAACTTACTTTGTCTTTCTCATCCACATAAATTTCTCTGCCTATAAGAACCTGGCAAACTCTTAAATCATCAAACTTTTCAAACTTAATTACTAATTTGCCGTTAAGATCTTTAACATCTTCAATGTAAAAAGTTTTTTTATCACCCCAAAAGTCTAAATAAACTTTTGTTAAGCTTAAAAATCGATCCGGAAAATCTGAAAATGATCGTAGCTTAACATATCCATCTTTACCGTAAACCTGCTCGATTTTTGCGATTAAAAAGTATTCCAAAGCCTTAACAAAAAAAACCTAATCAAGTATTTCGAGCATTGCACGTTTACCTTCTTTTGCAGCAACAGCAGTAAGAAGAGTTCTCATCGCTATTGCCGTTTTTCCTTTTTTCCCGATAACTTTTCCTACATCTTCTTGTTTAACCCGCAAAGTCAAATTAATTTTTTTTTCCTCATCAGTTGTTTCTTCAACAACTACAGATTCAGGGTCATCAACAAGAAATTTTGCAATGTATTCAATGAACTCCTTCATAGTAACAGCCTCCATCTGCCAGCACTGAAAGCAGAATTGTATTTAACCCAATTCACCAATTGGGCTAAATCAATTAATGATGAATACAGAAGCAGCGCTTTTAACTTCTGCTTAGCTTTTTTCGGTTTTATCTTCCGCTTTTGTCTCTTCTGCCTGTGCCGGAGTTTCAACTGCATCGGCAGTATCAGAAGTCTCAGCAGTAGCCTGAACTTCCGGCTTAGTTTCTTCTGCCTGTGCCGGAGTTTCAACTGTATCGGCAGTATCAGAAGTCTCTGTAGTAGCCTGATCTTTCGGCTTAGTTTCTTCCGCCTGTACCGGAGTATCGGCTGAAGCCTGGGCTTCCTTTTTAGTTTCCTCTACTGGTGGCTGCTTCTCGGCAGCTTCGCCGGAAGCCTGAGCCTCCTGTTTGGCTTTCGCCTTCTTGGATAATTTTCTGTCAGCTTTTTTTATTGAACCAGCTTCTTTCATTTTTTGCCAGTTCTCCAGTTCTGACTTTACTTTCTCTTCATCAAGACCTTTAGATATTAATTCTTTTTTAAGAGTAATACCTTTTTGTCTTAAAAGACTTTTTACCGTATTTGTTGGTTGTGCACCAACGTTTAACCAATACATTATCCTATCCTCTTTTAAATCAAGAGTATGAGGATTGGTTAAAGGATTATAGAAACCAACAGCTTCCAGAAATTTTCCATCCCTGGGTGATCTTGAATCTGCAGCAACCATCTTATAGATGGGTTGTTTTTTCTTACCCATTCTTCTCAATCTTAACTTAACAGCCAATTTATTTTATCCTCCGCTATTAATACGTTATTTAATCATGTTAATTTAAACTTACCTGCCCATTGACAGATTTGGAAATGATGATTTGCCTGAGAAGCGCTTCATCATTTTTTTCATTTCATCAAATTGCTTTAGCAGCTTGTTCACATCCTGTATTGATGTACCACTGCCACGGGCAATTCTTTTTCTTCTTCTTCCATTTAATATTTTTGGATTCCCTCTCTCAGAATTCGTCATTGAGTTGATAATTGCTTCAACTCTAACTAATGCCTTATCATCAACCTGTGCATTTTTTATCTGAGAATTCAGTCCTGGAATCATTCCCATCAACGATGATAAAGAACCCATTTTCTTAATGACTTTAATTTGCTTAAGAAAATCATCAAAATCAAATTGATTTTTTCTTAATTTCTCTTCCATGCGCTCTGCTTCGTTGTCATCAAAACTCTGTTGAGCCTTCTCAACCAGAGAGATTACATCCCCTTTTCCAAGAATTCTGGAAGCAAGCCGGTCAGGGTAAAAAACCTCTAAAGCGTCGGTTTTCTCACCATTACTGATGAATTTAATCGGTTTTCCAACTACTGACCTGATTGACAATGCCGCACCTCCGCGCGCATCTCCATCAAGTTTTGTAAGAACTATTCCATCAAAATCTACGGTTTCATTAAAAGCTTTGGCAGAATTTACCGCATCCTGCCCGGTCATTGAATCGACAACAAATAGAATTTCTGATGGATTTACCAGTTTCTTAATCTCCGCAATCTCATCCATCATCTGATTGTCAATGTGTAATCGTCCGGCAGTGTCTATGATTATAGTATCAAAATTATTTTCTTTAGCGAACTTGAAAGCATCAGTAGCAGTTTTTATAGCATCGGGTTCATTGAGAGAAAAAACGCGTGTTTCAATCTTCTCGCCAAGTTGTTTTAATTGCTCAACTGCAGCAGGTCTGTAAACATCGGCAGCTGCCAGTAAAACTTTTCTTTTATGGTCCTTTAATCTTTTAGCCAGCTTTGCGCTAAAAGTTGTTTTACCTGATCCCTGCAATCCAACAACCATTATTGCAGTCACTCCCGAAGCGTTCAGTTTAATTTCTGTTTGAGAAGAACCAAGCAGGTTTACAAGTTCATCAAAGATAATTTTTGTAATCAACTGACCGGGAGTTATTGAAGTAACAACTTCCTGACCAAGCGCTTTCTCTGAAACTTTATCAATAAATTCTTTTGCTACTTTATAGTTTACATCAGCATCGAGTAATATGCGACGAATTTCTCTTAAAGTATCGGAGATATTTTTTTCGTTTAAACGTCCCTGTCCACGGACCTTCTTTAAAGCAGTTTCTATTTTTAATGATAAATCTTCGAACATCTTAATTTTTTCTGATAATCATGGAGAGACAAAGTAAGTAATTATGAGCTGGCTTTTAGTGCATTTGCACCGGAGACGATTTCCAGAATCTCTTTGGTAATTGCAGCTTGTCTTTCTTTATTGTAAGTTAAATTCAACGAACGAATCAACTCCTGAGCATTTGTTGTAGCATTATCCATCGCTGTCATCCTGGCGCTTAGCTCTGCTGCATTAGATTCAAGTAATGCTCTCCATATTTGAACTTTTAAATGCTTTGGTATTAAGGATTCAAAAATTGATAGTTGGTCTGGTTCAAAAATGTAATTTGATGAATGAGCATTTACTTCTTCATTTGATTCAATAAATGGAATTGGCAGCAATTGCACTTTGACAATTTTCTGTTGTATCATCGAAACAAATTCATTATAAACCAACATTATCTTATCTATTTCACCGCTCAAATATTTGGGTATCAAATCGTTATACAATTGAAGTGTTGATTGATATTCCAGTGAACCGAAAAGACCCACCATCTTTCCTTCAATATTATAATTTCTTTTACCGAAATATTCTGTGGCTTTTTTACCTAAAGTAAAGACCGAAACTGTACTTTCATTTTTAAGTTCTTCGTTGATGTAGGTAGTAGCTTCCTTGATGATATTAGTGTTAAAAGCACCACATAATCCTCTGTCTGCAGTAACAACAACCACATTTACTTTTTTGATTGGCCTTGCAGCAAAGAAAGGATTACTTTGCAACGTATCATCCGCAGCCAGCCGTGAGAGCATTTCACCAATTTTATTCGCATACGGGCGAGCACCAACAATTCGCTGCTGAGCACCGCGAAGCTTTGCAGTTGCAATCATTTTCATTGCTTTGTTATTTTCTGCGTGCTCTTAACGCCAACAATTCTATTCTTTATATCTCTTAATGTTGCCATCTAAAATTTACTTACACGGTTTTTTTAAAAACTTTTAGAAATTCATTTGCTGCATTGTTAATTTTTTCATCGAGTTCTTTAGAAATATCTTTTTCTTTCTTGAGAGTTTCGAATATATCTTTATGCTTAACTTCAAAGAATTCAAGAGCTTCCTTTTCAAATCTCTTCACATCAGAAACAGGAATTGATTCCATGTATCCGCGTGTTCCCAAGAAAGTACTTACAATCTGCCTTTCAATAGGTATTGGTGCGTATTGACCTTGTTTTAATAGTTCAACAAGCCGCGCACCTTTGTTCAATGTTTTAAGTGTAGATTGGTCAAGATCGGATCCAAATTTTGCAAATGCTTCAAGTTCTCTGTATTGTGCCAAATCAAGTTTAAGTGAGCCAGCCACTTTTTTCATGGCTTTGATCTGTGCATTACCACCCACACGAGACACAGAAATACCAACGTTAATTGCAGGACGGACACCTGAGTTAAATAAATTGGATTCAAGATAAATTTGTCCATCAGTGATTGAAATTACGTTTGTCGGAATATAAGCTGAAACGTCTCCTTGTTGCGTTTCAATTATTGGTAGGGCAGTTAAACTTCCGCCACCAAGATCATCGCTAAGTTTCGATGCTCTTTCAAGTAATCTTGAATGAAGATAAAATACGTCACCCGGATAAGCTTCTCTTCCAGGAGGTCTTCTTAACAATAAAGAAAGTTCACGGTAGGCCGCAGCTTGTTTTGATAAGTCATCATAAACGACTAGAGAATGCATTCCATTATCGCGAAAATATTCACCAAGTGTTGCGCCTGAATATGGAGCAATATACTGAAGTGGAGCCGGTTCCCATGCTGATGCAACAACTACTGTTGTGTAATCCATTGCGCCATTTTCCTGCAGCTTTGCAACAACCTGTGCAACTGTTGAACTTTTCTGACCTATGGCAACATAAACACAATAAACTGGTTTTACACCAAGTGATTTTGCTTCTTCCGTATGAGTGTGCTTCTGGTTGATGATTGCATCAATTGCAACTGCTGTTTTACCAGTTTGTCTGTCACCGATGATCAACTCTCTTTGTCCTCTTCCGATTGGAATCATTGCATCTACGGCTGCAATACCGGTCTGCAAAGGTTCTTTAACAGGTTGTCTCTGAATTACACCCAGAGCTTTTCTTTCAATTGGTAGAAACTTGTCAGTATTTATTGCACCTTTTCCGTCAATTGGTTTTCCAAGTGGATTAACTACACGTCCAAGTAATTCTTTACCAACCGGAATTGAAGCAACCCTTTTTGTTCTTTTAACTGTGTCACCTTCTTTAACAAGTGAACTTTCACCAAAAAGAACACAGCCGACGCTGTCCTCATCAAGATTAAGAACCATTCCAATTACATCGTTAGGGAACTCAACAAGTTCAGTTGCCATCACTTTGCTCAAACCATAAACCCGGGCAATACCATCACCAATCTGTAAAACGGTTCCAACATCATAGATATCTACTTCACTTTCAAATCCGGAAAGTTGTTTTCTTAATATTGCTGATATTTCGTCAGGTCTAACTTCAGCCATAATTTATTTCCTTTTAAACTTCATTATTTAATTGAGTGATATATCACCCGTTAAAAATTGTTTCTTTAATAATTCCAGTTGATGTTTGATAGAAGCATCATAAAGTGTATCGTCAACCTTTGCTATAAATCCACCAACAAGTTTCACATCCGTCTTAAAATTCAAGCGAACTTTTTTATCCAGAATTTTTTCCAGTTTGTTCTGCAAGACATTTTTTTGTTCATTAGAAAATTCGTTGGAAGTTGTAACAAAAACATTTGCAATACCCAGATGATCGTCACGTAACTCCAAAAATCTCTTCCCGATAGAATTAAGTAAGCTCTCTCGTCTTTTTGATATCACAAATTCAACAAAATCCATCGACTCTTTAGATATTTTTTCACTAAAGATTTCTTTCACAACGCTTAGCTTTGTTTCAGGTCTCACAACCGGACTATCAAGCATTAACTGCAACTGCCTGTTTTGATCAAGTGTTTCGACTAAAAGCTTGATATCAGAGGTAACCACATCAAGGTTATTTTTCTCGATAGCAGTTTCCAGAAGAGAAGTGCCGTATCTATGTAAAATTCTAAAATCAGCCATTGCTAATTCTTTGTCACATCATTCAAATATTTATCAATAACCTGTTTACTCTTTTGGGCATCCAGAGTATCCCTGATGATTTTCTCAGCAGCACCGACAGCAATCTCTGCTATTTGTCCTTTTAATTCTTCAAATGCAGCGTCTTTGTTCCTTTGAATTTCTGATGAGGCATCATCAACTATCTTCTTAGCCTGTTCTTTACTTTCTCTCATTAATTGTTCTTTAAGAGATTCAGCATAAGTACGGCTCTGTTCAATTATTTTTCTTGATTCTTCTTCAGCTTTTGCAAGGTTTGCCTGATTTTCCTCAAGTATCATCTTCGCTTCGTTTTTAGCTTTCTCAGCCTGGGTTAATGACTCCTTGATATCATTTTCTCGCTTATCAAGAGCAGTTAAGATAGGTTTCCAGGCAACTCTTTTCAAAACAAAAAGAAGAATTATAAAAGTTATAACAGTCCAGATCATCAAGCCAGGATTAACGTCGAGAAGCCCGCCATTACCACCTTCAGAAGCAAGAACTGCTAATGTAATTTGAGTTAGCATTTATTTTCTCAAATAATTATTAATTTATGCTTTAAGAGCAAGAAGAATACAAATAACTAATCCGAAGAATGACATTCCTTCGATAAGCGCGGCAGCAATAATCATTGATGTTCTGATTGCGCCTGCAGCTTCAGGTTGTCTTCCGCTTGCATCCATTGCTGAACTTGCAAGTTTACCTATTCCAAGTCCACCGCCGATTACAACTAATCCGGCGCCTATACCTGCTGCTAACCATGCTAAATCCATTTAAGTACTCCTTTAATATTTGTTAATAAATTAATGTTCCTGATGTACTGCCATTCCTATAAACAAGGAAGTGAGCATTGTAAAAATATAAGCCTGAATTAAGGCAACTAAGATTTCCAATAAATAAATAAAAACTGCGAATGCCACTGAAACCGGTGCAACATAAGGTGTTCCCATAAAAAATATTAATCCGATAAGGGCAAGAATTACAATATGTCCTGCAATCATATTTGCAAAAAGTCGTATGGCCAATGCAAATGGTTTTGTAAACAGACCAAGAATCTCAACTGGTATCATTAAGTGGAAGAAGCCACATTGGCATACCGTGCGGAATAAGTCCTTTAAAATATCCAAAAAATCCATTCTGTTTAATGCCACCAAACTGAATCATTAAAAACGAAATTATTGCGAGTGTGGCAGTCACTGCAATATTGCTTGTAAAAGTTGCAGAAAATGGAAGTAAGCCAATAAAATTTCCAAAGAGAATAAAAAAGAACATCGTTAATAAAAATGGAAGGAAAGGTTTGTAAGCTTTTCCTAAAGTTGGTTCGGCAATCTCATCACGAACAAATATTATAAAAACTTCAAAAAAGTTTGCAAATCTTTTTGGGATAAGTGACTTTTTATAACTCTTTGCAACAAAGTAAAAAGTTAGAAAAACCAACAATGCAACTATCCACATAAACATTATATGCTTCGTGGGTGTAATATCTATACCAAAAATAGTTGGAAGCTCAGGAAAATGTAAAGTACCCAGAAAGGGCAGTTCTATTCCATCACCATCCATCACATGATGTAATATCCAGCCGCTGTCAGATCCACTGGAACTTTTTAGAGTATCAGATACTACTTTTAGAGTGTCAATATTATTACTTAGCGCCGAAATGGCTTTTTCTCCCTAAATTCAAATAAAAGATCTCAATTACTAAGTAAAAAACATAATAAAAGAGGATAGAAAATATAAACCCATAAGCGTTTATTTCCAAAAAAATGAAGGTAATTAATACTAATAACAGACCCAAAATAAGCCTTAAAAAAAGTCCTCCCCATAGTGAAAGTAAAAATATTCTATCCGATTTATTTACACTGAATTTTATCAATAATATGCCGATAGTAAAATTCAATGTTGAGAAACCGGCTCCAAGTAAAATAGATTTGAACATTAGACCCGAGAGTTCCGAGATTAGATAAAGAATTGTAACACCAAGCAGAACAATGAACGAAATGATAAGACATAATACTAGGAGATGTTTCTCATTTTTTATCATTTCCGGCTTTCAGAGCAGATTTAATGAAGGTGTACATACCCGCAAATACACCAAGAAAAGCAAAGACTATCGTTAAAATAGGATCAGTTTCAAATTGTCCATCCAGCCAAATTCCCAGAAAAACCATTAGAGTTACAGTAGCTGCTAACTGAAGACCTAATCCGATATAAGGGCCAACATCTCTATAAAAGTTACTGGCACCTTTTGATTTATCAGGTTCCAGTTTCATATTCTTTTAAGGTTTTGAAGTCTCATGGTGATACAGAAGTTGTCGCTCTTGATTCTCCCATATTGCTCTTTCCATCGAATCGCGCACCTGCTTCAATAACTAAAATTTTTGTGAAGACATCACCTTTTAGGTTTGCTTTGGCTTCGAGCATAAGTTTTTCTTTGGCATTTATTATTCCTTCTACTTTTCCACCGATAGTAATTGACTGACCATTTACTTTTCCAAATACTTCCCCAGACTCACCAATGGTAACATTACCTTGACAGATAATATCTCCCTGTATTGTTCCGTCCAGTCTAATGCTTCCGTTGCTGGATACTTTTCCTTCTACTTTTACCCCGTGACTGATTATTGTGATTTCTTCCGAATCACCGTTCATTTTGCCTTTCATATGTTTTCCTTATTTATTTTTAATTAAAATAGTTTCCGGGTCAATTGGCAATCCATTATGCCAGATTTCAAAGTGTAAATGTGGACCAGTGGTTGCTAATCCGCTATTGCCACTTTGAGCAATTAAATCTCCTTGTTTTACAAATTCTCTTTCTTTTTTTAGAATTACTGAACAGTGTTTGTAAATACTTAAATATCCATCTGAATGGCTAAGAATTATTATATGTCCAAAATTATTTGTGAAACCAGAAAAAACAACAAATCCGCCAGCTGAAGCAAAAACCGGAGTTCCATCTTTTACTACCATATCAATGCCAAAGTGTCCTCTTCCAGGATCAAAGCTTCTACTAATATATCCATTAACAGGAAGAATGAAAAAAATTGAATTGTCCTGATGAGAAAATACTTCCTTTAAATAATTTAATAATACACCTAAGATATTGCCTTCTTTTGGTGTTTTATAAAGTTTTTGCAATGAATCAGGATTAATTTTAAATGAGTCTATTAATGCTGAATCACCGAGTGCTAAAGCATATTTTAATTTTTGATTATTTGATCTTAAATGTTGTAATTCTTTGGCTAGAAAAATTATTTTTGAATTAAGCTGCTCCATTTTCCCAATATTCTCAGCACTCTGTACATAATTACCAGGTAAAACGTTATTCCCAACTCCAGTGAAAATAAAAAAGTAATAACCGAAAACAGCTACTAATAAGGAATAGATAAAAGCAAAAAGAAAAATCCGGGTTACGTTGAACTTCCTTGACCTGGCTTCATGTGAAGTATCATTCGGAATAATGATTACAGAAAAGCTTTTCAGGTTTTTAAAGTATTTTAAAATCGGCATAATAATTAATAATAAAAAGTTGCTCTAATTTAACTGAACTTTTGCAACAATTCTACAAACTTAATTGAACCCTCACGAATAAGCCTTGGCTGCTCAGAAGTTAGGTCTATTATTGTTGAGGATATCTTTTCTGATGGTTGAGAGTTGAAAATTATTGCATCTACATCCTGCGAAAAATCACTAAGAATTTGTTCAATTTGATTTACTGGATCATTACCACTTCGGTTAACACTCGTCGAGATTAGTGGTCTTGAAATCTCTTTAAGAAGCTTTAAACAGAAATCATTTTGTGGAATTCTGATTGCTGCAGTTTCCTGATTGGCGATTGTCTTTTGTTCTTTCATTCAGATTAAGAATTACTGTAACCGGAGTCGGCCATATTGTTTGGAGAAATTCCAAATGATTTTCAAATACAATTTCCGTATAGTTCATCACATTTTCAAAATCGGACAAAAGCCAAATAAACTGTTTCTTTTCATCTCTGCCTTTTATGTCAGCGATTTTCTTTACAACGCCATCATCAAAGGGATTTCCACCTAAGCCATAAATAGTATCTGTTGGGTAAATAAATATTTTCCCGGAATGAAATAATTCAGTTGCCAGCATTAAAGCCAAATCCGGATTCTCATCAATGTTGATTAGTTTTTTTTGATCAGCTTGCATTTGCTAATAACTTCTCAGCTTTCTTAATCACCATTTCCGGAGAAAGTAGTTTTGCACAATCAAAAGTGCCTGTTGGACAAGTCTTAAAACCATGAATTCCGCAGGGCTTGCAATATAGATTATCATAACTTATGTAGTCGCTTTTTGCATTATAAGGATAAAAACCAAATTGTGGAGATGTTGAACAGTAAATTGTGAGAACTGGAATGTCTGCACACACACCGAGGTGAGTTGGCGCACTATCATTGCAAATCAGAAGCGAAGCACTTTTCAGCAACTCAATTGTGTCAATAAATGAAAAATCTCCGGCTGCTATGAAGACATTATTCTCATAATCCCTTCTTATAATTTCACACAAATCTTTATCAGTGATTCCTCCAACCAATACAATTTGATAATTCAAGTCAATGAAATAACTTACTATTCGTTTGAAATAATCAACAGGATATTTTTTTGTCTCCCATACAGAGCCAGGAGCTAATGTTATAAACTTATTGATGCGATTATCACTTAAATACTTTTTAACTTTTGATTCAGATTCTTTGGGTATAACTATTTTAGGAATTATTCGCCACTTGTCTCCACTGAAATCTTCGCCAACAAATTCCAAATTTCTTTTTACCTCGTGAGATGTATAATCATACTTGACTGTTTTCTTAAACGCAAAAGGCAAACTGCTATTTTCAAAACCATATGAATCTTTTGCGGACAGATTCATCGCAATCAATGCACTGCGAACAGAACGATGAGGTGAGTAAACAAAATCATATTTATTTGAGCTTAGTTCTTTTATGAATTTCACAAAAGCAACAACCGATTTCTGCTTTCCTTTTTTATCTAATGAAATTACATTGTTTACATGAGGAGAAGCAGAAAATATTTTCGCAGTTGAAGGAATGCAAAGTACATCAATTGAATAATTTGGCGTTTTCTTTTTTAATTCCTGTATTAAAGGCAGTGTTAGAATCGCATCGCCAGGAAAAGCAGTTTGGATAACTAGTATTTTCTCTTTAAGACTCATTTAGTATTTCCATCTTTTATGCATCCACAACCACTGCTCGGGATACTCACGAATTACTTTTTCAAGATATGAAATGTATCTCTGACTTAGTTCCAAAATTTTGTCTTCTTCACTTGCCGGAAGATTATCTTGCGAGATTTCTACCAAAACCATTTTATATTTATAATCTTCGCTCCTGATAGTAATACCACATATTAATGGTGCACCGGTTTTAAGAGAAAGAGCAGCAGGTCCCGTATAAGCAGGAACTTTTTTTCCAAAGAAATCCACTTTTGCTCCATCCTTTGGTCCTCTTTGATCAGCCACCATTGCAACTATTTTTTTTTCTTTAAGCGTCTGATAAGTTCTTCTGATTGATATACCGAGCGGAACAACTTCATTACCAAACTTTGTACGGGCTTTGTTCATCCATTCATTGACTAATGGGTTTCTTAATGGTTTCACTACCACCGAAAAAGGTAACTGTGTCTGAATAGCGGTAGCGATCGCACCGAATTCCCAATTTCCAAAGTGCGATGAAAGTAATATTACACCTTTGCCTTCATTATACTTTTCAATGATCAACTCGGGGTTGCTACAATCAAGTGTATCATCTAAATCAGATTTATTCAGGAATGGAAGACACATAATTTCAACAAGTGTAACTGCAAAGCTTAAATAAATTCTGAAGGCTAATTTTTTGTTGGAAGTTTGATCATTTTCCGGGAATGCTATCTGCAGATTTTCAATGACAACATTTTTTCTGATAGGTATAAAATAGAAAAAAACGAAAGCTAATATAGGTGCAATCTTTCTCGAAAGGTTTAATCCAAGAAGACTGAAACTAAAACTAAATGAAACAAAAACGATATATTCAATTCTGTTCTTCATCTATAGCAGAGAATTTTGATGCAAAAATAACCAAAGATTGTCACAAAGATGAAAGGAATAAAAATCCTGACAGGTAGACAGAGAAAATTTATGCTTTTATTAATGAACAGTTATTCTTCTTTGCCAATAATCATCTCTTAATTCTCCCCGTTTTGTAGAATGAAGAAGTTGATAATCATTAAATCCTGTAACATCTCCAAAAACGAATGAGACTCCGCCCTCTAAACTCTCATATCTCCAAATTTCGTAGGGTTTAGTTTCAATTTGGTTTGGATATCGCTCAATTTCCGAAGGAGGACCATAAATAAGATATACTCTTCCTCTGTCTGTCTTCCAGCCATCTTTTTTTGCAGCTGAGTACTTATCATTACTCTCCCCTATTCTTTTCAGATAGTCAAGGAAATATTGGTTCCTCTCATCGGAGGGATTCTCATCACGGGCTCTCCAAAATGTATACATAAATTCTCTTTTAGCTTCAACAGTGGTAAGCGCTTCATATCTATCTTTTTCCGGTTCTGATGCGATATATTTTGATTTCACAAAAAGATCATCCAGTTCTTCTTCGGACATTGATCCAAAAGTGGTACTTAGAACAGGTGAGGTGGTTAGTTCTAAGGTATCAATGGGTTCAACAGACGGGTTATAAACAAAAAACTTTTTCGATGATAAAACACCGTAATTTGCAACACTATCAATAACATTTATAAATAAAGTATATGTGTCAGTGGGGAACTTATATACATTTAACTTTCCAACTTCAACCCTTGAATCTACTGCCTTATTGATTGTTTTTGATTTTGAACTGACTAATTGACCCCTGCTATTAATTACTAATTCATCCATCCTCAACTCATTCTCATACGGGCTAAACAGTATATTATAAACTTCAGTATAATAGAATAGAATAGGTTGATTTTCACTACACAATGCAGCAGGCAGTGGTGTTATTTCATAAGTATTTTTATAAAAGATTGAAGACGTGTTTTCGCTGCCGGGAATTATATTAGCGGCTAACTGAATATCGCTCAAAGAAATACTCGTTTTGATGAATGGCACAACAAATAAAAATTCTGAAATTGTCCTGATATTAGAAGGATTATTAGCATCCGATCCGGTAATAGTTGATTTGTACGATCCCTGGTTTAAAATGAAACCCAAAATACCAATCAGGTTCCGGTTTAATTCAGTTGAATCTGATATTTCGCTGTTTACAATCCAGTGCTTGTCAATAATCTTTTCGGATGTTGCGGAGTCGGTAATTTCAATGTGCAAAATTCCTCCGACATAATCACCTGTATCTGTATCAACATAATTTAAGCTACTCTGACCAAACGAATAGTAGAACTCAATATAATTTGATAAAGAATCGTAGCCAAATTGAGCATAGTCAAATTCGAAATTTATTTTTTGCGAAAAGACAATGACCGGGAAGGAAAAAATGAATATTATAAATAAGAATCTATACATAATAAATTTGAAATAATTCTAACTCAAAAATAAAAAAGCGTCTATTGAAAATTCAACAGACGCTTTGGCAATTAAATTAACAGTCTATTGAAAATTCAGTTTGACTGTAAATATCTGATTTGCAGCAGCAAATTCCTGTACAGCTCTATATGCGTAATCGAACACAATTCCAACTCCTGATCCAATATTGTAATCTATTCCAGCTCCAAAAGTCAAACCATAGACGGATTGATCTTGATTTTGGACCTGGTAGCCATAACCACCTCTTACGAAGAAGATATTCATGAAGCCATACTCCATACCAAAATTAGCCATGTCTTCATATGCATTATTTGCAGTATAAGCACCTGCAAATAAGAGATTATTTTGCTTATCAATATCAATTCCATATGTTAAACTTAGCTGGAATGAGCTTGGAATAAGGAACGGTTCAGTAATGATCTCATAACTACCTGATGAAGCACCAGGTGGGGATCCCGGTATAGTAGTCCTGGATGCTAAATCATCACCCTGAAAACTCATATTACTTCCAATGTTTTTAACAGCAGCACCAATCTGCAATTCATTTGAGAATCGGTATTGAACACCAGCATCTATAGCAAATCCGGTTGCATTTGTATTTCCAATATTCTCAGTTATCAATTTAAAGTTTGTTCCGATGGCTATCCTATCGGTTAGTACTTTGGAATAAATGAAACCGAATGTTATAAATGAAGGGGAATAAGTATTGCCTGTTCCATCAGGAAATGCAACTGTTGTTTCAGGGATATCACCAAAATCAATGGTCTTTAAATCAAAAGCAATCGATCCAACATCGCCAAGGCTGGAACCAATGGCAAAGTATGATATATTAATATCAGCCAGATAACTAACATAACTGAACATCGCTTCGGTTTGAGGATATACATCCAAACCAGCCGGATTATAGAATAATGATTCAAGACCTGTTACGTTTGCAAGGAACGAACCTCCGGTCGCAATTCCCCGCGCGCCTACAGGTATCAGAACCTCTTCTGCCCCTGAAGTACCTTTTCTTGCAACATCACCTGCATAGATTGAAGTTGCAATCAGTAGTATTATTAGTATTATTTTTTTCATTTTGTAAACTCCACTATTTTAGCTTAAAATAGCTGGCAGGCTAACTATTATAAACCTGCCAATCATTAATTTTTCTCTAGAACCTCTGAATCTGTTTCTGAGGCATTATAATTGCAAACTTCAATGTTTTATCACCATAAATAGGTGATGAAACAATAGCCAGATACATTCCCGATGCAACTCTTAAACCAGACTGATTCAAAAGATCCCAATTCAGAAATGGTGAAGTTGGAGAGGCTTTATCATCAGTCGTAAGAGTTCTTAAAAGAGAACCTGATAACGAGTAGATTTTAACCGTTATCTGCTCGGGAAGATTAGTGAACGTTACATACGGTTCATCAGGAGTATTCGTATAATAATTTGATAACTCATTATAACCATAAAGTGGATTTGGATATACATTAACCATATCCCACAACTCTTGTCCGTCTGCTGAACTTAGCGTTGTCCCATCTAGAGTAGTGAACTGGTATACATCATTTTCTGTGTATGGATATATATCCAAAGGAATAGTCATAACATCACCTGGTGTAAACCAGCTAGTTGAATCTATCCTTGCCAAACCTAATAAGTACATGGTGCTTAGGCAAGGAGACTCAAATACAGCTCTCTGTTCATCTGTAATGCCTTGAGCATCTGCAGGTATAGAAAGTGAAAACCAGGGTGAACCTGTATACCAACGAACAAAGTCAGCCCAAATGGTTTCTGTACCGCTACTAGTTTGGAATTCACCGCCAGTCAATTCAATCTGATTACCATCCGGATCATAAGGGGTATCAAAAATTATGAGGAATTCACCTCTATCAGGTATAAAAGTACCGGGATCCCAAATACCATCCGGAATTCCTTCTGGAAAGAACGCAGTTCCATTTTTAGCTTCAATGAAACCTACAGCCAGCTGGTATTCCTCACCATACTGCTCATCTACAACCCATGCCTGGAATGGTACATCTACAAACCCCATAGCTCTGTCGTTGACTTCATCCCATTTGCCTATAGCGTCACCGTCGTTAGGATCGGCAGTAGTATCTGCACTTGTTATTGCTTCGGCATACAGGAAACGATCAGATGCGGATCCTTGTCCTATGGGAGGTCTTTTATAACCATTTATATATCTATATGCTTTTCCAACACTTTCATCCCCAAAACGTAATTCAACCTTTCGTAATTTGTCAGTAGTAATGTATGTACTTTTTACAGTATCAGCAGGTGCAGCATGATTTCTCAAATGGAAACGGTGCAGTCGAATTATCAGGAATAAATAAATAAGAAAGTGGATCGGTAACTAAATCCTTGCCCATATACCAAACTCCTCTCGCTCTCAAAGAATCGATAGGAGAACCGGTAAAATTATACCATTCATCACCTGGCGGCTCATATGTTAACATTCCAATTGTGGCATTTTGAAGCTCAACTCTAGTGATGAATCCATCAGTAATTGTCTGATCAACTACATCTGAGCCATAAGTATAAGACAGTGAAGGGGCTTGCAATAATGAATCACCGTGAAATGTTAGTACAATTTCCAGAACATTGAATAATACAATGATGAAGTATCCTTAAAGAAAGTAACCTCATAAGATTCACCTGTTAATTCTTCATTATTAATTACGTCATAACCAACAGCACCCAAAGATGCACCAGGAGGGTCAGTTATTAACTTGTTTGCTGGTTGTACTACTACCGGAGGATTATTAGCGTCTACTCCAACCACTATAGAGTTTATAGTCCTTATATTCTCTGCTTCTTGTGCAAAAGCAGCTGAGCTCAGGTAGTAATCACCCTGTATACCAACAGGTTGCTCAGGAGCGGGTTTATAAACCAATGCATCATAATTAAGAGCGTAACTTATTACAGCAAAGTAATACGGTTTGCCCTTAGTAACTGCAATATTAGCATCAAATGGATCATCAAATATCCTCAGTCTTATTCGTCCTGTAGTAGGATCTTTATAAATTGTGGAATCAAGTTGATTTCCCTGAGGATATAACAGGGTGATACCACCCGTTTGGGAATTCTCTTGATAAATATCTTCTATGAAATTATCAACATCATATGATGCAATGAGTAAAGAGTTCGGCTCACCCGATACAACATCTTCAGGAATATTTGTTTTGAAAGCCCAGACCTGGTAACCTTCAAATTTTAAATCCCAGGAGTCCTGGCTATTAACATACGATACCTGATCAGGAGTATCCCAGCTTATATCAATAAAATCGTCACTGGAAGAAAGCGTAACTACTGGTGGTGGTGGTGGTGAAGGTGCAAGAAAATTAAGATCAAAAATAGTTTGCGCACCATCATCAATTGTACGGGCTACCGTAATACCATCCAATGGCGTAGCTCCTCTGCCAACAACATAAGCCAGGGTTATTTCATTTTCCTCATCTTTTACTAAAACAAATGGTCCGGTATTTGTCATTTGTCTCATATCTCGATTCTGGTTACAAATCCATCCTACATTTGTAACAGGATCACCGGAGAACCAGAATCTTGGATCAACTAAATTACAATCCACACCACCTTCTACATCGCCATAGGCAAAAGTACAAGGATCAGGGGCTACGCCGACTCTATCAAGACCCTCTATATAATTGCGAGCCTCCTCTTTGTTGTTCGGATCATTTAGATCTGGATCACCATTTATATACATAACAAATGAGGATATTGGAAGATTTCTTGCACCCGGATAATAAACTATACCTTTACGTTGTCCTTGAACCGAGGTTGCAGTATCAATGGCAGTATCCACTCCTTCATCATACCTGCCATTTCCATCAACATCAACATAGGTTTCACCGGCAATATAAGCACGCGGTCCGGAGAAAAAGTCTATCATAAAGCAAGGGACCTGCTCTCCATAAACAGCATCAGTTGTATTATTGTATGTATATCCTGCATTTCTAGTGGTATCAACTCCAATAACATCATCATTGAAATCACCAAGGTCTGGATCAGCCCAGGCACCGAAATATACATTTGTTAAAGTATCCGGGGAAGATTCATCAAGCCCTTTGTACGCAAATCGATATCTGACAAATATCAAGTTTCCAATTGCTCCAGCAGACGCGAATGCAAAGACAGATTGCTTAACTTCAACTCCAACCTCTATAGATGTATTCCACCTTCTCTGTGCAACTGGAAGTGCATCGCTGATATATACACCAAACCATTTCATCACCAATTAAGTCCGGTGAATCTTCATCCGGATCGCCAATCACCATTCACCATCGAGATCCATTCGGATTATAAATTCCATCACCATTACCGTCGTAAAAATCTGCACCAAGATCAACAGCATCTGCCCAATCCTGCCAGCTTTGTCCAAATGGTTCATCCTGGGAATTTACCACATAAACAACAGAATTAGTAAGTTGATCACTGGTAGCGTTTACAGGACCGGTAAGATAATCTTCAACCAAAGTAGCTGATGCGCAAGCATTGGCCCAAAGAGTTCCAGCGCTATAACCGCTGAGGAAGAATCCTGAGGAAAACAGAAAGGTACCTCCGGCATACTGGCCGCCGCTTCCATTTGGATTAATATTTACGTCAGCAATAATACCTTTGCTATTAATAGGCAGCCAGATATTATTTACATTCATTCCATAAGCATCGCCCTGCTTACCGGATTCCTGAGTGGAAGTTATTTTATAAATTTGTTTAGGAGGAGCAATGCCGTTCTTATCATCTCCTAAAAAACCAAACGCAATAAATGCCACTCCTAAAAATAGCAGTAGCAATTTATACTTATGTTTAATATTTATTTTCATTTTATTATCCTGTTTGTAATTAAAATCAAATTTTTGTTAGAAGTTTATTCTATCAAAATTTAACTTAAGTCCTAGATTAATAAGTCTTGGAAATCCGAAATTATAAGGATTTGTTTCGATAGACTCATAGTCATCAACATAACCCTGACCAACCTGTTGAATAGTTCCCTGTGCATCCGGATCATTTAACCAGCCCGTAGTGTAAGGACTTCCGGTAGTTCTATAAACGCTATTTACATTATCTGTATCTAGCAGGTTTTGTATCCAAACATAGGGAGTAATATAGAAATTGCTGATCTTGAAACCCTTTTCGAGTTTAAGATCAATTCTGAAATTACTTGGTCCGTAAGCCGAGTTAACGTACCCGGTATTATCAGCAATCAATCCATTATCACCAAGAATATTCCATTGATCAACCGGAGTATATGGCCTTCCGGAACTAAATGAGAAAATAAAATTTGCATTTAGTAATTCCCAACCGCCCAGCTCTCCTTCAGGTATATAAAAATCAACAATTGCAATTGCCGTATGTCGCACATCATAGCTTAATGGAGCAATAACTTTTGGAGGCTGATTGTCAAGATTTCTAAATACCGATGTAAAGCTTGAATTGGTTGAAGAACCGGTTCCTTCAGCATTGGAAAGCGTGTATTGCAACGAAAGACTTAAATAACTTAATCTTGTAACATCGAATGAAAAAAGAAAGCCTTTAACAGTGCCAAAGTCTGCATTCTGAGGACCAATAGCATTAATAACTTCGCCTTCCGGCACTCTTTGATACTGGCTTTGTTCCTGGTTAACCAGTGCTTTAGTGTTTTTATAAAATGCTGAAATGTTTAAGGCTGCATTATTTCCTACTAATTGTCTGAACCCTACTTCATACTGAGTAGTTTGCTCACTAAGCATACTTCCATTGAAACCATTCTGTGGTGACATTGTTATGTAATTGTTATAGTCAAAAGGACCTCCATACATATCATTCAATTCAGGAACCTGAATGAATCTTCCGTACTGAGCATGAAATACAGTGCTCTCAGTTACAGGAAATCCTAAACCAATTCTGGGAGAGAATTGAACTTCAACGTCTTTTAGCTTAAAGTCACCTCTATCAAATGCGTTAGGATTGCTTCCGCCATAATATGGCAATGCTGGGTCTATTAATTCATATGACTTGATATCAAAATAATCCATTCTGAGACCAATATTTATTACCAGGTCTTGTAATTCAAACCTGTCCTGTAAATAAACATAACCAATAAATGGCTCTCTTGGTCTGAAAAATTCTGACATTGATGGATCGGAACCAATGTTCGGATCAGCAAGCCAATCTTGAGAAGCAGGATAATCTGAGGTGGTTTTTTCTGTACCTGTAGCATCATAACCGAAAACGAAGGGTTGGTTTTGCGCAAACCTAATATAATCGGGTTGTGATGGATCAATTGCTGCAACTAGATAAGCGAAGTTACCATAGCCTCTGACTGTATGCCATGAACCGCCAAAACCAAATTCCAGGAGATGATTATCTAATTGAGAAGTTAAATCAGCATCAAATCCCCAGGAAGCATCTTCTCTCTGTTGAAATAGACCTAATGACCATCCATATGGTCTATAGACACCATTAGCATCTGTAGATTCGGTTCTCAGTCCATCAGCTAATAATTGTACACCCATTCCGGATTCATTAGCCCACCATAAGCTGTCTCCATAAAGAACCTGGTTTTCAGGACCTTCTAGGAAAGGATTATAACGCTGTAATTGAAAATCTCTGTAACCAAAATTTAAGTTCCAGAAAGTGCTGTTACTAAGGGTTTGAGATACTCTTGCACTATATGAATAGTTTTCAGTTTCAAATTGGTCAAAGAATTGAGAAGAATTTTTATACATTCTGATAGGTACAGTACTTGTAGCGCTTGTAGAGTATTTATAATTTCTATTATTCACCAATGCAGATAATTGCACAGTCCAGTTATCAAACCTGGTACTAATTTTACCGCTCCATCTCCAAACACCTGACTGGTTATTTGGGATTCTTTCAAGTGTGAGTGGTGTTTCCAGGATGTCACCTTGTTCATTCGTTTTAATTGGTATCGGAACTGCTGTAGGATCAGAATCAAGCCACCAACCTCTTTCACCTGAGAGGAATATTGTATATTCGGGAATACCCGGAATGATTGGACCACTGATGGATCCGGAATATATATTAGCACCATAATCATCTGAAAATCCGGATGTTTGAACATCAGCAAATATACTATAGTAAGGTTCACCGGATTTAGTTGTAACGCTAACTATACCGGACTGTGCCTGACCATATTTAGCTTCATACCCACCAACCTGGAAAGAAATCTGATCAATGGCTGAATTGCTGACCTGAGAAACTGTTTCCCTATTGTAAAGGTTGTTCTGAGCCACACCATCAACAATATAAAGAATTTCACTACTTCTACCACCTCGAACATTTATTTCGAGCGTTACCATCTGTGCCTCCGCTACCTTCCTGTACGACAACACCGGATTGCAGTGAAACAAGATTCGCAACACCTCTTACAGGTAATCTTGAAATTTGTTCTGCATCGATTACCTTAACGGTATTAGTAGCCTTTGCTTCGAAGAATTTTTTATCAACGACTACGATGTCAGGCAAAGTAAAGTCAGTAGATAACTCTCCATTCAATTCATAAGTGATGTTTGCAACAATTCTCACATCCTCATATGTTTTTGGGGCATAACCTACGTAGCTGACTTTAACCTCGTAGGTTCCGGGAGTAATATTTAATATAAAATAATTTCCATCGATGTCTGTGGCAGCCCCAGAGTTGGTGTTCATTAAAATGATATTTGCACCAATCAATGGTTCTTTAGTATCTGCATCTATTACTTTACCACTAATTTTGCCAACTCCCGATTGAGCAAATATAGCAGCAGAGCTAATAAGAAATACTAAAAATGCCAGAAGATTTGTAGATATTTTTTTCATCTCTTCTCCACGAAATGTTTTGAAATAATCTTCTGAATTAATTTCATTTTTTTAAAGAACAAAAAAATTGTAAAAAAAACGGGCGAATTTACCAATCAATAAATTGGAAAACCCACCCGTTCTTCATATAAACATCCTGCTTAAATTACTTAAGTAACATCATCTTTCTGGATGAAGTAAAGTTACCTGTATTTAGTGTATAAATATAAAGTCCTGATGAAAGATTGGAAGCATCAAATTCAACATCGTACTTTCCAGCTTCCTGAGTTGTGTTTACTAATGAAGCAACTTCGTTTCCAAGAACATCATAAACCTTCAATGTAATTGCACTTCTTTCAGCAAGAGTGTAATTAATAGTTGTGCTTGGATTGAAAGGATTAGGATAATTCTGTTCAAGGTTAAAATTGTTTGCTACAATATTGTCGTCAACACCAACAATTAATATTTTAGTTGTAAAGTGATAATATTGAGATGTTACACTTGGTGGCATAATTGCCCAACCATTTACAGGTACTCGCAGGCATAGGATCGCCACTCATAGCAAGATGTATAGTTATTTCATCATCATCAGCCGGATCAACAGGGGCAACTGGAGTTATGCTTGCAAACCTGAAATCCAAAGATGGAGTTTCGGAAGGAGTGAATACTTCAGGATCTGTCCAAGTTTCGCCACCGTCATCGCTCATCATAAACATACCCTGGAAAAATGCTGTTGAATCAGCTGATGAAGCTCCCGGCCAGTATTCACCAGTTGTTGACTGAAAAGCAACAAATAAATATTCGCCCACCTGAGCACGACCTATTACTGGTCTACCCATATTCCACAAAACATCAGCAACACCATAATTAGAATAGAAAGGAACATTGTTAGTATCCGCAATAACTGTTGGATCACCAGCGTTTAAATTAGGTGACCAGAAATGTAATTCAGATTCTCTTCCTGGATAATAAGTCCCAGCATCAGTCTGCCAACCGGCTATATATACAACGCAAGGATCTTCACCATTAAAAGTAACATTTACACCTCTGATGGGTCCAAAAAGATCTCCGGGCACGAGTGGATCTGGAACAGCTGTCCAAATTGTCAATCAGGAGTTGACCAAGTCTATTCCATCATCCGTAGATTCCAGTATAATAACAATTACCATCTTGACCCGCTCCACCTATCCATGCCAGATCCAACTTTTCCGCCATCAGAATAATTTAAAGAATGAGTTTCAGCCTGGTCTCCATTATATATCTGCCAGCCAGAAAAAACACCGCCACTAAAAGTATTAACATAAAAACTATCTCCGCCATTAATTGAAGAGGCAAAAACAATATCGTCGTTATCATTTATAGAAAGTATCGGCCAAATGGCATCACCTTATTATTAGGTGTTGTACCTGGTTGATAATTTGTAAAACTATATTCAAAAGGAGTATTATCAATAAAAATAGTAGTTTGTGTTGCTGCTTGATCAGCATTATTATGATTTGCAATAACTGCCTGACCCTCTGATGTTCCAATTATTGATGGAAAACCTGAACGACCTGAAGTACCATTGTTAACTGGAACACCACCTAATTCAAACCAGGTAGCGCCGTTATCAATTGTACCAAAATAAAGACAGGTTCTGTCAGCCCATGCGTTATCACAAACAGCAGAGAAGGTAAAAACTGAATGAATATAACCCGGATTATTTAGATCATACCAAATCTGTTGGGTTGATCCGTTTGATTGTAAATCGTAACCAGTTTGTCTGTCTGTAATGTTATTAACAGTCCACATAAAACTACCAGAATTAACCTGACCAAAGGAAACCGGGTCAGATGTAAAAACATCAAGATTCTCATTAGGCTGACCAACTTCATCGCCGCTTATGGCGATTTTTGGTGCCACGATGTTTCGAGCATTCTGTGCGAAAGTTAAACTGAACCCAAGTAAAAGAACAGTAATGAGTAATGCTGTAAATTTATACATGCTACTCTCCTATTATTAATTTATGGATGATTATTTAAGAAAGATTTCTTCAACAAATCTTTAAATTTTCTAAAACAGTTAAGAATTATAGTGATTAAATTTAAAATTTAATATGATACGTATCCAAAATAACACTACTGATTTTCTCTGTCAAGCGTTGCTTAATTAAATATTTTCTACAAAAGAGATACATTTTTTTGTTAATAATGTCAAGAGATGTAATTTTCCGCTAAAATTAGATAATAACCATATAAACATCTTTTATTCCGTCTATTGAGGAAATTGAGTGTCTGATTTCTTCATCAATTTGACAATCAATATTTACAACTGCTAAAGCAAGATCTCCCCCTGATTTTCTTCCGAGCGAGAGACTTGCAATGTTAATATTTGATAACGAGAACTCCCTGCTGACAGAAGCAAGCATTCCGGGTTTATCAATATTCTTATAGATTAAAATGTTACCCTCGGGTTTAAACTCAACCTGATAATTATTTATGTCAGATTGATTTGATGCTTATAGAGCTGCGTCAAGCTTTTCAACTATTTTACTTTTCGGAACAGCTCCTATAATAGTGTCTTTTAGTTTTCCATCTTTAAAAAGAAGCAATGTAGGAATACTGCGTACACCAAATTTAATTGAGGTTTGCTGATTGGAATCAACATCCAGTTTGCCAATTTTTACTTTACCTTCATACTCAGTTGATAATTCTTCAACTATTGGTGCAATCAGTTTGCAGGGTCCGCACCACACAGCCCAAAAATCGATCAGCACTGGTTTGTCTGATTTAATTACTTCAGTTTCAAAATTATCATCTGTAATTTCAACAGTTTTCATTTTTACAATCCTTTTGATAATAGAGTTGAGTTAATTTCTTTTGCCGGTGTAGCTTACTATGTCTTCACCGCCATCAGCGTTTATCATTCCTCCGCTGATCCATTCGCCTCCATCTCTGCTTAAAAGAGAAATAATTTTTGCAACATCTTCCGGTGTTGTTAATCTTCCTCTTGGGTTTTTAATTTCTGCAACATTAATCATTTCCTGATTGCCTGGAATTTTCCTTAATGCAGGAGTATCTGTAACTCCAGCCATAATAGCAGTAGCACCAATATCCATATGACCAAGTTCAACCGTTAATTGTCTTATGTGTGATTCAAGTGCTGCTTTGGCTGCAGATACTGCACCATAATATGGAATTGCCGAGTGACTTCCTGAACTTGTCATCGCAAATATTCTTCCTTTTTTTGCCAGAAGACCAGCCAAATAAATTCCCTGAACCCAATAAACCAATGAATGAGCCATAACATCCAATGTCATTTCCATTTGAGCATGTGTAATTGCTTGTTCATCAGTATTTTTTGGTACAAAGCTTTTTAATGTTCCAAATGCAAGTGAATGCATTATAACTTTTATTACAGGCTCGCCATTGAACTTCGATTTAAGTTCTGTTATAATTTCAGTTCTTTTAAATTGATCTGCAGCATTCACATTATAAAATATTGGTTCTCTGTCACGGGATTTAATGTGGTTAATAATCTTTTCAACATTGGGCATAGTGGCTTGTCGATCAAGGTGAACACCAATGATATTATAGCCATCTTCAGCAAGCTTCATAGCAGTAGCACCACCAAAACCTGATGAAGCACCTAATATAAGCGCCCAATATTTTTTATTTGCTTCTTTATCCATAGATGATGAAATAATGAATTAATAGCTGATGTAATAAACAAAATAGGTAAAAGTCTCACAAATAAGTTAACAAACGGGTAGACGTAAATAAAAAGTTTTTATTTGGGAATTAATTGAAAAGAATCTTCACCAAACAATTCATTTAATTCAGAAAACAATTCCGCTGATAAATCAACTCTGTTATTCTTTAAAGCATAAACTGAACTTTTACTTCCGTTTGAAAAAAGTTGAATGAACACAGGAACTTTTCCGGAATTATTTTCCAGAACTGATTTTAATTCGAGTAATTTTTCAGCAGGAATTTTTTCTTTAATAACATTAATCCTGATGCTTCCCGATAATTCATTCCTTGCTACATCAATTGGTAAAAGTTTACTAACGTGCATCTTTACAGTATCACCACTGCTCTCAAGATTACCAACAACAAATACTGGTTCTTCTTTCTGAACATATTTCCCATATTCAGCAAAAACTTTAGAGAACATCAAACACTCACACGAACCAGTAAAATCATCAATGTTGAAAAATGCCATCTCATTTCCTGCTCTATCAATTTTTTTTCTAACATCTGTGATCACTCCACAAGCACGAACATTTTCAATTTCTTCATTCTCTTCAACTTCGCCAATATGGAAATTAGCAAATGATTTATATTCAACTTCAAACTTTGTGAGAGGATGTCCGGTAATATAGAAACCAACTACTTCACGTTCTTTGGCTAATCTTTCTTTTTCATTCCAATCATCTGCTTCTAACAATGCCGGATTCAGGAACGATGATCTCATCAGTATCACCAAACAAACTATCTCCCGAAGCAAGTTTTGAGTTTTGAACTTTATGTGAATGATCAAGTGCTAATTCAACTGAATTAAAGAGAGTTGCTCTGTTTTTATTTGTCGAATCAAACGCACCTGCTATTACTAAACCCTCCAACGCTCGTTTATTGGCAATTCTGTTATCAACATTCAGGCAAAAATCAAAGATGCTTGTAAAATCCCTTTCAATATTATTTCTTGATTTGATTATTTCTTCAACGGCACCTTTGCCAACATTCTTTATTGCTGATAGACCAAAAAGAATTTTTCCATCAACTACATCAAAATTAACTGAAGGATTGTTCACATCAGGTGGAAGGATTTCGATTTTAAGTCTTCGGCAGTCTTCAAGAAACTTGGTTACTTTATCAGTATTAATAAATTCATTAGTAAGGTTGGCTGCGAGAAATTCCGCAGTGTAATGTGCTTTAAGATAAGCTGTCTGATAAGCAATATAACTGTACGCAACTGCATGACTTTTATTGAATCCGTAATTGGCAAATTTATCTATGGCATTAAAAATTTCTTCAGCAATTCTTTTAGAAATTTTATTTTCAATTGCACCTTTAATGAATTTTGTTTTTTGTTCTTTCATTGCCAGAAGATCTTTTTTACCCATCGCTCTTCTGAGAATATCTGCTTCGGCAAGACTGATTCCCCCAACTTTATTTGCAATTTGAATCACCTGTTCCTGGTAGACAATTATGCCATAAGTTTCATTTAAAATTTCTTCAAGAATAGGATGTAGATATTCAACTTTCTTTTTGCCGAATTTTCTATCAATAAAGTCATCAATAAATTCCATCGGACCGGGACGATAAAGAGCGTTCATTGCAGCAAGGTCACTCAAACTTGTTGGCTGAAGTTTTTTTAAATACTCCCGCATTGGTGGAGATTCAAACTGGAAGATGCCTGTTGTCTGTCCTTTGGTAAAAAGCTGATATGTTTTTTGATCGTCAAATGGAATTTCATCAATATTAATTTCAACATCATAGTTTTTCTTTACAAGAGCTATAGTATCTCTGATAATCGTTAAAGTTCTCAATCCCAAAAAATCCATCTTCAGCAAACCAACATTCTCGATGTCTTTCATATTATATTGAGTAACAATTTCCTGCTGCGAAACTGCGTTCGCCAAAGGAACATATTCACTTACTTCACCGGGAGTAATAACAACACCTGCTGCATGCTTTGAAGCGTTTCTATTCATTCCTTCAAGAACTCGTGCGTGTTTTATTAATTCCTTAATCTGAGGTTCTTCAGAATCTTTTACCCACTTTAATTCTGGAACTTCTGCGAGCGATTGGTCAATCGAAAAAACTTTTCCAAATTTTGATGGGATGTGTTTGGTAATATTATTTACTGTCGGGATTGGAATTTTCAAAACTCTTGCAACATCTCTAATAACAGCTTTTGATGAAAGCCGGTTAAAAGTGATGATCTGACTTACACTATTATCACCATATTTTTTACGTACATAATCAATTACTTCTCCTCTTTGATCATCAGCAAAATCAACATCAATATCAGGCATTGATTTACGTTCGGGATTAAGAAATCTTTCAAAGAGAAGATTAAATTCAAGGGGATTGATATTAGTTATTCCCAAAGCATAAGCAACAAGGCTGCCGGCAACACTTCCTCTGCCCGGTCCAACAGGAATATTTTTTTCTTTTGCTGAATTAATAAAATCCTGAACAACAAGAAAGTAACCGGAGAAATCCCATCTTCTTTATTGTTTCAATTTCGAACTTGAATCGTTCTTCAACTTCTTTTGTCAACTCAAGTTTCTTTTTCTCAAGACCTTCCCAGGCAAGCAATTCAAAATATTCGTCAGAGGTTTTTGCAGAGTAGTTTTCTGGAATTGGAAAATTAGGGAAATGATATTCATCAAAGTTAAGTTTTAAATCAATTTTGGAATCAATTTCAAGTGTGCTCTCAATTGCTTCACCATAATTCTTGAAAAGCTTCACCATCTCTTCTGAGGATTTGAAATAAACCTGGTCAGTTCCATATCGAAGATTTGTATAATCTTCTCCCATTTTATCACCAAGAAGCAGAAGTATGTTATGAGCAATTGCATGATCAGCACCGATGTAGTGGCAATCATTTGTAGCGACGAGTTTAATTCCCAATTCCTTTGCGATCTTCGGCATGTATTCAAGAATTGGTTTTTCAACTTCCATATTATGATTCTGAATTTCGAGATAAAAATCATCGCCGAAAATTTCTTTGTAAGTTCTGGCAACTTCTTTTGCTTTGTCGTATTCACCTCTAACAATGTGAGTCGAAACTACACCACCAGCACAAGCAGAAGTGCAAACTAAACCTTCACGGTATTTTCGTATAAGTTCAAGATCAATTCTTGGCCGGTAGTAAAAACCTTCAGTGTGTCCAAGTGTGGAGAGCTTAGTTAGATTTTTGTAACCTTCTTTATTTTTTGCAAGCAGAATAAGATGATTGTAATTTTTTCTTCTCTTCCCTGTGCCATTTGACTGAGAACTCTTTCTTTCAAATCGAGTCACCTTCATTGACAACATAAGCCTCCATACCAAGAATTGGTTTTATGCCCGCTCTGACCGCTTTCTTATAAAATTCAATTACCCCGTACATAACACCATGATCTGTAAGCGCAACTGATTTCATATTGAATTTTTTTGCTGCACCGATAAGACCATCAACAGTGCAGGCACCATCTTGCAGGCTGTAATGACTATGATTGTGTAGGTGAATGAATTCTGCCATTATAAAAAATCAAATATTGAAGTTGCTCAGCAGTGAGTTGTAAAAGCTATTGCTGAGCAAAAGTAAATTAAATCTAACTTATATTATTGGAAGATTCAGTTCAACGACCGGTATGCCCGAAGCCTCCCTCGCCTCTTGAAGTATTATTAAGATCGTTTGTTTCAATAAATTTTGCCGTGTAAACTTTTGACACGACGAGTTGAGCAATTCTCTCGGCAGGTTGAATTACAAAATCTTCTTTACCAAAGTTAATAATTATAATTTTTATTTCCCCTCTGTAATCTGAATCAATTGTTCCGGGGGAGTTTAAAATTCCAATTCCATGTTTTGCAGCAAGCCCGCTTCTTGGTCTTACCTGAATCTCATATCCATCAGGAATTTCAACTGAGATATTGGTTGGAACCATTTCAATTGCGCTACGAGAAATAGTTACAGGTTTTTCAAGTGCTGCATAAATATCCATTCCCGCACTGCCTTTTGTTGCGTACGAAGGCAACGGAATGTTATTTAATTCTTTTCTTAGTCTTTTGAATTTAATTTTTACTTCTGGTTCCACTAATTTTTCTTTCTTCGGCTTTCTGCAAATTTTTTCCTTATCAAATTAATTTCAGCTCGATTTACAGCTACAAAATAAATATAGAGCAAAAATAATATTAATAATACCCAGCTTATATAGAATGAATAAATTTCCTGTTGAAAGCAGGTAGTAATATAAAATTCCAACAAGAATAATTGCTATAAAAATATGACCGATTCTGTTCAACTCATATTTTACATTATAAAATTTTTGTGTAACAAAATAATAACCTGCTGCAATAACAATATAACTCGCAAGTGTCGCTAAAGCTGCTCCGATAATACCAAGAACCGGAATCAAAAGAAAATTTGCAGCTACATTTACTAAAGCACCAGCGCCAGTTAATAAAGGGACATAAATACTTTTTTCTTCTATGTAAATTCCCGCTGAAAATACAGAGTACATCCCGTTTATTAAGTAAGCAAGTAAAATAATTGGTACAATTTGAAGCCCTGCCCAATACTCGGATCCGATCAGAGAAAATCCGGCAATTTTCAGATGTGCGAAATCAGTTATGAATAGAGAAAGAACGACCAGGATTATACTTCCAACCAAAGTAAAATATGTTAAAATTTTGGAGAACATTTCTTTCGCATTTGACTCCTTTGCATTTTGAAGGAAGAATGGTTGCCATGCAAACTGAAACATATTCACAAACAACATCATAAAAATCCCAAGCTTGTAATTTGCTTTGTAAATACCTACGGTTTTCAAATCAGTTAGCTTTTCAAGAATTGGTACATCTATAACCTGAACCAGCATTACAGCAAACCCTGCAGGAAGGAAAGGCAATCCAAATTTCAGCATTCGTTTGAAGAGTGCTGAATGAAACTTAAGCTTGAAATTTTTCAGGATAGTGACGGACACAAGTAGCAATGAAACAGCGGAAGCAACTAAGTTGCTTATTATTATAGCTTCTATTCCCCAATGAAGAATTAAAATCAGATAAACATTAAGAATAATGTTTGTAACAATATTTATTACTCTAAATAATGAAAATATTTTCGCTCTTCTATCCAGTCTGAGTTTAAGGAAAGGAATAACTACATTCGCATCTAAAAATAAAATTGCAGTAGCTAAATAAATCAGATAAGAGTATTCAGAAGGTATTCTTAAAGAAACACTTATTGCTTCCGAATTAATTACAATCAGAAAGCTGATTAGGAGCGAAGTGAGAAAAACTGCAATATATGGAGTTGAGAAATTATCTTTCTCATCACCTATATCTTTGAACGACGCAAACTTGAGGTAAGCAGAATCGAGTCCGTAAATAAATACAATATTGAGAATCGCTGTATAGGCATAGATTAGTTGAATAATTCCATAATCTGCCGGAAGAAAAATATTTGTATAAAGCGGAACGAGTATAAAATTTAAAAACCTGCCAACCATAGTGCTGATACCATAAATGGCCGTGTCTTTTGTTAGTTCCTTTAACTTATCAAACATCTAGTAATTCAATTCTTTATTTCAAGTATGAATGAAATTGTTGATACAGAGAGAAAAATCTCGTTAACATACTTTCCACTAATCTTCGAAATACTTTTTTAGTGCGCTTGTGAAAAACTCTGGTGCGCGTGTTATTTTTTTTGTATCAGATTTTATAAATGCAAGTTCAATGTAACCTTCAGCGATTATGCTATTACGTTCTACACTACGAATTGTGTGATCAATATGAACTTTAGCCTGGGGCATTTTTTCAACACGGGTTTCCACTTCAAGAAGTTCATCATAAAATGCAGGATTTTTGAATTGAAGGAATGCTTCATAAACCGGCATTTGATAACCACTCTCTTCAATTTTTCGATAAGTCAATCCTTGTTCTCTCATCATTTCAGTTCTGCCAACTTCGAAATATTCAAAATATTTTCCGTTATATGCATAATGCATCTGATCGGTATCTGCGTAACGGACTCTTAGTGTAGTTTTATGTATTAGCATTAAAAGAAACTTTCAGAATTTGTAGCATTAAAATAAAAAATCCCGAATACATCGGGATTGAAAAATTAATAATGTCTCTCGATCGGGTTGATTAAATTATTCAGTGTATGGACCCATACTACCGAATTTATCAATTCTGTTTTGAATTAGTTTGTCTTTTTTAAATTTAACTAATTCAGCTAACTCTTCAAGTAAGGCTGCTTTTAGATTATCTGCAGCTTGTTTGGGATTTTTATGTGCACCACCTAACGGTTCCGGGATTATTCTATCAACAATTTTCTGTTCGAGTAGATCAGTTGCTGTAAGCTTGAGTGCTTCCGCAGCTTGTTCTTTATAATCCCAGCTTCTCCACAAAATACTTGAACAAGATTCAGGACTGATAACTGAATACCAGCAATTCTCAAACATTAAAATTCTATCACCTACACCAATACCTAATGCGCCGCCGCTTGCACCTTCACCAATGATACAAACAATAATGGGAACGCGAAGCTTGCTCATCTCGAAAAGATTTCTTGCAATTGCTTCAGCTTGTCCTCTTTCCTCAGCTTCAAGTCCGGGATAAGCACCTGGAGTATCGAGCATAGTAATGACCGGTTTATCAAATTTTTCTGCAAGCTTCATCAATCGTAAAGCTTTCCTGTAACCCTCAGGATTTGCCATTCCAAAATTTCTGTAGACATTTGACTTCGTATCTCTTCCCTTTTGATGACCGATAATCATAACTTTATAATCATCAAGCTGAGCGAATCCTCCAACAATTGCTTTGTCATCTTTGAAATGCCTGTCGCCATGAAGTTCAGTAAAATTAGTGGTCATAAGATCTATAAAATCGAGAGTATATGGACGATCAGGATGCCGTGCTAATTGAACACGTTGCCAGCGTGAAAGATCTTTGTAAAGTTCTTCTTTAAGTTGTGCAACTTTGGATTCAATTCGAGCAATTTCTTTTTCAATACCTAGTCTGTTTGAAGATTTTTTCATCTCCTCAAGTTTCTGCTCAAGTTCAAAGACAGGCTTTTCAAAATCTAAAATTGTATTTCCCATAATTAATTTTATTTACTCCACATTTTGTTCAGAGTTTTGCCAAGTATTTCCAGATCCAGCCAGATGTTCTGGTTTTTCAAATAATAGAAATCAAGTTTTTGAGAATCGGTGAACGTTCCCTCATCAATGTACCATAATCCAGTCAGCCCGGCTTTTCCAAGCACTTCGTTCTCAAATGTAAGTGGTTTCTTAGGACCAACAAAGCTATTTTTTCCTGATATCACAGATGGTACTGACAGAACAAATTTCCTGAAATCTGTTTCTTTGCCTGATAGCTTCGTTGTGAAATATATAAAAGGATAAATGGAAAACAAAACTGTTAAAGCAAGGATATAATCGAATATTAACTTGATCGTTTGAACTGTTGGATTGGAAATATTGTAATTAACTTCAACTAGTGGAATATCGTCAAGCATTGAAACAGAACTCTTTCCGATAACAAAGTTCCTATCCGAGCCAACGATCTTGAAATCAATATTGTTGTTTTTACTTGCAGAAACTATTGACATCATATCTGCGTACGATATTTCTTCTGAAGAGAAGATCACTTCATTAATCTTCTTTTCCGAAAACACATTTTTAATATTGCCAGTACTGCCAATGACTTTAAAATCATTTACTTGTTTCCCAATTTCAGAATGAGTTTTGCCTATCAACCCGATGAAGCTATGTAGATCAGCTTTTTGCGATTTAATTTTTTCAGCAATCATAACAGCTTCATCATCTGTTCCTACAATCACAGTTCGTCGGTTTAATGCTCCGTCAAGTTTAATTCCAACTTTGAAAATTAATTTCAGTAATATTCGAAATAAAGTTGAAAGAATCAGAAAGAGAATAAATGCTATTAGTACAACTGCTCTGCTGAATGCATATTGCTTAAAGAAAAATGTTGCTGAAGTAAGAATCAGAAAGCTTATGATGATAGCCCCGAAATTTCTGAGAACCGAGACTTCGTCTTTTCTGTAAACACCTACCAGAATTGCAACAAAAATGTGGATTAGTGCAGGTGCGGTATAAATTATCAGATATGCATCTGGGTCAAACCCAACCCATTCAGTTATACTTTTGTAAAATGTCTCAGCAGCGAATAGAGATAAATCAAAAATGATGAAATCAGTAAACGCGGTATAAAGCGATAATTTTCTTTTACCTAAAAAAGCAAAAATTTTTCTGAAGCCAATTGCCGATCTTAGAATTAATTCCACGAGAGGAAAACTTGAAAGATGTTTTTTAACGAACAAATGCATTGCATCATAAAACAACTTTGTTTCATCAAGATTGCTTCTTTTTGTGCTTTCTCCTTTGTAATGAATTATTTGTGTGCCGTGTACATAGAAAACTTTGTAGTCGTTCTTCTGCACACGATAACATAAATCAAGATCTTCACCATACATAAAAAATTGTTCATCAAATCCACCGGTTTTTTGGTATACTTCTTTTCTGATCATCATAAAAGAACCTGAGACAGCATCTACCTCGTAAGTTTTGTTCTCGTCTAAATAAGTAAGATTATAACGTGCAAAAATTTTGCTAGTAGGAAAAATATTGCTAAGTCCAGTGACTTTTGTAAAGGAGGTCCAGGGACCAGGAAAACTTCTTCTGCAAGCCAGTTGCAGAGTTCCATCTGAATTTAAGATTTTACAGCCAGCAAGACCACAATCAGGATGGCTCTCAAAAAAGGAAATCATTTTATCAAGAGTATCTTCACTAACAATACAGTCAGGATTAATAAAAAGAATATATTTTCCTTTTGCAATTGCCAAACCCTGATTGTTCGCTCTTCCAAATCCAACATTAATTTTATTCTCAAGAAGTTTTACTGATGGGAATTTTTCTTTGATAACTTCAACGCTTCCATCATCGGAAGCATTATCAACCACAATAATTTCTTTTACAATGTTTGATGAGGCTTTTTCAATTGAGTGGAGAAGGTTCTGCAGGAATTCTTTAACATTATAGTTTACTATGATTATCGAAAGTTCCAATTAATATCCTACTTAAGCATTCCAAAAATGCTTTTTATCCTCAGTTTCCAAACCATTATTACTGCTTCGCGGACAATCTTTCTCGACATTTTAGATTTGCCTTTTACCCGATCAACAAAAATGATTGGAATTTCTTTTACCTTAAAACCTTTTTTCCAGGCTTTAAAGTTCATTTCAATCTGAAAGGCATACCCATTTGATGTGACACGATTCAGATCAATCGCTTCCAAAACTTTTCTTCTAAAACATTTGAAACCACCTGTAGCATCATGCACTGGCAGACCAGTTATTACACGTGTATAAATATTAGCAAACCAGCTCAACAACAATCTCCTCATTGGCCAATTTATTACATTTACTCCGTTTTTATATCTGCTGCCAAGCACTAGATCTGAATCTTTAATTTCTTCCAGGAATCTTGGAATTTCATTTGGGTCATGAGAGAAATCAGCATCCATCTCAAATATGAAATCATAATTATTCTTAAGTGCATACTTAAAACCGGCAATGTATGCTGTCCCCAGTCCTTGCTTTGAAGATCTTTTAATCAGATGAATGCGATCATTATTTTTCATTTCATTTTCAACAAAAGTGGCAGTACCATCCGGCGAATTATCATCCACAATCAGTATATTAATTTCATCATTCTTGGAAAGAACTTCAGGTAAGAGCCTCGGCATATTTTCGAGCTCGTTATATGTGGGAATGATTACAAGCGTTTTCATATCAAATAGTTTGTTGGCCACGAACCTGACTGCCGTCAGGCAAGTTTCATGAATAAAATAAATTAACTATAATGTCCTTTACCGAATAATACCACTAATATTGTTCGGGCAAGTATCTTAATATCCATTCTGAGAGACATATTTTCAATGTAAAAAAGATCGTACCGCAATTTTATTTTAACATCCTCGATACTTTCATCGTATTTATGTTTGACCTGTGCCCAACCGGTAATGCCGGGTCTGACTTTCAATCTTCTTCTATAATAAGGCAATTGCTGTGAAAGCATATCAACAAAATATGGTCTTTCAGGACGAGGACCGACTAAGCTCATTTCTCCTTTAAGAACATTAAAAAATTGTGGTATTTCATCGATGCGAAGTTGTCTCATTATTCTCCCAACCCGAGTTACTCTTGGATCGTCCTTTTTTGACCAGACCGGACCTGTGTGCTTTTCAGCATCCAGGTACATTGAACGGAATTTATAAATCCTAAATACTTTATTGTTCATTCCAATTCTGTCTTGTTTAAATAGAACAGGACCTTTGCTATCTAGTTTGATGAAAATTGAAACTAAAATATTTAGCGGGAAGGTTATGATAAGTATAATCAGAGAAATAATTACATCAGAAATTCTTTTTAATTTTTTTTCCCATTCAGGCATCAGCTCCGGCATAATGTCAATTAAAGGAATTCCATAAAGCTGCGAAGTTCTTGCCTGACCACTGAGAATTTCATAAAGATCCGGAACTATTTTAAGACCAATACCTTTATTTTCAACTTTTGAAATGATATCTACAAGAAGGTCGTGATCTTCTTTTTCTAAAGCAATAATTATTTCTGTTGCCTGAGTTTTGTTTACTATATCTAAGAGCTGATCGAGTGAACCCTGCACACTGATATCTTTATATACTTTACCGACATTATCCGGATTCACACCTACATAAGCTACAACATCCAACCCCAACGCAGGATGTTCAAGAATCTGATCATACACTTCTTTGGCTTTTGTATTATAACCGACAATGACTGCTCCCTTCCTTCCGATTCCCTTAATTAAAAGAGATCGTTGGAAACTTCTTATAGACAATCTTCCAACTGAAACAAAAACAAATAGAAAAAACCAATAAATAAAAATCAGAATTCGGCTCGATGACTCAACACCATGCAAATAGTCATCAAGGTAAATCACAAAAAAGAGAATAAAAATTCCAACGAAAGTAGTTTTAAATAAAGTTGATATTTCATCGAACCGGGAAGAAGCAAACCAGGTACGGTACATTCCAAAAAATGTAAAGACAATCAGCCAGTAAAAGTAAATTGCGATCATCGGAAGTATGACTTCCGGCATAATAAGAATCTTAAACCAGCCAGTTTCTATTCTTATATAAAAATATGTTGACCACGCCAGGTTGATAAAAACGAGGTCAGTTAAAATTATTAATATTTTTTGAGTTTTTTTATTCAAAGGAAAAATCAAATGAGATAATGTTAAAATTTAAGTGTTAAAATATACATATTATTGATTTCCAGATTTAGGCTTTAATATGCCAATATTAGGTATGGAAAAGTAATTCCAATTTTTAATATAGATTTCTGCTTCATTTATTCTTCAATTTTAAGTTGTAAGAACTTAATGGAGGTAATTATTTGATCAATTTTGTAATTGTTTTTAGGACTTTGCCCGTAGTTTCATTAACACTGAAGTTCTGAAGTGCATATTTTTTGGAATTACGAATAATATCGTTGACTAATTCTTTATCAAGTATTAGGGTTTTCATGCAGGATGAAAGCTCCTCAATATTATTATAAAGTAATCCGGTAAGCTTATTTATAATTATTTCTTTTGTCCCACCGCCATTATAACCAATCACAGGTTTTTCAAAAATCATAGCTTCTGCAGCTACTCTTCCCCAAGCCTCATTCCTTGAACAAACTAATACTGCATCTGCTATTTTATACATCGCGTTCGGTTTATCAATGAATCCCATAAAGGATACATTTTCAGTTAAACCCAACTTTGTTACTAGATTGTTCAAATCCTTTCTATACTTTTTATCTTCATCTCCACCACATATAATCAGTTTTATTTCGCTAAAGTCTTTTTTAATTTTCCCTAATGCTTCTATTGCATCGTGAATTCCTTTTGACGGATGAACAATCGTCATCATTAAAAAAGTAAATGGTTTATCTTTTCTTATTTCCTCTTCTGCATTTATCAAATCAACATCGTTACTTAGAGAAGACAGCGTTATTTATGATTGTAACATTTTTCCAATCACCATTAAATAAACTTTCCTTTACAAATTGTGAGATAGAAATGATTGAATCAGACTTACGCATAAAATAGTAGAAATATTTTCTACCAAAATCGTATTCCAAATTGTAATCGAGTTTGCCAAGTTCACGAATATGCCAGATGTGAGGAATCTTCAATATTAATGAAAGATAAATACCGATGGGTGTAATAGAAGAATTGGAATAGATAATTGAAGGTTTAAATTTTATAACATATAATAACAAAAGTGGGAGAGCTGCCAAGTTCAATAATAAACCTCAGGACAGCTTTAATGTTAAATAGTTTGCTATTTACACCCATCCAGGCCCAAAATTTAAATTTTCGATACGACTATGTTGCGTTTTTTTAACTCATCAATTAGTGGACCTTCTTCTGGTACAAAAACCATGGGTGTAAAGTCATTTTTGATCAGTCCTTCAAGCAAAAGTAATAACGAACGATTCGCTCCATACAAGGAACTATAATGAGTTATAAATAAAATTTTCACAAAAAATTAGAGATTTCTGTTTTGTTTATTTCAAATAATGATCACAGTTGAAATTCTGATAATAATGTTCTGGCAGTACGGAACCATCAGTTTTGAAAGAGCGTTATTGAGCCTATTTTTCTTTATTGGATAAGTAATAAAAAAGATTCTATTAAATATATTAACAAATGATTATTGTTTTATGAACAGCCTAATCTTAAGTTTGAAAAAAAATATTCAATAATTGTTGTAAGAATAAACAATTCAATTGAACTTTTTATGATTGAATACATTTGGAGAAATTTGAAGCACCTTAATTATATAATCGTAGTAAATACATATAACAGACCATTAGAGTTTGTCTTAAGAAATTTGCGTGCCTCATTGAATCAGAAAATTTCTCCACAAAAAATTATTTTAATCGATCAAAATCTTGAGGGATTAAACCTACCAGAAGATGTATTAAACAATCATTTAATAATAAGAACCAGAACGAATAAAAAATCAGTTTCTGCTGCAAGAAATGCTCTTGTTATTCCTGAAAACACCGAGTGGATTTTTTTCTGTGATGATGATGGATTTCCTTGCGATGATTATTCAGAGAAATTAGAAAATATTATTTCGGAAAATCCGACTCTCGATATTTTAGCAGGAAGTATCGTTCGTGATGATAATAATGAATTTTATACACTGCGACACAAAAATGGCGGAAGCTTAAAAAGTTTCAGGAACACAAAAAATTTAATGGGCTCAAACTTTGTCATAAAAGCAAAAGTATTCGACGAGCTTGGAAGGTTCGATGAAAAATTTGGTGCCGGTTCAATGTGGGGCAGCAGTGAGGAAACAGATTTCTGCTGGAAGGCATACTTCGCAGAAAAAAATATGGAGTTTTTCCGGCAACTTATTGTATATCACGTTCCCCCATTTAATGAATCTTTCAAAGATGGTTTTCATAAAGCTTTTAAATATGGAGTTGGAAAAGGCGCACTCGTTAGCAAATGGTTATTTAAAAAGAAAAAGTTAAAAGTCATTTATGAGTTGCTGGAAATGATAACAGTTCCTTTTATTCAAAGCATAAGAGGATTGTTTATGTTCAAATTTGGATTGATTGCTACAAATTTTGCTGCACTGACCGGAAGGCTTTACGGAATGATTAAATATTTATTAACAACGAAATGAGTCTAATTTCGAGCAGTTCTTTTTATAGAATGTTTCTTCTTCTTGAGATTCCTCAATAATCCACTCATCCCAATTAAAATCATAAGTTTCCTAAGAAAGAACAGCGCAACTCTTACCATCATCCCAATAGAATTTTTAAAATTAAGATAATTATTTTGTCTTAATGATTTGTAACACTCTTTAATTCCGTCAAATTCCTGTTCAACAGATCTGCCTGTACCTTCCATTTTAACTACGGCTTTATCATTTATATAAAATCCTTTACATCCTTTTTTTTCTAACCTCACAATGAAATCAAAGTCCATTGCTATTTTATAATCTTTATTAAATGAACCAATTTGATTGAAGACTGATTTCCTGACGATCATTGTTGGGTGAAGATAGGGTAAACCTCTACCAAGGTTACACAATGGAGGTTTCATATAAAGTTCGGTTCCGATAGAATCAATAAAAATCAGATTCGAGTGAATAAAATCAACTTCATTATTTTTTATCAATATCGCTTCACATTCATTAAGATATTCGGGTTCAATTAATTCATCACCACTGTTCAGAAACATAATTGCGCTGCCTGAAGAATTAGAAACTCCTTTATTGAATGCATCTGCAATTCCCTCATCTTTCTCATTAATTACTTTGCCTTTATACGAACTCAGAAATTCTAATGTAGACTTGTCAGATCCACCATTGATTACAACAGATTCTATAAAATCGAAATCGGGAATTGAGCTAAGTGTTTTTTTTAGCCCATCATAATCATTATATGTAATTGTAATTATTGAAATCATCGAATGGAAATTTAGTTAAATAAAAATAGTGTTTGAAGTTGAACATTCTTGCTATTGACAGCGTTAGCAAGTAATTTTTCATACTAAAACGTAAAAGGAATGTATATTGAATTGGCCAAAAACAGCGATTGTCCACGAATGGTTTTCTAGTTATGCCGGCTCAGAAAGAGTGGTTGAATCTTTCACGAATATCTGGCCTGATGCAGATGTTTTTACACTTGCGGATTTGATGACTGAAGAAGAAAGAAAGATAATATTAAAATCCAAACCGCCCAAAACATCTTTTATTCAGAAACTTCCCTTCGCAAAAACAAAGCACAGGTGGTACTTACCTTTATTCCCTTTTGCAATTGAGAGATTTAACTTTTCGGAATATGATTTAATCATCTCAAGCTCTCACGCTGTAACAAAAGGTTTAAGAAAAAGGTCTGATCAGCTTCACATAAGCTATTGTCATTCACCTATGAGATATGCATGGGACAATGCTGAACTTTACCTCAATCAGGCAAACATTTCAAAGGGATTTAAAGGTTATGCATCAAGAGCAGTCATCAATTATTTAAGAAAATGGGATTTAAAAACAGCGTCTAGACCTGATTTCTTAGTAGCAAATTCCGAATTTATCGCTGGAAAAATTAAAAGAATCTATAACAGAAATTCTGATGTTATCTATCCGCCAGTTGATGTTGATAAATTTGAACCAGTTTCCAAAAAAGACAACTATTATTTAACTGCATCAAGGATGGTACCCTATAAAAGAGTTGATCTAATTGTTGAGGCTTTTATAAAAATGAATGATAAAAAATTAGTTGTGGTTGGAGATGGACCTGAACTTAACAAGATAAAAAGCAAAGCTTCTGCGAATATTGAATTTCTAGGGTATCTGGATAGTAAAAAACTAAAATCTTTAATGCAGGAAGCTAAAGCGTTTGTCTTTGCTGCAGAAGAGGATTTTGGGATTGCTGTTGTTGAAGCGATGGCTTGCGGCACTCCTGTTATCGCATTTAACAAAGGCGGCACTGCTGAAACAGTGATAAATGGTAAAACTGGAATTCATTTTAATGAACAGAATCCTGAGTCAATTAAAGATGCAATCAAAGAATTCGAAAAAAGAATTGATTCTTTTGATGTTCAGTATATTAGAAAACATGCTGAGAAGTTTAATAGAACAAACTTTGAAGAAAATATCAAACAGTTCGTGAGGGACAAACTCAACAATTTTAATCCTTAAAAGTATTCAGACTTCGGTATATGATTGTAAATCAACGCTCTATATTCTTTTATAAATTACTAAGCGATCTCTTTTTACTTAACTGCGCATTTCTGATATCTGCTGTATACTCACAATCCTGGGAAATACTACTCGAAAAATATTATATGTTTTTCCTTTTGATTGGTTTGAACCTGTTATGGATTGTTGCATCGAACTACTTAAATTTTTACGATGATTTTTTTTCAAGGAATTTTCCTGTTCAAATTACCAACATTCTTAAGGATTCCCTGCTTCAACTTGTAATTACAATTACCTTTATTTTTCTAGCTAAAGAAAATTTATTTACCCGATACTTCATAGTCTATTATTTCATTCTTCTTGTACTTTTCATCAGTTTCAGGGTGATTATCTTCCGCAAGATCCTAAAATTATTAAGAAGAAAAGGGAAAAATGTCCGGGACCTGGTGATTATCGGCGAAGGTGAACTCGCTAAAAACTTTCAGAAAATGCTTCTAAGTAATCCGGATTTTGGTTATAACTTAAAAGGATTTGTGTGGGGAAGTGTTGAAGGTAAACAAAGCTCTTCGGAAGAGTTAGTTGAAAACTTGGAAAAAAGTTTCACAACAATGAAAGTTGATGAAGCTGTAATTGTCATCTCTGAAGAATACCGACATCTACTTGAAACAATCATAAAAGTATGTGACAAGAATGCGGTCAAGGTTCACATTATTCCTGACTATCACAACTTATTATCTAAAAGATTTCAACTAAGTTCTTTCGGTGACTTTCCGATAATTACCGCAAGACGGGAACCTTTGAATGAAGTTCAATGGAGGTTAGTAAAGAGAGCTTTTGATATTATCTTTTCTTTAATTGTAACCTTTTTGATTTTATCATGGCTGTATCCTTTGCTATTAATAATTTCAATTGATTTACGATAAAGGACCTGTGTTTTTTTTGCAGGACAGACTCGGAACAAAAAACGAGAAATTCAAATGTATCAAATTCCGCACAATGAAATATGAAAAAATACAAGTTGATGAATTTAAACCCGTTGTTAAAAACGATCAGCGAATTACAAAGGTTGGTAAGTTTCTAAGAATGAATAATCTGGATGAGCTGCCGCAGTTCATTAATGTTTTAATTGGCGATATGTCTGTTGTTGGACCACGACCACATCCAATTCCTCATAATGACGTTTACAGTAAAATTGTTGATGAAATAAGGTTAAGGCAAAATGTAAAACCAGGCGTTACCGGCTGGGCACAGATTCATGGTTTAAGAGGTGATGTAACTGATGAAGAAGAAAATCGAAAAAGAACCAAACAAAGAATTGATTATGACCTATGGTATATTGAGAATTGGTCTTTCTGGCTTGACATCCAGATTATCCTTCTTACCGCCTGGCAAATGATAGTTGGGAAAAGTAGAGGAACATAGCCAATTAATATGTGTATTAAAGTGACTTGTTGAATCTATTTAATACGGGAATCATAAAGTGGGAAAGCCATAATAACCACAAATGTTTAACGTGGAGTCGAATCCCATGTGTATGCATGTTTCTTGGATAGAAACTTAAACAGTCCGATAAGTAGCGCAAGATTTGTGAACACGTAATAATATATAATGCTAAAAATCGAGAGACTGATTTTTAATTTATTGAGAATAAATCCAACGATAGCCGATAAATAAAATCCTGCCTGAATAAAAAATAGGATACGATAAAATTCATTGTAACTTATCAACAATCCATTAGTAACGAAAATAAGTATTAAGATAAAGGGGACGAACCATCGAATTATCTTATGTGACCATAATGCGTACGAAAGAATAATTTTTTTTTGAAATAGAAGACTTTTAAAGTATTTCAAAGTTTGAAAATTTGTAGCAGCGAATCTTACCTTTCTTCTAAATTCTGTGATTATTTCCTTGGACACTTCCTCAATTGCAACTGCATCAAATTCATAAAGAAAACTGTAACCCTGATTAAGCACTCCTAAAGTTTGATATAAATCATCTGTAATCGCTTCATCCATTGGGAAACCGGTAAAAAGTTGTTTGCGAATGGCATATATGCCTCCATTTGCAGCGATCAGTATACCTAAATCCCCTTCCATTTTTTTAAGTTGAGTTTCATATTTCCAATACAATCTTTCTCTGTTTGATTTATCAAATTCATCAGTCGGTTCTTCAAGCACTAATCGGCCACATACCCCACCAACTTTTTCATCATTAAAGGCAGAAACCAATTTAAGTAATGCATCTTTTTCAAAATTTGTATTCGCATCTGAAAAAACGAGTATTTCATTTTTTGCTATTTGCACAAGGTCATTTAAAACAGATGCTTTTCCTCTTCGGGTATTGAAAAATTGAACATTAATCCAACTATACTCCTGACTTATTTTTTCAAGTATTTCATTGGTTCTATCAGATGAGCAGTCCGAACCTATAATTAATTCAACCCGATTAAAATCATAGCCAAGGTTCTGGATGTTTTCAATTCTTTGGGCAATAACTTTTTCTTCATTATAAGCTGATATTACTATTGAAATTGAAGGGAGGGAATTTGAATTACCTGAAATTTGTTTTCGTTTAAACCAAGTAATTATCCTAAGTGATAAAGGATAAGTTAAATATGCATGAGTTAGGAGAAAGATTGCCAGCCAGAATATTCCGGTAAAAATTAATTCCACTGATATTTCAAATAATTATTAAAAGTATGACTAAATATATAAATCAAATTTATATTTCAGGTGGGATTAAAAGCTATAATTACTCGGAGAAGCTGATAACTCTATATCAAAAGAGAACGAATTGAATTAGTACTAAATCATAAAAAAGTGATTAGCTACTTACTTTCTAAGCAACTGGTTCTTTTTGTGCTCGCTTCTTTCCTGCTGATGTCTCCGTAATTTCAGATTCGAGTTTTGGTTTAACTTTTTCATTTAATTCTCTGGTTACTGGACTATCCAAGCGCGACTTGAATTTACTTCTGTTAATCTTTGATTCTTTGTTAAACAAATGTTTGTAGAAAGTTAAAAACGCTTTCAGGGTTCTTCTAAGTTCAGATGGATGCCTTACTATGTTTTTTGCTTTCATAATAAAGTAAGCAGGTCTTAAGTAATATTCCCTTCTCGCATAGTTACAAAAATCTACAATCTCCTGAGCTGAGAGATCATGAGTCCCAACAACCGTATTGTGCAATCCTTCGGGAGTCAACCAATCATCCCAGGTTTTAACAAGATAGAGAAATATTAATGGTACCAATAGTTAAATTAAAAAGAAGAAATCTAAAATGAGAGTTTGTAATTCAAATCTAACATCGCCTACTTTTCAGTGAGAGTCAACCTTAGACCTTCCTTAAAGCTAATATTTTGCTTCCACTCCAGCTGTTCTTTAATACGTTCTGTCACTATGAATAGGACTTCGTGCAATGCATCGTAACTTATAACTTACTGATATAGACTTTTTGAAAAATATATTGATCATCTTTTCAGCGACCCAAATTCCGCTGAAAATAAACCAAAACGGAACGTAAACGACAAAGAATTTTTCATTAGTTAATTTTCGATATATTTTGATGTAATCCCGTTGCGTTGGGTATTCTTTATCTACAACATTAAAAACATTTTTTTCGTTTTTAGATTTTTCGCCTGTTACAATCAAGGCATCAATTAGATTATCGACATAAACTAAAGGTAATCGTCGTGAGCCCAATCCAAAAACTAATACAATTCTTCTTCCAAGTCTAATTCCAACATCTCTTGGAAATACGTTTCCATCAGGACCATAAACAAGGCCGGGACGAATAACTGAGATTATCATCTTCGATTTGTTTGCAAACTCATGCACAAGTTTCTCAGCGTTCAGTTTCGCATGCGAGTAAGCACCGCGTTTTTCGGGTATATTTTCATAAGAAAAATTTTCGTCAATGATACCGTTTTGTGGATATTGTTTTGCATTATAAACATTAAGTGTACTAATGTAAATAAAATGTTTCACACCCAACTCGTTGGCGCTTGCTAAAATATTTTGTGTACCTGTGATAGTTGTGTCCAAATGGTAATTCCAGTCTCCTTTCATTGCTGCAGCCAAATGGTAAACATACTTAACTCCATTACAAGCTCTTTCAACGTCCTGATAATTGTAGATGTTGCCAATAAAAATATCGACTGGACCCTCAAAGTAAGTTTTTGACTCATTTTCATCAAAATCTCTGTGTGTTAAGACACGGACTTTATATCCTCTCCGTAACAATTGGTTCACCAGACGACGCCCTATAAATCCTGTGCCCCCGGTAACTAGTACATCTGAATTCTGTAGTTCATTGTTCGGTTTTTGAACTTCCAAGTCGGTTGAATCGCTCTTGTCAGCAAAAATTTGTTCGGTAAACTCTAAAAGTAACTTTCCTTTTTCTGGGGGGACAGGTGATTCATCAGTTGTGAGAAATTTTGCAATAATATTCTCAAGTCCCGCATAAGGGTCCAATTTGCCAAAGATAAACTTAAAAATGCTGGCCAATGAACCACTGAGCATTTGGAAACCGAGACTAAGATTTTCGATAATACGTTCGATAGCGTTTGGTAAGCCATAATTTTTTCGAACTAGTAACAGGAAATTTCTAAAATCGACCCGCAATGTACCGTTTGTACATTCGAACTCAACATAATTCTTTAGTGGATAAACATTCAGAGACATATGTAAAGTTCCGGTTCCAGCAGATGAACTAAAAATACAAGCCAAATCTGTAACGATTCCAGAATCATTCTTTTTAGTAAAACTTTCTTCAAATCTGAGATCAGGTAAAAAATCATCTAACAAGCATAATAGATGGGGCATAAGGTCAAAAAAACTGCCGCCCGGCAAATTGTTAATCCAACGTGCTGCTGCATCAGTATTTACTCGTTTAAGGTAGTCATAACTGTAACCGACAGAAATATTTGTAATTTTACCTAGTTTATTCGAGTTAAGGATTTTTCTAGCCTGAATGGTCATAGGATCGAATACCCGCATATGATCGATACACACTAGTTTCTTTATCTGCCTAGCTTTTTCAATTATTTCATCGGCTTCTTTAGTCGAAATGCATATCGGTTTCTCAATGAGTACACGACACCCAAACTCCAAGCATTGAAGGGCTATGTCCTTGTGGGTCGATGGAGGAGTAGTAATATGAACTACTTCAGGTCTAAATTCTTCAAACATTTTCTGAAGATTTTTGTATGCAAACACAATACCCATACTTGATGCAAAATCATTAAGACGCAACTCATCTGTATCACAGACGGCTATATTTTTTTTATCAATATACTTCAACAACAGGCGTAAATGTACTTTGGCTATGTTACCACAGCCAACAATACAAACCTTCACTGGTAGTTTATCAGTTGTCATCTTATGATCTTATTACCTTTTTTTGAATATCGAGCAAGTACCGTATCAACAATTTTTATTATATCCTGGAATCTGTTCTCCCACGATAGACTACTTACTTTAGCAACACGTTGTTCAGCTTTTTGTGGAGTATCATTTTTAAGGACTAACTCAATTTTTCTAAGAAAATCATTGGAATCATCTGCGATTTCAACAACGTCAGAAAATTCCTCTATCTCAGGAAATCGTATAGACACAACAGGGCAACCCATCGCTAAATATTCTCGCAGTTTCAAAGGATTAAAGTTTTTTATCAAGTCATCTTTCACACAAGGAATTATTGCAACATTAAAAACTTGGGCATATTTAGGTAGAACATCATATTTTTTACTTCCAATAAAATGCACATTTTGTAACTTTTCACACACATTGGGAACAACAGCAACTCTTCCAATCATTAAAATATTCCATTGTGGTCGTGATTCGGCAATGAATTTGACCAAGTTGAGATCAACCCAACTTTCAATTAATCCGAAAAACCCAACAATAGGTTTCTTTATGTACTTAATTTCTTCCGGTATAGGATAAATGTTTCGAAAGGCTTTATTAAAATGATCAAAATCAACACCATGGCGACTGAGCACGACTTTATCACCATAGTTTTGTTTCTTACTAAAGAGAGGTTCAGAACTAACAAAAACAATATCTGATTTTTGTGTCATTTCGTCATCCATTTTTTGGACTGCAATCTTATCAACACCTGGTAGTGACGAATAATCATCAATGCAATAATACACTTGTAATGACTCATTTAATTTCCCTAATACTGAAGTAAGGTGAGGTACAACAAACCAAAGGATTGGTCTTTTTACGTGAAGTCTCCTTACTAATAACAATAACGAAAATTGAATAATTAATTTATTCAAATATCTGATTAAAAAATATTTATGAAAAGGTAATTGAAATAGAGTATATACAAATGATCTATTATCGAGTGACCTAGGACCGCGCAGTGACTTAAATGTTTTCGAGAATACTTTTTTAATATCGCGTTTTGTTCTTTGCGGTGCCCTCAAGCCGGGACATTCAATATAAATTACACGATGATCCCTCATTAATCTAAGTGCAATATGATGACTACTTGTTTTATTGTCTGCAGCCCAATCATTTCCAAAATATAGTATTGTCGGCCAATTATTTTTCATTATTGCTTAACTCATCTTTCAATTTTCTAATTAGGAATTAATTCACACAGTTTGTATAAATTAATTGCAACTTCCTTTGAACTTTTTCAAATTCAAATAAATTGAGTAAAATACAGACAATAAGATATTTATTACACTTTTATCTAATAAGGACATAATTTTTTATGTCATTAATTACAAACAGCTAACATATTATCATCATCTTCTTATAAGCCTTCATTTTTCTAAAATAAAATTGGGAAGAACGGTTTAATAAATTATCTGTATAGTTTTTTTAAAATTTGTTCATACATTTAGACCTTTTAAATCCATTTCAGCTATTTTTCACTGATGAGCCTTTCATATATTTTAATCATTTCTCTCGCATTATTTTCCCAAGTTAAATTTTTAATCGAATTAAATCCCTTTATCCCTAACTCATTTCTAAGTTTAGGGGAGCGAATTAGTAATTCCAATTTTTCAACGATGCTAGCAACATCTCTTGGCTTAATCAATAAACCGTTTTCACCGTCCTTAATAATGTCTTCAATGCCTTCACCTTCGGTTCCAATTACAGGTTTTTTGAAAGACATTGCCTCTAAATAAACTACACCAAATGCTTCATCATAACTTGGTAAGATAAAAATATCACAAACTGCCATTTTTTTTAGCATTTCAGAATGAGAAATTGTACCAGTAAAGGTAACTCTTTGATCAAGTCCTAACTCTCTGGAGTATTGCTTCATATCATTAAGTAATTCCCCTCCACCAGCAATTATTAAATGTGTATTCAGATACTTTTTGTACAATTTAGAAAATGCTCTTAAGGTATAATCACATCCTTTTCTCTTAATTAAAGAAGCTGAAAAAAGAATAAAAATTTTATCTTCTACTGAGGATTTAGTTATCAAACTAGAATCAGTTGAATAACCATTCAGTACTGTAAATAAATTGCTATTCCTATTAGTATATTTAGTTATTCTTTTAACAACTTGAGAAGATACACCAATAACAGCACTAGCATTTTCAATTGCAATCTTAGACTTTTGAAATTTTCTTTTCTGGTGAATTATTTGGTAAACAGTTTCTCCATGAACTGTTATCACAAATGGCTTATCAAATTTACGCGACAAAAGATACGCAGCATAATCATTTGGTAATGTTCCATGACAATGAATAATATCGAAATCTTTTAGATCATTTGTTTTATTAAAATGATGTAATACTGAAAATTTGTAAAAAAGGTGCCAATAATCTTTTAGAATTCCTCTAGGAATAGCTAAATATCTCGAATGATAGACATTAATGTCATCAATAATTTCAAATTGTGGAATCTTGCTATAAAGTGACCATGTTTGCTAAAGTGCTTAAGAGGAAACGGTGAGTGCGGAACAGGTGCTATGACTTTAACTTCAACGCCAACCTTCGATAATGCTTTAACCTGTTCATGGACGAAAATACCAGATAGATACATTACCGAATTAGGATACATTGTAGAAAGTACCAATACTTTCATAATATTAGATAATTTTTGATTTTACCCTTGAAAATGAATCTATTAGATAAACAAGATCCGATTTATTAAATAACAGTATTTCCTTATAAGAAATTTTAGACTCCCTATAAAATAGAATCAAAAGAGACAAAAACCATAAGAAAAGTGATATAGATGTGACTGCTGCAGCTGCTAATATCCCGAACTTTGGGATATAAATTATATTTAGAACAATATTCATAATTCCTGTAATAATTGTTATCCACACTAGCTGTATAGGATATGCTCTTCCCATAAAATAAGCATGAATAATTCCACCAGGACCAATAAATAATAAAGCAGGCAAAAGATAAACTAATGGAGTATAAGACTCCAGAAAATCATTGCCGAAAAGAATTACTAAAATAAATTTCCCACCAAAAAATAAACAAACGACAATAAACAGGTTGAATAAAAATATGGTTCTTATTAATCTTGCTGAATTATGAGCCGGTTTAAACTAAAATCTTGTACTGTTGCTGAAATAACCAAGGGTCCAAGGAAATTTGGAATTTTGAGCATAAATTCAAAGAAAAATGCAGCAACAGCATAGATTCCAGCCTGAAAAGGATTTAGAAAAAAGTTGATTAAAAATATGTTCCCTCTAAAGTTAAGAAACATTGCAAGAGCTGAAATTGTTGACTTAAATCCGACAAGGTATGATTCTTTCGCTATTTTTTTATTCGTAGAAGTCGTTCCCGGACTATTAGGTTTTAACAATCCTATTCCAATAATGAAAGTAATTGCAGCACTAATCAACATACTTAGAAAAAATTGTTCAACCTGAAAATTTAAGAACCAAATACCGATTATATTTATTAGAAAAAAAATGCCAATTTGGACAATCAATATTATATTAAAACCAACTATTTTTTGGAGACCCAATAACAAAGCTTGCACACTTTGCCATAAGATTGAAAATACAGAAATGCATAAACCAAGAATAATAAGGGTAGAAGTTATATTTGGGAGTAAAATGAGGTAAGTAAATTTCAATAAATATATTAATACGAATATGATACATATGATTATTGAATGCAATATAGTTTGTCGAAATAATAATCTGGTTTGGTCACTGTGTTTCCCAATAATTACCGTATTACTTCTTCTAATGCCCTCTCCAAAAATTAAAACCAGGAGCATAATTAGATTTGTAACTACTGCATAAATTCCTCTTCCATCTGGTCCAAGATGACGAGTAACAATAATATTGTTTAAGAATGCCAGGACTGTAATAGTGATTGAAGTTGAAGAAGTAATTAAAAAATTCTTAAAAAAATTCATTTAGAATAAAAACTATATTTAATCAAAGGTAGGCAACAAGAGTTACATTCAAAATACTTAGCTACTTTTAATATTAAAAGTGACATTCATAAAAATTATTAATTTCAATACCTCTTAGACTACATTAAATTATTTAGTTATAGCTAATTTTCTTGTTACAAGTCTTTCTAAAAATGGAATAGTTAGCAAAAGGAAAATACCACCAATTGTCCAGGCCGGAGATCTAATAATAAGTACAAAAAATGAAATTGTAATTACTACGTAAAGATGTGTAAGGATGATTAAATACTGCAATTTCCCTTTCTCATAAAATTTAAACCAATAAGTTGAGGATAATAGACCTAATAAGTACCGGTACCAAAAAAATACCAACAAAACCAAAATCACTATACACTTCTCTTAGGTATGTTCCTGTATTTGACCAATTAGGTATAAAATAACCTTGTTGATAGATTCGTGGTTTATCTACCAAATCAAATTTAGCTAGTGCACTATATATGGTAAAAAAGGTATTACTTCCAAAACTCCATCTCTCTTTATCTGCTTCTAAAAATTGATTTAATACACCCACTTGAGATGCAGCATAAAAATATATGGATGGTGAGATAAACGCACCTCCCTCAAGCTTGGCTAAGGATCCACTTGTCCCTTTGAAAGTATCAGTAGCCTGACGAACGGTTTTGACAAACCCAGCTCCAATCACTAATAGCAGAACTACAATTCCTATTCCAATTGTTACTTTAATTTTTCCCTTTTTTCGAACTGCTTTATCTTTGCTCAATAAATGTCTGAATAGCATAAAACTAATAATGAATTCAGAGAACCCTAAAAGTATACCAGCTCTTGAGAGATTAGCAACTTCCTTTAAAATCAAGGCAAAAATTGGTAAGACAGTAGCAATAGTCAACCTGTTTTTATAAGCGGTATAGATTCCTGCAAGGAATACTGCAGGATATATTACTAGCCAAATATATGGTACAACACCTTCTAACTCTCCACTAGTTCTTGTCTTATATATACGATATGCATTAACAAAAACATTAAAACCGTTCCGTACTCACCTAGAAGTACACTCCAATGTTGCAATGCGCTTAACAAACCGATAATTGAAAGGATATAAATTGCATATCTTAATATTCTTCCCCCATCTCCAAAAAGAGTGATTTGTTTTACATCTATGCTAGAGTGCTGTTCTGAGTCTCCATGCTTGAAAGTATGGTGATCGTACCAAAAAGAAATGATAAAAATGCAGCTGAAATTACTAGCCAAGTTTGTGTCGAAAGAGTAACGAAGGAAATAAGTCTAAGTTCGTAAAGGTAAAGCATGGTCATCCAACTAAACGCGTAAATAGCTAAATGGTTAAACCATTTACCAAATAAATGATGACTTAACAATATGGTTAGAGTTCCTACAAAAAAAATCAAGAAAATTAGCATAAATGATCACATCTTCATTTTGTAAAGATTTATGATTTTTATCGACAGCTTCTTACCCTTTTCCTCTAAAATATTTGTCAATGTATTAGAATGATAAATTCTATTGAGCCATAGTATTAAAGGTATATGAGCAAATAAGCTCAGAAAAAAGAAAAGCAGAATAATAAAAGATTTTTTAGGTGAATGTTTAAGTTGTGGTGGAACTGCTTTATCAATCACTAATAAATTCGGTACATTTTTTTGTTCTTCAACTAGAGCTTGTTCATGCATTGGCAAGAGAAATTCTAATATTTTTGATTGGATCTCAACATCCCGGTATGTTCTAATATAGTTAATAGCTACATCTGGTAATTCGCTAAAAGGAAATAAAACATTAGATGGATAAGACAGGCGAGATTTACTCTTAAGTTCCTGAATTCGTTTTTTAATTATATCAACTTTGGTTAATGCTGACTTATATTGAGGTGAATCTTCACCGTATTCCTGCTTAAAATACTCCGTAGTAATTTCATTCTGCGTATACATTGCTTCTAACTCAGCAGCCGCTTTTACTGAAACTTCAAGTTGTTCCGGAATAGCAACGATGCCATACTTCTTTTGAAATTTATATAGTGAATCTTCTGCATTTTTTAAATCAGCAATATTTTTTTCATACCTCTTCTCTATAAAGATCCTGTTATTTTTTGCCTGTTCCATATTAATTTTAATGTAAATGCTGTCTGCAAGCTTGACAAAGTCATTCGCAATTTCGGCGCTTAAATTTGGATCTTCGTTTATTACACTGATTTCGATCAACCCGTTATCTGTTGGTTCGAATATGATATCTCCCGAAAATGCTTTTAAAGCGTTAATCCATGTTATTATCATCTATACCATAATATTCTATTAAATTATATCTATTAATAATAGTAGTTAGTGATGTCCTACTCCCAAGAATTCCAAAAACTAAATCAAAAGATGGATTAGTTCCTCCTAGTAGTTGTGAACTCATCGAGAGCATATCACCCGATAAAAGTGAAGTAATTCCACCCATCCCTTGTTGGGTATTTGTAGAAACCATTACAATAGAAGTTGCTTTAAATTGTTCAGGAATAAGAAATGAATAAACCGTTGATAGAATTGTAATAATTAACAAATTAATAATTAGAAGCTTTTTCCATTTGTAGCTTACGCTTAAATAATCACTGAATTTTACTTTTTGATGTTTTGTTTCCATTAAATATCCGGAATACTAATGTTATTTACTTCAGTTATCCAATTTTTTTCAAAAAATGGAGTTTTTATTAAAATCTTTTGAATGTCAATTTATTTGATATTCAAATATTTTTTTATATTTTTACAAAGCAAATTTAAGAGTAATAATAAGGTTATACAATCATAGAGAATTTGCTACTTTAATAAAAAACATTTTTTAGGAACTTTTATTAACCAGAGTAGCAAATTAATGCCGATTTTAGGGAATAGCTCTGGTCGGTTTTTTAGTTTTAAATTATAATGGAACAAAACACGGAGGAATTATTTCTAAATGCTTGATACTGTATTAACACTATGACATTCATTAACAACAATAAAGGAAAGCTGAGATGAAAGAAATAAAAGCAAAAATGGACAATCCTCTGTCTGAGTTAATCAGTGACGAGATTTTTGAGCTTTTAGAGGCTCATGGACTAATTGACGAAAAAGCAGTTCGTGATTATCAGATTCGTAGGAAATTTAAAAGCCTGAGGGCTGGTAAGGTAAGTGCCGGCGATGCAATTGATACAATCAGGGAAGAGTATCCTTATCTACAATTTGATACAATTAGAAAAATTGTTTATCAAATAAGTAAATAGTAATTTACTTGACAAATAGCACTTATCATATATATATTGCAAACGACTCTTTCAAAGGGTTCTCCCCTGCCCTTTGATGTAACAGAGTCGAGCCCAGTGGTCCCCCATCGCTGGGCTTTTATTTTTATTTAAGGAGTAATTATGGCAACGAAGATTAAGAAAAGAACAATCAAGCAGACAAAAAAATCCTCTGTTTCTCCTTTCAACATTTATTGGGAGAAAAAGAATTACTACCTGCTTATACTTGGGTTGTTAGTTACAATCATCGGGTTTTATTTTTTGACCATCGGACCGTGGGATAGTTTCTCTTCGTTAGTAATCTCTCCGATACTTCTGTTCATTGCTTACATAATTATTTTTCCTTTATCTATCTTTTTAAGAAAAAGGACAGAGAAAGCACCAACCCAGGAAAACGAAATTGATCCTGGCAAAAGTTAAGGGGAATCTGGTTTCTACGCAGAAAAATTCTTACCTTGTCGGGCAAAAATTATTGCTCGTTCATCCAATTGATCTTAGCGACAACTACATTGGTAAAAATGATGTAGTGGCAATTGATGTTGTTGATGCCGGAATTGGTGATACGGTTCTGCTTGTTCAGGAAGGCAAAGCAGTCCAGCAAATTCTTGGACATAAAAATGCACCGGTGCATTCATTAGTTGTTGCGGTAGTTGATTCAATTGATGTGAACAGTAATTACACTTCCAAAAATTAGAACATCTTTAAAGTGAGCAAGCTAAATTTTGAGCAGTTAACCGATCTGTTTCTTCTTTTATCTATTGAAGGAATCGGTCCGGGAAAAATCCGCAATCTTCTTGCAAAATTCAGAAGCACAAAGAATATTCTCACCTCGGATTATCAGTCATTGATGAATGTTGAAGGAATCAGTACTAATCTCGCTAAAAGAATCAGAAAGTCTGCTCAAGAAAGAGATAGTATTGAAAAACTCACCGAAAAAGAATTAAATAAATTAGAAAAGCTTGGTGGAAAACTTATTACAATTTGGGATCAGGAATATCCACCAATTCTAAAAAAGATTTACGACCCTCCAATATTATTTTATCTTCTTGGTGAACTAAAGGAAAGTGATCAATACTCTATAGCTATTGTTGGAACCCGACAGCCAACAAATTACGGCAAAGTTCATGCAGAAAAAATTTCGATGGATCTTTCAAGACAGGGAATTACGATCATCAGTGGAATGGCGAGAGGTATTGATTCAATTGCTCACAATGGTGCGATCAAATCAGGTGGAAGAACTATTGCTGTAGTCGGTAGTGGACTGGATGTTATTTACCCGCCGGAGAACAAAAAGCTCTTTGATAAAATTGCAGAGAATGGTGCGGTTATAAGTGAATTTACCTTAGGGACAAAACCGGATGCACAAAATTTTCCTAGAAGGAACAGAATAATATCCGGTCTTAGTTTGGGAGTTATTGTTATTGAAAGTGGAGTTACAGGCGGTGCAATGCAAACCGCTGCATTTGCACTCGATCAGAATAGAGAAGTATTTGCTTTGCCGGGAAATGTTGGCGTAAAGCAATCAGATGGAACGAATCTTCTAATCCAAAAATCTGAAGCTGAGTTACTTATTTCAGCAGAAGATGTTATAAATGAACTTGAGCTAAAACTTAAACCTGTACTTGGAAAGAATATTCCGAAGCAGCAAATTGATTTAAGCTTGTTCGAAGAAAAAATTATTAATGTTTTGAGCTCAGAACCTTTACAGATTGATAGAATTGCTACTTTAGCAAATATGACAACATCAGAATGTCTTGTTAATCTTCTTTCACTAGAATTTAAAGGATTAGTTAAGCAGCTGCCGGGAAAGATGTTCGCACTTATGTAAAGGATTAAACAGATTGGTATATTTGTAAAGATTTCATCGATTCTATATTTTTTCTTAATTTACTTTTTTCACGACCATATAATAACCTAATGGAAATTTTGCACTCGTTCTCTCAGAGATTTTTAATACCTAGTTTTGTCTTCAAAATAATCCAAGCAAATGTTTGACCACAACGAGAAATCGTTTTACCAATTAAAGGTATGACTAATACAATTTTAGAGATAAGATCAACTAATATTTCCAATACTCCACCATAAGCATTAATTCTAAAACTTTCAGTCCAGCTTCTTCAGCTAAAGTTTGTAGAGCAAACTTGGTATATCTAAAATAATCGTAAGGCTCTTCATGTAGGTAATAAAAAAATGGAACGTTCATAATCAAATTTCCATCAGTCTTTAAAATTCTATGAATTTCTATCATTAATTTGTTGGGATATATTATGTGTTCAAATACATCTGATAATAATACAGTATCAAATTCACAACTATCGAAATCTAGGTTTTGATTAATATCAATATTCTTATCAAGATATTTATTTTTATGCAAAGAATTTTTCCAATCTGCACAAATTACTTCGGAAGCGTAATCTTTATAAAGCTGATAAAGAGGCACCTTACCACATCCCAAATCTAAAACTTTACCCTTGAAATATTTTCTTAACTTAAGATCATAGACTTCAGCTATTAAATCTGTTATCAATCTTGAGCTAAGGTTTACCTCCAGAGTATCTTTTGATGCTCTTAGCTTTTTCTTCCTATAAACATATTTTGTGGGTTTCCAATGTTCTATATTTCTCATTTTAATTACTTATTGATACTATTTCTATATTTATTTAAAAAGTGTTCATAGAGTTCAAGAAAAACAAAATTACTTTAACTTAATACTTTTTCTTATCTTTCCACAATAACTTCAATCGTTCTTTAAGATTTTTTTCCTGACCGTTTTCAGTGGGAAAGTAGAATTGCTTTCCGTCAAGCTCCTCAGGAAAATATTTTTCTATCAGAAAATTGCTATCATAATCGTGTGGGTATTTGTAATTTCCTCCGTAACCAAGTTCTTTCATTAATTTTGTTGGTGCATTTCTAAGATGATTTGGCACTGAATATACTTGTTTAGTTTTTATTTCTTGCTCAGCTTTAGATATTCCAATGTATGATGCATTGCTTTTAGGTGATGAGGCAAGGTAAGTTGTGCATTGTGCAAGAACAATTCTCGCTTCAGGCATTCCGATTTTTTCAACAGCACCAAAAGCTGCTTCAGCTAATACCAATCCATTCGGAGAAGCATTGCCAATATCTTCCGATGCAAGAACAATCAATCTCCTCGCTATAAATAATGGATCTTCACCACCTTCAAGCATCCTTGCCAGCCAGTAAAGTGCTGCATCAGGATCGCTGCCGCGGACACTTTTAATGAATGCAGAAATTATATTGTAATGTTCTTCTCCACCTTTATCGTAAATAACATTTTTTCTTTGAATAATGTTATCAAGTAGCTCCTTTGTAATCAGTATTTTTTCTTTATTTATTTCCTGCACAACAGCAGATTCAAAAATGCTAAGCATAATCCGGGCATCTCCGCCGGATAAATAGAGTAAGTAATCTTCATCGGTTACAGTAAGATCAAATTCAGAAATAAATTCGTCTTTAGAAATGGCGTTTTGAAGAATTCTGTGAAGATCATTTTTTGATAGTTCATTCAACACATAAACTCTTGCCCTTGACCGAAGTGCAGGTATCACCTCGAAGGATGGATTCTCAGTGGTTGCGCCGATTAAAATAATTAACCCTGTTTCAACTGAATGAAGCAATGCATCCTGTTGTGCTTTATTGAAGCGGTGAATTTCATCAATGAAAAGAATTGTTCGTAATTCCAGGCTTTTATTATGGTCAGCAATTTGAATTACATTTCTAACTTCTTTTACTCCAGCAGATACAGCACTTATCTGGTAAAACTTTGAATCGGTTTCTTCTGCTATAATTTGTGCAAGTGTTGTTTTTCCTGTTCCGGGAGGACCCCAGAGTATGAAAGGACTGATATTTTTATTTTCAATCATCAATCTGATTGGTTTACCTTCGCCAACCAAATGTTCCTGCCCATAAAATTCTTGGAGGGATTTTGGCCTTACTCTGTCAGCGAGTGGTGTTGCAGGAATTTTCGTTGATATTTCACTCTTCTTCGACTTCAATTACCGTTTCACTTTCACGTTTCATATTATACTTTTCTCTAGCAACCTGTTCCATTTTGGCTGGAATCTTTTTTTGCAATGAATCAATTTCATTTTTAAACCGCTCGTTTTCCAATTTGACTTTCTCCAGTTCAACCTGTATCGAATCAACACGACTTTTTAATCCCATATATTTTACAACACCACGTTCATTAAACAAAATATAGATTAATCCAACAACCACAATAAAAATAAAAGCATATAACACATATTTTCTTTTTCCTTTTGCCATCAGAGCGCTTGCTGAATTATTTTTTTAATTAATTCTTCAAATGATATTCCAACGGCTTTTGCTGCTTTCGGAACAAGACTGAGCGGTGTCATTCCCGGTAAAGTGTTTACTTCAAGACAATATAGCTCATTATCAATATCCAGCCTAAAGTCGACTCTTGCATAACCTTCGCATCCCAGAGAATGAAATGCTTTTAACGCTTGCTGCTGAGCTTTTGCGGCAACCTCTTCCGTAATGTCAGCAGGAACAATATATTCACTCATTCCCGAAGTGTACTTATGTTTGTAATCGTACATTCCACCCTTGGGAACAATCTCAAGAACCGGTAGAGCTTCATTTAATAAAATAGCAACAGTTAGTTCTCTTCCCGGAATATATTTTTCAATTAAAGCTTTTGATGAATATTGTAAGAGCTAACTTGATCGCTTCTTCTACTTCCGATTCATCTTTCACTAAAGTCAGTCCAACGGTTGAACCCTGATCATTCGGTTTGATGATGCAGGGGAATCCAAGTTTGCTTTTTATTTCTGTCAGTAATTATTTCAGAATCAAAATTCTGAGTTGTTTACTATTAGCCAATCCGCAGTTTGAACACCTGCTTGTCTGAAAATAACTTTCGACATTTCTTTATCCATTGCCACTGCACTTGCAAGAACTTTTGAGCCAGTATATTTCAAGCCTCTTAGTTCAAGAAGAGACTGGATTGTTCCATCTTCGGCCCATTTTCCATGAAGTGCAGAGAAAACAACGTCAACATCATCAAGTAAATCTGAATTAATTGTTTCAATACAATTTCGGTTTGATATTTCAGCAAAATCTTTTTGAAGAAAGAATTGTTCTTCTTCTTTAGGTTGATTTATTCCGTATGCAGGATCAATAATAGTTGTAGGGTACTGCAGCGCTTTTAAAGCCTGGAGCACACCTTGGCCAGACATTTTCGAAACTTGTCTTTCAGGAGAAGTGCCACCGACTAATAAGGCAACTTTAGGTTTTGATATCATCAATTCTCAAATAGTAATTAATCAAATACATTTCTCGGATCTTGTGTAATTCCATAAGTCTCCTCAGAAAGTTCAACCAATTTTTTAACATCTTCGCCAGTTAACTCTTTGGGAGTTCCAAGCTGTTTAGCTTTATAAATCGTCTCCGCTGCGTGTTCAAGTTTTTCCATTTTATAATATGCATCATCAACATTTTTACCAAGTGTAAGTGCACCATGATTCTGAAGAAGGAAAGCCCAGCCATAATTAATGTAACGGATCGAGACTTAACGGAAGATCATTAGTTGATGGCGTTGCATACTTACAGAGATGAATTTTTCCAAGAGTTAAAATCACTTCCGGGAAATAGTGCTTTACAAGGCCTTCACCTAACAATGAGAATGCGGTAGCATAAACAGGATGACAATGAACAACGGCATTAACATCTTTTCTTTTTGAGTATGCATAAAGATGAAGCTTGAATTCAGTTGTGATCTTTCCTTCACCCTTTAAATGATTGCCATTGAAATCAAATTCAAGAATATCTTTTTCTGAGATTTCCCCTTTGGAGATTCCTGAACGTGTAATAAGAACTGTATTATCAGGTGTAATGAGTGAAATGTTTCCATCGCTGGCTGCAACAAATCCTTTTTTGTATACCTTATGACATACGGAAATTAATTTCTCTAACTCTGACATTTTCTTTCAAGTTCTTCCATTAACAACATATTTATTAATCCATCTTCACCAGTGACAGGCGGAGTTTGATTTTTCAAAAACGATTTCTGAACTGCCCTCATCATATAAAGAAATTTATTACCACGCTTCCTGAAACTTTTCTTTGCTTCCCCATCAAGTTGTATTGTTAACTTCGATGATAATCCTTTTACACCAATAAAATTTTCAATACTAATTGCGCCTTTGTGCCCGAGTATTTCTACTCTGTTAAAAGCTTTTTTTGTGTTATATGAAACATTGAAAAAACCATAACTCTCGTTTTCAAACTTCACCTGTGCAGACGCATAATCCTCCACATCATAATTGTAAATGATATTATTCATAAATCCAATTATCTCTGTGACTTCTCCACCAAAGTATCTTAAAAGATCAATCATATGCGTACCCAAATCACGTAACGCACCACCACCACTAAGTTCTTTATTGAATCTGAAATTATCACCTGGGGGAAAATCAAGATTGAACGAAACATTTACTGAGACAAGCTTGCCTATGGTTTGATTCTTTATTAATTCTTTTGCTTTGATTACATGAGGGTGAAGGCGATGAAGGTAATTTACAGTAAGCAAAACGTTATTCCGTTTACAAGCTTCGATCATTTCTGCTGCCTGCTTACTGTCGAGAGCGAGGGGTTTTTCGCACAATATATTTTTGCCAGCGTCAGCAGCTTTAATAACCTGCTCGTAATGGTCCGAGTTAACGCTTCCAATAAAAACACAATCAATATCAGACTTCAGGAATTCATTATAATTATCAAAGTAACCAGCAGCTCCGGATTTCTCGGCCAATTCTTTTGCCCTGCTGATATTATGACTGTAAAAGGATTGAACAATACTTCTTCTTAAGAATTTGAGAGTTGGTATGAACGTGTGCTCTGAAAATCTGCCGCAGCCGGCAACTCCCCACTTTATTTTTTTTACGCCCGGTTTTCTAACTTTAACCATTTGATCAAGAAATACTTTTCAAAATACTTTGTTGTGTAATTTAAGCCGCTCCATAACCATGTTTATTGGTTTGGAGTTAAGCATTATATAGAAATGTACACTCGGCACATTTTTATCAAGAAGCTGCTGAACCTGGTTAGCCGCCCACTCAACACCGATCTTCAACACTTCATCCGGTTTTGCATTCTCAACCTCATCAGAAAGAGCAGAAGGAATTGTGACATGAAAATCTTTCGGAATAGAATGAAGCTGGGCTTTTGATGTTAATATTTTTAACCCGGGAATTATCGGTACATCAATACCAACCTCACGACACTTCTCAACGTAATCGAAATAAAATTTATTATCATAGAACATCTGGGTCACTATGTAATCAGCACCTGCATCAACTTTCTGTTTAGCGAATTTTACATCTGCTTTCAGGTTTGGAGCCTCGAAATGTTTTTCAGGATAGCCGCCTACACCAACACAGAATTTAGTAGGCTTGGCATCAAGCAAAGAATCTTCCAGATAAATTCCTTTATTCATTTTCAATATCTGTTCAACAAGCTCAATAGAATTTCGATTAGCACTTCTTCCCATCGGGATAGGTTTCTCATAACTGCTGTCATCCCCTCTAATGGCAAGAATATTATCAATACCGAGATAATTCAGCTCAATCATAAAATCTTCTGTTTCCTCACGCGTAAATCCTTTAGCAAGAATATGAGGAACAGCATCAACATTATACTTATTTTGAATCAGAGCACATATTCCAAGCGTACCGGGTCTTTTTCTTTTAACTTTCTTTTTTATTCCATCCGGTGTTTCTTCATAAATTACTTCAGCAGAGTGGCTTGTGATATCAATAAACGGTGGTCTGAATTTTATAATATTATCGATAACATTTAAGACATCCTTGATATCCCCACCACGTTTCGGAGGAATAAGTTCGAAGCTTATCAGCGGTTCTTTTGCTTTTTCTAAGTGGTCAATTACTTTCATTTAAACTCTTGTTGTTGAACAAATCATTTGATGCAAATATAGACAAAGTTAATAATAATTGAGATTGGTGTGTAGTTATTTATTTCGGGAGTAATCTTAACAGGCTGTTGCTCGGATTTATTATTGATTCTTCATCCGTTATGTATTTTCATATACTTTCCAGTAAGAAAAAGTTCAGTCTGATCATTATAATAATCGCTGAAAATATTGCCTGATTGCCCTGTAGTTAAAATCAGATAAAATATATTAGGCTCGGCAAAATCATAAATAAACCTCATGGAAGGACCGAGCTCACAATCAAACTGATCGTGTCGAAATAATGGATAATCTTCAATGCTCTCCGAGAAAGCATATTCTGTATTGAAAATTGTTGTTCCATCACCACTTATTTCATAGGGTCCAATATTTATTACATTATCCAACAATCCGGAAACTCCACTGAACGGATGTTTGAAAGTAACTGTATGAAGTATTCCCCACTGCCAGTCTTTTACGTCTTTACTTATTGTTTTTTCAAGTTCATCAAGTGCTTCAGAAAAACTTTGTCTGATTACATCATCCCTGTTGTTTCTTTCATTTTTTTTAATATCATTATACCAGGGTGAAAAAGGTTTTTGTAATAATTCCAGAATATTTCTGTAAGGAACATTTGCAAGAAATACATATTGATTAAAAAGATCCTCTCCCATTTCATCCATATAAATATTCTTCATCAGCTTATCAAAGAAAGTTAAAAAGATTGCAGGCGCCTGCTGATATTTATCCATCTCAAAATTCCATTCGCGTAAAAGCTGAAGTGATTGTGATAGATTTTTATCTTTCACTTCAGCATCCTTAAAAGCATCTAAAATATATGGCACAATAGTCTTTGCATAGGGTGAATAAATATCAGACTGATAATGCATATAATCTTCAACTGAATGTTTACTTTTTGATCTGAAGCAGTTCAGTAATTCTTTCAATACGTGAAGATGGTTCCCATAAATTTGTTATGTGATATTTGAAATCTTTGACTACTTTGTTGTTTGCTGTAGCAATATAGTTTGCGGTCGGATTGAACAAATATGGTAGTTCATTTCTCGGTACAAACCTTTCCAATCATTTTTTGAATCTGAACCGTCAAACAAAAATGTAGTTGTATTGGTTGATCTGATTGGAAGTGCACCACCAAAAACATAGCCAATATTTCCTTCACTATCTGCATAAACAAAATTTTGTCCGGGAATGTTAAACTTCTCAACAGCTGCTTTGAATTCATTCCAGTTTTTTGCTTTGTTGATTTGAAGAAATGCATCCATCTCATCACTAAATTCATTTCCAAGCCAGCGCATACTTATTGGCGGATAAGTTGCTTCATCATTGTTGAATACAAAATTGTAAGGATGAATTCCTGAAATAATCGGACCGCGATGAGTTGATTTTATTTCAATTGGCACTCCACCAACATCTCTAACGTTAATTGTGTCTTCAATTATTTCTAAATCAATCCAGCTACCATCAATTAAATATTTTGTTTTTGAAGAATCGAGAGTTTCAAAATAAAAATCTGTTTCGTCAGTCATGATATTTGTTAATGTCCAGGAAATATTTATCGTTTTTTCCAATAACAATTCCGGGAACTCCCGGCAAAGTAACTCCTGCTGCATTCCACGATGGTGATTTTATTACAGCAGCATACCAAATTCCCGGTGCTCTGTAAGCAAGATGCGGATCGTTTGCAATTATTGGTTTATCCAGAAGCTGACATTTGAGAATTAACAACCCAGTTATTTGAACCGAGATGTGTTCCGGTCATTCCAATAAATTTTCTGAATGCTTTATCAGTCTCAATGAAATTGGTGTTGATTTGTGAAAACTTTTTTATTTCAGGAGGAATTATTGTTGGAGCATTCTCAGGATAATCCAGGAAGGATTTCTTTAACTTTTTCTTCACCAAGTTTCTGGACTAGCTCTGTAAAAGCTAAATCTGTCCACCAGCCGAGATTAAGTTCCCAAGCCATCATCCTGATGACAATAATACTATGTTCAGGTTTCCATTTCTCAGGCTGATAGCCGAGCACATCGAACTCGACAGGGTATTTATTTTTCTTTTCTTCAAGATAATAATTTACACCACGCGAATATGCTTCGAGAAGTTTTAATCCTTCAGGATTCATTTTTTCTTTAATCATCTCTGCCGTTCTGCTAAGACCGACAGTTCTGAACATTCTGTCAAATGGAACAGTTTCTGCTCCGAAAATTTCACTCAATCTTCCTTCACCAGCACGACGAATCATATCCATCGAAAACATTCTTTCTCTTGCGTGGAGGTAGCCAAGTGTAAAAGCAACATCTTCATCATTTTCAGCAAATATGTAAGGAACAGCAAGGCTATCAAAATATATTTTCACTTCTGATTTAAGAGATGATGCATGTAACTCACCTTCATAAACTGGAAGAGACTCGGTTAGAGAATTATAAAAAATATAACCACCGATAATAAAGAGGATTATCAGAGAAGTAACTATTCCGATTGTAACTTTTAGCCAGGTTTGCATTAATTGAGTAAAATTTTATTGAGTGTAAATATAAATAATCCAGTGAAAGTAAGTTGGTATGAATTTAATGGCACTCCATCTCTGATGAGACTTCGGTTTGAGCAGTAATTTTTGGACTGATATAAGGAATGCCAAGGTTCATTCCTCTTAAAATAAAAATGACTCCGAGTATAATTGCTAAAACGGGAACTGCTTTCCTAATTTTAGTACGAATTCCAATGTTTATGAACTTACCAAACACGGATGCAGCAAACATAGCTGGAACAGTTCCGAGTCCGAATAGAATCATAACAGCAGCACCTGAAATTGCATCGCCACTGGCAATGGCTCCTGCTAATGCAACATAAACAAGCCCGCAGGGAAGAAATCCGTTAAGAATTCCAATCAGAAACATTGCAGAAAATGTTCCTTTACTAAAAAGTACACCAATGTTTGATTTCAACGGTTGGGCAAGTTTTTGAATTAAAGGATGCTGCGCAAAATAGTTTTTATACTTTTGTGGCAGAAGCACTGCGACAATGACCACAACTCCAAGAATAATTGAGACAACTTGCTGTGCACCAGCAAGAGCAATTTTACTTCCAACTAATCCGAGGATTGCGCCGAGAAAAGAATAAGCAACAACTCTTCCTAAGTTGTACAAAATTCTTCCTGTAAAAAAAGAAATGTTGGATGAATCAGGAACAGGCAGAGCAATCGCTATCGGTCCGCACATTCCGATGCAGTGCAAACTTCCAACTAATCCAACTAAAAATGCTGCTAATATTTCTGGTGACATAATTATCTTTATTATTGTCATTCCGAACTTGTTCGGAATCTTTTGAGAGTTAATGTCCAATGATCCTGAATCACTAAGCTTCAGGATGACCAATTGTCATTTTACTCAATAGTAATTGCTCTTTCACTATAATACATATTCCCATCCATCGTCCAATTCAATTTCAAACGCCAAAAGCCTTTTTCAAGTCTCTCAACTGGAATTATCTGATTTCCTTCTTCATTTACCAGCAATGGAAGCTTAAAATCAAGTGATGGAATCCGAAGGACGATAAAAATAAATTTCGCCTGATATTTTTTTCTCTAAATAATCAGATGGGAATAAAACAGTTATTACTTCTCCATTAAAATTTATTTTCACCTGTTCATCAAGTGATTTTGTTCTGCTCTGTTTATCTATTTCATCCTGGTATTCGAGTGATTTTTCATAATAATTATCGGAAACAAGACTGACATCCTGTGTCATAAAAATTACTGTCATAGTAACGCTGAGAGTAATAAAAATAATTATTCCGATTAGACTATCCCTGTGCCCCAGCTAAATTTTGATTTTCACTCTTTCACTCATTTTTCTTTTTCATCGGAGCTAAAAATGATGTTGAAACTTTTTTAATCAACTTATCACCGTTGTAAATTCCAATATCAATCGGAGTGTTCATTTTACTCAATTCACTTTTAGGAAGTAAAATTAAAAACTTAGCATCAATGTTTCCTTGTGGTTGCATTACAATTTCATTTCCAACAAGCTTAAGCTCACCTTCAATATTTTCCAGTTTCAGATTAACAGGGATCTCATTAAATGTTTTATTAACCATATTCAAATCATAAAGATTACTTACCATATTGTTCGGTTGTTCCTGATAAAGAAGTCCTGCTGTTCTAAGAATTGTAACACTGAAATCGGTTCTGTTTATTAACAGAATGACAAATACCGAAAGCAGCGCAGTTAACAATGTTGAATATCCAATTGCACGAGGAGTAAATCTCCATTTCGATTTCTTTTCTATTGAATTAAGTGATGCATAACGAATTAATCCTCTCGGTCTTTTTATTTTATCCATTATATCATCGCAGGCATCAATGCAGGCAGTGCAGTTGACACATTCAAGCTGAATGCCGTTACGGATATCAATTCCAGTAGGGCAAACTTCCACACACTGATAACATTCTATGCAGTCACCGCGATTTTCCCAGCCTTCATCTTTTTTGAATCGTCGTCTCGGTTCACCCCGAACATTGTCATAAGCAATTACAATCGAATCCATATCAAGTAATACTCCCTGCAATCTTCCGTAAGGACAAACAATCGTGCAGGCTTGTTCTCTGAAATTCGAAAAAACAAAATAAAATATTCCTGAGAAAACTGTAATTGCGAATAATCCTTGAAGATGTTCAGATGGTGGATCAGTTACAATTTTAAGTAACTCATCAATTCCGATGATATATGAGAGGAAGATGTTTGAAATGAAAAATGCAATTGCAAAAAAGATTACTTGCTTTGAAAATTTCTTCAAAAATTTTCCCGCTGTCCATGGTGCAGCTTTTAATTTACGTTGATCTTTTGAATCACCTTCAATCCAGTACTCAATTTTGCGGAAAACCATTTCCAAAAAAATTGTTTGTGGACAAGCCCATCCACAAAATATTCTTCCAAACACCGCAGTGAAAAGAGTTACAAATACTAGCATCGAAATCATTGCTATAGCTAGAAGGTGGAAATCATGCGGACCGAAGAGGACTCCGAACAGAATAAATTTCCTGTTCAGGAAATCGAAAAGCATGAATGGATGACCGTTAACATTTATGAAGGGAGTTAAAACAAGTATTAATAACAGAATAGCTGAGACTACAATTCGTGCTCTGTGAAATCTACCTGAAGGTTTTTTGGGATAAACCCATTTCCTTTTCCCCTCATCCGTTACTGTGGCTAACTGATTTCTAAATGTCTCAGCTTCTTCATCGTACAGCTGTTGCTCAATAGTATCTTCGTTCATAATTCATTATTCGTTATTCACTGGCTTCCTCTTCCCAGATTTCTCCTTCGGGCTGCTTAGGTGCAGCAGGAGTTGTTCCGTGTAAACTCATCACATAGCTTGCAACTTCCTGTATCTGGTTTGGACTAAGCTGAGTCTGCCAGGCAATCATTCCTTTCTCAACAACACCGTACTTAATCACTTTAAAAACATTTTTAATTCCACCACCGTGTATCCAGTTGTCGTCAGTTAGATTAGGACCAACAATGCCCCCACCATCGGCGGCATGACATGCGATACAGTTTGCATCATAAATTACTTTACCTGATTCCAATTCGGAAGCCTCTGTTAAAACCGTTACTGTTTTTTCATTTACAAAAGCACCAGATTTTATTAATGCTTCTCTTTCAAGTGATGCGATTTGAACTTCCTCATTGTATTCATCCTGCATAACCTGTCCTGATCCAATTACGTGATAGTCAATCATATAATAAGCAGCAAAAATTATTGTAATGATGAAAAGCCACGAAAACCATGGTGGAATTTTGCTATCCAGTTCTTTTATCCCATCGAAATCATGATCAAACATTATTTCTTTTTCACGTTCGAGAGGAGTAGACTTGGTAAGAACCTGATTAAGTTTTGATAGTATTGATGCTTTCTTCTCTTTAACAACTTTCGGTTTACCTTCATAGTAAATTATGCTGAGCAGTGTGATCACAATAACCAAAAGTAAAATCAGGGCAACCGTATCATAATAATTCGGAGGGAAATCAGATTCACCTGCTGCAAAAGTCTGTGAGAAAAATATAATCACAAATGATAAAAACGATTTAAAAATTAAAGTGACTTTGTGGATTTTTTTATCTTTCATTTTGTCCCACCTGTTAAATTTGAGAACTCATTGTTATCCTCTTCGAGCGGCAACTCGCTCATTGTCTTTATATATTTTTTATCAACTTTGAATAACCAGATTGTCATTCCGATGAAAAATAAAATAAAAATTAGCATCGAAACGATCGTAAAAAATTCAATGCCCTCAATGGACTGTAATACTTCTTTGAACATATTATTTACCTGCCTGTCCTGTTACGGATTTGCTTTTATATCGGTGCCCAGTCTTTGCAGGTAAGCAATTAATGCAATTATTTCTTTGTTTGGTTCAGCAGGTGCACCGGCATTCTGGAGATCCATTGCAATTTGTTCAGCTTGCAATTGTAGATCATCATTGGCAATTTTTCCATAGCCATCTGGATAAGGAACACCAATAGTCCTCATTGCATTAATTTTAGATTTGGTTGAAGAAATATCCAAATCATTCGTCAGGAGCCATGGATATGAAGGCATCAAAGAACCTGGAGACATGCTTGATGGATTGTCCATATGCAGATAATGCCAGAGGTTTGGATACTTACCTCCGATTCGATGAAGATCTGGACCTGTTCTCTTTGATCCCCACAAGAATGGATGGTCATAAACATATTCGCCGGCTTTTGAGTATTCACCGTACCTTTCTGTTTCACTACGGAAGGGTCGAACTAATTGCGAATGACAGTTATTGCAGCCTTCACGGATATAAATATCTCTTCCCTGCAATTCAAGCGGTGTGTATGGTCTGACTGATGCGATCGTAGGAACATTTGATTTAATAAGGAACATTGGTACAAATTCAAAGACTGAAGCCAGCAAAACGACAACCAGCGTTAGTACATAAAAAGATTGCAGGTTTACCTTCAAGCCAGCGATGGATTACTCCACGCTTCAACGGGTCTTTGAACTTTTCTAATGCCGGTGCTTCGGCTGGTTCTTCTTTTGCGAATGAACCTTGCTTAGATGTTTTTACCAAGTTATAAACCATCACTATAACTCCGACAAAATACAACGACCCACCAATCATTCTAATTATATACATCGGAACAATTTGTAAAACAGTTTCAAGGAAGTTTGGATACTGTAAAACTCCAAGAGTAGTAAACTGCTTCCACATTAGTGATTGTGTAATTCCGGCAAACCACATTGAGAATGCATAGAAAACTATACCAAGAAAACCGATCCAGAAGTGGAAGTTGGCAAGTTTTTTCGAGTAGAGATTTGTTTTCCAGAGTTTTGGTACAAGCCAGTAAAGAATTCCAAAAGTTAAAAATCCATTCCAGCCAAGTGCACCAACGTGGACATGTGCAATGATCCAATCTGTGAAGTGTGCAATCGCATTAACATTTTTTAGTGAAAGCATTGGCCCTTCAAATGTTGACATACCATAAGCGGTAACAGCAACAACCATGAATTTCAGAATTGGATTTTCTCTTACTCTGTCCCAAGCTCCGCGAAGAGTAAGCAAACCATTTATCATTCCTCCCCAGGAAGGAGCAATCAGCATTATTGAAAAAACAGTTCCGAGAGATTGTGCCCAATCAGGTAAAGCTGAATAAAGAAGATGATGAGGTCCTGCCCAGATATAAAGAAAAACTAAAGACCAAAAGTGAACTATTGAAAGTTTATATGAATAGACAGGTCTGTTTGCAGCCTTTGGTAAAAAGTAATACATCAAACCGAGATAAGGAGTAGTTAAAAAGAAAGCAACAGCATTGTGCCCGTACCACCATTGCACAAGTGCATCCTGAACACCTGCGTAAATAGGATAACTTTTTAGAAAACTGACGGGAATTTCAATTGAGTTTACAACATGGAGAACAGTTACAGTAACCCAGGTTGCAATGTAAAACCAGATGGCAACATACATATGCTTTTCACGTCGTTTGATAATCGTTCCAAACATATTAATACCAAATGCAATCCAAACTAGTGCAATTGCAATATCAATCGGCCATTCAAGTTCAGCATATTCTTTACTTGTTGTAATTCCCATTGGAAGAGTAATTGCAGCAGCAACAATTATTAACTGCCACCCCCAGAAATGAAAATTACTCAGCCAATCACTAAACATTCTTGCTTTGCACAATCGCTGCAGCGAATAATAAACCCCCATAAAAATTGCATTACCAACAAAAGCAAAAATCACAGCGTTTGTATGAAGAGGTCTTATTCTTCCAAAAGTTAAAAAGGGAATGTTGAAATTTAATGCTGGTGCAAAAAGTTGAGTTGCAATCAGAAGTCCGACAAGCATACCAACCAAACCCCAGATTACAGTGGCAAGTGTAAACTTCCTTACAATTTCATTATCATAACTGAATTTTTCCAACTGCATATACTACTCCTTTAATTGGATTCAGATTTATTTTCTTCTTTATTTTTTTCTTCAATATCATTATCAAACAAAACCCTGATAGCGGGTGTGTGAGTATCTTTATACTGACCTTTTTTTACGGCAATCAGAAAAGCAACCAGGAAACCAATTGCGACAAGAAGACTTACTCCTATTAATAGTACAATCACTGAGATTTTAATCTCCTCCTTTATTAATAAGCGATAATTTTTTTGCTACAAAGTTGGTTGATAAAGTTGCAAAAAGTACAACAGAAATTGAACTCAATGGCATAAGTATGGCAGCTATGATTGGTGACAGCATTCCCTGAATTGCGAAAGTTAGTCCAAAAAGATTATATAAAAATGATATAACAAAACTAATATAAATTATTTTAATTGCCGACTGTGAATAGTCGAGAAATTTTGGTAGCAATTTTAAATTTGAAGCATCGAGAATGGCATCGCAAGCGGGAGAAAAGCTGCTAATATCTTCAGTTACTGCAATTCCAACATCACTTTGCTTTAAAGCACCTGCATCATTTAGTCCATCACCAATCATTAAGATTTTATTATTTGCATTGCTGACTGAGATTTCACAAACTTTAATTTATTCTCAGGAGATTGATTGAAGTGAAGTTTATTTTCATCCTTGAAAAATTGCTTTAGGTTATATTTTTCAGCCTCGTTGTCACCTGAAAGCAATGATAATTTATATTTCGAATTAAGTGATTGGATTACATCCTTTATTCCCTTCCGATAAGAATTTGTAACCGAAAAGTTTCCGATCAATTCATTATTAATGGAAAGAAAGATTTTTGTTGCGGGTTGATTTTCTTCACTAGAACCATTCACAAAAACTTTTGAGCCAACTTTCAAATCATTTCCATAAACTACACCTGTAATACCTAAGCCAGGAATTTCATCAAATTTAGTTACTGGGAAAAATTCGTCACCCTCAAGAGAGTTAAATATTTTTCTACTTAAAGGATGTGTAGAATTCCGCACTAAAGATTTTATCATTTTTTGCTGAAACGAATTTAACACTGTCCCTGTAAAAATCAGATCAGATTTTCCAAGTTGAGTAATTGTTCCCGTTTTATCAAAAACAATTGAATCAGTTTTTGCAAGATCCTCAATCACAGAAGTATTCCGAAGATACATTCTGTTCCTGCCAAATATCCTCATTGCATTGCCAAGCGTAAAAGGAATAGAAAGTGCAAGTGCACAAGGGCAGGCGACAATCAAAACTGCAGTGAAAACATTTAGTGCAGTTGCTATGCTGGTTTGAAACCAAAAAACCGCGGAGACAAAAGCAATAAGTAATATAGCAAAGGTAAAATATTTGCTTACCGCATTTGAAAAGTTTGTGAAGTAGCTCTCAGCAGATTTATCGGGGTTATTAAATATCTCGTTGTTCCAAAGTTGTGTAAGATAACTTTGAGAGACCTCCTTAATAACCTCAAGTTCTATCACACTTCCCAGTTGTCTTCCACCCGCATAAACGAATTCGCCTGAAACTTTGCTCACGGATTTTGATTCACCAGTTACAAAGCTATAATCTATTCTGCCATCACCATTAAGAAGAATTGAATCAGCAGGAATGATTTCATTTTTACGAACAACAATTCTATTACCTACCATTAGTTTGTTTATAGGGATTGACTTTTCTATTTCCTCAATTTTTATTGTTACTGAGAGAGGGAAGAAAGATTTATAATTTCTTTCAAAGTTGAGATAAGAATACGTCTTTTCCTGGAGAAATTTTCCAATCAGCAAAAAGAAAATTAAACCCGTAAGTGAATCGAAATAACCAGCGCCGGTTTGGGTAGTTAATTCATAAAGGCTGCGTCCGAACAGAGCCAGAATTCCAAGTGAAATCGGGAAATCTATGTTGATGATTTTCTTCCGAAGCCCTTTTATTGCCGAGCCAAAATATTCCCAGCCAGAAAAGAAAACGACCGGCAAAGAGAGAATTAAATTAAGCGAGACAAAAAAGTCTTTGAGAAATGAATCGGTTACATCTATTCCGAGATACTCAGGAAAAGAAAAGAGCATAATATTCAAAAAGCAAAATCCTGCAACTCCAATTCTTAAATGAAGTGTTTGGGAGGTTTTATTTTCAATTTTTTGTTCTACACTTTCCAGCAAGATCTGAGGTTCATAACCGATTGAGGTGAGTAGCTTAACTAACTCTTTTAAGGAAAATTTATTATGATTAAAGGTCAGGCTTAATTCTTTTTTAAGAAAATCTACCTGTGAAGAATTTACACTACTGTTTAACTTGTATAGATTTTCAAGCAGCCAGATGCAGGAACTGCAATGCATCTGTGGAATGTGGAAAGTAACTTTGCTGATATTTTCATTCTGAAAATCTAATATTTTTTGAATAGTTGATAGATCTTCAAGATAATCGAATCGGTTCCCCAAATTTAATATTTGGAGAAATACCAGGAGTCTGGTCGAGATTGTAATAGTTGCAGAGTTTATTTTGATCTAATATTTCATAAACTGTTTTACACCCATTGCAGCAGAAAAATTTTTCATCAATACTAACTGAGTCATCTTTGCACTTGTCACCGCAATGGTAACAGGATAATGCGTGCTTGGGTTTTATTTTCGTTGTTCATTTCTATTAGATATTTCATCAGAAAATATAACCAAATTTGAAAAATATTAACAAAAAACCCCGCACGCAGAGCGAACGGGGTTAAAATAAAAGTTGGCGACTACCTACTCTCCCACCCAGTTGCCCAAGCAGTACCATCGGCGTACAGGGTCTTAACTTCTCTGTTCGGAATGGGAAGAGGTGTATCACCCTGGCTATAGTCACCAAAATCTAATCAAAATAAAGAAGATTGAAAGAGCTGAGCCAATAGAGAATGTAAAATATAACCTATTAATAAAAATTAATGGTTAAGTCGCACGACTTATTAGTACTGCTTGGCTAAATACATTACTGCACTTACACCTGCAGCCTATCAACCTCGTAATCTCCGAGGAGTCTTAAGTTACTTACGTAAGGGATACCCAATCTTGAAGCGTGCTTCGCGCTTAGATGCTTTCAGCGCTTATCACAACCGTACGTAGCTACCCAACTATGCCACTGGCGTGACAATTGGTACACTAGAGGTACGTTCGCTTCGGTCCTCTCGTACTAGAAGCGACCCTTCTCAAGTATCCTGCGCCCGCATAGGATAGGGACCGAACTGTCTCACGACGTTCTGAACCCAGCTCACGTACCGCTTTAATTGGCGAACAGCCAAACCCTTGGGACCTTCTTCAGCCCCAGGATGCGATGAGCCGACATCGAGGTGCCAAACCTTACCGTCGATATGAACTCTTGGGTAAGATCAGCCTGTTATCCCCGGCGTACCTTTTATCCTTTGAGCGACGGCACTTCCATTCGCAGCCGTCGGATCACTAAGTCCTGCTTTCGCACCTGCTCGACCTGTATGTCTCGCAGTCAAGCTCCCTTGTGCCTTTACACTCGACGCATGATTACCAACCATGCTGAGGGAACCATTGAGAGCCTCCGTTACAATTTTGGAGGCGACCGCCCCAGTCAAACTACCCGCCTAACACTGTTCCTAATCCTGATTCAAGGATCGAGGTTAGAATCCAAATAAAACAAGGGTGGTATTTCACCTTTGGCTCCACCGAAACTAGCGTCCCGGCTTCAAAGCCTCCCACCTATGCTACACATGCCCTATCCGAACCCAATATTAGGGTGCAGTAAAGGTGCACGGGGTCTTTCCGTCCATATGCGGGTAACCGGCGTCTTCACCGGTACCACAATTTCACCGAGCCCGTGGTTGAGACAGTGCCCAAATCGTTACACCATTCGTGCAGGTCGGAACTTACCCGACAAGGAATTTCGCTACCTTAGGACCGTTATAGTTACGGCCGCCGTTTACTGGGGCTTCGATTCAAAGCTTCGCCTTGCGGCTAACTTCTCCTCTTAACCTTCCAGCACCGGGCAGGTGTCAGTCCCTATACATCGTCTTGATTGACTTCGCAGAGACATGTGTTTTTGCTAAACAGTCGCTTGGGCCATTTCACTGCGGCCTCTTTCAGCTTTGCCCGCGAAGGACATCACCTACAAGAGGCACCCCTTCTCCCGAAGTTACGGGGTTAATTTGCCGAGTTCCTTAACCACGGCTCACTCGAGCGCCTTAGAATACTCATCCCATCTACCTGTGTCGGTTTGCGGTACGGTCTAATAAATTTCTCCCGTACGAAGATTTTCTCGGCAGTATGATTACGGTCAGTTTATGTCCAAAGGACTCCCGTTCGCATCTCGGCCTTAAGAAAGCGCGGATTTGCCTACGCTTTCAGCCTACTTGCTTAGACCGCCTAATCCAACAGGCGGCTGACCTTCACTCCTGCGTCCCTCCTTACGGTCGAATGAAATTTACCAGGTACAGGAATATTAACCTGTTTACCATCACCTACGCCTTTCGGCCTCGGCTTAGGATCCGACTAACCCTGAGATGACTAACATTGCTCAGGAAACCTTAGATTTTCGGCGTCTCGGTTTTGCACCGAGATTATCGTTACTTATGCCAACATTTGCTTTTCTATACGCTCCAGTTAACCTCGCAGTTAACCTTCGATGCATATAGAATGTTCCTCTACCACTCCGACAAGTCGGAGTCCACAACTTCGGTAAATAGTTTAAGTCCCGTGTATTGTCGACGCTAAGTCGCTTGACTAGTGAGCTATTACGCACTCTTTAAATGAATGGCTGCTTCTAAGCCAACATCCTAGTTGTCTAAGCAACTTAACATCCTTTCTCTGTTAACTATTATTTGGGGACCTTAGTTGGTGGTCTGGGTTGTTCCCCTCTCGGCCGTGAAGCTTATCCCTCACAGCCTGACTCCCGAAAAACATATGTCAGGAATTCGGAGTTTGTCTGGGTTTGGTAC
>CAWDGX010000014.1:162500-220341 GCA_963802005.1 uncultured Ignavibacteriaceae bacterium
TCTCAATATTAGGTTTTTCAGTATTTGCCCCAATATTGTAAACTTCACCCAATTTTCCTTTTTCTAAAATCAGTTCAACAGCTTTATTGTGGTCAATCACATAAATCCAATCACGAACATTTAGCCCATCACCATAGACAGGAAGCTTTTTATTCTTTAAGGAGTTAAGAATCATTAAAGGAATTAATTTCTCAGGAAATTGATAAGGACCATAATTATTTGAACATCTTGTGATCACAACTGGAACATTATAGGTATGATGAAATGCAAGTGCCATCATATCTGCAGATGCTTTACTCGCTGCATACGGGCTATTCGGTTGCAGTGGAGTTGTTTCTTCAAATTGTCCTTCAGGTCCAAGGCTGCCATAAACTTCATCGGTAGATATTTGAATAAATTTTTCAACTCCAAATCGTTTGGCATTTTCAAGAAGAACATTCGTTCCCAAAACATTCGTCCTGAAGAAAATTTCAGAACCAAGAATGCTGCGATCTACATGTGATTCAGCTGCAAAATTAATTACATGTGATATATTATATTTCTGAAAGATATAGCTAACCAGTTCATCGTTTACTATATCACCTTTAATAAATGCATAGTTTTTATGGCCTTCGACACTTTTTAGATTTTGGAGATTTCCAGCATATGTTAATTTATCAAGATTGATGATGAAAATGTCATCACGTTCACCAAGTGTATAGTTGATAAAATTACTTCCGATAAATCCAGCACCACCGGTTACAAGTATTTTTTTCATAATTAAAAAGAGAAAAACCCTACGAAGATTCCTGATTGAATAAAAAATGAATTGCTATTTAAATTGGATGGAATGTTAGATACAGGCTGGTCATTATCTGCTGTCCATTCATCAGTAAAAGCTAATTGATAACCAACACCAAGCCTTATAACAACGAACCGATAAACCGGATAATCCACATTTATGGTGGGAGTGAACATCCAATAGTGGTTTCTTAATTTACCATAATAATCATCCGATGTTTGATTGGGCTCACTCAATTCTTCCCACATTCCTCCCCAAGAAAAATTTCCAGAATTGCGATAGAGATCTAGTTCTAAACTACCTGCACCAATCACTGCACCAACAGATACTCCTACGTTTTTTATGAATGGTAAAGTATACTCAATCGTAACACCGCCTCCACTAAGAGTATAAACAACTTCTTTGTTTACATTATTCACTGTCTGTGATGTTGAAAGTGATCCGCCAAAACCCATTCCACCAATTCTTAAATCCTTCACAAATCCTAAGTAAAGAAAACCGGCAATTCCGGAAGAATAAAAACCACTTGTAGATAGCTCTGGCATACCAATCTGGCTTAACTCGGTATTAATTGGATCAACATTTGGAATATACCAGGCTGGAACGTAACCAATTCCGCCACCGAAAGGTGCATCAAAGAACTGACCTGCCTGACCATAAACCATTGTTCCAGATAGGAATAGAATGACAATTATTATTGTTTTATACATATAATTCCGTTTGATAATTTATAAATTTACCAAAGGCCTGAAGTAAATCCAAAGAATAGATAAGTATTAAAATTGAAAACAAATCTATTGTTAAATTGTTAGTAGAATAAGTCACTAATTTGGTATAATGAATGAAGAAAGTTTTAATAACAGGTGGTAGCGGACTCCTTGGACAATATTTGAATCTGTCAGTTTCAAAGAACTTCAAAATTCTTACAACTTATAATGATAACTTGGGTAACTGTGGAGAATTTGACTCGGAAAAAATCGATTTGCTTAATGAAAAGGAATTAAAGATTCTCTTTCAGGAATTTCTACCTGAAATTGTTATTCACGCCGCTGCAATTACTAATCCAGTTCCAAAAGAAAATCAATCAGCTAAAGATTATTTTGATATAAATGTCACAGCAACAAAAAATATTGCAGCGCTTTGTGAAAGTTTTCATTCAAAACTAATTTATATTTCCACGGATCTTGTTTATGCAGGATACAGAGGATCATTTTTAAAGGAAGATGCAAAATTGATTCCTGCTTCACTTTATGCTGAGACAAAACTTGTGGGTGAGAGTAAAGTAAAAGAATTTACAGATAACTATTTGATTTTGAGAACTGCTTTACTGTATGGATTTGGTTTGAATCACTCACGATGTCATTTTCATTTTATATATGATGAATTAAAGAATAACAGACCTGTTAAGTTATTTACAGATCAATTCCGAACCCCAATTTCTTTAATCGATACCTCAAGAATTATTTCCGCTCTGGCAGAAATGGATTTAAAAGGAGAAATAATAAATCTGGGAGGAATTGAGAGAGTATCAAGATATGAACTTGGAGAAATGCTTTGTTCGATTGCAGGCTTCGATAAAAATTTTCTTCAAAAAATTACCATGGATGAAATTCCAAATTACCCCAAAGTTGAAGACGTTTCTTTGAATATTGATAAACTTCAATCGTTTGGATTAAAACCAACGAACATAGAAGAAAATATTTTGAAAATAATTCGGAGAAATTAATCAGGTAAGTCAGTAGATTCTAAGACTCTCAACACAATCACACCAGAGTGTCTTTTATATTTCATCAAATAATCTTCTAAGGTTAGTTCAGTGATGTGTACTTCCGTATTTGGACTGGGAGCGTGCAGTAGATGAATTCTTCCATCATCCATTCTTATAGCTATTCCAACATGACCGATATCAAGTCCTTCAACGGTTGTAGTGACTGCAATTATATCTCCACTGTTTACAAACTCTTCTTTTGATTTAAATTCTTCTTTTGGGATGTAATAATAAGTTCTTGAGCTTATTTCTTCTTCTTGAATTTTAATGATAGGAATTAGATCAGGGTTTTCATCTAATTGCTTATAAGAATCAGGATGTGTCGACATGTAGTCCAAATCAAATTTTATAGGTTCTCCGCACATTTGTAAAGTTTCATCTTCAACAACTCCTTTTGCAATGTTGTTAGTAATCCAATCAGAAAAATAATGAAGCCTTGAAGTGTAAGCCATCAATAACGCCATCTCTGTAACGAATGAATTGCACTTCTTCCAGATAATCATCAAACGAAGTTGTACCTTTTTTTACACACCTTGCCAGAGCCACACAATTTTCTACAAGTGTAGTGCAATCAAGCCCTGTAAGGTTTATTACAAGTTGTTCATCTCCATCTTCTTCCAATGCATGAGCAAGATAATCTGTGCCGATAAAACTTTCACCAATTTCAACTATCACATCATTAATTGGTTCAGACTCTAATTCCTCATCTATTGCAATTTGAAATTTTGTGTCACAGGTTTCCATATCGCTTTCAGAAAATATCTGAGCGTTTAATGTAAATGGATTTAACAAAAAAGATATGAAAATGAGAGATGGAACTAAAGAACCTCTACACCAAAAATTCACAATCCGAAATCGGCAATCTGAATTTCTAAATAATGTCTTCATCGGCTGGAAGTGAAGCGAACTCTTCAATTTGTCTTGCGTGAGCTAAGTTTTCGAAGCGGGCATATTCTTTTACAAAAGCTAACTTGGTCATTCCGGTAGGACCATTTCTTTGCTTACCAACAATAACCTCAGCAACTCCTTCCCAAGATTCTCCATTTTCATCTTTTTCAATTCCATAATATTCGGGTCTGTTTAAAAACATAACTACATCTGCATCCTGTTCAATTGAACCTGATTCTCTAAGATCAGAAAGTTGAGGACGTTTATCTGTTCTCGCTTCAACAGCTCTGTTAAGCTGGGCAAGTGCCATCACAGGAATGTTTAATTCTTTTGCTAATGATTTTAGTGATCTGGATATGTGAGAAATTTCTCTTTCGCGTGATTCAGCTTTTGCGGGACCTGTCATCAACTGAAGATAATCGATGATTATCAATCCAATTCCTTTTTCAGATTTAAGTCTTCTCGCTTTCGCTCTAATCTCAAGAACAGTTGAAGCAGGAGTATCGTCAACATAAATTGGTGCATCAGTAAGTTTGTGAACAGTTTTACTAAGCTTCGGTCCTTCTGAATGAGGAAGCTTTCCTGTTCTGACAAGATGAGCATTAATTCTTGCTTCGGCACAAATCATTCTGATGATAAGCTGCATTGTTGCCATTTCAAGACTAAAAATTCCAACAGGAACTTTGTGATCGATTGCGGCATTACGTGCAATCGACAAAGCCAAGGCTGTTTTACCAATTGAAGGACGTGCAGCAAGAATTATTAAATCTGATTTTTGAAGTCCACCTAAAATTTCATCAAGTTCAAAAAATCCTGTTGGTACAGAAAACCTTTGTTGAGTTGAAGAGTGAATTGTTTCGATGTACTCCATCGCTTCTCTTACTGCTTTATCCATTCCCTGGTAAGATTTCTTAAGATGGCTTTCTGTTATATCAAAAATTCTTCTTTCAGCATCATCAAGAATATCGAAATGCATCAGATGAACCTTCGTAAGCATTCTTTGCAATTTCGTGAGCGCTTGTAATCAAGCCTCTCAAAATTTGTTTCTCAAGAATTATCTTTGCGTGATATTCAATGTTTGCTGCCGAAGGAATGTTCTGTGAAAGTTTGCTGAGATAAACTGCACCGCCTGCTTCTTCAAGGTCGCCGCGTTTTTTTAATTCTTCGTAGAGTGTAACTGTGTCAATCGGTTCATCGGAATCGAACAACGAAATCATTGCTTCAAAAATTATTCTGTGTGCCTTTGCATAAAAGCTATCCGGTGAAAGCATTTCAAGAGCTTTCGGAACAGCTTCCTTCTCAATCATCATTGCACCGAGAACAGATGCTTCTATCTCCGGTGCTGCCGGTGGTTTTACATCCGCTGAGTTTGAATTATCAAACCCGTTTCCATTATTATTTGTTCGTTTAGTTTTTGCCATTCTGCGGAAAAAATACCCCGATCAAGTGCGGGGTTAATTTTAAGTGGTTTTTAATTACACTCCGAAATTAAAAAGTTTTGCTCAAGAATCAAATATTAAAAATAATTTAATGACTTAATGATAAAATAGAGCATAAAATTCTATTGTTGGTAATTTCGCCAACAAATTTCTCTTAATTCTTCTTCGATATTTTTTTCGAATTTATCATTCAGAAAATCAATTACAACTTCGTTATAAGCTTCTCTATAATACTTATTACCTTCCCATATATTTGAATTCAAATCTATGGTTCTTTGCAAACATGAATTTGTTCCTCTGATGGTTCAAAGTTAGTGAGTAATTGAATCTTACTGTCAATTAAATCTAGTTTAGCGTCAGATTTACCTTTTTCACTTGGTGAGATAGAATTTTGTGTCTAAATCAACACCTCCATCCATAAATTTAAAGGCATTCAGGTTTTAACCAAACTTGATACTATCAATACTATTTTCATATAATCTAAAGCATTCTGAATAGTAAGCAATGTACGAAACTTCCAAATTTCCTTTTAATTCTTTCTCTGTTATTGCAACTCCATCAATATCAGTAGTTGCAAGGATCTTTTTCAGATTAAAAGAATAAATTGCAGCCCCAATTAGAGGTTCATTAGTCTCATAATCAAGAACAGTAAAAGTTATTTTGTCCTTTCCTGTTGCTAATTGAATTATTTGTTTATCACTTTTATCCTGTTGACAAATCGATGGGACACTGAATAAAACTATCACAAATAATATTGTCAATAAATATAATTTTTTCATAAAGATCTCAACAAATATTTTTGATTTGATTTTAATTTATTAGTTACCTTTTTTCAATTCTAGAAACAATTATCTCATCACCTAAGCAGGCATTTGCATCTTTAGTCCAGTCTAATTTTATATAAATCGGGAAGGTAGGGTTATCAAGGTTCAGTTTACTATTCTTAGGTAGATCATAAAACCGATAGGTGGTATTATCTATTTCTATATAAAATCCACCACAACAAGAACATTCCCTCGTGTCATAGCCAGTGATTGTTCCATTACTCCTGAATTCATCTTCTTCTAAAGAACAGGATGCAATACTTAGTGTAATTATAAGAACTGAAAAAATTATTATTATTTTCATATTATCACCTTCTTAAAATAAATACCCTCAATTTTCTAGTAGTAATATCATTAACAACCATACTCATTTCAATGAAATAATTTAACAATCGGTTGCTGAATGGCAAGTTTGATGCCACATTGAAAAGGGGAATTATATTTCTTTCTACTCTTTCGAAACCGTGTATTTAATAATATTGACCTTTTCCATTGTTATCAAACCACCTGAATTTGCTTCTTCAAATATTTTATTCAAAACTGGAATAAATTCTTCAATCTTATTTTCCTTATCAACTATTTCAATTACCAACGGCAAATCTTCGGAAAGCCTTAAAATTTTAGCAGTATGAATTCTGCTTGAAGCACCGAAACTCATAATACCTTTAACAACTGTTGCACCGGCTAATCCTGCCTTGCGGGCTTCCATAACAATCCTTTCATAAACCGGTTTATGATTGATTAAATCAGATTCGCCAACAAAAATTCTAAGTAATTTTGCTTCACCTTCGATATGCATTTCAGCCTCCGATGATAAGTTTGGATATAAATGCAGCCAACAATACAGCTAATAAAGTAATGAAAACATTAAGAAGAACATTCGTCCCGGCAAGAAGATATTCTGAATCCTGAACAAGTTTAATCGTTTCAAAGGAGAATGTTGAGAATGTAGTAAGTCCGCCACATAATCCAACTGTGAGAAATAATCTCATTTCAGATGAAATCAACTTAACTGCATCGAGGTAAAAGAGAACAAAACCAAGGAGAAAACTTCCAAGGATGTTCACCAATAAAGTTCCGTATGGGAAAAGTGAGGGAGAATATTTGTAGACGATATCGGAAATCGAATAGCGTAAAAATCCTCCAACACCGGAGCCAAATGCAACAATGAGATATAATCTTCATTTTACGTTCTCGATTTCCCTTATAGGGCATCATACATCTTCCTGAATTTCTTCAAATCTTCCCAGCAAGCTTTTTTCCAATTAGGATTTCGTAACAATGCAGCCGGATGATAAGTCACAATTACTTTCGCACCTTCATATTCAAAAATACTTTTTCTCAATACACCAAGAGACTCTCTTTTCTTCAACAATCCTTTTGCGGCAGTCAATCCAAAGCAAAGTATTAATTTTGGTTTAATAAGTTCACATTGTTTTTTAAGATAAGGCATACAGGTATCCATTTCGTCAGGATTTGGAGTTCTGTTTTCTGGTGGGCGGCATTTGACTACATTACCAATGTAAACTTCTTCTCTTTCAAACTTGATTGCTTTTAGCATATCAGTTAAAAGTTTTCCTGCTCTTCCAACAAATGGCAAGCCTTGCTTATCCTCTTCTGCACCGGGACCTTCACCAATAACTAAAACATCAGAATTGGGATTACCCGTCCCGAAAACAAATTTGTTTCTGCCTTGATGTAATCTACATTTGGTACAATCGCAAATTAATTTTTCAAGCTGATCGAGAGACTTTGCTTTCTCCCAATCTTCTTTTGCTTCGGGGAATAGTGCAGGTGCTTCATAAACTGATGCAGGCTCTTTTACAACGGCTGTGGGTTTTTTCTTTTTTGAGATAAAAAGATCATCTCCAAAAATTTCTTTTTGAAGATTTAATGATTTTATTATTTCTTTTTTAGTTGGTTTGGTCATATAAGCATAAACTAACCGTCACACTGAGCCTGTCGAAGTGTGACTTTATTATTTAGTCTTCGACTCCGCTCAGACTGACAAAAGACTTTTCGCTTCAGTTAATATTTTATTCGCTACTTGAAACTTGGAAAGCAGTGGTAGCTTAATTGCTTTACCATCTTGTTTAATAATCGTGATTTTGTTTGTGTCAACTTCAAATCCACTCTCTTTTCCGGGAGAATTCGACACAATCATATCAAGATGTTTTTCTTTCAGTTTATTCTTTGCATTTCTCAATTCATTCTGTGTTTCAAGTGCAAATCCAATTATTTTTGTTTTCTTTGCTTTTAATGAAGAAAGAATATCAGGATTAATTCAAGCTTTAAATCCATCAAACCTTTTTCTTTCTTTATTTTATTTGTTGCAGTTTTCAACGGACGAAAATCTGAAACTGCAGCAGACATTACCAATAAATTATTTTTATCAATTTCTTTTTTAACTGCCTTCTCCATCTCCGAAGCAGATCGAACTTTTAGCAATTTAATTTCAGGATAACAGTACCTGTGATGATGGTCCAGAAATAAGAGTTACTTCAGCACCACGAAGATATGCTGCTTTTGCAATTGCATAACCCATTTTGCCAGAGGAGCGATTGCCAATGAATCTCACAGGATCAATATCTTCATACGTTGGTCCGGCTGAAACAAGAATTTTTTTACCCGCCAAATCTTTTGAATAATCTGAAAGAATTAATTCAATTGCGTCAATAATTTTATTAATATCAGCCAATCTTCCATCACCGATTAATCCGCTTGCAAGTTCACCAGATTCAGGATAAATAATATAATGTCCGAGTCTTTCTAGTTTCTCAAGATTTTCCTTATTGATAGGATTATTGTACATATCAACATCAGCCGCTGGCGCAATAACTAAAGGTGATCTCAACGCAGTAACAAGCGTCGTTAAAGCATTATCAGCAAACCCGAAAGAAATTTTTGCAATTGTATTTATTGTTGTTGGTGCAATTAACATCAAATCGGCCCAGATTGAGTAATCAATATGCCAAGTCGAAAGTTTTGTTCCATCTTTTTGAGTTGTGGGGAAAGTATTCACGATGACTTCGTTTTGGGAAAGTGTAGCAAGAGTTAGCGGTGTAATGAATTCAGTTGCAGATGGAGTCATAACAACTTTTACCTCGGCTCCTCTTTTGACGAGCTCTCTGACTATCAAGCAGGATTTATATGCAGCTATGCAGCCCGTTACTCCAAGAAGTATTTTTTTGCCGTTCAATGGATCTTTAATCATCTCTGTACTTTCAAATTGTTCACCTGAAATTTAATGCAAATTGCAACAAGATATTTAAAAAAATAAATCCGGCACTTGGCCGGATTCGAAAATATATAAACAAACTTAGAACTTGTTACGATTATTTCTTAAATTCAAAATCAATATTACCATCTAAAAATTCATTTAAAGCCTGAAGGTGAGGTTTTTTTCTTTGTTCAAGTTGAAGTGCAATTTTTAATTGAGCCGGATTATCAATATCCTCACTCTCATCATCAGTGGTTGATTCAGGGATTGTACTCAGCAATGCATTAAACTCAATTTTATTTTCAGAGTTAATTTGGCGAGCTCTTTTGGCTGAAACGATTATACCTTCGTAAACATTTCCTGCTCGCTTATCAATTTCTCTTAAATCAATTGGATTTATTTCCATTTATTAATTCTCCTTTAATATTTTATTTACTAAACTTTTTGCTTCCGTTACTGCTTTATTGAGATCCTTGTTCTCAATTATATAATCGAACTGACCTTTTAAGCTCAGTTCCATCTTTGCTCGATCAATCCTTTTCAAAAAATCAGACTCACTTTCTGTGTTTCTTTGTCTGAGCCTGTTTACGAGCTCTTCGAAACTGGGAGGCGAAATATATATTAAATGAGCATAAGGGTAAAGTCTTTTTATTGTGAGTGCCCCTTTTACGTCAAGTTCAAGCAATACAGGCTTCCCAGCCTCAATATTTTCAGTGATAAAGCTTTTTAGTGTGCCATAATAATAGTCGTAAAATTTTTCCCATTCAATAAAATCATCATTTTCAATTCTTTTCTGGAATTCTATTTCCGTCAAAAAGAAATATTCAATGCCGTCAATTTCAGTTTCTCTTTTAGGTCTTGTGGTGGCTGAAATCGAGAAAATGATCTGAGTAAATTCCTTTAATATTTCTTTTACTATTGTAGTCTTTCCGGCACCGCTTGCAGCTGAAAATACGATTAGCTTTCCTTTGGTCTGATTCAACATTTACTCAATATTTTGTAGTTGCTCTTTTATTTTTTCGATTTCCTCTTTGATCAAAACCGAGGAATGTATTATTGATGTTGAAACAGACTTAGATGAAATAGTGTTTGTTTCCCTGTTCATTTCCTGGCAGAGAAAGTTCAATTTTTTACCGGGTTCTTTTTCGTTCTTAAGACTTTCCTTAAAAAATTTAAGATGGCTTCTTAATCTTACACATTCTTCCGTTATATCTGCTCTATCGGCAATCAGAGCTAGTTCAAGATGCAACCTGTCTTCATTTATTTCGACATTCTCCATCAACTCCTGAATACGTTGTTTAAGCTTGTCATGATATTCTTCAATGCTGCTTCTGTAATTTTTTTCAATCTCAGATACCTTACCACTGATTTTTTGAATTCTATTTGAAAAATCTCTGGAAAGTTCCGCCCCTTCTTTTTTCTTCATTATTACCAGTTTATCAAGTGCTTTATTTAAAGCTGATTTAATTATGTCGAGCTCAACTTTGCTTAATTCGTTATCCTGAGACGTAAAAATTTCTTTGCTATTCAGAAGGTGCTCAAGTTTAATATCTTCTTTGATGCTGGCTGCTTTTTTAATTTTCTTTATTAATGATAATTGAATTGATAATTTTTTAGGATCGACCGAAGTAAATCCGTTCTCAACGCCATCTTTTTTGAAGTGGATCACAACATTGAGTTTCCCTCTTTGAACTTTTGTTTTAATCAGCTCCCGGATTTCATAATCATAAGGGAAAAGAACAGAGGGTAGTTTAAGAGAGATTTCAAAAAATCTACTGTTGACACTTTTTACTTCAACCTCTGCGGATATTTTATTCTTTGAGCTGCTACTCTTTCCGTAGCCTGTCATACTAAAAATCATTTTTCACCATTCAATCATTATAAATTTTTTATTTATTTTATTTTGAAAGATACAGAGAACTCAACTAATCATTTGATTAGAATGCTTCACCTATACCGAAATTAATTACCATCGTCTCCAAAAAAGGTGCTTCGTAAATATACCTAAGATCTTTAGGGTCATAGAGTTTAAAACCAAAATCTAATCTGAATGGTGCAATGGGTGAGTAATATCTTACACCAGTTCCAATAGCCACAGCTACCTCATTCCATTGGAATTGATCAGCTCCATTCCAGGTATTTCCATAATCGAGAAATAGTACATAACCGAAATCTTCTTTAAAACGTCTGCGGAATTCGAAACTTCCTTCGAGTAAAAAAGTACCACCTCTAATTTTTAATTCTTCATTTAATGAAGGTGGAAATAATATCATCATAATAATTATCAGGTGGAATCAGTTCTCTTGATTTCCATCCTCTAACAGAGTTACTGCCACCAGCAAAGAATGTTTGATTTGGCGAAACAAGTGCTGGAGTCCCACTTAGCATTTGAATATATCCTGATTTAAGTTTTAAAGCGAAAACTGAATTTCTATCTCTGGATACTGTGTAATATAGAACCCCATGTTAATTGGAACTTTAGATATAGACCAATGAATCAACATTCACGAATTACTTCATTAGTATTGAGATTTTTTACATCCCACTTAACATTTGCTGATGAAAATTCTGAAATTAATGAAATATTATCTTCCTTCCGCTGGGAAAAAAAAGATCATTTGTATTCGCCGAACCAATTTCTGCACCAAGTGAAGTAGTGAATGTTCTGGGAGTAACAGTTGCTGGTCTCCTTTATATTCGTAATAAGGAATATTATAAAATAATCTATCAAATCTCAAATACGGACTTAACAGATTAATAAATGTATAACTGGGCATATCTACTGCCGAATTAAAATTAGCGCCATAATTTTGATAGTCAATTGATTCTATGTTATATGACTTTAAATATAGTTCCAACCTTCCGGCTACATTTCTACTGAATAAAAATGGCTGATCTACTATGGCAGAAAGTTCAACTTCAGATTGGAGTGCATTAAAAAAATAATCTGAATCTAGATCAATGTTTGCAACATCATTAATTTTGAAGCTTGCTCTGAATGGTTAATTTTCGTGCATCACCGAGGAAATTTTTCCGGACATAACTTGCACCAACACCCAGATTAAAATAGCCTAATTCATTGTCGGCAAATATTTGTGGTGAAAGTTCATTCATTGGTGTGACTGTACCAGTGATTTGAAGCTGCGCTTTACCAGCATATAGAATCCTGACCGTGGCTAACTGCCATTCAGATTTATTGAACTAAAAAGACCGGTTCTTGCCAATCTCAGTCTGCTTTTTGACAGTTCATTTTCTCTATAAGTATCCCCAACATTAATGTTTGTGATATATTTTATTAAATTATAACTAACCTGTGAACTTGCATCACCTGTTTTGTCAATTTGAATATCATTATATCTGTAAAAACTTTCTGTTGTAAAATAATTCAGTAAATCTATCTTTGAATTGATCGTATCTATTTTAACTATTGAGCTATCGTAAGTGGCGAACATATAACCATTGTTTTTAAGATACGTTATGATATCATCATTTTTTTTCTGAACTTTTTCCTGAGAATATCTTTCCGATGCAGGATATTCCAGGTAATCCTCGATATTCGATTTTATCCAATCGTTTAATTCTTCAAGACCAGGAAATTCAACAGAATGAAAATCAAATGGTGAGTTCTCTTTTATAGTAGTAAATCAAATCTGCAGATTTTGCTGAAGTATCTATTTCAAAAGAATAATTAATTTCCGCTTTAAAGAAACCATTAACAGAATAGAATGATTTAAGAGAAATTAAATCAATAGAAATTGATGAAGAATCAAAGTAATTCGGTGGTGAACCAAGAAAAGTAAAAGAGTTTAAAAACGTCCACAGCCACATTGGTGATTCTTCGCTCTGAATAACAGCCGTTAAATCTCCATCAGAGAATGTCTCGTTCCCGATAAAAGTTATAGATGATAATTCGATTCTGTCTTCCTCCTGAGCAAAGTGACATACACTAAATAACAGAATCAGATTAAAGATGTAAACGAGAAACTTCATTAAGGAGCGGAATACTTTCTTAGTTGTAGAATAAAAACACAATCAGGCAATAAGTCTGATTTAAAAATTAAATTGCTTTTTCTACTAATCTTAGATTAGGATAATCTCTTCTGAAATAGCTGATAAAAAAGTTCTTAAGCATTGGATTATCAATATTTTGTGAAAGATCCAATGAAACCCTTCCTTCAGTAATAACTGAAAGGTGAGCACTATAAACTTTAAGTTTTTTCATATCGATAACGTGCGAATAAACATCTCCGCTTGCATTCCCTAAAAAGTAATTTTTAGAATTGTAATAGATCAGTTCAGTATCAAAGTCAGCGAATTTTATTTTATTAACCAGGCATTGAACAAAAGAGCCATTTAGCAACCCTGTTTTTGTACTTTACTTTAAACTCACCTTCCATCCAGCTAATCAGATAAAACTCTATCCCCCATTCATTTTTTTCGGATACTTCCACACCGGCGACAATTGATTTTAAAGTATCGGATTCAAAGTAACCTGCGCTAGTGAATGATATATTGTCACCAACCACGTCTTTCGCGGTTTTAATAACGAGCTGTTCATTCTCAAACAAATTATGCGGTGGAGGTTCATAAGATTTTTTACATCCTCCAATTGCTAAAAACAAAACAGCTAAGGAGAAACAGATGAATATTTTATTTAATAACAACTTCAGTTCCCTCTCTGATTACTGAATAAATTTCGTCTATGTTTTCATTACTCATTGCAATGGATCCGTCTGTCCAATTAAAAACAAAAGGAAGATTTTTAAAAATATAGTTTAATTCTCCGATACCATGAATCCCAATATTACCACCAAGTACGTTGTGATACTTTGTACAACCTTCGTAATAGTATTCGAACTTTATATCATTGTATTCTTTCTGTGAAATTAATCCTTTCCTTAATGCATCGGCACCATCCTCGAGACTCGGATAGTTTAGCTGGAAGAACTTATCATACTTATGAGTTGTATAAATCTTACATATTTTATACACACCAACAGGTGTTGCTTTATCGCCTGCTCTGGTTTTTGGTGTGTGGACTGATTTACCAAAACTAACTCTGTAATTTTTTATAAGTACGCTGTCTTCGTAAATACCCAACGTGTAATTATGTCTGTCCACAACGATTTTAGGATTTGTAATTTCACTATAACCCTTTTTAATCATAGCTTCTGACAGAGGAACATCACGAAGGTTGAGCACGATTCCATAAACAATCACACCAAAAAAGAAAATAATAATCGCAAAAGTGAGATAAATAATATTCTTTAACACATCTTTGTTTAAATAGTCCGAAGCCTTAATCGGACCAAATTGAATATTTTGTAGCTTCTCTAAAAACTTCAAGCTTAATCAGGGGCTTATATGATTATTTAATTCTTATTTAGTGAATCAAAATTTACTTAAAAATCAACTAATTTATAATTGATTCAAATAAATCGCCTACGCAGAAATCTGAAGTGATAAAACTGTTGTAATAGTACGTTAACTAACACAACAACCGAAAATAAAAAAACCCGGTCTTGCTAAGCCGGGTTATAATAATTTTTATTTACGAAGATTAAACTTCCATTATTTCTTTCTCTTTGTGCTTCAATGTTTCATCAATTAGTTTAGTGTGATCATCAGTTAATTTTTGCACTTCTTGTTCAGCATCATGAAGCTGATCCTCACTCATTTTTTTCTCCTTTTCCTCTCTCTTAAGATGATCAATAGCATCGCGCCTTACATTTCTGATTGCAACTTTTGATTCTTCACCGAATTTTCTAACGAGCTTTACAAGTTCTTTTCTTCTTTCTTCATTTAATGCAGGAATAGGAATTTTAAGATTTGTGCCATCACTGATTGGATTCAATCCAAGGTTGGCTTCAAGAATTGCTTTATCAATAATCTGAACCATTTGCTTTTCCCAGGGAGTGATGGCAAGTGTATGAGCATCCAAAACGGAAACATTACCAACCTGGTTTAACGGAACCATATTTCCATAATAATCTACTTTTATGCTGTCAAGTAAAACAGTTGTTGCTTTACCGGTTCTAATTTTGGCAAGCTCGCTTCTTAAAGCCTCAATTGTTTTGTTCATTCTGCCATTGGCATCTTTTATTAATTCATGCATAACTACCTCAATTTGTTGTTAAGCTTCTTTATTAATTTTTTCGCCATTGTTAATTAGGGTACCAACTTCTTCGCCCATCACAAGTTTCAATAAATTATCCTTTACATCCATATTAAATACAATCATCGGAAGATTATTTTCCTGGCATAAACTAACAGCCGTCAGATCCATTATGCGAAGATTTTTCTTTAAGACATCAAGGTATGAAATGTTCTCAAATCTAAAAGCTTTAGGATTTTTTTCCGGATCGCTATCAAACACACCATCTACTCTTGTTCCTTTGATGATAACATCAGCATTTATTTCAACTGCTCGAAGCGAAGCTGCAGTATCAGTGCTGAAGTACGGATGACCTGTTCCTGCACCGAATATTACAATTCTTTTCTTTTCAAGATGTCTCATTGCTCTTCTTCGGATGTAGGGCTCAGCAATTGCTTCCATGTTGATTGCGCTCATCAGGCGAGTATACATACCTCTCTTTTCAAGAGCATTCTGTAAAGCAAGTGCGTTTATTACTGTTGCAAGCATACCCATTTGATCGCCTGTTGCCCTGTCAATTCCCTGAGAAGTGGCGCTTAGCCCACGATATATATTTCCTCCACCAATGACAATGCCCAACTCAACACCAGTTTTATATGCTTTCTGGATTTCTTCTGAGAAAAAATCAAGAACATTATTATCTATTCCAAAACCTTGCTCACCCATAAGGGATTCACCGCTAAGCTTGAGTAAAACTCTTTTATATTTTAAGCTCATCATATCCTGTAGAAAATTTACATTTAAATATAAAAAAAGGTCTTAAATATTTTAAGACCTTTTAGTTCGAAATTACTTATTCTCGTCGCCGAGATGGAATCTATCAAACTTGGCAACCCGGGCATTAGAACCATGTTTCGTATTGAATTCTTTTAATAGATCACCCACGGTTTTAGAATTATCTTTAATAAATGCCTGTTCGAGTAGGACATTTTCCTGATAGAATTTATTCAATCTTCCCATAGCAATTTTCTCAAGTATCTGCTCAGGTTTGCCTTCTTTCTTTAGCTAACTCTTTATAAATCTCAATTTCTTTATCAACCGTTTCTTTTGGAACATCTTCCCTCTTAACACTGATTGGATTCATTGCAGCGACCTGCATAGCAATATCTTTTCCTATCAGAAAGAGTTCATCATTTCCACTTTTAACATCATCGAATTTAATCAGAACACCAAGCTTAGAACCCATATGGATATAATCTACAAGTAATCCATCTTTTGCTTCGATATTATCGAACCGCGAGATTTCAATTTTTTCACCAACCTTACCCAGTACGTCATTTAATTTATCTTTAACGTTTGAGTTATTCATCAACTCTTCAACGTTTTTAGGCTTTTTAGTATAGACTACATCTACAACGAACTTTGCCAGATTAACAAAGTCTTCACTTTTTGCAACGAAATCTGTTTCACAATTTATTTCAAGTATAGTTGCTAATTTTTTATCATCAGAAACTTTAGTTACAACTAAACCTTCGTTAGCGGATTTTTCAGCTCTCTTTGCAGCAACTGAAGCACCTTTTTTTCTAAGAATTTCTATTGCTTTTTGAATATCGCCGTTTGCTTCTGTAAGTGCACGCTTACAATCCATCATTCCGGCGCCGGTTCTTTGTCTTAAATCATTTACTTGTGCAGCTGTAATAGCCATAATAATTATTTCCTTTCAAAATTAATTTTCTGAAGAGGGTTCTTTTTGATCTGAATCTTTTTTCTCTTCAGAAATATCTTCTCCCCTTTTATCTTTTCTTTTCAAATGTTTTTTGGATATTTTTTTCTCTTCACTCTGTTCTGTCTCTTCCTGATGCTCTTTCTTTACTCTTTCTCTTTCAGCAACTTCCTCGGCTTTTCTCTCTTTAAACTTGGCTTGCCCTTCAATTATTGCATCAGCCATATGTTTAACAACTAGTTCTATTGTCTTAACTGCGTCATCGTTTGCCGGAATTACATGGTCTATGGGATCAGGATCGCAGTTTGTATCAACCATTGCGAACACAGGGATATTCAGTCTTCTTGCTTCTTTAACAGCTATATCTTCTTTCTTTATGTCAACAACAAAGACAACTCCGGGAAGTCTTGACATCGTCTCAACTCCCTCAAGAATTTTTTTCAATTTATCTCTTTCGCGAGTAAGGAATAATCTTTCCTTTTTAGTAATCTTATCAAAAGTACCGTCAGTTTCCTGCTTTTCTATGTTTTGTAATCTCTTTACACTTTTCCTGATAGTAGAAAAATTTGTAAGCATTCCACCAAGCCAACGTTCACTTACCCAATTCATTCCGCATCTTTTTGCTTCGGATTCGATAACTCCCTTTGCTTGTTTTTTAGTTCCAACAAAAAGGATTGTACTTCCCTGCGAAACTGCCTCGATCATTTCCTGGTATGCCTGATTAAGTAATCCAAGACTTTTCTTTAGATCAATGATGTGAATACCATTCTTCTCCATAAAAATGAATGGTTTCATCTTGGGGTTCCAGCGGCGTGTTAAATGCCCGAAGTGTGCACCGGACTCAATAAGGTGTGCTAATTCTAAAGTTGCCATTAGTATTTCTCCTGTTTTTTACTGCCTACTGTCAGGCAGGTCTTCTACCTTCGTCGTTTTTACCTTTCATCCAGCCAGTGCCGGACACAGGAGGTAAATCGGAAGATATGAATGTTAATTAATAAATTATCTCTTAGAAAACTGAAATCTTTTTCTTGCTTTTGGTTGACCGTATTTCTTTCTTTCAACCATTCTGGGATCTCTTGTTAAAAGTCCCTCAATTTTAAGTGATGGTCTGTATTCTGGATTCATATCAATCAATGCTCTTGCAATCCCTAATCTTACTGCCTGTGCCTGACCGGTTGAACCTCCGCCCTTTACGTTAACATAAACATCAAATTTACCCTTGGTCTCAGTTAGATCGAAAGGTCTAGTAATGTCTTCACGGCTAACCAGTAAAGGAAAAGCTTTTTCAAACTCTTTTCCGTTGACGGTTACTTTACCGTTTCCACTTCTTAAAATAACTCTTGCTACTGATGTTTTTCTTCTACCTATAAAAATTCTATCAACCATTACTTCTCCGATGGGCTTAATATTTCTGGTTTCTGTGCTTTGTGCGGATGTTCTTCGCCAGCATAGACTTTTAATTTCGTAATTAAACTTTTACCTAATCTGTTTTTAGGTAACATACCTCTAACTGCTTCCTGAATTGCGAACTCAGGTTTTTTATTTTTCATTTCTTCGTACGACCGAATCTTTTGTCCGCCGGGATACGTACTGTGCCAGATGTATTTTTTTAGCTGCTCACGTTTACCAGTCATTCTAACCTTATCAGCATTTATCACAATAACAAAATCACCGGTATCCATATTTGGTGTAAAAACTGGTTTGGTTTTCCCTCTTATCACTGTTGCAACTCTGGAAGCAAGTCTTCCTAATACTTGATCTTTAGCATCAACTACATACCATTTTCTGGCGGCATCCTCGGTCTTAATAAACCTCGTCATTCCTACCTTTTTCAAAATTAACTCCTTGGGTTAAACAAATTCATTTTTTGAGCCTGAAAAAATACGCGGATACCCGTAAAAAGTCAAGAAATTTTAATGCTATTCCTGCTGACTAAATGAAATCAATGATTATTATCTAGGAATAAGTTTAATAATCAATCAATTTGAATCAATTCGCGCTAATGTTAATCCTTTCTTAAAATGCATTTTATTTGAAGCCCGTATCAAAATTCGTAATTTTGGTGCCTCAAATTCTAATTTTCAATAATACAAAAAGGTAAAATGAAATTTCTAGTAACAGGAGGATCAGGGTTTTTAGGAATAAACCTGATTCGTTACCTTCATTCCAAAGGACATCAAATAAAATCACTCGACTTAGTTGAATTTGACTATCCTGATATGAATGATAAAATTGAAGCTATAAAAGGAGATATCAGAGATAAAGCAACAGTAGAAAAAGCTGTTGAGGGAGTTGATATAGTTGTTCATTCAGCAGCTGCACTTCCTCTTTACACTCCCGAAGAAATATTTTCAACTGATATTGACGGCTCGAGAAACATGATTGAAGCAGCTGAGAATGCAAAAGTTGATCGCTTCATCCATATTTCTTCAACAGCTGTTTATGGAATCCCCGATCATCATCCGTTATACGAAACTGATAAGTTAGATGGTGTTGGACCTTACGGCAAATCTAAAATTCAAGCTGAGGATGAATGTATTAAGTTTCGCAAGAAAGGAATGTGTGTTCCAATAATTCGTCCAAAGTCATTTATTGGACCAGAGAGACTTGGTGTATTCGATTTACTTTTTGATTGGGCAAAAGATGGCCGTGGTTTTCCGATGATAGGCGATGGAAATAATCGTTACCAGCTTCTTGATGTTGAAGATCTCTGTGAGGCAATTTATCTCTGCTGTACTCTTGATAAAGAAAAGGTAAATGATACTTTCAATATAGGGGCAAAAGAATACACAACGATGAGAGAAGATTACCAGGCGGTTCTGGATTTTGCAGGCCACGGAAAAAAAATTAAGGGACTTCCAGAGAAACCAATTATATTAACTCTCAGACTTCTTGAAGCGATGAAACTTTCACCACTCTACAAGTGGGTTTATGAAACTGCTTCAAAAGATTCATTTGTGTCAATTGAGAAGGCAGAAAAAGTTCTGGGATACAAACCAAGATACTCTAACAAAGATGCATTGATCAGAAATTATAAATGGTATTTTGAACATCACGAAGAATTCAAAAATAAATCAGGAATTTCCCACAGAGTTCCCTGGAAACAAGGTATTCTTAAAGTTGCAAAGGCTTTCTTTTAATTGAATGATCTTCAGTGATTTTAATTCCAATTGATTAAGGAGGAAAAAGGATGGCTCAGAAAAAAGATTTTCTAAAAGAAGTAATTGAACACATTGATATTAAAAAACATAACATTGTTTCGTTTGTTGATGCAATGGAGAATATGGCATTCACTGCACGTGATTTGAACCGTGCTGCAAGAATTTATGATATGATGTTGAAGGATAAAAACTGTGGAATAATTCTAACTCTTGCCGGTAGTTTATTCAGTGCAGGTTTGAAGAAAGTAGTTTATGATATGATTATGAACAATATGGTTGATGCTATTGTATCCACAGGCGCAATTATAGTTGACCAGGATTTTTTTGAAGCACTCGGATTCAAACATTATAAAGGAACAAAGTTCGTTGATGATAATGAAATGAGAGACTTACATATTGATAGAATTTATGATACTTACATTGATGAAGACGAATTAAGAATCTGTGATGATACCTGCGCAAAAATATTTAATGGTATGGAACCGAAACCATATTCATCCAGGGAATTCCTTATGGGAGTTTGGAAGATATCTTGAGAACAACGGTGGACCAAAAGTTGATGATTCAGTTGTTTGGGCAGCATACAAAAAGAACGTTCCGATTTTTGTTCCTGCTTTCTCTGATTGCTCAGCAGGATTTGGTTTTGTAGTCCATCAAACACAAAATCCTGAAAATCACGTGCTCAGTTGATTCAGCAAAAGATTTTCTTGAGCTGACAAAAATTAAACTCGCCAGCAAGGATACTGGAATATTTATGATCGGCGGTGGTGTTCCTAAAAACTTTACACAGGATATTGTTGTTGCTGCAGACATTCTGCAGGAAGATGCAACAATGCACAAGTACGCAGTTCAAATTACTGTTGCTGATGAAAGAGACGGTGCACTTTCCGGCTCAACACTTAAAGAAGCAAGCTCGTGGGGTAAAGTAGAAACAACTTACGAACAAATGGTTTACTCTGAAGCTACAGTTGCAATGCCTTTAGTGGTTGGCTACGCATATCACAAAGGAAACTGGAAAGAAAGAAAAGGAAAAGAGTTTCAGAAGATATATTCAAAGGTTGATGTGACTGCTTAGTATTCAAATTAAGATTCACTTAGCCACACTTTAGCGCATTTAAGTGTGGCTTTTTTGTTTAATCAAAGAATCGAATTGTTTTTTGCCTGATAAAAACTCAATTTTACTTTGTTAATAGAAATAAGTTAGGATAAAGCACGTGAGAATAGTAATTGCGGGAATGGGAGATGTTGGATATCATCTGGCAAAACAACTATCCAGCGAAGAGCACGACATAATCGCTATTGATATGGATCAGCAAAGGTTAAGTTATTCGGATTCAATGGCTGATATTCTTACCATAAATGGCTCATCAACAAATCTTTCCACACTTAAGGAAGCAAGAGTCGATAAAGCAGATCTTTTTGTAGCAGTTACTTCCAATGAAGAAATTAATGTAACAAGTGCCATACTTGCCAAAAAACTCGGTGCAAAAAAAACAATTGCTAGAATTGGTAACTCCGAATATCTCGACGAAAATATTGATATCAACTTTGCAGATATAGGTATAGATTTTATGATCTATCCAGAAGAGTTAGCCGCAAGAGAAATGGTTAACTTAATTCTTCGATCTGCTGCAACTGATGTGATGGACTTTGAGGGAGGAAAACTTTCAGTCATCGGATTGAGACTTGATAAAGATGCGCCAGTTATAAGAAAAACTGTTGTAGATATAGCAAAAGAGTTTGAAACATTTGATTTTAGAATTGTAGCACTTCACAGAAACTTCAGAACAATAATTCCAAAAGGCAACGATAGGTTTCTGCCAAATGACCAGGTCTTCGTAATTGCCAAACCTGAAGGTAACAGTGTTGTATTGAAACTTGCCGGAAAAGAAGAAATCAAATTTGATAATATTATGATACTCGGTGGAAGTAAAATTGGACGCAGAGTTGCAGAACTGCTGGAAGGTAAGATGAACGTGAAGCTAATTGAATCGGATGAAGATAAGACTTTACAGCTTGCCGATAATTTAAGCAGCACTCTTGTTATCAAAGGCGACGGAAGAGACATTGATCTTCTTGCCCAGGAAGGAATTATAGATGTTGATGCTTTCGTTGCTGTAACCGAAGATGCTGAAACTAACATTATAGCCTGCCTGATGGCAAAACACCTCGGTGTTAAAAAAGCAATTGCGCTGGTAGATAAAGTAAATTACATACCTCTCACACAGACTATTGGTCTGGATTCACTCATCAATAAAAAATTAATTGCTGCAAACAATATTTCCCGCTTCATCCGCAAAAGTGAAGTTCTCGCGTTGACCACTTTAGAAGGAATTGATGCAGATATTATGGAATATGTCGTTCAACCTAAATCTCCGATAACAAAGAAACCAATTAAAGATCTGGATTTCCCGAAAGAAGCAATTATCGGTGGAATAATCAGAGGTGAGGAATCCATTATTGCTGTCGGTGATACCAAGATTCAAAATGGCGACAAGGTTGTTGTTTTCTCTTTACCGGGTGGAGTTAAAAAAACGGAAAAATTCTTTAAATAGAAAATGAATTTTAAAGTAGTCCTCAACATTATCGGTTTCCTATTAATTCTGAACGGATTGTTTATTCTAACTGGAATTAGTTTCTCACTTTACTATCAGTCAGATGATATCCAGGCCTTACTTCTTTCAGGTGTCGGAACATCTCTCTTTGGTTTGATATTATGGTTTGCAACCCGGAAAACTGAAATTACAGAATTAGGAAAACGTGAAGGTTATTTAATAGTAACCCTCGGTTGGATTGTAATGACAATATTCGGAGCCCTTCCGTTTATTTTTTATGGCGCAATACCTAACTATACTGATGCATTTTTCGAAACAATGTCCGGATTCACAACTACCGGTGCTACTATCCTTACTGATATTGAAGCACTTCCACCTGGATTACTCTTCTGGCGAAGCTTAACACAATGGCTTGGCGGAATGGGAATAATAGTTTTGTCGCTTGCAATATTACCATTGTTGGGTATTGGCGGTATGCAGCTATTTGCAGCAGAAGTTCCCGGTGTAACAAAAGACAAAATTCATCCAAGAGTAAAAGAAACTGCCAAAAGACTCTGGGGCATCTACGTTATACTTACGGCTGCTGAAACATTATTGCTTATGGTTGGTGGCTTGAACTTTTTTGATGCAATAAATCACTCCTTCACAACAATGGCAACCGGAGGATTTTCCACCAAGAATGCAAGTATTGCCTACTTTACATCTCCTTTTGTTCAGTACATTTTTATCCTCTTTATGTTTTTTGCCGGGATGAATTTTACTCTTCACTACTTCGCTATTCATGGTAAATTTAGTTTTGTGAAAGATAACACAGAGTTCAAATATTACTTAGGTTTTACAATTTTTGCGTCTCTGTTTATTATGCTCATTCATATTCCCCATGTTAATTTTCTCTGGGAAGAAGGAATAAGGCAATCACTTTTTCACGTGGTATCACTCACCACAACTACCGGTTATGTTACATCCGATTACGTAAATTGGGCGCCTTTTTCCCGGATGATTTTCTTTGCTCTACTTTTTATTGGAGGCTGCGCAGGTTCAACTGGCGGCGGAATTAAATTTGTCAGACACATTGTTCTCTTTAAAAACAGTTGGGCCGAGTTAAAAAGATTAATTCACCCCAGAGCAATAATTCCAGTGAGGTTCAACAACAAAGCAGTTAGTTCTGATATTATATCGAATGTTCAGGCATTTTTTATTTTCTATATTTTAATATTCGTACTCGGCTCAATGCTGCTAGCTCTGCTGGGTGTTGACTTTGAGTCATCTGCAGGTGCAACAGCTACTTGCCTTGGTAATGTCGGACCAGGGATTGGAACCGTGGGACCAGTTAGTAATTTTGCTCATCTGCCCGATTCTGTTAAATGGATTTTAAGTCTCTTTATGGTAATCGGAAGATTGGAATTATTTACCGTACTGATCATTTTTTCTCCTGCCTTCTGGAAATCTTAATCGAATTCTAATCTTTTATCAGGAATAGCATTTGCCGCAGAAACTGAGGCCAAATTATGTTATATTTGCCTGAAAATTGAAGAAATAAAGATGACCGGAAAAGAATTATTAAAGAAATATAAAGAACCGAAGAACTTTTTTAACAGGGATTTAAGCTGGGTGGAATTCAACCGAAGGGTTATGGAAGAAGCATTTAATCCTGATCTTCCTCTACTTGAGAAAGTGAAATTCATTTCTATCTTCTTCTCAAACCTGGATGAATTTTATATGATTCGTGTGTCTGGTTTGAAAGAACAGATTGCCGCAAATATTCTTGAACCGACAATTGACGGTTTGACGCCATTAGAACAGGTTCAGAAAATTGAAAAAGCTTTACGACCAATGCTTAAGCAATTTGACGATTACTGGAATAATGAAATTGTTCCTGAACTCAAACAGAATAATATTCACTTATTAAAATTTGAAGATTTTGCAGCCGAAGAGCAAGAAAGATTAAAAGAATACTTTAAAAAAGAAATCTACCCTATTCTCACTCCGCTTGCTTTTGATCCTGGTAGACCGTTCCCTTACATTTCCAATCTCAGTCTGAATCTCGCAGTAATTATCCGCGATCCTAAAGGGAACACACATTTTGCAAGAGTTAAAGTACCAAGTACTCATCCAAGGTTAATTCCGGTTGATGACATTATCAATCCTTCAAGAAAACCGAATATCAACGGAGGATTTGAAGCTAAGTTTATCTGGTTTGGTGATCTAATTAAAGCTAACGTCGACTTACTTTTCCCGGGTATGGAAGTAATTGAAGCCTACCGATTTCGTGTAACACGAGATACTGATATTGAACTTCAGGAAGATGAGGCGGATGATCTGCTTCACGTCATTGAAGAGAATATTCGGCAAAGAAGATTCGGTCAGGTTGTCCGGCTGGAGGTTGAAAGCACTGTGCCTGAATATATGATGGAAATACTTATAGAAAATTTAAGAATTAAGCGAGACGATGTATATATTTCTGATGGACCAAGCGGTTTAAGTGATGTGATGAGTCTCTACAAACTCCCACTTCATCAATTAAAAGAAAAACCATTCTACCCCATTCTGCCAAAAACTTTTGAAACGGATGAAGATATTTTTTCTATCATTAAACAAAAAGATATTTTACTCCATCATCCTTATCATTCATTCACTCCAGTAATTGAATTTATCAAGCAGGCAGCAAGAGACCCTGAAGTGCTCGCAATCAAACAAACTCTTTACAGAGTAGGCGCAGACTCACCAATTATTAAAGCTCTAATTGAAGCTGTTGAACGTGGTAAACAGGTTGCCGTACTTGTTGAACTCAAAGCAAGGTTCGATGAAGAGAACAATATTTTCTGGGCTCGTGAGCTTGAAAAAGCAGGTGCTCATGTTGTTTATGGATTGGTTGGATTAAAAACTCACGCCAAGATGACACTTGTAGTAAGAAAAGAATTTGACGGCGTGAAAAGATATGTGCATCTAGCTACCGGCAATTACAATGCAATCACTGCGAAAGTTTATACCGATCTCGGACTGTTTACCTGCGATGAAGATATCTGCTCTGATGTTTCTGACGTTTTCAATTATCTAACAGGATATTCAAAGCAAAAGGAATACAGAAAACTTTTCGTCTCACCCGTAAATATGCGTGAGAAGATGCTTGAAAAAGTTTTCAGGGAAATTGAAAATGTAAAAGCAGGTAAAGAAGGAAAAATAATCTGGAAGATGAATTCATTAGTTGACCCTCAAACTATAAGTGCATTATATGAGGCTTCTAATGAAGGCGTAAAAATTGATTTGATTATCCGGGGAATTTGCTGTCTTGTTCCAGGTGTTGAAGGTTTGAGTGAAAATATAAATGTTAGAAGTATAGTCGGAAGATACCTTGAGCACAGCAGGGTATTTTATTTTTATAATGATGGAAACGAAGAGATGTATATGGGCAGTGCTGATATGATGCAGAGAAATCTTGACGGCAGAGTTGAAACTTTATTCCCTGTTGAGAACGAAACAATCAGAACTGAAGTGATGAAGACTTTAATGAAAGGTGCACTCAAGGATAACCAGAAAGCCCGGAGGCTTCTGCCTGATATGACTTATGAAATGATTGTTCCTCTGAACGGGGTAAAACCTGTTAACAGCCAGGAATGGTTAATGAAGCAGACTGAAAAACGCTCTGGGCAATTGATAAAATCTTAAAAGAGATTCATTTCAGGAACTTCCTCTCTCCTTCTAATTGTTTATCTTTCGACAACTTTTTATAATTTATTAATAAACGAAATTCAAATACTATTATGCCAGAAATAACTAAAAGTGCAGTTTTAAGTGCTATCAAAAAGATTGAAGATAAAAATTTCAATAAAAACTCTTTAACACTAAACTCAATAAAAAAGCTTGAGCAAACTGGAGATGCGTTGACAGTTGATATCTCTATTCCTCCACTAAACAAAGAAACGAACTTTGATTATAATATCATCGCTGATGCTATAAAAAGTGATTTCCCTGAGATTAAGGAAATTCATATAAACATACAGGAAAGAGTTTCAAATGTCACCACACACAAAGATCCGAAGAAAGAGGCAATTCTCCCGGGAGTAAAGAACACAATTGCAGTTGCAAGTGGTAAGGGTGGGGTTGGTAAAAGTACAGTTGCAGTAAACCTTGCTGTTGCACTTGCTAAGGACGGTGCAAGGGTCGGACTTATTGATGCAGATATTTACGGACCAAGCATTCCCTTATGCTTGGAGTAAATGAAAAACCAAATGTTATTCAGGATAATGGAAAAGTTAAACTAATTCCACTTGAAGCTTTTGGATTAAAAATGATCTCCATCGGATTATTGATGGATGATGACGCACCGATAATCTGGCGCGGACCGATGGCAAGTGGAGCCATTAAACAATTTATGGCAGATGTTGCCTGGGGAGAGTTAGATTATCTTGTTTTTGATATGCCTCCCGGAACTGGTGATATTCAATTAACTCTTGTTCAAACCATTCCTCTAACTGGAGCTGTTATTGTTACAACTCCGCAGGAAGTTTCACTCATTGATGCAAGAAAAGCTTTGAAGATGTTTGAACGTGTAAATGTTCCCGTTCTCGGCTTGATTGAAAATATGAGTTACTTTATTGCACCAGATACTAAAAACCGATATGATATTTTTGGAACAGGCGGCGGTGAAAGAATTTCTAAAGAACTGAAAGTTCCTTTTCTCGGCGGCATCCCAATAAATCCGCAAATCAGAGAAGGCGGTGATAATGGGACACCAATTGTATTCGATATCCCCGAATCAAATGAAGCTGAAATAATTATGGATATATCAAAAAATCTAACTGAACAGGTAAACATCAGAAATTCAAAAGCTCCGGGAAAAGTAGAAATACTAGTTGGGGATGATGATTAAAGCACCTGTCATCACGAGCAAACCGTTCAATATCGAGGTAAAAGCGGAGTGATCTCATTTATAAATCTTATTCAGAAGATTACTTCGTCCCTATGAACAGGACTCGCAATGACAACTCATAATTGATTTCAAAAAAATCATTAGATTTACATACGTGAATTAGTAAATACGATGAAAGAAGAAATCCTAAAAGCACTTGAATCAATAAGACCGTTTCTGCAGGCAGATAACGGCGATGTTGAACTGGTTGAGATAACTGATGAGAAAATTGTGAAAGTTAAACTAACCGGGGATTGTGAAAACTGCCCGATGTCAACTCTGACTTTACGTGCCGGGATCGAAAAAGCTTTGATGAATCAGGTACCCGGAATAAGAAGAATTGAAGCTGTAAATTAATTTTTTATTATTATGTCAGATTCAAATTATAACAAAGCAACTAAATTTTTTCTTTCAGCGGCTGCTCTAATATTATTTCTTTACCTGGTTTACCTCCTCACTGAGATTATAATTATTCTTGCTCTGGCAATTTTGCTTGCATTTATTTTTGCACCGTTTGTTTCAATACTTGAAGCTAAAGGTTTCAATCGTCTTACTTCTACTTTGTTAACTTTTGGAATTTTTGGATTCGCCATATACTTCAGTTTGTCTATCATAATTCCAAAATTTGTTTTTCAGATGGATCAGCTAATAAGTTCATTGGAAGGATTCTCATTCGCAGAAGAGCTGAAGACGCTTGAAGTAACATTAATGCACTACGTTCCTTTTCTCGAGGCAGGTGATTTAACTAATAGTATTGAAGTTTTCGTTACCTCCCAGGTTACTAACATTTTTGGAACAATAACATCTGTTCTTTCAAGAATTGTATCTGTTATTGCAGTAGTTGTAATTGTTCCATTCATTACTTTTTTCCTTTTAAAGGATTATAGAAAAATTCTTCTTGGCATTTTACAGACAATACCGAATAATTATTTTGAAATGTCTTATTACATTTTGAAGAAAGTATCCCTGCAACTTGGCTTGTTTGTAAGAGCCTGGATTTTTGATGCAACTTTTGTTGGACTTGTGATTGGATTCGGTTTTTATTTTATCGGCGTTCCCAATGCTTTGCCTCTCGGTGTAATTGCCGGACTCGGACATCTTAATTCCATACTTCGGTCCAATTATCGGAGGAATTCCTGCAATAATTGTGTCGATAGTTCAATACGGAGATCTTTCACAAGTTCCGCTAATTCTGCTGGTTGTTTTATCTACTTACGCACTTGATAACGGTTTTGTTCAGCCATATATTTTTGGTAAAAGCGTTGAAATGCATCCCGTAATGATTATTCTTCTTATCATCAGCGGCGGAATCTTGTTTGGATTATTTGGAATGCTGCTTGCAGTTCCGGTTGCAACAGTTATTAAAACTTTCTCAAAAGAAATTTACTTCGCAAGAAAAAATTACAGGATTGCGAAAGTTTAGAATTTAAGCAAGTTAGCTAATTAACATTACAATTTTTATTTTCATAGTCTATTTGTATGGACAGGTCACGACTTATCCCTACGATTGTATTTTTTACTTCATCAACACCATCTTCTTCGTTTCAACAAAACCCTGTCCCGAACTTGATTCGGGATCTACGACTTGTAATCTGTAGAAATATACGCCAGAGGCGTATCCGCCTATGGCGGAAACCCCGCTTGGTAATCCGCCTTCTGCGGAGACTGCATTCCACGTTAACTCAAAAGTACCAGCGGGTTTTTCTTCATTTACTAATGTTGCAACCTCACTTCCCAATACATCACAAATTTTAATGGTTACAAAATTTATTTTTGGCAACTATATTTAAACAAAAAGAACCCCCTACCAACCTGCCTACCGCAGGCAGGCTTTTATTGATAGGGGTGTAATAAAAAGATAATGATAATCTTACTTCAGTAAACTCTTTCCGCAAGAATACCGCTATAGATTAGCGAAGGACTATCATTCTTTTGATTTTATAACTCCGCTCGTTACGCCAAAAAATCCCGTTCGCAGATATATATCATCGGAATACATTAATGCATCAGCAAAATTTTTCATGCCATCAATTACTTCGCCTTCTCCCTTGCCAACTATGTTAAGTTTATCTGTCCATTCTGATTCACCGGTCTTTGTTCTATAACCGGTAAAGCTACCTTCCCATAAATCGTTAGGATATGCATCCGGTAAAATTGACCATTTACCATGTGAAGTTCCTTCTCCGGTATTTAGGTTAAAACTGAAATTTATGGTTACCAATAAGTTTCCCGTCATTAAATCATTGCTTCGCTTTCGAATCTGGTTTGAACAACCATATCTTTTACAATCAAGTTTTGTCCTACAATTTTTTCGGAACCAGGATCAACTAGGCCAACAATTGTAATAGTAGCTGTATAGTCGATTATTGTCACTTTTTCCAGTGAATTTACTGGTTCATTCGGCAATTGGGATTTTTCTGAACAGCCAATCAGTGTAAGTCCAACGATTGCAAAAAGAACAACTGACACATTTAAGTGTTTTCATTTCGCACCTCCTAATAAATTAATGATTGATTATAAGAGTATTCAGTGGTAAATGTTTTCAGAATGACTGGACACTCTTTTTGTTTTTTAATTTGGGCGAGTCGTAACTCGCCCTTATTTATTTCTTCTAATTTTTCACTTCTCACTTTAAAAGAATCATTTTCTTTGTCTCAACAAAACCCTGTCCTGAGCCTGTCGAAGGATCGACTGCTTTTATCTGATAGAAATAAACTCCGCTTGGTAATCCCTCTGCAACCCAAGTCATCTTGTAAGTGCCTGCAGGTTTCTCTTCATTCACTAAGGTTTTAATCTCATTTCCAAGAATACCATAAAGCTTTATTGTTGTTTTACTTCTTTCTGGAATATCAAATTTGATTGTTGTTGTTGGATTGAAAGGATTCGGGTAGTTTTGGTATAAAGTGTAATTCATCGGAGGGCCAATTATTTTTTCAGCGTAAGTCACTATACTATCTGGGTATGAATCTCGCCAGTATAGCCATCCATCACTCGTTATTTCAAAATTAAAACTAAACTCTCCTGAAAAGTTTGAATCTACTTTGACTGAATAGTAACCTGGATGAGCAATAATTTGACCAGGTGCTATGCTTGCAACAAAAAGATTTCCCGTAATCAAAGTTATACTACTATCATCTGAAAACATACTTATGAATAGGTTCTCCAGCGTAAGGGTTTGCCCCTCATTTTTTATATATGGCTTTACCTGATAAACATCTGTGCTCGGGACATAACTAATTTCAACTGAGTCTATAACTATTGGACCAGCAGAAGTAAAACGCTGCATATTTGAAAATGTAAATGATTCACCGAGTGTATTATCGATTGTTTTTATTTTTAATTTATAAACATCTTCTTCGCCCGGTGCAATCCACTTACCTTCCCATAATTCAGTAGACTCTGTCGCTGTTAATTCAATTGAATCAATAAAGGTTTCCTCTAAATTTTCAATGAATATTTTTGCAGTAATACTATTTGAATTTGGATTTTCAATAAATGCTGAGATATTTACTGTGTCAATTCCGGGATAATAATAAATAGAATCTATGTTAACATCGTGTCCATAAACTAAATTACCCATCCACTCAAGTGCGGTCTCTACAACTGCATCCTTACCCTGAGCCACATCATCTTTATTATGCCAAATTGGAAAATCAATTGGTATTTCTTTCCTATTCAAAAAGTAAATTAAGTCAGAAACACGTGTTAAATCTTCTTTGGAATATCTTATCGTCCATTCTGGAAAATTTGTAATATAATTGCTTGTTCCAAGACTTGCAGAAGTTGATTTACCAAATGTCCTTACATTGTCAAGATATGTTAGTCTATAAGAATTTCTATCTGCCATACTGTAATTGGATTGACTTAATAATAATGCTATGGGATACTGATATTTATCAGGTGGATTTCCAGTGATTCTATTAAGCATTGAGTCACTGGTAAAACACATATTCCAATTTGTTGGAGCACATCTTAATGCGTGTCTCAAAGTAAATATTTCCTCATTCGATAATACTCCAAAAGCCTCAGGCCAAGTGTTAGATATCCAACCCCCCATGCACCATCTCATATCGATTATTAGTCCTTCAGTGTTTTTTAGAGAATCAATTACATTTCTCATTACAGTGTTCATACCTGTATTACCGTGTGAGAAAATATAAATGTAACCAATATTTGTCCCTTCCAAGATACCATATGTAATATGTTCATCATTAAAGTAATCTGGGAAAGGGATACTAGGAATCTCTAGTTGTTCATTATTCAAAAAGGAAGGGCAGTTTAGATTCAGCATAGGAGCAAGGGATAAATGAAGAGTATCTACAGACGAATATTTAAGTATATCAATTGTATCAAATAAGTGCCAATTCATTCCGATACCAAGAAAAAGTGCGTCTCTGAGTGAACTTGGACAAGCACCACGAAACGGTCTAATTGGTAACTCCGCTTCCATCAACTCTTCGATTAAATCAATCCACTTTACACCATTATACCCAAGAATTATATCGCCTGGCTCAAGATTAAGCGGATGGTTATCAACAACGCGTAAAACCATTACAGATGAATCAGGTAATACAGTAACCACTGCACCAAAATGTTCTCTGTCCCAAAACCCAGTTAAAATTAGATAAGGAAGACCAGGATAAAGTTGAGTAAATGCAACCTCATTATCGTAAGCGTAGGTATGTAAATCTCTAAGTTCTAAAGAAAAATAAGTCATTATTGCACAAAAGCGTCCCCTACTGGTGTTGGAATCAATCTTTGAATAATAATGATTTTTGAGTGAATCCCAAGAATTCTGTGTAAAACCCAATGAGTTAAAACCATCAAAGTTATTTTCAAGCTCTTCAACAAAAGTGTTAAAGATTTCTCGCTTATCCTCTAAAGGTAATCCAGGTCCCCAGGTAGTATCAATTATATATTGCCAATCATCCTTAGACTCGTAAAAAGACTTCTTTGAAATTCTTTTATATTGATTTTACTACCTGCTTGTTTAAAGAAACCTGGCTCTAAGGGATCCTTAATTTCATACTCCTGAGCAAGTATTGTGAGTTGTAAAAAAAGAAATACAATAAAAAGTATAGATAAGTTTTTCATAGCGAGCCTCCTATTAGAAGTTGAAAGATTTATTTTCAAATCTTCTGCTTCGGGAGAGTAATCGGTATGTTGATTCAGGAAATATTCAGCAATTCAACTCAGAAAATTTAACACTCTCGGAGTAGAATAAATTTAGCCTTATTAAATTTGCAAAAATTAATTGTTAGAAGCAACTAACTTGATGGTTGGCTACTGTTTGTAACTGGCAAATAAAAAGAAATGGATTTTTAGCTTTTTTAAAGATTGAGAAAAACTCAAACTTCCTTACTCAATCTCTCAACCACATCAAGAGATTTTATTCCATCTGCTTCAGCACTGAAGTTTGTAATGATTCTGTGACGGAGAACAGGAAGCATTGCAATTTTAACATCATCAATGTTTGGTGTGAATCTTCCCTGGGTAACTGCACGGGTTTTTGAAGCAAGTATCATATACTGAGAAGCTCTTGGTCCGGCACCCCAGGTTATCCAGTCTTTTATAAATTGAGGTGAGTTTCCGTTTGTCGGGCGGGTCATATTTGCTACTTTAACTGCGTATTCAATTACATTGTCCGCAACAGGAACTTTTCTAACTAATTCCTGGAACTCAAGTATTTCATTTGCATTTAAAACTTTTTCAGCTTTGCTTTGTATTCGCTGGTGGTTGTCTCAACTATTCTTATCTCTTCTTTGAATGAAGGATAATCAAGCCAGAGGTTGAACATAAACCTGTCAAGCTGTGCTTCTGGCAGAGGATATGTTCCTTCCTGCTCAATCGGATTTTGTGTTGCAAGAACAAAAAACGGCTGCGGAAGCTGGTATGTAACTCCTGCTGCTGTTACTTTATTTTCCTGCATTGCTTCAAGAAGTGCAGCCTGAGTTTTGGGTGGTGTTCTGTTTATTTCATCAGCAAGAACGATGTTAGCAAAGATAGGTCCGGATATAAATTTGAAATTTCTTTTTTTGCTTACTGCATCTTCTTCAATTATTTCTGTGCCGGTAATATCGCTGGGCATTAAATCGGGAGTGAATTGTATTCTGCTGAATTTCAGATCTAAAACTTCAGATACAGTTTTTATCAGTAGAGTTTTAGCAAGCCCCGGAACGCCAACAAGTAAACAATGCCCTCTTGAAAAAAGAGAAATTAACAGCTGGTCAATTATTTCATCCTGACCAACAATTACTTTTGCAATTTCTGATTTTACTTTTTTAATTTTTTCGGCAAGCTTTTCAACAAGCTCAACATCTTTTGTTCCGGATGGATTATCTTTCAAGCTTTAATTCCTTTTGAGTGAGTACGAATTGGTGATGATTAAATTCTGACTTCCCAGTAAATCTTATCTCTTAAAGAAGCAACCCAGGCGTCGTATTGTTTTTGCTTTTTATATTCGTCTGCCAGTCGTTTCAGCTCAGCATAATCTTCTTCAAGGCTGGGAGGATGCTGTGGTACTCTCGACTGAAGATAAACTATATGATAGCCATATACTCCCTGTCCATAATCAATTCTTTTCGGGAAGCTTATTTCTCCCTGCTTCATCTTGGATACAATTTCGAGTAAGTTTTTATCTAGCTGATTAATGTAGAAAGTTCCAAGGTCACCATTGAAAGGAGCCGTCTCTTTATCTTCACTATATTTTTTAGCATAATATTGAAAGGTGTTAATTTCTTTTACAACACTGTCACGAATTTCAGTCAGAAATGTAATCGTTTCAAGATCAGCACCTTCATCAGCTTTGAATTTAAATAGGATGTGCCGTGTGTGAATTGACTCCCCTCTCTTTTCAAGCAATTCAATAATATGATAACCTACCGGTGTCTCAATAATATTTGATATCTCACCAACTTCAAGCGCAAATGCAGCGGCTTCAAACTGTGGATAAAAGACACCTTTTTTAACAAAACCAAGATCGCCGCCGTAAGCTTTACTTCCAGGGTCTTCGGAATATTTTGTAGCCATATCTTCAAAACTTGCACCTTGCCTTATTGAATCAAGAACTGCCTGAGCAAAATCGAGGTATTGTTTTTTTAGTCTGTCTGTTGTTTTTGGGTTTCTGAAAATATGATAGATATGCAGCTTTTCCGGAATCATACCAAGACTATCTTTGTAAGTGTAGAAGAATTCCTCAACTTCACGTCTTGAGGCTTCGATGGGTGCAAAATTCTTTTCACGCAATCGCTGAACCATCAGATTTTTTCGTACATCTTCCCGTAATTCTCTTTTTATTTTTTCGATGGACATTCCGTACATTTCTTCAATATTTGCAATTGAACCATATTGCTGCTGTAATACTTTAATCTGGTAGTCTATTCGTTGGGAAATTTCTGCATCGGTAATAACAATTGAATCCAGTTCAGCCTGAGCATAGACAAGTTTTTCATCAATCATCGAATTAAGAATTTGCGTTTCTAATTCGGGGGATTGGGGATCCATTCCACGTTGTGAGGCAAATATTGAAATCTGAAATTCGAGTTCACTCTGCAAAATAATTTCATTATCAACAATGGCAATAACTTTGTCAATGACAACTGGTTGTGCAAACAGGAGATTCGCCAGAATAATTGTGAGAAAAAGAATCTTTAAAGTCACATTAATCATTTATTAATTTCTACTTCGCTTAAGGAATATAATTCGTTAATATAATTTTCAACTGCTAACTCGGTTAACGCAGCTCTAAATCTTCTTTCAACTTCAGTTTTTACAGCATAAAAAGCCGGAATAGATCCAGCAGAATATTTATCTAATAGCTGCACTACAGAATAATAGCCCCTTTCATCCGGAATGACAATGCTAATTTCAAGTGGGTAAAGTCCTTCTAAGATGCGTAACAATCTTACAGGTTGAATATCCTGCTCTGAAACCAATACTGCATTTTCAAAATTAACAAGGTCTGGATCGTGTTTAGATTTTTTTATTGCATCGTCCCATCCGGTCATAATTAAATCAGTACGAAACTTAACCGCTGCATCTCTGCCTGAAAAGTTTACACGATTCACATAATAAGCATTAAAGGGAAGCTTGAAACTCGATTCATTTTCTTCAAAAAAATCTTCCAGTTCATCATTGGTAAATTGCGGCTGAGCAGTAGCAGCAAATTTTTCAAGAATTAAAGCTGCAGCTAATTGCTTTTTTGTGTTTTCAAGAGTCTCTTTAAATTCCTTTGTTTCAGTAAGCCCTTCTTTCAAAGCTTCCTGGTAAAGAATTTCTTGCCTAATCCAATTCTTAATTACTGCTGATCTGCTTGCATCAGAAACAAACTGTGAATCAATAAGCTCAGCAAATCCTGATTCAGTGAGATACGAATCATTCACTTTTGCAATATATGAATCCGGTTTTTTGCTCTCACTGCAAGCACTGAGAATAAGAAGAGGAAATATTATTCCCTCAATTATCTTTATCCAGCTTGAACGCAAATTCAAGTTCTTCATAAAATATTTCCGGCTTGTACCTTTTATCGAGACTTTCAATATAATCATTCTCAAGTTTTTTGCTGAACATTTCCTGATATTCACCTGATACTTCAGCTTTAGCTTCTTCAAATGTTTTCAATCTTGCTGCCTGTCTGTCCTCAAGTTTGAATATTACAAACCCGCTAGAAAATGCAAATGGTACTGTGTATTGACCAACTTCAGAAATTTTATTTGCTTCCTGATAGTATTCATTAAAATCAACAGGCTGCAATTCATAATATCCATTTTCCTTTTTCTTTGAACCTCGTTCAGTGTAAGTACCAGCCACCGATTCAAAAGAAGTTCCTCCCTCAAGCATATCATAATACATCTGTATCAGAGAATCTTTGGTAGTGAATATCTCGCTGAAGCTGATTCTTTCTGGCCAGGAATATTTATCCTTATTTTCATTCCAGTAATTATAAATATCAGCACTATCTACTTTTACACGACTCCAGACTTCTTCTTCCTGCAATTTAAAAATGAAAATACCATCTTTGTAATCATTCATTAACTGTGCAAACTCAGGATCAGTTTTAGTCAGATTTGATGCTTCTTCTTTAAGCAGCATATCTTCGATTAAAATATTGATCGCACTGGTCACTTCAACTACGTCATCCATCGGCTTTGATGTTATCTTCGAATTGCCGTTTGTTAATTCAAGAAACTCTCCAATGTCAACTGACTTTCCTGCATATGAAAACAAAACATTTACAGATATTTCTTCATACTTCGGATGAACCATTCCAAATCTTAGTGAATCACTTGATTCCACAAAATAGCTCAATGATTCCTGATCGATTTTGAAATCGTACTTTTTCTTTAGTGAATCAATTAAGACTTCCATCTCATGCTGATACCTTTGTTTTTCAAAGATAGTCTTTAGATTCTCATATTCACTTTCATAAGGTTGCGTATCCATTTTTTCGGTTAAAAGAATTATGTGATAGCCAAAATTGGTTTTAACTGGTTCAGAAATTTGACCGACTTCCATAGTGAAAGCAACTTCATCAAACTCTTTTACCATCATTCTTCTTTCAAAAAAACCAAGATCACCACCTTTTTCTTTGGAGCCGGGATCATCAGAATATAATTCAGCCATCTCCTCAAATGAAGCTCCTGCTGTTAACTGAGCATAAACAGAATCGGCGCGGTTTTTTGCGGCCATAGTATCAATTTGTCCATCAGCATTATGAAAACCGATGAGAATGTGGCTTGCTTTAATTTTTGGATAGCGATGCTGTTTTATAGTAACTTTTATTAAATGGTATCCGAATCTGGTTTTTACAACTTCGGCATAAACTTCACCAGCATTAAGAGTGTACATTGGATCTTCAAATTCATAAGGAAGTAACCCGGCTGTAATAAAATAAATATCACCACCGTTTACTGCAGAAAATTTATCGTCTGAATATTTCTCGGCCATAACTTCAAATGATGCTCCGTTTTTAATAGTGTCTAGGATTGCCTGTGCTTTCATCTTAGCTCCCTCATCACCAAGAGTATCAGGTCGTATCATTATATGGCTTACTCTAAATTCCTCTGTCCTTCTGTCATAAAGCTGCCTGATGCCAGGTTCATTTATCCACTTTTCTAAAATATATGAAACACCAACCTGCTCCTGATAATCTCTAAGTTCATTCATCAATTCCGGATCCTCATTATAACCTCTAACCCAGGCATCACGTAATTTCATTCTGAAATTAACATAGAGTTCGAGAAATTTTTCATACTCGGATATATCCTGCTGCGCAGCTATATCCCATCCACCTAAATTTTTTGCATAAGCATGCTCAAACTCGTCAAGAGTAATTTCATAATTTCCAAACTCAGCAACTGCCTGAGCCTGAATATTTATAAATGCAACTATTTGAATGAAAAGAATTAAAAGAAATGTCCGTATAAAACGAGTAATCCACATTTTAGTAGTTCTCCTATAAAATTCTGAAAAAATGAGAAAGGAATTTTAGCTATAGCTTGTCTGAAAATCAAGGGAAATTGAGCCTGACCTTGCAACTTTCTTTACAAGATCAGGCACAAAAGCTTACTTAAGAAGTGTAATTTTAATTGTCTGTTGATAATTGTTTGTTATCATTCTCACCAGGTAGATACCGCTTGATAAATCAGTTCCATTTAACTCAACTTCTTTAACACCTGGGTTTAGCTCTTCATCCAAAATTGTAGCCAATTCTCTTCCTAAAACATCATATAAAGCAAGCCTGACCTGAGATTTTTCAGGAATTGCAAAACGAATTTTTGTTGATGGATTAAATGGATTCGGGTAGTTCTGAAGAATGTAATAATCTTCAGGAGTTTCAGTTGTATTGTTTACATCAGTTAATAGTGATTGAACTGCTGCATACGTATTAATTATTCCCCAGCCATAAAGATTATTCGGATTGGTGCTGTTTGATGCAGTATTTTTGAGTACAGAAGCTAACTGCATTGGAGTAAGATTTGGTGCAACCTGCAGCAATAGTGCAGCGGCACCAGCAGCAAGTGGACAACTCCACGAAGTTCCACTGCCAAAATCACTGTAACAACTATTAGAACCATTGCAAGCCACATAATTGTGGGAACCCATAGCCATCAAGTCAGGTTTTATTCTTCCGTCATAACTTGGACCTACGCTACTAAAACTAGACCTCTCACCAGTGCTGGTAACTGAACCTATTGCCATGACACTATCACCATCTGCAGGTGCGCCAATAGTATTTTGATTAGGATCATAACCAGCATTTCCCGCAGAGTTAGCTACAAATATTCCAAACCCTACTGCAATATCAGCGGCAATAGTAATTCTTGCTGTATTCCCGTCCATATCTTCCCAGGTATAACTTGGGTAGGGTGGATCAAAATCTAAATAAGTAAGTGACGTACTAGTAACATCAACTCCAATACTATCAGCCCATTCCATTGCTGCTATCCAGTTATCTTCTTCTATGGGAGTTTCACTTTCTGTATTTTCTGTTTTTGCCAAAATGAAGTCTGCATTGAATGCAGGACCAATTAACTGTCCTTCATAAAATCCGCCAATCAATGATAATGTAGAAGTACCATGGGAACCATTTCCCATATCGCTTCCGTTTTGCACATCGGGATCACCATTAACAAAATCCCAGGTGGCAATGATATTCATAGAGCTAAACACCTGATGTGATAGTCTGTCGAAACCAGCATCCATCATACAGATTGTAACTCCGGTACCGGTATAACCAAGATCATGAACCTGGGGGACTGTAATTTGATTCAACTGAGTATATGACTGTCCGTAATTGTAACTGTTTGTTCCCTGAGGTTTGGAAACATTATTATTTATTTCTTCATGAGAATCATTCACATTTTCTTCTTCAAAATTATTTTTCCTGAATTTGTAAACGACATCAAGCTGCTTTACGAATGGCAAATTTGCAAATTGAGCGAGCTCAGATTTAGTTGCCCATCCACTAATACCATTAAACCATTTTGTTTTATGCTTCACTTGAAAACCAAGAGAATTGATTTGATCAATATAATTTTGATTTACCGGTAGATCGGTCTGTGTGATCAATTTATCTTCATTTAAAACTTTAGCTCTTCTCTTTAGCGACTTCTCACTTACAACGGTGCTTGGTTTACTCAAATAATTTTGTGTGTTTTCACCTTTATCCGAAAAGAAAACCCAAACAAGTAATTCTTCATCCTGATTAGCAATGCTTACAACAGCATCAAGTTGAGGTGTGAACTTCTCAATTGATGATTGAGCAAACATAATCCCTGCAAACAGGATTATAGATAATTCCAATTAACTTCATTTTATATACCTATAATTTTGAAAAATATTATTTTACACGTGTTCCGTTTTTTACAGAATTATCAACTATCATAACTTGTAAACCTCCTGCTTCTTTGTCAACTGCTAAAATCATACCTTGAGATTCTTCCCCCATCAGCTTTGCCGGTTGAAGATTTGCCACCACAACAACTTTTTTACCTATCAAATCTTCCGGATTATAGTGTTCAGCAATTCCTGCAACAAGCTGTCTTTCACCATCATCCAGCATTACTTTAAGTTTCATAAGTTTTTTACTTTTTGCAATTTTTTCTGCAGCTTATAATTTCGGCAACCTTCAATTTCGTTTTCATAAAATCATCATAAGAAATTAATTCATCAGCTTTTTTCTCTTTTTCGGTTTCAGTATTGCCAAGTTTTAATATTTGTTCTTCTATCACTTCATCCTCTATTTTGGGAAATAATATTTCTGCGCTGTTAATTTGATGCCCTTCTTTTAAAAAGGATTTACCACTTTCTTCCCACTCAACAGGCTTCGAATTCAACATTTTAAATAACTTTTCAGAGGAAAATGGTATTACAGGATAAAAAAGTTCAGCCAGTGTATAAATTGCCTGCAAGCAAATATTCAAGGTTGTGCCACATTTTTCTTTATTTGATTTAACAGTAATCCACGGTTCAGAGTCGTTGAAATATTTGTTGCCATCACGGGCAAGATTCATTATCTCGTTAACGCCATCTTTGATTTTGTATCTTTCAAAAAGATTGCTAATCCGATTTGGATATTCGGCAATTTCATTCAACATATCTTCGTCAATTTTATCAAGATTAGCTCTTGCAGGTACTTTTCCATCAAAATGCTTATGAACGAATGTGAATGTTCGATTGATGAAATTACCAAAAATATCTGCAAGCTCGCTGTTATTCCTGAGCTGAAATTCTTTCCAGTAAAAATCTGTGTCCCTGTTTTCAGGTAAATTAGCAGCAAGTGTATAACGCAATAGATCTGCAGGGAAAATATTCAGGAATTCATTTACATCAATTCCCCATCCACGGCTTTTAGAGAATTTCTTTCCTTCAAAATTCAGGAACTCATTTGCAGGAACATTCTGAGGAAGACAATATTTTTCTTTACTTCCTTCATTCCAAGCCATCAAAATTGCAGGAAAAATTATTGTGTGAAATACAACGTTGTCCTTTCCAATAAATGCGATATATTTTGTGTTGATATCCTGCCAGTATTTTTTCCAAAGATCAGGCTGATTTTTTATTTGAGAATATTCCTTTGTTGAAGAGATATATCCGAGAACAGCTTCAAACCATACGTAAATTACTTTCCCGGTAGCTGAATCGACCGGAACTTTAATACCCCAATCTAAATCACGAGTAATTGCACGTTCCTTCAATCCTTCCTTAAACCAACTACGGCAATACTGAAGAACGTTTTCTTTCCAGCCATATTTCTCATTCATTTCATTAACATATTTTTCCAGAGCAGGCTGATACTTACCGAGCGGGAAAAAGTAGTGAGTTGTTTCTTTGAGTACCGGCGTTTCTCCGCTTACTTTGCTTTTTGGATTTTTCAGTTCTGATGGATCGTAAAGTGATCCGCAATTTTCGCATTCATCACTTCTAGCCTGTTCATTACCGCAGTTTGGACAGGTTCCTTCAACGTATCGGTCAGGCAAAAACATTTTTGCTTTTTCATCATAAAACTGATTTGTTTTCTTTTCAACAAATAATCCACGATTAAAAAACTCAAGGAAAAATTCTTTTGCTGTTTCGTGATGAATAGGAAGACTTGTTCTTGAATAATTATCGAAGCTCATACCGAATTTTTCAAATGCCCTTTTATTCGCTTCGTGAAATCTGTCAATAATAACTTGCGGTGAAACTTTTTCTTTATCTGCTGTTATAGTTATTGGGACTCCGTGTTCATCAGAACCACAGATATAAATAACCTCATCCCCATTCAATCGTTTATATCGGACATAAATATCCGCAGGAAGATATGCACCACTGAGATGACCGAGATGAATCCGACCATTTGCATACGGCAAAGCGGATGTAACTAATACTTTTTCTTTACTCAAAGAATTGATAGAGTTAAATGAATATCAAAATTTTGGGAGGAAATATAAAGATTTTGTAATGAAATTGGTTTGATGATCTATTGCATTTCTGAAATTCTTCACTGAAAATCGTTAACTTTGTAGTGTCAAATTAAAAAAATAAAAATTTTTCAACGCTAAAAGATATAGGGAAAAAGGGAAGTAAAATGAAAGATCATTCCAAATTAGACTTTAACACAAAATGTGTTCATTCAGGAATTGACGAATACGAATACGGTTCAGTTGTTCCACCTATTTATCAGACATCAACCTTCAAATTTAAATCTGCTCAACATGGTGCTTCATTATTTGCAGGAGAAGAGAAGGGCTACATTTATACAAGAATGCTCAACCCAACAATTGAAGCAATGGAAAATGCAATTGCAGAACTTGAAGGCGGACATAAAGCTCTTGGCTGCGGAAGCGGAATGGCTGCAGTGCATACAATTATTGCAGCACTATTATCTGCAGGTGATCACATTGTTTGTTCTGCCGCAGTTTACGGACCAACTACTACTCTGCTCAACACAATCATGAAAAAGTTCGGGATTGAAACTACTTTCGTTGATACAGCAGTAATTGAAAATGTTAAAAATGCAATTAAACAAAACACAAAAGTTGTATATGTTGAAACACCCGGCAATCCTACACTTTGTATTTCCGATCTTGAAGAGATTTCTAAATTAGCGCACAAGCATGGATCTAAAGTTGTAGTTGATAATACTTTTATGAGTCCAGCACTTCAAAACCCGATTGCACTTGGCGTTGATGTTGTAATGCACAGCCTTACTAAATTCCTTAATGGACACGCTGATGTTGTGGGTGGAATTATAGTCGTCAAAGATGAAGAGACCTATACACATTTTAGAAAAACACTCAACCAGCTTGGTGGTGTAATTGATCCATTCAATTCATTTCTTGTACATCGTGGCTTAAAAACACTTGGAATAAGAATGCAAAAACATTGTGAGAATGCTCAAATAATTGCTGAATGGCTTGAGAAACATCCGCTTGTAAAAAGTATCCGCTACCCAGGATTGAAGAGTCATCCTCATTATGAAATTGGATTAAAACAGCATAAAGGTCATGGTGGAATGATCACATTCGAAGTTGAAGGTGAAATGGAAGCAGGAAAAATTCTTATGAATTCAGTTAAGCTTCATCAGCTTGCTGTTAGCCTTGGCGGAGTTGAATCTCTGATTCAGCATCCTGCAAGTATGACTCATTTCTCAATGGGCAAAGAAGCAAGATTAGCAGGTGGAATAACAGACGGTCTTGTCGACTATCAGTTGGAATTGAAAATGTTAACGACCTCATCGCTGATCTTGAACAAGCATTTGAAAAAGTTAAAGAAGCTCATCTTGTTACTGAATCAGTCTAACAAATAAATTATACTCTTTATTTATGGGAACTAATACTCCCCTTTTTTATTACCTTAATTTATTCGGCATAGTTTCTGTTCACTCATAGTAGATAATAACGAGGTTATAGCTATGAAAACTCTTCTTCCAATCTTTATAATTACAATCTGATTTTAAAAAACCGGACTATTGGGCTGCTGAAAACGATTTTTTTACAGTTAAAACTTTAGACCCAAATTTTCCTGGACTGACATACTACCTTGAAATACTTGACTTTTATCTTTGGGGGAAAAAACGGAAACAACCAATAACTACCAGATAATATTATTTGTTCGAAATTCCTTATTTCTTAAAGCATCTTTTTTTTCAAGCAAATCTTCCCCTCCCACCGAGCTTTTTCCACCACTCACCGATTTTTTCTTTCAAACATTAATTATTTTACATAGGTTCAGTGTGAGATTTAAACAAAGGAGCAAAAAATGTCTGAAAACAAAGGTGCTGTAGACAAAAGGGTTTTACTGGGAGGAATATTAATAGTCCTTGGCGGATTATTTCTGCTTAATACTATGAATGTGATTCACTTCAGAATCGCACACGTTATCTTTTCATGGCCTTTTATCATGCTCGTTATAGGTCTGTTTGTGCTTGTAAATACTGATAAGAGATTTCTCGGCGGAATACTTTCCGGAATTGGCGCACTGTTTTTAATAGAGAGAATTTTTCCTGAAATTGATTACGATGGAGGAATTGTTATTGCGATTTTATTTATCGCTCTCGGGACTTATATCATATTGAAAAAAAGAAAACTAAACTCTGATCCAGATTTTCTTTCAGATACTTCCAAAGTAAATAAAGATAAAATTGATGATGTATCCATTTTCGGCGGTGGGACAAAAATAATTTCCTCCGACAATTTCCAGGGGGGAAATATAACCGCAATCTTCGGTGGTTCAGAAATAAATCTTATCAACTGCCAGCTTGCTGAAGGTGATAATGTTTTAGATGTGCTTTGTGTTTTTGGCGGGACCACAATAATTCTTCCCAAGGAGTGGAATGTTGTGATAAATGTAACTTCAGTTCTTGGTGGTTTTTCAAATAAAGCAATCAGAAATCCCAGCATAGTTATTGACCAAGCAAGAACACTACATATAAAAGGATTAGCTATGTTTGGCGGCGGCGAAGTAAAAACATATCTATAATCGCTCTGACTGATGCAAGACAATCCAATACTAAAGAATTTCAGGAATATTATAATTCTTCTGCTCTATTCCGTTTCCTTTTCTGTTATCAGCTTTCTTATTTTATTCTTTGGATTAGAGCTGGATTTAACTTCTTCAATTGCAGAAAGCCTGGTATCTGCAATTTTATTATGCGGCCTCACAATTATCTGGCATTATCCTGCAAAATATATTTCCATTGAAGAACACCACCTAATCAAAGTTTTTTTCAGTCACATAGTGACCGCTATTTTTTCTTCAGCTTTGTGGCTTTTATTTATTTACATAGTTATGGTTCCTCTCATAGGATTTGATGAAACATATCAAAACTTTTTTTATCAAACTATCCTTTGGCGATTTCTTGTTGGCTGGATGCTGTATGCAATAGTGGTTTCTTTTTATTATCTGATTTCATACTATTCTGAGTTACAGGAAAGATCATTAAAAGAATCTGAACTTAAAAATCTTGTTACACAAGCTGAATTAAGATCTCTTAAGTTCCAGATAAATCCTCATTTCATATTTAATAGTTTGAATTCGATGAGTGCTTTGACCGAGATCGATCCTAAAAAAGCAAAAGAGATGATAATTAAGCTGGCAGATTTTCTTCGTTATATTCTGGCTACGAATGAAAGAGAGAAAAATAAACTAAGCGAAGAACTGAAAAACATTCGTCTTTATCTAGATATTGAAAAGATACGTTTCGAAGAAAAGTTTGATTACTCCGAGCAGCTTGAAAAAGAATGTAACAATGCCGAAATTCCAAACATGATTCTGCAGCCTTTGTTTGAAAACGTAATTAAACACGCTGTTTATGAAACTTTCGATAAAGTAACTTTAACTTTGAACTGTAGTTTTAACGATGGTTTCCTAAAAATTCATCTTCAGAATAATTTTGATGAATCCTCTAAACCAAGGAAAGGAACCGGAGTGGGACTAAAAAACATCAATGATAGGCTTAATTTAATTTATCGCAGAAATGACCTTATGGAAGTAAAAAAAGAAAAAGGTATTTTTAGTGTGACGTTATTTATACCACTTGAGAATGATATTCGTCCTAATTAGTGAACCTGTCCGCCTTTGGCGGATTCGTGGATAAAGAATATTGCCACGCATGCACAAATTAAATCACAACTAATTTTAAACTATGAAAAGTAAAATAACTACCATTATTATTGATGATGAAAAGTTAGCCAGAGAAATAACTAAAGGCTATCTTAAAAATCATCCTGAAGTCGAAATTGTTGCTGAATGTTCAAACGGTTTTGACGCAATAAAAAAAATAAACGAACTCAAACCTGATATTATTTTCCTCGACATCCAGATGCCAAAGATAAGCGGCTTTGAAATGCTGGAACTTGCTTGAAGAACCACCAGTAATAATATTCACAACTGCATTTGATCATTATGCGATTAAAGCGTTTGAAGTGAATGCCGTAGATTATTTACTGAAACCTTTTTCTGAAGATCGATTTAATGATGCTCTGAAAAAGTCATTCAATTTTCTTCAAGATAAATTTGAACACGATGCAGTTATAAAAAATATCATCGATTATAAAGATGAAAAGATTGAATACCTTGAAAGAGTTGTAATTAAAGAAGGTCCAAAGATTTCAATCATCCCGGTTGAAACGATAAAATGGATGGAAGCCCAGGATGACTACGTGATGATCAACTGCGACCAGGGAAGATTTCTCAAACAAAAAACTATGAAATACTTTGAGAATCACTTAAACGAAAATAATTTTATCAGGATTCATCGTTCCTACTTAATAAATGTTGATTTCATCCAGCATCTTGAGCAAACAGGAAAAGAATCTTATCAGATAATTCTTAAAAACAGTAAGCAGTTACCCGTTAGCAAAACAGGACTGGCAAAGCTTCGGAATACGCTTTAATTCTTACTACACCTCTCGAAAAATTGAACTTCTCTTTCAGGTTGAATATATTTGTTCTGACCATTCACGAGGAATAAAATGATTCTTGATAAAGATCTACTTTCGATCCAGGAAGCACGCAACTTAGCTGTAAAAGCTAAAGAAGCTCAGCTTGAGTACAAACATTTCTCTCAGCAGCAAGTTGATAAAATTGTTAAAGCAATGGCAGAAGCAGGTTATCAGGCTTCAGAAAAACTAGCAAAGATGGCTTGTGACGAAAGCGGTTTCGGTGTTTATGAAGATAAGATCATTAAAAATCAGTTCAGCACAAAAAATGTTTATGATTCTATAAAGAATCTTAAGACTGTCGGTATAATTTCAGAAGAAGCAAATGGAAAGGTTCTTAAAATTGCTGCACCAATGGGAGTTGTCTGTGCATTAATTCCATCCACAAATCCAACCTCGACCGCAATGTTCAAAGCTTTGATTTCATTGAAAAGCAGAAATGCACTGGTTGCAAGTCCACATCCGAAAACCTCAAAGTGTACAGCAGAAGCATTAAGAATTTTAACTGAAGCAGCAGAGAATGCTGGCGCACCGAAAGGATTGATTCAATGTATGAGTGAGCCGACAATTGAAGGCACTGATGCATTGATGCATGATAAGAACATTGCAATAATTCTTGCAACGGGTAGCACACCAATGGTAAAATCAGCATACAGTTCTGGTAAACCTGCATATGGAGTTGGACCTGGAAATGTTCCCGCATTCATTGAGCGAACTGCAAATTACCAGAAAGCGGTTGCAGATATTATTTATGGAACTACATTCGATAATGGAACACTTTGTTCTTCTGAGCAATCAATGATTGTTGATCTTCCATTAAAAGAAAATGTGACTGAAGAAGCTAAAGCTCAAGGCTGTTACTTTGTAAACGCAGAAGAGAAGGAAAAACTTGCCAAAGCAATTCAAACAAATCTGAGAATTAATCCTGAGATTGTGGGAAAGCCTGCAACGTTTATTGCTAACTATGCTGGGTTTACTGTTCCCTGAAAATACAAAAGTATTAATTGCAGATTGTTAAGATGTTGGGAAGAATGAACCACTTTCAATTGAAAAACTTTCTCCTGTCTTATCTTTTTATGTTGTTGATGGCTGGCTTGAAGGATGTCATCGCTGCATTGATCTTTTACAGTTCGGAGGAATGGGACATCAATGGTAATTCACTCAAACGATGAACCGATCATTATGAAATTTGCTCTGGAGAAACCTGCTTTCAGAATACTCGTAAACACTCCTGCCTCAGTTGGAGCTGTTGGTTATACTACCGCACTTGATCCTTCGATGACTTTAGGTCCCGGAACTTGGGGAGGTTCAATAATTTCGGATAATGTAACAGCTAAACATCTATTGAATATTAAAAGTCTTGCGTTCGAGATTAATCCTATCAACAAAGGAAAAAGTGTGGATAAGTTTGAAATTCAAAAGTATAAAGGAACGAAAGACTGGTTTATAAAAGAGATTGAAGAAAGATTGCGTGAACGTGCAGGGAATCTTCCACTGAAAGATGTTTATACTTATTCTGAAATAGAAAAACCAATAGAAGAAAAATCAGAACCCGTAAAACCTATTACCTATGGAAGTGGAATAACTGAAGAGGAAATCAAAAAAATAATCGGGGAATTTTCTTCCTGATTTTTCCTAATGTGTGAACTGTGGAAACAAGTGAGAAAACTTCAGCACTACTGCTTCAGCAATTAAATAAGCCGCACCTTTATGAGTTAGCAAATCCGTATTAACAGTCATATGATAAAGCAATGGGTCATCTGCATCAGCGTGAAAATATGATTTAAGATATTTCTTTCGTTTCTCGTCTTCTTTCTTAATATAAGTTCAAAGCCTCTTCTTCAGATAATTCCATTAATGATTTTATATGTTCAACTCGTTTTTCCAGTGAGGCAATTAATCTAACGTGAAAAGTATTTTTCAGTTTCGATGTAATGATATTTGCACCTCTACCAACAATTACTACATTCCCCATCCTTGCTAGCTGAAGAATTGTATCAGTAGTTTTGTGAGTGAGCGTCCACTCAGCAGGTTTTAAACCAAGCAGTTCATATACAACCGCGTTAAGATGTTTATACTTTCCTTCGGGCATAAAATCTGAAATCTGTTTTGGCAGATTATGATCTTCAAGAACTTTTTCAATCAAGTTACGATCAAAGAATGCCCACTTAATTCCTTCAGGTTCTGAGTATTCATCCATTATGTCGAACAGCTTTTCACATACGGGTTTAGAACCTGCACCCGTTTGCCGGGAAATGGTTACACAAGGATAGATTTCTCTCTTGGTAAAAGATATTTTAGATTTTTCGGTGTGAGATTCTATGTAGCGTTTACTTTTTTCGTATGCCCCAATAGCCATATTGCATCTGCTCCTTTCTAAAAATCTTCCCTAAGAAAGAATAATTTTTAATGTTAGTAAAACATTAAGTGAATTAACACAAGAAACTTTTCTTGTAACTAATAATATAATTTTAAAAAGATGAAAAACAACAGCGGGAAGAAAAATGTATTCTAATCTATTTCAATTGATTCTTTTTGTGAGAGATCAAACCAGCTCTTTACTCTTTCTTTCTCTTTTCCATCTGCAGAAATGTGAAAGTATTCATTCTTATAAATGTCGTAGGTGTATTCTGTTTGCAATTTATCAATATTTTCAACTATTTCTCTTAGTGCTTTGATTATTAAGTAGAGATCTTCATTTGTCATTGTTGGATGGATTGACATTCTAACCCAGCCAGGTTTCTCTGAAAGGTCACCTTTATCAATCTTATCTGTTATTCGTTTGGATCGATGCGGATCAACATGAAGAAGATAATGTCCATAAGTGCCGGCACAGGAACAACCGCCTCTTGTTTGAATTCCATAACGGTCATTTAAAAGCTTGACGATGAGATTATAATGAATATCTTCAACATAAAATGAAATTGCGCCAAGACGATTTTTGATATGAGGTGCAAGAATATACAATCCGGGAATCTTGCTCATTTCATTGAAAGTAATATTAACTAATTCTTCTTCCCTATCCCGCATTTTTTCAATTTGCATTTCTTCCTTAAGCTTAATGCAGAGTGCAGCTTTAATAGCCTGAAGAAACGCTGGTGTTCCGCCGTCTTCGCGCGCTTCAATATTTGAGACAAATTTGTGTTGTCCCCAAGGATTTGTCCAGTCAACTGTTCCGCCGCCTGGATGATCGGGCACTTTGTTTTTGTAAAGTTGTGAATCAAAAATTAAGATACCGGATGAGCCGGGACCGCCGAGAAATTTGTGAGGTGAAAAATAAATTGCATCGAGTTTCTCTTCCGGATCAGAAGGATGCATATCAATTTTTACATAAGGAGCCGAACAGGCAAAATCAAAAAAGCAAAATCCGCCGTGCTTGTGAACAATCTTTGCTAGTTTGTGAACGGGTAATTCTATTCCTGTTACATTTGAGCAAGCAGTGAATGCACCAATTTTTAATTGACGGTTTTTATACTGATTAAGCTTTCTTTCAAGATCTTCAAAATTTACTAACCCTTCTTCATTAGGTGATATTACAATAACATCGGCAATTGTTTCAAGCCAGGTTGTGTGATTTGAGTGATGTTCCATATGAGTAACGAAAACAACTGGTCGAAGCTCCTTAGGAAGTTTAAAGTATTCGTTAAGCTGTTCGGGGATTTTTAAGCCGAGTAATCGCTGGAGTTTGCATACAAGTCCTGTCATCCCTGATCCGGCAGTTATTATCACATCATCTTTTCCAGCATTGCAATGTTTCTTAATTATTTCGTGAGCCTGGTGGTAGGCGAGAGTCATTGAAGTGCCTGTTTCACTTGACTCTGAATGTGTGTTACCAACATGTGGTCCGAATACTTCGCCGATTTTTTTCTCGATTGGTTTATACAATCGTCCACTTGCAATCCAGTCAGCATACACAATCCTTTTCTCACCATAAGGTGAAGTGAAGGTTTTGTGATAGCCAACTATATTCTCTCTGAAAGGAGCAAAATATTCTTCGAGGTTTTTCATTGTCTCGTTGTTCAATTTTTTCTTCATTTGGCATGTGTGAATATAATGAAATGAGAAAAGTAAAACATCCTGATTTGAAGGGACTAAAAAAGTCAGTTGCTCGATTTTTTCCTTAGAGTTTGATTTTCGGTATTTTTGAGCTGAATACAATATAATATTATTAATGAAATACCTAATCGGAATAGACGGCGGCGGAACAAAAACAGATTGTGCAATTGCAGATCTGTCAGGCAAAATAATCCACCATATAGCGGGCAAGCCTTCCAACTTTCTTATAATTGGAATTGAAGAAGCAGTCGAGAACATATTTAATTTAATTGAAGAAAATCTTTTTGCACTCGAAGGAGATTTTGCTGATGTAAAACAAATAGTAATTGGTGTTGCAGGTGCGGGTCGTGAAGAAGATGCAATGCTTCTTGAAAAAGGATTCCAGGATTACGCAGACCAGTTAGGAATCCACTTCAAAGGTGTAAAAGTTTTAAGCGATGCACACATTGCACTTGAAGGTGCTTTTCCTCGATTCGGCAGGTTGTATTTTAATTGCAGGCACTGGCTCAATTTTGTTTGGCAAAGATGAAAAAAGTGTGATACATCGTGTTGGAGGTTTCGGTAGACTTATCGGTGATGAAGGCAGCGGTTACTCAATTGGAAGAAAAGCATTGAACGCAGTTTCAAAAGCATCAGACGGAAGAGGAGAAGAAACCCTCATCTCTGAATTGCTTGATGCTAAAATGAAATCCGGCTCATCCAATTCAATCATAAACAAAGTTTATAGTGAAAATCTTGATGTTGCTTCAGTTGCTAAAATTGTGATCCAGGCCGCTGAAGAAGGTGATCCGATAGCAGAAGATATTCTCGATGAAGAAGCAGATGAATTAGTTCTTCACATATTATCTCTTATTAATAAAATTCGAATAAATAAACTTAATATTGCTTTTTCAGGTAGCCTGATTGATAATAATAATTTCTATTCAGATTTACTGAAACAAAAAATCAAATCCACTTTGCCAAAAGCAAAAATGGTTAAACCTGCCTCCTCTCCGGTTAGCGGAGCAATTTTCTTCGCCAAAAAATTAGCAGATGAAAAATAAAAGAGAAGAAAGAAATCCATGGTCATGGGTTCCCTCTCTTTATCTAGCCGAAGGTTTTCCCTACGTTATCGTGATGACCATTTCAGTCATAATGTACAAACGACTAGATATTTCAAATACCGAGATTGCGCTATACACAAGCTGGCTTTACTTGCCGTGGGTTATTAAACCTTTCTGGAGTCCGATTGTCGACCTGCTGAAGACGAAGAGATTCTGGATAATTATTATGCAGTTTTTCATCGGTGTGGGGCTTGCCGGAGTTGCACTTACTCTTCCAACAGAAAAATTTTTCCAGTACACACTTGCATTCTTCTGGCTGCTTGCCTTCAGCTCAGCTACACACGATATAGCAGCCGACGGCTTTTATATGCTTGGTTTAAAGGAACATCAACAATCATATTTTGTTGGAATCAGGTCTACGTTTTACAGAATTGCTTTTTTAGCAGGTCAGGGCTTGCTTGTTATTCTTGCTGGTCAGATAGAGGAAAGTTCGGGAAATATTCCTTTTGCATGGATGATAACCTTTTTAATTCTCGCAGGATTGTTCGTCATATTTTTAGTTTATCATTTATTTATTCTGCCTCATCCAAAAAGTGACTCTCCAAGAGAGGGAGTTCAATTAAAACATTTTGTTAATGAATTCCTGAGAACATTTATCTCGTTCTTTAAGAAGAAAGAAATTATTCTAATCATTAGCTTTATCCTTTTGTACCGGCTTGCCGAAGCACAGCTTGTAAAAATGGCACTTCCTTTCCTGATAGATCCAAAAGATGCTGGGGGACTTGCACTTACTACAAGTCAGGTTGGTGTAGTATATGGAACCGTGGGCATAATCGCTCTTTCACTTGGTGGAATACTTGGCGGAATTGCTGCATCACGACAAGGATTAAAATTCTGGATATGGTGGATGCTCATCGCAATAAACCTGCCTGATCTTGTTTATGTTTACCTGGCAGCAACACAAACTTCCAGTTTTATTTTGATAAACATTTGTGTTGCAGTTGAACAGTTTGGCTACGGTTTTGGTTTTACTGCATTTATGCTTTATCTAATCTACGTTTCTGAAGGAGAATTTAAGACAGCACATTACGCTATCGCCACTGGCCTAATGGCTTTGGGGATGATGCTGCCGGGAATGATAAGCGGATGGATACAAGAACAACTTGGTTATCTGAACTTTTTCATCTGGGTTTGTATTTCAACTATACCTGCGTTTCGTAATTACTAAATTTGTGAATATTGATCCATCGTTCGGTAAGAAAATTCAAAATTCTACATAAATTATTTTATAGGAAGAAGTTTTCAGGAGATAAAAGATGAGCAATAGAAATAAATATTCCAAAACATACTTTAAAGAAGAACAAAGATTCCGGCAAATTTGGTTGTGGGCTATTATAATTTTAACTAGCGTAATTCCCTGGGCTGGAATGACTATCCAGATAATTCTGGGTCAAAAAGTTGGAAATAATCCTGCGCCCGATTGGATTACCATTTTAATTTGGCTGGTTTTTGGGATTGGTTTCCCTGTTTTATTCTATTCTCTAAGATTAATTACTGAAGTCCGACAAGATGGAATCTACCTCAGATTTTCTCCGTTTCATCGAAAATTCCAAATTTACTCTTATGATGAAATTGAAAGCTATGCTGTGAGAGCCTACAAACCAATTCGTGAGTTCGGTGGTTGGGGCATCAGGTACGGCTTAAGTGGAAAGGCATACAATGTTTATGGGAAAAAAGGTATTCAAATAATTTTCAGGAAAAGAGAATTGATAATTGGATCGCAGAAAGCTGAAGAGTTTTATAATGCAATCTATAAAGCATCAAGTCATAACAAATAAAAATTAATAACTCATTTCATCAATCTTAACCTTACCTCTAAAAATCCAGTAAATGCTTATTGTATAAGCAAACACAAATGGAATTCCAATCAATGCGATGATAAGCATAATCGTTAAAGTTTTGTCAGAACTTGCAGCATTGTAGATGGTCAGACTGTATTCAGGATTCGGATTTGAGTAAACGATGTTTGGGAAAATTCCTATTGCAAAAATCAGAAGAAGAGCTGCAATGGAAGATGCAGATGAAAAGAAAGCTTTTAATTCTTTTCCTCTTGAAATTTCTCTGGGAATATTTGCAATTGCAAGCATATTCAATAACGCCACCAGGAATAATACAGGAGCTGCTCTGAAATTTTCCACCATATGCGGATAGTAAATTAAAGTTGCCATAGTAGCTGTAATATAGCAGATTACAAAAAAGATAATTGAATTGTTTACCCAGCCTCTTAGTCTGGTTTGGAGTTCCCCTTCAGTCTTCATAACACCATAAATTGCACCGTGCATCATAAAAAGTGCGACTGTTGTTATCCCTACTAAAATTGTATACGGATTAATAAGACTAAGAAATGTTCCGGCAAATTCTTTATCTGGTCCAATTGGAATACCGGTAATAATATTCGCGAGAGCAATACCCATTAGAAATGCAATTAAAAAACTCGCTACACTGAAAGCAACATCCCACATTTTTCTCCACCACTTCATCGGTCTTTTACTTCTGAACTCAATCGCCACTGCACGGAAGATTAACATAAATAAAAGTAAAATGATAGCATTATAGAATCCTGAAAAGACAGTTGCATAAACATTAGGGAAAGCAGCAAATAACGCACCTCCGCCGGTAACAAGCCATACTTCATTACCATCCCAAACCGGACCAATTGAGTTGATCATAATTCTTCGTTCTTTATCATCTTTAACAAACAGATGAAGCATTCCAACGCCAAGGTCAAAACCATCAAGCATTGCGTAGCCTGAAAGCAAAGCACCTATTAATAAAAACCAGATTGTATTTAAATCAAAAGTGATTTCCATAATTCATTTCCAACTTATGCTTTCTTAAACAAAGATTTTTGATGTTCGTACTCGGGCGAAAGCTTATCAACATCATCAGGTCCGTGTTTAATTTTTTCGTTCAACAAATAAATAAAAAGAACGAAGAGAAATAAATAGATAATGGTGAACATAATCAGCGAAAATAAAACCTGACCAGATTCAACAGCTTTCGAAAGTCCTTCCGAAGTTTTTAGTATTCCATAAACAATCCATGGCTGCCTGCCGACTTCTGCTGTAATCCAGCCAACCTGGTTTGCGATTTGCGGACCGAGAACAGAAAATACAAACATCCATAGCATCCATTTCTTTTTGAACAACGTTCCTCTCCACCCGAGGAATATTCCAAGCAGACTAATTCCAATTAATGCAAAACCTATTGCAACCATTAAATGATAAGATTGGAAAACAATATTAACTGGTGGTCTTTCATCTTCAGGAATAGAATTCAGCCCGGTAACCTTTTGTTCTGTTGTCCCACCAATCAAATAGCTTAACATTCCAGGGATGGCAATACCAAAATTAACTTCCTGGTTTTCCTCGTTGACCCATCCAAATAAATATAATGGTGCATTTTTCTGATCATCAAAAACAGCTTCCATAGCAGCAAGTTTTACCGGTTGATTTTTATTTATTCCAACTGCACTTTGATGTCCGGTAAACAACTGAAAGAGCGAAGCAAAACAAACTATGACAAGCGCAATTTTTATTGATGATTTTGAGAATTCAAGATGTCTTTTCTTAATAAGGTAATAAGCAGCAACACTGATAACGAGAAAAGCTCCCGCAAGCCAGGCACCTGAAAGAACGTGCAATAATCTATCAACTGAAGAAGGATTGAATACAAGTTCCCAGAAATCTGTAATTTCAGCACGGGCATTTAAACCTTCACCTACAATATGAAAACCTGCAGGCGTCTGCATCCAGGAGTTTGCAACAACAATCCAGACAGCGCTGAACATGGAGCCGAGCGAAACCATTAAAGTGGCGAAGAAATGCATGGGTGGTTTTACTTTATCCCATCCAAAAACAAGTATTGCAAGAAATCCTGATTCAAGAAAAAAAGCAAAAATTCCTTCGGCGGCGAGTGCACTCCCGAAAACATCTCCTACATACCTTGAGTAACTTGCCCAATTAGTACCAAATTCAAATTCCATTACAATTCCGGTTGCAACACCAATGGCAAAAGTTAAAGCAAAAACCTTCACCCAGAATTTTGTCATCTTCTCATAAAGCGGATTTTTAGTTTTAAGGTACATCCCCTCCATAATTACTAATATAACACCCAGACCAATACTCAACGGAGGATATATGTAATGGAAGGCTATGGTAAAAGCAAATTGCAAACGGGCAAGTATTTCAACATCCATTTTCTAAAATTAGAATTTTTTGTTTATCAAACTTAATTATAATCCTGGAACTCAAGCAATTCAATTATCACAAATAAAATTAATATTTCTGATACTTAGCAAATCCTTCCTTTACGATCAAATCATTAATGTTTTTAAATTTACCTAGTTTATCTTCCAGCCATATCTCAGCAAGGTACCTTCCATATTTCCCTTTTTTATCTTTAATAGTCTCAATTAAAATTTCTTTCCCTTCGATTTTACTTCTTAAAAAGTCACGTGACTTTAAACCCTTAGGTCTTTCTTTCCCTACGTGAGTGCAAATACTTTAACCCAGAATTTTGTCATCTTTTCATAAAGTGGATTCTTAGTCTTGAGGTACATTCCTTCCATAGTTACCATTACAACACCAAGACCAATACTCAACGGAGGATAGATGTAGTGGAAGGCTATTGTAAAAGCGAATTGCAGACGGGCAAGTATTTCAACATCCATTTTTTCTAATTAAAATTATTTGTTGCTCAAATTTAATTATAACTCTTCATCCAATATGGGGGAAAATTTACCTATAAAATTAATACTTCTGATATTTTGCAAATCCCTCTGTAACGAGGAGATCATTTATATTGATGAACTTTTTTTTCTTTTCCTCAATCCAGATTTCTGCGAGGTATCGTCCATATTTTCCTTTCCTGTCCTTGATAGTCTCAATAGTAATTTCCTTGCCGTCAATCTTTGATCTTAAAAAGTCTCGTGATTTTAATCCTTTAGGTCTTTCTTCTCCTCTGAGTTCTGGTGCATTTATTCTATTTAGCCTTAACTTTTCACCGCGTAACCAGACACTAAGTCCGAGATCGATATCAACAGTGCAGGTATCACCATCGTAAACTGAAGTTACTATAGCTTTGTAATTATATAGTGTATGCTCCATTTTTTACCTCTATATTTATTTATAAGTTACTGATTAAAATTACATTAAACATTTAAAAGTTACTTGAAATTATTTTCTTTGACAACGAAGACTTTTTTTATTGCAGTGGTTTTTATTACTGTTCAATTTGATGCATCTGCACAATTCAGATTTTCGGTTGGAGGTTCAGTCGGGGGAGGTTTTATGAAAAGTAATTCGCCATCAGTTGGTGCGGTAACGACTTCATTTTTTATTGAAACAAACACTAGTCTCTTTGAAGAAGTTTATCCGCGACTTGGATTTGTTTTTGCAAAAGATTTCAATGCAATAGTTCCTAATGTTAAGAAGCCATACTTCCCCTGGATACAGGGAATAACTTTTAAAGGTGTTACCACGCAGTACTTTGACAGCGGATATTTTTTGGAAGAAGGTGTAGGGTTGCTAGCACTAAATGACAGAACTTTCAGCGATACAGATAACTGGAATTACGGGGTTGTTCTTTCTATCAACGGAGGATTTGATTTAAGGGGATTTAATCTTGATGGATTTAAGTTAGGTGCCGGCGCTGAATATGGAATTACATTTACTAATTCACTTCCGCAATATTCTTCACTCCATTTTTTCGTTTCTTACACTTTTTAATAAGTCCTGTCACGGTACGGAATATATTTGAATACTGTCATTCCGAACTTGTTTTGGAATCTAACTCTTAAATTTTTGAGTGAAAATAAGAACCTGCAAACAAGTTCAGGTTGAAAAAATAAACTAAAGCGCTCCGTAATACTCTTCAGGATATTCGATGATTCCAGCTTTATCTTTTAAAGATCCTTCTTCAAGCTCGATTGCCATAGATGCTTCATCGGGTAAATCATCAATTGGTGGTTTGATATTCCATTTGCTTGCACGCTCAAATCCGAACTTGGGATAGTAAGTAGGATGACCTAAAACCACTACGGCTTTGTATCCCAGCTCTTTTGCTTTTTTCAATCCTTCTAATAACCATGCTTCTTCCCTATTCCTTTGTTTTGATATTCAGGAAGTACAGCCATTGGTGCAAGTGATAGTACTTCAAATCTTTTTTCTTCGGAAATAATATTTAGCGGAAAGAAAAGAATATGCCCAACAACCTTTGAATCAATTTCTACAACGAGTGAAAGTTCTGAAATGAATTTTTTATTTTTCCGAAGAGTTGAAATCATCAACCCTTCATTTGGCTGGTTGAATGCGAGGTCGTTTATTTTTGTGATTTGCTCGTAGTCTTTTGGGATTTCTGGTCTTATGATTTCAATCATCAATCCTACCTGACTCTA
>CAWDGX010000015.1:0-77152 GCA_963802005.1 uncultured Ignavibacteriaceae bacterium
GGTCATATTGATGACTAGAATGATTACTAACACAAAAACACCGAAAGACTACTCATAAATCACGATTGTAAACGACCTTGTTTTCAACCAGCCACATAAAAAAAAGTGATCGTCACACTTCGACTCGCTCAGTGCGACATTTCCCAACTAAAGGGTATAATCAAAGAAAAACTGGAGTGTTAAATACTGTGGAAGAGTATTTGTAAAAGTTAAACTATATTCTGCACCCACACCTAGCTTAAATCGATCAAGATCAAATCCCCTTAATCAAATCCTCCGTTGATAGAAATTACTATTCCTAATCCCCACGTATTTGTATCACTGAAGGTTCTGTCATTCAATGCAAGGAATCCAATCGCCTCTTCTAAAAAATATCTACCATCAAAATATTGTGTGGTAACACCCTTGAATGTTATGCCTTGCACCCAGGGGAAATATGGTTTTGTTACATTTGGAACTATCGCGTTAAAATCTTTCGCAAAGATGTATCCTAATCTTGGATGTACTTCTTCAAAGAGAACTGATTTTGTTTCAATAAATAGTGATGTAGTTACTGAACCCACACGCGAAGAATTTCCCTTTATGTAACCACCACCAAGTGTTCCACCAACTGAAACTCTGAATTGAGCAATGGCACTGGATTGTAATGCTATGAATATTGCTGCAAACAGAAAAAACTTCTTTGTCAATGAAAATATTTTCAAGTAATTTTTGACAACCTTATTGAACAATTGTATCCAAATTATGAATAAATAAGGAGGAAATAAATGAAGCACACACTTTATAATTTCAAAGCAATCGTAACCTCTGTCTATCGATGGCGATACTTGCACAGTTGATATTGATCTGGGTCTTCATTCCTGGATTCGTGGGGAAAAATTAATATTGCAAAGAATAAATGCACCTGAATTGAGAGGGAAAGAAAGACCTAGGGTTTTAAAGTCACGTGACTTTTTAAGAAGTAAAATCGAAGGGAAAGAAATTTTAATTGAGACTATTAAAGATAAAAAAGGGAAATATGGAAGGGACCTTGCTGAGATATGGCTGGAAGATAAACTAGGTAAATTTTAAAAACATTAATGATTTGACCGTAAAGAAGGATTTGCTAAGTATCAGAAATATTAAATTTTATTTGTGATAATTGAACTGCTTGAGTTACAGGATTATAATTAAGTTTGATAAACAAAAAATTTTAATTTTAGAAAATGGATGTTGAAATACTTGCCCGTTTGCAATTTGCTTTTACCATAGCCTTCCATTACATATATCCTCCGTTGAGTATTGGTCTGGGTGTTATATTAGTAATTATGGAGGGGATGTACCTTAAAACTAAAAATCCGCTTTATGAGAAGATGACAAAATTCTGGGTGAAGGTTTTTGCTTTAACTTTTGCCGTCGGTGTTGCAACCGGAATTGTAATGGAATTTGAATTTGGTACTAATTGGGCAAGTTACTCAAGGTATGTAGGAGATGTTTTCGGGAGTGCACTCGCCGCCGAAGGAATTTTTGCTTTTTTTCTAATCAGGATTTCTTGCAATACTTGTTTTTGGATGGGATAAAGTAAAACCACCCATGCATTTAAACCTTCACCTACAATATGAAAACCTGCAGGCGTCTGCATCCAGGAGTTTGCAACAACAATCCAGACAGCGCTGAACATGAGCCGAGCGAAACCATTAAAGTGGCGAAGAAATGCATGGGTGGTTTTACTTTATCCCATCCAAAAACAAGTATTGCTAGAAATCCTGATTCAAGAAAAAAAGCAAAAATTCCTTCGGCGGCGAGTGCACTCCCGAAAACATCTCCTACATACCTTGAGTAACTTGCCCAATTAGTACCAAATTCAAATTCCATTACAATTCCGGTTGCAACACCGATGGCAAAAGTTAAAGCAAAAACCTTCACCCAGAATTTTGTCATCTTCTCATAAAGCGGATTTTTAGTTTTAAGGTACATCCCCTCCATAATTACTAATATAACACCCAGACCAATACTCAACGGAGGATATATGTAATGGAAGGCTATGGTAAAAGCAAATTGCAAACGGGCAAGTATTTCAACATCCATTTTCTAAAATTAGAATTTTTTGTTTATCAAACTTAATTATAATCCTGTAACTCAAGCAATTCAATTATCACAAATAAAATTAATATTTCTGATACTTAGCAAATCCTTCCTTTACGATCAAATCATTAATGTTTTTAAATTTACCTAGTTTATCTTCCAGCCATATCTCAGCAAGGTACCTTCCATATTTCCCTTTTTTATCTTTAATAGTCTCAATTAAAATTTCTTTCCCTTCGATTTTACTTCTTAAAAAGTCACGTGACTTTAAACCCTTAGGTCTTTCTTTCCCTCTCAATTCAGGTGCATTTATTCTTTGCAATCTTAATTTTTCCCCACGAATCCAGGAATGAAGACCAAGATCAATATCAACTGTGCAAGTATCGCCGTCGTAGACAGAGGTTACGATTGCTTTGTAATTATAAAGTGTGTGCTTCATTTATTTCCTCCTTATTTATTCATAATTTGGATACAATTGTTCAATAAAGTTGTCAAAAATTACTTGAAAATATTTTCATTGACAAAGAAGTTTTTTCTGTTTGCAGCAATATTCATAGCATTACAATCCAGTGCCATTGCTCAATTCAGAGTTTCAGTTGGTGGAACACTTGGTGGTGGTTACATAAAGGGAAATTCTCCGCGTGTCGGTTCAGTAACTACATCACTATTTATTGAAACAAATACAGTTCTCTTTGAAGAAGTATATCCAAGATTAGGATACATCTTTGCGAAAGATTTTAACGCGATAGTTCCAAATGTAACGAAACCATATTTCCCCTGGGTGCAAGGCATAACATTCAAGGGTGTTACCACACAATATTTTGATGGTAGATATTTTTTAGAAGAGGCGATTGGATTCCTTGCATTGAATGACAGAACCTTCAGTGATACAAATACGTGGGGATTCGGAATAGTAATTTCTATCAACGGAGGATTTGATATAAGGGGATTTGATCTTGATGGATTTAAACTAGGTGTGGGTGCAGAATATGGTTTAACTTTTACAAATACTCTTCCACAGTATTTAACACTCCAGTTTTTCTTTGTTTATACCCTTTAGTTGGGAAATGTCGCACTGAGCGAGTCGAAGTGTGACGATCACTTTTTTTTATGTGGCTGGTTGAAAACAAGGTCGTTCACAATCGTGATTTATGAGTAGTTTTTCGGTGTTTCTGTGCTAGTAATCATTCTAGTCATCAATATGACCAGACCCTAATTCCTCCGCAAGTCTTTCAAATTCGTACAAATATTGAATTGCTTCCAGCATTCCGGCAGAGTGGACACCAACCGACCTGTTTGTCTCAGGATCGTAAATAAAATCGCCGGACAGACTTTGAATATTTCCATCGAATGCTACACCAACTACTTCAGCATCTTTATTAATAATCGCGCTGCCAGAGTTACCTCCAACTGCATCATTTGTTGAAACAAAATTAAACGGAGTTGAGAAATCAAATTCATCCGGTGCATCCAGCCAGCGTTCGCTTAAATCAAATGGAAACTCTCCATTAGAATGAATAATAGCGGTCAAGCATTCCATAAAATGTAGTAATCGGTGGAGCAATTGTTCCGTTGTAAGCAAATCCTTTTACAATTCCATCCGATATTCTTAGTGTAAAGGTTGCATCGGGAGGAATTGAGGTTCCATAAACCTCAAATAATACTTCACCAAGTTTCTGATTAGAAGTCATTTCCCTCAATGATATCTCATCAATACGCGCAGAAATAATATCGTTCCGCTCATCAACATACTCCACATATTGAATAAACGGATCGCCACTGTTCAGCAAAGAATCTGATCCGGCTTTTACAAGCTCAAACATTTTTTCTTCTGAATTTAATATTGTGCGGGAAAGAATATACTCTACTGCTTCATCTCCCTTTTTGCCACCGGTGAAATTATTTATGAATTCAGCATCTCCAAATGTTTCATAGAGCCGGTCGATTTTAATATTTAAAAGTTCCTTATTCTCATCAGAATCAAAATCATCAGGAATAAGTAAATCGATTGATTCTTTCAGATCTTCATCAGTATAATTTGTGCTAGTATCTGATTTTGAAAAATCATACTCGATTGCAATGGGAATCAACTGACTGGCAATCGAAAAATAATCAGGTGAATCAAAAGAATCATACGACAATGCAGATTGTTCGCTTGTTAACTTTTCCATCTCAATCATCCCGTTTTCAATGTCTGTCCATAGGCTTCCGTACTTTTCATTCAATTCAGCATTTGATTGGACTTCCGCCTTCAGGTTATTCTCAAAATCATTTTTCTTCTGCAGAAGAACCGGATTCCTTAAACCATCAAGCATTCCACTGTAAGCTTTCTTTGAGTTATAATAACTAAGCAGTTGATCATTCAGGTATGCAGATGATTTAGTGTCTTCCTGAATCATTGCCTCCATAAAACTAATAAAGCCTTCCAGCATTTGAATTGTTTGGGGATAGATGTAATCTCTCGCATATTCAAGTTGGGCAACTGTGTTCAGCCTGTTCGTTGAACCGGGATTACCGGGAACAAAAACAACCTCACCTTCTTCTGCTCCACTCTCACTCCATTTGAAAAAATTATCAACCTTTAACGGCTTGCCGTCTTTATCATAAACACGAAAGAAAGAACAGTCCAGATTGTAACGCGGATAAGTGAAATTGTCATAATCGCCACCGAAATATCCGGCTTGTGATTCTGGTGCAAATACAAGTCTCACATCGTTATATCTCTTATAAAAATAAAGTGAATACTTTCCGCCAAAATAAAGTGGAGTAACTTTCACAAAAGTTTCTTCATTGTTTGGATACCTGTTTTCAATCTCAATTATTTTTTCTGATTCAAGCGCCAAACGTTCACTATCAGATTTTGCAGTTTCAAGTGCATTTTGAATTTCTTCGGTTACGTCTTCGATTCCGATGCATTGCTCAACGAATAAATTGGGAACAGGTCTTTCATCGGTAAGTTTCCAGGCAATAAAACCATTTTTATGAATATCTTCTCCCTCTCCAGAAACTTCGGTTACACTTTCTCTTGCACAATGATGATTCGTCATGATCAAACCGTCTTCAGAAACAAATGATGCTGAGCAGTAATCAGCAAATTTCAATGCTGCAAGTTGAACATGCTTAAACCAGCTCTCATCTGGAGTGAAACCGTATTCTTCTTCAAAATAATTTATGGGAGGATATTCGAATGTCCACATTTTCCCCATATCAAATTTTCCAGCTTTAACTGTATCGAGATCAATCCAATCCTGTGCTTGAGAGTACAAGCAATGTGAGAAAATGAGGATAAAAAAAGTAATGGCAATTGAGAATCTGGAGGAGGCAGAAGCAAACTTCATATTATTCCCTGTTTCTGGATATAAAAATATTCGAACATTGATTAAAAATTACGGAGAAAATCCCCCTGCAAGAAAGGAAATAATTTTCCCGAACGCAATAAAAAAACCGGATGGTTTTATCCACCCGGTTCATATAAGAACTTCTTCGCAATAATTATTTTTAGCTGCTCAGACTAAATGTAGGATTCTGGGAAATAAAGAGGTTCTACTTCCCATTCATCTTCAATTGTTCCGATGCAATGTGAACATTTGGTCACGTTAAAAACAACTTTTTCTTCACTCGGTGCTGCACGAACAAAATTCAAAACTGTTTTACAGCTTGAGCATTGCACAATGTGTGATGAAGTTGTTTTCCTGCTGCAATCAGGACAAAGGTAGCCCAATTCTCCCTGTGATTCTTCCGGATCTACCAGGAATATTGAGTTACATTTAGTGTTGTTGCATTTAGCGAAGTGCCACTTAACAGTATCTTTAGTATCGATAACGCTCTCCACAATTTTTGTAACTCCAATGTAGTAAGTTCATTGTTAAAATTCCACTAAAAAATTTTTCTCCCAAAAATTTTTCCTTCCCCTTATTTTTCCTGCACACGATTCGAAATATATATGAATCTTCCAGACGTAAAAATCCATATCTTTGTACTTGAAAAATTAATCCACTTTAACGCTATAAATGGAGAAATAATGAGTAAAATAGCAGGCTTTAAGGCTTATGATGTACGGGGAAAAGTCCCATCAGAATTGAATAATGAACTGGCATACAAGATTGGCAGAGCCTTTTCAAAATTTCTTGGCGCCAAAAAAATTGTTATTGGCTACGATATAAGAAAATCATCAATTGAAATATCTGAAGCTTTGAAGAATGGCTTAACTGATAGCGGTGTGGATGTAATTGATATCGGGCTTTGCGGCACAGAAATGATTTACTTTTCTACTCCTCATTTTGATGCTGACGGTGGAATAATGATAACTGCAAGTCACAATCCTCCCGAATACAACGGGATGAAATTTGTCGGCAAAGGATCTGTTCCCGTTGGATATGATTCAGGTCTGAATGAAGTTGAAAAAATGATTGTCAATAATGATCTCGGTGAAATTAGTAAAGTGAAAGGTTCCGTGACTAAAAAAGATGTTATGAAAGATTTCATCAATAACCTTTCAAAGTTTTATGATGCTAAAAAAATAAATCCATTAAAAGTTGTGGTGAATGCCGGTAACGGTTGCGCAGGTCTTTCACTTGATGACACTTGAACCAAAGCTGCCAATAAAAATGATAAAAATATTTCAATAATCCTGATGGAAATTTCCCGAATGGAGTTCCGAATCCAATGCTGGAAGAGAACAGAAAATCAACAATCGAAGCAATAAAAAAAGAAAATGCAGATCTTGGAGTTGCGTGGGATGGCGATTATGACAGATGTTTCTTCTTTGATGAAAAAGGAAATTTTATTGAGGGTTATTACATTGTCGGATTGCTGGCAAAATCAATTCTCAAAAAGAATCCCGGAGAAAAAATTGTTCACGATCCGAGACTTGTCTGGAATACTGTAGAAGTTGTTGAAAAGTTTGGTGGAAAAGCAGTTGTTTCAAAAAGCGGGCACGCATTCATAAAACAGAAAATGAGAGAAGTAAATTCAATTTACGGTGGAGAAATGTCTGCTCATCATTATTTCAGGGATAATGCTTACAGCGACAGCGGAATGATTCCTTTCCTTTTAATTCTTCAATTGATGTCGGAAGAAAAGAAAACACTTGCACAATTGGTTGATGAAATGATTGCAGATTATCCTTGCTCAGGAGAAATTAATTCAACGATTGATGATCCTGCAGGAAAAATAAAAGAGATAGAAAAGAAATATTCTGATGGAAAGATTGATCATCTTGATGGAGTTTCAATTGAATATCCAAATTGGAGATTTAATTTAAGAATGAGCAACACTGAACCAATTTTACGATTGAATGTTGAAAGCCGAGGCGATGAAAAACTGATGAAAGAGAAAACAGAAGAGTTGTTAAAGATTATTAGAAGTAATGATATCTGAACCTGTGTCAGAAGCTGTAGATTAATTGTTAAGTGAAAATATTATATTATTGGATTTTTGGACTTTATTTACAATTTATTATTTTTATCCAATGCGATACAAATGAACCGCCAATTAATAGTAATCTCTCATTGAAACTAGAAGAAGTTTCCTGCACAGAAACGTGGATAACTTTAATAACAACGAACCTCCAACTGCCAGCAACCTATAACACTTAAAACAGAACTAATCGAGTGGCGACATGAATCTAAATATTAAATCTCATTACTGGTGACACGCTACTTTATATTGATTCTCTTTTACCCAAACAAACTTATACCATTATCAAGCTTACCAATATCCAGAATCAAGTAAGCAGCAATGAACTTACCATTACGACAATGGACACCACAAGTCACAATTTTACCTGGCAATCCTTTGAATTTGGAGAACACGATGCAAGTTTTCTTATGGGATGTATCGATTAGTAGATGAAAATAATATTTGGTCAGTTGGTGAGATTTATATTAATGATTCCAGCTTAGGGCAAACCTGATCCGAAAACGTATAATGTTGACAGTTTGGGATGGGAAAGATGAATTAGAAGGATATTATTCAACTGATGTGGATCATACAATTTACACCATATAGCAGGTTCTGATATTTAGAATCCGAATTCAGTCAGTATATTGTATAAGATTCAACGAGATCTGATATTAATGGCTAATGGTCTTCAAACATGGAATTCAAGTCAACTATTATACTGTTTAGCCATTCGAACTGATATTTATGGTCCTTACCAAATCAATAAACTGTGGGGTAGAAAGTAACAATGATTTCTATGTAGTCGGTAAGTTTAGTGGAAACATTGCACATTACAATGGAAGTCTCTTGGGATGAGATTATAAGTGGGACACAAACAAGAATAAACGATGCTTGGGGAGTTATTTCGAATGAAAACAATACAATTCTTTATTGTCCAGTATCTTCATTCTTTGTCCCAGGGGATAAAAAAATATTAAAAGATTATAAATCAGAATGTTGATTCCGTTTCCTGGAAAAGAGATGTAAGACTCAATTCAGCCTGGGCACCGAACGAAAATATTTTATATGTATGTGGTGAAGGTAACTTTGTTAACAAGTTTGGTAAGTGGGAGGATATAAATTTATATCCCGGTGCAACTAACTCAGTAAGAGGGAATGGATTAAATGATATTTTTATTGTTGGTGATAATGGGAGTATTTTTCACTTCAATGGAATGAGTTGGCAAATGTTAAACATACCAAATGACAAAGGCTATTCAAGAGTAGACCGTTAAAGAAAATATGGTAGTAATTTGTGGTAATCACCTTGGTAAAGGATTAATAGAAGTTGGTATGATTATGCTGTCACGGATTCGTAACATAATTAAATCTCCACCTCAACAGTAAACGGCACTTTTAATTTTTCCCATTCAAGTCGATATAACGGCGGTATTATCAGAAGTTTTTGTAAATGTGTAAGCAAGCCATTCCTGCCAGCAGTTATTTTCTTTTTCTGGAGTAACTTCAATGCGCAGAGCATCTTCAACATCGTTGTATTCAAATGCACCCCATTGGTCAGCTACTTTGTTAAAAATTAGCGTCCAGTTTTTTGTAGTTGGAATAGTAAAGAAACCGTAGCTGCCAGCTTTAAGTTTTTTACCGTTTATTTTCACATCAGTACTAAAAGTAATTTTTGTGGCTTCGTTTGCACCTGCCCGCCAGACTACATTATAAGGAACAAGATCCTCCCCAGATTGTTCTTCCTTTTACTCCCGGTCGGCTGTAATCAATCGTAATTTTTGTAAATCCGACTGTCTGCTCAACAGCGGCTTTCGGACTTATTCTAACTTCTTCTTTCTTCTGCGAATAACTATCAATTGATAAAATTCCAATTAACAATAAGCTCAATAGAATAGTTCTTGCAGATAAAATTTTTCCAAAAATGTTCATGCTTTTTTCCCGTTTTTTGTTTTTCAATTTAAGTTAAAATTTCAAATATTTTTCATCGTATCAACCACTAAATCAATCTCTTGCTTCGTATTGTAGAAATGTGGTGCAAATCTAATATATCCTTCACGTAATGAGCAAACTATTTTTTTCTGGCTGAGAATATCAAATATCTTTTGCGCATTTTCACTTTTAAAGCTTACTATTCCAGATAAATGCTTTTCCGGCAAGTTCTGTAATGGTGATCTATACCCAATTTTTTCAAGCTTCTCAATAAAATATTTTGAGTTGCTCAATACCTGTTTTTCAATTTCATCAAAGCCAAACTCTTTAAATAATTTCATCGAAGAATTAAATGCATAAATACCGAGATTATTCAATGTTCCCGGCTGAAATCTTTCCGCAGTTTCTTTCGTGGTGAGATCAAAGTTCAGCAGATTCCAGGCATCCTTTACTGCAAGCCAGCCTATCGGAGCCAACTTCATTTTTTCCTGCAATTCTTTTCTCACATAAATAAAAGCCAATCCCTGCAAACCCAGCATCCATTTTTGAGTTCCGTTTGCAAGAAAATCAATATTGCACTTTTCAACATCCAATCTGACTGCACCTAAACCCTGAATTGAATCAATCGAAAAGATGATTCCCTTTTCTTTGCAGACCTTTCCAATTTTTTCAAGATCAATTCTGTAGCCGGATAAAAACTGCACAAAACTGATTGAAATGAGTTTCGTACTTGGTTTAATAGTATTCAATTACTTCCTCCGCAGTAACAAATCCATTCTTCGATTTAATAAAATCAATTTCAACTCCCTTTTCTTTTAGTTGAAGGAAGGGATAAACATTGGCAGGAAATTCAACATCATTTAGAATAATTCTGTCTCCTGCTTTCCAATCAATTCCCTGCGCAAGCCAGATAATTCCATTAGTAGTATTATCAAGAAAAGCGATTCTATCTTCGTTGCAATTGATCATTTCTCCAATCATTGCTCTTGTTTCTTCGGCAACATCTTTGAATGCATAGTAATCATCAATCTTCTCCTCGCTTCTTTCTTTCAGAAAAGATTCTATTCTATCTTTTACTTTTATGCTGATGGGACCTGTTGATGCATGATTGAAATAGATAATTTCATTCTTCAAATAAGGAAAATAGCTTCTGGCTTTTTCAATTATTTCAGTATTCACGCGCAGTTTACTTTCTTTGATATTAGCAACAATAATAATTACATTTTGATACAAGATTTTACAATCATATATCGTAAAAAACCAACCAATTTCAAACAATGATGGCAAAAAAAATGGCATATCCTAAAGCTCCAAAACACAAAGAACTTTCCCCCGAAGATTTAAGATGGAAATGTGACCCGGAAATTCTAGAAATCGATTCATCAGTGGAATTAAAACCACTTGAGGGAATTCTCGGCCAGGAACGGGCATTAAAAGCAATGAGACTGGGAGTTGAAATGAGAGCTCCGGGATACAATATTTTTATCTGCGGTATGTCCGGTTCTGGAAAAGCGACAACAGTGAAGCAAATGCTTGAGACCATAGGAGCAGATTGTCCACCACTTTTTGATTATGCATATGTGAATAATTTCAAAGATCCTGACAGACCAACTCTTTTGAAATTTCCAAAAGGGAAAGCAAAAGTATTCAGGAAAAATCTGATTCACGCAATTGAAATATTGAAGAGAAAAATACCGCAGGCACTTGAGAGTGAAGATTATCTGGAAAGAAAGAAAAAAATTGTTTCCGATTATACTCAGCGCGAGCAGGATTTGATGCAGGAGTTTGATGTAAAGATGAAAAAAGTCGGATTCTCTCTTGGTCAGGTTAAAATGGGAGAAATTGCCCGTCCCGATATAATGCCGATCATTAAAGAAAAACCAGTACCCGTATTTCAGTTGAACGAACAGGTTGAGCAAGGGAACATAACAAAGGAAGAAGCTCAGGAGCTGGTGAAAAAATATAATGATCATCAGCAGGAACTTCAGATATTATTCAAGAAGGGATTGAAGACCAGCGAAGAGTTCCAGGAAAAACTGCAGGCTCTTGAAAGAGGAAGCATCGTAGATGTTGTAAAGGGAATAATCGATAACCTGAAGGAAAGATACAATGAACCGAAAGTAATGAACTACCTTGAACAGGTAGAAAAAAATATTTTAGAAAATATCCAAATTTTCAAAGGGGCAAAGCCAGTCGGAGAAACTACTGAAGAAGGATTTGTCATTGATTACTTCAAAGAATACAATGTAAATATTATAATGGATAATTCAGATACGAATGAATGTCCGATTATTATTGAAACTTCTCCAACTTACTCAAATCTTTTTGGTGCAATTGAAAGAATCAATGACGGAAAAGGAAGTTTTTTCAGTGACTTCACAAATATTAAATCTGGCTCACTTTTAAGAGCAAACGGCGGTTACATCGTTCTGAATGTTATGCACCTGTTTGAAGAACCGGGCGTTTGGAAAACTTTAAAGCGAGTTTTGACTTACAATAAAATTGAGTTTCAGGATTCACCAACTGTTTTTCAGATGTCGACCTCAACCCTAAAACCAGAACCAATTGATATCGAACTAAAAGTAATATTGATTGGAAACCAGCACGTTTACTCATTACTTTCTGGGTACGAGTACGACTTTAAAAAGATGTTTAAAGTGAAAGCTGACTTTGATTATGAAATAAAACGATCGGACAAAGTGCTAACAGAATATGCACGTGTTGTTAAAAAAATAATTAAAAAAGAAAAGCTTAAAGAGTTTGATAATAGTGCTATTGCTTATCTTATGGAATTAGCAGCAACATTCACAGGAAAGAAGAACAAATTAACAACACGCTTTTCCAAAATAGCTGACATTGCCCGAGAAGCAAACTTCTGGGCAATTGATGATGGCTTTGATGTAATAACGGCAGACCATGTAAAGAAAGCGTATGAAAATGCTATTAATCGTCATGGAATGCTGGAGTCCAAAATTTCCGAGATGTATGAGGAAGGCACCTTCCTTATGGATACAACCGGCGAATCGAATAGGTCAGATAAACGGGCTTGCAGTTTATGAAGCAGATTTTTATTCCTTTGGAAGACCAACAAGAATAACAGCAACCGTTTCGCTCGGCAGTGGAAATATTATAAATGTTGAACGTGAAGCCGGGATGAGCGGCAGACATTATAACAAAGGAGTCCTGATAATCTCTGGTTACTTCAAAGAAACTTTTGGACAGGATATTCCTCTTGCCTTTAATGTGAACCTGGTATTTGAACAATCTTATGGAACTGTTGATGGCGATAGTGCTTCTTGCGCAGAAATTTATGCGTTACTCTCAACTCTTTCCGGATTGCCTATTAAACAAGGAATAGCAGTAACTGGCTCGTTAAATCAAAAAGGTGATGTGCAGCCAATCGGTGGTGTAAATGAAAAGATTAAAGGATTTTTCGAGGTCTGCACAGCATGAGGGTCTTACCGGTAAACAGGGCGTAATTATTCCAATTCAAAATGTAAAAGACTTAATGTTAAGCGAAGAAGTGATTGAAGCAGTAAACAACAAACAATTTCATATTTATGCGATTACCCGAGTAGAGGAAGGCATAGAAATTTTAACCGGTGTGAAGGCAGGAAAGAAAACTCCAAAAGGTTATGAAAAAAATTCCGTATTCGATCTAGTTGAACAAAAGCTAAAGGAGATGTATAAAAAATCCCGTGCAATCAAGGATGAAGACTCCAGACCAGCCCGTAAAAAGAGGAGAAAGTAAAAAGTTTGTTAAGTAATTCATGTAAAACTAAAATACTTGCAACACTTGGCCCACAGACATCAAGTGTTGAAAGCATTAAAAATTTAATTTCTGCCGGTGTTAATGCAGTACGGCTGAATATGTCTCACGGTAGTTACGATTTCTATTCATCACTTTTTGAAAATATTCACTCGGCAAGGACTGAATTAAATTCATCACTTGCGATTCTCGCAGATCTTCAAGGTCCAAAAATCAGAATAGGCGAATTAAAGCAACCTCAAATTGAAATCTACTCTGGTAAACAGATCGAAATCACAACAGAAGATATTATTGGGGATGAAAATATCATATCCACATCATACAAAAATTTGCAGGGAGATGCTGAAGTAGGTGATTTAATACTAATAAACGATGGTTTGATCAGATTAAAAATTATTAAGAAGAAAGAAGGTTCAATTATTTGTGAAATTGAAAACGGTGGAATTCTTTCTCCTCGGAAGGGAATGAATCTGCCCGGGATGAAACTGTCGACTCCATCACTCACAGAAAAAGATTTTGAAGATCTGAATTTTCTTTTGGATAAACCAGTTGACTATTTAGCACTTTCCTTCGTTAGGAGTGCAGATGATATTCATCAATTAAAAGAATGGCTTGATAAAAAGGGAAAATCCACTCCAGTAATTGCAAAGATTGAAAAGAAAGAAGCAATTAATGATTTTGATTCTATCCTCAATGCTGCCGATGGAATTATGGTTGCACGCGGCGATCTTGGTGTTGAACTGTCACCTGCTAAAGTGCCAGTCATTCAAAAAGAAATAATTAAAAAATGTAATGAAACCGGTAAGCTGGTTATAACAGCAACTCAAATGTTAGAGTCAATGATCAATTCACCAATACCAACCCGCGCTGAAGCTGCTGATGTTGCAAATGCTGTTTGGGACGGGACCGATGTTGTAATGCTTAGCGGCGAAACTTCTGTTGGCAAACATCCTTTTGAAACAGTTAAAATGATGCACGAGATTGTAATCAATGCTGAACAACATATTATGCAAAATGAAAATATCAAATTTCAGATTCCCGAAGCTTTTGAAGAAAATTTATTCGACTCTGTTCTTAAAGGAATTACTTCTGTTGCTGAACAGATAAAAGCAAATGCTATTGTAGTTTTCACTTACAAAGGAAGAGCAGCACGCGGCTTAGCTAAATTTCGCCCGGGAGCAAAAATTATTGCTATTTCTGATAGCTTTGATACAATGAATAATTTATGTCTCCGCTGGGGAGTCAATTCACTATTTATTGATAAAATTGATAAACAGCATGCTGCAATTGAAGAAGCAAAAAATCTAATACTTAGTGCAGGACTCGTTAATAAAGGTGACCTTGTTATATTTTTATCTCGCGCGCCATTCTCTGAAAAAGGCAGAAGTGATTTTCTTCATTTCGAAGTAATGTAATTTTAGTTTCAATATGAATTGCGATGAATAAAGTTTTAGCAAAATGGTGGGAGCCAACAGATAGATGACAAAATTCTCTGCACACTCTGTCCACGATATTGTAAAATAGGAGATGGACAACCCGGCTTTTGTTATATCAGACAGAATATCGATGGAAAACTTTATTCAATTGGTTACGGCAGACCAACTGGATTTGCAATTGATCCAATTGAAAAAAAACCACTGAATCATTTTCTTCCCGGCTCAACAATTTTAAGCTTTGGAACAGCAGGCTGTAACCTCGGCTGCAAGTTTTGCCAGAATTGGTCAATGAGCAAAGCTAAACTGGATGATGATAATTCCCTTGATGTTTCGCCGGAAGGAGTTGTTGCTCTTGCAAAAAGTAACGGCACACCTTCCATCGCCTTTACTTACAACGATCCGACTATTTTTGGTGAATATGTAATTGATATTTCGAAGATTGCACGCGAAGAAGGAATTAAATCAGTAATGGTTACTGCAGGATATATTGATAAAGAGGCTCGAAAAGATGTTTACAAATATATTGATGCAGCAAATGTTGATCTTAAAGGATTCACAGAAAGATTTTATTGGAAGAATACTTACTCACATCTCAATGATGTACTGGATACTCTCATCTGGTTGAAGAATGAAACAGATGTTTGGTTTGAAATTACTACTCTCCTTATTCCAGATGAAAATGATTCTACCGAAGAGATTAAACAGGAATGCGATTGGATATTAAAGAATCTTAGTGACAGTGTTCCACTCCATTTTACTGCCTTCCATCCTGATTTTAAGATGATGGATAAAGAAAGAACTCCTGAAAAAACTTTGACAAATGCAAGAAAAATTGCAGTCGATTCGGGAATAAAATATTGTTACGTCGGTAATGTTCATAACAAAGAAGGACAAACCACATACTGCCCAAATTGCAAAGAAAAATTGATTAAGAGAGATTGGCATTCGGTAATATCAAATAAAATAATTGACGGAAAATGCAATAAGTGTGGCTACGTAATTGAGGGAGTCTTAAACTAATTCTTTTTACAATATATCTACTCACAATTAATTTTCATTTCAAATATTTTTAACTTTGCCATAAACATCTTTCATATTTAGAGTATTATTTAATGAGTTTATTAAAAGGAAAAATTACTTTCATCACAGGAGCTTCATCAGGAATAGGCAAAGCCTGTGCTGAAATCTTCGCAAAAGAAAAATCAAACTTAATTTTATCAGCAAGAAGAATTAGACCGCCTGAAAACTCTTGCTACGAAATTAGAAAAAGAAAATGGAATTAAAATAAAATGTATTAAGCTGGATGTAAGAGATTATAACCAGGTGCAGAAAGCAATTAATTCATTAGAGAATAACTGGAAGAAAATTGATATTCTCATTAACAACGCCGGGCTTTCCCGCGGACTGGATAAAATATAGGAGGGAAAAAAAGAAGACTGGGATGAAATGATAGATACAAATATCAAAGGTTTGGTATTTGTTACCCGACACGTTCTTGCGTTAATGGTCAAAAGAAAAAAAGGACACGTAATAAACATTGGTTCAACTGCGGGACACGATGTTTATCCAGCCGGAAATGTTTATGCTGCTACAAAGTTTGCTGTGAAGGCTCTTAAGTCAATCTACAAGGTAGGATGTGCTGGATAAGGGAATTAAAGTAACAAGTGTTGATCCTGGTATGGTTGAAACGGAATTCAGCCAAGTAAGATTCAGAGGGGATAAGAAACGCGCCAAAAAAGTTTATACGGGGATTAGAACCACTAACAGCCAAAGGATGTTGCTGAGACAGTATTATTCTGTTCAACAAGACCTACAAACGTAAATATTAATCAAGTAATTCTAACACCACTAGCCCAAGCATCTTCAACACAAGTAGTGCGAAAAGAAAAATAGTTAAGAAAAATTGTTATGTCCCCGGCCCCTTCGCGGACTATAACAGGTTCTTCCCCACTCAAATCAATTACGCTGGATGGATTTCCGCTAATTTTATCTGACGCAAGCATTAAATCAACCTGGAAATCAAATACAGATCTAATTTCAAGTGGATCAACTAGTAATTCACCTTTCCGAGTTGTTGTACTTGTGCTAACAATTGGATTACCTAATCCTTGAACAATCTTCAATGCAACTCTGTGATTCGGAATTCTTATTCCAACAGTCTTCCTTTTGCTCCACAATTTTTTAGGAACATTTTTGGCTGCAGGTAAAATAAAAGTGTATGGACCAGGTAATAAACGCTTCATAGTTTTATAAGCGTAATCCGATACTCTGGCATACTTTGCAATATCTTTTAAATTGGGACAGATGAAACTTAGTAGTTTAATGTCGGGATTACTCTTGATTTGCTTAACTCTGTCGAGTGCTTCTTTATTAAAGATATCGCAGCCAATTCCATAAACTGTATCAGTCGGGTAGATTATCACTCCACCCTCCTTCAGTATATTTATTGCTTTGTTAATAAATCTAAGTTCAGGATTTACAGGATGTAATTCAAAATAGTCCATTAAATAACCTCATATATTTCGGTCGTAAATTATTGCGTATAAGATATAAATTACTACTGCTAAGATAGAATTATGATTGAAATTTTCAACTGAAAAGTAAACTTTCAAAAGCCTATTATTAGTACAAAAAAGCAGTCTGATTATCCTTTTGTTTAAGTTAAAAATCTTTATATTTCGTGTTCAAAATTTTACAGTTTTTGATTTTAAAGGAGTTATATAATGGCTAGAAAATGTCAGGTCTCTGGAGTTGGGCCACGATCCGGTAGCAGCATTTCTCATGCTCATAATAAGACTAAAAGAAGATTTTTACCAAATTTGCAGAAGAAGAAAATCTGGATTCAGGAATTAAACCGTGAGGTTACTGTTAAATTATCAGCTAAAGCTTTGAGGACCATAAGTAAAAATGGAACTGCTGACCTTGCTAAGATGATAAGAGAGAAGAAATTAAAAGTTAATTAAGATTAATAAAATATTTAAAACAAAAAGGGAAGCTATATGCTTCCCTTTTTTAATTAATATTCTGAACATTTTATTCTCTTACAACCCATACCTTAACTTTGGCACCTACGCTTGGATGTAATTTTATATTCACACTGTAAATTCCAAGAGTCTTTATCGCTTCCTCGATTTCAATTTTTCTTTTATCAATTTCATATCCTTTTTCTTTAAGACTGTCAGCAATCATTTGAGATGTGACGGCTCCGAAAATTTTATCTTCTTCACCAACCTGAACAGGAATAGTAATTGAAACTTTTTCTAATTCGGTAGCAAGATTTTCTGATGCCTGTAATTCGTGCTTAGCTTTTTTGATAACTGCTTTTTTCTCTTCTTCAAGTGCTCTTAAATTTCCATTAAGAGCAATGTAGGCAATCTTTCTTGGTAGCAGAAAATTCTGTGCGTAACCATCTTTAACTTCAACAACATCTCCTACCTGACCAAGCGGCTCATAATTTTGCCTTAATATTACTTTCATCTTTACTCCTTTTAAATTCTATCTAATACTTTCTGAAACATATGGAAGTAAGGCCATATGCCGTGCTCTCTTAACAGCAATTGCAAGCTGCCGTTGATACTTAGAGCTGGTTCCGGTAATTCTTTTGGGTATAATCCTACCCTGCTCAGAGACAAATTTTTGAATCAGCTTTACATTCTTATAATCAATGTATTTAATTTTTGCCTGTGTAAAGCGACAAATCTTTTTTGTCCTTATTTCTTTTTTTTGCGTCATCATAATTATTTATCCTTCATAAGGTTTGATTCTTCATCGGAGAGAAATTTATCAAAAGAGTCTTCAGTGTAATCAGCATCGTTTTCTTCGATAGCTACTGAATTATTCTCTTCATTGTTTGGTGTTTCTGCATCAACAAATTTGCCGCGTTTATTAAGGAACTGAATTCTTCGAGCCTTTATTTCAACGATACTTCTGTTATGGCCATCATCAGTTTTCCAGGTTCTGCTCTGCAATTCACCATCAACTAAAACAGCGGAGCCTTTTTTTAGTCTTTCTCTGCAGCTATCTGCAAGCTTATTCCATGCAACAATTCCTACGTAGCAAACATCCTCCTGCCACTGGTTCGAGCTATCTTTAAATCTTCTGTTTGAGGCTAAAGAGAAATTCACAACTGGTGTTTTGTTAGTAGTTTCTCTGAAGATCGGGTCTTTAGTTAAATTGCCGGCTACTATCACATAATTTATTTCCGGCATTTTCAAATCGGCCATGGTTTAATCCTCCATACTATCATTAGTTAATGTTTATACGTCTGTTTCGGGAGTTGCGGGAGTCTCTTCATCATCCTCATCAGCTTCTGGGGGCACCACGGGTATTTGTTCCACTTCTTCAACTAATTGAGGCAACAGAGCTTTATCAATTTCAATTTGTTCGAGAGCGTCTTTTGACAGACTGATAGTTAGATACCTTAAAATAGTTTCATCTAACTGGTAATATCTTTCAAGCTTGGGTACGAGATCAGGTAAGGAATTAAATCTGAAAATTGCGTAATAACCAATTTTGCTTTTTTTCACCTGGTAGGCAAGTCTTTTTCTTCCCCAGTCATCAATTTCCAGAATTTCTCCGCCATTAGTAGTAATGGTTTCTTTAACTCTTTCGATAATATTTTTTATCGCTTCATCATCGAGTGCTGCATTAATAAGAATAGCACTTTCGTAAACACGTTTATCCATCTAAAAATTACCTCCCTATGGACTAATGGCCTCTTGCAATATTTCTGCAGGAAGCAGGGTTATTAAAATAAAATCTTTTGGGCAACAAATTTATTTAATTAATGGCGCAATAACAAGTGAAATTACTGCCATTAATTTGATCAAAATATTCAAGGATGGCCCGGAAGTATCCTTAAATGGATCACCAACAGTATCACCAACAACTGCGGCTTTATGAGGATCTGAACCCTTGAAGTATTTTTCGCCATTTACTTCAAAACCGCTTTCAAACATCTTTTTAGCATTATCCCAGGCCCCACCAGCATTAGACTGAAATATAGCCATTAAAACTCCTGTAACAGTAACTCCTGCTAAAAGACCACCAAGCATTTCTGCACCACCGCTAAAACCTACAATAACTGGTGCTGACACTGCTAATAATCCAGGTACAACCATTTTCTTTATTGCAGCCTGGGTCGAGATCTCAACGCATTTTCCATATTCAGCAACACCATCTGCTTCATCAAATATCTTAATATCTTGCTCTGACCATTCTGATTGTTCCTTCCCATTATACTTTTTCATTATTTCGAGTGCTCTTGTTAAGGCAGGAATATTTTTAAACTGTCTCCTAACTTCTTCAATCATAGCCATAGCCGCTTTTCCAACAGCACTCATTGCCAAAGCTGAAAATAAAAATGGAAGCATTCCACCAACAAATAAACCAGCCATTACATCTGCTTTTGAAATATCAATTGATTTAATATTTGCCGATGTCATAAAGGCACCAAAAAGAGCAAGAGCTGTTAGTGCTGCCGAACCAATCGCAAATCCTTTTCCAATTGCTGCAGTAGTATTTCCAACTGCATCAAGTTTATCTGTTCTTTCTCTTACCTCTTTTGGAAGATTTGACATTTCTGCAATACCCCCGGAATTATCCGAGATTGGTCCATAAGCATCTACCGCTAATTGAATTCCTGTGTTGGAGAGCATTCCAACTGCAGCGATTGCAATTCCATACAGACCACCAAAATAAAACGCAGCAATAATTGAAGCAGCGATTATTAGTATAGGCAAAGCTGTTGAAAACATACCATTGCTTAATCCGGCAATGATATTTGTAGCAGAACCCGTTAAAGATTGTTTTGCAATGGATTTTACAGGAGCTTTTCCATATCCAGTGAAGTACTCTGTAATAATGCCGATTAGCACACCGGCTACCAACCCAATTACAGTTGCAAAGAATATATTAAGTGAAGTTATTGTATATGAAGTTCCATACAATGGATCATCAAAAGTCCATTGAGAAGGTAATATCCAATCAATGATAAAATACAAAGCGATTATCATAAATAATGAAGATCCAAATTCGCCCATATTCAACGCTTTCTGAGGATCTCCACCTTCTTTAACTCTTACAAATAAAGTTCCCAGGATTGACATAATAATTCCTGCAGAAGCTATAGCAAGAGGAAGAAGGATTGCACCAAGCCCATTAAAATTTCCGGCAAATTCAGGAAGCCCAAAGAAAGCAGCTCCAAGCACCATTGTTCCAACAATAGAACCGACATAAGATTCAAAAAGATCTGCACCCATTCCGGCAACGTCACCAACGTTATCACCAACATTATCAGCAATAGTAGCGGGATTTAATGGATGGTCTTCAGGAATTCCAGCTTCAACTTTTCCAACAAGATCAGCTCCGACATCTGCAGCTTTGGTATAAATTCCACCGCCTACACGTGCAAATAGTGCAATTGATGATGCACCAAAAGAAAATCCGGTTATGATGGTAATTACTTTGTGAAGATTGGTTACATCTCCAACACCAAACATATCCCCATAAATAATGAAAAGAGTTCCAAGACCAAGCACTCCCAAACCAACAACAGCTAAGCCCATAACGGAGCCGCCTGCAAATGCAACTTCCAAAGCTTTGCCAAGACTACTTCTCGCAGCATTGGTAGTTCTTACGTTCGCTTTCGTTGCAACTCTCATTCCTATGAATCCCGCTAATGCAGAACAGAGAGCACCAACTATAAATGAAACAGCAACAAATGGTGATGAGTCATTAGGATCAGCAGAAACTGCAAGAAGTATTGCAACGCAAATTACAAAAATCGAAAGTACTTTATATTCAGATTTGAGAAATGCCATCGCACCTTCAGAGATATGATTGGCAATTTTCTGCATTTTATCTGTACCAGGATCTTTTTTATTTATCCAGGCAGATTTAAAAGAAAGTAAATAAAAGTGCAATCACTCCAAAGAAAGGAATAATATAAAAGTATGATGGCATAATTTTCTCTCTAGTTTATTGGTTTGAATTATTTGGATTTTCTGATTTCACTAAAACACTGTTAGCTTCGAGCATCTTTTTGCTACCGCCAACTATAAACTCTTCAATAAGAAAAGCACATTTGCTAAAAGTTGTTTGATATTCTTGTAGTTCACTTTTTGAAAATTCGGAAAGCACATAATCGGATAATACCATATCCGGGGGATTGGTACCAATACCAATTCTAATTCTTGGAAATTGTTCCGTCATCAGATGATAGATAATAGAACTTAATCCGTTATGCCCTCCATCTCCCCCTGACAGCCGCACTCTAAAATCATAATTTTTTAAATTCGTATCATCACACACAACGAGGCACTCTTCAGGTAATAAGCTATACTTTTCAAAAATCTGTCTGGCAGATATGCCACTATTGTTCACGTAAGTTACAGGTTTAATAAGCGTGAAATTTTTATCACCTATCTTACCTATAGCTTCTAAATAATCACCAGCTGCTTCTTTAAAGTTTATCGATTTCTTTTTTGCAAAATAATCCAACAATAAAAATCCGGCATTATGCCTGGTAAATTCATACCTAATGCCGGGATTTCCTATTCCAAATATAACACGCAAAGCAGACAGGAATTTATTCTTCTACTTCTTCCTCTTGCTTACCTTTTGATATTACTTCAGGTTCCATTGGTTCTTCACCAACAGCTTCTTCTTCTGTAGGTGCTTCTTCTTCTTTTACTTTAGGATGAGTAACCTGAACTATAAGAGATTCTTTAGGAACCATAAACTCTATATCATCATAATTCAAATCGCCGATGTGAAATGAATCTCCAAGTTTTAAACCTGATACATCAACAACTATATGTTCGGGGATGTTTCTGGGTAAACACTCAACTTCAACTTTGTGCAAAACATGCTGAATAACTCCACCTTCTTTAACGCCAATTGAAGCCCCAACCAGTTGAAGTGGAATTTCAAGTATAATTTTTTCACCTTTTGTTAAACCAAGCAAATCAAAATGAATTACTTTATCGGTTACAGGATTAAACTGAATATCCTTAATAATACATTCATACTCATCGTGCCCCTCTAACTCAAGAGAAATCAGGTGAGTTTTAGTAGTAAAGACAAGAGAATTAATTTCCTTATCAACTACATCTATATGAATTGGCTTATTAGTCTTTGAATAAAATACTCCCGGTATTAAACCTTCTTTTCGTATTTTTTTTGTTCCAGATTTTGTAAGATCTTTTCTTTCCGACGCTTTTAACTTTGTTTTTTCCATTTTGGCTACAACTCCTGTTAACCTTTATCGATATTAAATAATGAACTAATAGATTCGTTGTGATACGTTCTGCGAATTGCTTCTGAAAATAATTCAGCAGAAGTGATTACCTGTATTTTCTTTGCCTGCTCGATTCCTTCAATATTTATTGAATCAGTTACATACAACTTTGTAACATTAGAATTACTTATTCTTTCCAAAGCGTTACCTGAGAGAACCGCATGCGTAATTGCACCATAAATATCCAGAGCACCTTTTTCTTTTAATGCTTCAATTGCTCCAACAAATGTTCCGGCAGTATCAATGAGATCATCAACAATCAAAATATCTTTTCCTTCAACATCACCAATTATATTCATAACTTCCGCAATATTTTGTTTTGGTCTTCGTTTATCGATAACAACCAGGCTGCAATCCAGCATTTTAGCATAAGCTCTGGCAATCTTTATACCTCCAACATCAGGTGAGACCACAACAAGATTCTTTTTAACCATTTCAATCCTGTCTCTGAAAACTGACGATCCATAAAGGTGATCAAATGGAATATCAAAATATCCCTGGATTTGTGCGGCATGTAAATCCATGGTTACAATCCGACTCGCTCCTGCAAATGTAAGTAGATTGGCCATCAGCTTTGCTGTTATGGCAACCCTCGGTTGATCTTTTCGATCTTGCCTTGCATAACCAAAATATGGAATAACAGCAGTAATTGTATTAGCTGATGCACGCTTTGCAGCATCAATCATTATCAATAATTCCATCCAGTTATCTGCCGGTGGATTGGTTGACTGAATAATGAAAACATCCAATCCGCGTATATTTTCTCCATACTTAACCCAAATCTCACCATCTCTGAACCTCTTTAATTCAATCATTCCCAGTGGTTTCCCAATCCTGGAAACAATTTTTTCTGCAAGTGGAATATTTGAACCACCGGCAAAAACCATATAATCGTTAGTAGTCATAAAAACTTGGATTTTCTTTGAAAAAATAGAGGTCAAATATATGGAAAGCCTATAGTTATGTCAACATTTTACTTTGGCTTTAATTATCGGATTTAAGTTTAAATGATTAACTTTTTCTCTTTTTCAGAAGAAAAAATAACACCAGTAATAATACTGAGCCAGACAAAAAGTAGATCCAGATGGGAGTTTCCTTCAGCTTATACGGCTGAAATGTTACCGAAATAGTTTTGCCCCCTCCGATTTCAGAAAGTTTATACTGCCAGGTTAATGATTTTCCGGAAACCTCATTCGCGTTATGTGATAAAATTTCTCCCGGAATGATATACTTATAACGGACACTAAACGTACTTGCATCAATTCCAAAACCAGTTGCAATGGGCGGGATAAATTGGCTGAAAACTACTTGTCCACCTGTCTTTTCTACGAAAGAAAAGTTGTATTCAGCAAAAACTTTAGTCTTATTTAGTGAATCGATATGATTGAATGTAATATCAATTACTGCATGTGTTGAAGAGTCGGTCGTATCCCTATAAACATTTACATTTTCAACCTCACTATAAGCTGACTGAAACCCGGACATTATTGAATCAGGATTAAAAATGCCTAAATTATCAACTACTTTTTCGCTCTCTTCATTAATAAATTTCATCCAGTAATCGATTCGCATTTTACCTGAGCCATCAGGATAGAGAGTAACTTCCTGATAATAATTCAAGCATCCACTTAGAATAAAAAATGTCAAAATAATTGCTGGAAATCATAGTGAAACGTGAATGCGCTAGGAAGAAAGCAGGTATTTTAGATATATTCATTATAATCTGAATCCACTTTTAAGATTGCTAATCAAATTTATAGAAAAAAAGATAACTTTGTTTATTAGATCAAATAATTTAATTAAGGAATAGACAGAATATGCCAACATACGATTATAAATGCTCAAACTGCAATCATACATTTGAATATTTTCAACCAATGAGCTCATTGCCATTAACTGAATGTCCGGAATGTAAGGGCACTCTAAAAAGGATTATCGGAACCGGTGCAGGTCCAATTTTTAAGGGAAGCGGATTCTACCAAACAGATTACAAAAGTAAATCAACTCAAATCAATAAAAGCGAGAAACCAGAAACTACTTCACCGAGTGCAGACAAAAAAACGAGTAAAGATGATAAGAAATAATCTTATATTTTGCATTCGTAACTAAAGAGAAATTAATTGGTTAGCGAAAATTTAATTCTTTAAATTAGAAATCTGCTCCAAGTGAGAAGTAAAATTTTGGACTTGAAAATCCTTCTATGTTATAAGCCCAGGCAACATCAAACCTAAGAAGAAAATAAAGGAAAAATACACGGGCACCAACTCCTGTCCCTACAAGCATATCATCAGTAATAAGATTGCCATTAGCATCTCTCGTAAATAAACTTATTTGATCGTTATCGTCCCATGTTGTTCCGGCATCTATAAAAGCTACTCCAATTACGTTTTGAAATAAAAATGGCAAACCACCGGTAAGTAAGTAGCGGATTAATGGGAATCGTAATTCTATATTTGTTAAGATAAACTTTGTACCGATACGTTCAGCATAATTATAACCACGCAATGGCAACACTGCTGTTAAGAATGCAAAGTCTGATGCAGAATTAATGGGTACTTCAGTTGTTGCAAAGGTTCTGTTTATCCAGTTATCAGTTCCACCAATAAAAAATCTTTGAGGATTTTCGCCGCCAGAATACCCACCGGACACTCTTAATGCAAGAGAATGGTCATAAAAGAATCTTAAATAAGTTCTTATGTCTCCCATAACTGAATAAAAACTCTGAGTTGGTTCGGATATTCCAAGATTTCCGAAGACATCAAATCGATATCTTGTTCCTTCGATAGGTGCAGTATACCCCCACAAAACATTATCGTGAACATAACTCACTGAAGGAATAGTAAAAGTTACATTTTCCTGAGGTTCAAGAAGATTATCTAGATTCTCACCACTAATGTTTAAGAGGCTAAACCCAAAATCAAACCTGTCAAATCTGTTGAATGGATAACTTCCTGAGCCTGAAAGTCCAAAATTTCTGTAACGGAAAAGATTAGAAGTAGCAAAGCCATTCGGGCTCACTCTTAATAAACGTACGAATCTCGCTGTATGAAATCCCTCAATACCCCAGTTAATTCTTTTTGCAAGATAGAAGTATGCTAATCCATAATCGCTATTCTTTAAATCAATCTGAAGTCCAGTTATACCAACTAATCGATGATTACCGAGTACATCACTGAAAGAAATTACTGTTGTACCTACTAATCCATATAAACTGCTGTAACCGGCATTAGCATAAACAAGGTCTGGTCCGAATGAAATTTTATAAGAGTTTACTTTGTAGTTACCATTTTTATCAAGGTTATCATTAGGTCTAAACAGACTGTCATTAACTTCTTCATTAGAAGCAATCGTAGCGTTATCTCCAAATACATAGTTACCAAAATCAACACTAACAGAATCACCGTATTTTTTACTAGTATCTACAACAGCACCACTGTAAAACAACGAAGAACTAGTATCTAATGAATCACTTACAGATTTTTCATCTCCTTTTCCATTCTTTTCCTCATTGTCATCACCACCCGATTGAACTTCCAAATCAAGTTTACCCTGCCTGTACTTGGTTAGCGGAAGTACTGCCAAACCAAGATCAGAATCAAATGGATTGTTTAAAAGAAAAATATTGAATGAAGATTCGTATAACGAAGAAAACGCCAGCTTCTTACCATCTTTTGAAGTAGATAGTTGATATATTCCTGATTGCGAATTGGTAACGGGCTCAGCTTCAATATCTTTTATATCACTTATGAAATCATCCCCGGATGAGAAAACAATTTTTTTTCTGTAAATGTTAGTGATACCGTTAAGATCAGAGATAAAAAGCAATTTACTTCCATCAGGACTAACTATAGGAAATGTTTCATTACTATTTGGCATATCAGTAATTCTTTTTATCTCACCGGTTTCAATTCAAGAGCATAAATTTCCAACTGGTAATCATCATGCTCATACATTTCAAAACCCTCGTCTTCAATATTTCTTACTACGAAACCATCCCTATCCGAAGAAAAATAAATTATTTTTCCATCGTAAGACCAGCAAGGATTTTTATCAGTAAAGATATCGTTTGTTAGATTTTTAATTTCCTTCGTTTCAATATTATATGTGTATACGTCAGTTTGTTTTGCAGTTTGACCAACAAATGCCAAATATTTTCCATCCCAGGACCAGCTTACACTTTGAATACCACCCATTTTTATCGGGAGTGTAATGTAATCTTCATCTTCAACATCAAAAACATAGACAATATCGTATCCATGACTTAATGCAGCAATCGCAATCTTTGAACCATCGGGCGACCAGGTTAATCCTGGAGTAAGTATATTTAAGTTCTTCAAAGTTTGGGGATGTATTTCCTTCAGCAAGCTTGGTAATAATTTCACCTGTGTTCGCATCCATTATGTAAAGACTAAAAAAGAAATCACGGTTAGTAATGAACGCAATTCTGTTTCCTTGCGGAGAAATTGCCGGACTGGTATTGTAGAAGGCATCACCATCATCTTTATTTGTAAGTCTTTTCGCATATTCATCCGGATCCTGAGTAATTTCAATATCAGGCCAGTAAACGCGCTTGATATCTTTTTTCCATCTCTCGTTAAACTCTTTTAATGTCAATCCAATTGTTTGCTTGAATGCTGCATCTACATTGCCAAAACTTCTTAATGCATTAATGAGTTCGCCTATTTTTTCTTTTCCATATTTTTTTGCAATGTAATAAAACACTGCCTGACCTCCGCGGTAAGCCATATAACCGTTTAGATATTGAACGTCTGGAAGGTATTCGTTGATAGCCGCATCTCTAATAAACATATCAGTATTTACATCCCAACCAAGTGCCTGGTATTCAGCCATTCCTTCGCTAAACCAGATAGGTATTTGGATTGTGATGTTGTTAGAGATGATATTCTGTATTGAACCACCATAAAACATATCGTTCATTACAGCATGAACAAGCTCGTGATGAATCAGATGGCGAAATTGTTTGTATGAACCATGAAATTGAACTACAACTCTGTTTTTGAATAATTCAGTGAAGCCCTCTATTCCCTCACTCAGATATGAGTCAGTAACATTAGTTTCCTGAAAATCATTTTGTGAATTGTAAATAATTAAACTGATTCGATTGTTAATTGAGTACTTAAAACTCTCTTCTATTTTTGCTAATGCACCTTCGGCTGCGTGAGTTGTAAAATCAGCCAATGTCTCACCATCATCATAGAAGTATATATCGAAGTGATTGGATTGAACATAGTACCAGTTAAAGTACTTGTACTGTACTTTGTTTTTGCCAAACTGTGCAAAAAGACTTGACTGCACAATCAGAAACAGAATTAATATTTTAAAACAGTTTTTATCATTTATACTATTCATTACTGCTGGTTATAAAATCAAGTTCAAGGTTGTCTAAATCAACCCGAACAAGTTTTACGGTAATTATATCACCCAGCCGAAATTGTTTTTTTGTTCTCTTACCAATTAATGAATATTTTTTTTCATCCAAAACGTAAAAATCTCCCTCTAAATCCCTTGCCCTTATCAACCCTTCAGCTAAAATGTCCGTTAATTCAACAAAAATTCCATAATTTGCAACACCTGAAATCACAGCGTGAAATTCTTCACCAAGCTTGTCCTTCAAATATTGTATCTTTTTTAACTTATTAGAGCGTCGTTCAGCTTCTATAGCTGTTCGTTCTGTTGCAGATATATGTTCCGCAATTTTTGTTAAAAAATCAAGAGAATAGTGTTTCCCGGTTTTAGCAATAAATGATCGCTCTAAAACCCTGTGGACTAACAGGTCAGCATATCTTCTTATAGGGGATGTAAAATGAGTATAGTTCTTAAATCCCAAACCATAATGACCAATATTTTTTGTTGAGTAAACAGCTTTAGCCATTGAACGAATGGCAAGCTCATTTACAACACCTTCCTCCTCTGTTCCTTTAACCTGCTTCATCAGCAAATTGAATTGGCTTGCAGCTTTTCCACTTTTCAGATTAAAAGAATATCCAAGAGATTTTACGAATCGTGCAAACTCCAAAATTTTTTCTTCATCTGGATAATCATGTAACTCTATATATAAATGGTACATTGCCTCGTGAAAAAATTCTTTCAGCAATTGTTTTGTTGGCTAAGAGCATAAACTCTTCTACAAGCATATTGCTTTCTTTCATTTCCTTCTTTACAATTGCAGAAGGAAAACCATTTTCATCAAGTATAAATTCAACTTCGGCTGTAATAAATTCAAAGCTACCTGCTTTCATCCTTTTGCTTCTAAGCATCTTAGCCAGCTCGTTGACTAAATTAATTTCTTTTGAAAAATCACCTTCGCCTGTTTCAATAATTTTTTGAGCTTCCTCATAAGTAAATCTGCGTTTACTGTTTATTATTGTTTTTGAAATTTGATGATTGAGAACTGCACCTTTTTCTGTCATTTCAAAAATCACCGAGAATGTAAGTCTGTCTTCATTCGGTCGAAGTGAACATAAATTACTCGACAGTTTTTCAGGCAACATCGGAATTGCCTTACCAACGAAATAAACACTATTACCCCTTGCAGATGCTTCTTTATCAATTAAAGTTCCGGCCTTAACGTAGTGACTAACATCTGCAATATGAACGCCTACCCAATAATTTCCATTTCCCATTTTCTCAATAGAAAGCGCATCATCAAAATCCTTAGCATCGACCGGATCGATTGTGAATACATTCTTTTCTCTGAAGTCTACTCTACGACTAATTTCATCTGCATTAATTTCAGTACTAATACTTTCAGCTTCGTGTAAAATCTTTTTATCGAACGAAAACGGAATACCAAATTCGCGCGCAATTGATGTTACCTCAGATTTCAGAGTTCCCTCTTTACCAATTACTTCGACAATTTCTCCAACAGGATTTTGCATACGATCTTCCCAGATGATTTTTCCAACAGCAACTTTATCACCTGCTTTGGATTTTTTCAGACTTTTCTCATTTACATAAATATCCCTGTGAATTTTAGGATCATCTGGTGTTACATAATAAAATGATCTGGATTTTTTAAGCTGACCAACAATTTCTTTTCTTTTTCTTTCAATCACTTTGGTAATCTGTCCTTCAAGATTTTTACCTTTCTGTTTTGCAAAGAGGACTACCTCAACTTTATCTCCATAAAAAGCAGTACTAATATTTCGTGCAGCAATAAAAATATCACCGGTTTTTGAATTCTTTGGAGTTACAAATCCATAACCTCCATCATTCAAAATAAAATGACCAATCAATCTATTCGAGTCAGGCATAATATAAAGTTTGTACCTTTTTCCATTTCTGGAAAGAAATTGTTCAGATTCGAGTTTGTGCAATTCGTTTTTTAGCAAAAGATATGTTTGGTCGTCTTTTATCTTCAGTCGTTTTGCGACTTCTTTTGATTTATATGAACGACCGCTATTTTCTTTGAAGAAAGATTTAATTTGATTTTTCATTAGAATACAAAACTATATTTCAAACCGAGTTCATTTATCATTTCGCTGTATGTTGATGACTGATATGGTGGTTCTGTCCTGTAAAATCTGACGACAAAATTCGGTGTAAATAATGGATGTTCGATTTTTACAGTTGCACGGGTAAGATCCTGGAAAACCTGCGAAGTGCCGCCTATTTCATATCTAAACTCTTCAACTTTACCTACTAAACTAAATACAGTTTCTGTCCCGACCTGCTGCACATTTACACTGCGAATAACATCACCAAGCTTTTCATTCAGAACCGTGCCCACAATTGAACCGGCAAGTGATGCTGCAGTTGAAGCTGCAAAATTTGTTTCCTGAATCGATGCGTCCTCGGGAAATTTATTAACTATAACAAAAAACATTGCATCTGAAACTGTTTTTGATGGATCAAGTTCGAATTGGTTTGCGTTCCTTCTGCTTTTATAAACTTCGATGTTGTTTTCACCCTTCAGGAAATTGCCCGTAATTTCTTTGGCTGTACCTTCAAGTTTAATTCTGATCTGCACGTCGTACTCGTTAGTGCTTGTTCTTAAAGTATCCGGATTGTAAAAGCTTTCGTAAGTCGCAACTACATTTACGTATGGGTCATCAAGTTCTTCAATAAATCTGATATTGCCTTTTGCCTGAAACGTTTTTATAAAATCAAGCTTAGAACCTTCAAGTAAAGTCAGCTCTCCTCTTGCAAATGGAATATCATTGATTACTGAATATTCGAGTTTCCCACCAAGATAAGCCGTAAGATTCTGTTTAAATTCTCTTGAAAGCACAAACACAACTTTAGCTTCTTTTTCAACTTCAAGTTTCAGATCAAAATTAAATGGAATTCTTGTGGCAAGCTTTTGCTCTTCCTTTTTCAACTCCGCTAATATAATCAGACTATCAATTTCCTTTGCAAGAAGATCCTGATCTTTTTCTGAAGTAAAAATATATGTGAACTTATCATTCTCATTTGTAAATGCTGTTTGAGTCGGTGAATAAGTAATACTTGCACCATCTTTTAGAATTAATATCCATTCCAAGATAAGTTCGATCTTCTGAGGAAAGTAAAACTATATCTTCGCGGGTTTTAATTGCGATATCACCGTAGAGAGCAGGATTAACAGCCTTCGTTTTTTGATCAAGAATCTTTAATGAACCTGATGCTCGTAAGTCTACTTTTTGAATATCAAAATTTTCATGATCAATCTGACCAGACACCATCATCGTTCCGGCATCTTTTATCTTTGACTCGTTCCTGAGATTCAAGTTCGACAATATCATTTTGTCATTTTGAAATTCCATTTTTGCATCAAGAAGGTACTTTAGGTTGGATAGTTCAAAAAGAAAGGAAGAGCTGTCAACAGTCAATTCACCAGAATTTTTAATGTCATCAAAATATCCTGAAAAATTAATACTTCCATTCAGCGAACCAACAAGATTCTTGATACCTGGGATGAAACTTGAAGCAAAACGAAGATCATAGTTATCAGCAAAAAAAGTTAAATCGATTTGCTGATTTTGAGTAAATCTATCTTTTACAAAAAACGATAGATCAATAGGTAATGTACCTTCAAGCCCAAGGCTTTTTCTTGCCTGATTATTTTTACTTTCAAGAAATCCAAAATTAGCACTCACTATTTTATCTAAATAATGAACTGAACTTTCTAATGACCCTAAATAATAGTTTTGCACCTTAATTGAATCAACATAATAAGTGAGATCTATGATAGGATTATCTGCATTACCTTTCATTGTAAAGTCAAGATTTAGTTCACCTTCAAATAATCTATCAGAAGCAAGTTGCAAAATATCTGCACTCAATCGTTTCAAATTAATTTTGCTCAATTTCAAAGCTAAATCTTCCTGGCCAGTAAAAGACAATTGGCCGCTAAGATCAAGTTTACCACCATCATTATATAAAGTAAACGACTCAAAATTGAAACTATCACTTGAGTAGCTAAACTTTATATCTTCAGAATTCTGCAAATCAAAATCTTTATATTTTAATTGCAATTTATTAAATAGCACATTGACAGCACTGTCATTAATAGAGAATAAACCATTCAAATCGACGGAAGTCAAAACATCATAGACTGCACTCAATCCAATCTGTGCATTGTTTTTATCAAACTTAAGTTCAAAATTCAGATTATTGATTTCACTACCCATAAATATCCTTCCTGCACTAATGTTTACATCGGCAGAAAAATCTTCAAATGAGTACAGGGATTGGCCATTCATCATTGATAATGCTAAGTTAAAATCTGATAGGAAGTAAAGTTCAAGCCCATCCCAATATCTCATCTGGTTTATTTTAGTTTCAAGATTTAAGAAGGTTGTATCAGCTGAAGAAAATAGTTTGCCGGTAATCTCTCCGTCTATTTCTATTTCAGCATTTCCTAAAAACAGAGAAATTAATTCAAATGACTTTAGTTCGAGTAAATACTGAACGTTCAAATTTTTATTTGCCAGAATATCGGAAGCCTTACTACTTAACTCAAATGTATTCTCTTCAGGTTCTGAATTACTAAATTGCGGAGGTTGTATTTGTGCAATCTTTTCTTTGATAGATGATGAAAGTAAATTTACTTGATCAGTAATCAGATCAATCATATCTGGAATAGTATATTGTCCGGTAATTGTAAGGTCAGCAAGATCAGAGATAATGTTGATTACACGACTGTCTACATTCGACCGTATGTCTGCAATCAGCACAGTGCTGTCTAATTCAATTTCATTTAGTCTTGAACTATCAATCTGAAGGACAGCAAATAAGTTCAGGTTATCTTGCCCAAAGTTTTCTCCGTCACCTTTAAGTGAAATATTCAAGTTTGAATTAATTTCACTCTCTTTATCGAAATCGCCAATGTTGAAACCATTAAGCACAACATCAAAGTTGTATTTTGTTGCTGTTGAATCAGAAAAATCAAACTCTGTATCAAATCTTCCCTGTGTTTCGAGAGATTTGAAAGAAAAATCAGTTTTGATAATCCCGTTTGATCCACCAGCATCTATATTGAACTCATTGAAAGAGATTCCTTGAATATTTGAAGCGCCTGCACTTATTTGAATTGAAGTTTCCAAATTTTCAGGAGAGAACCCTTGGCCCTTTAAACTTCCTACTAAATTCAGTTTTGTGCTAATCCCCGCAATCGGCATCAGGTTTAAATTCTTAGTTTTAATCTGATAATCATATAAAATCTCTTCGCCTCTCAAATCCATTTTAATAGAACCGCTGATTTTTCCTTTGTCAGTCTTTAAAAACATATTCGCAGCAAAGTTAAGAGGTTTACCAGAATAGGAAAGTGAATCAAATTGTAAAACACCATAATCTTTGTAAGTTGGGATATTCAGACTTGGAAGTAGAGAAGTAACATCATCCTGATTAATAAATGAATTTTTAAAATTGACATTTATATTCATCCGATCGCCATCAGTTATGTTTTGCAGAAAACCGGTAGCATTTAGATTTGTCTCTGCGAACTTAACTTCAAGATTTTTAAGCTCAAGTTCATTCAACGTACCTTCTGCGCTAACGTGAGTTTTAACATTTCCTTTCAGAATATCAGTTCCATCAATAAAGTTTGTGAGATCATCAAAGTTTATATTTTCAGCATTAAGCTCTAATTTGATTGGCGATTCTGCAATATCAAAATCATCATTATTAAAAGGAGAGAAATTTGAAGCTGCAGCATCTAGGAGAATTGAAGAGCGTTCGGTAATAATATTTAAATCAACTATCCCTGCTATATCTTTTAACAAAATAAATTTACCGGAAAGATTCAACAGATTGAAACCGGATAGATTTGGTCTTACACTGAATTCTGATATGTAAAGCTGATATTCATTTGCGGGAATATCTGCGATAGCGGATAGTGAGAGATTCAGATTCTCTAAACGGAAGTCATCCATATTTGGTTGAGGATAATATTTGGTGCTGTTCCAGTTAGAGAAAGATTGCTGTTTGTAATTAATATTTTTCAGTTTAAGATCAGCTAAATCGATTTTCCAATTGAACGGTTCAGAAACTGCAGTTGAATCAATAACTTCCTCCGGTTCCTCGGCAGGAGAAGTTATTTTAGAAATATTCAACTCCCCGTTGTCATATTTCAGTAAAGATATATTTGCATTTTCTATATCAAGCTTTCGAAGATAGATGGTTTTTAACAGAACTCTTAACGGGCTTACTTTCAACTCTATTTTCTCTGCTGAAAAAAGTGAATCACCATAAAGTTTATATGTTGTGTTCGATAAGATTAATGTTGTGAAGATTGTACCATCAAGCTGATCAATTGTAAGTATTCCGTTTGTAGAAGAATTTACCTGCTCAACCACAAAATCTTTTAACCAGTTTCGAAAAGATGAAGTCTGTGTGTAACCGAATGTAATAAGAAAGAGAACGATCAATCCAATACCAATACCGAGGAAATAATTAATTATCTTCCTGAAGAGTGGTCGTTTTACTTTTGGTTTTTTTCGGAAAAGCATTTTGCTTCCAGTTACTTTGAGTATCTTTTAACGATCAGGTCGATTATTTTTGAGGTTGACTGATCATTTACAAATTCAATGTTCATAACACTTCCGCCGTTCTTTTCAACTACATCTTTGCCGACTATTTTTTCAACAGCCCAGTCTGCACCTTTCACCAAAATATCTGGGATGATTTCAGAAATCAATTTTTCGGGTGTGTCTTCATCAAAGAAAATAACGTAGTCAACCGGTTTTAGATTTGAAAGAATGAATGCCCGTTCTTTCTGCTTGAGTATTGGTCTTTTATTGCCTTTGATTCTTTTAACTGATTCATCAGAGTTTAAACCAACGATAAGAACATCACCAAGTTTCTTTGCTTTTGATAAATAGTCAACGTGCCCGGAATGAATCAGGTCAAATACTCCATTTGTGAATACAACTCTCTTTCCTTCAACTTTAAGCTTTGAACGTATTTCTTTCAATTCTGAAAGTGAGATTGAGGAACTCATTGATTGTCTTTCAAAATTGTATCGAACAATCTTTGTTTTTCGATTGGAACAATACCAACTTCACCGCAAACTACTCCCGCAGCATAATTTGCAAGCAAACAGGCTTCATAAATATCTGCACCAGCAGCAAGTCCTAAAGTTAATGTTGAAATAACAGTATCACCTGCGCCTGAAACATCAGCTACTTTTCTGGCTTTGGTTGGCATTCGTCTTTCTTTATCTCCTTTTTCGAAAACCGCAATTCCACCTTCACCGAGAGTAAGTAGAACATATTCAGAATTCAGTTTATGTAGAAGATTCCTACCGGCAGATGAGATATCTTTATCATCTTTTATCCTGGTGCCCAAAACAGTTTCTGTTTCTTTTCTGTTTGGTTTGAAGACAGTTACATTTTTGTATTCAAAGAAATTATCAAACTTCGGATCAACAGTTATGAGAATATTTTTTTTATTTGCTATCGAAATAATTTTTGTGATGAGTGATGGAGTTAAAATTCCTTTGTTGTAATCCTGAAGTATTATTCCATCAAGGCTATCAATGACAGAAGCAAGAAAGATTGAAATTTTTTCTTCTATTTTACTGCTGATGTATGCTTTGCTTTCTTTATCAATTCTAACAACGTGTTGACTGTCTGCTATTACTCGTGTCTTTGTTGTAGTTGGTCTTTCGTTGTCAGTTATTATTCCATCGTCTTCAATATTTTTTTCTTTTATTAACGAAGAAAAAATGTTTCCGTAAGTATCGTTTCCGATAACTCCTACCGGAACAGGAATTCCTCCAAGAGTAAGAATATTGTATGCAACGTTTGCAGCACCACCGAAACGGAAAAATTCATCTTCAACTTCAAGCACTGGAACAGGAGCTTCTGGTGAAATTCTTTTAACATCACCCCAGTAATAACCATCCAGCATCATATCACCAACAACTGCAATTCTTTTTCCTTCAAAGCTTTTCTTCAAATCATCCAGTCGTTTATTTGAAATATCTACCATTTTTTACCCGATTTGTTCAAAAATTGATGATTAAAATAAGTATAAAATGAGAGGTTATAAAGCCCCGAATAAAGGGGCTTGTGTAATTGCATGAGGACAATAAATGGTTCTACTATTTTAGTAGAACCATTTTCTTTGACTGGATATATTCACCAGCACGAAGTGTGTAGAAATAAATTCCGCTTGTAAGAACTTGATTAATCAAGTTCCTACTGAACTCAACTTCATATTCTCCGGGAGAAGTTCTTCGTTGACTAATGTTGCAATTTCATTTCCTAAAACATCATAAACTTTTAAGGTAACATATAACTCTTCGCCTCCTTTGCAACGATACTGAGGTAATAGTAAATTTTATTTTTGTGCTTGGATTAAATGGATTTGGATAGTTTTGTTCGAGTCTGAAATTATTTACAAGTATTTCAGAATTATTTGTTGATAATGCGATTGGGTAACCAAAATTATCTTCATAAAAATCCTGGATTTCATCTGATAATGATTTTGCAACGTTGACAGAATTCAAGGGATCTGCATCGGTCCCGACTATGTAAGCAATTACAATTTCTTTGACCTGATTTGCTTCTAACTCGAATGACTTTAAACTTAGTACGGCATGATTTTCTTGGGTATTTGTATTTAACCAACCTACATTTGCAACGGGATCACCTGAATACCAATAATATGGATTTATTGTGTGGCAATCTATTCCACCTCTCACTTCGCCATAAGGATAAGTGCATGGATCTGCTTCAGCACCTCTTCTCTGTAAACCACTAAGATAATTCCTCGCTTCATCAGGATTCCAGGGTTCCCCTTGACCTGGGTCACCGTCAGCATAAGTCACCCCTGCCTTCATTTTCAAATTTGTTGCACCAATGTGCATTTGGACCCCTAATGGTCCTCTAAATGTAAAGGCCGTATCCAGTGGCACATCAATCCCATTTTCAAATGTTCCATTTCCATTTTGATCAAAAAAACTTACACCAGGTATGTAACGTACTGGACCTGAAAGAAAATCTACTAAAAAAGTAAGTGGTGTTTGTCCTAAGATAAATGTAGAACTATCGCCATAACAATAATGACTATTCCTTCCAATATCAGTTCCACCATAATTTGCTAATAAATTTGCAATATCCGCATCATAAGCTTGACCAAAAATTACGTCCTCAAGGTTAGCTACTACTAAGCCTGTGTTTTTAATTTTATATCTGATAAATATTACGTTTGAAAGTGGAAGCTGATTAGTTTCAAATGCAAAAATTGTTTGTCTGATCTCTATACCAAGTGGATTCATTGGCCATCTTCTTTCTTCGGAGGGCACACCATCATTATACACACACCAATAAGTTTCATCCCCAAGAATATCTGGTTTATCTTCATCGGGATCCCACTGATTATTTCCATTTAAATCAACAGGATTGTATAATCCATCTCCATTCCCATCATAAAAATCTGCACCAAGATCAACAGCATCAATCCAATCCTGCCAGCTTTGCCCAAATGGAGGATCATCACTTCTTAATTTATATAATTGCAGAACGCGGATCATTCGGGTCAATATTAATGTTCCAGATTGATAATCCTGAACAAATACATTTGGCATTACACCGTTCGTCCAAACCGAATCAATAATTCCACTTAAATAAAATCCTGCAGAATAAAGAACATATTCTCCATTATAAAGACCACCGGAGCCCATTGGTGGTATGTTAACATCTGCAATAACTCCATCTCTGTTAAATGGGAGATAAATTTTGTTAATATTAATATATGCTGAATCCCCAACGTTTTGGCCGTTAAGTCGGTTCTGAGAGAACAGTAAAATTATTACACCAAGTAATATGGTAAATATTTTTTTCATTTCTTCCTCCATTTTATGTTCAATAAATATTAATAAACAGAATTATTATTTTAATAAAATCATTTTTTTACTTGTGATAAAATCGTTTACTCGTAACTGGTAAATGTAAACTCCGCTTGCCAAACCTGTTGAGCTAAAGGTTACTTCGTATCTGTCTGCTTTTTTGTATTCGTTTACTATTGTTCCAATTCTTTGTCCGAGTATATCGAATACTTCAATCGTTACTTGTCCATCCTGTGGAAGTTCATATCTAATAGTTGTTACCGGGTTGAATGGATTAGGATAGTTCTGGTAAAGCACATAACTATTAACAGGATTTGTTGGTGCTGGTGCAGAGTAAGTCATCGTAGCAAAATTGCTTTGATATTCCTGCAATTGCTCTTTGCACATTTTCTCTTGCAACTGTGATTGAATTTAGAGGATCTGTCCCTCTTCCGATGACATAGGCTATAATTATTTCCTGTGGCTTATCTTTTTCTAAATTGAATGGGCCTGTGCTTACTAAATTTTTTGTATCGCGATTTTGTGTACATATCCAACCAACATCTGTAACCGGATCACCGGAAAACCATAAACTGGGGTTGACTTGATGACAATTTACTCCACCTCTTACTTGACCATAAGCCAAGTGCAGGGATTAGGAATGTCTCCAACCCTGTCTCTCCCAACAAGATAATTTCTTGCTTCTATTGCTGTATTAGGATCATTCAATCCCGGATCTCCGCCCACCATGAATATGTGGGAAGAAATATCAAGATTTGTGGAACCTACTATCTACTTCAGTTCCAAGCAACTCACCAAAATTACTAGTTGCAGTATCTGAAGGATTATTAGTATTTACAACTGGTCCCTGTAATAATGTCGAAAAGAAAGATGGCGGATTGTCTCCATAAACATAATCGGGTTCATCTTCATAATAAAAAGCAGAGTTGAGCAATGTATCACAACCAACAACATCATTTGTGTAATCACCCATGTCAGCATCTTCCCAAATTCCAAAGTAAACTGAATCCATTACTGCAGCAACAGTTCCTGTATTTAGGATTGAGTACCTAATAAAGATAATATTCTCAAGTTCCGGATCATCGCTTGCAAAAATTGTTTGTCTTACTTCTATTCCCTGTGGATCAACGGTATTCCATCTCCTACTATTTTTAGGTAATCCATCATTGTAAACACACCAGGCAATTTCATCACCAATCAATGGAGGCATATCTTCATTTGAATCCCACGTACCGTTCCAGTTTTTATCAACCGGATTGTAAATTCCATCTCCATCACCATCATAAAATTCTGCACCGAGAGAAACTGCATCCTTCCAGTTTTGCCAGGCATTTCCGAATGGCAAATGATCTTTGTTTACAATGTAGATTCTATTAATAGATTCAGCAGGGTCACTTCCTACTTTACCAGCCAAATAATCTTCAACTAATGTTGCAGAAGCCACTGCATTACTCCACATTTCACCATTTGAATAACCCGAAAGAAAAAAACCACCTGAGAATAGAAATGTACCTTCACCATATTTTCCCCCGCTGCCCGGATTTTGAAGTGGTATTGATATCCCTTGATCTTTTATTGAAACATTATTCCGATTATCAATCATTCTTAATTCAGCTGGAAGCTGGTAACTACCTATGTTCACATCTGCAATCACACCTTTTTCATTAAATGGTAAGCTTAGATTATTAACCTCAATTTGATATGCATCCCCATAAGGAGAACCAGTGGTTGGAGATAAAAGTGGAAAGCTATTTCCAAAAATATTATCGCTGGCAAGACTATCATCATGCATACCGTCATCAAACATTTGAGCCTGGTATTCACCACTTTCAATATTAAGATTAACATTCGTTACTACCTCATCATCAATTATTAAAGCTCTATAGATAAATTCTTCGTTCTCATAGTCAACACTTGATACTTCCTGATTCAAAAGTACAGGCGGGGTGTAATTATCTTCTGATTCCCCTAATATTCCAAAATAGCCTTGATTAAATACTTTGTCTCTTGAAGAGTTAAAACAAACTAAAATATTATCTCCATCGGTTGTAACACCAGTGAGATAATCATTCCCTAAATAAGAAGTAAACGGATTTCTTTCCTGCCAGGTAATTCCATTATCAGTGCTTATTAAAGCGGACACGTCTTTTTGGTTATAGTCATCAATCCCTAAATCATAACTGCGATCATAGATCAGCCAGATATTTTCATCTTTGTCTTGAACAGTTTTAACTGAAAGAGAATTATAAAGAAAATCGTCGCCGAGCTGAGTATCAATAATTCTTGTTGTATCACTCCAGTTACCGCCTCTGTCCGTACTTAGTTGTGAATATATTATGCAATTTCTAGAAGAATAAATTGCTAATACTGAATCGCCACCGACTGAGACTTTGATGAATTGTGGATTACTATAACGGAAGCCAAGTCGGGATGGTGAATGATAATAGAAATCCTCTGTCCAGGTTTCATCCATTGTCTATCAGAGCTGAGACGAGTATCTCCAACGAATTCGCGAAGAAAAAGATAAAATTATTTTATCCGGTTCAATTTCTATAACTGATAAATCTATAAATGAAAATCCTGTTATTTGCGTTGCCTCCACCCAGCTAATGCCATTGTTATCTGAGAAGTAACAATTTATTCCATAGTCTGTCTGATACATAGAAGAACAACAACCTGCCAGTAGAGGTTTTGAATAAATACATATCGTAATAGAAGGCATTAATCTCCTCACCTGCTTGCTCAAATTTTTGTGCACTCCAGGTTTGCCCGGAGTTAGTAGTTCTTCTGGAAAATATTGTGTCCTTTGTCGAGTTTTTATAAAAGACAAGAATCTCATTGTTTGAAATCCAGACTGGAGTCAAATCCCAGATTTCCTGTGATTCATAAGCTCTTGGAAATTCTTTAATAGTTTCAAACTGGGCAAAACCTGAAGTAGCTAAAATCAAATAAAAGTAAAACTGAAGTTGATATGAATTTTTTCATCTCACTAAACACCATATATTTTGAATTGATTGTGAAATTTCCTGAACGGGAAGCCGTTGTGATTTCCGGTATTTGAGAGAAGACAGTACGTATAAACCCCAAGTGCCAGAAAGAATTTGTAAAGATTCTTCATTTTGCACCATTAATTGTTACCCTGATGGCTCAAAACTATGAAATAATATGATTAGAGTAAATTAGAAATGAATGGGAAAAGCGGGATTAATTTATACCGGAAATTTTAGTCCGCTTTAAATTCAATTTTGATTCTTTTTAGGCCACTCTGCGAGTCTGTTGTCTATTTTAAGGCGAACAAGTCCCTCGCCTGTTCCAATCCAGAGATATGTGCCATCGAAGTGAAAAGATAAAATTGTGGAAGAAGTAATATCCAATTCATTCAGGTTAACTTCGTTAACCCGCTTAGTAATTCTGTTAATCAAATATAAACCTTTACCGTATTCGATTTTCTGTTGCTTATCAAATTCGTAAACACCAACCCAGATATAGTTACCAACTTTGCACATTGCATAAATACCGTTTGCACCGAGACCATCCCTTTTATAAATCCTATCCCAGTAAAATCTTCTGTCAAAAAAATAAACACCTCCGAGATTGAAATCTGGTTGTTCAACAGTAATAAATTCATCTGTTCCAAACCAAATATTTTTTCCTGCAAAGATAATACTGGAAACAGAAACTGCTTTTCCTTCTTCTTTAAATCCCTTATTCTTATTTGAAAGATAACGCCAGGCAGATGGATTGGTGTATTTCTTTTTTTTATTGTAGATGTGAACACCTGATTCTGTTCCAAACCAGATAAGACTGTCGCCATCAAAAGCAATAGTTTTAATAGTGTTAGATTTTTGGTCTTTCCCTTGCATACGGTTAATATCAACATATTTTCTTGTTTTAAGATCGAAGCGTGTAATGTTTCTGAATCTTCCAATCCATAAAACATTTTCCGTCTCATCATATTTAAGTGAACGTATCCAGTTGCCAAACTCACCACCCTGAGCAAATTTTCTTTTATTCCATCTGCCCCCTTTTTTTGTAAAAGTAAATAAGCCTTCAACAGATGCAGCCCAGACAAAATTTTTACTCACTTCAACGGCGTAGAAAAGATCGTCACTCAGATTTCCACTTTTCGTAGAATAGTTAATCCATTTTCCATCATCTATTGAATAGCGGTAAATTCCCTGGCCATAAGTTGCTACCCAGAGAAATCCTTCCTCTTCAACAATATCAGTTATGGCAGCGCCTTCCAGAAATACTTCGGATTGGTTTTGTGCGTATGAGTTGAAAGTGAGAATAATCAGAAGTGCAACTGTATAAAGTATTTTAAGATAACTCAATCCTGTACATTTATACTTTATACACATTGCGCAATCAATAACTTTCTTTGGCAGAAGGGAAGTTGCCTTTTTTTATATCGGATATATAATTCCTGACCGCTTTATTAATTTCTTCGGCAATTTTGGAATAATGCCTGACAAACCGAGGATGAAAATCTACATTCAGTGCAAGCATATCAGGAGTAACCAGTATTTGTCCATCACAAAATTTTCCAGCACCAATTCCAATTGTGGGAATAGTTAATGTAGTAGTAATTTTTTTTGCTAATGTTGCGGGGATTTTTTCCAGCACAACTGCAAAGGCCCCGGCTTCTTCCAGAATTTTTGCATCCTTGAAAATTTCATCAGCTTCTTTTTTAGTTTTGCCGCGTTCTTTATAGCTGCCGAATTGGTGAATGCTCTGCGGAGTTAATCCAACGTGGCCCATCACAGGAATTCCATTTTCAGTAATTTTTCTTACAGTTTCAGCAACCCGCTTTCCCCCTTCAAGCTTAACGGCTTCGGCATGAGTTTCTTTCAATATTCTGCCAGCATTTCGGAAACCATCATCTGCACCAAGTTGATAAGACATAAAGGGCATATCAACAACAACCATCGCACGGTTAACTCCTTTGGTAACAGCTTTTGTGTGATAAATCATTTCGTCCATAGTAACCGGAAGAGTGGTCTCGTTTCCCTGAAATACATTGCTGAGTGAATCACCAACAAGGATAATATCTATTCCAGCCTCATCTAAAATTTTTGCAGTGATAAAATCGTAAGCTGTAAGTGCGGTGATTTTTATTTTTTTCTGCTTTAATATTTCGAGTGCTTTAGTAGTTACTCTTCGAATTTCTTTTTCGACTGACATTAATTTACCTGTGAAATCGTTTCTAAGAATATCTCTTCTTCAAACTTTATGTCAAAGTGATTTTCAAATCCCTTTTTAATTGCCTGCGATAGTTCCTGATAATTTATTTTCTCATCAAGAATTGTTTCGAGTTCAGTTGTAGATTGCTCAATTTCATTTTTTATTTCTTCAGCTTTTTCGGAAGAAAGATTAAGATAATCAATAATCCGTTTATGAAAAATTCCACAGAGTATCGAACCATGCTGAAGAATAATATTTCCTATTTTCCGCTGAGCACTGCCCACAACTTTTTTACCGTGATAGTTAAGTTCATTCATTGCAGAAACAGCAAAGCATAAAGTGCTTTTTGCATCTTTATAGAATGATGGGAAATGAGGCTGAGTATGTTCAAGCTCAATCTTTCCGAGTATAGGATTATAGTTTATCAGTCCATTTTTCAATGCAATATTTATTTCACGATAGATCTGTTTCGGTGATTTTTCATCTGAAATCGGATAAACAACAGAATAAGTTAACTCTTCAGCGTGAAGTATAGCTCTTCCTCCGGTAGGACGTTTTACAATGTCAAAACCATCTTCGAAAGTTTTTTCCTGATCAACAGAACTAAAATCCTGGTTGGCTCCGAGCGAAATGCAATATGGTTCCCACTGATAAACTCTTAGAATTGGAGAGCCTGAAAAATTTCTGGCGAGTTCCATGTCGTAATCCATATTAAACTTTCCGGAATTGAAACCGGTATCAATAAATTTCCAGATCATTTACCGACGATTCCCCTTTTGCTCTGGCTTAAGAAGTTCAGAACTTTTTTTGCGTAAACATTATCTCCGAATTTTTCTTCAATAATTTTTACAGCTTGCGATACATTATGCGACTTATTATAAATCAATCCGTAAACATCTTTCAAAATCTGAATGTCCTCTGGTTTAAAACCTCTTCTTTTTAATCCTACAATATTTAACCCACCGAATTCAGCCGGGTTATTTACGGCTAAAATGTATGGCGGAACATCTTGTGTGATTTTTGCCGCACCTGCAATCATAGAATGTTCTCCAACGCGGGAGAACTGATGCAATCCTGCTAAACCTCCGATAATTACCCAATCTTCTATGTGAGAATGCCCTCCAATCTGAACAGCATTCGCGATGATACAATTATCCCCCACTTCACAATCGTGAGGTACGTGACTGTATGCCATCAGCAAACAATTTTTACCGATCTGTGATTTGCCTGTTTCTTTAGTACCTCTGTGCAAAGTTGCAAACTCTCGAACAACAGTATCATCACCAATAATAAAAAGAGTAGGCTCACCAGAATATTTCAAATCCTGAGGAAGATTAGCAACGGAAGCTCCTTGAAATATTTTTACCCGGTTTCCTATTCTTGCACCGCTATAGATAACCGTGTGCGGACCAACAGAGCAATCATTTCCAATTTCAACATCTCCTTCGATAACAGCATAAGGACCAGCTGAAAAATTATCACCAAGTTTAGCCTCGGGATTTACAATTGCGGTAGAATGTATGTTTTTCATTTTGCTTCAGCTGAATTAATTTCTTTTGGTTTATCAACAAGACCAGCCATAAAATCAGCTTCAGCCACAAGGACTTCATTAACGTATGCTTTTCCTTTTATCAAAATAATTTTACTCTTTTTTTGAACAAGCTCTACTTCCATAATCAATTGATCACCAGGAACAACAGGCTTTCTGAATTTAGCATTGTTGATTTGCATAAAATAAACTAGATGATCCTGCGGATCAGCTATAGATCCTAAAAGAAAAACTCCGCCGGTTTGTGCCATAGCTTCAAGAATCAGGACTCCAGGCATAATTGGATTACCTGGGAAGTGTCCAGGGAAGAACGGTTCGTTTGCCGTTACTGATTTTACTCCAACTACTCTTTTATCAATTTCCATATCAATGATTTTATCAACAAGCAGGAATGGATATCTGTGCGGAAGTATTCGCTGGATTGCATTAGCATCGAATACAACACCTGCTTTTTTAACAAATTGATATTTCTTCATCAGCTTTTTCTGCTGATAAAGTTTCCTGACCTGTTTTGCAAATTCAACATTTGCTTTATGTCCGGGACGAGCAGCTAATATCTGAGCTTTTAAAGGTGCACCAATCAATGCGAGATCACCAATCAAATCAAGAAGTTTATGTCTGACGGGTTCATTTCTGAATCTTAGCTGTTTATTATTCAGTATCCCGTTTTCACCTAAATTTATTTTCCCTTCAATTCCAATTTTTTTCGAAAGATCTTTAAGCTGTGTATCATTCAACTTATGATCAACAATTACAACAGCGTTATCTATATCGCCGCCCTTAATTAGTCCCTGGTCAGCGAGTGCTTCAACTTCACTAAGGAAGCAGAAAGTTCTCGCAGGTGCAAACTCAGTTGCAAATTCTTTTTCAAAATCAAAAAGTCCTGTGTGCTGACTGCCAAGCGCGGGATTCTGATAATCAACCATAACTGTAACTCGATAATCATCTAGCGGCAAAGCAACAATATCTACTTGTCTGTCGTCTTCGTGATGCATTATTGTCTGATCTATTATCAGGTAATCTTTAGGAGCTTCCTGCTGTTCGAACCCGGCTTCCTGTAAAACTTCAACAAAGGGAAGTGAACTTCCGTCACCAACCGGGGGCTCAATTCCATCAACTTCAATAATTATATTGTCAATCTGCAAACCCATTATTGCGGCTAAAACATGTTCAACTGTGTGGACTTTTGCATCACCAATTCCAATTGTTGTTCCGCGTGACACATCAACAACATTATCTGCAATTGCTGGGATCTCAGGATTGCCACCCAAGTCAACCCGTACGAACTTTATTCCATGATTTTCAGGTGCTGGTTTAAAGGTGAGTTTGCATTCTGTTCCAGTATGAATTCCAATTCCAGACATTGAGACAGTTTTGGAAATCGTTCTCTGCTGTTCTAACATTTAGAAACCTGATTTGTTTTACGATTTGAAAGTTTTAATTGAACGGAAAATTAGCAAGATGAGTCTTGAAATCCAATAAACGAAGAGTATTGGAGTATTTCAAAGTATCAGGTTTTCTTTTGATTTTTTTCTTCCTTGAGCTGTCTGATTTCTTCCTCAAGTTTTTTAATTCGCTCTACATACTCTGGGATGTTTCTGAAATGAGCTTCTAGAATTTTTGCTGTCTTAAATTCTTTAGCTGGCGAACCGAAGTAGATTCCAGGTTTTGTTATTGACTTAGAAACTCCTGATTGTGCTATCAAAATAACTTTATCTCCAATCTCCAGATGCCCTGAAATCCCCACCTGACCGGCAATGATAGAATTATTACCAACTTTAACACTGCCGGAAATTCCACTCTGTGCAGACATTATAGTATTATTTCCTAATGAAACGTTATGAGCAATTTGAACAAGATTATCAATTTTACTTCCTTTGCCAATAATTGTGCTGCCCAAAGCAGCCCTGTCAATTGTTGAGTTAGCTCCTATTTCCACATCATCTTCAACTATAACATTCCCGATTTGAGGAACTTTATGGTAAACACCTTCAGCATCTTTTTGATATCCAAAACCATCGGCTCCAATTACAGTACCTGGATGAATGATAACACGTTTACCAATTTTACAATCCTCCCTAACGCTGACATTATGAAAGAGGATAGTCCCATCCCCTACTTCCACATTTTCGAGAAGAACAGTATTGTGGAATATTTTAACATTGTCACTGATCTTACAATTTGCACTAATAACAACATTTTTACCAAGTGCAACATTTTTACCCAACGATGCAGTTGGATCTACGAATGAAGTTTTATCAATACCATCCAATGCAAATTTTGGGGAAAAGAAATTTATGATGACAGATGCAAAGGCTTTTTCAGGCTCTTTAACTTCAATGTAAGAAATATCTGTGCGAGTTCTTTTAAAGTCAGGTTTTACTAAAATCGCAGAAGCTTGCGTTGATTCGAAAAATTTTTCGTAAGAAGAAAGATAAAGAAATGTCAAATCTCCCTTACCAGCTTCATCAATTTTTGCTAGTGAATTGATAGTAACATCTGAATCACCAATAAGCTTGCCGCCTACAAGTTTTGCAATTTCAGATAGCTTAATTTTCAAACTTTTATTCAAGTTTTAATCTTTCAATTACTTTTGCTGTAAGATCATAATCAGGTTTAGCAAAAAGAAAAACTATATCACCGCTTCTGTCAAAAACAAAATCGAGCTCTTCTTCATTTGCAATATCTTGAATTATTAAAAATACTTTATTCTGGATAGGCTTCATTAATTCATTTTGTTTCTGAAATAGTTCTCCGTTTGCTCCGAATTTTTTATCACGATAGTCGCCTATTTCTTTTTCAAGCTTTGCTATTTCTGCAAGGGCTTCTGAACTGGTTTGCTCGGTCATAATTAGTTTTCTTTTCTCGTAATCACCCTGCTTTGCCTTAAGTTCAGATTCCATCCGTTTTAACTCGGTCTGCCATTCCTGAATTAATGCGTCAATCTTTTGTCTCGCATCCTGAATATCAGGAGAATTATCCATAATTGTATCTGAATCAACGTAACCGATTTTTAACTGGGCAAAACTAAATGACGATAGAAATGAAAAAGAAATAAGAAAGGAAATGAATGTTGATTTCATAAAAACTCCGGAGCGTAAAAATTTTTAATTACAGGTTCTTTCTACAAAAAGAAAGAACCTGCTCATTAAAACAAATGAAATTATTTGCCTCTTTTTAGGCTATCGAGAACTTTAAACGTTATATCGTACGAAGTATCTGCATAGAGCAACAATATATCACCGCTTTTATCAAATATGAAATGCATACCTTCATCTTTTGCTACTTGCTCAATAGCTGCATAAATTTTCTTCTTAACTGGATCAAAGATTGTCTCTTGCTTTTGATAGATTTCGCCGTTTGGCTGACCGAACTTCTGGTTCTGGTAGGCGTAAATTTGCTGTTCTTTGTCGATCAATTCCTTTTGCTTTATCTGCTTTTGATCCTCAGTCATTGTAGCTAATTGTTTTTGAACATCTGCATATTGCTGTTGTAAAACAAGCTTCATGGAATCGACCTGATTGGACCAAACGGTTGTTAATGCATCCAAGTCACTTTGAGCTTTAATAGCTTCAGGTAACTGAGTAAGAATTATTTGAGAATCAACATACCCTATTTTTTGCGGACTTTGTGCAAAGATTGTTACTGTCGAAATTAATAGAATAAATAAAAGATACCTTCTCACGTGAATTTTTCCTTATGTTATTGTAAATTGTAAAAAACTTAAAAACCTTTTCCAAATTGAAAGTGGAATAGCCACTCTGGTGGTATTCCTTCTACTTGTTCTCTATCGAAACCATAACCGAAATCGAAACCGATTAAGCCAATTGGATTAATTAAGATTCTTGCCCCGAATCCAACTGATCTAACCATATCAAAAATATCTGTTTTCTCAAAACTTTCAAAAACATTTCCGGCTTCAGCAAAAGTTAATAGGTATAATGGAATGGGTTCAAGTGTAATTGCAAAACGAAGTTCTGCACCCACTTTTGCAAAGACTCTTCCTCCGATAACTTCTCCAAAAATGTTTCGTGGACCAACTTGTCTATCATCATATCCTCTTAGAGGAATGGTTGCAATAACTAATCCATTGCCTCCCATATAGAAATACTCAAATGGCTGAATTGGTGTTCCGAAAACCGTTTCTTGCAAATAGCCAAAATCTGCAATTGTATAAAGAACAATTCTGTTGGAATTAAAAAGACGCTTATACCATTCGACCTTGAATAGAGTCTTTATGTAATCCACATCACCAGGAAGTAAAGGCTGTCCCGATAGCTCTAAATCAAGCGTAACAATCGAACCCATTGAAGGAAAGATTGGATTATCAATATTTCTTCTACTTAGTGTTGCACCGAGAGTATATTGATGTGTTACACCTTCTGTGTAGTACCGTTGACCTTGAAGAACATTATTATATTGATATCTTAATCTACCCTGTAAATAGAAGAAGTCATCGGGCCATTTTAGTCTTCTTCCAACTCTTAAAGTCCCGCCTGTCTGACGTAAGTCATATACATATTGCTGACGCGTATCAAAAAAATCAACTCCAACAGAAGTAGGTGTATCAAACATCCATGGCTCAGTAAAACCGACTGTAAACGTACGATAAATGTTTCCAAAACCGAACTGCCAGTTGAAATTTAATATTTGCCCGGCACCAAGCGAGAAAGGTTCCATGATGGAAAAGTTAGTTAGAGTAACACCAATTGAACCACTAAAACCAAAGCTTCCACTATAACCAACAGAAGCATTTAGGTAATCGCTTGATTTTTCTTCAACGTTAAAAGTTACTGCAACTGTACTATCGCTATCAAGTTGCGTGTCTATACCACCTGGTCCATAAAGACTTTCAGCGCTGAAGTACTGAAGGTTTGCAAGCTGTTGTACACTTCTGAAAAGAAATGCACGGTTAAAATAATCACCCGGAATAGTGTACAGTTCTCTTCGTACAACTTTATCTTTTGTTTTGGTATTCCCCTGTATTTCTACACGTGAGACTCTAAACTGGTTTCGTTCTTCTACTCTTACATGAATGTCAATAGAATCCGGGGCAACTTTCTTTTCTTCTGCCTGCGCGTTAAATGTTAAATAGCCGTTATCTAAATAGAGCGCAGAAATATCAGATTGTGCTTCATTTCCACGAAGGTTTTGTTGGAATTTTTTATAATCATACACATCGCCTTTCGTAAATTCCAGTCTTTGATTAAGTACTTCATCCGGATATACTGTGTTCCCTTCCCAGGTTATATTTCTGATTCTATACTGAGGACCTTCATAAACATTCAACACAATTTTTAAGTCTTTGTTATCATTGTAGTAAACTAGTGAATCACTTAATACCTCTGCATCTCTGTATCCATTCTGTTTGTAATAGTCAATTACCAGTTGTTTATCTTTTTCAAAATCTTTGGGTTTAAATTGTGCACTTGACCAGAACTGCCACCAAACTGATTCACTTGTTTCTTCCATTTCACTAGTAAGTTCATCGTCCTCAAATACTTCATTACCATTTACTTCAATTTCCCTGACAATTACTTCGTCACCTTCCTCAATGTTCAGCTTAAGTAACACTCTTTCTTTTATTCTTGGGATCAGATTTGAATAAGATTGATCATCGCTTTCATACAGGAGGTCATATTCATCAGAAAAATCTTTTTGGTTCCTCCAGGTGACTGTGATATCACCATCTGAAGTATCCGCACTTAAAAATTCATATAAGTTATCAGTTATTTTCGCGTTAAGAAATCCTTCCTCAGTATATAAATCTTGAATTCTAATTTTTAATTTTGAAACTGCTTGAGGTGAAATTACAGTCCCACGCAGGAATGTTACTTTCTGTTCAATATCATCAATATCAATTTCATCATTTCCTTCAATAACAACCCTCTCAAGTCTTGGGTATTCGTCCACTTTTATTAGCAAAAAAACACCTTCGGCAATTTCTCTGTCAATCAAAATCTGGATATCAGAAAAAATATTCAGAGTCCATAGCTGACGAATTGCATTTAGAGTCTGATCCCCGGGCACCTGAATTTCGTTACCCACTTTCAATCCGCTGTTGGCAATTATTGTAGTTGCGTCGGTAGACTTATTTCCTTCTACAGAGATTCCGAGAATCTTATAACTCTTCTGTGTTCCCTGAGGAAAAGAAGAAATAGAAAGTAGACAGGCTAATAAAAAAACCAACAGCCTATTAAATTTCAACAGGGGAATCCTTTTTTTGATTTTTATTTTCAGGATTGTGTATTTGCTCACTAACCTTACCAAATCTTCGCTCACGTTTTTGATATTGTCTGATGGCATCATATAAATGCTTATCTGAAAATTCAGGCCAGTAGACATCAAGAATAACAAATTCAGAATATGCAATTTGCCACAGCAAAAAGTTACTTACTCTGAACTCACCACTTGTTCGTATGATTAATTCCGGTTCCGGCATATTTCTGGTAGTCAGATTATCTGAAATAATTTTTTCAGTTATATTTTCCGGAGTTAGTTTTCCATCAGCAATTTTATGCGAAATACTTTTAACTGCTTCCAATAGCTCCCATCTACCACTATAACTTAGAGCCAGATTTAATGTCATTCGTTTATTATTCTTGGTTCGTTCAATATCTTCATTAAGCTGCTTCTGTACGACGGTCGGAAGTGATTCAATGTTTCCAATACAGGTTAATTTTATATCGTTTTTGTTCAATTCGTCGAGCCTATCTTTTAGGCTTTTCAGTAAAAGTCGCATTAAAGTAGAAACTTCATCCTTCGGTCTTTTCCAATTTTCTGTTGAGAAAGTATAAAGCGTGAGGTATTTTACACCGATTTCAGCACAAATTTCAACAATCTCGCGAACGGTTTCAACACCTCTTCTGTGCCCTGCAACGCGTGGTAAGCCACGTTTTTTTGCCCAGCGACCATTTCCATCCATAATTATAGCAATATGAGAGGGAATATTGCCGCTCTTTTTCAGTTCTTCCTGAATAGCATTATCAGATTGTGTTTTTTTTGTGGCCAATCTTAATTTCTTAATTTGATGAAGCTTGTAAAATTATAGCTGAAGGTCTATAAAATCAAGGATTATATAAACAAAAGAAGAAAATCAAAAAAGATAGGTTAATATGGTCTGGTTTGTTGAATGAATAAAGGTAAAAATAGAGAGTGAATAACCAACAAAAATATTCTCAAGAAAATATTACCTGCTGAGTTTGTCTGTTATCCCTACGACTTTTAACACGTTCTTCAACAATTCGAGTGAGCTTGATATTTTTTCTGAATTTTTCATCCACATTCAATAATATTTCTTTTACCTGCTTAAAGTAAATATCAGGTACACCAATAAGCAGCAAAATTGGTTTATCCGAAGATCTTGTTTTTCTTGAAGCGAGGAAATTGATTTTTTCAATAAGGTCTGAACTAAAAATTTCTTCTTTACTCAATGTTATTCCGATTGCATATTTTTCTTTCTGTCTCCCAATTGCATCAACCTTAAACCTGCCAATGTTTTCGGGCTCAGGCAAATATGTTCCCAATCTTCTACTCAATGTTAGAAAACCAAGCCGCCAAAACTCACTAACTAAAAGATCTATTGATTTTCTTTCTGATATATTCATAACCAAATCCTGTTTCATGATGCGAAAGAATTTATTGGAATACGTGGTGAAAATCTGAATGACTCAATTATCCTGATGTTAGCAATTTTATTGTATTCAAATTTTCTTATTTCATTGGAGTTTCTTAATCGTCCATAAATTACTTTTTTGCCTGCCCTGTTTCTAGATATATAATAAGGTTCTAAATTAACCTCCTGTAAACCATAGAGAAACTGAAGATTGTTCCTTTTTCTGATTGCCTGAATAAAAATATCTGTTTTCATTTTCTACTCCTTTTTAATTTAACCATCGGACAACACCTTTAACCTTACCTATCAGTTTAAAGTCATCCTGACTTTTAACTTCAATCGGTGTGTAAGCATTGTTCTCTGCAATTAGTCTAATTTGATTATTTTTATATTCAAATGTTTTAACTGTTGCTTCATCATTGAGCATAGCAACAACAATATCTCCGTTTTTAGCCTGCTCATTCGGTGAAACAATCACAAGATCTTTATCATTGATTCCAGCATTAATCATACTGTCCCCTTTTACGCGTAGAGCAAAAGCATTCTGAGATCTTTTGAGAAATGAAGGATCAACAACCAATGAGCCTTCATGATTTTCAATGGCATCTATAGGAATACCTGCAGCGACACGACCAAGTACCGGAATTTTTAGAAATACACTTTCATCTCTTAGAATTCCATCGATATAATCATCAGAATTTTTTCTGATCATGGATATTCCTCTGCTCGCATTACTTTCAATATTAATGAAGCCCTTTTTCACAAGTGCTTCAAGATGTCTCTTGACACCAAAAGTTGAAGAGATTTGAAAATGCTTGCCAATTTCACGAAGAGTTGGAGGGTATCCACTTTCAACAGTAAACTGCCTGATAAATGTTAGGATTTCTTCTTGTCTGTCTGTTAGTTTGTTTTTCATATTAGTGCTCAATTGTTCACTGCAAATATAGTGCACATTTGAACACTTGTCAAGAGGTAATTTGTCTTAATTTTAAAAGGAATAAGATTTATTAGAATTGATTAGTAAAAAATGGGGTAGAAGATCAGGTTTCTTCTACCCTAAATATTAAGATGTGACAACTTCCTTTTGTTCAACTGAAGTTAACCAGTTGTGTGTATCTTCTTTCAGCCCATGATGGATTGAAGTCAACTCCTTGAAAAGTTTGAGGTCTAATTCCCCAGGTTTACCATCATTAAAAGTCATTTGCTTGTTTTTATAAGTCAGCCAACCAACTGATGAAATAATTGCTGCAGTTCCGGTTCCGAAAACACCATTTAGATTTCCTTTATCATAGGCATCTACCACTTCATCAATTGTAATTGGTCTTTCAACAATATTCATTTTCCATTCTTTTAAAATTTCAATCACTGATCTTCGTGTAACACCGGGCAAAATACTTCCGTTCAATTTTGGAGTTACAATTTCATTTTTAAGGTTGATGAAGATATTCATAGTTCCAACTTCTTCAATATATTTTTGCTCCACTCCATCAAGCCATAAGACCTGAGTGAATCCTTTTTCGATCGCTTGTTCACCTGCTAAAAGACTTGCAGCATAATTTGCGGGAGTTTTACATTCGCCTAATCCTTTTCTAACTGCTCTAACGTATTCATCAGTCACTAAAATTTTCACAGGTTTGAAACCTTCAGGATAATAAGCGCCAACTGGTGAGAGAAGTAAGATGAATTTATATTCTTTTGCAGGTTTAACACCCAAAAACGGATCCGTCCCGTAAATAAATGGTCTGATGTATAATGACTCACCGTGTTTAGCAGGAATCCAGTCTTTTTCAATGTTAATCAGTTCCTTTAAAGCTTCAATCGCAAAGTCTTCATCAATTTTGGGAATACATACCCGACGAGAGGAGTTATTTAATCTTTCAAAATGTTTGTCTGGTCTGAAAATTACAATATCTCCAGAGTCCTGTCTGAAAGCTTTTAATCCTTCAAACACTGCTTGTCCATAATGAATGAACATTGAAGCCGGATGAACGGCTAAATCTTCAACAGGACGGATAACAGGATTATGCCAACCATCTTTTTGATTGTAATCCATCTCAAACACATGATCAGTAAAATATTTTCCGAAGCCAAGTGGTTCAGGTAGGACAACTTTGGTTTTTCTTTCTTTTATTTCGAATTGAATTTGTTCCATAGTTTGCTCCAGATTTTTCAAAATTTGTAATTAATGGTACTGAATTTTGAGGAGATTATAAACCCTTAATTGATTAAAGTCAAAGAAAGTTTTACTTCTCGATTCCAATTAAAAAAGTAAAGTCCACAAGAAATAATCAAGAATTAAAATCAATGCTGCTGATAGCACAAATGAACGAATAGTTGAAGAACCAACACCTTCCGCACCCCCCGAAGTTCTAAAACCGATATGACAACCAAGTAGCGATGTAACGCCACCGAAAACCACTGTTTTTATTAAACCGCCCGTAAGGTCAGAGAATTGAAAAAATTGCCTGACAGAGCCAAAGAAAACATTATAAGGAACCTGTAAAAAATAATCGGATACCACGTAAGCGCCAGCTACAGCAATAGTGTTTGCAAAAATAACCAGTATCGGCATCATTAAAATTGCAGCTAAAAACCTTGGCATTGCCAGATATCGTACCGGATCAATGCCCATTATTTCCAAAGCATCTATTTGCTCGGTCACTTTCATTGTGCCCAACTCGGCAGCTATGGATGCACCAATTCTACCTGCTATTACAATTCCGGTTAATACCGGTCCAAGTTCTGTGATTATTGCTCTGCTTGTTGTTCCGCCTAACAAAGAAAGAGGTGCAATACCTTTTAACTGATAAGCTGCTTGCCAGGCTGCGACTGCGCCAGTAAATGTTGCAATTATGATAACTAATGGAAGGGAGTCAACTCCAATATGCTGCATCTGAAACATTACTTCTTTTCGTGTGCGATGCAGATTTTTAAAATTCTTGATTATTCCAAAGAATAGTAAAAATATTTGTCCTGACTCTTCAAAAAAAGCTAATGAGCGGTTACCAACTGTTTGAAAAATTTTTTTAAACACAACACACAGGATTATTAATATTTTACTTTAAAAGTTAACGATAATTATCTAATTCATACTTCCGTCAAGCCTGAAAAAAAAACATTAAACACCATCTTATTTTGCTACGTTACAATATCAATTCATTCCATAATGAGACGACAAAAGTAGTTTTTTTAAATGAAATTTTTAATTCTAAAAGCTTTATAGAAATTAATTATATCCAATACTTCGTTTTTTAATTATTTAGCACCCTAAAAATGATAAAACAAGGTTTAATTATTAAAGCTGTCAAGCTGATAAAAATGAAGGCATTAAACCCTACGCATTAGCATTATTATTGCTATAAAACTGTGTTCATTCTGCTTTTTTAAACTATTTTGTGTGGGCAAAATTCTCTTGAGTCAAAGTACGGAAATACTTATTGATCAAATTCCGCTGGGGATACTAACATTCTCTTCTCACGGGAGAGTGGAATTTATTAATCAAAACTTTCACAAGCTTGGTTTATTATATCAATTTAATACCTCATTACTCAATATTAATATTTTTAAGTACAACCTTTTTCCTCCGATCAATATTATTGAAGAACTAAAAACTGTTGTTAAAGGCAGACCTTTCGAAAAAGAAATAAAGCATATCAAAACTGATGATGGAAGAATGATTTCACTTATTGTGAAAGGTTCACCTGTTTACGAAGAGGAAAACATCTCTGGTGGAATGCTGTTGATTGAAGATCTGCAATTCTTTTCAGAAACAGGCGAAGAATCACCGAGAAGACTGACTGATGATTATATAAACAAAGGTGATATATTCTTTATTGTTACTGATACAAGCGGAGATATAAAATATTCTGCCGGCAAAGAAATTCAGGGCTCGAATCTTTTAAGAAGAGAAATCACCGGCAGAAATGTTAATGATATTTTTAGCTCTTCAATTAAAGAAAAAATAATTCAGTCATTTAATAATGCAGTTGAGTTTGGTAAAGCCCAGTTTTTACAAATCGAATTTATTCTGAATGATATCCCCAAGAAATTTGACTGCAGTGTAGAGCCTGTAATCGGTGAAAATGGTTTTGTGCAAGTAGTTTATTTAGTATTTAAGGAAAGTCCCCTCCCTCCTGAAGAAATTAATTCAATGGTAGAAAACTTAAAGAAGCTTGAATACTATAAAGAAATTTCCAGGAAGAAAGATACTGGTCTATTATTAGTTGGTAACAATGGTAGATATTATTGATTGGGATGAACAATTCGAAATTCTATCAGGAATCGTAAGATCTGAAAAAAGTATATCAGCTTCCGAATTATTATCTTCGATTGATCAGGAAGAACTATTCAAAATTATCGGCCAATTAGATGATAAAAATTCCTGTGAGCTCATTACATACCTTGAGAATAAAAACACAGGCAAATTACTGGTGCATCTGAATTTCTATAAAAGCATAGAAGATAGAAATCAGATAATTGTTTTGTGCAGCCGAATAAAATTAGATTCAGCGATAATTAAGCAGACTGAAAAGAAACCAAATGAGGTTATAGAGAAGATTGAGCACATCGTTCAAGTTCCTTCCAGGAATATTTACCAGTCTATGTTCGAAGCTGCGAATGACGGAATTGCTGTTGAGCTTGATGAAAAAATTACTTTAGCAAATGATTCATTCGCAAAAATATTCGGATATGAAGATGCAAAGGAACTTGAGGGAAAAAATCTTATCGAATTAGTTTCTGAAGATAGCGTTTCAAATGTTACTCAGTATTTAAATAATAAACGCACCTCAAAACCTGACCGCGAAAGATTGCAATTCATTGCAAGGAAAAAAGATGGCTTAATTTTTTATGCTGAGTTCTGTGCATTTGAGCTTAAAGAAAATAATCAACTGCATCTAGTTCTTATCATTAAGGACGTAAGTGAAAAAAAGAGAATGCAGGAAGCAGCAAAAGACTCCGAACAGAAATACAGAAACATTGCAGAAAATATTGATGACCTGCTCTATACATTCGAAAGATTCGAAGGCAAAATGTTTCCCACGTATTACTCAAAAGCTATCGAAAAAATTACTGGGTATACTCAGACAGAGTTCCTGAGTGATCAACGATTGTTTTTGAAAATTATTCATCCTGATGATTTTCGAGATTTAAAAAAGCGTTTATCGTTCCTCTGGAAGACTGATGTGCAGATTACCAGTGAGTTTGAATTTAGGATTATTAATAAAAGTGGTAATGTTGTATGGGTTAGGAACAAAATAAATGTTGTCAGAAATTCGGATGGCCATATTCAAAAAGTATATGGATTGATTAGTGATATTACTTTCAACAAACGAGCAGAAGAAGAACTAAGACAATCGGCTGCAAATCTTAAAAAACTCAATGATGCTAAAGACAGATTCCTTTCTATTATTTCACACGACTTAAGAGCCCCGTTTAGTTCGATACTAGGATTTACAGATCTGCTTTTAGAAGATGATACTCTAACAGATGTTGAGAAACTACAGTATATAGTCTACATCCAGGATTCATCCAAATCGATGCTGGCACTTGTTAATTCAATGCTGGATTGGACGAGACTTCAAACAGGCAGGATTAAATTTGAGCCAGAAAAACTTAATGCAAGAGAAATTATTGAGAGTTCGATAAATACTGTTTCCGGCACAGCATTGAAAAAAGGTGTTGAGATTGAAAATCTTATCGAGCCTGCTTTACATATCTATGGAGACAAAAACCTGATTATTCAGGCATTTAATAACTTGCTTTCCAATGCGGTCAAATTCACAAAATTGGGAGACAGGATAATTATTACTGTTAATGTATCCCAAACATCCCACTTTATTACTTTTTCTGTTAAAGACACAGGCACAGGAATCAAAGAAAATAACCTCGATAAATTATTCAGCATTGAAACTAAGTATACTTCTGAAGGAACTTCAGGTGAAAAAGGAAGTGGGTTGGGTCTTTCACTAGTCAAAGATATTATTGAAAAGCATGGTGGAAAGATTGAAGTAAAAAGTGAGTTTGAAAGAGGAACTGAATTTATATTCACATTACCGGTTGCTTCAACAAAAATTCTATTAATAGATCCAAATAACCGGGAAAGAATGTTTTACTCAAAAGTATTGATTAACATTACAACTGATTATGCAGTGAATGTTGTTCCAAACGGGAAGGAAGCTCTTGAAAGAATTGTCCAATCTCCTCCGGCTCTCGTCATTACTGAACATAAAATGCCAATAATGAATGGACTTCAATTAGTTCAAGAATTGATCAAGAACAATTTATTAGAATCAATTCCAGTTATTGTTCTTTCTGCAGATATTGAACGTACTGAAATCCAGGAATACACAAATCTCGGTATAGAGTATATTTTTAATAAGCCGGTTAACCTGATTAAATTTAAAACTGCAATTGAAAAATCATTAAAGAAGAGAAACCCTTAAAACTAAATTTTCTTACATCATCCGATAGATAAACCAGCCAGCAGATACTTCCTCGATGTAAATAAATTTCCCGACAGATATTTCCGGAAGTAGTACTGAATCAGCAGCTTGAATAAATCCCGCTTCCATATTTTCAAATGTTAAGATTTGAATAAACACACAGCCAGGATATTTTTTATCTCCATAAATGGCATTGCAGCCAACTGAAATAAGTCCCTTATCAACCTCATCACCCATGTTACTATTGAAATAATTAACAAGCTCCTGGAACTTATTGAGATTTGTTTTAAGATAATTTTTCAGGTCATTGTCAGTCATTGTAAAAAGTTTTAAGGAAAGATAGAACGATGAGTCGTTTGATGAAAGAGAACTTAATTCTGAAAGTGAATCCCGAACAGTGTAAATGAAATCCGGCAATAGAAATCTTCTGATTGCAAAAATCTTCCACGTATTATCTTGTTTAATTAAGTAGCAATAAAAATCAATTACCTTTTGATCATGCTTGACCTCAACAGCGAAGACAATTTTATTCACTGTTGCTTTTATCTGATGAAAAGAAATTTCCCCCTCTCCCTTTAACTCTTCACCAATTGTCGGTTGATCGTGCTCATTTAACATTTCACCTGAAAAATAATTTGCTTTATCAGGAAATTCACTTTGATTGAAGAACATATCAACAAGCCATTCTGGTGAACCAACAGAAAATTGCTGAGGTAAAATCTGAATTGAGAATAGAAGCACGAAACAAGAAATATTTAGAAATTTTATTTTCATTTATTGCTTTTTCAAAACAAAACCTGTTGAACCGTTAAGTGTTGCTTTTTTCTGTAATGTTTTGATGGGTTTTATGCCTGATAAATTTTCATCAACTAAAATATCCCAATCACCATCAGGTAAATTAAATTCAATAGCAGATTTAGGATTTGCATTAAATAGAACCACAAATTCTTCATCTTTGTATTTGACTAAATATCCCAAAGCAAAAGGATTTTTCTTTAATTTGAAAAAGACTACATCATTGTAATCTGCTCTTCTAAAAGCTTCATATTCTTTCCGCAGTTCAATTAATCCTTTATAATAATTAAGAAGATCACTGTTGATTTTCGCGTGCTCATAATTTATATAATTTGTTTCGTTGTCTTTATCATAGCTGTTGTGGTCAATCATCCCCTTATGAGGATCATCGACAGGAATATCAAATGGAATAACTTTGCTTCTCGCAAACTCCTGACCTTCGCTTATCATTGTAATTCCGCGAGATGTAAAAAGAAATAATGCAGCTAACTTATTTAGTTTCAGTTGTTGAGGAGTTAGCTTAACATTCTTATCAACATCTTTAATTACTTGATCTTTTTTCACATCACCTAATCCAAGACGAATAAAATCCCCAAGAGTATAACCATCGTGAGATTCAAGATAGTTAACAGAATGATCAGGATTCTGGAATAACCCAAGCGTATCTTTTGTCAAAGTTCCATTTACATAACTTTTTATTCTGGCTGGGTTATTGTTTCCGTACCATTTCCCAAAAATCCATCCAAGACCGTTCAAAAGGATTTTCACCTTTAATTCCGTTTCTTATTTGATCATTCCATGCACCCCAACCGCGAACGGAAAATCCTGCAGGATCATATCCACCGCCCCAAGGTTCACAAACAAAAACTACGTACGGATTAATTTTCTTTGCTTCGAAAATAATCAACTCAATTGTTTCCCAATCAATCAACTTACCCAGGTCGAATCTGAAACCGTCAACGTGATATTCGTTCATCCAGTACAAAACACTTTCAACAATCATTCTTCTTGCCATCAGTCTCTCAGTTTTGAAATCGTTTCCGCATCCACTCTGCGCAATATAATTTCCTTTTTCATCCAATCTGAAATAATATTCTTTATCTATCTCTTTCAAATTGCCTATTTCATATTCTGAAATGTGATTGTAAACTACATCCATAATTACAGCAATACCTTCTTTGTGAAATGCTTTAACCATATCCTTAAAATCGGTAACAGCTTTTGCATTTCCGCCAGAGGTCGGATTTGTCAATTTTCCACTCCATACATCCCATTTGAGTTCACGAATATTTTCGCTATAATAATTTTCTGGAGCAAAAAATGCTGCAGTCATATACCCCCAATGATTTCTCTCATAGGGATTCCAACTATTATATTTTCCATTAAGCGAATCTTTAAATGGGGCTTCATTATTTGCAAACTCTTGAGCAGGAAGGAGTTCAACTGCATTTACCCCAAGATTTTTTAGATAATCAATTCCTCCGGTTTTCCCTTTCTCCACCAAGCCCTTATATGTTCCTCTTTTTGTGACTCCAGAAGATGAATGCTCTGTCATATCGCGAATATGCATTTCATATATTATCAGGTCACTCCAATCCATCTGTATCCATTCATCTCCTTCCCAATCATAATCTCCTTCTTTTACAACTATTGATCTTCGTGGATTGAAATAGGTTTGAAATGATGAAACAGCTTTTGCATAAGGATCGATGCAGACAATATCTTCAATGCACGGAGTTCCAGGATGACAAACTTTGAAACCATAATACAAACCGTACAGTTCTCCATCGAGCGATGTTTCCCAGACACCATTTTCATCTCTCTTCATAGGGAATTCTTTTCCTTGTGTTTGTTCGGGTTGCTCGAATGTGAGAAGTGAAACTTTTTCAGCATTTGGTGCAAACAATCTGAAATATGTTTTTCCATTCTCTACAAACGATCCGAGCTTTTTATCAGAATAGATTTCGTTAAGAGCTTTTTGTTTTTTCTGAAATGGTGTTTTTGTTTTATCGGATACGTTCAATTTATTTCCCATAATTGTAAACAGAATTATTATTAAGAATAATATATTTTGTTTGATAATCTTTTCATATTGAATCTAAATTAAAAGCTTATTACTAAAGTCATTTCGGTAACTTGCTTTAGCGAGAGTCCGGAATCTTCGCAAAAATTTTGTCAGATTCCTGACAAGCGAATGACATTTCCTTTACACTGCTGTAAATTTCTCCATCAACAACAGGTGTAACACAAACCAAAGGATGCTCAGCAATTTTGAAGTTGGAAAAAATCTCTTCAAAAAGCTGAAAGTGCATTCCTTTTTTTTCAAATTTATGAAACCTGTTATAGGTCATAAATTTTCCTTTCTTATCTGTCGGTGCATCAAATTTATATGCTTTGTCAAAGTCTTCTCTTGCTTTACTTTTCAGAAATTCAATCTTTCTGTCATCTCCACCTTCCATTTCGTAAGCAACTACTCGAAACTCGACAACCAGGCCATCATTTATTACTAGATAAATATTTAAAATAGTTTCGTTCATCTTTGAATGGAGAATTATAAATACAAATAAAAGTTAGACACACTGCATACACAAATGCAAACTTGCACATAATGCTTTCTATTGCTGAAATAAGCTGAATAAGATCCAGCAAACATCAAAATAAAACCAAGTACTGGAGGAATACTAATAAATATAGATCCGAAAAGCAAAACCTTTCCAACTAATCTTTTCTTTTTATCACCTTCTTTCCTAAAGAACAAAATCAATAGAATAATTGAAATGAGGATGGGTAGATAATAAAAAAATCCAAACAAATCACCAAGTGGATAATGGTAAGTTGCATAAAGAACCGTACAGCTTGTTACTGCGAAATTGGGAATGACAAATGTATAGTAAACTGAAAATAATATTGCCGGGATAAAGAGAAGAAATTTTGTGCTTTTAAGTTTATGTTCAAGTTTAAGTGTAATTACCAGTAAAAGATTCAATGGCGGAAGAAAAGAAATTATCACAAACGCAAAATAGGGAAAGAAAGAGCTTTCCAGTCCAACCTGGCACATCAGGAATTCCATTGTCTGATAAGCTGCAAGCAGTGCAATTATTATCATTGCAATTTTGTTGAACTTGTTCTTCTCTACAAATACCAGAAGATTGAAAAGAAGAAGAAACTCAAGACAAGCAATTAATAGAGATACTATTCCGTTCCAGTTCATAATTTTTTTAGGACTGTCATTGCGATCCCGCTTTAGCGGGAGAAGCAATCTTTAGCCTTTTTCTGAGATTGCTTCGTCGCTCCACTCCTCGCAATGACAAGCTTTAATTATTCTTTTGGTCCAGTCATCTTTTCAGGTCTGACAACTTCATCAAATTTTTCGGCAGTAAGTAATCCCAGTTCGATAGCTACTTCCTTCAAATTTTTATTTTCTGCGTGAGCTTTCTTTGCAACTTTTGCAGCATTGTCATAACCGATGTGAGGATTTAAGGCAGTAACAAGCATCAATGAATTATCAAGATGCTTTTTAATATTTCCTTTATTTGCTTCAATTCCAACAACGCAGTTATCAGTAAAGCTTTCGCAGGCATCAGAAATTAATCTGATTGAATTAAGAACATTAAAAATTATAACCGGTTTGAAAACGTTTAACTCAAAATGACCAGTTGCTCCTCCAATATTCACCGCAACATCATTTCCAAAAACCTGAGCACAGACCATCGTCATTGCTTCACTTTGTGTTGGATTAACTTTTCCCGGCATAATTGAGGAGCCCGGTTCATTTGCAGGTAGATTTAATTCACCTAAACCGCAGCGTGGACCTGATCCGAGAAACCGAATATCATTTGCTATTTTCATTAAAGAAGCAGCAAGCGTTTTCAATACACCGCTGAATTCAACCATCGCATCGTGTCCAGCTAATGCTTCAAATTTATTTCTTGCAGTTACAAACTTGAGCCCGGTTATTTTAGCGATATGTTCAGCCGATTTCACAGCAAATTGTGGATGAGTATTCAAACCTGTCCCGACTGCTGTCCCACCAAGAGCAAGTTCATATAATCTTGGAAGAGCAGCATTGATTCTTTCCAATCCATTCGTCAACATTTGAGCATAACCTCCAAATTCCTGTCCCAGAGTCAATGGAACAGCATCCATCAAATGTGTTCTTCCAATCTTAATAATATCTTTATATTCATCAGCTTTTTTCTGTAAAGCATCACGAAGTTTTGTTACCATAGGAATAAGTCTATGATGAATTTGCTCAACTGCTGCAATGTGCATTGCTGTTGGGAAGGTATCATTTGAAGATTGTGCTTTATTCACATCGTCATTTGGGTGGATTGGCTTTTTGCTTCCCATCTCTCCACCTGCAATTTCAATAGCTCGATTTGAAATTACTTCATTGGAATTCATATTTGTTTGTGTGCCACTTCCGGTTTGCCATACAACCAGAGGAAAATGTTCATCAAGTTTTCCTTCAATCACTTCATCAGCTGCTTTTAAAATTAAATCTGCTTTATCTGCCGGTAATGTTCCGAGTTCTTTATTTGTAAGTGCTGCAGCTTTTTTTAGAATACCAAGTGCACGAATTAATTCCCTCGGAAAACGATCACCTCCGATTTTAAAATTCATTAATGATCTGGCAGTTTGTGCACCATAGTACATATTGGAAGGAACTTTTATTTCTCCCATTGTATCTTTTTCAATTCTGTAGCTCATTTTTTCTCCCTGTTAAAGTTTAAAAAATTCCCGCAAAGCGGGATCAGCCTCAGGCTGAAATTTTTATTTTTGATATTTATTACCCGAAATTTACTACATTTTTAAATTAAAGAGTTTTAACTCACATATGATGTAAATTTTTTCTGCTTAGAAATCCTGTTATTTTTTTATTCATAATCTATTTCTGATAATCATAAAAATTATTCAGTAAAATTGATTTTCGAATCGGTAATAAAAACTTAACAAATATTAAATGATGGGGTTATTTAAATATTAACTCGTTATGAATGACGTTTGGTAACCGTTTATCACTTTGAAATTCAAGTCTTCATTAATTATATTACAAATGTATGAAATGGTATTATGTTTGAGTGTATTTGTAAAAGCATTTTTTGATCAACCCAATTTAATTAGCAACGAATAACATCAAACCAATGTGAGGTTATTTTGGATATTCCCCAACTCGATCGCAGCAGCTACCTTAAAGGTTTATTAATTACAGCAAGAAAAGATAATCAGTTAAGTGAATCGGAAATTTCTATCATTAAAAAAATTGCAACACGACTAGGCTTTTCTTCAGATTTTTTTAACGAGACTATTTCGAACCTTCTTGAAAACAGATATATAACTGAAGAACCAATAAAATTTTCCGAACAGAACATTGCAAAATCTTTTATCGAGGATGGACTGAAACTCGCACTATCCGATGAATCTTTAAATGATGATGAAATGAATTGGTTGAAAGATACTGCAAAAGAAAATGGTCTTAATGAAGACTGGGTTGATAAAAAGATGAAAGAAATCCAAGGCAAACCTCATTTATTGGGTAAAATGGATTTTGCTTTGTTTTCCTTAATATGAAATAAAATTCAGATCAAAACCTTTTCAAATCCTATTTTACAACTATAACTTATTGTTGTTTACTCCCCTATTCTCTAAGTTTAAAACGTATTTAGATTTTCTTTTTCATTGATCTAAAATAGACCGCCAATCTCCATTTCTTGAAAGGTATCAAGTATGAAAAAAATGAAAGCTCTCGTTAAAAAATATGCGAAACCGGGAATCTGGATGGACGAAGTTCCCATTCCTGAATACGGACCAAATGATGTACTTATAAAAATTCACAAAACCTCTATTTGCGGAACGGATATTCATATTTACAACTGGGATGAGTGGGCACAAAAAACTATTCCTGTTCCAATGCATGTTGGTCACGAATATGTTGGTACTATCGAAGCTTTTGGGGATAATGTTCAGGATGTAAAAATAGGTGAGTTAGTTAGTGGCGAAGGGCATATTGTATGTGGTCATTGCAGAAATTGCCGTGAAGGAAGAGGGCATCTTTGCCCGAACACAAAAGGAGTTGGAGTAAATCGTCCGGGATGCTTTGCAGAATATCTTGTCATTCCTGTTTCTAACATCTGGCATTGCGATCCGAAAATTCCAGAAGAAATTTTTTCGATATTTGATCCTTTAGGAAATGCTGTGCATACTGCTCTATCATTTAATGTGCTTGGTGAAGATGTTCTTATCACCGGTGCTGGTCCGATTGGAATTATGGCTGCTGCAATTGTAAAACATTCAGGTGCTAGGAATATTGTAATCACAGATATGAATCCATATCGTTTAGAACTGGCAAAAAAGCTTGGAGTTACTAGAGCAGTTAACATTACAAAGGAAAAACTTCCTGATGTAGTAAAAGAACTAGGTATGGTTGGCGGTTTTGATGTTGGACTGGAGATGAGCGGAAGCATTCATGCTTTCAATGATATGATTGATGTAATGTATCACGGTGGAAAAATGGCATTGCTCGGAATACTCCCTGAAAAAGCTGGTATTAACTGGGGTAAAGTTATTTTCAACGGATTAACTATCCGCGGTATTTATGGTAGAATGATGTTTGAAACCTGGTTCAAGATGCAGGCAATGGTTCAAAGCGGGTTACCAATCAGTCCAATCATTACTCATCGTTTTAAGATTGATGATTACCTTGAAGGTTTTGAGATTATGAAGTCGGGTAATTCGGGAAAAGTCATTCTTAATTGGTTAGAAGACTAAAAATAAAAAGGATTTAATTATGAATACAACAACAAAAAAATATTATAAAGAGATACTAAGCAATATTGAAAGTGAAGGTTTATTTAAGAAAGAAAGAGTAATCTCCAGCCCGCAGAGTGCAAACATTGAAGTTACGGGTGGACAAAAAGTTTTAAATATGTGTGCAAATAATTATCTGGGATTGTCAAACAATCCTGAAATTATTGAAGCAGCAAAAAGCAGTTACGATAAATGGGGATATGGACTTTCTTCAGTAAGATTCATTTGCGGTACGCAGCAAATTCACAAAGAACTTGAAAAGAAGATTTCAGATTTTCTTGAGATGGAAGATACAATACTTTACACATCCTGCTTCGATGCAAATGGAGGACTATTTGAGACCATTCTAAATGAAAATGACGCAGTTATAAGTGATGAACTAAACCACGCAAGCATAATTGATGGAGTTCGTTTGTGTAAAGCACAAAGATATCGTTACAAGAACAATGATATGAAAGATCTTGAAGAAAAATTAAAAGAAGCAAAATCCAATAACGCAAAACAATTATTGATTGCGACGGATGGTGTTTTCTCGATGGACGGTTACGTAGCAAACTTAAAAGGAATTTGTGATCTTGCAGAAAAATACGGTGCAATGGTAATGGTTGATGATTCACACGCAGTTGGTTTTATGGGCAAACATGGCAAAGGTACACACGAGCATAACGATGTTATGGGCAGAGTTGATATAATCACCGGAACTTTAGGAAAAGCTCTTGGAGGAGCTAGTGGTGGATATACAAGTGCTCGCAAAGAAATTGTTGATTTGCTCAGACAGAGATCACGTCCATATTTATTTTCAAATACAGTTGCACCATCTATTGTTGCAGCATCAATCAAAGTGCTGGAGATGCTTAGCTCAACAACTCATTTAAGAGATAAGCTAGAAGAGAACACAAAATATTTTAGAGAAAAAATAAAAGCTGCTGGATTTGAAATTAAAGAAGGAATTCATCCAATTGTTCCAATTATGCTGGGTGATGCAGTCTTTCTCAGAAAATGGCAGCAAGATTATTAGAAAAAGGAATTTATGTTATTGGATTCTTTTACCCCGTTGTTCCAAAAGGAACAGCACGAATAAGAGTGCAGATTTCTGCAGCACATTCTAAAGAAGACCTGGATTTTGCAGTTGAGAAATTTAGCTGAAGTAAAAAAGGAAATGGGGATTTAGTCTTTCAACATTAATGAATGACAGAATAGAAATCCACAAGGGAGATATAACCAAACTAAAAGTTGATGCAATTGTAAACGCTGCAAATACTTCCTTGCTTGGTGGTGGTGGAGTGGATGGAGCGATTCATCGTGCTGCAGGACCGGAACTTTTTGAATTTAATAGAAAGCTTAGCGGCTGCCAAACCGGCGAAGCAAAAATTTCTCCCGGGTTTAATCTTCCTGCTAAATATATTATTCATACAGTTGGTCCTGTTTGGAATGATGGGAAGAATAATGTAACCGAAGCAGTTACTAAAGAAGATAATCTTCTTGCAAACTGCTATAAAAACTCTTTAAAGTTGGCAGTTGAAAATGGAATTAAAACAATTGCATTTCCCGCAATCAGTACAGGTGTTTATCATTTTCCTTTGGAAAGAGCAACAAAGATTGCAGTTACAGAAGTAGAAAAAATTTTTAGAGAAGAATAAATCAATCGAGAAAGTAATTTTTGTTTGCTTTGATGAAGAGACTTATCAAGTTTATAAAAATATTCTGAATGGCTAATTTTATCTGAGAAAAATAATCGCGGCTCCAATCACAGCCACGAATGCACCAATTATAGCTTTCCAATCCAGCTTCTCTTTAAAATAAAATCTTGAAATAGGCAGCATTATTATCGGCATTGTTGCCATTAATGTTGATGCAATCCCAACCTTTGCATATTCAATTGCAATTAAACTCCCTGTAATTCCGAGCACCGGACCGAAGATGGTTCCTATTAAAATTACTTTTGCTGAGTAGCTATCTTTTGAATAAACTCCAACAGGGTTTTTATATCTTCTGAATGTTGCAGCAACAGGAAGAATAATAATTGAAGCAGAAAATAATCTGATAAAGCTTGCAGAAAATCCATTAAGCTCACCTCCCTGGAAAGCAAATTTCGCAAAGATCAATCCACTTGCCTGACCTAGTGCACCAAGAAATCCATAAAATATTCCGAGTTTGTTAAAAGAGATATTATTTTGCTCAACTGATTTTTTTTCTAATACAACAATCAATATTCCTGCAATTGTTAGAAACATCCCGAACATTCCAAGGAAAGAAATAATTTCATTCAGAAAGAAAAAAGCTAGGATTGCACTGAGAACGGGTACTGCAGCCATAATAATTATTCCAAGTCTTGCTCCAATAAGTTGAAATGATTTGAAGAGAAATGAATCACCCAAAACTAATCCGAGTATTCCACTGATTACAAGATTTGAAATCTGATTGAAAGTTAATGTGAGACTAATTCCAAATATGGCTATGATACCTATAAGCAGAATGCTTGCAAAAACCATCCTGTCGATATTTACCTGAATTGCGCCAATCCTTCTTGAAACATTTGTAAATGCATACGAAGTTATTGACCAGCAGAAGGCTGTTGCAAGTGCTGCTATTTCACCGATGTAGTTCAGAAATTTCCCAAAAAGATTTAATTATACTTCGAAATTAACTTAGTTTTTGTTAGGAATAAATAATACGACTTGCCTTCCTCAATTATTTTGACTTAGTTTACAATAGTAATTTTATTAAGGGAGAGTATAATGGGAGTTTCAACTAAAGTTACAATATTATTTACATTTCTTTTTTTTCAATTCACTACACACGCACAACAAAGTCAGTTACAACATTTAAATTCATCAGTTCAGACAAAACAATCATTAGATTCTTTATTCAATTTATTTACAACTATAAAATCAGATGAGATAAATAAATTTGATAAAATACGGTCGCCGAACAAGTGCGGTCTTGATATAATAAATCAAATAAAATTAAATTTTGATAGATTTAATTCTGAACAACAGGAAAAAATTAGTTTTCTCTTATCAAGACCAGCATTGCAAACAAGTATTGTTTCCCCTTCTGGATTTTTCAGAATACACTATGATCAAACAGGATTTAATCGTCCATCTTATGTCTCCAGTTTATCGGCTGATCAGAATGCTGCAGAAGTAGCGGAAGCATTAGACTCGGTTTACAGATTTGAGGTTAGCTATCTCAGATTTCTTCCACCTCCTGGCGATAATGGTGCCGGCGGCGATGATAAATATGATGTCTATATCCAAAACCAGGGCGGAAGTATTTACGGCTATACTGAGTGGGAAAGTAAAGTTGGTGCAGTCAACTGGACTTCTTTTATAGTTATTGATAATGATTATGTCGGATATTATAGTAGTGGAATTGAAGGTATGCTGGTAACAGTTGCTCACGAATTTCATCACAGTATTCAGCTAGGTAACTATGCGGTTTTGAATAGTAATTCTCCTTATCGGAATTCCGATGTATATTTTTATGAGATAACATCAACTGCAATGGAAGAATTTGTTTACGATGATGTTAATGATTATTACGCTTATATGTCGTCATATTTCCAACATCCGGAAGTTGCCCTACCACAACAGAACGGTTACAATCTTGCAATTTGGAATATCTATCTTCAGCAAAGATTTGATTTTGAAATTCTGAAACAGCAGTGGGAAATGATTCCAACTTTAGAAGCGATTAGAAGCATTGAGAATAGTTTAACCCAGCAAGGTTCATCACTAAAAGAAGAATTAAGCACTTTTGGCATCTGGACATATTTTACTAATTCCAGAGCAATTGCAGGAATTTATTTTATTGAAGCTGCTAATTATCCTTTAATTTCATTGACATCAATAATAAGTTTTACACCACCCTCAACTATTCTAAATGAAAGTGCTCATCCTACTGGTAACAATTTTTATAAAATAAATTTACCATCGGGGAATAATTTTTTAATAAGTCTTATAACTAATGGCGATGCTGAAGCGGCATTACAAAATCCCAATCAATTTTTTAGCTATACTTATTCATTGTTTGATTATAATGAAATAGGATCAACGTTAATTGTAAATAATTATTATTATTTATTTGAAAGTGGATATGAAGAACAGTTTAGTGTGAATCATATCTTTAATGATATTGCATCTGTAGAAGAGGAGACGGTAATTCGGGATTATAATCTATTTCAAAACTATCCCAATCCATTCAACCCTTCGACAGTAATCAAGTATGAACTTCTTGAAAGAAGTTCAGTCTCTATAATAGTCTACGATGTTTTAGGAAATGAAATTACAACGCTTGTAAATGAAGAAAAACCAGTTGGAAGTTATGAAGTTGAATTCAACAGTCATTCCGGCTCCGTTCGGAATCTGACGAGCGGAATTTATTTATATCAACTTAAAGCTGGTTCTTTTGTTGAAACAAAGAAGATGGTGTTAATGAAGTAACATGACTAATAATTGAATATTTGAGATAATAGGAATGAAAACATTTACTTTTTTATCGTTGTTCTTTCTACTATTAGCTTCTTGTAGTAACGAAGAAAATCCTGTTACTACTCCTGAGGCTAAGAAAGGAATTTTATTTATAGAATCTTCTCCATCGGGGGCCGAGATATGGTTGCAGGGTGTTAACACATCACTGTCTACGCCCGACTCTGTGATAGATTTAACTCCAGGTAGTTATATAGTAACCCTGAAATTTCAAAACTATAACGATACAACATTTGTTGTGGATATTGAAGAAGGAAAACTAACATCAGTTATTGTTAACCTTATAAGTAAACCCGGTAGTATTTATTTATCATCGTCACCGCCTAACGCTGAGATTTGGTTAGATGGTGTAAATACATCACAAGTTACACCTGATACCCTTAAAAATTTAAATCCCAGTAGTTATTTAGTAACTCTTAAACTGCAAAACTATAATGACACAACATTTGTTATTTCTGTTAGTGAGGGACAATTATCATCAATGAACGTTAACCTTGTGAGCAATCCTGGAGGTATTTATTTATCATCAAGCCCTGCAGGAGCAGAAATCTGGTTGAATGGAGTAAATACTTCTGTAACAACTCCTGATACTGTCAAAGATGTTTCAGCAGGATTACATAGTATAACTTTAAAATTAACTGATTATATTGACACAACTTTTTCAATAAGTGTTAATGCAGGCCAGATAAGTGTAGTTGCTAATATAGTGCTTGTCACGAATATTATGACAACATTATATGGTCCGGTAAGGATTTATGAAACCGCTGGATCAACCGCAAACGAACCAGCTGGATTAGACCTTTCAAGCGGAATGGCATACGGACTATCATCTGCTCAAAATGACCTTATAGATATTTATTATTCCAGCAATGGTTATCTCGTTCAGAGTGCCGACCTCTATCCCAATCTTATTAGGGAAACAGACTTTTTTGTAGGAAATTCAGATGATCTTTTTGATGAACAGGATTCACCTCTGAGAAATACCGGAACGTGGACAAATAACATTGAAGATAGCGAATCAAATTATGTTTTTCTCTATGATCACGATGGTCATTACTCCAAGCTAAAAATAGTCAACTGGGGAGGCGGTGTTCCTGGCGTGCCTGCATGGGTTGAAGTTCAGTGGTATTATAATGAAACTATGCTCGACAATCGTTTTTGATAAGATGCTTATTTGTTGAGACTAAGAAGATGGTTTTTATGAAATAATTTTTCCCTATACATATTATTTAGGTGAGTTATGAAAAATATTATACTATCTGTTATGATTATCATATTTATTTTCAATCCATTTATTTCATCACAGTCTGTAGGCGATTTAGAATACACAGTTGAGGATGGCAAGAAAAGAATTGCCAAAATATTAGATGATGATAATTCTAAGTTTACTAATATTGGTAATATCGGAATCACGATAACAAACTTTGGCACTTACGGTCATGCATTTATATTCTGGCCCGAACAACCAAGTTGCGAATACCCATTAGGTTCTGGAATAGAACATATATTTGATGGGGGATTGTGGATAGGTGGATATAAAGCAGATGATTCACTTGGGAGTGGTAAAGTTGGTCCTTTTGTTACTTCGGGTGCTATTGACGCATCTTCTGGACCTAGAGGAGCAGGTTTTGAATTTACTAACTCACTGGGCGATTCTGTAATTGAAAGATCATCGATTATTGGTTCGCCTGTATATGATCCATTTGCTATATCCCATCAGGATTTTTTAATGGATTATGTTGATACCAACACAACCCTGCAAAATGGAGAGCCAATTGTGGATAATGACCCACTTGGTGTTTCAATTCATCAGGAAACGTATGCATGGAATTTCACTTATGCTAATTTCTTTGTCATTCTCAATTACTGGATTAAAAATGTTTCCAATAAATATTTGGATAGTGTGTTTGTTGGCTTGTGGACAGATACTGTAGTTCGAAATACTCAAATAACGGGATATCCTTCAGGGTCTGGATTTTATAATAAGGGTGGAAACGGGTATAACGATTTAATTAAAATAGCATATGAATTCGATGCTGTCGGCGACTCGAGTTCTTCTGAGAGCTATATCGGTATTCAGTTTTGTGGTTCAGAACCTAATCTTCCAAATTCATTTCCTCATAGTTTCTTAGATTCGATTCCATCTGTTAATTATGTTACATGGATGTTCCGAAATACATCTGATCCGAATTTTTTTGCACCTCAAAATGATATGGATCGTTATAATAAAATGAGAGGGTTCTTTGGTGCAAACAATAGATGGAAAGATGGAATTGATCCCAATCAGGTTAAAACTCCATCAAACAGATCTACAACAATTACAAGAGGTCATTTCAAAAGTATTGCCCCTGGTGATTCGATAAACGTTGTATTTGCAATAGTCTGTGCGAAGAAATTTGGTCAAGATCCTGCTTACCTTGATACTGAAGAGCAAAAGAAAAACCTTTATGCTAATACAGAGTTGGCTCTGTGCACATATTTTGGGGAAGATCAAAACAGAAACGGATTACTTGATCCAGGGGAAGATCTGGATGGGGATGGAAAGATCACAAGGTATATTCCTTGTCCGGTAACGACAATTGATAAAGAACTCAATTCCATTGGTGATTTTAGTCTATCAAACAACTACCCCAACCCATTCAATCCAAGCACAACAATAAAATACCAGCTACCAGAGCCGGGATTGGTAACAATAAAAGTTTACGATGTTTTAGGTAATGAAATTGCAACTTTGGTTAACGAAGAAAAACCTGCTGGTAATTTTGAAATTGAATTTGACGGAACTGGATTGCCGAGCGGGATTTACTTTTACAGGTTGCAAACAGAAAGCTATGCAGAAACCAAGAAGATGGTTTTGTTGAAATAAAAACTTTTAAATGGTAAAAAATGAAACCCTTAATGAGTTCTTTGTCTGCTGTATTATTATTACTACTTATAACATACTGCAGCGAACCAACAGAACCGGAGAAAGAAAAGGAAGTTTTTGCTGTTGTTGTAACCGGAACAATCAACGAATTAACACAATCGGGCATCTCGCCTCTTGCGGACTGCAACGTATCTTTAATTGCTACTAACTTTACTTCAATATCTCAAACAGACAGCAATGGAGTCTTTCTCGATACACTAGTTACAAGCGATGATACTTTCAGACTTAAAATAGAAAAGGCTGGGTTTTCAACAATCGATACAGTTCTACAGAGAAATAACTTGAATTTTCTTTCTTTCATAATAGATGTGAGTGATGCCTTTATCTCTGGAACAATTACTGAAAATGTACAAACTGGTTCCCAACCGTCGGATAGCTGCAGGATTTCTATAATCACGAGCACAGGAACAACAATTATTTATTCGGATCAGAATGGTGATTTCTCAAGTGATGTTTCTACAACGGACATAACGGTAAGATTACTATTAGAGAAAGTTGGATTCGAAACAATTGATACAACCATACAAAGCAGTGCTGCACAAAATCTGAACTTCACTATTACTTTTAATCGGATTGAAGTGTCTGGCAGAATTTATGAAATAAATGAAAATGGCACGTATCCATTTCCAAACTGTGAAATCAAGATTTATTCGGGTATTTGGCCAACTGGTAATTGGAATATAATTTACAGTAACAATTTAGGCTATTTTGAATTTCAGACAACCAACTTTAATAATTCAGTAAGAATAATAGTTGATATAGTCTCATACGTCATTCTTGATACTACAGTAACGATTCAAGATTCTACTTCTCTCGAATTGTTTTTGGAAAAATATATTAATTACTTTCCGTTAAAAGTTGGAAATAAGTGGAAATACTATGGAGAATATTATCCCGGTGGAGACTACTTTTGGTATGATTACGAAGGAGAGGAATGGTGGGAATTAACAGATTTAGCATACGATAGTTCCTGGTTCAAAATAGTAACAGATTTTACAGGATTAAAGATAGAAAAGGTATGGGGATCCCCAAGAGATACAATTTATCTTTACAATGAAATTGCAGAATTAACTCTTAACAATAATGATGGGGTTCTTTCCTTAAATTCAGCAACTGGCAGTGATATCTCTTTACTTAAATGGTTCTTTGATACATTAAATCCCACAGGTATTACAAAACCTAGGATAACTTATCCAGTTAATTCAGGGGATACTATTTCTGTTTTTATTGAAGATGACTTTGATTTCTTAATATATGATTTAATTAAACACATTGGATTTGATACATTAGAGGTTCAATATCGGCCGGTGGATGTTGTTATTAAGCATGCTTATTTGGGTTTACTTGAGTATGACATTCAGAAATAAGAAGATGGTTTTGTTGAAATAAAATCACTCCATTAACTTTATATTAATGAAAATTATTCTTTTAGTTATTCCATTTTTATTGCTCCACAATCATTTATTTGCACAGGTTACAGAGTGGGATTTTCTTAATAGCCTTGCTAATGTTTCAACCCCATCAAAGGATTTCACTTTTAGCTTCGACCAACCCAATAAATACAACTTTGATTCCAGCTTAACTCTGAACCGCAATATTAATCTCACATTTAAAGTCAATTCCAAAGATTCAAACACAATAAATATAACCAACAAGACTTTTGAAGGATTCAAGGATATTACCTTCTCACTTGAGAAAAGTCCTTCAATAACACTTTCCAATTGCAGGTTTATTAATTGCGGGACAGTTTATTTTGAGTTCGGCAAAGAGAAAGATTTGTATTCTACCAGCCAAACTAGCATTACTATTCAAAACTGTGAATTCACAGATACAGATTTGAAGAATGATAATAGTGATTATTCATACCAGCTTTACTTTAAAAAAGAACAAGCTGTTGGAAAAGAGATATGTCTGATGAAAAATGTGGAAATATTAGAATGTAATTTTTATCTTAATGACACAGCTAATTCATTCCTTACAAAAAACAACCTGCTGCCATCAAGATATTCTATAATCTTTATCCGGGATGACAACAATGTTTCGATTTCTGACATTACAGTTAACAACAACAGAATTGAAATTACTTCTCCATTTTACCGTGCCTTTGGAATAGTATTTATGAATGACGGCAACTCAACTTTCAGATCTCCCGATATATCAATTGAAGATCAATTCAAAGAAAATAATAACCTAAAAATTCAAAACAACTATCTGAAAACTGTATCAAATGATCCCGGTCACGGAATCTTCGTTCAGGGACCATATGAAAACGTAAGAGTTAATGATAATGAGGTAATTGGTTTTGGAGCAAATTTTTTAAACCCTTACAATCAATTAGAAAGAGACGGATCAATACATCTTTACGGCGGCAGAGGTATTACCAGGTATTCAAATGATTTTCAATATGTTGATGTCAGTTATAATAAAGTATCCTCAAAAGGTACTGGAATAAGATTATCCGGGGTATACAATGCAGTAGTAAATTATAATGAAATATCAATATTACCTGATCCTGACTTTTATAAAGTAGGGTTAGAAAATGATAACAGATTAAAAGTCAAACTTGATCAGGCAGGAATAAATTGTCGTACGGGAAATTTTGAAGTACCAATAAGGCAATCCAGAAACGTGATAATTGAGCATAATATGATACAATGTGATGGGGTTGACAGGTGTGCAGGAATTGATATCGATGCCGTAAAAAGTTTTACGGTGAAGAATAACCAAATTTATAATCCGAATAATTACGGTATAATTTATCATTCCAATAAAGGATTTGCTGAGCAAGAATTTGGTAATTCAATAATAGAGAATAATTTGATTGATTTTGGAAACCAAAATGTTAGCTCTCTAAAATCAAATTGGTATATCAACTACGGGATGAAATATTCTGGTATTAATATAAGCAGAGATTTTAATGAGCATCAAAAGAAAATAGATTTTGAGTCATTGAAAATTAGTAATAATACAATTCAAATGGACCAGAACTCACGAATTGATCCAATCAGAATAGAAAAAATAGGAGCTATAGAAGGAATTGTTAAAACGAAATCTTATAGTATTGAAAACAATTTTCTGCAAACGCAGCAAGGATTGGAAGATATCCCCAAAATTAATATTGATTGAGACTCACAAATTAAAATACATC
>CAWDGX010000016.1:0-28698 GCA_963802005.1 uncultured Ignavibacteriaceae bacterium
TAATTAAAAATCCACCGTAAAGTGGGATTTGATCGTCAAAGTATTTTATAGCTTTTCCTGTAACTGTATTTACTTTATCTAATCCGGCATTACTTCCAACCCAAAGATTATTCTCTGCATCAATGGTTAAAGAGAAAACATTATCGCTTGAAATACTATTTGAATTTTCGTTGAATCTATAATTTTTATATTTACCTGTTTCAACGTTTTCCCAAAATACTCCCAGTCCCGCTGTTCCTATAGCCACAGCATTACTGATTTCACTTTTTGCGACCGCTGTTACTCTATCTACCGGAGAATTTGTTTTAATTTTTTCGGGAATATTAAGAATATTCATCGGTTGTTTGTTTGGGTCAACTTTATATAATCCATCCAATCTAGTCCCAATCCAAATGTTCCCGAAACTATCCTGAAATAGTGAAAGTATTGCTGCAGATTTAATACTGTTTTTATTATTACTACTTCCTGTAAAATGAAAGAATTTATTATCAACGGGATTATATCTGTATAATCCATCGTCTAATGTTCCTAACCAAATAAAACCAGCCTTATCCTTCAAAATATTCATCGTTCCTCTGGATAAGAAGGGCCCAAAAGGCGTTGAAAATATTTCAACTTTCTCCAGTTTTTTATTATCCCTATTGTATATTATTAGTGAATTTTCTCCTCCAATCCATAATCTATTAAATTCATCCTCATGAAGAACTAATGAATAAGTTAGCTTATTTGCACCCAAATCATCATATAATCGGAATTCATCAGAACCCTCATTATAATAAAATATACCCGACCCATAATCAGTTGCTAATATTTCATGATTTGAAGTTTCAATAATGGATAAATTATTCCCATTGCGTAATTCCTCATCATTTAATACAAAATTTATTCTTTTTGTATTCATTTTCTCCGGATTAAGCAAGTGTACACCATATTCATTGGTCCCTATCCAGATTTTATTTTTTTCATCAATAAAGATTTTATAAATAATTGGCGGATTTACATTTTGTCCTCTATCGAATTTTACGCTGATAAAATTATCGTTTTTGCTATCGTATTTAGCCAATACATTACTGCCGCCAATCCATAAATTACCACTATTGTCTTCGCATATTGTATTTATTGTATTACCAGGCAGACTGGTGCTATCCGATGGATTATTTTTATAAACCTTAAATTCATATCCATCGTATCTGCTCAAACCATCATTTGTTCCAAGCCAAAGAAAACCATACTTATCTTCACAGATACAATTTATTGTTGGATTAGAAAGTCCTTGAGGAATCGAGAAATTTTCAAATACAAAATTTTCTTGTGCGTGAAGGATGTTTGTCATAAAATACAGAAAGCATAAAATGAAAAACTTCAAATTGAAATATTTCTTAATTCGTTTCATTCAATTACCCTCTTTAATTTTTATTACAACAAAAGTTACATCGTTCCGCCTTCGGCGGACAGGCATCATTTTACCTTTATTACCACAAACATTAAGTCACCATCAACTAATTTGAATCAGCATTTCTCAGCGTATTAAATAAATCTGCTTGGGATTTTTATCAGTGGCGTTCTGATAAACACTAATTGCTCGGTGTTAATTTCTTTTTAAGATTATAGCTGTTATATCATCGCTTTGCAGTGCGAACCGGCATAATCTTTTACATCGTTTACCAAATCATCAATAAAATCTTTTGCGGAACTTTCGGCATGATTTTGAAAGAAATTAAACATTTTTTCATCGGAGTATTCTTCTTCATTTTCATTCATTGCTTCAGGGATGCCGTCTGTGTAAAGAAATAACTTGTCGCCGGACTGCATAATTGAATTTTGCCCGGAGAAAGGCATTCCTAAATCAAGCATACCGAGCCCAACACCACCGGCGTCAATTTTTTCAAGAGTTCCATTTTTTCTTAATAATAAGATTGGATTATGTCCGGCATTTACTATATCCAGCTCACCTGTTTTAGAATCAAGAACTGCGATAAAAAAAGTAATAAACTTATCAGACGGAGAGGATTTATAAATAAGCTTATTTAAGCTTGTCAGCCATTTCCGTTAGGGGGATATCAAATTCAAGATATGAATAAAGTGCTGCATCTAAAGTGCTTACAAGCAGAGCGGCACCAATTCCTTTTCCGGCAACATCGGCAATAATTAATGCATATTTCCCATTACCTAAATCAACGCAATCGTAATAATCTCCCCCAACTTCCCTCGAGGGAATATTTATTCCTGCTAAATCATATCCTTCTATCTTCGGTAATACTTCAGGAAGAATTCTTTGCTGAATGGATGCGGCAACGCTTAGCTCTTTTTCCATTTTTTCTTTTTCAATTGCCTGACTATTCAGATACTGATTTTCAATTGACGCCTGTACCTGACGAGCAATTGCATCTAAAAGCATTTTATCTAATTCATTAAAATTTGTAACACCTTTCCGCGTTTCTTTTTCTGCCAGCGTAAACCTGTACGATAAGTTATTAAAATCGAATGAAGATTCTAATTTGAATTCGGAACTGAGGATTTTGTTTATATCAGCACCGGGAGGGAAGGTATACGAGTTTTCAATTTTATCTTTATTGCTTATTTGAAGCAGGGCAGATGAGGCATTCGTCAGAGGAGCAATCCTCTCGAGAGCCAATTCAAATAAAACATTTCTTTTATCAAAGCGAGAAACTTCAATTACAGTATCAATAAGATTATTCAGCTGAAGAACTTTTTCATTTAATCCAAATATTAGTGCTTTTTCGTTTTTCTGATTAAGAAAAGATTTGTGGGCACTATCAAATACCTGAAGTAAAATTTGTAAAGTAATTTTATCCAGATCGGTGAAACCACTTTTATCCAATTTAGAACCAATAAGAATTCCTAAAACAGATTGATCGGATAAAGGAAGAATAATTGAAACATCGAATTTTTGATTTTCGAAATATTGAATAGAAAGATTCGATGATTCTTTAAAATATGATAAGTCTGAAGAATCGCCCTTTTTCTTTGATGCGATAATCTCCCACCCAGAATCATTTCGCTTTTTTTGATAAGCATATATTTCTGAAACAATAAAATTTCCACGCATAAGATGCAGGAAATTCTTCACCATCTCATCAAAGCTGAAAGATTTACAGAGGATTTCAAATCCTTCCTGAAATGATCCAACTTGTAGAGAAAGTTTTTCTACAAGGTTATTATTTTCCACTTAAATTAATAGTTTGTAAAGAATTGAAAATTACTTTTGAGGTTCAAATCAAAAGCAAGCCAACTAAGTTGATCAATGAATTATTAGATTACGTTAGAACGGTTAATGGTCAAATGTTTTAGTCTGAATAAAATTAACCTTTTAAAGCCAACTCAACAGTATCTACTTTTTCTGCAAACTGAAACAACCCCATAATAGTAAAAGTTTTTTCTATTGTCGGGTCGAGATTGGTAAAAACCAACTTGCCGCCTGTCTGGTTTAAATTTTCAATAACCTCAATCAGATGGGAAATGCCGATTGAGTTAACAACGTTAGAGTTTTCAAGATTAAGAATAAGCTTATTTATTGAACTATGTTTTGAAAATTCCTGAACGATTTTTTCACCGCCAGGGCCATTGATATATCCAGTAGTTTTAATTACTAGTGATTTATCGTGTAATTCTGAAACTAAACTAAATTCTGTGCTCATTAATTGTCTCCGCTTAGGTTAAATTTTTTGTAATTGTTATTCTTGTTCCATTATGTCCGGATTCAATAATCATGTCGTCGGACATTGATTTCATTAATTTAAGACCCCAACCGCGCTTATCCTTACTGTGAATTTTATCTGCAATTTTCGGATCTTCGACATCACCCGGCTCAAATCCGCTTCCAAAATCAGTTACCAATATGATTAATTTTTCCTTATCCATACTGAACTCAGCTTGTACATAAGGATTTTTATCACCCGAATGTTCAAGTCCATTTATGATTGCTTCCGTAACGATGATCTTTGCTTCACCAATCTTATCATCGGAAATTCCTAAATGCCTACCCATTATCTGCAGGCTTTCAATGGCAACAATCTCAATATCAGGGATGTTGGGTAGTTTAATTTCCAGTTCTACATTTTTTTTCATAAAATTCTTCCCGACTAATTTATAGCAACAAATTATTAATAAGACATTAGGGACATTTGGAATATAATATATTTTTCTATTAGGTGTCTAAAAATTCTTTCTTTTACAGGAGTTAATTTGCCCTAATAACAACAAAAGTGATATCATCATCCTGAATCCTTCCATTCATCCATTCATCACCAGCTTTAACAAGCTTATCTATTATTTCATCAGGCTTATTATTGATAGCAGCATTAAAACTTGTTTTAACACGGGAGTAATCAAACATTTCTTCATTACTATTCATCTGTTCGGGTAAACCGTCGGTTAGTAATAAAATTGTATCGCCGCTTTTTATTTCTTTTTCAATAACATTATACGAAGCGTTTCTCATAGCACCTAAAGGCATTCCTTGAATAATAATTTCTTCTACTTGATTGGTCTCTTTATTATGATAATAAATCGGAGGCATCCCGGCACTGGTTATCTGAAGTTTATTGTTTTCAATTTTCAAATAACTGAATGACATTAAAATTCTGCCAAGCTTAATATCTTTAATAACACGGCTGCAATGAGTCATAAATTCTTTGAGACCAAGTTTTGATGAATCAGAAGTAAAAAATCCTTTCATTAATGTTACCATTGTTCCTGCCTGAAGCCCGTGTCCGGTTGCATCACCAAAGGCGATGTTTAACGCACCATTTTCCTGCACAATAAAATCATAGTAATCTCCGCCAACTTCTGTTGCAGTTCTCATAAAAGCGGCTATCTGAAGGTTCGGAAGTTTGGGCAATTCCTTTGGCAGCATTGAAAGCTGAAGTGCTCTCGCTTCTTCAAGCTCTTTTGTCTTCCGATCATTTTCTATTTGAATAGCACGTTTCTCTGCTTCGGTGGCTTTCAGACGTAATTCATTTTCTCTTAGCTTTGTTTTTTGTTCGCGTCGATTAATTTCAACTTTTCGTATTCCATACAAGAAGCTAAAGAACGTAATTAAATAAATTGCGTAAGCAATATTTGTTCGCCACCAGGGCGGAGTTACTTCAATAAACAAATACTTTCCTTCATCATTCCACAACTCATCGTTGTTGGATCCGGTAACAATGAGCTTATAATCTCCGGGGGATAAGTTTGTAAACGTTACAGAATGATTATTGCCAAGCTGTATCCAATTTTCGTTAAACCCCTCAAGCTTATATCGGTACTGGTTGTCGGAGCTATTGTAATAGCTCAACGCAGCAAACTGGAAAGTAACAATGTTGTCTTTGTATGTAACCAGAATGCTGTCCCTGACCGAAATTCCCTTTTCAAAAATTGGTTTACCTTCTTCATCGTCAGAATTATATCGTATATAATTTGTATAAACGACCGGGGGCACGAACATATTGCCCCGAACCTTATCAGGGTTAAAAACATTAAAGCCATTTGGCCCACCGAAAAGCAGGCGTCCTGTTTTATAATCTTTTGCAAAAGCATTCTGGTTGAATTCATTGCCCTGAAGCCCATCCTGCGCATAGTAATTTTTAAAAGTTTCCTTCCCCGGATTAAATTTTGATAAACCATTATTTGTACTTATCCACAGGTTCCCATTGATACCTTCTAGTATTCCGTAAACAAAATTATTTGCTAGCCCATTTTCTTCATTATAGTTTTTAAAAGAATTGGTTTCCTTTGAATACTTGCATAGTCCTTTAGTGGTGCCAATCCACATATTTCCTTTGCTATCTTTAAATATTCTAATAATGTTATTATCTGCAATGCTTGTGGAATCATCAGGATTGTTCTTAAAATAAGTGAATGTTTGATTTTGCAGATTTAACACATTCACCCCACCACCAAAAGTTCCTATCCATAAATTGCCGTCATCATCGAATGCAAGCGACCACGTTGCATTTGAGCTGATTGAGGTAGAATCATTTTCATTGAATTGATATCTGAAAAATTTGCCAGTTGACCGATCAAGTTTATTTAAACCACCTCCATATGTTCCGATCCATATGTTACCCGCCTTATCTTCAACCAACGAGTAAATCCTGTCGTCGCTTAATGAATTTGGATCTGATGGGTTATTGGTATACCGAGAAAAGACACCAGTTTCGGGATTTAATACATTTAACCCATTACTAAAAGTTCCAATCCAAATATTTCCAGACTTATCTTCTAATAATGATTGGATGGAATTACTTAATAAACTATTTGGGTTAAGTGGATTTTCCAAATAGTGAGTAAAGATCTTTTTATCGTAATCAAACTTGTTTAAGCCCCCACTCTGAGTGCCGACCCAGTAATTTCCACGTTTGTCTGCAAGCATCGAGAAAACCACATCATCACTTAAGCTATTTTTATTTTTTGGATCGTGATTAAAGTGCTCAAAGGCTTGAGTTAAAAGATTAAAATAACTTACGCCGTTTAAATTTGTGCCCACCCACATTACACCGCCACGGTCCTCATAAATAGAAAATACAAAATTGTCGTTTATGCTTGTCGGATCGCTTGAATCGTTTTTATAATTATAGAAACTATTTGATTCCGGGTCGAACACACATAAACCTCCGCGAACAGTTCCTACCCATAAATATCCTCGGGAGTCTTCAAATATTGGCCAAACCCAGTTATCACTTAAACTAGTTGGATCATTTGGATTGTTTCTGTAGTGAGTGAATTTTCCTGTTCTCTCGTCAAGCCTATCAAGACCATTAAACGTTCCCACCCACAAATTTCCCGAACGATCACGAAATATTGCGTAAACTTTATCATCACTAAGACTTGAAGGGTCCGCCGGATTATGTTTAAATACTTTGCTCTCACCTGACTTTGTATCAATCCGCTCCAGCCCGGTGCCTTTACTTAGCCCACCGACCCATTTGATTCCATTCGGTTCATAAAGTAGAGCCCCAACAGTACTTATATTGACTTTCTCGAAATCAATCTGATTCCCCTCAATGGTTTGAAACGATTCTGACCTTGGATTGTACAAGATGATAATCACCGCCCTGTGTTTCAACGTGAAGTGTTCCGGATTGATCCTCAATGATTGAAAAAATGAAATTGCTTGTTAAGCTGGAAGAATCGTCAGGAATTATTTTAAACATTTTAAAATTATACCCATCGTATCTGTTTAAACCGTCCTGTGTACCAAACCACATAAAGCCACTTTTATCCTGCAGAATACAGGTTACAGAACTCTGTGATAATCCATCCTCAATAGTCAGGTGATTGAAAATAACATCACTCTGTGCGAACAAGCTTGGAGAGAATAATAGAAATGAAATTGCTAGAAGAAGATTTACCCTGATCATAAAAAAGATATTGATAGCCCCGAAAATAGTTTGTTCAATTTGTATGCACCAAAGATAGCGCAATAATGAATTTGAAAACAGATGAATTAAATAGAAAAGTATAGCCCTTGATCTCAGTTAGAAACCAAGGGCTAAAGACTTTACTTCATTAGTATCATTTTCTTAGTTGAAATAAATGAACCGCTGATAATTCTATATATGTATATACCACTTGCAAGTTGGCTTGCATCCCAGTTAACAGAATGATAACCAGCATCCATTTGCTGATCTACTAAAGTAGAAACCAGGTTACCCAATATATCATACACCTTTAAGCTTACTTGATTGTTCTCAGGCAACTGATAATTTATTGTTGTGCCTGGGTTAAATGGATTCGGATAGTTTTGATCTAAATCATATTCTGTCGGCAGAGATGCATTAACTCCCTCACCACCACTTTCCTTATTCAAATTAGCGCCCATCGCATTCATTGCAAATTTCCAGGCGTTGGTCAAATGATTTAATATGTAAACGTAATGATCTTGTTTCTTTTCATCTATAGCTTTACCCAACTCCCTGTTTGTATTTGCAAGCAACTGTTCACAATTGGAAACCTGACAAGCACCCGGCAACTCAGCTTCGTCTCTTACAATTACAGCTAACTTATATGAACCCTCGATCATATAGTATAATGAGAGGTCGATATCGTTACCAAAATCCGGATCGCTTAGATATGAATATATTTTATTAACTGCATCGGTCACTTTGTCATAAAAGTTTAATCCCTTATTAGTCTTTAGATGATTGCCATCATTTGACTCAAAGTAACCGAGGGCGGTATTGAGGTATGAGATAGCATTATTAATATCTTTTTTTGTTTTGTTTGGCCAACTACAATTGTTATTGGAAGGACAAAACTCTGCTTTGATAGCAAGCAGTTCATCCAGAGCCTTTTGTATATATGCTTTACCTGTCAAACTCTGTAGGTTCCTCATAAGGTGAAACATAAAATGAGTGTTCGGTTGTAATTAAGTACTGGCTATTTCTAATACCACCATTAGCAACATTATCTGAGGCAATGACATCAATATCATAATTACCTAACAATGTTGTTTCCAGGGTTAGTGTGTATACACCATCTCCCACATGCGTTAAAGGACCAACAACAATTTGACCATCAGGTGCAGTAACCTGTATACCAATTATAGCATCAGTTACCGGTTCACCAACAGTTTTTGTATCATCACCAGTCTCACTTGATTCGCCACCCTGCCTAAGTATTGCGGTAAAGACAACTTCCTCAGGTATGGGATTGTTATTTTGATCATTGGTTAAAATGTATCTTTCCTGATCCGTGTAGAATTCAAGTACTAAATCAGCTTCATTGGCCATGTAAACTCTTAGGGGTTCCGTAGTATCCGGCGGTGTAACTTCTAATACTGCATATTTCCAGGCACCGATACCGGGGTTATTAATCTTGAAAAACTTATAAGGCTTATTGTATTGTGAGGCTCCATGATAACCATCGAAGAATTCAACCCCATACTCAGGAAATGATTGGTAATTATCTTCGGTTATTGCTCCTGGAGGAACGACAGGATTGTTTTCATCAAAAGTTACACCGGGAGGCAGCACTACAAGTTCGTATTCGCTTCCCTGCCATTGCAGTCCCATATCAAGAGTTCCACCCTGCCATTGCAATCCACCCTGCCATTGCAATCCACCCTGCCATTGCAATCCACCTTGCCATTGTAATCCACCCTGCCATTGTAATCCACCCTGCCATTGCAGTCCACCCTGCCATTGCAGTCCGCCCTGCCATTGCAGTCCGCCCTGCCATTGCAACCCCGGATCATCAACAAAATATTCACTTGTAATCTCCTCAGAGAGATAAGAAATCTGCACGCCAAGTAGACGAAGCCAAATTATATTTGTAGCAGCACCTATTTCAGTCAGTGCTTGCCATTTCGTAATACTCTCCGTCGGTTTCATCGGCTAACCAGCTCATCAAATCCTGACTTTCATTTAAGCCTTCAAATCCAAGAGTAAAAATTCTTATATCCTGGTCAATATTGAGTTCAGTAATTAGTGAGAACGGAGAAACTTCACCCGCACTAAATAATATAATTACCTTCTTGTTAGGCGAGGCAGCAGAAAACAATTGTTCAGCAGCTAATATTCGTTCTGCAAGATTTCCACTTCCATTCGGTTGCAAATCATTAAGACAGTTTAATTTCGAAGTGAAATCATTCCCAAGATTTTCTGTAACTGAACCATTCACCCAACCAACGTTATCACCAAGTCTTAGCTTGTAAACGAGTTCCATTGCAGCGCTTTGTGAAGGAGCGAAGCCATTAAGAACATCTGGTGATGTAAAATTAGTTGTACCATCGAAGACTAATACGATATCGTAGTAAACATCACCGAGATTATCGTAAATATAATTTATTCCCCCGATATCATATTTTGTTATATCTAATTGATTAGCAAACCATTCTGGATCGGAAGGGCCAGGATGCAATGTGTTTTTATAAGTTTCACCATTAGCAATTCGACCATACATTGTAGCCAGCTGGTTATTATTTTTCATTTCCAGCACATAACTAAAATCACCGGGATTATACAGATCAGCCTAGTCCCGAGTAATGTCCTATTTCATGTGTGGCAACATTCTGAACATCCAGAGCATTCGGGTCCCCGGCAGTGTCCCAGTAAAAATGCTCACCAGTAACGAGAGAAACAGGATCCCCATTGAATGCTATATCAATATCAATCATCGCACCATTCAATACATTATATCTGGTTCTTGTTATAGCAACAACGTTTGTTGGAGCTTCAGTTATTGTTTCCCATTCACTGGTTGTGGGAATCCAAACTATATTATTAATTCCATCAGCGTTTCCACCCCACACTTCAGAATTAGGATAATAGTTTCGTGTATAATTAATTTGTTCCAAAGCACTCCAGGTATTAAATCCATTTTGTACCTCATCGTCATAACCCAAACTTACTACGGATGTAGCCACCTGATAATCACCGTTTCCATCTTGCCAATGAAGCGGAATTCCTGCAAGAGTTGTATTGACTAAATAATGGTCGCCTTCATCTGTGGCTCTTTCAATAGAGGCAGAAAATTCGGAAGTGCTTAGTGGATTACCGTTGATATCAAGTCTGGTTGCAGTAGCACTAACTACTTCTTCATCTGATTCAGGAAGAACAGCATCTTTAAGATTAGCAAGAAAATCAGCATTGCCGGTTATATCAAAATCATCAACCGTTAATTCTATTTCACCTAAGAAACGTTTTCCTTCTCTGCTGCTGCTTGTACTTGAATTAGCAAAAAATTGAATTTTATAATTATCAGGTGTGCTGTTAAGAGTTCCCTGAATTGCTGTTCCACCCTTTATTTCAGGTAAGGCTAGTCTCATCCTGCCAGGTGTACATAATATTTAGTGTTGGGAATTGTTGTGAATCATTTGTACCCGCAGCTCAATTCAATGCCTAGAGGTGAATTTCCGTAAATAGAATTATTTAAAATTGAATTGTTATTTCCTGTTGCAACAAAAATACCGGAATTAAAATTATTAAAGACCGTGTTACTATCCAGGGTATTACTACTTCCGTTTAAAATTATACCGTTACCAGAATTTGCAGAAACGACATTACCGAAAAGTGTATTGTCGTCAGTAGTATTTAATGAAATACCATAAGCGAAATTCCCGTTGACTGTATTTCCGGTCAGATCTGCCGAACTGTTAGATATTAAAATACCACCCAAGGTGTTAGTTCCAACGGTGTTATTTGTTAATTGGTTTCCAGTTCCGGCAGTAATAGATATTCCCAGACCAGAGTTTTCTGATGAAGTATTATCAATCAGACTGTTATTATCTACCGCTAATAATAACTCCATCACCCGAATTGTCAGAAACAGTATTTCCTGAAAGAGTATTACCATTTGAAGTATTTAAGGAAATACCGATAAGCCAAATTTTCCGTAACATTATTTCCGGTTAAGTTCGCTGAATCTGTTTGTTAAAGAAATACCACCGAGGGTATTTATTTCAACCGTGTTATTTGTTAATTGATTTCCAGTACCAGCAGTTACAGATATTCCCAAACCTAGGTTATTTGTAATAGAATTATCAGTTAAAGAATTATCGTTCCCATTGATAACCAAACCATTGCCCGAATTACCTGAAACAATATTTCCTGAAAGAATATTACTATTTGCAACATTTAATAATATACCGAAAACCAAATTTCCCGTAACTGTATTTCCTGTTAGATTTCCTGTACTATTTGATATGGAAACACCACCCAGTGAATTTGTTCCAACCGTATTATCACTAATTTGATTTCCAGTACCAGCAGCTACAGATATTCCCAGACCTAGGTTATTTGTAATCGAATTATTAATTAACGAATTGTCGTTCCCATTGATAACAAAACCATCACTTGAATTACCAGTGACAGTATTTTCAGAAAGAGTATTACCATTCGAAGCACTTAATGATATACCAAAAGCTAAATTCCCAGCAACTGTATTTTCAGTTAAGCTTGCTGTACTATTCGTTAAAGAAATTCCACCAAGGGTATTAGTCCCAATAGTATTATTAGATATTTGATTTCCATTTGCACCAACTATTGATATGCCGTAACCTGCATTTCCATAAATATTATTACTTGACAGAAGCACCGATCAAATTATTTATCCACCAGAAGTAATAGAAATTCCGTTAACAACCGAATTAGTAACAACGTTGTTGTTAATATTATTTCCAGAAGAGTTTATTAATATTCCTGCTATTTGATTTGATTCAATATTATTTCCGCCGGTTGAAGAAAGTGTTAAACCATAGCCGGAAGAATTGTTTAATTTCAAGTCCCCGAATCAGTACTTCCTCCACCAGTGATAGTTAAACCACCGAAAGCACCACTTACCTTCAACTGAGAGGTGAACCAGAATAACCGCTTGGCTAGTTGCATTTAAATAAATTTGTTCAGTAATATTTGGTAAAGCGGTTCCCGGTTGTATTATATAGGGTGCAGATCCCGGGAGATATAAAAAATATTGTCTGATAACCTTCAAGAGCATTTGCTTCCTGAATTGCAGATCTTAAGTAACATCTCCATTGCCGGCATCTGGCAACTCCATCACCAGGATTTAAGTCCGGGGCATCTCCAGTAGAATTAACAACAAACAATTGAGGATGCTTACTGTTTACAATTTGATTAACGTTATCAACCCGCAAGGTGATTATTATAGTCTGATCGATCTTCAAGAGATTTAATACCATTGAAATAAGAAAATTCTGTAAAAGACCATCGTCCTCTTAAATATTGGGCGAGCGATTGGGGGAAATTCTCGGCAGGATTACCGTTTCCACCCGAGTTATTAATATTATTATCACTCAAAGCAATGTCAAAAATTCTGATTTCATCAATTAATCCACTGAAAGTACTCGTCACTGGATTTTCCAACAAACAAACCAGTCGATCCATTTGTTACACTATAGCCAGCATGTAATATTAAAAGGAGTAGAAGATGCGAAATCACCTCCCGAATAAATTTTTAGTGTGCTGCCATCGTAAGTTCCGGTAATAGAAGTCCATTGAAAAGCAGGAAGTGAATTAGTGTTCACCGTTGCAGTATTGTTGTTTCCAACGGAAAAATATGCCTTGTTATCTTTTAAGTACATTGAGAAATGTTTTTCCGTTATTCACGGTGCGATATACAACAGGGATTTCAACACCAGCAGGAGTATCACCGATTAAGTATACCCAGGCTTGAACAGTTATCTTTTTGTTTGAAGTGCTGTTGTTAAAGTAACCAAATCCGTTTTGGTTTGCATCGCCGTTTACCGGTTGCCCATCTAAGATATAAAGCTGGCTTGATTCGCCATTAAAAACATACGAGTTGTTGTTATTTTGTGAGTAAATATTTGTGTAAGTGAAAAGAGTTATTAATATTAAAAAATAGAAACTCTTATTTATAAAATTCTTCATTTTAGCCTCTGATATTTTTGGTAAAGGTTTCAACAGTAAATTGTTTATTAGTCATTTACGTAGTTTTTAATTTGTGCCTTAAGGGAATTGATTTGCACATTTGAAGTTGTAACCTTCTCCCCGGTTTTTGGATCGTCGATGACACTGATTTTCCCATTTTCTCCATTAAAGACTTTATAGCCTGGGTTCTTTTCATCTTTTTTCAGAAAGACAAGAACCTCTTCGTTGTCTTCAAACCTTGGCATATGAGAATACATTTCACCGACATCGCCAACTTCCCCGCCCAGATAAGTAACGACTACAGAATTTCCATTGTTAATACCCTTCAAGTATTCATCAACCTGAATAGTTGCTTTGGTATAAATACGAGTATTGTCATCATTCCAGCTGGAAGACTGTTGAGTAACTTTGCCGGTAATGATAACATCAGCACCGACAGATAAATCTTTAAGCTCCACTGCCATTTGTTGAGCGAATGTTGTGTAATAAATTCCACAGACCAGAATAAGTCCGTAAAGTAAACGTGTTATAGGCACTTTCATAAAGTGATCCTTTCTAAAAGAATTAATTGATCAATAATTATTATTAAAATATTTTAAGATTTGAAGGTAAGCGGAAGGTTTAATTCCGAAGTTACTATGCAAAGGAAATTGAATCCATTATACAAGTTGAACCACTTTTTAGTCAGGTTTCAATTGTAATATATTAATTCAACTCTTTTTTCACCCAATAGAAATTTATGGTTATTAAAATATTATTGCTTAAGAAATAACGTTTTACCGGTTGATGCCGCAAATTGATATTTCTTGAAACAGTTATAAACAATACTGTAGAATAATAGGGTATTATTTGATAATAAGCAACTTTAATCTTGTGTGAATTATTTTTGCCTTAGTTGCCACAGGTAATTATTCTACAGCCCAATAAATGTTTATTATAAATCCGCAGTGGGATACCTTTAAGCTTAGAACTGATTTTTCGCTTTAGATTGAAAAAATATTCATTTTGTTTTTAAGTAATTATTTAGAAAATTTAATCCATGCATTGGGTTGTTTTTTCCATTGTTTAATTTGAAAAGGGAATAAAATGAGACTTTCTTCAAACATTGAAAATAAATATTCAGTTATAAAATTTGATGTTGATCAGGTTTTGGGATATGAGGCACAAGAATTTCAGGATGCAGTTCTGAATTCACTTGAGCAAAAGGTTAATTGTATCATAGTAGATCTCTCCTCAGTAAAATTTATTTCAAGTTGGGGAATCGGAATGCTTATTCACGGATTAGCAACGACTACAAACAGAGGTGGAGACTATAAGCTTTCAGGCCTTGCGGAAAATGTTATGCAAGTTTTTCAAAAAGTGAAAATTGATACAGTCTTAAACATTTACAAATCTGTTGATATGGCTAAATCTGGGGCATAATTTATTTTAGTTGTAGTCCAAACCAAGTACGAAGACTAGTAAATTATTTTTGCCAAAAATCTTATCTAATTACTATAATCGAAGTTAAAGACTAACCATAGTTCTTCCCCGTATCCCATTAAAGAGCTTCAGAGCTTTGGAAATAGATGCGTGTGATGATTTGTTTTTCATTTTATTCATATATTTTAAAGTGTCAGCTAATTGACATTAAATTATCATTATATACCTCATATTTGTAAAAAATGATCCTTAGCAATCCTACAAATTTGTCTTTATGAATATTCTCTCTAAATATTTCAACTGGCTTCAAAAAGATGTTCCGGTTGGTGAGGTAGAACGTTATCCTAAAATTAATGAGAATGGTGAAACAACTGTTCCCGGAATTTTTGTCACAGGTGATCTTACCGGGATTCCCCTTCTTAAACTTGCTGCGGAAAACGGACAGAAAGTAGTTCGAGCATATTACCAACAGTGATGAATTTAAAAAATTAAAATCGTCAAACACAAAAAACGATATTTATGATATAATAATTATTGGCGCAGGTCCTGCTGGAATTTCTGCAGGTCTTGAAGCACAGAAGCAGAGTATTAATTTTAAGATTCTTGAATCATCTCAAAAGTATAATACAATAATAAACTTCCCCAAGGGTAAACCCATTTATGCTGAGCCTGTAGATTACAAACAGCAGGCAGAGTTGATTATTAATGAAGGAACAAAGGAATCTTTATTAAAAGAACTTTATACCCAAATCAAGAATAAAGATCTTCCTATTGAAGAGGGTGTAATGGTTGAGACCATTAATAAAGTCGGCAATCATTTTGAGCTTGTAACAAAAAAAGAAACATACAAAGCGCTACGTGTAATTCTTGGTATTGGCAAATCAGGTAATTCAAGAATGCTAAAAGTCCCCGGTGAAAACCTTTCAAAAGTTTATAACAGGTTATTTGATCCGGTTGATGCCAAAGGACACGATGTTTTAATTGTTGGTGGTGGTGATACAGCGCTGGAAACTGCAATTGCAGTTGCAGAGCATGCAAAATCTACTACGATATCTTATCGCAAACCCACTTTCTCACGCCCGAAGGAGGGGAATGTTGAGAAACTAAATATGCTTGTAAGCAATGGCAAGCTTAAGATGATGATGGGATCAGAAGTTAAGGAGATTAAAGAAGATAAAGTTGTTATTGTTGATAATAAAAAGAAAGAAGTATCAATCGGTAATTCGATGGTTTTCTCGATGATTGGTAGAGAACTTCCTCTGGATTTTTTCAAGCGATCGAAAATTCAGATGGAAGGTGAACTTACCCTCACCCAGAAATTACAGTTTGCACTACTGCTGTTGGTTTCGGGTGTAATTTATTTCGGTAAGAGCAGCGCTGATTTCTACGAAAACTTTTTCGGTAAGTTTGAATCCTGGGGAAGTGTTTTTTCAAGTTTGTTTTCATCAGAGTTCTGGTTTAAGTTTTTTACTCTGCCAGCTATAATACTTTCAAACTTATTTTCGGATGATGTTAGAATCTGGAACGTCACAAAGTATATCAACGCAGGTGTTGCATACATTGCGTTCTTAGGGATGGTTTTGCTGGGCGTTTATTTGTTGTATAAATTCATAAAGGATTACGGACCACAGATAAAACCAAACTGGCAAACGTTCAAATATTTTTACTTTATTTCAGCAGCAGCCTTATTCGCGGTAATTTTTTTCGGCGGAAGATACTTTGGAGTTGAGCTATTAGGGAAGTCACAATCTTTTTGGTATACAGGACTTTATTCTCTCACTATTCTCATCTTTGGCTTACGAAGAATGAAGATGAATCCGACTCGTTATATCAGATATCAAACATGGACTCTAATTTTAATTCAAGCACTACCTCTTTTCATTTTACCGGAATTTATTTTTCCGTTATTTGGGAAAAATTGGTGTACTTGGTGCTAAAGATGGTTTTATTCTTTCACAGGTTTTTCCTGGTGAAAGTTACTGGCGGTCTTATGGTTTTATTTTAGCATGGCCGTTAAACTTCAGCAATCTTTATAGCAGTAACATTACAGCTTTCTGGCTAGTGTTTAGCTTGTTGCAAACATTTGTTGTTATTCCATACATTGTTTATCGCTGGGGCAAGGGCGCCTATTGCGGATGGATTTGTTCCTGCGGTGCACTTGCCGAAACTCTTGGTGACGAATACAGAACTTTAGCTCCTCACGGACCAAAAGCTAAAAAGTGGGAGAACTTCGGGCAGTGGGCTTTACTGGCTGCATTTGTTATAACAGCACTTAAGCTAGTATCAGTTCTTTATAACATTAACATACCAATCATAAACGAAAAAGTATCTTACACAGCCGATTTCCTTCAGAAGTTTTATTACATAGGTATTGATATTATCTTCGCTGGCGTATTAGGTCTTGGTGTTTATTTCTTTTTGAGTGGAAGGGTCTGGTGCCGTTTCGGATGTCCGCTGGCTGCATGGATGCATATTGTAAATCGTTTTTCACGTTACAGAATTCTATCTGAAAAGAAGAAATGTATTTCTTGTAATATCTGTACAAAAGTTTGCCACATGGGCATTGATGTAATGAACTATGCCAATAAAGGAATTCCTATGAATGATGTTGAATGTGTACGATGTTCTGCGTGTGTTGTTAATTGCCCGACTCAAGTTTTATCATTCGGGGAATTGCCCGTAGTAGATGTAGACAATACATACTATAAAACCAGTCCATTACCGCTTTACGAAAAAGCAGATTGGCGAACTGGCTTATAGAATTAGTTACTATTTAATAATAAGAGGATTATATTAAGTTTTCTATCATCATACCCACATTAAATGAAGAATATTTTCTTGAAAAGAATATAGAGTTGTTAAATTCTTTTAAGGAAGAGTTTGAGCTAATAATTTCTGATGGTGGTAGTACAGATAGAACGTTGGATGTTGCTAAGGGAAAAAATGTTAAGGTAATAAATTCTTCAAAAGGTAGAGGCACCCAACTTAATGCTGGTGCAAAAGCTGCAACCGGAGAGTTTTTAATTTTCTTACATGCTGATACATTTTTACCAGATAATGCATTTAATTTGATCGAAGAATTTTTTGCTGATCCTGCACATAAAATTTGCAGGTTCTTGCTGGGTTTTGATTTTAATCAAAGACTGCTGGATACATACTCAAGATTTTCAAAGTATGATACTCAATTAACACGCTTTGGTGATTCAGCTATTATCATCAGAAAAACTTTCTTTGATGAACTGGGAGGATTTGAAAACAGGGAAACTTTTGAAGACGTAGAATTCTTAAAGCGGGCGTCTAACTTTGGCAGGATAAATATTCTCAATGCATCAGTTACTTCATCTTCGAGAAGATTCATTCAGAATGGAATTATTAAAAAGCAATTAGTTAACCTTTTAATTTTCATTGGATATCTTTTAAATGTCAATTCTCAAACACTAAGCAGAATGTTTAATAAAAAATTAAAAAACAGAACTGATTCTATAATTATTTTTGTTCGCTACCCAAGAAAAGGACAGGTTAAAACAAGGCTTGCTGAAACAACTTCATCAGAGTTTGCACTTAATTTTTATAAATTATGTGCCGAAAACTTGATAAGAAATATTAAGAAAATTCCTTCTGTAAATCGGTTTGTCTTCTATTCAAATAAGAATGAGAAAACGGAAATAATAAATTGGCTTGGAAGCAAATTACTTTTTGCGCCCCAGGAAGGTGACGATCTGGGCAGCAGAATGAAAAATGCTTTTGAAAAAGTCTTCAGTGCAGGATCTCAAAAAGTAATTATTGTAGGAACCGATATTCCCGATCTATCAAAAGAGATTATTATGAAAGCTTTCGAATTGTTAGACTCGAACGATGTTGTGATTGGTCCGGCAAAAGATGGTGGATATTATTTACTTGGCATGAAGAAAATGCACGCTGAATTATTTGAGAAAATTGAATACAGCACTTCTTCAGTGCTAAGTGAAACATTGATGAAAATAAAGGAATTAAACTTAACCTATCATCTGCTGCCCGAATTGAGGGATATTGATACTGAAGATGATCTTTTAAATTGGCTGAACCATGATTACAGTAACCCGATTAAGAAAAATGTAAAATTAGTATATAAACCTGCATAGAAAGATAATAGATGACTAAAAATTATTTTATATGCTTCATTACTTCATTCCTCCTTTTTGTAGTAACAAAAGATGTGTATGCTCAAGATCATCAATTGTTTACAGACATTCTCCAGAAGTACGTTTTAAACGGATTGGTTGATTATAAAAATCTTAAGAATGATAATAGGCTTGATAAGTATTTATCACAGCTTTCTAATACGGATCCTGATAAATTAAAAGGAAATGAAAAACTTGCATTCTGGATAAATGCTTACAATGCTTTTACATTGCAGATTGTCATAGAAAATTATCCAATTGAAAGTATTACAGATCTTAACACAGGAGGAAAAATTATAGCGTATCTTTTAGGCGATACCGTTTGGGATAAAGAGTTCATCACAATTAATAATAAAAAATATTCACTTAATGATATTGAACATAAAATCTTGAGAAAGATGAATGAACCAAGAATTCATTTTGCTATTGTGTGCGCGTCCATTAGTTGCCCTGAACTTTTAAATGAAGCGTTATGAAGCAAACAACACTCGAAAAGCAATTAGAATCACAAACAATCAAATTTTATAAATGATGATTCCAGGAATGATTTTGATTTAAAGAAGAGACAAGCACACATATCGGAAATATTTAATTGGTTTGATGATGACTTCGGTGATTCAGATGAGAATGTTTTAATGTTTATTTCAAAGTATGTTCCTGAAAACACGTCACAAGATATTAAATCAAATATTACAGAGTGGGATATTTCTTACAAAGAATACAACTGGAATCTAAACGAATTAAAATAAAGGAGTTCAAAAGTGAATTATTACGAATCAAAGGACCTTGGGCGATTTGCAGAGGTTGGTAAATTCAAACCGGAGCTAATGAATAAATTTTTTGATTATTATGGAGAAGCAACCAATACAGATGGCGCCCTGTCCAAGCGAGAAAAATCACTGATAGCTTTGGCAATTTCACATTTCAAGCAATGCCCATATTGCATTGATGCTTATACAACAGCAAGTCTTGAGGCCGGCGCAAATCCTGATCAGATGACTGAGGCAATTCACGTTGCTGCTTCTATGGCTGCTGGAATGACTTTAGTTCACGGTGTGCAAATGTTAAATAACTTAGAGAAAAGTGGCGCATAACCATCAAACATCCAGAGAAATTAAAGGAAACTTATGGCAGAAACTGCACTTCATTTGGTATCAGACAACAAATATGATTTTAGTTAAAAGTTAAGAGAAAAGAATATTGATTTACCACCACTATCAATTGATACTCTCCAGGTGAACGTTACACTTAAATGTAACCAGGCTTGTTTGCATTGTCATGTAGATGCTTCCCCTAAAAGAACAGAGCAGATGAATAAGGAAACAGTCGATAAGTGTCTGGAGATTCTAAAAGATAATCCCCAAATTAAAACTCTTGATATTACAGGTGGTGCCCCCGAGCTAAATCCTCATTTTGATTACTTTGTTCGTTGAAGCCAAAAAACTTGGAAAACATGTAATGGTTCGGCATAATCTTACAGTTATTATTGATGGAGATCCCGTAACAGGCGAATCCAAAATGTACCTTCCAGAATTTTATGCTGAGAATGAAGTGGAAGTAATTTCTTCGCTGCCTTATTACCAGGAATACTTTACCGATAAACAAAGAGGAAGAGGTGTTTTTCAGAAAAGTGTAGATTCTCTCAGAATGTTAAATAAAGTAGGATATGGTAATGAGCATGGTAAACTGATTCTCGATTTGGTTTATAATCCGGTAGGCGCTTTTCTGCCTGCTTCTCAGGAATCACTTGAAAAAGATTTCAAAAAAGAATTATGGAAAAATTTTCAGATTAAGTTTAATAAACTTTATACGATAACAAATATGCCGATTCATCGTTTCAAAGAACAATTAGAAAGACAAGGCACATATGATGACTATATGGAAAAACTTATTAATGCCTTCAATCCAGCCGCTGCTGAAGGAGTTATGTGCCGTTCACTTTTGAGCGTTTCGTATGATGGGAAAATATTTGACTGCGACTTCAACCAGATGCTTGATATGCAAATCTTTGTTGAGAAACCTATGACTGTTTTCAATTTTGATTTTCAGAAACTGGTTAACCGGGATATTATTTTTGACTCACATTGTTTCGGATGCACTGCCGGTGCTGGAAGCAGTTGCGGCGGAGCTATTTCGGAATGATTTCCGGTAAACGAATAGCGGTTATAATTCCCGCATTTAATGAAGAAGAATCCCTCCCCCACGTCTTAGCTGATATTCCAGATTTTGTTGATGAAATAATAGTTGCAAATAATGGATCTACTGACAACACAATTGAAATTGCAAAGAAAGCCGGCGTTACTGTTGTCAACGAAGATGAAAAAGGTTACGGTGCTGCATGTCTTAAAGCAATTGAAGAGATTAAAAATAAAAATTTTGACATTGTAGTTTTTCTTGATGGAGATTACAGCGATTATCCTGAAGAAATGAATTTTGTTGTTGATCCTATAATAAAAGATGATTGTGACCTTGTAATAGGTTCACGAATGATTGGGACCGAGAGAAGACGGAGCTATGCTGCCACAGGCAATTTTTGGCAATTGGCTTGCCTCATTTCTGATTAAGTATTTTCTGGAAATATAAATTCACAGACCTGGGTCCGTTCCGCGCAATAAAATACTCCTCACTATTAAAACTGAATATGCAGGACAGAAATTTTGGGTGGACAGTTGAAATGCAGATAAAAGCTGCAAAACAGAAAATGAAAACAACTGAAGTGCCTGTTAGTTATAGGAAAAGAATCGGACAGTCAAAAGTAACAGGAACACTCAAGGGTTCAGTTAAAGCATCTGCTAAAATTCTCTATCTTATATTTATTAGTGTATTTAAAGATTAAGCAATTGGTCTTGTCCAAAACTTTTCCTTGATAAGCTCATAAAAGAAAATTACCACTAGCGGAAGATATTGTCCGAGCAGTATAAATATATTTTCTTGCCAGATACCAGTCAGTTGATATGCGACCACAGTGATCGAAGTAAGACTTATTGCGCTCACGAAATAAATACCGGAGTAACTTCTTATCACCGGAAGGAAAGCAGCAAACCAGATTAAATACCAGGGATGAGTCACTGGAGAGAAGATCATTAATAAAAATAAAGACAGATATACTTTTTTAAAGAAATCAATTTTTAATGTGAAAAGAAAAATATAAACAAATAGAAAAAATATCCCGCATAATATTCTGACAGTTAAGTTTTCGGTGAAAAACAGACTAAGAACATTATAAATCATACCGTTGAAAGTCCAGTTAGCAGAGTAATTAATTAATGTGTCCAGTGGAGTAGCCGTAAAAGCATATGGCAGAAAAGTGAGAATTAAAATAAGAACAGGTATGAAAATAGATCTTAATTTATTTGCCAGCTTTTGTTCATTCTGGAACAAGAATGGAATTAGAAGCAATCCAGTTGGTTTAACTGAGATTGATAATCCGAGCAGGATGTAGCTAAATAATTTCTTATCATAAAAATACAGAGTAACAGAGGCAAGCAAAAGAGATACCCCAACAAGATCAATGTGTGCATCGATGAAGAACTGAAAAAATACAAGAGGAAGAGCGGCGTAAATCAGAATATATTTCATATCAATTGAAAACCGAAGCAATAAATAATACAGACTAATTAGTATAAGCAGCTCTGCAAAAAATAAAATAATTTTTAATCCCACCGCAGACTCTCCGGATATCCAATAAGCCACAGTGAACAATATTTGAGAAACGGGAAAGTATATTGTACGTATGTGAGGATAGCTCACTTTTTCTGGCAATAAATCTGAGTGTAAGGAATCGAGATTTTTGTCATTCGGTGAATAGAGAAATGGGTTAATTCCATTTGCCTGGACTTTGCCATCCCACAAATATCTGTAGTAATCATCTGAACCTATCGGATCAACGGTTATGAACAGTAACTTTAATAAAAAGAAAAAAAGAATTGCAAAAATAAGATGTGTTTTTGTTAAGCTTGTTTTGTTTAATAATAATATTGTTACGAGGTATATAAATGAAGAAATAATGAAAAGCAGTGAATAAGCTTGTATAGATTTATTGAAGAAAACAAATGAAGCATCAATTACGAGCAGCAATATTAAACACGCTATAAATATTTTCTTATGTCTGTTATTCATCTCGAAAAGAGTATAAAATTATCGCTTTTAGAGCATTTACTTATTAAATAATTCTCTGATAAAAATACCTAATTATTATTCAAAAAAAATAATCTGGCTTAACCAACTGGTTATCAGCTGAAGTCAACTAGCGAGCTCATTATAGTAATTAGTGAAACTTAGAAATTCGTGAAAAATTATTGTAATATTATCATGTTAGAAGAATGTTAAACTTTCGTGATTTTTAAGACCGTAAATTTTACGATATTTTCTTTGTGAAGATTTAACTACTTAATTAATTGATAAAATTTCATCTTCATGATTAGTATTCATTATTTTACAGGAATTATTATGAACAGAAATCGATATCTTCTTCCAATAATATTTATTATATATTTGGTATTTAGTGGATGTATTGAAAAGAAAACAAATGCTCAATCTGAAAAAACTAATGATAAGGGAACCACAATGAATGAAGCAGGTTTAGAGAAAGCAACTTTTGGTTCAGGATGCTTCTGGTGCACTGAAGCAATATTTGAAAGACTGAATGGTGTGGTTACTGTTGAGTCCGGTTATTCAGGTGGGAAAGTTGACAATCCTACATACGAAGAAGTTTGTTCGGGAACAACAGGTTATGCGGAAGTTACGCAGATAACATATGATCCATCAATAATCACTTACGATGAACTGCTTGAAGTATTTTGGAAAACACACGATCCGACAACTTTAAATAGACAAGGGAATGATGTGGGCACTCAATATCGTTCAGTCATTTTTTATAATAATGATGATGAAAAAGAACTTGCTGAAAAATATAAAGCTGAACTTGACAAATCAGGTGCGTGGGACAATCCGATTGTAACAGAGATTTCACCATTTACTAAATTTTATTCTGCAGAAGGCTACCATCAGGATTACTACAAAAATAATCCAAACCAGGGTTACTGCACTTTTGTTATTGCGCCCAAAGTTGAAAAATTCGAAAAGGTTTTTAAGGATAAATTGAAGAAAATCAAATGAGCCCCTCTTCTTTTTAACTTTTCTTTAATTTAAATTCTGGAGAGAAAAACTTCATCTCTTTCAAAAAAGAATTTACAAGGTGATTAAATGATAAAGCCAGATAAAATATTATTCCCTACAGATTTTTCCAGGTGTGCTGATCAGGCGTTAGCACACGCAGTGTTTCTGGCAGAAAAATATGAAGCTGAACTCCATGTTTTACATGTTGTAACGATCTTCAAAGATCAGTCCGATATTGTAAGTAATGAAATTGCCGACACCGAAAAAACAATAAGAAACCTGGAGGAAATAGCTGAGAAGCAGCTTAACAAGGTTGTTGATTCGAAAGGTTCGGATGATATGACCCTCATCACTACTACAAAAAGATCAATCTCTGCCGCCCCGGCAATTATGGAGTACTCAACCGAAAATAATATTGATCTTATAGTTATGGGAACACACGGGAGAAGAGGATTTGGGCATTTACTACTTGGCAGTACTGCTGAAGAGGTTGTAAGATTGTCTGAGTGTCCAGTGTTTACAATAAAAGAACTAAAAGAAGCTAAGCCGGTAATGCACCTAAATAATATTTTAATTCCGGTTGATTTTTCAGATCATTCAAAGATTGCTCTGTCACATGCTTCGGAGATCGCGCAATCCTATAAAGCACAGTTACAGATACTCCATATAATTGAAGAAACAATGCATCCCGCATTTTCACTTTCAGGTAAATCATCAATTTTTGATTTGATACCCGGGATAGAGGATGATTGCAGGAAAAGAACGGAAAAAATGGTAAACGAAACGGTCCCCTCTCAGGTAAAATACGATGTTCACATAAAAGGTGGTAGTGCAGCAAGTGATATTATTAGATTCGCAAAAGAAAATTCAACTGACCTGATTGTTATAGCAACACATGGATTAACAGGTTTAGAGCACATGTTGCTTGGAAGTGTAACTGAAAAAGTTGTACGAATGGCACACTGTCCCGTATTTACAGTAAAATCTTTTGGAAAAAATTTGATTTGAGTATTAAATAAATATGCTAAAAATAAAACCCCCGCTAATTGCAGGGGCTTTCAAATTTATTTGACGATTTATTCTTCGTCTTCATCCCGAAGAAGAGGAACAGAAGACATTCTTACCAAATCAACAAGGGCAGTTATTCTTGCATCTAACTGGAAGAATTTACCAACAATTACTGGAGGAAGTTTTTCAAGCATTTTAGCCATAAATTCTCTTTTAATGTTAAATCTTTCCTGATCAATCTCAACCGCTTTGTTTAACAAATTACGTGCAGTTGAATCATCCATAGCATAATAATTCATCATGTATTCCTCCGTGTTTGCCATCCTCATATCAACTACTTTATTTTGATCAGCAATATATTCATCCAGCATTGGCAAGAAGATTTCAGCTTGCTCATCTGTAAGGACGAGGTTATCTGCCACTATCTCAATATAGGTTCCCCAGGCATCTTCTTTAATCTCCTCAATATATTCTGAATCAAAACTTTGTATTTGTGCAAAGCTTACGGAAGCGAAAAACAGCAAAGAGATAACAAATAATTTTTTCATGATAATCACCTTTGTTTTTGATTGAAGTTTTTTTTAGTAAAATTTTCTTGTCAAAAAAATATTAAATAGCAATCTATTTAGAAAATCCCGTATTCAATTGCCTTAAAATCCAAATTAGTTTTCACTCTTAATTTGAATCAGGGGTATATTCTCCGATCTTTGCAACTGGATGAGCAATTCAATGTATTGGTCCAATTGAAAAAACTTACCAACAATTGTAGCTGGCAGAACAGTAATCAATTTATTATAGTATTCATTTTGAACATTTAGTTTTTTCTGGTCGAGTTCGAGTGCTGTTCGAAGAAGGTTTTCTGCTTTAGTATTATCTAAATCATTATAATTGACCATGTAATTAGAAATATTATTAAGACGCTCATTAGTTACCTCCATTAACGCCGCATCATATTCTTCATAAATTGGCCAGAATATCTTTGCTTGCTCTTGAGTTAACTCAAGATTTTGTTCTATTAAATTTTTGGATTCTTCCTGTACATTTTTCTTAAGTAGGTCTATCCACTCGGAACTTTTGTTCTGCGAAAAGGAGGTGCCCCAAAGTAAAATTGTCAAAACTACTGTTAGTGTCTTCATCATAAACACCCTTCAATTATTAAGTATTTAAATCTACAATATAAAGTGAAAAATTAAATTGGTTTTGTAGATTTAAAATACTCAGAACGCAATTGTTAAACCAGCTGTTAAATCATATTGAAGTAAATAGGTGCCACCACTGATATAAATTCCGCAATAGCCATTATTGCAAAATATTGCTGCACTGGAGAAATATATTGGCACAAGAAACCGCCATTGTAATCTGATCCCTAGATTATCTGTAAAGTAATATTTGATTCCTCCACCGGCTGTAAATGAAAACTTCCAATCACTTTGATAACTATAGTCCTTTGGATTAAAGTATGTTGCGCCAATTGTGAAAGCTGCAAAAGGTCGGAATTGCCCCGTCTCGGTTTCAACCTGAACGCCACCCTGAAAATATTCCACGCTCATATCGAAAAGGTAATCCGTGGTATTATAATATTCTTTTCTTAAACCAACTTCAGTATCCATACGGCTATATAATAATTCGATCAAGAGATCATCACTTATTCTGATATCCAGAGCAGCGCCATAGTCAAAACTATTATCAATTTTTAATTCACCGTCAAGAGTTTGCAAATTACTCGTAAAGAGGTAGCCGGCAAAAGGAGTAATTTCAAATTGCTGTCTTTTGAGTTGTGCGGAAGTTGAAGAAGCGGTAAAGATGAATAAAATTGATGCAAATATAATTGTATTTGCGAGATGCAGGTTTTTGAAGAAAGATTTAATCACTTTGCAAATATACATTATCGTCTGTAAGAAAAAGATATTCAACTTCGGCTTTAACTTCAGATCTGCTCTTAGGTCCCACTTGTCTACGCAACCATAGTATTAACACAGAAAAATTATCTCTATCAAAAATAATTTTGTTGGAAGAAAAGTATTCCAATTAAAAGTATTTTGCGATTTGGGATTTCTGTTAGTTGGAGTGAAAGGAAGGATTTATATCAGTCGTAATATATTCCCACAAAATCATATTCGGGATTGGAGGCACTTGTGTTAACGCCCCTGGTGTTGAAATGTATTTCCTGACCTGGGGCAACATCAAAAACAGTGGCACTGGTTTCCTTTCCCGCTATCATATATTTAATAAATACATTCTTTATCGGCTTGCCCAAATTATTTTTTATTTTTCCTTCTACGACTGCAAAATAAGCTTCATCATCAGCTTGCGAGGCTTTAACATAGTTACCAATTTGCTGCGATATTTGAAGTTTACCAGTAACCTTAACATCTTCTACTGTTTCCCTCGTTAATAGATAATATAATCCACCACCAACAGCAGCCAAAAGAAGAAATATTGTAAGGAATCTTGTCACTTTATTCTATTTTTATTCATTATAAACACCTGCTAATTAAACAAATATTGTTCCCTTGATAAAATTGGTTTTTGAGCTAAAAAGAGAGAAACGAGTTGTTTTCCTTAAAATTTTTTCAGATAATTGAGTAATAATGATAGTAGTTGCAAGAAATTTTTTACCGTAATTGACGGTACATGACAAAAATGTCAGGTGAATTTGTTCTTAAAATCAATTGATGACACAATCACTAATTTTGATTCAAATATATCCCAAATGAAAGTTCACATTTTTTCTTTGTCAATTAATAATAAATTGCTTTTCGAATCTCTTTAATGCTATTAAAAGGTTTAGACGGAGCTAAATATTCTGCAAGGAAGTTGTAAATCTTCAGTCTTATTGATAGCGCAAGTTTTGTATCCTGTCTGTCGAACGAGTGACCACCTGGTAAATCCTGGAAAATTTCATATTGAAAATTTTTATCTGCCTCTTTAAGTGCATTCAATAATACTTCGACCTCAATAAATCTTACATCTTCGTCGTTTGTGTTTGTGTGAATTAATAATGGAGTCTGTAATTTTTCAACATTCCACGCCGGAGATCTTCTTTTGTATTCATCCGGGTTTTCTTCTACTGTCTCGCCGATATGGTAATCAGCCGAGTATAGAGCATCATAATCATCATCCATATAATTTAATCTGGTAATCAAATCACTAACAGGGACTCCTGCAAAAGCAACTTTATAGTTTTCAGGATATCTGAAAATGTTCATCAAACTAATTAATCCACCGTGACTCCACCCAACAATTCCAACTCTTTCAGGGTCAACAAAGTCATAATTATCTAGAATATATTTTCTGCTGGAATCAACATCTTCAACTTCACGACCACCGTAATCAATTTTTTCGTAATGTGATTTGCCGTAACCGGTGCTGCCGCGGTATTCTGCCGCATACAACAATGTATTGCTGATAGATTAGTTCTTTAACAATATGTGTGTAGTAAGTTGAAAAGTTTGAATGCACACCTCCGTGAGGCAAAACAACCAAAGGGTATTTTTTATTGTAATCAATGTTCTTCGGTATGAAAACATACGACCAGATTTTAACAGGATTTCCAGCACCCGGATCCGTTGTATCAAGCTCTTTCCATTTTGGAGGACCGGTCATATACACCTTATCAATAAAAGCAACATCACCAACTC
>CAWDGX010000017.1:0-170410 GCA_963802005.1 uncultured Ignavibacteriaceae bacterium
CGATTCTTCCGGAAATTATTTTCTGTCAATGAATTCAGTTAAAAGTTCGTTTAAATATTTTGCTGAAGCTGATGGATTCAATAGTGAGTATTATGACATTATAGTAATCGACAGACCAATAGTAAGAAATCTTGATGTTGAAATAATTTCTCCGTCATATTCAAATATTCCAAAATCTGTCCAGAAAGATAATGGAAATATTCAGGCACTTTTAGGAAGCAGAGTATCTTTTAGCATCTCTTCCACAAAATTACTGAAAGAAGTAAAACTTGAGTTTGCTGATTCGTCAATAGTTGATCTTAAAGTAGATGGGGCAATTGCTTCAGGAAATTTTTCTGTCAGAAAAGATAACAGCTACCAGATTAAACTAACCGATGAAAACGGTAACAGTAATCTCGCACCAATTACTTACCAGGTAAAAGCACTCTACGATGCTTTCCCGGTTATTGAACTTATCTCCCCAAATCAAAATACAGCTCTTGCCAACGACAACCGAGTTATTGTGATTGCTAATGCTTCTGATGATTATGGTTTTTCCAAACTTCTTTTGAATTACAGATTATCAGCTTCGAGATACGAAACACCACAATCCGAGTTTAGTTCAGTTGAGATACCAATTAGTAAATCTCTATTAGAACTTGATATTAATTATATCTGGAATTTGACTCAAATGTATCTTGCGGTGGATGATGTTGTTACTTACTACCTTGAAATATTTGATAACGATTTTATAAGCGGACCAAAGTCTGCAAGAACTCAATCATTAACAATTCGTGTTCCTTCGCTTGATGAGATTCTGAACAATGCAGATCAACTGCAGGCACAAAGTGAAACTGAACTTGAGCAAGTTCTGAAAGAAACCGAAGAATTGAAAAAAACTCTTGAAGAGATTGATCAAGAATTAAAAAAAGATGATCCAAAACTTACCTGGGAAGAAAAAGAAAAAATTGAAAATGCTCTTGAAAAATTTCAAGAACTGCAGGACAAGGTTGATGAAATAAATGATCAGCTTGGCGATATGAAAGAGAATCTACAGGAAAATAATCTCCTCTCGAAGGAAACGATGGAGAAATATATGGAACTGCAGAAACTTATGGATGAGATGACAAGCGATGAAATGAAAAAAGCTATGGAAAAGTTGCAGAACATGCTGAAGGATATGAATAGGCAAATGACTCAGGATCAACTTGAGAACATGAAGCTAGATGAAGAAAAATTTAAGAAGAGCATTGAGAGAACACTCAACTTGATGAAGAGAGTCCAGATTGAACAGAAGATGGATGAGTTGATGAAGCGTACAGAGGAGTTAATGGAGCAGCAGGAAAAGCTTTCAGAGGAGACTGAAAAGAGTGATCCTTCTGATCAAAAGGAAATGAATAACCTAAGCCAGAAGCAAGATGAAATAACCAAAGATCTTGAGAAGCTGAAAAAGGAAATGGAAAATCTTGATAAGAAGATGGGAGAAGTTCCTGATATGCCTAAAGAAGATATGGAAGAATTGATGGAGGAATTTCAGAAACAGCAGAACCAGGAATTGTCACAGCAAGCTTCACAGGAGATGCAGCAGATGCAAAAACAGAAAGCTAATCAGAATCAGAAGCAGCTTTCTCAAAATATGCAACAGATGCAACAGATGATGAAAGAGATGAAAGACTCGATGCAGCAGCAAAATCAGATGCAGACTTTGACAGATATGATGAAGATACTGGACAATATTATTTCTCTCTCCAAACAGCAGGAAGATTTGAAAAATGAATCACAAAATCTTGAACCAAACTCATCAAGATTGGATGATATGGCAAAGAAAGAAAATGATCTCTCGAATAGCTTGAATAATATAATGCAGCAAATGTCTGAACTTTCACAAAAAACTTTTGCAATCAGTCCTGAGATGGGTAAGTCACTTGGAGATGCAAAAAAACAAATGGAAAATTCACTTCAGGCGATGAAAAACAGAAATGGTTTGCTTGCTTCAAACCAGCAGGGAGAGGCAATGAAATCTCTTAATGAATCTGCAATGATGATGAAGAATTCGATGGAATCGATGATGCAAGGTGGGGGACAGGGAGGAATGATGTCGCTTATGCAGCAGCTTCAAGGATTATCGGGTCAGCAAATGAATATTAATAATATGACTCAAATGCTTCAAAAAATGCAGCAAGGCGGAATGAGTCCACAACAACAGTCCGAGATGCAACGACTCGGGCAACAACAACAGTTAATTCAAAAATCTCTTGAGCAGCTTAATAAGGAAGCAAAAATATCCGGTCAATCATCAAAACTTCCCGGTGATCTTGATAACATCCTAAAAAGAATGCAAGAAGTTGTTACAGATATGCAGGGAGAAAAATTGGGTGATGAGTTGATTCAAAAACAGGAAAATATTTTAAGTAAATTGCTCGATGCCCAAAGATCACTCAACGAAAGAGATTATGAAAAAGAGAGAGAATCCAGAACTGGAGAAAATGTTTCAAGAAATTTTCCGGCTGACCTGAATTTTAATTCTCCGAATTCATTAAATAAAATCCGCGATGAATTGAACAAAGCAGTTAAAGAAGGATACTCAAGAGACTATGAGGATTTGATTAGGAAGTATTATGAAATTCTGCAGACTGAAGTAATAGATGATCAGTAGTTTGTTTACTCCTACCTCAATCACCATCTATAATAAATAAAGCTTATATCTTAAAAGGCTCAATTTTATTAATTTTACAGGTTAATTATGTATATTTTTGAGAATCGAAAATAGCTCAATGAATGAATTAATCGAAAATACTTTAAACATTATTTCTAAGATAAGCTCCAGCAGGCAAGGTTATTTATTGCAAATTGGTGAACAAGAATATAGTATTCTTAATATCTGGGGAGGAAAAAGCGAAGATTTCAATTCACTAAATGATTTACTGTTCAAATTGTTAAAAGCAGGTGGAATCGATACCGAAAAAGTAGCAAGTCTCCCATCAGTTAGAAAGATTCTTAAAGAAAAATTTTCAGCTTCATTTTTTATAAAAGATCTTATTTACTTTTCTGAGCGAAACTTATTCATTTACATTCTTCTGTTCTCTGACAATCCTGAAGAATTCAAAGAAGATTCAAAGAATAAAATTATGCCGGTCCTTTCCATCCTTAGCCACCAGGTTAAGAAATGGTTTGAAAAGCAAACTGAAAAACACTTAATATCACCCGATCAGTATTTTGCTCCGACAAAAAGAAAAAGAATACTAGATGAATGGGAAAACAAATTTAGCCTTCTTGTTAAAACCTCACCTGATTTAATATTCATTCTTGATTATTCCGGAAAGATTATTCTGATTAACGAAGCTGCTAAAAATTATCTGGAATATTCACCGGACGAAATGAAAGGCAAATATTTTTTAGATTTTATAAATAAAGAAGACACATCATTAGTAACTTTCTCTTTTAACAAAGTTCTCACCGAAAAGAAAACTATCAAATTCAAAACTAATCTGCTTACCAAGTACGGTCATGTATTTCCATTTGAATTGAGCTGTAATACTATAACTGAAAATAAGAAAACAATTGGTTTGCTTGGAGTCGGCAAAGATTTGAGTGAAAAGTTCAGGTATGAATCAGAACTCAAGAAGTTAAAACCAAAACTCACAGAAATAAACAGGATGTTAAATATTGAACGCGCCAGAAGTTCTCCTCAGAAATCAGTTGTTGAAGAACTTAATAGATTGAAGTATGATTTTATATCAGGTATTTCGCATGAGTTCAGAACTACATTGGCTTCCATTATTGGTTTTTCTGAAACCATTGTAGCTGATCCTGAATTAACCGAATCTATGAAGGAAGAATTTATTAATGTGATAATGAGCGAAAGTAAGAGACTGGCAAAACTTATTAACTATTTTTTAGATACTTCGAATGATGAGAACAGGATAATTTTGATTAATAAAACATCTTTTGATCTGGTAAAATTAATTCAGGATGTAATCACCACGAATATGGAATTAGCGACTTTTAAAAATATCGTAATTAATTTTGACCACCCTTCTGAAGAAATTTATCTGGAAGCTGATAGGGACAGTCTGTTTCAAGTGATCAATGCATTACTTAATAACGCAATAAGGTATACTGACGAGCTTGGAAGAGTTAAGCTGATTCTAAATAATTATATATCAGAGGTAGAAATTATTGTAAGTGACACCGGAATCGGTATTCCAGATGAAGACCAAACCTATATTTTTCAAAGGTTTTTTAAAGCAAGCAGGAGAATGAGTGATATACCAAGTGTTGGAGTTGGCTTGGTTTTTGTAAAACAAATAATTGATTTACATAAAGGTTTAATAACAGTTCAAAGTGAAACCGGCAGCGGTACCGCATTTCTGGTAAAATTGCCTAAAATAAGTAAAATTGAAATAAATGAGGTAAAATTTGAGTAAACTGGTATTCATAGTTGATGATGAGCAATCCATAGCTAAACTGCTATCGTTTTGGGTTAAAGATAAATGGGACTATGAAGTTGAAATTTTTTCTAACAGTGAATCGATGCTTAAAAAATTTAGCTTAAAGCCCGACATCATTTTACTGGATATTATGCTCCCTGGTCTGGATGGAATTGAAACCCTGAAAAGAATAAAACAGATGGATGAACACCTTCCGGTTATTATGCTTTCTGCACAGGGCAGAATTGATGTTGCAGTTGATTCAATAAAGTATGGTGCTTATGATTACTTCTCAAAACCAATTGATCAGCAAAAGCTGGAGCTCTCTTTAAAGAATGCTATTCGTAATTATGATCTTGTTAAAGAAATTCAGAATCTAAAAGAGAATGTTAAAAAAGAATATAGTTTCGATAATATTATTTCTGCTGATGGTAAAATGCAAGATGTCTTTAGACTAGTCTCCAAAGTACTCGATAACGACATCACAGTTTTAATTTATGGTGAAAGCGGTACTGGAAAAGAACTTATTGCAAGAGCTATTCACTATAACGGCAGAAGAAAAGATAAACCATTTGTTGTTGTAAACTGTGCTTCTATTCCAAGAGAACTTCTCGAAAGCGAACTATTCGGACACGAGAAAGGATCGTTTACAGGTGCTCATCAGAGGAAGCTTGGCAAATTCGAACTTGCAAAAGACGGAACAATATTTCTTGATGAAGTCGGAGAACTTGAAATGTTGTTGCAGGCAAAACTTCTGAGAGTTATTCAAGAGAAAGAATTTGAGCGAGTAGGTGGTAATGAATTAATAAAAACGAATGTTCGAATCATTTCAGCTACTAACAGAGAATTAAAGCAGGCAGTCGAACAAAAGCAATTTCGTGAAGATCTTTTCTACAGATTAAATTCTTTTCCGATATCAATTCCTCCAATCAGGCAGAGACGAGCAGATATTCTTGTGCTTACTGAATTCTTTCTGGAGGAATTCAACAAAAAGCTTCAAAGGAATGTAAAAGGATTCAGTAAAAAAGCGTTGAAACTTATTTATGAGTATGACTGGCCGGGAAACGTACGCGAAATGGAAAATACCATCGAACGTTGTATGATTATTTCTGAAAAAGATACTCTGGATATAGATGATTTACCTCAACATATCAGGGCTGCTGATCCTTCAATCAGTACTGATCAGCAGAGTGTGATGTTCACCGATGACAATATTGTTCCTTTTGAAAAAATAAAAGAGAAATCAATTAGGCACGCACTAAAAGTTACCGGAGGTAATATTGTTGAAGCAGCAAGAAAACTTCAACTTGGCAGAGCAACTATTTATCGCCTGATGGAAAAGTACGGCATCGAGAGCTGAATTTTATCGAACAATCTTCCCAAAAGCTGGTCATACTTTAGATGAGTGTTAGTGAAAAAAAATCAATACTGGTAATTGATGATGATATAACTATCCGCAAACTTATTTCCCATCATTTAAATCTTAATAGTTATAAAGTTTACCTTGCATCCAATACTGATGAAGGTTTTGATCTGTTATTTAATAATAGTATTGATTTGGTCTTATGTGATATAATAATGGATAAAATGGATGGTTTTACATTTTGCAGGTTAGTTCGCGAAAATGAAAAGTATCGATCAATTCCATTTGTGTTTGTTACAGCTAAAAATACTTTTGAGGATAAATCAAAAGCACTTGAGGTAGGCGGAGATGACTTTATCACCAAGCCATTCAACGTGGATGAACTTATCTTAAAGATTAAAGCACTGATAAGACGTTCTGAAATAAATCGAATATATGGTGCCCGAAAAAATCTTGAAGAAGTATTTTCTAAGAGAACACCAAAAGTTGTTATTATAGATGATGATAAAGCTGCACTAACAATGTATCGGGCAGGACTAATTAAAACTGGTATCGATTGCCAGGTTGCAGACAATTCTTTAGATGGACTTAAACTAGTCAAAACATTTCAACCTGATTTAATTGTGGCTGATGTGATGATGCCCGAAGTTGATGGTTTTGAATTTCGTGAGATGCTTTTGAATGATTCTGATTTAGCATCCATTCCTTTCGTCTTTCTCAGTAACTTAGGATCAGACCAGCAAGTTCTTCATGGATTTGATAAGGATATAACTGATTACATTTTAAAGGCAAGCGGCTACAAAATTGTTGTTGCTAAAATATCAGCATTGCTAAAAAGTCTGAATAAAGAGAGAAGTAAAGTAGTGAAAGATTTGCACGAAGCTTCAGACTTTCTTAAAACGAGTGTAGTACCTGAAAGTTTTCCTGAATTTGAAAATTTTGTAATTCAATATTGGCATGTTCCTTTTACCGGAATACCGGGTGGTGATTTTATTGATCATTTTATGCTTGATGAAAATCACCTCACAATTATTCTTGGAGATGTAATGGGAAAAAAATGGGGGGCCTGGTATTTTGCTTATGCCTATGCTGGTTATATCAGAAGTGCTATTCATTCAGTTATTGAAGATGGAGATGTATCGTCTCCGGGAAAAATTATAAGCAAGGTTAATAATCTGGTCTATCAGGATTCAAAAATCTCTGAAGTATTTTCAACTCTTTCAGTCGTTGTAATTGATAAGCAGAAAATGACGCTCAAATATTCCGGTGCCGGAGATTTACCAATCCTTTATAAAAATAAAACTTCTGGTGAGATAAAAAGAATTGACTCTCGGGGATCACTTTTAGGATTCAGCAAGGATACTATTTTTGAAGATGCAAACCTTCAAATGAATTCAGGTGATACTGTAATTATGGCGACAGATGGTCTGGTAGAATCACGTGATGATAACGGTGAACATTTTGGTGTGAGTAAGTTAGTAAAGTCAATTCAAAAAGATGATTTTCTTGATTCCCCTTTAAATGTTATTAAGAACGATTTGAAAATATTTAATCAACAAAGATTTGATGATGATATTAGTATGATTTCTATTGCTGCTTCGAAGTAGTTTTATTTTTTACTATTCTTATTTATTCCACGCTAAAATAACTCAGAGAAATAATTTTATTCAGTTGCTTGCAGTTTTTCTGCTTTATCAGCTATTTTAAGTTGCTCAATAAGTTCGTCCATTTGACCTTCCACTATGTTTGAAAGATTGTAGAGAGTTAAACCTATTCGATGATCAGTCACACGATTTTGAGGAAAATTATAAGTCCGGATTTTATCACTTCTGTCGCCACTTCCTACCATTAGTTTTCTTTGAGCAGAAATCTTTGCGTTCTGTTTTTTTAATTCACGATCATATAATCTTGCCTTTAAAACTTTCATCGCTTTCTGTCGGTTCTTTAGCTGTGATCTTTCATCTTGACATTGAACAACTATTTCAGTTGGAAGATGGGTTATCCTAACGGCAGTCTCAACTTTGTTAACGTTCTGACCACCAGCGCCGCCAGCACGAAAAATATCTATCTTTAAATCATTCTGGTTTATTTCAATTTGAACATCTTCTGCTTCAGGAAGGACCGCTACTGATGCTGCCGAAGTGTGAACTCTTCCGCTTCCTTCTGTTTCAGGAACTCTTTGGACTCTATGCACACCACTTTCAAATTTCATATCACCGTAGACATTGTTACCGGTTACTGAAAAGACTACTTCTTTTATTCCCCCAAGTCCTGTATCATTCATATCAATCAATTCAATTTTCCAGCCTCGAATCTCTGCATACCGGCTGTACATTCTGAAAAGATCTCCGGCGAATAATGCAGCTTCCTCACCTCCAGTTCCGGCTCTTATTTCCATAATAATATCTTTATCATCATTAGGATCTTTTGGAAGTAGTAATACTTTTATTTCATCCTCTAGTTTATCTCTTTCTGATTTAAGATCTTCGAGCTCTGCTTCGGCCATTGATACAAGATCACTGTCGTCTGATGTATCAATTATCTCTTTATTACCCTCAATATTTTTTAATACTGAAGCATATTTGGTATAAACTTCAACAATTTCACCGAGATCACTTCTCTCCCTCGTAAGCGAAATCATTCTCTCTCTGTCGGAAGAAATTCCGGGATTTGAAAGCTCTTCGTTAATGCCGTCAAATTTATTTTTTATTTTTTCTAACTTATCTGCTAAATTCATATTGTATTTCTGAAAATTGTGTGCAAATATATAAAAGCACCTCTTGAAAATCTAAAAAATGCAAGGTATTAGCGGTAATGAAAATATCCGAAAATCCTGAAATACAAAATCAAAAAAGAATAACCAACACAATTTATTTTTCATTAGTCTTTGGCTTGCTATTATTTTTCATCATTGTAATGATTCTTATCCAGGATAAAAATGTCTGAAGGAGGTAAAGACCTTGATATGATTTTTACTTTTATAGTACCCTATGTTTGGATTAGCGATGATGTTTATCTCCAGAGTGATTTACAACCAGATGATATCAAAATATGATTCGGCTGGTAGCCTTCTTCAAAAAATTGGATATTACAGAACAGCAAAAATAGTTTCCTGGGCAATGATTGAGGGTGGATGTTTTCTGGCACTTGTAGCAACAATCTTAACTTCGAATTATCTTTATGTAGTAGTTTTTATTTTCCTTTTTGGCTATTTTCTTTTATTGAGACCTTCGACTGAATCTTTGATCAGGGATATGCGTTTAAATTCTGAAGAAAGTGATTTAATACTTAAGAGTTAATTATGAAAAAGTTTGATATACCGGTTCATTATAAAAGTTCTTTCATTACCCAGATAAAGAACAGCAGAAAACTTGAAGACCCAAGGAAAAAAGATTTTTCACCAACGCTTCTGGATTTTGGACCAGTAAGGTTTTACCTTGCACGGCACTTTGGATTTTGTTACGGAGTAGAGAACGCAATTGAGATTGCATACAAAACAATAGACGAAAATCCCGGCAAACGATTTTTCCTGCTTAGCGAGATGATACACAATCCAGCAGTGAACCATGATCTTTTAAGTATGGGTGTGCGATTTATTATGGATACTTCGGGTAATCAACTGGTTGCCTGGGAAGAAATTAAAAGTGATGACATCGTAATCATTCCTGCATTCGGAGCCACAATTGAAATTGAAAAAAAATTGAATAAACTTGGAATAAATCCTTATCGATATAACACAACTTGCCCGTTTGTTGAAAAAGTTTGGAATCGTTCAGAAGATCTTGGAAAAAAAGGATTTACAGTAGTAATACACGGAAAGTATTATCACGAAGAAACAAGAGCAACATTCTCTCACTCTGTGCAAAGCTCTCCTTCAATTATTGTGCGCAATCTGGAAGAAACAAAATTCCTGGCAGATGTAATTAGTGGTGACAAAACTGCTGCTGATTTTTACGAATACTTCAAGGGAAAACATTCTAAAGGATTTGATGTTAATGTTGATCTGAACAAGCTTGGTGTTGTGAATCAGACAACAATGCTTGCAACTGAAACTCAGGAAATAGCAGACTTACTTAAAGAGACAATGATAAAAGTATATGGAATTGAAAATTTAAGTGATCATTTTTCTGATACTCGCGATACGCTTTGCTATGCCACTAATGACAACCAGGATGCGACATACGGTTTTCTGGAAGTTACTGCAGATTTTGCAATTGTGGTTGGTGGGTATAACAGCTCCAACACAACTAACATTGTTAAAATTTGTGAAGAAGAAGTTAAAACCTATTTTATTGACTCTGCAGACAGGGTAAGATCAGAAAATGAAATTAGTCATTTTGATATTTTGAAGCAGTCGGTAATAAATTCAAAAGATTATTTGCCCCATAAATATCCGGTAGAAATTCTGATAACGAGTGGAGCTTCCTGCCCCGATGCAACCGTTGAAGCAGTGATAAGAAAAATCTTATCATTCTATGAAAGTGCAAAGGATGTAGATACAGTTGTTAATGATGTTCTTGAAGCAATGTAAGTAATTAAGAAATTATTTTATCATTTCTTTTTTTGGCTTCTGAAATTTGACTTAAAAGTTTTTCAAACAATTCTTTAACAGTTAGGGTTTCCTTTACCAAACCTGAACTCTGTCCAGCTTCAAGTTCACCTTCAGTTTCATCTCCTTCAAAAATACCAAGTCGTTCTCTTTTACTTCCGAGTAATTCTTTCAATTTAATTTCATCCCAGCCATCTTTTTCAGCTGTTACCGCACGAGAAGCAAAATCATTTTTTAGCATTCTTACCAAACCAATTTTTTTGAATGCAAGCAAAGTCCCATCATCTTTGGCTTCAACAACTTTCTTCTTATAATTTGGATGAGCAGATGACTCAACCGTCGCAGCGAACCTCGTTCCTATTTGAACACCTTCTGCACCAAGTGAGAGTGCTGCAAAAATTCCCCTTCCATCAGCAATTCCACCAGCAGCGATCACAGGAATTTTTACTACATCGACAAGTTGAGGAATTAGTGCCATTGTTGTTGTTTCGTTAATTCCGTTGTGTCCGCCTGCTTCAACACCTTCACCAACAACCGCATCACAACCAACTTCTTCAGCTTTTAAACCATGCTTAACAGAAGGAACTACGTGAACAACTTTTACATCATTTTCTTTTAACAGCTTTATATATTTTCCCGGATGACCTGCCGATGAAAAAACAATTTTCACTCCTTCTTCAATTGTTACTTTAACCAGTTCTTCTGCATCTCTACGAAGCAGGGGAATGTTTACTCCGAATGGTTTGTCAGTTGCAACCTTGCATTTTTGAATGTGCTCTCTTAATAAATCTGGTTTCATTGAGCCTGATCCGATTAATCCTAGTCCGCCTTCATTAGAAACTGCGGAAGATAATTTCCACCCTGAAACCCAAACCATTCCTGCCTGAATAATGGGGTATTTAATATTAAAAAGTTCTGTAATTTTTGTCGTGAATTTCATTATATGTAATGTCTATAAATAAAGTGTAATTATTAATTTTAACTATAAATCTACCTCAAAATTAACGCTGTTTACCTTGTTATTAAAATACCCTTTCCATAAGTTTGTAAGCCTTTTTTCAAAAAGCACTTATAAAATTTTTCATTTCATAAAGGTAAAATCATAATGTCGTTTTTCTTTACATCAGAATCGGTTTCTGAAGGTCATCCGGATAAAGTTAGTGATGCGATATCAGATGGAATACTGGATGCAATTTATGCTCACGATCCTCATGCAAGAGTGGCCTGCGAAACATTTGTTACCACAGGTTTAGTATTAGTTGGTGGTGAGATCACTACAAAAACTTATATCGATGTTCCAGCAATTGTACGACAAACAGTTGAAAAAATTGGATACACAAAGGCAGATTACAAATTTGACTCTGAATCTTGTTCAGTGCTAAATGCTATTCATTCGCAATCACCTGATATTGCAATGGGAGTTGATACTGGCGGTGCAGGAGATCAAGGAATTATGTTTGGTTATGCTTGCGATCAAACTCCTGAACTAATGCCGATGCCAATTGTATTTGCTCATAAGCTTGTAAAGAAACTTGCCGATATCAGAAAAAGAAATAATGGATTAATGCCTTATCTACGTCCTGATTCAAAATCACAAGTAACTATTGAATACGATGACAATGGAAAACCCTTAAGAGTTGATGCAGTCGTTATTTCAACACAGCATGACGCAAATGCTAAACAAAGCAAAATAAAATCTGATGTTATTCAGAATGTTATTAAAAAAGTTATCCCTGCTAAATATTTGGATAAGAGTACTAAGTATTTTGTAAATCCCACCGGAAGATTTGAAATAGGCGGACCTCATGGCGACAGTGGTTTAACCGGAAGAAAAATTATTGTTGATACTTACGGTGGTTGGGCGCCACACGGTGGTGGTGCATTTTCAGGTAAAGATCCTTCAAAGGTTGACAGAAGTGCAACCTACGCAGCAAGACACATTGCTAAAAATGTTGTTGCAGCAAAACTTGCAAAAGAATGTCTCGTGCAAATTTCTTATGCAATAGGTGTTGCAAAACCAATTTCCGTGTTTGTTGATACAAAAGGAACTGGTGTTATACCGGATAAGGCAATTTCTAAAATGATCCAGAAAGAAGTTGATCTTACACCTAAAGGAATCATTTCAAGATTAAAATTAAGAAGACCAATTTATCAGAAGACTTCCGCTTACGGTCACTTTGGAAGAAATGATAAAGACTTTACCTGGGAAAAACTTGATCTTGTTCCGATATTTAAAAAGGTACTTGAAAAAATAATTTTATTTATTGAACTTTTTATAGATTATTATTTGTTCTGTTACTGTTGATAACTTTAAAGAAATTATATTAAAAAAAGTAAAGGAATAAAAATGAGTGAAGTGTTAGATAGGAAAATTGATTTTTCATTAAAGTATAAAGTAAAAGATATTTCATTGGCTGAATGGGGAAGAAAAGAAATTGAATTAGCCGAAGTTGAAATGCCCGGTTTGATGGCATTGAGAGAAGAGTACAAAGGCAAGCAACCGCTTAAAGGTGCACGTATTGCCGGTTGTTTACATATGACAATTCAAACAGCAGTATTGATTGAAACACTTATTGAACTTGGTGCAGAAGTCAAATGGTCATCCTGTAATATTTTTTCAACTCAGGATCATGCTGCCGCTGCAATTGCCGCTGCCGGTATCCCGGTATTTGCATGGAAAGGGATGAATGAAGAAGAATTTAATTGGTGTATCGAACAAACGTTATTTTTTGGTGATGAATCAAAACCACTTAATATGATACTTGATGATGGTGGTGACCTTACAAACATGGTTCTTGATGTATATCCTGAATTAGCTTCTGGTATAAAAGGATTATCCGAAGAAACAACAACAGGTGTTCATCGTTTATATGAAAGAGTGGAAAATGGAACACTCCCAATTCCAGCTATCAATGTAAACGATTCGGTTACAAAGTCTAAATTCGATAACAAATACGGCTGCCGTGAATCATTGGTTGATGCAGTACGCAGAGCTACAGATCTTATGCTTGCAGGTAAGGTTGCAGTAGTTGCAGGGTTTGGTGATGTTGGAAAAGGATCTGCTGAATCATTAAAGAATTCTCACGTGAGAGTTATTATTACTGAAATCGATCCCATCTGCGCACTTCAGGCAGCAATGGAAGGTTATGAAGTTAAAGAAGATGGATGAAGCTGTTAAGGAAGCTGATATTGTTGTAACTGCTACGGGTAATAAAAATGTTATTACCGACAGACACTTTAAACTTTAAAAGATAAAGCAGTTGTTTGTAACATCGGACACTTTGATACTGAAATTGATATGGCTTGGTTGAATAAAAATTATGGTAACACAAAAAATACAATCAAACCTCAGGTTGATAAGTATACAATTGATGGAAAAGATATAGTAGTTCTTGCTGAAGGTAGATTAGTAAACCTTGGATGTGCAACCGGTCATCCTTCATTTGTTATGTCTAATTCATTTACAAATCAAACACTTGCTCAACTCGAACTCTGGAATCATCCTGAAAGATATGAGAATAAAGTATACACACTTCCAAAACATCTGGATGAAAAAGTTGCAAGATTACACTTGAAGAAAATTGGTGTTGAATTGGATGTATTAACTCCTGAACAAGCTGAGTATATCGGCGTTAAGGTGGAAGGACCATTTAAACCAGATTATTATAGATATTAAAAATTATTTATTAGAGACGCAATTCGTTGCGTCTCTGCTTCTTATTTAAGTATATTCCTCAAAGCCACTTCCTAAATTTTCAAATTTAAACTTATAACCGCTGAATTTAAAATTTTATCCACAGAAACTCTCTGGCTGTCTGTTACATAGTTACCAAGCTCACCGCTTAATAATTCGCAATGCTAATTTTGGAATAGGAAACAACGCAGGTCTGCTTAAAACTTTGCCCAGCATTTTAGAAAATTCTTTGTTCGTTACAATTCCCGGTGATGCTGCATTAACTGCACCATTAATATTTGAATTATCAATTGCGTGTAGATAAATACCAACAATATCATCAATGTGAATCCAGGGAAACCATTGCTTTCCATTGCCGAGCCATCCGCCTAAAAAGATTTTAAAAGATGGAATAAGTTTTTTCATTAAGCCTTCGTTTTTGTCGAGTACCAATCCTGTTCTGATGCTAACTCTTCTTACTCCAAGTTGCTCGACTTTTTTGGCTTCCTTTTCCCAGTCATTACAAAGTGTTGCTAAGAAATCATTTCCAGGCGAACTATTTTCATCAAGAACTTCATCATACCGGTTACCATAAATTCCTGTCGCAGAAGAGCAAATAAATACTTTTGGTTTTTGTTCAACCGATTTTATCGCTTCAACTAAATTTCTTGTGCTTAATATTCTGCTATCGTAAGCAAGCTTTTTATATTCTTCATTCCATCGCTTTGCACCAAGGTTTGCACCAGCAAGATGAACCACGACATCAACTCCATTCAATTATTCGTCCAATCATTTGGTTTGTTATAATCCCACTTGACATATTTATTTGCACTTGGTAAATTATTTTTAGCTTTATCTGGATTCCTGGTGAAGATAATAACTTCAATCTTCTCTTGCAGTTAATTCCTTTACGAGTTTTTGCCCAATTGACCCGGTTGCACCGGTTATAATTATTTTTTTTGACATATTAATACAGATTTAATTCTATTGTTGATATAAAAAATACTAGTCTCCCAATAGCAATCAGTTATCAAGGGATAATATATAACTATTAAATTTTGGTTTAAAGTTCAACTTTGCCGGTAAGTAGAGTAATAACTGTAAATTTTTCAATCACTAGATAATTCTCATTAAAATAATACAGTTTCTTGTATGGTATGATTATAGTTCTTATTTTTAACAAAAATCATAACATTCAGGAAGTATGATGAAGAAATCTATTACAATAACTTTGATAATACTATTCGGTTCATTTTCACTTGCACAAAGTTCGACCAATAAACTTTTAACCACCCTGGACGAAAATAAATTATTAACTTTACCTGAAATTCAGAAATCATTTAATGATTATTGGGCTCCATACAATGTTACCGATGGATATTTATATTGAAAATGGAGTGAAGAAAAAAGCTCCGGGCTGGAAAATATTTAAACGCTGGGAATGGTACTGGGAACAAAGAGTAAATCAGATAACTGGAGAATTTCCAACTACAAACTCCGTCATTGAGTATGAAAAATATTTGAACTCTCAAAATAATCTTAGTAAAATCACTTAGATGAAAGCTGGGTAAATTTAGGAACAAGCAGCTCAACCGGTGGATATGCCGGTATTGGAAGAATTAATTGTATTGCATTCCATCCTTCCGATGCAAATACTTTTTGGGTTGGAAGTCCCTCCGGCGGTTTATGGAGAACAACTAGATGGCGGCAGCAGCTGGACAATATTAAATAATAATGAAACAGTACTTGGTGTAAGTGATATAGCGATTCCTTCTGATTATGCAACCTCAAATACTATATATATTGCAACAGGTGACCGCGATGGCGGAAGTATGTGGTCTTTGGGCGGAGGACAGAGCGGCAGATAATGATACTCTTGGTGTTTATAAATCTACAGATGGTGGAGCAACCTGGAGTGCTACCGGTTTAACTTTTGCAAAAAGCTCTGAGTGCAATGATAACCCGAATATTAATTCATCCAACAAATCAATCAAATTCTATTATGCCTCTATGCTTCATTTTCATCAGGTGCATCGATGGAATTTATAAAAGTACTGATGCTGGTACATCCTGGAGTACAAAAATCATATCTCCAATTGATGGATTGATATGGAATTTAAGCCAGGTGATCCAATACAATTTATGCTTCAAGTTTGGGATATGGTAGCTGCGTATGTTTTCAAATCAACTGATATGGGGAAAAGTTGGTCATATAGTTGCTATTGGATTACAGGAGGTTATCGAGCTGAATTAGCGGTTACACCAAATAATTCAGCTGTTGTTTATGCTCTTGTATGCAACATGTAAGGAGGGATTAGTAGGTGTTTATAAATCAACAAATAGCGGAGTAAGTTTTACTCAGGTTAATACAAATACAAGCCAAAACTATGCTTGGATTATTATAGTGATGGTTCGGGTGCAAATACAGGCCAAGGAACTTATGATCTTTGTATTGCTGCTTCACCAACAAATGCAAATACAGTTTATATTGGTGGTATAAATACCTGGAAATCTACTGATGGCGGTGTTAACCTGGACTATAAATAATATGTGGACGAGTTCGACTTATTATAATTTTGTTGGTGCACCAGTGGCACATGCTGATAAACATGCATTAGCTTTTCAAAACGGCACAACCCTTTTTGAAGGAAATGATGGTGGCATTTACAAAACAACTAATGGCGGAACAAATTGGACAGACCTGACAAATGGAATGGTAATAAGCCAGATATATAGGATTGGTGTTTCTCAAACAAATGCTGAATACTGTTTTACCGGATTACAGGATAATGGTTCAAAATAATTGTAACAGCGGTTCTTGGTCGGATGTAAAAGGTGGTGATGGAATGGAATGTATTGTGGATTATTCCAATTCTAATTATATGTATGCAACTTATATTCGGGGACAAATATCAAGAATATAATGGCTTTAGCAAATTATCATTACTAAGGTCGATATATCTGCCAATATTCCAGGTGGTCAGCCTACAGGTGCATGGGTAACTCCATATATAATGGACCCAACATAATAGTGCAACTCTTTATGCCGGATATGATAGGATTTGGAAAACGACTGATCGGGGAAATAGTTGGACAAGTGCTTCTCAAGTTTTAAGTTCTACAACAAAGTTGCGTTCTCTTGCAATTGCACCTTCTAATCACAAATGTTCTTTATACAGCAGATTTAACTAATATGTGGAAAACAACAGATGGCGGGCAACAAACTGGTCTTCAGTCACATTCCAGCTAGTTCACAATAGTCTAACTTATATTGCTGTTAAGGATAATGATCCAAATACAGTTTGGATTACTTTCGGTGGTTACACAGCTGGTGCAAAAGTATATGAATCAACAAACGGTGGTGCGAATCTGGACTAATATTTCTGCAGGACTTCCAAATCTTCCGGTTATGTGCATTGTTCATTATAAAATAGCAACAGATCGAAATGTTTTATTTGTTGGTACAGATTTAGGTGTATATGTAAAAGATGGAACAAATAATTGGGCAGCCTATAATACAGGTTTACCGAATGTTGTTGTTACTGAATTAGAAATATTTTATACCGGCGGGTCCAGATAAATTAAGAGCCGGTACATATGGAAGAGGATTATGGGAAACTACAAATTGATGCTGCTCTCCCCGTCGAACTCTCCTCCTTCACTGCAAAAGTTTTACGCAGTGGTGGAATCAAACTGGATTGGCGAACAAAGACAGAAGTTTCTAATTATGGCTTTGAGGTAGAACGTTCTGAGATAAATCCGAAATTCGAAAACCGAAATTCGCAATACACAAAAATTGGATTTGTCGAAGGACACGGTAAACAGAACTCACCAAAAGATTATACTTACACTGATAACAATGCACAATATGGAAGTTACGCTTACAGATTAAAACAAATTGACACTGATGGTCAGTTTGAATATTCAAATATTATTGAAGTTGATGCAGGAAATATTCCGGATGGTTTTGTGCTTGAGCAGAATTATCCAAATCCTTTTAATCCAATTACAACAATTAAATTTGCTATTGGCAGAAACACAAAAAGCAGAGCTAAAAGTATTTGATGTTCTTAGGAAATGAAGTTGCAAGTATATTTAATGGAATAGCTGATGGTGGAAAAGTTTATGAAGCTGTATTTAATGCAGAGAACTTTTCAAGTGGAATATACTTCTACCGACTTGAAACTGAACAGAAGGTAGAGAATAGGAAGATGCTTCTTCTCAAATAATACTTTATAGATTAAAGCATATGTCTTAAAGTATGAACCGCGATATCAAAGCATACATAAATAAACAGAAGTCGCCGCAAAAGGAGATTCTGGAAAAAGTCAGAAAGATTTTTCTGCAGACAATTACGGGCTGTGAAGAAAAAATGAAGTGGGGTGTTATCACTTTTGCAGAAAATAAGTTCTATATCGCCGCTCTTAAGGAAAGGGTGCACATAGGATTTTCTATTAACGGATTAAACAAAGAAGAAGTGGCCTGGTTTGAAGGGAGCGGTAAGACAATGCGGCACATAAAAATTCAAACGCTAAAAGATATCGATGAGAAAAAATTGTCGAAACTCATAAAACTGGTAAATAGAAAATGTATGTGCGAGCCTTGTTAAAATTTTCTCATTTTAATTTCTTACATTATTTGCAGAATAATTTATTGTAAAGCAGTCCGGGGAGTTCAAAATGAAAAAAATGTTGGCACTTCTTTTAGTTCTGTTTACAAATTTTCTTTTTGCACAGAATGTTATTATCGTAGTTATAGATGGTGCACGTTACACAGAAACCTTCGACAGTACAGGTATTTACATTCCTCATATGTATAATGATCTTAAACCATCTGGTTATCTTTACACTAATTTTAGAATTGCTAACTGAAGGGATAACTTCAACAAATCCAGGGCATGCATCAATTTTAACTGGTACCTGGCAGCAAATTGCAAATGATGGTTCGGAAAGACCTACTAATCCAACAGTGTTTGAATACATTCGAAGGGAAGATGGAAATCCGCAGGCAGATTGCTACGCGGTTACTGGTAAAGATAAACTTGATATACTAACATATTCTGATTTTTCAGGTTATGGTTCGCCTTATGGTGGAACCTGGGTTGGAGACGATAACAGGAATGATACCTTAACTTATTCAAAAGCAATTTCTGTAATGCAGAATTATCAACCTAAAATATTAATAATAAATTTTGCCGAAGTTGATGTTGCAGGGCACTCAGGAAATTGGAACGACTATCTTGCAGCAATAACAAATGCAGATAGTTTAGTTTACGAACTATGGCAGACAGTTGAAGCTGGTACTTATGGTTACACTCCCGAAAATACCACAATGTTTATAACAAATGACCACGGCAGGCATGATGATGCACATGGCGGGTTTACAAATCATGGGGATGATTGTGAAGGATGTGAACATATTATGTTGTTAGCAATTGGCAGAAATGTAACAGCAGGTGTTGAAAATTCTGATTTGCATTATCAGATAGATATTGCTCCAACTGTTGGAGACCTCTTAGGATTTAGCACACCTGAAGCAGTAGGTGTTAGTCTTTTCGAAGGAAGTAATCCGCTACCGGTTGAGCTGGCTTCTTTCTCTGCAAGCGTACTAGACAATTCAATCAAACTTATTTGGCGGACAGATACTGAAGTAAACAACTACGGATTTGAGATTGAAAGAACCTCACCCTTTCCCTCTCCTTATCAAGGAGAGGGTGGCGAAGCCGGGAGAGGTTGGGTGAAGCTTGGATTTGTTCAAGGGCACGGTAATTCAAACTCACCTAAAGAATATTCTTTTATTGACGGGAGTTTGTCCGGAGGAAAGTATTCTTATCGCTTAAAACAAATTGATACTGATGGTAACTTTGAATACTCAAAAGTTATTGAAGTTGATCTTGGCTCACCAGGTAAAATGGAGCTAAGTCAAAACTATCCCAATCCATTTAATCCATCAACAACAATTAGATTTTCACTGCCGCAATCAGGAGATGTGAAGCTTACAGTTTATAATATAATTGGTGAAATGGTTGTCCAACTTTTTAATGGATTTAAAGAAGCAGGTATTCATACTTTTAATTTTAATGCAGAATCCACCAATGGCGGACTTAACAGCGGTTTCTACATTTATAAGCTTGAAGCAAATGGATTGGTGCAATCACGGAAGATGATTTTGCTAAAATAAGGTTAAACTAAATCCGTGAAAGGTTTTTTCATTCAATAGCCATATCACTTTTGGTAAGTGGTAGATATTAGATTTTGCAGGTAAAATTTAACCTTCAATCTTCATTCAGGATTAAGAATTAACTGCGTTTGGACAATTTTGACGGGCTCTTGCACTCCTGCCATACTTTTATAATCGTTAGTAACTTTCTGATAAGGAGTCTTTAATGCATGTATCGCTTCATTCAAAGAATGATAAACTTTGAAGACTGAAGCAATGTCCTTAAAGATAAAACTTTTGGAAAGGAATGTCTCACCAACAATTAAAACTATTGAACCTCCTTTTGCTCTTATCCTTTTATATGCACAAACCATCGCACCAAAAAAGGTGCTGTCTATATAGTTGCAAGTGCTCAGATCAACAATTATTTCTTTATAATTTGAAATATCATCTAGGAGATTGTGTGTGATTTCCTGCGCTTCATTTAACGTAGCTCGAATGATATCTACTCTTTCTATGGCAACGCCATTTCTTAACATTCTGTGTATTGCATTCATATGTTTTGCCTTATTTTTAATAAAGAAATTTGATGAATTCACTTTACTTTACTGAATTTATAAGCTTTGAAATCATTCACTTTTATTCAGTAATAGACAATTATTTATTTAGTTAACGCCCTGATTTTTACAATAGTCATGCCAATAGACATTTTTTGACACTCCCCGACAAATTTTTCGTTTTTACAAGTTCTACCTTGCCTGATAAAAAAGAAATCTATTCTTTAAGCTGCCGAACTAATGCAAAGTATGGCTCTGCTTCGATACGTCTTTGAGATATTATTGAACTCCGCCGCCATTCCTCTTTGATAGTTTGATTAAGAATGTTGCAGATGTACATACAATTAACTTCTCCGCCAAAGGCAGATCCGCATTCGGCGGAAACACTTCTGCGCTACCGAGCGGATTATACATTTACAAAATAGAAGCAAACGGTTTGATGCAATCGAGGAAGATGACGTTAATAAAATAATATTTTATTAATACCGGAATTACGCCTATCACTTTTTAACAATAATTATTTTCCCAATCTTTGTGCAGGAATTTGAAATAATTATTAATCAAGGCTGGTTTCCTACCAGATAAATCTGAGTCCACAATGAAAACCAAATTATTAATTCTGTGCATTTTTTTCACTGCTTTAATTTCTGCTCAAAATGTAATAATAGTTGTGATCGACGGTGCGCGATATTCAGAGACATTTGGCTCCGACGGCAAATATATTCCTCATATGTATAATGATCTTGCACCGTTGGGTACCGTTTTTACAAATTTTAGAATAGCTGAGGAGGGAATAACCTCTACAAATCCCGGTCACGCATCAATTTTGACAGGGACATGGCAAATAATTGAAAATGATGGTTCTGAACATCCTAATAAACCGACCATATTTGAATATTTCCGGAAAGAATTCTCTGCAAAAAAAACTGATTGTTTTATTGTTGCCGGTAAAAAGAAAATAGATGCATTAGCCTACAGCTCTTTCAATGGTTATGGTCTCGAAGTTATGGAGCTTCCACAAATTGCTTCGATGGGGACGACAATAATGTTTATGACAGCCTTGTTACAATTTTGGATAAATACCATCCAAGAATAATGTTGGTAAATTTTCCTTCTACTGATATAAAGGGACATAGTGGTATCTGGAATGATTATGTTAATGCACTCACAAATGCAGATAAATTAATTTATCAATTATGGCAAAAAATTCAGAACGATCCATATTACAAAAACACAACTACATTGTTTATAACAAATGACCATGGAAGGCATTCAGATGGTTTTAAAAACCATGGTTGTGATTGCGATGGATGTGAACACTTAATGCTGCTGGCTATTGGTAAAAATATCCCTCAAGGGCAAAAAAATTCATGAGTTACATCAGCAAATTGATTTAGCTGGGACCACAGGTAGTTTACTTGGTTTTAAAACACCTTTTACTGAAGGAATTGAACTTTTTAATAGTAATTACTTGAGTCGTTGAAACTGATTTGATATGAAGTAATAATGGTTGTCCATTTATTATACCATAAGCTTTTCATTCTCCTTTTTATTTTCACTATTTTATAGTCATAAATCCAGTTCAAATAATTAATTATTTAATCAAATCTAATCGGAGGGCAAATATGAAAAAATCATATTTACTTGTGTTATTTTCTCTTTTCTTTCTACCTCTAAGTCTTTCTTATGGACAGTTACTTGTTGAAGACTTTGATTACACGATAGGTGATTCTCTAACCGGACACATCTGGACAAAACACAGTGGAACAGGACAAACAATTTTTGTTCTTTCAAGTAGTTTAACATACGCTGGTTATCCTTCTTCAGGTATTGGTAATCATGTTGATGTTCAGGGTGGATCAGGTTCAAGAGAGGATGTTAATGTTGGAATTGATTCACTATCTAATAATGGGGATGTATTATATTACTCCTTTCTTGTAAATGCCTCCTCTGCTGATGCAACAGCTGGCTATTTTATTCATATAGGTAATAGAACATCGCCAACTGTTTTTACATCATTTGCCGCACGTGTTTTTGTGCAGGATGTAGCCGGAAATCTCCGCTTTGGTCTCAGCAATACCTCGACTTCAACTATGGGTACAACAGACTTCAGTTTCGGAACAACATATTTAGTGTTCGTAAAATACATAATCAATACAGGTGGTGCTGATGAATGCAAATTATGGGTATTTGATTCTGGGGTTCCACTTGATGAAGTCTCTGCAGGCACACCCGAAGTAACAAATACCGCAACGAACGGTCAGGATCTCATTAATGCAATTGCATTGCGGCAGGGAAGCCAGACATTAACAGTATCAGTAGACGGTATCAGAGTGTCGACTATTTGGGGCAATCTTGTTCCAGTTGAATTTACATCATTCACTTCATCAGTTGATGGTAGCAGTGTTATATTGAATTGGTCGACCGCAACCGAATTGAATAACTTAGGTTTTGAAGTTCAGAGGTCAGTTGCTAGCAGTGAATTTGTAACCGTTGGTTTTGTAAATGGTAACGGTACCACCACTGAAGCCAAAACTTATAGTTTCCTTGATGCCAATCTAGCTTCCGGTATATATACTTACAGACTTAAACAAGTTGACTTTAGCGGAACATTCGCATACTCGGAAGAAATAAATGCTGAGGTTACAACACCGGATCAATTTGGACTTGCTCAGAATTATCCAAATCCATTTAACCCGAATACAAGGATAGATTTCAGCTTAGCTATTGATTCCAAAGTTAGTTTGAAGGTATTCAATGTTCTTGGGCAGGAAGTTGCTAATCTTTTAAATGGAAATCTTAATGCTGGTTTGCACCAGGCTAATTTTGATGCTTCAGCTCTTAATTCAGGTGTATATCTTTATAGAATTGAAGCCACCGGATCAAACGGAACTAATTTTATCGAAGTAAAGAAGATGATATTAACTAAGTAAGATTGGTTTAGCTTCTATTAAAAGCCGGATCTGAAAAAAGAGCCGGCTTTTTTTTGTTCGAAAGCCTGTATTATTTAAAATCAGAATTATTTTTAGATAACAAATTGATAATTTGATTTAAAGAACAATTTTTGGCATTTTGCATTGAGATATTGATAAAATAATATTTAAAACTTGCTAACAGGCGAATATCTCTAATTCTAATAATCACTAACTTAATAAATGGAGGAATCATGAAAAGATTCATTGTTTTACTATTCTCTTTCTTTTTAATCTCTGCTTTATCATTTGCACAGGATAATTCTAGCAGAACCAATATGGTTGATACCTGGACACCAGTAGAGTATCATCCAAACGGTGCTGATGCTATATTCACAGATGATATGAATGGAGATAATACTGTAGTTGGAATTATGGCCAGGGGCTGGTTTTTTGATGATGTTGATGGTGCTGGTACCACCACAACATTCCAGGGCAATCCAACGGTCTTTACCGCTTACGAAGGACCAGATGACGGATATCTTGGTGAAAACTTCAATGGTGCATTTGGCGGAGGTCTCCTAATTGATCAATGGCTTATCTCGCCAGAGGTAACCGTATCAGCAGGCGACACACTAAAATTTTGGCAAAGATCCCCGGATGGAAGTACATTTCCAGATCCTTTACAAGTTTGGGTATCCACAACTGCAGGAACAACTGCAGCAGCTTTTGATGTTCAAATTGGAGCTTTCACTGGATCAACAACAGGATGGTGGCAGTTTGTTGAGGTATTTCCTATGAGTGGTACCGTTAGATTTGCAGTTCGTTATTACACTACAAATGGTGGTCCAGGAGGAAGTGAGTCCGATTATATAGGCTTGGATTACTTTGAAGTTATTTCTGCAAGTGGTGGCGGAACAATTACTATTGCCGAAGCAATTGAAGATCTTAATATGGATTTTGTTCCAGATAGATTAGGACAAATAGTTACTGTAGAAGGTGTTGTTTTTTCACCTAACTACCAGACAACTCACAATTCATTTTATATTTCCGATGGTACTGCTGGAACTGATATTTTTATGTATGGTCCTCCACAGTTCACTTGGGCTATGGGAGATATGTTACAAATTACAGGTGAAGTTGATCAGTATAATGGAATGACTGAAATTATTCCTGCTGATTCTTCCGGATGGGTGTTCATGAGTTCAGGAAATCCTACACCAAATCCAATTGTATTAACACTTGCGCAGTATAAGGCTAATTCAGAAATGTACGAGGGAAGTCTTGTCGGATTTGTATCATTAACATTGGTTGGTGGAACATGGCCAGCAAGTGGCAGCACAAATCTTGATTTCAGTGATGGAATTGATACTGTTGTTTTCAGAATTGATAGTGATACTGATATTCCTGGACAACCGGAACCAACCTGGCCTCGTGATATTATTGGTATTGGTAGCCAGTTTGATAGCAGTACACCACCTGATGGTGGATATCAGATATTTCCAAGATTCTATGCAACTGATTTTCTACCAGCTGGAACTATTCCTGTTGAGTTGACATCTTTTGTTGCTTCTGTTAACGAAAACAATGTTACTCTTTCCTGGAGCACAGCAACAGAAACAAATAATCAAGGCTTCGAAATTCAAAGAAGCAATGGTAATGAATTCCTTGCCATAGGATTTGTTTCAGGAAACGGAACTACTACAGAGGTCAAAACCTACTCTTATACAGATAGGAATCTAGCTGCAGGAAGTTATAGCTACAGACTTAAACAAGTTGACTTTGATGGAACATTCGCATATTCGGATGTAGTAAATGCTGATGTTACTGCACCAGTGCAGTTTGAACTTTCACAAAATTATCCGAATCCATTTAATCCAAGTACAACAATTAACTTCTCCATTCCTCAGAGTTCAATTGTAACTTTGAAAGTGTTTAACACACTTGGTCAGGAAGTTAAAACTCTTGTAAACCAGAATATGGAATCTGGCGTTCATTCAATCAGCTTTGATGCAAGTGATTTAAATAGCGGTATTTATTTCTATAGACTCGATGCTGGTCAGTTCTCTGAAGTTCGCAAGATGACTTTGATTAAATAGTATTTAATCAAGTTCATTATTTGCCCCTCACTTCGAGGGGCTTTTTTTTGTCATAAGCTAACTCAGAGTAGAATGACATGTAAAATCGAATTTAATTATTCTATTCATTTTCAATATTGAATGATATTCAACTACTCTGTACAAATTTCAAATATATAATTGGGCACGCAGATTGTAACAGCATTTGTGTTAATAATTTGTAATATTAGTTCCATAATAATTATAATTAATAAAATGATATTTGGATTAGTAAAATTAAACGGCAGAAATAAATTAGAACGAAGCATTCGTCGTGATCATAAAATCAAAAAGATTATCATCAACATTATTTATGGAACAATAGGCTTTCTTTTATTGAACTTCGTACTTTACGCTCTTTCCTCAAATTAATCGCCCCTATAAGTCTTTTATTTATCAGAATTTAGATTGAACCGCAGGCGGTAATATTTTATATTAGGCCATCTTTTTCATCATAATATGAATAAAAATAAAGTTTACATAGAAACCTACGGCTGCCAGATGAATCTTGCTGATACAGAAATTGTGCTCGGGATTCTTCAGAACAATGGCTATAGTGTGACCAAACAAATGGAAGATGCAGATGTTGTTCTTGTGAATACATGCAGCATAAGAGAAAATGCCGAGCAGAGAATTTATGGCCGACTCGGGAATTTTAAAACCATTAAAAATCAAAGGCCTGAATTGGTTGTTGGTGTTCTTGGCTGTATGGCAGAACGGTTACGATCAGACCTCGTTGATAAGAAAAAAATTGTAGATGTTGTTGTTGGTCCGGATGAATACCGAAGGTTGCCTCAGCTGATTGACGTTGCATTTAATGGAGATAAAGGAATTGGAGTTAAACTTTCCAAAACCGAAACTTACGATGATATTATTCCTCATAGAGAAGATGGTCTGCAAGCGTGGATTTCAGTAATGCGAGGATGTGATAAGTTCTGCACTTTTTGCGTTGTTCCATTTACTCGTGGCAGAGAACGTAGCCGAACACTTATTTCGGTTGTTGATGAAGTAAAACAATTATCCAAAAGAGGATTTAAAGAAGTAACACTTCTCGGTCAGAATGTTAATTCTTACAATGACGATGAATCAGCAAACGGCGGTGATTTTGCGGACTTACTTTCTGTCTGTGCACAGGTAGATCGTTCGATGAGAATTCGTTTTACAACTTCGCATCCACAGGACCTTTCTGATAAGTTGTTGTATACAATTGCTCAGCACTCAAACATTTGCAACTACATTCATCTTCCAGTTCAATCAGGTTCTAATAGAATTCTGGAATTAATGAACAGGACTTACACAATCGAGCATTATCTTCAACTGGTTGAGAAAGCAAGAAATATAATTCCAGGAGTTAGTTTTTCAACAGATATAATATCAGGTTTTCCAACAGAAACCTTTGAAGATCACGTGATGACTATCGATGTAATGAGAGAAGTAAAATTCGATGGTGCCTTTATGTTTAAATATTCTCCTCGTGAAGGAACAAAAGCATTTAAGATGAACGATGACGTTCCTGAAGAATCAAAAGCGAAAAGACTTCAGGAAATAATTAATCTTCAGCAGCAGTTATCTTTCGAACTGAACCAAGAATTGATTGGTAAAGAAGAAGTCGTTTTGGTAGAGGGTTTCAGTAAAAAATCAGATAAATTTTTATCAGGCAGATCTGACACAAATAAAGTAGTTATTCTGCCTGTTGACGATAAAATAAAAGTCGGTGACTATGTAAAAGTGAAAATAAACCGGGCAACTTCAGCAACTCTCTTTGGTGAATTTACAGGTTTCGTAAATTTGGTTGAAGAAAGTTTATCTTTAACCGGCTGAATTTTTAATCTTTAAATATCCGTTTGTGGCGGCAATATTATGCTAAAGCTTAATCTAATTTTTTTTGCATTTCTGATTTTACTATTCCTATTCTGCTCACCAGTAAAATTATTTTCCCAGGAAGTAGATATTGTCCCATATTTAAAAGCCATTGAGAATGGGAATATTGCAGAAGCAAAAGAAGCACTCGTTGAATTGAAAACAGAATATCCTGATGATCCATCAGTTATGTTTCTCGATGGAGTTTTAAAGGAGAACGGACAGGAAGCAATTGTTATTTATCAGGATATTGTTGATAACTTTCCAAAAAGTAAATACGCTGATGCAGCTTTGTACAGAATATTTTCTTATTACTATGCTCTTGGACTTTATGAATCAGCAAGGGAAAAACTAAAACAATTAAAAACATCTTACTCTACATCGCCATATATTCAGGTCGCTGATCAAAATCTTTCGTTGCTTGAAAAATCTGATGTCCAGGAAACTGTAACACAAACTGAGGAAAGTAAACCCAAGAGTGAAGAAGATTATAAATTTACAATTCAGGCAGGTGCATTTACGAATCTTGAAAATGCAAATAAGCTTATAGGTGAATTTGAAGGCTCTGGTATTTATACACAACTGACTGATAAAATTGTTGCCGGTACAACCTTTCACGTTGTTTATGCCGGAAAGTTCGAAACGCTTGAAGATGCTGAAAGTTTTCTGCAGGTTGTAAATTCCCGGTATAATGTTAATGGAAGCATAGTTTCAATTCCTCCAAAATAGTTGTGAAAATTACATTTGTTGGCACAAGCTCAGGTAAAGCTTCTTTAGAACGTTTTCATTCATCGTTATTACTTTCAACTGAAGATTACAATTTACTCGTCGATGCCGGCGATGGAATATCTCGTGCTTTGCTTGTCAATGGAATTAATTTTAATTCAATTAATGGAATCGCTTTTACTCATCTCCATCCAGATCATTTTTCCGGATTGCCTGCATTAATTGTCCAAATGAAAATGTTGAATAGGAAAGAACCTCTTGATATTTATGTCCATCATAGTTTAAAAAATGTCATAGAAGATTTTTTATTGCATTCTTATTTACTCCCTGCTAAAATGAATTTAGAAATACGTTACAGAACTTTTAAGGATGATGACCCTGTAAAAATTTCAAATAATTTTTCTTTTCTTGCCAGAAAGAATTCGCATCTGGTTGAACTTGAAAAATATAAAGTTAATCATCCCTCAATAAGTTTATATAGTGCCAGTTTGCTTTTCGAAACTGAAAGAAAAAAAATTATCTATACTTCAGATATTAGTTCAGTGGAAGATTTGTTTCTGTTTAAGGAAATTACTTCGAATATTTTTATCAGTGAGGCAACTCATCTGAAACCTCCAATTCTTTTTGAAGCATTGAATAAAATGGAAGCTGGAAAAATCTATTTAACTCATTTCTCTGATGAGGATTTTCAAATGATAAATGAAATTTTGGCAACCTTGCCGAACTCGCTAAGAAATAAAATTATTATTGCTATGGATAGCTTATCCTTCGAAATATGATGAAAATTAAGCTTTTCACCCCAAAATCATTCTGTTTCAATTGAATCTTTAATTAGGTATTTTTACAGCTATGACAGTTTGTCATTCATATATTATTAAAATATTTCAGTGAATAGAGAAGAATTTAAAAAGAAGCACGGGATTATCAGCCAGTCCAGCGAAATAAACGATTTGGTTGATGTTGTAGTGCAGGTTTCCTCATCTGATATCACCATGCTTATTTTTGGTGAAAGCGGAGTTGGGAAAGAAGTATTTGCCAGAGCTATTCACAACTCAAGCAAACGAGCAGATAAAGAATTGATAAGTGTTAATTGTGGAGCTATTCCTGAAGGAATTCTTGAGAGTGAACTTTTCGGCCATAAGAAAGGTGCATTCACAGGTGCATTTGAGGGTAGAAAAGGTTACTTTGAGATTGCTGATGGCGGAACGTTGTTTCTTGATGAGATTGCTGAGATGCCGCTGACAACTCAGGTTAAAGTTTTAAGAGCAATTGAATTTAAAGAGTTTATGAGAATCGGTGCTGAGACTGTGACAAAAGTTGATGTGAGAATAATTGCTGCAACAAATAAAGATCTGCAGGAAGAAGTAAACAGTAGAAGATTCAGAGAAGATCTATTTTTCAGATTAAAAGCAGTTAGCTTAAATATTCCTCCTTTAAGAAAAAGAAAAGGAGATATTCCATTACTTGTAAATCACTTTCTTGAAAATTATACCTCCTTAAATAAAATATCTCTGCCAAAAATTACTGATGATGCTATGGATATTCTTATGGAGTACGACTGGCCAGGAAATGTACGTGAACTAAAAAATGCAATTGAGACGGCAGTTACTTTGAACAGAGGTAGTATCATTGATGTAGATTCTTTTTCAGAATTAATTGTTCGTGAAGATGAAAATTTTTCTTCCAGAAATCTTCCTGTTTTCTTAAGAAAAACTCCTGAAGATGCTGACAGAGAAATTCTTTACAGAGCACTATTTCGAAATAAAAAAAGACTTAATCGAGTTGAAAGATCTGGTTCTCCAAAACGGAAGGGAAGGTATTGTAAATGGAGAAGAAACTAAAAAGAATCTTTTTTCTCTAGATATCATCGAACGCGATACAATAAAAGCTGCACTCGATAAAACACGCGGGAACAAAAGAAAAGCATCAAAACTGCTCAATATTAGTGAACGAACTCTATACAGGAAAATAAAACAATACGATTTGTTAGAGGAATGAGTTTAAACTGGATATATAAAAATAGAATTAAAGCATTGAGATCGATGATCTTTATTCTCTTTATAAGTACGATTGTAGTAGTTAATTTTGGGTGCGGTGCTTATTCGTTTACCGGATCATCAGTCCCGGCACATTTAAAAACGATTTCTATTCCTGTTGCACAGGATAAAAGCCCTGCTGCTATTCCTGGAATAAGAGAGCTACTTACTGATGATCTTATCCAGAAGTTTATTAATGACAATTCGCTTCAGGTATCTGGAAGAACTTCAGCTGATGCTTCTCTTAATTGTGTAATAACAAGTGTAACTGATGTGCCTGCAATTGTTAGTGCTGGTGATCAGATATCAGCAAGAAAGGTAACCATTATTATTAGAGTATTGTATAAAGATCTCGTTATGAAAAAAACAGTTTTTGAAAAAGATTTTTCAGGCTTTGGTGAATATGTACCTGCACAAACAACTAATGAGCGTGAAGAGGCAATAGCAATAGCAATTAATAATATATCAGAAGATATTCTTTTAGCGGTAGTTTCAGGATGGTAATAAGAGGAAAATATTATGGATAATGTTGTTTTAATAGGATACTTCGTTTCGCTTTCAATACTTTTTATTTTCGGCCTGCACGGTTTTGTCCTGCTTTTCTATCACCGGAAGTATAAAGATGTCAACTTTAATCCTTCAAAAGAATTTGGTGAAACTCCTTTGGTTACTATTCAGCTCCCTTTGTATAACGAGCTATATGTTATTGAGAGACTCATTGATAGAGTGTGTGAAATTGATTATCCCAAAGATAAATTGGAAATACAGGTGCTTGACGATTCTACTGATGAAACCGTGGAAGTAGTTGCAAAAGTTGTTGAAACAAAAAAGAAAGAAGGCTTTAATATTGAGCATGTCAGGAGAAGCAATAGGGAAGGATTTAAAGCTGGTGCATTAAAAGAAGGATTAAAATTTGCTAGTGGTGAATTTGTCGCAATATTTGATGCTGATTTTATTCCTCATTCTGATTTTCTTGAAAAAACTTTAAAGTTCTTTTCCGATGACAAAGTTGGAATGGTCCAAACACGTTGGGAACATCTGAATGGTGATCATTCACTTATTACCAGGGCTCAAGCACTTGCCCTCGATGGTCATTTTGTAATTGAGCAGTCTGTTCGTAATAAAGCTGGGTTCTTTATAAATTTTAACGGAACCGGTGGTGTCTGGAGAAAATCTTGCATCGAGGATGCCGGTAACTGGCATGCTGATACTTTAACTGAGGACCTCGATTTAAGTTACAGAGCGCAACTCAATGGATGGAAGTTTGTCTTTCTAAAAGAATTTACTTCACCTGCAGAACTACCTTCAGAAATAAATGCACTTAAATCTCAACAATTCAGATGGACAAAAGGTGCAATTGAAACTGCGAAGAAAATTCTTCCTCTTGTCTGGAGTTCAGATGTTTCTCTCAGAATAAAACTTTACAGTACATTTCATTTGACTAATAATATTGTCTTTCCATTCATCCTGCTTGCAGCAATATTGAATGTGCCATTAATCTTTGTTAAAAACAGTGGTGGACATGAACTCTATTTTGCATTTATGTCAGTGTTCGTGCTTGCATTCATTAGCTCATTTATGTTTTATCTTTATTCGCAAAAGGATATTCATCCTGATTGGCGTAAAAGAATTGTGCTATTCCCGATATTTATGGCAGGAAGTATGGGTTTTGCTCTCAATAATTCCCGGGCAGTTTTTGAAGGATTACTAAACCGTAAAAGTGAATTTGTTAGAACTCCTAAATTCAAGTTAGTCTCCGAAAAAGATACGTGGGTAGGGAAAAAATATAATAACAAGAAAATAGGTTTCGCTGTTATTGTAGAATTAGTCCTTGCCTTTTATTGTTTGATTGGTGTGGTATCGAGCATTTACTTTATGGAAATAGCTAGTCTTCCGTTTCAACTCTTATTTTTTATCGGATTCTCTTTTGTTTCGATAACCTCTATTAAACATGCTTTTGCAAAAGAGGGAGTCAGTTGAGTGTGTGCGAATCGTGGATGAGAAGTTAATAGCTAGAGCTAAATTAATTTTTGAGCGTGACAACAACTCACCTTTGTTTTTAAGATTAGCTGATAATTATCTGCAAGAAAATGATCCTCAAACAGCAGTTTCAATCCTTGAAAACGGATTGATGCTATATCCAAATCACCCATTAGCTTTTATTTTGATGGCTAAAGCTTTGTATTTGCTCGGTAATATTGAGATGACGGAATCTCATCTAAAAAAGGCAAGTGAGCTTTTAAATTCCGACCTTACTTTCGACCACTACAAGCATGAATTCAAATTGCCCGATAAACAGATATCACCATTTGATTCATCAAGAGGAAATATATTTTTCAATTCATCAGATGAATATACTTTAAATGAAGAGGTCGTAGATGATCAGCCTAAATCTGTTGAGGATAATCTACCACAGATTGCCGAAAAACTTATTAACACAAAGCTTGACCAAAGTAACAATATTTCTCCAAGTGAAACCAATCAGCATGAATACAATCCTGATAAAGGTAAGCTGGCTACAGAAACTTTCGCGAATATTTATATCTCTCAGGGACAGAAAAGTGAAGCTCTAAAAATTTATGAATTACTTATTCTACGTAATCCTGAAAAGAAAGAATATTATTTAGAAAAAATACGCGAGTTAAAATCGCAATAATTCGTTTTGTGCTTTGCATTTTTCTTACAATTTTCAATTTTAATGAAAGATCATCTATCAGCAAAGAAATTAAGAAAAAGTTTTTATCGAAGAGAATTACTTGATGTAGCAAAAAGTCTACTTGGCCAAGTCCTGGTAAAAGTTGATGGTAAAAATATTCTGTCCGGAAAAATTGTTGAGGTTGAAGGTTATCACGGAGACTTTGATGAAGCAGCACACTCATATCGCGGAATTACTAAACGAACTGAAATAATGTTTGAAGCAGGAGGATATCTATATGTTTATTTTACTTATGGTGCTCATCACTGTTGCAATGTAGTTACCGGAAAAAAGGGGCAGGGAACTGCAGTATTGATTCGAGCAGTTGAACCGATGTCAGGAATTGATAAAATGATTAAGAATCGATTTAAGAGAAGACTTAAAAACGACATGGAGATATTCAACTTAACGAGTGGTCCCGGAAAAACCTGTCAGGCGTTTGGAATAAGTAGAAAATATTCTGGTATAGATCTGACTGGAAATAAAATATTTATTTTAGATGGTGAAAAAATTAAAAGCAAAGATATCGGTGTTTCTAAAAGAATTGGAATTTCAAAATCAGTTGATTTACCCTGGAGGTTTTTCATTAAGAATAATCCATATTTGTCACGTAAATGAAACTGCATCAAAAAATACTAATTGTTCGGACTGATAGAATTGGGGACGTAGTCCTATCAATTCCTTTGGCTGAACTTGTAAAGAAAAAATATCCAGATAGTAAAATAACTTATTTCATTCGGCATTACACTCGTGCATTGCTTGATGGAAATTCATTTATTGATGATGTGATCATAGCTGATGAAGCTGATGGGGAAATTCTTTTTAAAGAAAATCTGGAAAAAATAAAACCAAGAAAGTTTGATACTTGTATTGTAGTAAATCCAACATTCAAAATAACCTTGATGATGTTTTTAGCAGGAATTAAAAACAGGATAGGAACAGGCTATAGATGGTATTCTGTCTTATTCAATAATAAAGTTTATGAACATCGTAAGTATGGTGATAAGCATGAGCTTGAATACAACATTAACCTTCTTGCTAAATTGGGCATTTATGTAAAAGATATTTCGAAGAAAATAAAGTTTCATTTACAAATTGATGGTGATAGTTCTGAAACGATTAATTCAATTTTGTCTCAGAGGGGTTTCAAATCTGGGAATAAAATTATAATCGTTCATCCCGGAAGTGGTGGCAGTTCGGTTGATCTTCCGAAAGAAAAATTAATTGAACTAACAAGGATGCTGAACAGTCTTAAGAATATATCAATTATCATTACAGGAAGTAAAAGCGAATCTGAGTTATGTAAAGAATTTGAGATAAGTAATTCCGTTATAAATCTTTCGGGGATACTAAATCTTTCATTGCTAAAGGCATTGATAAATAAGGCAAGCATATTTATTTCAAATTCTACGGGACCGATGCATATTGCAGCCGCATTGGGAGTTCATGTTATCGGTTTTTTTCCTAAAATATTAGCATGTTCACAAAAGAGGTGGGGACCGTATACAGAAAAGAAAACACTTTTTGTCCCAACCATTGATTGTAGCAATTGTACCCGTGAACAGTGCGAAAAACTCAATTGTATGAATAGTATTGATATTGGCAAAGTATTTGACGAGACTAAGACTGTATTGAGAATTTTATAATAATCTGGAGATCGTAAATGTTATTCAATAAATGGATGTATGTTTTTTTATTCATTTTAGTTGGCAATTTTATAATTGTTCCTCAAACTACAATGTCGAATGAAGAATTTAGATATGTAGAAAACAAGGCTTTTAAAGAAGGGGAAAAACTGACATTTGACCTTAACTATGGATTCGTTACTGCTGGAATTGCAGTGATGGAAATTCCAAGAATTAAAAGAATATCAGGCAGAGAAGCATATCACATTACGTTTGAAGTTAATTCAGTTCCAAGTTTTGATATGTTTTATAAAGTCAGAGATCGCTATGAAACTTATCTTGATATAGAAGGATTATTTCCATGGCGATTTGAGCAGCATATAAGAGAAGGTGGATACACAAGGGATTTTTCAGCTTTCTTTGATCAGAGAAAAGGTAAAGCAAAAACTAGCGAAGGCGAATATGAAATTCCTTTATATGTGAACGACATTGTCTCTGCATTCTATTATGCAAGAACATTTGATTACTCAGATATGGTAGTAGATGATTTAGTAAACTTGCAGAATTTTTACAAAGACAGGGTGTATGATCTCGATGTAAAATTTTTAGGAAAAGAAACAATTGAAGTACCCGCAGGAAAATTTGATTGTATAATTGTTGAACCGCTGGTTAAAGAGGGCGGACTTTTTAAGCACGAAGGAAATATTATTGTATGGCTTACAGATGACGAATTAAAATTGCCTGTTAAAGTCAGAACAAAAATCGTTATTGGTTATGTTGAGGCAAAACTTTCAGCTTATGAAGGACTTGCCGGAAAATTAACCTCAAAGCGTTAAATCAGCTGTAAGTTTGTGAAATGAGGAGGCTTCTGCCTCCTCTTTTTTTATTAATCACTCTATAATTTGTTAACTTTGCTTCAATCAAATATTCAAGATAATTAGAAGATTAAATTGGAAAATTATAACCAGGAACAAAATCAACTTGAACCTGAAAATTCAACAGAACAACAAACATTAGTTGAATCTTACTCTCCTTATCCTCTTATTTCACCTGTTGCAGCGGCATTTCTTGGTTTGATCGGTGGATTTATTCTTTATCAGTTTGTTGGCGGGTTAATGACATTGCTGATTTTTGGATTTGATCTTGAAGCAGCACCTGTTAATGGTTTAAGATTTATGACCATCGTAGGGCAGATTTTATTCATATTTCTACCTGCCTTGTTTTTCAGCAAATGGATTTATGGTGACATTGGGAAAATAATTTCTCTCAAGTTACCTAAATGGAAAGAATTGTTGCTTTTTATTTTGGGTATAATAATTCTAACTCCCTTGCTTCAGAGTTACCTTTACATTCAAAATTACTTAATAGAGAGATGGGCGGAATCTTCGCAATTTATTAACTCAATAAAATATTTGCTAGATTCTTTAAATGAATTAATTGAAAAAACGTTTGGTAATCTTATTCATGCTGACAACTTCGTGGAAATGCTTTTAGTTATTATTACAATATCTATTATACCTGCGATATGCGAAGAAGTAATGTTCAGAGGTTACATACAGCGAAGTTTCGGGTTTAAATTTAAACCGCATATTGCTGCTTTACTTACAGCTTTATTTTTTGCGTTATATCATTTTAATCCTTATGGACTTATACCTTTAGCTATTATAGGATTTTATTTAGGATTTGCTGCATATAAAAGTGAGTCGTTGGTTATTCCAATTGTATTACATTTTCTGAACAATTTTTTTGCTGTTATGCTTTACTTCATAATTGGTGATGATGAATTATTTAAAAGTAATGTTTCAGATGTTGAATCGCTTGATGCGAATATTCTCTATTTTTTCTTATTGCTATTAATGTTCATCACTTTGATCTTTATCATAAAGAATTATTATAAAAAGAATAATAACGTACAGGAGGTCTAAATGCCTATTTGCCCAAATTGTGAATACGAATACATTGAAGGGATATTAATATGTCCCGATTGCAATGTTGCACTGGTAGATGAGCTTAAAAATTTTAATGAACTTTCAGAAGATGAGTGGGTGCTCGTTTACACTTCTTTTAGTGTAATTGATGTTGAGATGCTCAAAGAAAATCTTGAGAGTGCTGGAATGTCTGCTTCAATACTTTCTCAAAAGGATTCCAGCTTTCCGGTACCAGGCGATCTTTCAAAAGTAAAATTGTTCGTTAAGAAAACTGACGTTTCTGAAGCACTTGAATTTATTCAGACGGTGAAGAGTAAGCCAACGAATACAGAAGAAGATGGCGAAGAGTGAAAATTTTAAACGAGTGATCGTATCACTTGTTGGGGTACCGCTGATTTTAATTGCAAGCTATCTGGGAGGATATTACTTCCTTACCCTTGTGGCAATTATTAGTCTTTTCTCTTTTTATGAATTCAGTCTTCTTGCTAAGAACAAAAATGCAAATGTTAATCTTCCTTTGGGAGTTTTAATTATTTTCATTTTGCTTCTTAATCAATTCAAAATTTTCGCTGATCTCGAAGTTATAATTGTTGTGTCATCTTTATTGCTACTAACAGTTGAACTTTTCCGAAACAAAGGTTCAGCTATTTACAATCTTGGTTCAACTTTTCTAGGCATATTTTACATAGGAATTTTTGCTTCCTCTCTTATTGCACTTCGTAAATTTCATTTTTCCACTGTTGAATCAAATATGGATGGTGCTTATCTGATAATTTCCATCCTTGCATCCATTTGGATTGGCGATTCAGCAGCTTATTACGGAGGCATTACATTCGGTAGGCATAAATTATTCCCTCGGGTTAGTCCCAAGAAAAGCTGGGAAGGGGCAATTTTTGGATTTATATTTTCTGTTGTCACCCTCATCTTAGCCAAGTTAATAATATTGGATTTTTTAAGTTGGATGAATGTTTTGGTAATTGGAATTATCATCGGCACAGTCGGACAAATTGGAGATTTAGTTGAGTCATTGCTTAAAAGAGATTCAGAAGTGAAAGATTCTTCATCACTTATTCCCGGACACGGTGGTTTTTTTGACAGGTTTGATTCTTTACTTTTTAGTGCACCGGCGATTTGGATTTATCTTAAATATTTTAGTTGATTAATATTTTAAATGAAGACAAGAGAAAAAGTTAGTGTAATAACTTTAGGTTGCGCAAAGAATACAGTTGACTCTGAAAGACTTCTCAGACAGCTTCAACTTAATAATCTTGATCTTCGTTCAAATCCTACAGAAGCAGATACTGTTATTATCAACACTTGTGGTTTTATTGAAGCAGCAAAAGAAGAATCAATCAATACAATTATGAATTCAGTTGCCAGTAAAAATTCAGGAATTACTAAACGAATTTTTGTTGCTGGCTGTCTATCTCAGCGTTATAAAGATGATCTTCAAAAAGAAATTCCAGAAGTAGATATGTTTTTCGGTACCGAAGATTACGAAAAAATTGTTAAGGAACTGGGTGGTGAATTAAAACAAAATCTTTTAGGTGAAAGAATTGTCTCAACGCCTTCACATACTGCGTATTTAAAAATTTCTGAAGGGTGTGATCATCCTTGCTCTTTTTGTGCAATTCCGTTGATGAGAGGGTTGCATCGTTCAAAATCTATAGAAGAACTTGTTATGGAAACAGAATTCCTTGCAAGAAATAATACAAAGGAATTAGTGCTTATAGCACAGGATACTACCGATTATGGAAAAGATCTTTACAATAAAAGAAATATTTCAGAACTTATAACCAGATTAAGTGAGGTTAAAGGAATTGAATGGATTCGACTGATGTATGCTTATCCATCTAGATTCCCGGCTGATTTGATAAATGAAATAAGAAACAATGAAAAGGTCTGCAAGTATATTGATATTCCTCTTCAACACATCTCCGATAATGTTCTTAAATCAATGCGCAGAGGAATAACCAGCAGACAAACAAGAGAACTACTATCTCAGTTAAGAGAAGAAATTCCTGAACTGGTTCTCAGAACAACTTTCATTATAGGATATCCCGGTGAAACAGAAAAAGATTTTCAGGAACTTTGTGATTTTGTAGAAGAATATAAATTTGAAAAAATGGGAACTTTCACATACTCACTGGAAGAAAACACGGAAAGTTATAAACTTGGTGATCCAGTCCCTGATGAAGTGAAAAAAGCTAGGCAAAGCAGACTAATGGAAATTCAAAGAGAGATTTCAGCAGAAAAAAACAGGGAACTTATCGGCAAGAAACTAAAAGTGTTAGTTGAATCTAAGGAAGGAGATTTTTATGTTGGACGTAGCTATAGAGATGCACCCGAAGTGGATGGCGAAGTTCTTATAAATTCGAATGATACTGAAATTATACCGGGCAATTTTTATTTTACGGAAGTATATGATTCAAATGAGCACGATCTTTTTGGAAATGTAAATTAACATTCAGGGATTTGAAAAATGAAAAAACTAATATTCTATTGTTTGATAATTATATCGGGAATCGCTTCTGCTCAGGTTGAGAATTATTCCCCAAAACCAGAATTATCAGTTAAATATTTCCAGGATTTTTTAGGCTTTAAAGGAAAAGATGGTAAAACCCGTTTAGATGTTTTTATCCAGGTTCCTTATAATGCAGTTCAATTTATTAAAACAGGTCAGGGGTTTGAAGCTTCTTATTCAATTACAGTTTCGGTTTTTGATGAAGAGAAGAACAATCTAATAACCGAAAAAATATGGAATGAGAAAATAGTTGCAATAAGTTTTGAACTAACCACTTCACCAGAAAATTTTAATCTTGGTCACCGTTCTTTTGAGTTGACACCCGGTCTATACACTATTCAAACATCATTATTTGATAACGATTCTAAGAACCAGTATGACTCCGAAAATGTGTACAAAGTAAAATCGTTTAGTCAGGTGCCGTCATTAAGTGATATAATGCTGGTTGCTAGAAAAACAATCGTAGACGGTAATACTAAAATCATTCCTAATGTCTCAAGGAATATTCTAACGGACCGAGACGATTTATCTACATTTTTTGAAGTTTATGTGGATACTACTCGTACTTTACTAGTTGATTACATGATTTTAGATGAAGATGAAATTGAACTCCAAAAAATAACAAAGCAGATAGATGTAAATAAAGGAAGCAACCAGGTATTTAATAGCATCGATTCTTTGTCACTCAATCTTGGCAATTATTTCTTAAAGGTTACACTTAGAGATTCAAGTGGAAAGGATTATGGTTATTCGATAAAATCATTTGTATCCAAATGGTATGGTGTCCCAAATTCAATAACAAATTTGGATAAAGCAGTTGATCAGATGATTTATATTGCTAATCCGGAAGAAGTATCTTATATAAACGATGCTGCAGATCGTCTTGAAAAAGCAAAACGTTTTGTTGCTTATTGGACTAAATACGATTCAAACCCTTCCGATCAATATAATCCTGTGTTTAATGAATATTATCACAGGGTTGCTATGGCAAATGCTAATTTCACAACATATTCGCTTGAAGGATGGAGGTCGGATAGAGGAATGGTATTTATTATTCTTGGGCCCCCTGACAACATTGAAAGACATCCGTTTGAATATTATGCAAAACCTTACGAAGTTTGGCAATATTATAACCTCAACAGAAGTTTTTTGTTTACGGATAATACAGGATTTGGTGATTACAGACTTTCACCAGATACACCTCTTTATGGGGATCTTTACAGGTTCAGATATTAAGCTTTCTTCGGATAATAGATGTAACTAGTTCTGAAGAAAATTTATTTAAAGTAATATGTTTAATTGTTAAACTATTAATTTGTGATATTAGACTTAGAACAATTTAGTAATGTAACAATTTAACATTTTTTACCAATGATACTTACCATCACATTAAACCCACTTCTTGAAAGACGGTATTATTATTCCTCACTTGATTTATCTTCAGTAAACAGGAATGGAACAGTTAAATTAAAAGCTGGAGGTAAAGGAATAAATATTAACCGGCAGCTCAACAAACTTGGCATACAGAATTTAGCATTACTTTTTACCGGTGGAAATAATGGTAAACTTATCCGGGAATCACTTCATTATGAAAAAATTATTTTTTCTGAGATCAAAACGAAAAATGAGACACGAGATGCTGCTATAATAATTGATCAATCTGTAAAAAAAGTGTATTCCTTCTTCAGATCAGATTCTGAGATTTCTTCTTCGGAGGTTGATACTTTTATTTTGAAAATGGAAAAGATGATCTCGACTTGTGAGCTTGTAGTTTTCTCAGGAAGTTCCCCCTGTAGGGAAACGGATGCTATTTTTCCCGAAGGAATCAGGATGGCAAACAAAATGGATAAAATCTCTGTTTGTGATACCTATGGCAATCATCTTGAAAAATGTCTGGACGCTTCTCCAACAATTATTCACAATAATGTTGATGAAATACAATCGTCACTGAACTCCAATATGAATAATGAAAATGACCATCTTGTTTTATTAAACACACTTTACGGAAAGGGAATAAAACAAGTATTCATTACAGATGCTGAAAAGCCATTTTACGCTTCCAATTTTGACTTTCATTATAAGATTACTCTACCTAAAATTGATACCACAGATTCAACAGGAAGTGGCGATGCATTTACAGCCGGAATTATTTATGGATGGCACAACAAATTGAATTTTGAACAACAGCTCCGATTTGCTTCCGCACTTGGTCTCTGCAATGCACAATCCTTTGAAGTCTGCGATGTGAATATTGATAAAGCTCAATCATTTGTTGAACAAATAAAGATAAGTTCAGTAGGGAAAAAGATAAAAGAAATTAATGATCTGCCCGGGTAAAAATATTCTCATATTGCTGATATCATTTTCAGCTTTGTCCTTCGCTCAAAGGGTTGACAATATAGAAATAAAAAGCAGCAGAGTTTTCAGCGATAATGAAATTAAAAAGTGGGCTGGACTTAATGTGGGTCAGAATTACTACTCCGGAATTCTTGATACATCATTCTCCCGAATAACTTCTGCATTAAGCTACAACGGATATTTTAATTTTTCATTCGAAGGTTCAAAAGTTGAATTTTCAAGCGACTCTCAAAAAGTTACTATACTACTAAATATTGATGAGGGTGAACCAACGGTTATTCAAAATATTTTTTTTTCATCTTCAGATTCAATAAATGTTGATGATTATATCTCATCATTTAATTATTTAAAGGGTGAGATTTTTAATCTTTATGAAATAGAAAATATAATCGAAAACCTTTTATCGGATTTTGAAAACGAAGGATTTCCATTCGCAGCGGTAATAATTCAATCAGTTTACCTATATGACGATTCCACCAGCGATGATCATCTCGCTGATATTTATTTGTCTCTTGATGAGGGAAATAAAAGTACAATTGATAAAATAGAAGTAACAGGTAATACATCTACAAAGGATTATGTCATTGTAAGGGAGTTAAGAATTAAACCGGGAGAAGTATACTCACAGGTAAAAGTTGAAAACCTTCCTCGGAGGTTAAACAAGCTCCGTTTTTTTGATCCGGTTCCCGTACCTACTTTTTATCTTGATTCTAAGAATGACGGCGTGCTTAAAATAAACGTCAAAGAGCGAAATACAAATAACTTTGATGGAATAATCGGTTACATTCCACCACAAAATGAAAATGAATCCGGTTACGTAACTGGATTGGTAAACATAACCCTTCGAAATATTTTTGGCACTGGCAGAGCAGCTGCAATCAGTTGGGAAAAACTCACGCGTGTATCCCAGGAATTGGAATTGAAATATTTAGAACCATGGTTGTTTGGATATCCTTTTAATTTAAATGCACGATTATTTCAGAGAATACAGGACTCAACTTACGTTCAAAGAATTATTGGCGGAGGAATTGAATATCTTGCAACTGAAGATATTTCTGCCACAGCATTTGTTTTAGCTGAGCAGGTGATACCAACTACAAGAGAAGTTCAGGTATTTACAGTTTATAATTCATCAAGTATCACTACAGGTGTTGGACTAACAATTGATTTGAGAGATGATCCACTTGCTACTTTAAATGGTTTTGTTTTTGAGACTAATTATTCTTACAGCAATAAAACAATCACTGGACCGCCACAATATATTTCTGAAGGCTTGGAAACAGAAATTAACTTACAGAGAATTGCGGCAGGTTTCGGTGCATTCTTCGAAATTTTTCCTCGCAATGTTATTGCACTTAAAGTAAATGGAAAAGAGCTAAGCGGACCTTTCTTTGAGCTGAGTGATCTTTGGCGATTTGGTGGAACTAAAACAGTCCGCGGTTACAGGGAAGAACAGTTCCTCGCATCGCGTATTGCCTGGACCAATCTTGAATATCGATTAATGCTTTCCCTCCGAACTTATATGTTTGTCTTTTTTGACTCCGGTTATTATCTGCTTGAACCTATTCCTGAAATTGGAATATTACGAGCTGAAGATTTTATTTTTGGTTACGGGATTGGAATTGCGTTGGATACAGCGATTGGATTGCTAGGCGTTAGTTTTGCATTTGCAGATGGCGATACTTTTAGCGAAGGAAAAATCCATTTTGGAATTATTAATGAGTTTTGATTGTTATAAATTAAAATGAAAGAAGAAAATGTCGGAACGAAAAAAGACCTATTCAAATGAAGATATAACTGTAATCTGGAAACCTGATGTTTGTATCCATTCAACCAAATGCTGGAAAGCATCATTGTCAGTATTCAATCCAAAACGAAGACCGTGGATTGATATAAACGCAGGCACAACAGATGAAATAATAAAAATAGTTGATAACTGTCCCTCCGGGGCGTTATCTTATGAAAGGAATAAAAAAATGAGCGAACAAAAAGCACAACCTGCACAAAGTCAACAATCTCAAACCACCGTTCAGGTGAATAAAGGTGGTCCATATCTTATCAAAGGAAAATTTGTCTTTGTTGGTGCAGACGGGAAAGAAGAAATTAAAGAAGGTTCGGTTGCACTTTGCCGATGTGGTGGTTCGAATAATAAACCTTTCTGCGATGGCATTCATCGTAAAATTGGTTTTGACCAGGGTTAATTTATTCTCAGTGAATCTTTTTGACCTGAGTGTCTTGGTGGTGAAGAAGGGTTTTACCACCGAGACCTGCCTACCGAACGGTCAGGCACAAAGTGCACTAAGATTCACTCAGTTGTAAACTTGAGATACCTAATTAAATCTTTTTCTTTTCGTAAGTTTCGGCGAATCTCTCAATAACACTTTTATAGAATTGACAGAAAAGCTGACAACAACAATAAAACTTATCCGACCTGTGAATTTTGGTATCACTTTTGTTTCTGTAATTGCTACAGCCCTTATTTGCCAGCCACATAAAACTCCTGGACTGAATATATTTCTCGCAGCCTTTGCTGCATCATTTGCTTTAGCATCCGGTAACATAATAAATGATATAAACGATGTTGAAATTGACAAAATAAACAAACCGTTACGTCCTCTTCCGTCAGGAAATTTAACTATCCAGCAAGCTTATGGATTATACATTTCAAGTGTTTTTCTATCAATCTTGATTTCACTCTTTCTTAATGAAGTTGCTTTAGCAATTGTTCTCTTCTCAATAATTTTACTTTTCTTTTATTCCAAATATCTAAAGAGTATTCTGCTTGTTGGAAATATGACAGTTGCATTTTTAACAAGTCTTGTCTTCATTTTTGGAGGTGTTGTAGTTGAAAATCCAACTGCAGCAATTGTTCCGGCGATTTTTGCCTTTCTTATAAATCTTATCAGGGAGATAGTGAAGGATATTGAAGATGTTGAAGGAGATTCTAAAGCGGATTTGGTTACTTTCCCGATTAAGTTTGGCGACAAAAAATCAAAAATTCTTATTCTTTTCGTTATCATTTCACTTATACTTTTTACTTTATACCCGTTTCTCACTCAACTCTACAAGATTGAATACTTTATTGTTGTGATGGTCATAGTAAATCCGATTCTTGTCTATTGCCTGAAGAAATTATTTGAGGATTCATCACAGAAGAACTTGAAGAAAATTAGTAATCTTTTAAAATTGAGTATGGTACTTGGATTATTTACTATTTATCTAGGAGTATAAATCAGAAGCTCATAAATGAAAACATTCGATAAGAAATATTTCAGCAAAAAAAATAAAATACATTGCTGGTGTTGATGAAGCTGGCAGAGGACCACTTGCCGGACCGGTTGTAGCTGCCGCAGTTATTTTCAACAAAAGAACTAACATCAAAGGTATAAACGATTCAAAGCAATTATCCGAAAAACAAAGAGAACACTTGTACACAAAAATAATTTCCTCTGCACTTGCATATTCAGTTTCAATTGTTGATCATAATGTAATAGATGAAATTAATATATTAAACGCAACATTGCTTGCAATGAAACAGGCTGTGCAGAGTCTTAATATTAAACCTGATTTAGTTTTAGTTGATGGCAATAGAAAATTTCAGTCTGAGATTCCAGTTATCCCAATAGTGAAAGGAGATGCAAAATCCTTCTCTATTGCTGCTGCTTCAATTCTTGCAAAAGTAACTCGTGACAGGTTAATGAAAAAGCTTTCTAGGCAATATCCAGTTTATTTATGGGAACAGAATAAAGGATATCCAACGAGACAACATCGGGAAATAATTCTGATGGTTGGACCAAGTCCACTTCATCGAAAATCTTTTCTAAAGAATATTTTAACAGAACAACAAGCACTTGAATTTAATACTTACGGAATTAAAGCAAAGTAATTATGAATCTTGATAGGAAAGAACTAGCTAAAAGAGGGGAAGATCTCGCAGCTAAAATTCTTTCAGATGAAGGCTATAAAATCATTGAACGTAATTACCGTTACAGCCACGGAGAGATAGACATAATTGCAATTGATCCGAAAAATAATTGCACCGTTTTTGTTGAAGTCAAATCAAGACAAAATCTTGAGTTTGGTGCAACCCGAGTATGCCATTACAAAAAGTAAACAAAAACAGGTCAGAAAAATGGCTGAACTTTACCTGTATGATAAAGAAATCAGGGAACTTGATTGTCGATTTGATGTATTCGCTATTTTATTTGAAGATTTAAGCAATCCGCAGGTTAATCACTATGAAAATGCATTTTAAGACCTATAAAAATCATTTGAAGTAATCACACCAACTATAATTACTTTCCAATACTTTTAAATCCTTTTAAATTTATATTAACAATCATTTTCCATATTTTTGGCTATCACCAAACTTTATTTGATGCACCACAATTGAAAAACTATTTAACAAGCGAAAAATTTCTAAGCAAAACTGAAGAAAAACTAACCGATTTCTTTACTATGATCGGTGGATTAAGTTCTTTTTCCGTGCGATTCGTAAAAGAAATGTTCCTACCACCGTATGAAATTGATCAAATTAGAAAGCATATGATTGAACTCGGAATGAAGACATTACCTATCGTTGGGGTAACCGGCTTCATAATAGGATTAGTTATTGCAATGCAGCTCAGTCCGGTTCTAAAAAGATTTGGTGCAGAAGCTTTTTTACCTGGTTCGGTTGGAATTTCAATTGTTCGTGAACTTGGTCCTGTAATCTGTGCACTGATTTTTGCGGGAAGGGTAAGTTCGGGTATTGGTGCAGAACTTGGTTCAATGCGAGTTACAGAGCAGATTGATGCAATGGAAGTTTCGGGTGTTTATCCATTTAGATACCTTGTAGTTACCAGAATTTTTGCAACAACTTTTATCCTTCCCATCCTGACCGTATATGTAATATTTATTTCGCTTATAGGTTCATATATCGCAGTTGTTCTCGTACAAAATATGACTTGGGCTTATTATATAGACAGGGTAATATTTGCTGTTGAATTTGGCGATGCTATTCCCGGTGTTGCTAAAACTTTTGTGTTTGGATATATCGTCGGACTTGTGGGATGTTATAAAGGCTACACTGCTGAAAACGGAACAGAAGGTGTTGGTAAAGCATCGACAAGTTCTGTAGTTGTTTCCTCATTGCTGATTTTAGTGTTTGATATGGTGCTTGTAAAGTTAACCCTTTGGATTTGGCCAACGGTGAAGTGATGATTGAAATAGATGATTTACATAAATCCTTCAATAGTAACAGAATTCTTGACGGTATTTCTTTTAATGTTGCTGAAGGAGAAAATATGGTTGTTTTTGGAAGAAGTGGTACAGGCAAAAGTGTTCTTCTAAAATGTATGATAAGATTATTGGAACCGGATTCAGGCGAAATAAAAATCCAAAATAAAGATGTACTAAAATTAAATCTTAAAGAGTTGAATGAACTAAGGAAAGATATTGGGTTTCTTTTTCAAGGTGCTGCATTATACGATTCGATGAGTGTAAGGGAAAATCTTGAATTTCCATTAATCAGAAATTTTATTATTGATAGAAAAGAAATTGATGAAAGAGTTCATTTTGTGCTTGAAGCCGTTTCACTTCTTGAGGCAGTTGATAAAATGCCTTCGGAACTTTCCGGCGGTATGAAGAAAAGAATTGGTTTGGCGAGATCTATAATTACTAAACCAAAACTTATGTTTTACGACGAACCTACAACAGGGCTCGATCCGATTACCTCGAAGGAAATAAGTGTATTAATCAATGAATTGCAAACTTCTCTGAAGATGACTTCGGTTGTTGTTACTCACGATCTTCTTTGTGCAAAAATTATTGCTAACAGAGCAATAGTTCTTGATGATAGTAAAATTGTGAAGGAAGGAAGCATCGAAGAATTGACCACTTCTGAAGATAAACTGCTTAAAAACTTTTTTAGTGATGAAATAATAGAAATTAACGGGAGTTAGAAATGAAAGCCGGATTATCTGGAGCCAAACTCGGCATATTTATATTTATTGGAAGCACTCTCCTAGTGATTGGAATTTTTATGCTGGGAAATAAAGAAGCTTTGTTCAAGCCAACCTTTACTGTTAAAGCATACTTTCATAATGTTGAAGGATTACGAAACGGTTCACCGGTAAAGTTAAGTGGTATTGATGCAGGTGCTGTTCAGGATATTAAAGTTGTTGGTGATACCGTTAGCTTGATTGAAGTTAAAATGAGACTGCTTGAGGAGATTGCACATTTTATACGCGTTGATACACAGGCTGAAATTCAAACTGAAGGACTTGTTGGGAATAAATTTGTCTCTCTCAAAATTGGTGATACTAATTCGGAACTTGTTGAGGATGGCGGGGTTATTCAGGCAAAAGAACCGGTTAACTTTGGTGATATCATCCTGGAAACACAGGGAATAATGGGCTATACCAAAGAAATGACAAAAAACCTTTCCGAAATAATTAGGAAAATTAAATGAAGGCGAAGGAACAGTCGGAAAAATATTTACTGATGATGCTCTCTATTATGCCGCCAAGGATTTAACAGTTTCTGCTGATAAAAGTCTTACATGCTATCACCGAAGAATTGAAAATAATTACTGCACAATACAAGTCCTTGGTGCATCGGTTAAATCAGCAGTAGATAATATCAACAAAATGTTGGTTGGAGCGGATTCACTTATGAATAATACCGTACAAGGGAAGGGTGTTCTCGGTTCACTTTTAGTTGAAGGAACCAGTGCAGATTCAAATTTTCAGTCTTTGATGGTAAATCTTAAGAAATATCGAAGAATCAAAATCAGAAACTTTCAATCTTTAATGCAGAATCTTAACGAGATATCAGAAGAATCAAAGTCTGCAATTAGCAGTCTATCTGAAAATATGGAAGCATTAAAACACAACTGGTTATTCAAGAGTTACTTTGAAGAACGCGGCTACTGGGATGCAGTAGAATATGAAGAGAAATTGACAGAAAAACAGAAGAGTTGAATAAGAAAATTGAATTGCTCGACCAGAAAATAGAGGAGTTAAAATCTCTGGAATCTTCAAATAAGTAATGTTTTAAACAAAAAATTTTGATGGTATAAATTTTTAGGCGGTTGACATCAATCTGTAAAAATTATAAATTGATTCCAGCAATTAACTATCACCAAAACTGGAGGCTCCCGTGAAAATTTTAAGAATGAATCCCCTGAAATCTGAAGGAGGCGGAAAAACCGCAGCATTCCTTGATGTTCAAACAGAAGATGGAATCACACTAAAGGGGTTCCGTCTTGTAAACGGTTCCAATGGATTATTTCTTTCTTCACCTGATCAGAAAGGAAAGGACGGCAAATATTATGAAACCGTCATACTTCCAAAAGAAATGAAATCTGATCTTGAGAAAATAGCGTTAGAGGAGTATAATAAAATCGAGAAATGAAAAAACCGTAACAACAAATTGTAGTTTGATCCGACTGCAACACCAATAAAACTATTTTCTTTTGAAAGATGACATCTTTGTTGTTATATTATTTTCACTAAGACTATTTTACAAAATCATTTCAGGTAATAATCGTTAGCGTAAGAGGATCATTTTCTTTGTTTCAGTAAAACTTCCAGCTTTAAGTTGATAGAAATAAATTCCACTTGCTTTGTCAGGACTGAGTCCTGAACTACTGTAAAATTCGACATCATAAACTCCGGGTTGTTTTTCTTCGTTAACAAAAGTTGCAACTTCGTTGCCAAGCACATCGTAAACTTTTAATGTAACCAGCACATTGTCATTCCGGGCTTGACCCGGAATCTCAAAACTTATAATTGTATTTGGATTAAACGGATTGGGGTAATTCTGATACAGCACAAAATCCTTTGGAGTGAAATCAACTTCTACTTCTATTTCGTTCGAGTATTCAAATGTTCCATCAAAATCAATTTGCTTAAGATCGGTATTTGTAAATACCTGTCGAGACATTCTCATCAACAAAAGAATAAGACTTTGGTTCTGTTGTAGTTCCAAATCCCGGAACAAAACCAATTGTTTCCCAACCTCTCCCGGCTTTGCCACCCTCTCCTTGTAAGGAGAGGGAAGGGGTGAGGTTCTTTGAATCTCAAACCCCGAGTTGTTTGTTTCTGATGCTGTTGTCCAATTTAACTGAACTGTTTTTTTATTTTGTAAAACTGAAGCTGTGAATGAAATAAATTCAACTGGAACAATATTATCATAATCCATTATTAATAATACTGAAGAAAATATATTCGTATAACTACTTGGAATTGTTGCTACACCTTGTCCAGTAAATGGACCAAGGTTTAATATTACACCACCTAATAGATCAGTTATTGTTATAAATGCACCGTTAGGGATGTTGTAAGTTATATCTAATGTGGGTGCTGGAGGTCCATTGAACCAAAATAATGTATGTTCAATTGTTCCAGTATAAGGAAAAACAGGTGGATTTCCTGGTGCTCTATAGTCTTTATAAGAAGATAGTGGTTGACCGGTATAGGGTGCAAGATCAAATCTAATCTCAATGATGCCGGTTGGTGGAATGGGAGGCAAATCACTTTCACCTAATTGTGGATCGATTCCATTGGTTGCTGTTAAATCCAATCCAACAGACATCTGGAACGTTATTATGCCATCAGTTACAATTAACGGAATATCAACTTGTGCCTGCCCAAAAATTTTTGAAACGAATAGCAGTGTAAAAGATAGTACTAAAAAAAGTTTATTCATTTTCATTTTTCCCTCCTGATAAAATTACTGTGTTAGGACATGTCCTCTGATCCGCCGCGGCGGATTAGCGTAAAAGGATCATTTTCTTTGAATCTGTAATACTTCCTGCTTTGAGTTGATAAAAATAAATTCCACTTGCTTTGTCAGGACTGGAGTCCTGACCTACGGAAAACTCAACCTCATAAACTCCGTGTTGTTTTTCTTCGTTAACAAGAGTTGCGACTTCGTTACCAAGCACATCATATACTTTCAAGGTTGTAAAGACGACCCGCCGGGTCGTCTCTACATTTGGTATCTCAAACTTTATTGTAGTTGCCGGATTGAACGGATTAGGATAATTCTGGTAAAGCACAAAATCCTTCGGAGTAAAATCAACTTCAATTTCTATTTCATTGGAGTATTCAAAACTTCCATCAAAATCAATTTGCTTTAATCTGTATTTGTAAATACCTGTCGAGACATTCTCATCAACAAATGAATATGACTTAGGTTCTGTTGTAGTTCCAAAACCCGGAACAAAACCAATTGTTTCCCAACCTCTCCCGGCTTTACCACCCTCTGCTTGGTAAGGAGAGGGAAGGGGTGAGGTTCTTTGAATCTCAAACCCTGAGTTGTTAGTTTCTGTTGCGGTTGTCCAGTTTAGCTGAACTGCATTTTCATTTGGCAAAACTGATGTACTAAATGAAGTAAACTCAACAGGTGTCGCGTTATCGAAATAAACTAATAATCTGAGTTCCCATATTGCAAAATTTGAAACGTAATAACTTCCCGAACCACTGATAGGCACGTTAACTATCAATCCACCAAACAAATCTTGTAACAATCCTGTAACTCCTGATGGTAGCTCCCAGTGGATCGTTGCACCACATTGTGAACAGAACCATATTCTATGCTCCTTAACTCCTGTATATGGTATTTCACCAAAACGGAAATCTTTGTAGTCAATGATAGCCCCACTAAAACTATCGTATGGTAAAATTAAAAAGGAAGGATATCCTGGAGGTGGAATGGGCGGCAATCCATATTCTCCCAAATGATAGTCTAAACTATCCGTTGCCGTTGAATCCAAACCAATTTCAAAATAATCACCAGTGTATGGGGGGGGGGATAAGGTGGATTATCAAATGTAGTAGTTATGGGAATAACTAAATCAGCAATCTGCGGTTGAGCGTAAGAATGACTACATAATAATAGGATTAAAACTATTTTAATGTGTTTCATTTTTCCTCCCATCTAAAAAATCTTGCAGATAACCGAAGGACAGTGTGGTGTGTTTTGCTTTGTGCTCTTCCTAATAGATCGTAGTTGTTGTGTGGTTTAGGAAGAAATTCAGATTTAATTTTTATTCTCACTGGAATTTTTCCTTATTTACATCTTGAAATTTAGCATAATGGAAATAAGAATCAAGTTGTGATAATGTTAATTTTAGTTGCCAATCACCAAGTAATCTAGTGTGTCAACCTGAACTTGTTTCAGGTTCTCAAACCTGATTATATGCAAATCAGATTCGAAACAAAGATAGAATCCGAAAAAGATTCAGATCCTGAAATGAATTAGGATGACCTTCAATTTTCCCCACTCCCATATCCAATAAATCCTTAAATTAAAGGTCTGGATTTGTGAATCATTCTTTCTCTATCTGATATTGTCATAAATGAAAAACAAGAAATCATCAGTAAATAATAAAAAGATAATCGTTAAAGGTGCACGAGAGCACAACCTGAAGAACCTCAGCTTTGAGATTCCAAGGAATAAACTTGTTGTATTTACTGGTGTAAGCGGCAGTGGTAAATCTTCGCTTGTCTTTGATACAATTTATGCAGAAGGGCAGAGACGATATGTTGAAAGCCTTTCTTCTTATGCACGGCAGTTTTTAGAAAGAATGAACAAACCGGATGTTGATCTAATACAGGGAATTTCACCAGCGGTTGCTATCGAACAGAAAACAGTTGCCCGTAATTCACGATCAACGGTTGGAACAACTACAGAAGTTTACGATTACTTGCGGCTTTTATTTGCAAGAATTGGAAAAACGATTTGCTTTCAATGTGGCAAAGAAGTAACAAAAGCAACTACTACAACTGTTGTTGATTGGCTGGATACTAATCCTGATGGAACAAAATTTTACCTTGGTTTTCCTCTTCATCAGCATAAAGGGCACACTGCAAAAGAAGAAATTGATCTTCTTAAAAAACGTGGCTTCTTCCGTATCTATTCAGGTAAAAAATTATTTGATCTGAATGAAGAAAAGTTCCTGGCTAAGAAATTAAAAGATATCCGGGTGGTTATTGAAAGATTTAAAGTTGAGAAAAATAAAATCCGTGAAAAGCTTTCCGATTCAATTGAAGTTACATTCAAAGAAGGTGAAAACAGGCTTGTATTAATTAATGCAGAAACCGGTGAAGAAAAAGAGTTCAATAAATATTACGAATGCTGTGGAATAAGATACGAAGAACCCGAGCCAAGATTTTTTTCTTTCAACAATCCGTTTGGAGCTTGTCCTGTTTGCCAGGGATTCAGTAAGACAGTCGGCATTGATATGAACCTTGTAATTCCTGATCCAAACCTGAGTATTATGGATGGAGCAATTGCACCATTCCGTGGTGCAAAGTATAGTTCATTTTTAAGAGATCTGGTTCAGAATGCAAAAGCTGTTAAAATGCCACTTCACGTTCCGTTCAAACAACTAACCGAAAATCAGGTTGAAATGGTAACGAAAGGTTTTGGATCATATCTTGGAATTGATGGCTTCTTTGAAAAGCTGGAACAGAAAACTTATAAAATGCACGTTCGTGTTATGCTAAGCCGATTCAGGGGATATACAATTTGCAGTGCGTGTAAAGGTTCTCGTTTAAGAAGAGAAGCACTACAGGTTAAGATTGCTGGTAAATCAATTTATGATGTTGTGGCTCTGCCAATTGAACACTCGCTGATTTTTTTCGATGAACTAAAACTTTCTGAGTATGATTTACTTGTTGGTGAAAGAATACTGAAAGAGATAATTAAAAGATTAAAGTTTCTGAATGATGTTGGAATCGGATATCTGACGATGGATCGTTTGAGCAGCACTCTTTCCGGTGGCGAAACTCAGAGGATTAATCTTGCAACATCACTTGGTTCATCACTTGTCGGAACGCTATACGTTCTGGATGAACCGACCATCGGTCTTCATCCGAGAGATAACAACAAATTGATCAGCTTATTAAAAAATCTTCGCGATATTGGAAATACGGTGATTATAGTTGAACACGATCCTGAAATGATGCGTAATGCAGATTTAATTTTTGATATGGGTCCAAAAGCCGGAATCGGTGGAGGTGAAATTGTTGCTCACGGAACAGTTGAAGACATACTGAAGAGTAATAGTTCAATGACAGGGAAATATCTTTCAGGAAAATTAAAAATTCCTTTTCCTAAAAAAAGAATCAATAGAAAAACTAAAAGTATCGAGATAATTGGAGCAAAAGAGAACAACCTGAAAAATATTAATATTGAAATTCCGCTGAATAGATTTGTAGTTATAACCGGAGTGAGCGGTTCAGGAAAAAGTACACTTATTCACGATGTCCTTTATGCCGGAGTTGCAAAATATTTTGGAATGGCTCCATCACACATTGGAAAATTTGATGAAATACTCGGTGCAAAATACATAGATGGAATTGAGATTGTTGATCAGTCACCTATAGGCAAGTCACCGAGATCAAATCCAATCAGCTATGTAAAAGCTTTTGAGAACATCAGAGAACTTTTTGCTTCAACACATCAGGCACGGGCAAGAGGCCTCAAACCTGGATACTTTTCCTTTAATGTTCCCGGAGGAAGATGCGAAACCTGCAAGGGAGATGGTTTCATCAAAGTTGAAATGCAGTTTCTCGCTGACCTTTATTTAACCTGCGATGATTGCGGAGGAACGAGATACAAAAAGGAAACTCGTGAGATTACTTACCACGGAAAAAATCTTGTTGATGTTCTTGAAATGACGGTGGACGAAGCATTGCCTTTTTTCAAAGGACACAAAAAAATTGAAAAGGTACTTCAGGTGCTTTCTGATGTCGGGTTGGGGTATATTAAATTAGGACAGCCATCAAATACTCTTTCTGGCGGTGAAGCACAAAGAGTTAAGCTAGCATCACATCTTGCAACAAGCAGAGAGAACAAGCATACACTCTTTATTTTTGATGAGCCAACAACCGGACTTCACTTCGATGATATTTCAAAACTTCTCAATTGTTTTAATATGCTCGTTCAAAGAAATAATTCAGTGGTTATTATCGAACATAACCTGGATGTAATTAAATGTGCCGATTACATAATTGATCTCGGTCCCGATGCAGGAGAAAAGGGAGGCGAAGTAGTCGCAACCGGCACTCCGGAAGAGATAGTTGAGGTTGAAAATTCCTGGACGGGAAAGTTTTTAGCTCCATTCATTTAAGAAAATAAGAAATTATAATGAAGGTAAAGATTTGCTGTATTCAATCAATTGATGAAGCGAGACTAGCAGTAAAATATGGTGCTTTTGCAATAGGATTGGTTTCTGAAATGCCTTCTGGTCCTGGAGTAATATCAGAAGATATGATTTCTGAAATTACTTCACTAGTTCCGCCGGAAATAAAAACATTTTTACTTTCAAGTAAGCAAACCTCCAAAGATATAATTTCGCAGTTAATTAAGTGCAAAACAAATACTGTTCAATTAGTTGATTGGGTTCATGTAGCTGTATATGAACAGATAAGAATCCAACTCCCTGATATTTCAATAGTGCAGGTAATACACGTAACCGGAGAGGAATCAATTCGCGAAGCAATAAAAGTTGAAAAATATGTTGATGCAGTTTTACTAGATTCTGGAAATCAAAAGTTAAAAGTAAAAGAACTTGGTGGTACGGGCAGAATACATAACTGGGAGATCAGCAAACAAATAGCTAAACAACTAAAAATTCCAGTTTATTTAGCCGGAGGTTTAAATGCTGAAAATGTTAGAGAGGCATTTCAGTTTGTAAATCCATACGGAGTGGATTTATGCAGCAGTGTAAGGACTAATAACAAACTTGATGAAAATAAATTAAAAAAGTTCTTCAGTGTTTTATGTTAATTAAACTAATCCACTTTCACAACAACCTTCCCAATTGTCTTTCCTGATTGAAAATGTCTTAAAGCCTCAACTAAATTTTCAAATGGATAAACCTTTCCGATATATGGATGATTTATTTTCATCTTCAAAACTTCCTCAGCCATACTCATCAACTCATCGGGTCTGTCCCACAAGTATATCAAGTTAAATCCCATAACTGATTTATTAATATTTGATAGTGAAAGTGGATCTACTTTTGGCCGGGTTAAAAATTTATACAAAACATTCAGATAATTTGGTCGTGGATGAGTGAGACATAAATTGTGCACCTCCATAAATAATTATTCTGCCGGAAGGTGCAAGTGCTTTGAAACTATCCTTAAAAATATTTCCCTCCTATTGATTCAAGGACAATATTTAATTTTCTCTCCCCAAGTGCTTGTTTTAATCGTTCGTCAAATTTTTTATTTCTAAGTATTATTTCATCATAACCTTCATTTATTAAAAAATTTCTTTTCGATTCTGATCCGATCGTTCCAATTGTATATGCGTTAAACATTTTAGCGATTCTGTTTGCGTAAATCCCAACTCCACCTGCAGCGCTGTGAATTAAAACCGTGTAGTTATTTTTAATGTTTCCAAGTTCTACTAAAGCATAGTAAGCCGTGAGTGCCTGAACAATAAAAGCAGAACCTTCTTCAAAACTCCAGTCATCAGGTAATTTCAAAATATAGCGTGAATCAATGTTTAGATGTGTTGTGTATGCACCGAATCTTATCGCTCCCATAATTTTATCACCAACATCAAAATCTTTTACGTTTCTTCCAGTTTTCAAAACAATTCCGGAATATTCAAGCCCGGGTATAAAACTACCTTTCGGAGTTGCACTGTAGAGATCCTTGAATTGCAAACAAATCGGCAAAGTTTAAGCCGATGGATTTAACTTCAACAGTAACTTCATTATTGTCCGGTTCAGGTAGAATTTCTTCTATCAATTTTAAATTATTGATTGAACCTGCTTTGTTCATTCTGTAAACTTTTCTTTTCATAATGCGATACGTCTGAGATTTTAATAATTTTACACAGGCAATATATAATTACCTGGCATTTTTATTCCTCAAAAAAGGAAGAGCTTAATGAAGAAAATAATCATTTCAATTATCTGCTTCTTGTTTATTCATCTATATACAACTTCTGCACAATCATATTATTACGGAATTGATTTCGATACCGTCAAAGCTCAAAAGTTTGATATGGGTAAGATGTGGACATTTGAGAATCCACCTCTCGATTACTTTGAGGAACTTTATAATTTTAAGCCTTCTGATGAATGGCTTGAGAAAGTGCAGAAATCAGCTTTGAAATTTGGCAGGGGCTGTTCAGCTTCATTTATTTCAGAGGATGGTTTGATAATGACAAATCATCATTGTATCAGAGGAATATTGAGAGACTTGAGCACAGATGAATTAGATTTACTGAAGTATAAGTTTTATGCTGAGAACCAGGAAGATGAGTTGAAGATACCCGGATTATTTGTTCGTCAGTTGATGATGATTGAAGATGTAACAGAAGAGATAAAGGAGGCAATGAGCAAAGTTGAATCGGATTCTGAAAAAGTGGTTGTAAAAAATCAGACAATTGAGGAAATAAAAACCAGATATTATAATCAAAACTCAGAACTTAGTTATGAAGTTATCTCTTTGTATTACGGTGGGAAATATTCTGTATATGGATATAAAAGATATAATGATATAAGATTAGTCTTTGCACCTGAGTTAATAGTATCCAAGCTTGGTGGGGATTATGATAACTTCACTTATCCTCGTTATGGATTGGATTGTGCTTTCCTTCGTGCTTATGAAAATGACAAACCGGTAAAAACTGATTATTATTTTTCCTGGAGTGAAGAATCAATTTATGAAGAACCAACCAGTATTTGTAGTTGGAAATCCCGGTAGCACAAACAGACTGTTTACAATTGCACAATTAGATTTTTTAAGAGACTACAAATATGGTCTGCAGACTCCAATGCGAAAAGACTTTACAAAATTTATTATGATTTAGTAATGCAATCTAATGCTGAAGATATGAAACTCGTAGCAACTTTATTTAATGTTGGAAATGGATTGAAGGTTTATGAGTCAACTTATCTAGCACTTCAGGATCCGTTTTTTATAGCGAGGAAAAAAGATTTTGAAAAGAACTTTAAACAAGCAATTTATTGTGATCCTGATTTAACGATTAAATATGGGAATCTTTGGCAGCAAATTGCAGAAAACAGAGAAGCAAGCTTCAAAAATTGCAAAAGAATTATATGCTTTAACAATAAGCAAAACTTATTCTCCAAAATATTTTTTTATCGCGAAAGATTTGATAAAACTTGCTGAACAACTTCAACTTCCTGAAGAAGAAAGAAGTGAAAATTATAAAGGTGAAAATCTTGACAGCTTAATAGAAAATATTTTCCCGGTAAATTTTAATAAAGAACTGGAGGATAAAAAACTACTTGTGCAGTTAAGTGTTTTAAACAATAATCTTCCTCCTGAAAATCCATTGGCTCAATCATTGTTTATGGGGATTGAATTAGATGAGGCCGCTGAGAATATATTATTGAATTCATCAATTACAAGTAAAGAAAATGTAATTGCACTGGCAATGGCAGGTCCAGATTCAATATTAAATTCAGATGATCCTTTTATCAATTTTATTTTAGATTCAAGAGACAGACTGATCGAATTGCAAAGCATAGATAAAAAACTTGATGATTCTGATGTGGTGAATAATCAGCTACTTGGTGAAGCGCTATATGAAATATATGGTGATGCAATTCCTCCGGATGCAACGGGCACATTGCGTATTTCTGATGGAGTAATAAAAGGTTACGAGTACAATGGAACAATAGCTCCGGTTAAAACAACTTTTTATGGATCGCTGGACAGGTATTATTCTTTTAATAAAAAATTTCCCTTTAATCTTCCTGATTATTGGGAAGAATTTACCAGAAGAGTTTGATCTTTCGACTACTTTAGATTTTGTTAGCACTTGTGATATAATCGGAGGAAATTCAGGAAGCCCTACACTTAATACTGATGCAGAAGTTGTTGGTTTAGCTTTTGATGGAAATATGGAAAGTCATTCCGGAAGATATATTTACACAACGGAAGCAAACGAACAGTAAGTGTAAGTGCTGAAGGAATGATTGAAGCGATAAGCGATCTTTATAAAGCAGAGCGATTAGCTATGAAATACTGAATGGGGGAATGGAATAGTTTAGATTCATCAAACGTTTTTCGGCTTACTTTACTGATTAATATGTTTGTATGTAACTAGCACCAAGCTGTAAAGTTTTATAGAATCACAAACACTGAGTTCTGCATGTCAAATGATAGGTATTATATTATTTCGTTATCAATTTTGTTTTGGTAACGAACCAGGGGAGAGGTTCAACGGGAGATTTTTCGTCATTCAAATAGTCAATGACTGGCTTCCATTCTTTGGCTTTGTCAAACAATCCATAATTATTCATTTTAAGTTTAAACTTATCTGATAGCTCAGTCCCAATGTCGTGGCAATGGAAAGTGTGAAAGTCACCAAAACCATATTCAATTCCAATAAAGTCGTAACCCAAAAATAATTCATTGTCATTTTCTATTTCTTCTCTTTGTTTTAAGAGTGTCAACAGTAAACCAATTTCACCCTCTTTCTTTGATTGTGGTTTGAATTCTTCTAAAATATCTTTTGCTTCATTTTCATCAAAATAAAGAGCAAGTATTTTTATGTCATCCAAATGCGAGAAAAAAGTGTTCTTGTATTCAAGAGCACACTCAAGTTCAGTAAATACATTTAACCAACCAACCTTTTTTTCTTTGTATTTTTTGTCAACCCAAGTCCTGATTGAGTTTATGCTGTCATCTGTTAATTTAAAACAATCTTTTGCTACCTCTGCTGCTTCGTTACTTCCGGTAGTCCAAGAGTAAGCCCAAATGCCTGTCAAATTATCGTTAATACATCCACTACAAGTGTAAACAGATTTACCAACCTCTGATCCAAAGTGTATAGGTTTTAACCTAATTAAGTAATATCCGCCAAAGTAATACTTCATTTCTTCTGCTTGAAATTTATTTTTATAATTTTTTCATTCACTTGCAACAAACTTATAGATTATTCTGCTTTTAGCACTTTCCCGACTTTTGCAGCTTCATTAAAAAGTTGTTCGGTAAGTATTATATCATCTTTAATATCAAAACCTGACTGCTTTAATCCTCTTGCAAGCCAGGTATTGCAGGTATTGAAAAGATGATAATTCCCGTTAGCTTTAAAAAAATAAACTCGATTTAAATATTGAGTGCTTAATATTTCATATTTGCCATCTTCATCTTTCCAAACAGTGTCAGCTATATACTTCAATAAAATTCTTAATTGTTCATTGTTAATTTTTAATTCAATCACTATCTCCGATATATCAAAGTACTGCTGCATAGTGATATAAATTCCTTCAATTCTAAGTGTGCTTGGTGTTGAATAGAAAAGAGCCTGGTAAGCTAAATCCCAATCAAAGTCGGGATATTGGTAAAACGCTTCATCGCCCCAACCGATGTCAATCAGTTCAGCTTTCCGAAAATATTTTACTTCAGGTAAAATCAATGAATCCACATCTGTAGCACTAAAAGCGACCGCAGTGTGCCATCTTTGTTTTATAAGATAGATAGTTTTTAAGGAATCATCCTGAAAGAAAATATTTTCAGCATTCTTTGAAAATTCGCAACACCGTAAATTTATCGGATCAACATGCAGTGCAGGTGAAGTATGCAGGAAAAAGAAAATTACTGGAAAGATTACTATGTTATTCATGTAAATATTTTAAAGTTCTTCTTAACTCTAACTTAAAAGAATTTTTTATGAAAAACTCCCTAAAATTCATCCAGCTTTCATTCATTTTATTATTCTTAATTGTGGGAAATAATTATGCTCAGGAGCCGAACGGAAAATATACGATTGTAATCCACGGTGGTGCCGGTGCATTGAATCCGATTATGGAGGAATCAACAAAACAAGATTACTTGAATTCTCTTACTGAGGCGCTAAAAATTGGTCAGGAAATTCTTGCAAGCAGGGGAAGTAGTCTTGATGCGGTTGAACAGGTAGTTAGATTTCTGGAAGATGATTCACTATTCAATGCAGGAAGAGGTGCCGTTTTTACTTCTGAAGGAAAGAACGAATTAGATGCATCAATAATGGATGGAAGAGATTTATCTTCAGGTGCGGTCGCCGGAGTGACTATAATAAAAAATCCGGTTTCTTTAGCTAGATTAGTGAAAGAAAAAACTTCTCATGTTTTATTTGCTGGAAACGGAGCCGACGAACTTGGAATCGAGTTTGGAGTTGAGATTGTTGATCCGTCATACTTTTTTGTTTACGAAAGATATGAATCACTTGAGAGAATGATAGATAAAACTAGGGGAACTGTTGGATGTGTAGCAATTGATCAGTTTGGAAATATTTCGGCTGCAACTTCAACTGGTGGAAGAACAGGCAAAATGCCCGGTAGAGTTGGCGATACACCAATCATCAATGCAGGAACTTATGCCAATAATAAAACTTGCGGTGTTTCAGCTACCGGTATTGGTGAACTCTTTATTAAACATGCGGCTTGTTACCAGGTTTCAGTTTTAATGGAGTATGAAGGATACACTTTACAGCAGGCAACAGAAAAAGTTATTTTTGATATTTTGCCCGATGATTCAGGAGGAATAATTTCAGTTGATAATAATTATAATTTTGAATGCACTTTCAATACTCCAAGTATGTTGCGGGGTGTTGCTTCATCTGATGGAGTTTTCGAAGTAAAAATTTGGAAATAAATTTAATTAGCGAGAGAAAAAATGAGACCAGAACAAGGCGATTATGCACCTTACTACGAGAATTATATTAAGCTTGTTGAAGGCGATGACATCCTGAAGATACTGAATGATCAAGGTAAAATTACTCAGGATGTTCTGAACTCATTTTCGGAACACAAAGGAAATTACCGCTACGCTGATGGTAAATGGACGGTGAAGGAAATGGTTGGTCATTTGCTCGATACTGAAAGAGTTTTCGCATATCGTGCTCTATGCATTGCCAGAGCAGAAAAAAAATCCCTGCCGGGTTTTGAGCAGGATGAGTATGTAAAAGAAGGCAATTTTAACAGGCGCGAATTGTTTGAATTAAACTATGAATTTCGATTACTCAGGGAATCAAATCTTTTGCTGTTCCGAAGTTTTACACCGGAGATGCTTTGGAAGAGAGGCTTTGCTAGTGAAACTTCTGTTACCGTTTTAGCAATTCTGTTTATGATTGCCGGGCATGAGAAACATCATATGAAAGTATTACGTAAGAAGTATATGTAAAAAAATCAGGAACTAAAAATTTCCTTTATTATCCGATCAGTAGCTCCGACATTGTTGTGAACAAACTCGTAAGACTTTCTCCCACTTTCTATCAATAATTTTTCATCAGAAAATAATTTTCTCAATGACCTGTAAAATGAATTTTTGTTTTTGATTATTATTCCTCCACCGGCTTCTACCAATTTATTTGCCTCTTGCGAGTTTTCAATTTTTGGTCCGAATAAAACTGGCATTCCATAAACTGCCGCTTCAAGAACATTGTGAACATTAATCTTAAAGCTGCCGCCAATGAAAGCTACATCAGCATAATTGTACAGAATTGATAGCACTCCGATTGAATCTACAATTATTATTTTCTGATCAGTATAATTATTGATGTTAGATAGTCTGATGAACGATGTTTGACCGGCAAATTCGTGTTCTAATTTTTCCAGATGCAGAAGAGTTGGTTCGTGTGGCGCGATTATCATCACTGCATTATTATCATATTTTAATAATTTAAGAAATGAAGGAATGATTACATCCTCATCCTGTGGCCAGGTGCTTCCGGCAACCAACACTTTGCTGCCCTTTAAAACTTCTTTGTTGATGATTTTACTTTCTTTTGATGCAAGGCTTCTGCTGTAAACTCTGTCAAATCTCGTGTCGCCAACTACTTTTATTTTAACTTTCTTACAATTAAAACTTTTAAAACCATCAGCATCCTCTTCGGATACTGTTAAAATTTTGCTAAAATCCTCAAAGAGGTATTTGTGAAATGATTTTATTAATGGCAGTTTCCGAGGGGAATTTTTCTTCATCGTAGCATCCACCAGTAAACAGGGAATATTCTTTTCCTTCAATGTCCATATGTGGTTCGGCCAAATATCATAGCGCATAAAAACAGCCATACTCGGAGATATCAGCTCGATGAATCTCCTTGCTCGCCATTTCGAATCAAATGGCAAGTAAGTGATTATATCAGCGAAGGGATATTTCCTTGAATTTTCGTATCCGGAAGGTGAGAAAAAACTCACAACAATTTTTACATCAGTTTCTTTTTTTAGTTTTTCAATAATTGGTTTTGCTTGCTCAAATTCTCCTAGGGACGAGGAGTGAAACCAGATAGTTTTTTTTGATAAGTCTAGTGTTAACCGATTTAATATCAATTCTTCAAATATTCTTTTCCTGCCTGATATCCCGGAACGTATCTTTTTACTGAATATGGAAATGAAAATCAATATCACATACAGAACAGGAATGAAAAATATATTATAAGTTAATTGCCAGATTTTTTTCATTATACTATCAGCAGTCTCTTTAAACTTTTAAATGCAAGTTCAGGTTTAATATCCTTCATACATCTAAAATGAATTAGTGGACAGGACTTTCTTCCAATGTGAGTGCATGGTCGGCAGGGAAGATTTTCTACGTCGAGTTCGATACTATTTGCCTTGTATGGAAAAAAACCAAATTCTTTAACAGTTGATCCAAAGAAAGCAAATACCGGCGGGACATTCACAGCACAGGCAAGATGCATTGCCCCCGAATCGTTTGTGTAGATAGCTTTGCACATTTTCATATCAGCAGCTGCTTGTAAAATACTATCACTGCAAAGGTTTACGGGACTATTAAGTTGATTTGCTATTTCACTGATAAGTTCCTCTTCGTTTAGTCCGCCAAATAGAACTACTTTGTAACCAGCAGTTTCCAACTGCTTTCCTAACTCAATAAAATATTCTTTTGGCCAGCGTTTTGTGAAATGTTTTGCCCCAGGACACAATCCAATATATTTTTCATTCAAGTTTAACCTTAGATCAGCAACATTATCTGTAAATATATCTAGCCCTTCATCATCTAAATTAATTCCCGCAGCTTCAGCATATCTTACAGGAATTAGGGGAACGTTTTTTAGCCGGTTAATCTTGAAATTAACCAGGAGAAATTTTTTAACATAATTCTTTTTAAACCGAAATGTTTGACAGTGTAGCGGTTTTGTTAATTCTTTTGACCTAATGTTATTCTGCAAGTCGATTACAATTTCATAGCTGTTTGATATCAGAGTATTAATCAACATCTGTTTTTCGAAACTTTGTTTTGAATATGTATGAATATTCGTCAGGTTTGGATTATTTTTAACTAACTCAAAAAATGCTTCTTTGAGTACAAAATCGATCTGAATTGCCGGGTTTTGCTTCTTGAGTGAGCGGACTAATGGGGTTGTTAGAAGTATATCACCCATCGAGCTCAATCTAATTATAAGTATTTTTTTTAATTCAGATATGTCTAATAGCATTTTAATAGCAAAATTTGCAGTAAAATATAAACAAATATTAGCTTCACTTAAAAGAATTATTGAAGTTTACCTTATTTGGAATTAATTTGATACTCAAAATTTGAAAGTATTGATATGACAACATTAACCCCTCCCGGAACTATTGAATTTCCTAAATTCTTCATTTGAAAAAAAAGTTTATAATATTGTTGAAAGCTTTAGTGAAAACATTCCGGTTACGAATGACAAGAACAGACTTGGATATTGTCTATTCAAGTTTATGAAAGGTGAGGGAGATCCTCCCAAAGTAGCATTACGTAGTGCGAAAATTAAAGTAGTCGGCACCTCAATAGATGAACTTGCACAAAAAATAGATGCCGAATTAAAAAAGATATCTGAGCAGAATTAATTTACCGGAGCTTCAGCTTCGGCTATAAATTTTTCAACCATCTTTACATCTTCTTCGCTTCCAATAAAAATTGGCATTCGCTGATGCAACTTGTCAGGTTGAGCTTCTAAAATTCTTATCTTTCCATTTGAAGCCCGGCCACCAGCCTGTTCAACAATAAATGCCATTGGATTACACTCGTATTGCAGACGCAACTTACCATGAGGATTTCTTGAGTCGGCAGGGTACATAAATATTCCACCATATAAAAGATTACGATGAATATCTGCAACCATCGAACCAATGTATCTGGACGAATATGGGCGGCTCGTGGTTTTATCTTCTTCCTGTAAGTATTTGATATATTTTTTCAAGCCCGGATGCCAGTAAAGATAATTACCTTCGTTTATGCTGTAGATCTTTGATTTTTTAGGTGTCTGGATATTTGGATGTGAAAGAAGAAATTCTCCAAACGCAGGATCGAGAGTAAAACCATGAACACCTGCACCTGCAGTATAAACAAGCATTGTACTCGATCCATAAACAACATAGCCGGCAGCAACCTGCTTAATTCCCGGTTGAAGACAATCTTCCATAGTTCCAGGTTCTCCATCAGGTGAAACTCTTCGATAGATGGAGAAAATAGTACCAATGCTGATGTTAGCATCAATGTTTGATGAACCATCCAAAGGATCAAACAGAAGAACATATTTACCAATATTAAACTTATGTGGAATTTGAATAATGTCTTCTTCCTCTTCCGAAGCCATTACGCAAAGATGTCCGCCATGATCCATAGCTTTAATTAACATATCGTGTGCAAGCATATCAAGCTTTTTTACACGTTCGCCATGAACATTACTATCCCCGGTAAAACCGATAATGTCTACCAATCCAGCTTTGTTTACTTCAAGTGAAATAATTTTTGCTGCAAGTGAAAGATCGTGCAATAATTTTGAAAGTTCGCCGGTAGCGCCTGCATATTTGGATTGTTCTTCGATGATGTGACGACCGAGGGTCATAAATTGTGTGTTGTCCGTTTGTGTGTTTTCCATTTTTCCCTTCTTCCTGCTAGTGGGTGAATTCAGGATGCCAAAATTTCCTGATCTTTATATTGAAGCTGGTATAATTTATAATAAATTCCCTTTTTTGCAAGCAATTGTTGATGATTTCCTGTTTCCCTGATTTCTCCCTTGTGTAAAACTATGATTTTATCAGCATTTTGTATGGTCGAAAGCCGATGAGCTATTACAATAGCTGTCCTTCCCACCATCAGTTTTTCGATTGCCTCTTTAATAAGAAGTTCAGTTTCAGTATCAATGCTGGAAGTAGCTTCATCAAGTATAAGGATTTTGGGATTATAAGCCAGGGCTCTTGCAAAAGAAATAAGCTGCTTCTGACCAACGCTAAGTGTTGCCCCACGTTCTTTTACTTCCTCACCATACTTTTGAGGAAGGTCTGCAATAAATTTATCTGCACCAACTATTCTGAGCAGCTTCTAAAACTCTTTCGTCACTTATCTCATCATCATTCAGATTTATATTTGATTTAATATTGCCTGAAAATAAAAAGACATCCTGTAGAACCATTGAGATATATTTCCGTAGTTCACGCTTATCAAGCTTTTCGATATTAACTCCATCAAGAAGTATTTCTCCTTTATTGATATCGTAAAATCTGGTAAGAATATTTATAATGCTCGTCTTACCTGCACCCGTATGCCCAACGATTGCTATTCTTTCTCCAGGATTAATACTGAATGAAATATCTTTTAATACATACTCATCATTATTGTAAGCGAACCAAACATTTTTAAACTCAATTTTTCCCTTAACATTTTCCAGCTTTGCTGGATTTTCAGGATTGCGAATCATCGTTTTATTATCAAGCAATTTAAATACTCTTTCCGACGAAGCCATTGCGGTTTGCATTATGTTGTATTTTTCTGAAAGATCACGGATAGGTCTGAAAAACATTTCGGTGTATTGTATAAACGCGAAAAGAACTCCGATAGTAAGTGTTCCCTGAATTATTTCACCTCCGCCGTACCAGATAATTAATCCGATTGCAATTGAACTTAACAATTCAACGGTTGGATAAAATATAGCATAGTAAAAAATTGATTTTATGTTTACCTGTCGATAGTCACTGTTGATAGCGGAAAACTTTTTAAACTCATCCTTTTCTTTATTAAATATTTGAACTACACTCATTCCGGTTACATGTTCCTGCATATAGGAATTTAATCTGGCAAGATGAAGTCTTACATCTCTGTAGCTTTCTCTTGCTTTCCTTCTGAATAAAAATGTACCGTAGATTAAAACAGGCAGCACAGAAAGAGTAACAAGTGAAAGACTGAAATCCATAAAGAACATAAAGCCGAGTATCCAAAGGATTATGAATATATCACTAAAGACCATCACAATTCCAGAAGAGAAAAGCTCACCTAATGCTTCAACATCATTTGTTGCGCGGGTAACCAGTCTTCCGATTGGTGTTCTGTCAAAGAATTTAAGTGCAAGTTTCTGAATGTGATTGAATATCTGAGTTCTCAGATCAAATAAAGTTTTTTGTCCAAGATACTGGGTAAAGTAAGTAAGGAAGTATTGTATGACGGCCTGAAAAAGTAGTGAGCCAAATAAAGCCAAACTTATTATTAGCAATCCGTTATAATCTGAATTTGCGATATAGTCATCAACAGCTATTTTGGTTAAATAAGGACGAATTGGTCCTAGTGCAGCAACAACTACATTGAGTAAAATTGCAAATATTACGTAATTCTTATAAGGCTTAATATAGCTGAGAAGTCTCTTCATCAGCTTTGCATCGTAAGCTTTACCTAATATTTCTTCTTCGCTTTTATAATCACTCATTTTTTATTTTATCTCTTCAAGTTCCTGTTCAAGTAATTGTTTGTAATGAAGATCAGCGTAGATGCCGCCTTTAGAAACCAGCTCTTCGTGAGTGCCTTCTTCTGCAATTTTACTGTCTGCTAACACTATTATATTATCAGCATCTTTGACGGTTGAAATTCTATGACTTATAATTATGCTTGTTCTTTCTCTCATAAAGTTTTTGAGGTTTTTCAGAATTTCTTCTTCGGTGCTTGTATCAACTGCTGAAAATGAATCATCAAGAATTAATATTTTCGGATCGATAGCTAATGCTCGGGCCAGACAAGCTCTCTGCTTTTGTCCTCCGGAAAAAGTTATTCCTCTTTCTCCAACGATCGTTTCATACTTCAATGGAAATTCCTGAACATCTTTATCAAACTGTGCAATTGCTGCAACATGATTAACGAGAGACTTATCAACTTCACGTCTTCCATAGGAAATGTTATTGAGAACTGTATCAGAGAATAAAAATGATTCCTGTTGAACAACTCCTATATTTGTTCGAAGCATATCAAGCGGAATTTCTTTAACATTTATTCCATCGATTAAAACTTCACCTTCTGTGCATTCATATAAGCGAGGGACGAGATTTATTAAAGATGTTTTACCAGAACCGGTATAACCCATGATGGCAAGCGTTGAGCCAGCACTGAATTTTTAAATTTACATTTTTCAGTATGAAAGGACTGTTTTCATTATAACGAAAGGATACATTCCTGAATTCAATATCCCCATTAATTTTTTTAATTGAATAATTTGTGTTTTCAGTTTCAGTAATTTCATAAGGTTCTGAAAAGATTTTGTTCAGTCTTTTCATACTTGCCTCAGCTTGCTGGATAATATTTATAACCCAGCCAAATGCAATCATTGGCCAAATAAGTATTCCTAGATAAACAATAAAAGCCGTGATTTCACCTAAAGTTAATTCGCCATTAATTACTTTTGTACCACCCATCCAGATTACAACGATAATTGACAAGCCGGTTATCAGAAAGAGGATGGGCATAATGAGTGCTTGTGTCCGTACAAGGTTCATATTTTTTTTAAGATAATCCTGGCTGTGTTCAGCATAACGTTTCATTTCACTTTCTTCACGAACGTAAGATTTGATAACTCTGATTCCAGAGAAATTTTCTTGAGCAAGTGTTGTAAGTTGAGCAAATTTTTCCTGGATTTTAGTAAACTTCGAATGAATGAGTTTTCCAACTTTGTAAACAAGTATAGAAAGAAGCGGTAGCGGTAAAAGCGCATAAATGGTTAAGCTTGTGTTTAACGAAAGCATCAGGATTAACACCATAACTAATCTTACGGAAGTATCAATGGAATACATAACAGAAGGACCAATAAACATCCTGACAGCATTTATATCATTTGTTGCGTGAGCCATTATATTTCCAGTGGCAGTATTTTGGAAATATCTGAGTGGTAGCTTTTGAATGTGTTTCCAGAAATCTCCACGTAAATCGTATTCGATTTCTCTGGATACAACTATTATTGTTTGTCGTATCATAAATCTGAAAATTCCTGCAAATAAAGATGCGCCAACAATCATCAAAGCATATTTTAAAAGCAAATTACCTGCGGTATTATTGACGTCACTAATCTCACTTTGGATTAAACTAATTGAATCTTTTAGTGCCGATCCATCAGCTGAGTTTACTTGAAGAGTGTCTGTTAATTCGTTAAGGACCTTTACCTGATCTCCCTGAGATTGAAGTGCATCAATCGAATCTTTCATCAGCAATGGCACGTAAACAGTTCCGATGTTGGAAAGAAAAATAAAAATGAAACCGAATAAAAGTTTCTTTTTGTAACGAACGAAATATTTTTTTAGTGTATAAAGATTTTTCAATTAATATTCTGATTCTTCGGCTTAATCTTACTCTTAATAGCGATAATATCAATAACGATTGGATAAATAATTGTTAATGATTATGAAAGGCAAAATGCTTACTTGATCTCTGCGAATCCAGTGTATTTTTGTAACACTTTCGGGACTTTTATGGTTCCTTCAAGTGTTTGGTAGGTTTCAAGCAACGAAACCATTAGTCTGCTTGTGGCTAAACCCGATCCGTTAAGAGTATGAACAAATTCAGGTTTTTTTGTTCCATCTCTTTTAAAACGAATACTTGCTCTTCTTGCCTGAAAATCCTCAAAGTTACTGCAGGAAGAAGCTTCCAGCCATCGTTGTTCTGCAGGTGACCATGTTTCAATGTCGTAACATTTAGCAGCAGAAAAACTCAAATCGCCAGTGCAAAGCATCAGAATACGATAGGGAATTTTTAATGCCTTAAGAATATCCTCGGCATCGCTTACAAGATATTCAAGTTCATCATAAGAAGTTTCCGGTTTTACAATTTTTACCATCTCGACTTTGTTGAATTGATGAACGCGCAAAAACCCTTTTGATTCTTTCCCGTACGATCCGGCTTCTCTTCTAAAGCACGCTGAGTAGCCGACATATCTGATAGGCAAATCCTTTTCAGTTAACATCTCATCACGATGAAGATTTGTTATTGGTACTTCTGCAGTCGGAATTGGATACAAACCATCTTTCTCGATGCAGTACATATCATCTTCCATCTTCGGAAGTTGACCTGTTCCATACATAGATTCTTTGTTAACGAGGAAAGGAGGAAACACTTCTTTATAATCGTGATTAGCTAAGTGATAATCCAGCATGAAGTTAATCAGTGCTCTTTCTAATGTTGCACCTTTGCCAATATAAACCGGGAAACCGGAGCCGGATACCTTTGCACCTCTTTCAAAATCAAGAATATTCAGTTTCTTTCCAAGCTCGATGTGATCAAGTGTTTTTTCTTTTTTCTCAAATGAAAAACCATCAGGGTTCCATTTTCTTACTTCAACATTTTGTTCTGCAGTTTTTCCGATTGGAGCTGATGAATGTGGAAGGTTAGGAATGAACATCAGAATAGTATTTAGTTTGTTCTCGATATTTTTTAGCAGGGTATCCATTTCAGATATGTTATCCGAAACCATTTTCATCTCAGCAAAGATTTCTGTTGTGTCTTCACCTGCTTTTTTCATCTGAGGAATTTTTGCAGATACCTGGTTCTTCTTCGCTTTTAGTTCTTCAACTTCAGAAATTATTTTTCTACGCTTCTCATCGAGTCTAAGTATTTCATCAACACGATCTTTTTCGTTTTTGTTGGCAATCCCTTGTTTTAACTAATTCAGGATTATCTCTTATTAATTTTATATCTAACATTATTAATTCCTTAATAATTCATTTTAGGGAAATAGAACACTGATGAACACAGATTTGACTTATCTGTGCTGATCTGATTAATTAGCGTCATCTGCGTGCCATTAATTATTTAACTACAATGTTATAAATCTTATTCTTTACGTAAATCTCTTTAACGATTGATTTATCCGCTGTGTGCCTTATTACTTTCTCTTCACTAGAGACTACTTTCTTAACTTCATCTTGTTCGCTGTCTAATGGAACATCAACCGTTGCTCTGAGTTTTCCGTTAACCTGAACAGCGATGCTTACTGTATCTTCAATAAGTGCTGATTCATCAAAAGCATACCAAAATGGCTTTTCAAATATAGATGTTTGATTGCCGAGCAAACTCCAGCATTCCTCTCCGAGATGAGGTGCAAGTGGAGATACCATAATTGCCAATCTCTGAAAAGTATACAATTGAATTTCTTTGGAACAAGTTGAAAGATCTTTAAGGTTATTCAACAATTCCATCATCGTTGCAATTGCAGTATTGAAGCGGAAATGATTTATTTCTTCTCCAACCTTGTGTAAGTGTTTGATTTACTTTTCTGTAGATAAACTTATCAGTGTCCGAAAGAGAATTCAAATCGTATTTTTCTTTTGTGGTTGTTTGATTTCGCAAATCTTTAAATTCATTGAACAAATCATAAACACGATTCACAAAACGATCTGTGCCGGAAATGCCTTTATCACTCCAGTCCCCACCCATATCGTAAGGGCCCATAAACATTAGGTAAAGTCGAAATACGTCAGATCCAAACTTTGAAGTGAACAAATCAGGATTAACAACATTTCCTTTTGACTTTGACATCTTTGCACCAGCATTTGTAATTGTTCCCTGGTGAACTAGTGTCTGGAACGGTTCATCTCCTTTTGCTAATTCCAAGATCACGTAAAAATTTATGAATAAATCTTGCGTATAAAAGATGCATAGTTGCATGTTCAGCACCCCCGACATACATATCAACAGGAACCCATTTGTCTGCGATTGATTTATCGAAAATTGCTTCTGAGAAATTTGGATTAAGAAATCTGAAATAATACCACGATGAATCAACAAACGTATCCATTGTATCAGGATCGCGTTTAGCATTTGCACCGCACTTCGGACACTTAACATTTATATATTTTTCATTTCTTGCTAGAGGTGATTCTCCACCAAGCTTGAAATCAACATCATAAGGGAGTTCAACTGGAAGATCATTTTCATCAACAGGAACTTCGCCACATTTTTCACAATGAATAATTGGAATTGGAGTTCCCCAATATCTTTGTCGTGAAATAAGCCAATCTCTCAATCGATAATTAATTGTTGCTTTACCAATTCCTTTCTCTTCGAGCCAATTATTTATTTTCTTTATTGCATCATCAACATAAAATCCATTTAGAAAATCGCTGTTGATTGCCGGACCATCTTCCAGATATGCTTTACCAGTAAAATCATCCGGTGGCTGAACTGTTCTGATTATTGGAAGATCAAATTTTTCTGCAAACTCCCAATCTCTTTCATCCTGACCCGGAACAGCCATAATTGCACCGGTTCCATATGTCAGTAAAACATAATCAGCAATCCAGATAGGAATTTTTTTATTGTTAACCGGATTGATTGCAAAAGCTCCAGTGAATACTCCAGTCTTTTCTTTTACAGTTGAGGTTCTTTCTATTTCCGTTAATGATTTAATCGATTCTTTGTATTCTTCAACTTTAGTTTTGTATGCTCCGCTAGTAAGTCAACTTATCAGCAAGTGGATGTTCGGGTGCAAGAACCATATAAGTTGCACCGAATAGAGTGTCTGGTCTTGTTGTGAAAATTTTGATTGATATCATCTGAACCATCGCATTTAAAATCAACTTCAGCACCAACACTTTTTCCAATCCAGTTGCGCTGCATAAGTTTTGTTTTTTCAGGCCAGTTGATCGTATTCTAATCCTTGAAGTAATTCTTCTGCGTAATCAGTTATCTTAAAAAACCATTGATGATAGATTTTTTTGAATTACATCTGTTCCGCATCTTTCACATTTTCCATCGTGAACCTGTTCGTTTGCAAGAACAGTTTGATCTTTCGGACACCAATTAACAGGAGCTTTTTTTCTGTAAGCTAATCCTTTTTTGTAAAGTTGAAGAAAAGCCATTGATTCCATTTGTAGTATTCTGGTACAGCAAGTCATCAACTCAGCATTCCAGTCATACATACAACCGATCCGCTTTAACTGTTCTTTGATGTCCTTGATATTTTTTATCGTGCTGTCCTGCGGATGAATTCCTGTTTGAATCGCATAATTCTCAGCAGGTAATCCAAAAGCATCATAACCCATCGGCTCAAAAACATTGTAGCCTCTCAATCTTTTATAACGAGCCCACGAATCTGAAGGACCGTAGTGATACCAATGTCCGGTATGAAGCTTTGAACCGGAAGGATAAATGAACATATTCAAGTGATAAAGCTTTTTATCTGTATTTGAAAAGTCAGTTTTATAAACCTGTTTTTCTTCCCAGAATTTCTGCCATTTAGATTCTATTTCAGCGTACGGATATCTCATTAAAGTTTCGTTTTTCTAAAAAAATGAAGTCAAAAATAGCCAAAAGGGGAGGGAATTCAAACTTAATGAATAGTGATTAGTAGGTAGTAAGTAGTAGGAGCGTGATGCATCACGCCCTTCTTAAATTTAATTATCAGTTCCATACAATTCTTTGCATATCCTCGCAAATAAAAAGCCCCGTCTGCTCTGCCAGAGGCAGACAAGAGAAAACTAATATCACGGGTGGCACAATACCAGCTTTCTTCAATGCAGCGGAGCTTTATTTCAGAAAGATCAACAACTCTTATTCTTATCATTAAAGTATAACTACTGATTTAATTTTTCACACCAAAAATTTAGTTCGCAATATTCAAGTGTTTTTTGCATCAGTTTTAATAAAAAGCAGAATTTTTCAGCAGAATGGATTAAGTTTGACTAGAACATTCTAAATTTTCAGGAAATTCAATGGATTCTGTCTTTCAAGATTATTTTTACCCCAAATCATTATGTGTTGTGGGAGCTTCTTCAAAACCAAAATCTCTTGGCTATGAATTAACAAAATCGGTAAAGCAATACGGATACGCCGGAAAACTTTTTCTTATCAATCCGAAGTCGGATGAAATACTTGGTTATAAATGTTATCCAACAATAGAATCTGTCAAGGAAAAAATTGATCTTGCAATAATTATGGTTCCCAAACAGTTTGTTGAAGATTCAATTAAACAATTAACAGCAAAAGGCACTAAAGCACTAATCCTGATTACGGCAGGATTTAAAGAGACAGGAAAAGAAGGTGAGCAGGAAGAAAAAAGAATTCTGGAACTTGTGAAGAAATCGGGTGCAAGATTAGTCGGACCAAATTGTATGGGAATAATTAATTCTCTTCCTGAAATTAAAATGAATGCAACCTTTGTTGCTGAAGAGCCACGTAATGGTAAAATGGCATTCTGTTCTCAGAGCGGTGCAATCGGTGCTGCAGTATTGAATTCATTGAGAGAGACCGATATCAGATTTTCACAATTCATTAGTGTGGGCAATAAAGCTGATGTCACTGAAAATGATCTTCTTGAGTTTTGGGAGAAGGATAAAAATGTGAGTGTGATAACTTACTATCTTGAAAGTTTTGAAGACGGAGAAGAATTTCATTAAATATTTTATTGATGAGAAGATTTCAAAGCCAGTAATTATTCTTAAAGGTGGCAGAACATCAAGTGGAATTAAAGCTGCTTCATCACATACAGGCGCTCTTGGCAGCAGTGATAAAGTTGTTGATGCAGTGCTTCAACAATTTGGAATTATACGTGCCGATGATTTGAATGATATGTTCAACACTGCAAAAGGTTTTGAAGATTTCCCGATGCTAAAGGGAAATCGGGTTGCAGTTGTTACAAATGCTGGCGGACCTGCAATACTCACAGTTGATACTCTTGAGAAAAATAATTTGACTTTAGCAGAACTCACTATCTGAAACAAAATCAAAATTAAGAGAAATTGTTCATCCGCAAGGAAGTGTAAATAATCCTGTTGATCTTCTTCCAGGCGGAAGTGCTGAACAATTCAAACAGGTAAATGAAATTTTGGTTGAAGATAAAAATGTTGATGCTGTTATTTCTGTTTTTGTTGAACCGATTATGGTTCCTGCAATGCCTGTAATCGAGGGTATAAACGAAATAGATAGTGATAAACCGATATTCCAAGTCGTAATGCCCTTACCTGAATTCTGGGAAAAGTACAGGAAGGAATCACAAAACAAAACGCTCATTATTCAGAAGACCTGAAGATCCTGCAGTTGTAATTGGCAATATGCTAAAATTCAAAAATAAACCATCGAATAAAAACAGATTCCAACCAAAGTCAGTACATCTTAAAGACATTTCATTTAGAAAAGATAATTTCCTTTCACAGGAAGATGTAATTAAAATTTCGGATCATTACAAACTACCGATCATCAGAACACAAATACATAATTATGAAGAATTAAAAAATATAGAAGTCGAATTTCCTGTTGTTTTAAAAGCAGTTGGCGAAAAAATAATTCATAAATCAGATTTAAAAGGGGTTGTTTTAAACATCAAAACTAAAGATGAACTTTTAGAGCACGCAGATAAAATGTATTTAAATTTCAGCGAACAAAATATTCAGCTTGATTCTTTTCTCATACAATCATACATAAATACAAAGTTTGAACTGTTGGTTGGCGGCTTTCGCGATCCAAGTTTTGGTCCGATGATCATGTTTGGTACGGGTGGAAAATATGTTGAGTATTTAGAGGACACTGTCATTCGCTCAGCATACTTAACTGATTTCGATGTTGATGAAATGATAAACAAAACTAAAATTGGAAAAATTATTCAGGGTGTTCGCGGTGAAACATCTATTGATATGGATAAAATTAAGAACACATTCAAATCAGTTGCGCAGATGATGCTCGATCATAAAGAAATTCACTGAATGCGATTTAAATCCGCTTGTAGTTACTGAGGATAATAATATCTTTGCAGTAGATATAAGAATAAAGTGTTAAATCAATTTTAGTGAAACGAAGAAACTTCATAAAGACAATATCAGCTGCTTCTGTTGCTGCAACTGCTTTTCCTAAATCATTTTCAGATAAGTCAAACGCCAGAATAAAAAGTCTTATAAAACCAGCGAGACTTAAGCAAGGAGATACAATAGCACTGGTAACTCCGGGCAGTTATATCACGGAAGAAGAAAAAGAAGAATCAATAGATAATTCTGTATAATCTTGGTTTTAGAGTGACTTATTCTGACCGGTTGATGCAGAAGAACGGGTATTTTTCTGCAACAGATGAAGAACGTGCTGCTGATTTGAATGAAATGTTTGAAAGAAAGGATGTGCAGGGAATTATGTGTGCTCGCGGTGGTTATGGCTGTGCAAGAATTCTTCCTTTCCTGGATTATGACTTGATAGAAAATAACCCAAAACCTTTAATCGGATTCAGTGATGTAACTGCACTTTGTTACGCTATTTATAAAAATAGTAATCTTATTACATTTCACGGTCCGGTTTCAATTTCAACTTTTAGCAAATTCAGCGTAAGAAATTTTGAAGAAGTTTTGATGGATCCCACATTCGAACTGGAATTAACAAATTCAAAAACTGCATAATAATTATAATCCGTACGGCATCACTGTTATTTCAGAAGGAATAGCGGAAGGCGAATTGATCGGAGGGAATTTATCAATCGCTGTTTCACTTATCGGAACTGAGTACGATGTTGATTACTCAGGTAAAATTATATTTCTTGAAGAGTTTATCGAAGAACCATATCGAGTAGACAGAATGCTAACTCAAATGATTCAGGCTGGTAAATTTGAGGATGCTGCAGGAATTGCGCTTGGAGTGTTCAAATTATGTGAGCCAAATAAAACAAATCCATCTTTTAAAGGTTCTTTTTCTCTTATGGAAGTTTTGAAAGATAGATTGGGAAATCTTGGAATCCCTGTTATTTATGGTTTATCATTTGGTCACGTTGTTGATAAATTCACTTTACCTGTTGGAGTTAAAGCAGAATTGAATACGAATAACAAAAGAGTTGAAATTATTGGAACCCGCAGTTATTTAATTTTAAAATTCTTTTAAACGATTTAAATTATTCTTCTCGCCTATTGCTATTAGTTTGTTACCTTCATCAACAACAGTGTTACCTTTTGGGTTGTAAACAAATATCCCTTTTTCATCATTCTGAATAGAAACTATTATCGTATTGAACTCTGTACGGATGGGAAGTTCTGCTAAAGATTTCTTATGCATTTTGGAACCTTTCTTTACAACTATTTCCTCTATTTGAAGATCCAGGTTACGATTAGCAGCAACAATCTCTATAAAATCTGCAACTCCTGGTCTCAGCATTAGCGAAGCCATTCTCACTCCGCCAAGTTCGTAAGGTTTAACTACTCGGTCGGCTCCTGCTTTTAATAGTTTAGGTTCTGTTTCATCCTCAACCGCTCTTGCGACCACAAAAATTTTCGGATTAAGAAATTTTGCTGAAAGGGTGGCGAATACATTTTCGGCATCATTTGGTAAAGTTGCAATTAAGCCCTTCGCTCTCTTTACCCCAACTCTTTCGAGAGTACTGTCGTGTGAAGCATCCCCGGAATCATAAATGTATCCTATCTCATCCAGCAGTAGGTGATTAGCCGGATTATTTTCGATCACCACAAAAGGTAACTCCTTCATGAGTTAATTCTTCACAGATATGTGTACCCATTCTCCCATAGCCACATACAATGTAATGATTTTCTAATTTTTCGATCTTTTTTTCCATTCTCCTTCTCCTGAAAATTTTACTTTCAATAAGAATGTGAATACCTATTCCGCCAATATAAAATACGGTTATAAAACTTACTAAAACAAGAAAGAGAGTAAATACTTCGCCGCTTCCCGATAAAGGGTGAACCTCTTCGAAACCAGTTGTAGTAATAGTTATGATTACCATATAAAGGGCATCTGTAACATTCCAACCCTCAATAATCATATAGCCAATTGTTCCTGTTCCTATTAAAAGGAGCAGGACAACCACTGCATTTCTTAGTTGTTTTAAAGCACTCTGAACCATTTTGCATTTTTTTTGATTAGCTTGTAATTAAAATAAGTAAGTCGAGCGAAACTTTCATTTTTTATAATAATCACATAGTTAAAATCTTAACTTTTTTTTTAAGGATTACCGATTTAGCTTTACAATGTTAGTTAATTTCAAAAAAAGGATTTCTAAATGACAAGCATAAAAAAACTTTTAAGTATGTTTCTATTAACTATATCAGTTCAGGGCTGTCTTGTTTTTCATACTGTTTCCTACGAAGTAAATTTAGATGATGAAAAATCTGGTACTGTTACTTTGAATGTGTCCGATATTAAATCTGATGCAATGAATGTTTCAGAGCTTGAGGAGGATAAAAAACAGTTATTCCAGGAATTGTTAAAAGGTGATGAATTCGTTAAGCAGATGCGGGATGAAGGTAAAAATATTTTAGACAGAAAACTTTTTAACTCGGATGGTCAACTGAATGGCAGCGTAAAATATTCATTTGATGATATATCAAAGGTTGAAGGTATAATTTACGAGGAACCATTCTATTTCATAACTATACAGTTGGAAGACAGTATTATTTCTACAAACGGTGAAGTGATAGTCTCTGAAGAATACAAAAGAATAATGTGGGATAATTCAATTAAAACTTTAAAGTTTGAAATGTTTAGTGCAAATGTTGATAGTGATAACCTGGTTGATCTTAGCAAATATCTTAATGAAGAATAATCGTATAAATTTTAATGTATGTTGAAATAGTTTTTCCCTTACCATTTCGAAAAGCCTTTACATACCTTGTTCCCAAAGAACTTGAAAAGCAAGTAAAGATTGGTGTGAGAGCTGTAGCTCCATTTGGCAAGCGAACACTCACCGGGTTTATAATCAATCGTCTTAAAACCTCATCTGTTAAAGATGAAATAAAACCTATAATTGATATTCTTGATGAACAGCCGATTGTAGATGCGTTAGGTTTGAAATTCTACCAGTGGCTTGCTGATTATTATCTATGTTCATTTGGTGAGGCTTTAAAGCTTGCAGTTCCATACGGTTCAGAGGTTGAATCCAAAAGAAAAATAATTCCTGACCAGAATGCCTGCGCTCATTATTTATCAAAAGAAAAAAATAAAACATCAACCAGAGCAAAGATTCTTAAAGTGCTCTCTGAGAAAAAAGAAATCAGTCTTCATCAGCTTCAGAAGCTTGTAAAGAAAAAAAATATTTATTCCACTCTCAGAACCTTGCAGGAAAATGGATTAGTGACTCTACTCGATCAGCTTCAAGCCGCTAAGGTTAAAGCAAAGACAGTTAATTATGTTAAGCTGAATAAAAAGGTTGGGGAGATTTATTCTATTTTCCCCGAAATCGAAAGACGTTCTCCAAAACAAGTTAAGCTGCTTTTAGAATTAGTCAATGCAAAGGGAAAAGGGCTGCCCGTTTCTGAACTGCTGAATAAAACATCTTCTTCAAAATCTTCCCTTGATTCTCTTGCCACCAAAGGATTAGTTAAAATTTATGAACAGGAAATTGACCGCAGATATGTAGAGCAATACAGAGAGGATCAGACAACGTTTTCTCTCTCAAAGCATCAGGCTGAAGTAATAAGTGAAGTTTCAAAAGTAATTGATGAAGAAAGTTTCAAAACTTTTTTACTGCACGGTGTAACAGGAAGTGGAAAAACTCAGGTTTATATCGAACTTGCAAAAAAAGTTCTTGATCAGAAAAAAACTGTAATGATACTCGTTCCCGAGATTTCTCTAACTCCTCAAATCACATCAAGGTTTTTCAATGTTTTTGGAAATGAAGTTACTGTGTTGCATAGCAGAATGTCTCCCGGTGAACGATTTGATTCCTGGCAGAGAATATGCAAAGGGAAATCAAGTGTTGTAATCGGTGCAAGGTCAGCATTATTTGCACCGTTGAAAAATATTGGACTTATTGTTATTGATGAAGAGCACGATGCAAGCTATAAACAGGCTGATATGGTTCCGAAATATAATGCACGCGATTCTGCAATTATGCTTGGAAGTATTGCGGACTGTCCAGTTTTATTAGGTTCGGCTACGCCTTCCATTGAGAGTATGTATAACGCTAAAACAGGGAAGTATAATCTTTTAGAACTTCCTGAAAGAATTGATAATGCAAAGCTTCCCGTAATCACACTGGTTGATGTGAAAAAGGAAAGAATAAAAAAGAGAATGGAAAATATTTTTTCTAAACTCCTGCTTGATAAGATTGAAGATAGAATAAAGCGAAGTGAAGGTGTGATCATTTTACAAAACAGAAGAGGATTTTCAACTCAAATTTATTGTACTGATTGCGGTGAAGTTGAAACTTGTGATAATTGTTCAGTCCCGATGGTTTATCATATAAATAAAAATAATGTCGAATGTCATTATTGTGGATTGATAAAGGATGTTCCCCGTGCATGCACTCATTGTGGTTCGATTCAAATAAAATATTTTGGAACCGGAACTGAAAGAGTCGAAGACGAACTGGAATTTTATTTCCCGAATGTTAAGATGAGCAGAATAGATTCTGATTCCATAACTAAAAAATCTGCATTGAGCAGGATACTTATTTCATTTGGTAGCGGAGAGACAGATGTTTTAGTTGGAACGCAAATGGTTTCTAAAGGTTTAGACTTTTCACGTGTGACACTTGTCGGTGTCATCTCTGCCGAAACAACTCTGTGGCTTCCCGATTTCCGGGCAGATGAAAGAACATTCCAATTACTAACTCAGGTTTCCGGAAGAGCTGGCAGAAGTAAATCACCCGGTGAAGTAATAATTCAGACACAGAATGAAAAACATTTTGCTCTGCAAATGGTATTGAATAATAATTACAAAGGCTTTTACGAAAAAGAAATTGCTGATAGAGAAAAAATGGGTTTTCCTCCTTTTACAAGAATTGCTTTAATTGAAACTAAAGATCAATCTAATGAAAAAGCAAAAGGTGCAATAACCGCCTACTACAATGAATTGAAAAAATTTCGTAAGTGGTTAAAAATATCGCCTCCGACCCCAGCTTTAATTTCAAAACTTAAAGGACAATTCCGTTATCAAATATTAATTAAATCTCCGAAAGAAACTGATGCTGGTGGAAAGACCTTAAGAAAAGCTATTCTCGATTCGTTCGCTGAGTTTAACAGGAAATCGAGATATAAAGATGTCAGGTTGATTTATGATGTTGATCCGCAGAGTGTGATTTAAAAATATGTTAAAGTGAGACTCATCATCTAAGATGAGTCTCACTTGAATTCAATTATTTGAAACTTATTGCATAAAATTTTGAAGGAATGGAACTGCCTGTGCAAGCTGGAACAAAATGAACATTCCGATTAACCATACACCGAAATACAAGTGCATAATATTTTCCGGTTGATTCTGATTTAAACATTTTTGCCAGTCCAATGGATAAAACAATGTAAGCCCAAATACTTATAGGATCAATTTTGGCTAAGAACCATCCCGTTAATGTCATTTTATCACTTCCCATAAGTGAAGCCAAACTTGTATCCATAATCATTTTTCCCAAAAGCATAGTCAAAATACCAGCAACAATCATTTGGAGAATGCTGATATAAATCGTAAGTCCATTAGCAACAAGAGCTGAAGAGAATGTTCCTTCACCTTTCAATAAAAATTTGATAAGCAGATAATAAATGCCAACTATTATTATGAACACAACAAAACCAAAAATAAGTGTAGTTGCGATTGTGATAACCCAACCAACAGGTCCATTCATAAATTCCATTTGTTGGTCAACTGCATTTATAGCTTCATCTCCCTGTTCCTGCGTCAGGGTTCCACTCTCAACCATTTTTTCAATGCGTTCAATTCCTTGTTTCTTTGCATCGAAATAAACTTCTTCATTCGTCATAGCAATAATTCGGATTAAAGCAGCAACAAAGAAGAGAATCAGAACAGGAATGACCCAATCTTTAGTTCGAGGAGGAAATTTTGAAGTAAGGAAGAACGTCTTTGCCGGCTCGGAAAAAACTCCTATCATTTTATCTGAATGACTTAGTTCACTGCCAGCACTACTGGTTTCTTCAGTTGGAGTGATAGTTTCGTTTGAATCCATTACGCACCTCACTAATTATTAAAAATTGTTCAGTAAAAATTATCCTATCTTATCGCCAAAGGCAATAATAATTTGCTGATCGGACTGAAGCGATGTCTTGTGGCTATAATTCAGATTTCTTATTGAAATCACACTTATGTGAATTGATAAAGAAAAACTAAACAAAGTAGCTTTTCATTTTGTAAATTTGCATTAGTAATAATCACCAATCTATTTGAGATAAACAATGAAACCAAAAACCATCATCGAACCATTCAAAATAAAATCAGTTGAGCCAATCCGCTTTACCACACGTGAAGAAAGAGAAAAAATTTTGGCTGATGCCGGTTATAACCCGTTTATGATACACGCCGATGATGTACTTATTGATCTGCTGACAGACAGCGGAACGTCAGCAATGAGTGCAAAGCAGTGGGCAGGAATAATGGAAGGCGATGAATCATACGCTGGTTCTAAAAGTTTTTACCGATTTGAAGATGCGGTTAAAAAAATAACTCATATGAAATACATTATCCCGACTCACCAGGGAAGAGCAGCAGAGAAAATTTTATTTTCAATAGTTGGGGGACCGGGAAAATATTTTCCAAACAACACTCACTTTGACACAACAAGAGCAAACATTGAGTTTACAGGTGCTGAAGCAGAAGATCTTCTAAACGAGATTGGTAAACATCCCGAGCAGAGAGCAGATTTCAAGGGAAATATGGATGTAGAAAAACTTGAAGCATTCATTAAAGAAAAAGGAGTGGAAAATATTCCTCTTTGTATGATGACTGTTACAAATAATTCCGGAGGTGGACAGCCTGTTTCAATGCAAAATATAAAGGACGTAAAAGCCGTCTGTAAAAAATATAGGATACCACTCTTCCTCGATGCTTGCAGGTTTGCAGAGAATGCATTACTTCATCAAAGAAAAGAGAAAAAGGATTTGAAAATAAATCCGTTCTCGAGATTGCGCAGGAAATGTTTTCATATGCAGATGGTGCAACAATGAGTGCAAAGAAAGATGCACTGGTGAACATCGGTGGTTTTCTTGCATTGAATGATGAAGAGCTTGCAATGAAATGCAGAAACTTACTTATTGTGACAGAAGGTTTTCCAACTTATGGAGGATTAGCAGGAAGAGATCTTGAAGCAGTTGCTCAGGGATTGGAAGAAGTTGTTGACGAGCATTATCTTGGAATACAGAATCAGAAGTGTTGAATATCTTGGAGAAAGATTAGTTGCTGCAGGTGTACCGATTATTGAGCCACCCGGAGGACACGCAATTTATATCGATGCAAAAAGATTTTTACCTGATCTTCCGTCAGATCAATATCCTGGTCAATCAATAGTTTGTGAACTTTATCTTGAAGGCGGAGTAAGAGGAGTGGAAATTGGAAGTGTAATGTTCGGAAAATACGGGAAAGATGGAAAACTCATTCCTGCAATGATGGAACTTGTTCGACTTGCTATTCCACGAAGAGTTTACACACAAAGTCACATTGATTACCTGATTGAAATAATCATTGAAGTTTTCAAAAACAGGAACAAACTAAAAGGATATAAAATTATTTACGAAGCACCCATGCTGAGACACTTTACAGCAAGGTTTGAACCTTTGAAATAATATGAAGCTAAAAAAGAATTATCGATTTGATAATAAAAGACAAATCTGGAGAATCATTCCTACCGAAGAAGGTAAGCTTATTATTGAGGAGCGTGAACTTGAAAATAAACAAACATACTTTCATTGCCTTTCCCTCGATTCAGGTAAAAAAATATTAAGCGACTTTCAACTCGATGATAAATTTTGGGTCGGTATTGAAGCAGTGCAGAATGACATTATTTTCTTCCATAAGTTTGCCAAGCCTGAACATGCCGAAGCACAGAGGTATCTTCGCTTATGATTTATCGAAAAAAGAATTACTCTGGCAAAATCCAGAGTTAATTTTTCTTTTTGTACTTGATAATAAAATATATGCATACAAAGAAAAGTTTGAAGGGAGAAATTATTATTCCTTAATTCTATTAACGGCGAGATGATTAGAAGACATTGGTGAAAACTATGAGCAGATTAATAATCTTCGTAGTGAATCTATGATATATGAAAGTAAGGACGGTTACTTATTTCCTGAAACATTCGAGTCAGATTCAGGCGATAACGATCCAGCAAGTGAGTTCATTAAAGCTTTGAGGAATGATTTCGTGATTTCGGGCAAAGTTGAATATATAATAAAAAATCAACTATTAATGATGAGTTTTCACGAAGCCAATTCCCAAGGAACATTGAATAATCTTTTTAAGGCAGTTGATTTATCCACTGGAAAGTATATTTTAGAAGAAGTAATCAATAAAGAAACGAGTCTGTTTTTTACCGATTCATTCTTTGTCAAAGATGAACTTCTGTTTCTTTTGTTCGGAAAGACCAGGCTTGTTGTTTACAAGATTTTTAATTGACAGGTGACCAGATGGAATTATCAACAGAAGAAAAAGAAATACTACTTAAAGCTGCAAGGCAATCAATTCTGGAAGAATTCAGTGAATGTGATGTTAAGAAGGTTGATTATAAAGCTTATCCAAAACTTAAAATGGAACTGGGTGCTTTTGTTACATTGCACATTAACAGTCATCTCCGTGGATGTATTGGTTATATAATTACTCAGAAGCCTTTATTTGAAACAATAGTAGAAGCTGCCAAACATTCAGCCTTCGATGACCCAAGATTTCCGGAATTAAGCAGAGATGAATTTGATAAAGTTTCAATTGAAATTTCTGTTCTCTCACAATTTGAACCAATCAAAAACTATGATGAAATTGAAGTCGGCAAGCATGGACTATTGCTCGAAGAGGGAGGACGAGCAGTCCTTCTTCCGCAAGTAGCAATAGAACAAAATTATAATCGCTCACAATTTCTAACAGCTCTTTGTCATAAAGCGGGACTGTATGGAAATTACTGGAAAGAAAGATTGTTAAATATAAAAGTCTTCACCGCACTTGTTTTTTCTGAAGAAGAAAAAGGAGGTTGACTATGAATTATGTTAGACCAGCCCAGGTTGCCGGACATTTTTATCCTTCAATTCCTGATAAGCTGAGAAAAGATATTGGGCTTCTTCTCGATGTTACTAAACCAAAAGAAAATATAGAAAGAGTTTTTGGAATTGTAGCACCTCACGCAGGATATGTTTATTCAGGCAAGACGGCTGCTCATGCTTATAATCTTTTAATCGGTAAAAATTATAAAAGAGTTGTTGTTATTTCGCCAAGTCATTCAGAATATTTCCCTGGTATTTGCGTATTTGAAGGTGACGCTTATGAAACTCCACTCGGAATTCTAAAAGTTGATAAAGATTTTCGTGAAAAGATTATTACCGAGGATAGTATAATTTTTAAAGGTAATGAAGGACACAGAAGGGAACATGCACTTGAAGTTCAACTTCCTTTCTTGCAATCGGTGCTGAAAGATTTTAAAATTGTTCCCGTTGTCATGGGAGATCAATCAAAAAGAAATATTGATACTCTTGCTAAAAAAATAGCCGAAGTTTCAGATGATGAAACATTAGTTGTTGCAAGTTCAGATTTATCACATTTCTACAACAAATCTCAAGCAGACAGGCTTGATTCAGTAATTGAAAAGAGAGTTCGTGAATTTGATTTTGAGTCCTTGCAGTTTGATCTTAATAGCAAAACTTGTGAAGCATGTGGTGGTGGGCCGATTATAGTTTTAATGAAAGCAGCTAATCTTAAAAACATCAGTCATTCTATGGTTCTTCATAGAAGTGATTCCGGTGATGTTACCGGTGATAATAAAGAAGTTGTGGGTTATTTATCAGCTGTTTTTTATGGAGATTAATTCGATTTGACAAAACCAATAATTGCTATTATCGGTGGTGGCAAAATTGCTTATTCACTTACTGCAGCGCTCGTTGAATCCGGATATATGGTTCAAAGTGTAGTCAGTAGAAAGCTAAATTCTGCAAAACTTCTGGCAAATAAATTTTCAATTTCTCATCACTCAAGTGCCTTAAGTAAAATTCCAGACGAAGTTAATATTTTCTTTTTAACAGTTCCTGATGGCGAGATAAAAAAAGTAGCTGAAAAATTATCAAAGTTAAAACGAGATTTCACGAAATGTATTTGTGTACATTTCTCCGGAGTTGAAAATATTAGCGCATTAGAATCATTAGAAAAGAAGGGTTGTATTGCTGGCTCACTTCATATAATCAGACCATTCCCATCAAAAAATATAGTGTATATAAAAAATTCACCTGCATCAATTGAAGCTGAAGATAAGCAGGTAAAAGTGTTTTTAATTCAATTGTGCAGCAAACTGAAATTAAAACCTCATATGATTTCTTCTGATGAAAAGGTCTTTCATCACCTAGCAGCAGTTCACAGCTCAAATTTTCTGGTCGGAAATCTTTTTAACGCATTCTCACTGATATCTTCAAAAAGTAATCTATCAAAAAATATTCTCAGGCAAACAACTCAATCTGCCCTCGATAATGTTTTCAAATTATCACCGGCAAAAGCACTCTCTGGTCCAATTGATCGTGGTGATATCTACACAATAAAAAAACACATTGATGAACTGGATATCAAAATTAAAACCTCAAAAGATGATCGATTAAAATTGTTGAGAAAAAATTATATTGTTCAATCCCTTTCATTGCTGGAAGTCGTCAAAGCAAAATATGGGAAACTAAATAAGCAACATCTGGAAATTGAAAAATTCCTTGAAAAAACAGCTTAGTTAATATTTTCATTACTTTTTTCCAATACTTAACAATCACATAATCATTTCTTAACAATTTCTTAACATAGATCCATTCTTAAGATAGTTTCTACCCCTAATTTCTCAAAAAAATTTATTTAATAATATTCTTTGGAGAGAAAAATGCTTAATAAAAAATCGATTTATCTATTGATATCACTTCTTGTAATCTCACCTATTTTATTCTTCGGCTGCAAGAAAAAGGAAGGCCCCGAGCAAACTGTTATTTCGGTTAAAGGTTCTGATACGATGGTTAACCTTGCACAAAAATGGGCGGAAGTTTATATGCAAGGAAATCCCAATGTATCAATACAGGTTACTGGTGGAGGATCAGGAACTGGAGTTGCTGCACTGTTAAATGGTACACTTGATCTTGCTAATTCTTCACGCGAATTAAAAAAGAGCGAGTTTGAAACTGCGAAACAAAAAGGTGTAACTCCTGTTGTTTATGAAGTTGCTCTAGATGGAATTGCATTGATCGTTCATCCGGATAACAAGATAGATAATCTTACAGTTAAACAGGTGAGTGATATTTTCAGTGGCAAGATTACCAACTGGAAACAGCTTGGTGGTCCTGATATGATGATTACATTATACGGAAGAGAGAACAGCAGCGGTACTTATGAATTTTTCAAAGAACATGTTCTAGGAAAAGATGAAGCCGGCAAACAGATTGATTATGCAACTTCCACACAAGTACTTCAGGGAACAGCAGCACTTGGTGAAGCAGTTGCAAGAGATGTTAAAGGAATAGGTTACGGTGGAGTTGGATACTTTGCATTAAGGAATGATGTAAAAATTCTCCATATAAAGAAAGACGATTCCTCGCCGGCAATTTCACCAGCTGAAAATGGAAAAGTAAATTACGACGCAATTTGGAGCGGCGATTATTCAATATCCAGGTACCTGTATTGTTTTACAAATGGGCAGGCAACCGGTGAACTGAAAAATTATATTGATTTTATCCTCTCACCCGAGGGGCAAAAACTAGTTGAATCGATGGAATACATTCCATTACCTTCCAAAGGGTAGATCAGAATATAAAGCTTCCTGAATGAGAGATCAGGAAGCTTTTTTACTTAATAATAAACAAGTCGAAACAAACGGAGAGAAAAATGAAAAAAATTATTCTTACAGGATTTTTATACCTGCTTATATCAGTCCCAAACATTGCTCAGGAAGTTGGCGAAGGAAAAATTTCCGGTATATATGTTCGGGGATTATTTTTACAATATCTTAAGAGATTCAACAATTGATAATTTGAATAATACAGGACTGTCGGGAATTCAGGATCTTCAGGGATTTGATTTCAGAAGAATTTATTTTAATTATGACTATACAATATCAAAACAGTTCAGTACAAGATTCAGACTGGAATCTCAAACACTTGTAGCCGTCAACAACACGTTATTTCTAACCTATATCAAAGATGCTTATTTAAACTGGAAAAATATTTTTGAGGGAAGCAATTTTATTTTTGGTATTCAGCCTACACCAGCTTTCAAGGTTGCAGAATCTTATTGGGGTTACAGGTCTCTTGAAAGAACAATAATGGATTTAAGAAGAATTGTATCGTCGAGAGATTTAGGTGCTTCACTTAAAAGGACGATTGACATCTTCAGGAAGTGTTAAATACTGGCTGATGTATGGTAACGGAAGTGCTCTGGGAGAAGGAGACAAATTTAAAAGACTCTATGCACAAGTGGATCTGCATCCGAGTCGAAGAATGGAGAGTAACTCTTTACGGTGATTATAGATTTAAAGCTAACAAAGAATATGCACAAATTGATGACAGATTTTAATAATGATGCGCTAACAACTGATCTTTTCATTAGGATACCAGAAAAAAAATAATTTTACAGTTGGAGTCGAATCATTCTGGCAGGTTACATACAATGATGCAATTCAAACCACAGAAACTGACTATGTAATCCAGAACAGAAATGCATTAGGTGTATCTTTGTTTGGATGGTATAAATTTACGGATATGCTTATCGGTGTCGGTAGATACGATTATTACGATCCGAATATTTCAGGTGATTTTAGAGGTGATGCAAGGAATCTATTCATAGCTGGTTTAAGCTTTGTTCTCAATGAAAAGGTTGCCATAACTCCAAACTTTCTCTTTGAAACTTATGAGCAGCCTGAAGATGGTGTAACCATTGATCCTTCATTAACTGGCAGAATTACTTTTTACTTTAAGTTCTTATAGAACGGTTTGATTTATTATTTTTGATGTCATAATGGAAGAAAAAGATTTTTATTCTAAATCGGCGAATTCAAAGTACGCTAAAAAGATAAAGAAGTTTACCAGGGTAAAAGAATCAGCGATAAAATTCTTTTTTGCGGTGAACGGTACGATGGCGCTGATTTTTATTATCCTGATATTCATCTTTCTTTTTAAAGAAGGATTCAGAGCTTTAGATCATATCGGTCTTCTGGATTTTATTTATTTTGATAGAGCAGATGCTTCCGGAACAGTAGAAAAAGTTTTTGAATGGTATCCGACATCCGAAGAACCAAGATATTCATTGATTCCTCTTTTGATAGGAACATTTCTTACGGCTTTTCCGGCAACAGTTATTTCAACTTTACTTGGTGTTGGGGCAGGTATTTATCTTTCTGAAGTTGCTAACCCTAAGCTTAAAGAATTCCTCAAACCAATGATAGAGTTGTTCGCAGGAATACCGACAGTTGTACTTGGGTTTATTATGCTCGTTATCGGTGCGAGTATTCTTCAATGATCTTTTAAATCCGGCAAACAGGTTAAATGCATTCGTTGCTGCAATCGGGTTGTCATTTGTCATCATTCCCATAATTGCTTCACTAACTGAAGATGCACTTCACTCAATCCCTAACGAACTCAGAATGGCTTCGTATGGATTAGGTGCAACAAAATGGCAAACCATCAGCAAAGTGATTTTGCCCGCTGCATTCAGTGGTGTTTCAGCAAGTATAATTCTTGGATTCGGAAGAGCGATTGGAGAAACGATGATAGTTCTGATGTGTGCAGGCAATGCTGCAAATATTACTTCAAATATTTTTCTCAGTGTTCGAACGATGACAGCTACTATTGCCGCAGAGATGGGTGAAGTCTCGCAGGGTTCAGATCATTATTTCTCATTATTCTTTATTGGAATTGTTTTATTCACGTTTACTTTTTTCCTTAATCTGATTGCTGAAATTATTATTAACAGGATGAGAAAGAAAAACACATTTTAGTTTAATATGATATGGAACTAAAGAAAAGAAAAAAAGATTTTGTCGGAAGTATATCACTTGGGATTGTAAGATTAATGTTCTTCTTCCTTGTTTTCATTTTAATCCTCTTGCTTGGTAAAATATTTATTGAGGGCATTGGGGTTATCTCTCTTGAGTTCCTGATTGATGCACCCAAAAATAATATGACTGAAGGTGGGATTGGCCCGCAATTTTTGGAACTATTGCAGTTACATTATTAATGGTGATCATTACTGTTCCACTTAGGTGTTTTCTCCGCAATTTATCTTAATGAGTATGCAAAGGATACTTTTTTTACTCGCATAATCCGTACATCAATAAATAATCTCGCAGGCGTCCCATCAATTGTATTTGGTTTATTTGGGTTGGGATTTTTTATTTTATTTATCGGAAAAAATCTTGATAGGGTTTTGCAAACTGGTTTACTCTTTGGTCAACCAGCATTGTTATGGGCATCAGCAACATTGGCAGTATTAGTTTTGCCAATAGTAATTGTTTCCACTCTTGAAGCTTTAAACTCTGTTCCTAAATCCCACAGAGATGCATCGTACGGACTCGGTGCCACCAAATGGCAAACAATTAAGAATGTGGTTCTTCCACAAGCCAGACCAGGGATTTTAACCGGAACTATTCTCGCTATTAGCCGTGGGGCAGGAGAAACAGCCCCAATATTATTTTTGGGTGCAGCATTCTTTCTTCCCAATTTACCGATTTCAGATCTTTGTATTTGGGGTTACTGTATCCCAATGATCAATCCATCAGAGCAGTTTATGTATCTGGCGTATCATATTTTTATTATGGCAACTCAGTCGTCCAACCCAACTAAAACATTACCATTACAATATGGTTCAACCTTGGTATTAATTGCTTTAACATTTTTACTGAATATTACTGCAATAATTTTCAGATATCGTTTCAGAAAAATTTTAGGAAGATTATAATTTTTAATTGAATAGCCTATGAAAGAAATTAAAATAGTTGTAAAAGATTTAAACCTGTTTTACGGAGATAAACAGGCATTAAAAAATATATCCTTGAATATTCTGGCAAAAAGAGTGACTGCTTTTATTGGTCCTTCCGGTTGCGGGAAATCTACCTTTCTCAGAGTTTTAAATAGGATGAACGACCTGATAGACAATGTTAAAACTAAAGGGGAAGTATTTATTGATGGAGTTAATATTTACGATAGATCACTTGACATCGTTAATTTAAGGAAGAATGTGGGTATGGTATTTCAAAAATCCAACCTATTCCCTAAAACTATTTATGAAAATATTGTTTATGGTCCAAAGATAAACGGGATAAGAGATAAACAATTACTAAATGAAATTGTCGAGAAAACTTTAAATCAAGCTGCCATCTGGGATGAAGTTAAGGACCGGCTCAATGAAAACGCACTCAGTCTTTCAGGTGGTCAACAACAGAGGTTGTGTATTGCCCGTGCTCTTGCTGTTGAACCTGAAATTATTCTGATGGATGAACCTGCTAGTGCATTGGATCCGATTTCAACAGCGAAAATCGAAGAATTGATACATGATTTGAAGAAGGAGTATACTATAGTTATTGTAACTCATAATATGCAGCAGGCAGCAAGAGTAAGTGACCAAACAGCATTCTTTTATCTTGGAGAACTCATTGAGTTCGACAGAACCACAACCATTTTTACAAAACCTTCGAAGAAACAAACTGAAGATTACATAACTGGTAGATTTGGTTGATTCATTAGATTATAAAATTAAATATTAAATGAGAAGGAGAAATGATGGAGAGATTATTAGACGAGCATATTGAAAAACTTAAGACGAGAGTTATAAAAATGTGCAGCCTTGTTGATGAACAGGTCCAATCAGCCATCAAATCGATTGAAGAGGAAAATCTGGAATTGGCACAACAAGTTATTGAGAAGGATACTAAGGTTGACAAGTATGACAACAAGATTGATAAGATCTGTCAGAAAATTTTCGCGTTAACTCAACCGGTTGCAATGGATCTTCGCTTGATTATGTCTTCATTAACAATTAATAATAATCTCGAACGTATTGGCGATATTGCTGTAAACATTGCTGAGTATTGCATTATGATAAAAAATAAACCAGCATTTTTCCATCAAACAAAACTTGAAGAAATGTTCAAGGTTTCCACGCAGATGCTAAAAGATGCTATTGACGCTTACATAAGTGGTAATGAAGCACTTGCAAAAACAGTAATTGCAGCCGACGATAATCTGGATCAATTAAATACAGATAATCACAAAATTCTGGTGGATATAATGAAACAAAGCCCTGACAATATTGAATCTGGAATTGCATTGATAGTAATGTCAAGGCAACTGGAGAGGTTAGGAGATCATTGCACAAACATTGCCGAAGATGTATTCTTTATTGTTGAAGCACACCTTGTAAAACATAAATATGAAAAATATCTGTTTTTTGATGAAAAAGAAGATGATGACGATTAGATTTTGAAATTCTCAAATGAACTTAAAAATAAAATGTTTTAAGAGAAAAACTTATCTAATTTCTGTCAAATGAGTGCAGCTGCGTAGGTGACTATTTCGTAAGTAATCATTGCACAAAGGGCTGAAAAAGGAATTGTAAGAACCCATGCCCATAAAATATTTTTTGCGACTCCCCATCTAACTGCTGATAATCCTTTTATGGCTCCAACTCCTATAATTGAACCAGTTATTGTATGCGTTGTACTTACCGGAATTCCCAAAACTGTTGCACCAATTATAGTCAAGCCAGCAGAAGTCTCGGCACTGAATCCGCCGAATGGAGTTAACTTTGTAACACGCATCCCTAAAGTTTTAATCACTTTCCATCCACCAACGAGTGTTCCAAATGCAATTACAGAGTAACTTAATATGATAATGTAGAATGGTATGTAAAAAGTACTGCCCAATATTCCGTTTGTAAACAAAACAATTGTTATTATTCCAATTGTTTTTTGTGCGTCGTTTGAACCATGGCTCAAGCTGTACAAAGCAGCAGAAACGAGCTGCAGCCTTCGGAAATATTTGTCAACTTTTCTTGGCTGCTTATTTCTGACAATCCATAATGTAATCACAGAAAAGAAATATGCCATCACCATTCCAATCAATGGAGCAGCAAAAATGAAAATAATTATTTTGGTATATCCGGCAAGAATCAATGCATCAAAACCAGCTTTGGCGATAGCAGCACCTCCATATCCACCAATGATAGAATGAGAAACACTGATAGGTAAGCCAAAATGTGTGGCTGATGCTGTTAAAACAATTGCTCCAACAAGTCCAGAAAGGATTACATAATTATCAACTATTGAAACGTCAACTAAACCTTTACCAATAGTGGTAGCGACACTTACGCCAAATAGAAATGCAGCAGCAAAATTGAAAAACGCTGCCCATGCAACTGCCTGAAAAGGAGTAAGCACTCTGGTTGCAACTACAGTAGCAATAGAATTTGCTGCATCGTTCATTCCATTATAAAAATCGAAAACAAGTGCGAGAAGGATAATGAATATTACAAATTCCATAAACGATTAAGCGTTTTTAATAAAGATGGAAAGAATAACATTTGCTACAGACTGACATCGGTCGGAAGTTCTTTCAAGCAAATCAAGAATTTCTTTTTTCTTAATAAGTTCAATTGCATCCTTTTCATTAGCAAAAAGATCCTGAATGGCATTGCGGTATACCTGATCGGCTTCTGATTCAAGATCCTTAACTGCTTTTGTTTCATTTATTCTTCTTGCCTTTAAATCCTGTATTGCTATTCCAAGCTCGTGCACCTGTTTATTAATTATTGATGCAAGCTTATCGGCAAATGCAATTTTATTTGTAATGTTGAATGTCTCAATACGCGCAGCAGCACCAAGAAGCATATCGCTTATATCATCCAATTTTTTTGTTAAAGCAAAAATATCTTCCCTGTCGAATGGAGTAATAAAAGTTTTGTTTAGTCTTTTAACAACGCGGGATGAAACTTCGTCGCATCTTAATTCAAGTGGCTTGATGTTCAGGTAGTGGTTTTTATCGATTAGCTCATCTGCAAAAAGCTGTTCAGTATATGTTGCCATCTGCTGGATGTGGGAAATCATTTCCCTGAAGTCGTCAAAATATTTTTCTTCCTTTGGTATAAGTGCTTTTATCATTTCTCTCTCTTTTTTATTTGAAAAAATAAGTAAAAGAAGAGACATTGTAATCTGCTACTGCAATAAGTTTGAAAATTATTTTACTAATTTCTCTCATATTTCTTTGCTATATTCACACGCAAAATTTTGATTTTAACGGAGGATTTGACCATTTCCAGTAAAAATACCAATCAGGATAACCTGTTAGAAAAAATTGTTTCCCTTGCCAAAAGAAAGGGATTTGTTTTCCAATCAAGTGAAATTTACGGTGGTCTTAATGGCTGCTGGGATTACGGACCACTCGGCGTTGAACTTCTCAACAACATCAAAAGCGAATGGTGGAAATCAATGACTTACCGTGAAGATGTTGAAGGACTTGATGCATCTATTTTAATGCATCCGAAAGTATGGGAAGCTTCCGGTCACGTTGAAAATTTCACTGATCCGATGATTGACTGCAAACAATGCAAAGCCAGATTCAGACTCGATGTGCTTGGCGATTCGTATGCTGATAAAAAGAAAGACAAAGCAATCAAGGAATTGAAAGAGAATTTAAAAAGTGATGAAAAACTTTTAAATAAGAATTGATGATAAACTGAATAATCCTGGTGATGAAAATCCTTTCACCCTTTTACTTGAAGATGTGGAAATTTCAAAACTGCTTCTTGCACAATTAAATTGTCCCCAGTGTGGTAACAAAGGAACTTTCACCGATGCAAGAAAATTTAATCTGATGTTTAAAACTTTTATTGGTCCGGTTGAAGACACAGGTTCGGTTGTTTACTTAAGACCAGAAACTGCACAGGGAATCTTCGTTAACTTTTTAAATGTGCAGGGTTCATCACGACAGAAACTGCCTTTTGGAATTGCACAGATTGGTAAAGCGTTCCGTAATGAAATAAACACAAAAAACTTTTTATTCCGCACACGTGAATTTGAACAGATGGAAATGCAGTTTTTCGTAACACCAAAAGATGATAAACAATGGTACGACTACTGGAAAGCTGAAAGACTTGATTGGTTCAAAAGAATGGGAATGACGCCGACTAAATTACGATACCACGATCATCCCGCAGATAAGCTAGCACATTATGCAAAAGAAGCAGTTGATATCGAATACGAATTTCCTTTCGGCTGGGGAGAAATGGAAGGAATCCACAACAGAACAGATTTTGATCTAACTCAGCACGAAAAATTCTCAGGCAAATCATTAAAGTATTTTGATGAACAGGCAAAAGAAAAATTTATTCCTTTTATAATTGAAACATCTGCTGGTGCAAGCCGTTCGTTTATGGCATTTTTAATTGATGCTTATTATGAAGAAGAAGTAAATGGTGAACAAAGATCTGTTCTTAAATTTCATCCGAGACTTGCACCAATAAAAGCTGCGATCTTTCCTTTGGTTAACAAAGATGGTATGCCTGAAATTGCAAGGAAGATTGAAACCGATTTAAGAAAATCTTTCAGAGTATTTTATGATGACAAAGGTGCTGTCGGAAGAAGATACCGCAGACAGGATGAAGCTGGAACACCTTACTGCATTACAGTTGATACACAAACTCTTGAAGACCAAACTGTAACAGTTCGTGAAAGAGATACAATGGAGCAGGAAAGAGTTGGAGTTGATAAGCTTTCGGTTTATTTGTTGAATAAACTTCATCAAGCATAACTTATGAAATCAATCACTCTTTCGGTCTTAACACTTTTACTTTTTTTTCAGTTCGATGCTTACTCGAAAAAGCCAAGTTACGATTCTCTTGTTACTGCCGGAATAAATCAAATCTACAGCATAAAATTTACCGAAGCAGAAAAAACTTTTCAGCTATTAAAGAAAGAATATCCAACACATCCTGCAAGCAGATTCTTTTTTGCTATGATAGACTGGTGGAAAATTATTCTTTCAGAAGAAGATGAAGAAAAAGATGATATCTTCTATGATAAGATTGACGAGACTGTGGACTTCTGTGATGAAATACTTGATGACGATCCAGAAAATATTGATGCAATATTTTTTAAAGGCGGTGCAATTGGTTTCAGAGGCAGGCTGAGAGTAATGCGCGAGAGCTGGTTCAAAGCGGCTAATGACGGCAGGGAAGCACTTCCTTTAGTTGACTATGCTTACGAACTCGATCCCAATAATGTGGATGTTAAGCTCGGTTTCGGAATTTACAACTATCTGGCGGCAGTTATTCCGGAAAAATATCCGGTTGTAAAACCTGTAATGATTTTCTTCCCTTCGGGTGACAAAGAACTTGGTATGAAACAATTAAAAGAAGCTGCAAGCTCAGGCAAGTATTCAAAATACGAAGCTAGATACATTCTCATTACATTCTTTTACTATTTTGAAAAAGATATGAACTCCGCAGAGGTTTATGCACAACAGCTCGTAGAATCATTCCCGAACAATCCTGTGTTTGAAAGATGGCGTGGTAGAATAGCGGCAAGACAAAAAGAAATAACGTTTGCCGATTCTATATTTAAAGATGTTCTGAATAAAGCAGACAAGAATTTTGAGGGTTACAATACTCCGATGGTCAGAAAGAGAAGCGAATTATTATATCGGGTATCAATTTGAAGAACAGCGGCGAGTTTGAATTCAGCTTTGCAATATTTCAAAAACTGTATTGAAGAAGCAAAAAAGATTGATGAGGAAGGAGAAGAATCAGGATTTCAAATTAATGCTACACTTTACTCAGGAACCATTTATCAAACCAGGGGAAATTATAAAGAAGCTAAAAAATATTATGAAAAGGTTTTAGATATGCGTGATTTCAGAGATTCACATAAAAATGTAAACTCTTATATCGAAACGATGAAATAATTTTGATATATTAACTTATCAGAATGAAGTTGATAAACTTATGCTCTGCAAGGAGCCAACAGAACCAAGTGATGAATAAGCATAACTAAATTTGTAATTAGAAATTGTTACACCCAGTCCGCCATTAAATCCTGCAATCCCTGCACTTGAACCAATTTTGAAATCTTCTCTGCGCTCATTATCATAACCGAAACGGAGAGTAAATACTTCGCTCAAATAAAATTCAGCACCGATAGAAAATCCTTTAAAATGCTGGTAGAATTCTTCCCGCTCCTGGTTCAAGTTATGGAAATCAAGAGATAATCTTACAGGAAGTTTTTCTAATCTTTTTGAAACACCGATGAGCACATCGAGTGGCAAGTCTTCTTTTAGATCAGTGTAAGATGATAACTGAGTTCCAATGTTAAGAACAGATGCACCAAGATTGAGCATTATATCAGGGAATTCATAATTCAATCCAAGGTCAAGTCCGATTGCACTTGAAGATTGATCGGCAATACTTGAGTAAATAAACTTTCCAGTAGCTCCGTAGTAAAAGTTAGCCATAAATTTATTCGTGTAACTTAGCAGGAATGCCAGTTCGCCTGCACCAAACTCACCTGTTATATTTCCATTTGCATCTGCTTCATCAAATGTTCCATAGTTTATGTATTGAATGCCTGTACCGAATCTGCCAATGTTTTCAAATTCTGTAGAGTAGGTAACACTGAAAAGGTTAATATCCATAAGGTGCTTTAACAAATGAAAATGAAACCGGATCTTTTTCAAGAAAACCCAATCCGGCAGGATTAAAGAAAATCACATCAACATCATCGTTGTTTGTAACGTAGCTTCCACCGAGTCCGGCAGCACGGGCACTCATATCCAATCGTAGAAAATCATACGTAGTAGTTTGTCCAAAGGTGATTGAGGTTGCTAAAATAAAAACTATGAATAGTGCTGAAAGTAAGGTTCTCATTTAGTTAAACTCCTTGAAAAATGTGGCATCTATTTAAGGATTATACCAAATAAAGGCAAGGGGAAGAAGATGGGACAATTATTATTTTCGACTGAGGACCTGCCTGACGGCAAGGCAGGTTTCGGATATCGGATATAAGAGTCTCAATCAAAATCAGAATCAACGTAACTCAAAATTTAACTAATTGAAACCAACCCACTATTCAGTCATCCCACTTGCTGTTGAAACGAAACTTTTAGAAGTATAGATTTGTTTCCCAAATATAAAAGGAGATAAAAATTGAACGCGGTTAAAACAGTATTCTTAATGACATTAATGATGGTTCTGTTTCTGTTTATCGGCTACCAGCTTGGCGGCAATACAGGAATGACTATCGCACTGGTATTTTCCCTATTAATGAATTTCGGCTCTTATTGGTTTTCTGATAAAATAGTTCTGAAAATGTACAGAGCAAAGGAAGTAAACAGGGAATCAGCACCAAAGTTTTATGATATGATTGAAAGATTGGCACGACAAGCAAATTTACCAATGCCCAAAGTTTATTTAATTAACGATCCGACTCCGAATGCTTTTGCAACTGGAAGAAGTCCGAAGAAAGCAGCCGTTGCAGCAACAACCGGAATTCTACAAGGATTGAGCAATGATGAGCTTGCCGGTGTAATGGCTCACGAACTTGCTCACGTTAAACATCGTGATACACTAATCAGTACAATTGCTGCAACTTTAGTTGGGTCAATTACATACATTGCTCAAATGGCTGGATGGATTTTTATGTTTGGCAGAAGTGATGACCGGGAAGGTGGGGGTATTGGTGGATTAGTATTGATGATTCTATCACCAATTCTTGCAATGCTAATTCAGATGGCTATTTCACGTTCGCGAGAATTTGCTGCTGATAAAGGCGGGGCAGAAATCACAGGAAATCCAATGGGACTTGCATCTGCTCTTCAAAAAATTGCCCGTGGCAACCAGATGAAACCTGTTAATCATTCAAACCCTACAACAGCACATATGTTTATAATCAATCCTTTGCGTGGCGGTGGAATATCAAAACTATTCTCAACTCATCCACCAACAGAAGAAAGAATAAAAAGATTAGAAGCAATGCGAATTAAGTAAGTAGTAAGAAGTAAATAGTAAGATGCTGTCATTCCAGCAAAGTCTGGAATCAGACAGCTTTTTTCATAGGTATCCAGAATTCAGAAAGTCTTGAAACTCTAAACCATTCTTCTGATATTAGCATTGTAATGCTGACTAAGTTTGTAATTAAATATCTATTCAATTCAGGGAAAATTCTTCTTCCTATTATTGTAATCATATTACTCAGTTCTCTGAAAGTTAATTGCCAGACAAAAACTAATCTCGAAGTATTTTATTCACTTACAGATTCACTTGTTGATAAAATAAATTCTGAAATCCCTTCCGGTGAAAAGAAAATTCTGCTAACATTAAATCTTGGTCAGAATTATTCTCTTTTCTCAAATAGTATAAAAGAAAGATTTATAAAGAACGGAAAAGAAATTCTTAAACAGCCTCCCGATGAGCTGAATATTCCGACAGTAGATATTGTAATGGAAGGTGCCGGAGTGGAATATGGTGAAATGTTCCGAAGCGGATTTTTTGGAACACACTATATTCAAAGATATTCGACAATTTTTGGAAACTACCTGCAATCTTTCTCTGAAAAAGGAAAACAAGAATTTGAAATTACCATTCTAGATACAGTTAAAGTTGAAGACATAAATTCTCTTGAGAACGCATCATATCCGTTTACTCAAGCTGCGGTGCCACCCGAGCCATTTGTGTCTGGATTAGCCGAGCCTCTAATTGCAATCGGAACTGCAGCACTTGTTATTGTACTCTTTTTTACAATTAGAAGCGAGTGACTGCTTTTACCTTTGAAGCAACTGCATTTTTAACTAATATTGCGTGTTAATTTTATGAAATTAAAGCACTTATGAGAAAATATCTAATAATTCCTGGCTTTTTTTTGCTGCTAATTTGGGGCTGTAGTTCCACGCGTGATGTTGGCGAAATGACCGCTGATGAAAGGTTGCAATATGCAATTAATTTATATAACGACGAAGACTATGAGGAAGCAGTAACCGAGTTTGAGGCATTATTACTTCAATATCCCGGCAGCAGCATAGTTGATGATGCACAATATTATTTAGGAATGTGTAAATATCAGCGTGATGAATTCATCCTAGCAGCTTATGAATTCAGCAGGTTGATCAAGAATATGCCTGCAAGTGAATTTGTTGCTAAGGCTCAGTTTATGCTTGCAGAATGTTACTACGAGCTTTCACCAAATTATACTCTGGATCAAAAATACACCGTGAAAGCAATAGAAGAATTTCAGGCTTTTATTGATTTCTTCCCACTGAATGAAAAAGTTGGCGAATCTGAACAAAAAATTACAGAACTCAATGATAAACTCGCACATAAGGAGTATACTATTGCATATATTTATCAGAAGATGCAATATTATACAGCTTCTTTAAAATATTACGATGCAGTTGTTGAAATATATCATGATACACAATACGCACCGATGGCCTTGTACAGTAAAATAATATTATTGATGGATAGAGAAAGAGAAGATGAAGCACTTAGCAGTATGAAAAAATTCGTACGTATGTATCCTGATGACCAGAATTTCCAGGAAATTGACAATTTGAAAAACTCGCTTGAAGCAAAGTTAAAGGGGGGTTATTCTTCTAACTGATGAATGCCCGTAAGGTAAGTGAATCGCAAATTACTATGACCGAGCTTGTGTTACCTAACCACACAAACCAGTTGGGTACACTCTTCGGGGGCCAGTTAATGTTCTGGATAGATATTTGTGCTTCGCTTAGCGCTGGAAAACATAACCAACGAACTTGCGTAACGGCTTCTGTAGACAGGGTTGATTTTCATCATCCCTGTAAAGCTCGGAGATGCAGTTACACTTGTTTCTTCAGTTAACAGAGTTTTTAATACTTCGCTGGAAGTCGGTGTAAAAGTTTTTGCACAAAATTTCAAAGAAGGCATAGCAGAGCATACGAATTCAGCTTATCTTACTTTTGTAACGGTTGATTCGGATGGCAAGCCTGTTAAGGCTATCGAAGCTTTACCTGAAACAAATGAACAGAAAAGAAGATTTAATGAAGCACTCACCAGGAGAGAAAACAGACTTAAAAGCAGATCTGTTGAAAAATAGTTTCATTTTATTTTTATTGTTTTTTTCACCGCTATCCTTTAGTCAGATTCCCATCAATGGTTTTTGTTCCCAAAAGAATTATACACTTCCGAAAGGTTATCAAAGTATTGTCTCTGCTGATTTAAATGCAAACGGAAATGATGAATTGATTTTTTATTCGGCATCAACGAAACGGATTGGAATATATTCCGGGATCCCCGGTGAAAAAGATTCATTAAAGGAGTTTCAAGTAAACTCAGAGATTTCACAGATGCGCCGCTTAAAAGATAGTACCGGAAGTACTAATTTATTTGCAGTAGTGGAACGCAAACGCAGAAAAGTTTTGCTGATGGATATTTCAGTCGATTCAATTGAGATTAGAAAAAATCAAATTGAGTTTGACTCTTATCCTGAAAATATTTTTACAGGCGATGTAGACCTGGATGGGAATGAAGAAATTCTTGTTTCCGGAAGCGGGTTTGATGGTTTATCAATTATTTCAAGAGCGAAAGGCGGTATCGGTGAGAGAAAGATAATCGCTGGTACGAGTTTTAGCGAGGCTATTTTTATTGATTTTAATGATGATGGTTATCCTGACGTTCTTGCTTTTAATATTCTGGAGAACTCTCTCCAGTTTTTTATCAATAATACAAAAGGAATATTTAGACTTTCGCGCTCAGTTCAATACTCTGAAAAAATTAGTTTACTTCAGACGAGGGATCTGAACAATGATGGCATCTATGATATTATTTATGTTGTTGATAATTTTATCGAAATTTTATTTGGAGATTTCCAGGCTACTTTCAAAAATAAAAAATCTTTGAAGCTTGAAGAGAAACCAATAGGAATTGCTTTCGGCGATTTTAACGCTGATAAATTTTTAGACATTTCATACTCTTTAGCGAAAGGCACACTGAATATTCTCTATGCGAAAAAAGATTCGGATTTTTATGAAAGCATCACTTATCTAAAAAATGTAACTTCTGGTCCTATTGCAAAATTTAAATTCGGAGATAGAGATAATATTGTATGCTTCTCAGAAACAGATAAGATCAGCATAATAACATCTGCAAAAGAACTTGGCATTGACCTGAAACTTGTCCCCGCTATTCAGGCTGGTGCTTTGAAGAAATTCGATTACGGAAACGATAATATCTTTGATATAAGTTTTGTTGATGAATACGATAATTATTTAAAACTTTTTCTTTTAGATAAATCAGGAATTCCATCATCTCTTTACTATTTCCCATTGGTGGAAAATCATAAAGAAATTGTCGTCGATGATTTCTATAAACAGATAAAAACATTTTATTGTTATATAGAGGGGACACCACTACTTGAGGTCTTTAAATACAATTTTAAAACTAATAAGCTTAATCGTAAACAGCTTTACGCGCCGGGAGAAATACTTGATTTGAATCTTAAAAGAGTTGATAGTTCACTCGTAAATATTTTTTTAGTTTATAACAAACAATCGAAACTTCATCTCGGTAAATTTGAAAATCGTGACTTGAGCATAATATTCAAAGAATATCCTTTTATTGATAGGAATGTCAGCTCAGCAAAAATTCGTATTAAAGATGAACCTGAAGTATTTTATTGGAAATCTGAAAGGGATACTTTCTACTTCAATATGGCTGATATTGAACTTGGTCCAAATATTTTAAAAACATATTTCAAAATTCCACAATCAGACGAACTTGTGATTAATTTATACGGCGCAGATTTTTACAATACTGATTATCCAACAGTTGTCAGCTTTGTTCAGAATAATTCAGAAAAATACATACTTTCTTTTTCAGGAAATAGATTTAGTAAGTCGCCACAATTTTTTATTGTGGATGATGATGTTAATAAACAATTTGGCCGGGGTTTCTTTGGTGAAATTACAATGAAGGGTATATTTAATTTCTCAGTAAATACCATTGATGATTATTATATTAACAGATTGATTTACAGCGAAAGAGAAAAGAGCTATATATTAAGTCGAACAATTACCGCAGATAAGGTTTATGATTATTTCTTCATAAAACCTGGCCAGAAAAATTATTATTTGGTTTATTCAAACACAGAAGGTGAATTATCAATAACAGTAGTAAAATAATAACATTTTTAGTTACCGGACTGATATTAAATTTATTTTTATCAGTACAGATTTTTTCACAGGATTTGAATCCAGCTCAGCTTGATTCTCTTTATATCAAGTTCCTTCAGCTCAATGCGCCGGAACTGTTACCACAAACTGATCAACCTACCGAGCTGACATTAGAAGATAGAAAATGTGGATTTGGAATTGTAACCAATATTAAATCTAATATTGATCTCTTCTCTCCCGAACAACAAGTTGTACTTCAAAAAATTCTAAGCAGACCAATATTGCAAACTAGCATCGTTTCACCTTCAGGATTTTTCAGAATTCACTATGATCAAACAGGTTCCAATCGTCCATCATATGTCTCCAGTTTATCGGCAGATCAAAATGCTGCAGAAGTAGCGGAGGCATTAGACTCAGTTTACAGATTTGAAGTCAATTATCTTGGTTACCTGTCTCCTCCTGGTGATAACGGTGCTGGCGGCGATGATAAATATGATGTGTACATTCAAAACCAGGGTGCTGGTCTTTATGGTTACACCGAACCGGAAAGTAAAGTTGGTACAGTAAACTGGACATCGTTTATGGTGATAGACAATGATTATATTGGATATTACAGCAGTGGAATTGACGGTATGCTGGTCACAGTCGCTCATGAATTTCATCACAGCATTCAAGTAGGAAATTATTCAGTTCCCGATCCTGGTTCTCCCTATCGGAATTCCGATGTATATTTTTATGAGATAACATCAACTTCAATGGAAGAATTTGTTTATGATACAGTAAACGATTATTACGCTTATATGCAATCGTATTTCCAAAATCCGCAAACAGCAATGCCCAATCAAAATGGTTACAATCTTGCAATCTGGAACATTTATTTCAACAGATATTTGGTTTTGAATTATTGAAACAACAATGGGAGTTAATTCCAAGCACAAGTGCAATTTTGTCCATAAATAATACAATTCTTAATGCAGGCTCTTCATTTCCAGGTGAACTGAATAAGTTTGGTATTTGGACTTACTATACAAATATCAGGACAATTCCAGGATAATATTTTGAAGAAGCAGCTAATTATCCTTTGATTAGACCAACTTCAACTTTAACTTTTACTCCACCTCAACAACCAGCAAATATGACATTCGTCAGCCAACAGCAAATAATTTTGTTATTAGTTTGATATTCCTCAAACAGGTGATTCACTTTACGCCATAGTTACAAATGGTGATGCATTCTGCATCACAAAATGCCAATCAATCTTTGATTTTAATTACACTCTTTATCTAATACTACAAGTGGGACAAGAAAATTAACAAATAATTATTCATCAACTTTTAGTACAAGTAATCCAAGTTATTGGTCTGTTTCGGAAATACTGAACGGTTTATTAGTAAGATCAGATTCTGTCTTAATTCCTATTGTTGAGGTCAATGAGAGTTTAGTCTTTCCAAACCCTTTCAGCTATTCATCATCAGGAGATGGTTCTGAATCAAACATTAATATAGTTCTGAATATGCAGAGCGGAGCAGAAGTAGATTTCAATGTATATTCCTCAGGACTCGAACTAGTTTACTCTGAAACTAATAAATCCATAGGACCCTTGAAAAACAATTCTCTCGGCATTTACTGGAGCGGACTTGATAATAATAATAATAAAGTTGGTTCAGGTGTTTACATTTTTGTAATAAAGCAGGGTGATGAAGTTATAAAAGGAAAAGTTGTGATTTTCAATGAGTAGTTACTCAATCCAATCTCAAAATCTTTCCAAGCTTTTCGGTAGACGGTTAATTTTCAGGAATATTAATTTTAACTGGTCAGATAAGGGAATTTTCGGTATTTCAGGTCCGAATGGTTCAGGTAAATCAACACTTGTTAAAATAGTTGCAGGACTTATTGCTCCTTCATCCGGGAAAATCATTCATAAAAATTCTGATGGAGAAATAATTCCGGAGAAACTTCACAATCATATAGGATTTGTTTCACCCTATCTGGTTTTATATGAAGAATTTTCTGCTTGGGAGAATTTGAAAATATTTGCAAAGATTCGTGGCGTTACTTTTAATGAAGAAAAAATCGTTCACTACCTTACTCAGTTCCTTCTCGAAAATCGAAAAAACGATCTTGTTAAAACTTATTCATCAGGAATGAAACAGAGATTAAAATTTATCTTTGCACTTATGCATTCACCTGATGTCTTAATTTTTGATGAGCCAACTTCCAACCTAGATGAAGAAGGAAAAAAAGTAGTTTATGAATATTGTTCGGGAGGAAGGCAGATCGAGGATTGTTGTTATTGCTTCAAATGAATCGAATGATCTTGAGTTGTGCGATGAAGTTTTATTGCTGGAGAAATTTAAATGATTGCAGAATCGTATTCATTATTTAAAAAAGATTTTCATTCTGAGTTGAGGACTCGTTATGCAATCAATTCACTTGCGATGTTTATTATTGTTGCAATCAGTGTTATTCTTTTTTCAATTGGCAATGAGACAATTACTGAAAGTTTAACCGGCGGACTTTATTGGGTTGTTATATTTTTTACAGCAATGTCTGGTCTTGCTAGAGCTTTTGTATCTGAAGAAGAAAGAGGAACTTCACTTACTCTTCAACTGGTTGCATCCCCCACAACAGTATTTTCAGGAAAACTTATTTTTAACCTGATTCTCGTCTTCTGTATGAATCTTGTCATAGCACTTCTTTATTCTGCTTTGTTCGAAAAATTTGTTATACAAAATTTTCCTCTCTTTATAATGACGTTTATTTTAGGCAATATAGGGTTAGCAATTTCTTCAACAATTATTGCTGCAATTATTGCAAAAGCAGGTGCAAAAGGCACACTTTATCCGGTACTTTCCTTTCCGATTTTATTACCTTTGATTCTTACCTGCGTTCAATTAACTTTGTTCTCATTCGATGGTACAAGCTTTGAAGAAGCTCAGTTTGAGCTGGCAATAGTTGTTGGTTACGATGTAATTATGTTAACTGCTTCTTATATGCTATTCGATTTTATCTGGAAAGATTAGTCATTTTCAAGGGTTTTTTGGGAACAAAATTATATGATCTGGAAAATATTCTTATTTATACTTTTAGCTTTTGTTTCAATAGCAGGAATTGTGTTTCCAATTGTTGAGAATCCAAGTGCATGGTACGAATTTCCATTTATTCCGGGATTAGAAGAAAACGCTAAAATTATTTTCTTTCACGTACCAACTGCGTGGCTTACAGTAATTGCATTTCTTCTGTCAACAGTTTTTAGTTTCAGATATCTTCGGAATAAAAATCTTGATGAAGATGCCAAAGCTCATTCTGCAGCACAGCTTGGAATGATTTTTTGTATTCTCGCAACTGTTACAGGTGCAGTTTGGGCAAAGTTTGCATGGGGACAATTCTGGAGCTGGGATCCAAGACAAACAAGTATCTTTGCGATATTATTAATTTATGGTGCATTGTTCGCACTTCGTTCTTCAATTGAATCCGAAGACAAACGCGCAACACTCTCTGCAGTTTATTCATTGATCGCTTTTGTTACTGTTCCATTCTTCATTTTTGTTATGCCAAGAATAATGAAAGGTCTTCATCCCGGTTCTGCAGATGATTCTAATGCTGGACCTGTTATTGATTTTCAGATGAATTCAAATATGCAGCTTATATTTTTCCTTTCGATGATTGGATTTACAATTTTATTTTTCTGGATGTGGAGAGTAGGTTATAGATCTATAATTATAAAAGATAAACTAAATAAACAATTAACCAGCCCGCTGGTAGGATAGGGAGTATAAATTTTGGACGGTCTTTACAATTTTTTCAGAACAATGCAATTTACATTGTGATGATAATTGTTCTTATAGTTTGGGTAGGAATATTTTTTTATATGTTCGCCCTCGATAAAAGATTAAAAAGTATTGAAAAAGAAATAAGCGGAGATAAAAAATGAAAAATAAATATATATTCGGTGGAGTAATCATTGTCGTCTTTCTTGGACTTATGATGTATCTATTTACTCAAAGTAATATTGAGTACGTTGATGATTTCAATAAAGTGATGTCAACAGAAAAGATTGTTAAAGCTACCGGAAGCTGGGTAAAGGAAAAAAACTATCAGATCGATAATCAGAATAAAACCTTCTCTTTCATCATGACAGATGATAAATGGAAATCAGATGAAAGTAATTTATGAAGGTACAATTCCTAATAACTTCGAAAGTGCAACAAGTGTTGTGGTAACCGGTAAATATCAAAATGGTTACTTTCACGCCAAAGACATTTTAACTAAATGTCCAAGCAAATATGAAGAGAAAACTGCTAACTCTTCTTTATAATTAGCATTTACAAATTAACATTCAGACCTGAGGTATAAATGGTAGGAAGTATTATACTTACACTTGCTCTTGCATTTAGTATAATTTCAATGATTATGTATTTTCTGAATTACAGAGGATACAAAAACACTCTGAATTATGGAAGAATTGCATATCACGGTATGGCAGTTCTGGTTATAGCTGCGTCAGTGTATTTATGGTATGCGATTTTAACGCACCAATATCAATATAATTACATCTACAGCTATAGTAATAACAGCCTAAGAGATCTTGGTATTTTTCAGCTTGCTTCTTCATTCTGGGGAGGACAGGAAGGAAGCTTTATGCTGTGGTTGCTGATGACTTCAATTGTTGGAATAATTCTTCAATCTTATGCTTCAAAAAGAGGAGACCTTGAACCAAGAGTGATGGCTGTATTTGCACTAGCAACTTCATTTCTTTTGATAATGGTCTCGCCTTGGTTTAAAAATCCTTTTGAATATATCTGGATGAATGATGTATTTGTTAAAGTTGAACACCTTAACTCACAGTTTTTTAATCTTCCATTTATTCAGCAATTCTTTTTTACTGATCAGAGCACTAACCAGGGATTTATAAAAATAAATTCAGAATTCGTTTCACTACTTCAACAAGCAGGCGTTTCAGTAAATCAATTTATCATTGATGGAAAAGGATTAAATCCTCAGCTTCTTAATTTCTGGATGCAGATTCATCCGCCGATTTTGTTTGCTGGCTTTTCAATGGCAACTGTTCCATTTGCATTTGCAATTGCTGCTTTGATGAAGAATGATTACAAAGATTGGGTTAAACAAGCATTCCCCTGGATGCTTGCAGGAATGGGAGTTCTTGGTTTGGGAATAATGCTCGGTGGTTACTGGGCTTATGAAATGCTTGGTTGGGGTGGTTACTGGGCTTGGGATCCTGTTGAAAATTCAAGTCTCATTCCGTGGTTGGTCGGAGTTGCAGGAATCCACACACTATTAGTTCAAAAGAGAAGTCAGGCAAAGGGTGGTATTGGGAAATATGCAAAAACAAATTTGATGCTGTGTGTTCTTACTTATGTTTTAGTTCTTTACAGCACATTCCTTACACGAAGCGGTGTTCTTGGTGATGCATCTGTTCATTCATTTGTTGATCCCGGAATGATTATTTACCTCTTCCTGGTTTTGTTCATTGGAACTTTTATAGTGCTTGGTTTCGGAATGATAGCATTTAGATGGAAAACATTGAATGAAAATATAAAGGATGATGAAAGTCTGCTCTCACGCGAGTTAGCTTTATTCACAGCAATGATTGTACTGATTGCATCTGCTATAATTGTTCTTGTTGGAACATCAGCTCCAATTTTTGGACAATCTGTTGATACATTCTTCTACGATGAAATGCATCTTCCACTTGCAATTATAATAATGTTTTTGAATGGAATTAGTTTGTTGATCAAATGGCAAAAATCTGATCTTAATGAGCTGATAAAGAAATCAACATACTCAGCAGTTGGAGCAGTCTTGTTTACTATTTTACTTGTAGTTGTTGGCGGAGTTCAGCGAGATAATGATAATTCTTCTTTCTCTGACAACTGCATTTTCTCTTTTTGTTAATCTTGACATTGCAATAAAAATTGTAAAAGGTAACTTCAAAATGCTCGGTGCTTATGTTGCGCATATTGGAATAGCGTTATTTATTCTGGGCGTGATAGGTTCTGCTGTTTATAGTGAGCAGATAAATGTTGACCTGGTTAAAGGTAAACCTGTAACTGCATTTGGTTATGAAATGACTTTTACGGAAATCTATCCAATAGCAAATAACACAAAGTATGCATTTAATGTTGATGTAAAAAAAGGTAACTCTGAGTACAAAGTAACCCCTGTTATGTATATGAGTGAATTTAATAACAGCCTGGTTCGTGAGCCAGCTATACTCACACTTTTAACAAAAGATATTTACCTTTCTCCTTTGGGTTATGATGAAGGCGGGCAGAGTCAAGGACAGCATTCGCATAATCATATTTCACTTGAGAAGGGAAGTTCAACTGAATTTGATGGAGCGAAAATTACCTTTGTAAAATTCAATATGGCTGCTGAAACAATGCAATTGATGAGTGATGGAAAAGATTTCCAGATGGGTGCTGTACTTGAAATTGAAAAGGATGGAAAGAAAGCAGAGACAGAGCTACTGCGAAAACAAATCGATGGAAAAATAGAATTCACTTCTTTTGAATCTGAAGAAATGAACTTGAAAATTGACTTAGAAAATCTTTCCGCTGGTGTTATTGAGATTGCTTTCTCAACTTTGGATGGTAGCGGAGACTCAAACTACTACAGTTCAAACAGTAAGGGAATGAAGTCTTAAGTGTTACGGCAAGTATAAAACCATTTGTAAGTTTTGTTTGGGCTGGAGTAGCAATTATGGTAATTGGTTTCTTTATTGCAATGACGAGAAGGTTAAAAGAGTCCAGAATAGTATCATAGTATTAATGTAAATTTTATTCTAATGAAGGCCTGCATTAGCGGGCTTTTTTATATGATCAACATTTATTCGCCGGTGATATAAGGGAAACTTTGAATTTTATCTGTAGAGAAAGCATAATTGATTAACTCAGGGTCATCTAACAACCGGCTGTAAAATAATTGGTTAGCACCAAACAATAACACCTTAACATCATAACCCAGAACTCGTAAATAGGCGGTCATACAAGCCCCAAACTGACCATCATAATCATACAAAAGAATTTGTTGAGTTGTTGGTAGTGTTTGAAGATATTTAACACTTCTGAATTCATATAATGGGTAATCCAAATAAGATCTGGTATCAACAGGATGTCCCATTTCATCAAACACACCAAATTTCCGAGCGTTATACAAATTAGTCTTTCCATAACAAATTGGATATTTGTCCAGTAGGTTTGGTAGTGTTGGAAAATATTCTTCACCTTGATTAAATCCAAGAGAAATGATTTGGTTAATTCTGCTCTTAACTCTTTCTTCAATTTGTTCATTAGGATTGGCAAATGAAATTTGAGGAAAAGCAGTATAATCATTTTTATTAAAAGTATTATCCGTGAAATTATTAATGCCGCTATAATCTCCTAACTCGCTCAACCACTCCGCAGCAAAGACTTCATTCCAGGATGCCATTCCAAAATTCATTGTATAAACATTATTAAATCCAACAAGTCTGCAGTAAACAAGTGAAATAAGCAGAGCTTTGCCCATTTTTACTAACAATTACAATTTTCGGATAATCCGGAATTAAAGTTTGCCTCAACGAAATTGTATAATGAATCAGCATCTTACATTTATGCATTCTCAATATGTCCGGATGAATATTCAGCATTGAGTTCGGATATCAATGATGAGAAAAGAAGTAAGGTTTGCAAATACTTCTTCAGCATCAATGAGTGCAGGTGCCAGATAACTGTTTGGGAAGTCGCCATTAGATTCAAAGTAAACTAGCATTTCCGCAACCGGATTGAGATCTCCAGTTAAGGGTGGAGTAATGTTATCTTCAATACAACTGATTAGGAAAAATATTATTCCAAAAATTAGTTTGAACGAATTATTTACTAATAAGTTTTTCATTTAATTAACTTGTATAATATCTCCTTTAGCTACGCCAATAAACATTCCGATAACATTTTCACCTTGCATATTCCATTCAATTACACCACCACCCTGAATAAAAGGGTCATTGATTTCATTACCTGATGTCCGGCTATAAAAATAATCTCTGAAAGATTTATCGAAAGCAACAACCTGGATATATCTCTGTCCGGAATAATTTTGATTTCTATACTCTTCCGGCAAAGATTTTGACCTGACACTTACAATCTGGTTTATTCCTGTCGATGCTTTACTGACTGAAAAGAAATCATCTGCTTTTGCTGGTGGTGTTCCTGTAACAATCCACAACGCACCATAAACTTCATTTTGTTTGCTTACAACATCAGCTTCAAAATAATAATCGCTGGGATTGAAGTTAACTGAAGTAACTGATGGTTCGAATGGAATGGTTGTTTTACCATAAATAAATTTTCCATCTCTCTCAGCATAAATTTCGTAAGTGTCTCCCTCGTCAACATAAAATTCATACTTAGGTTTATATAAACCATCATTGGTGTACACTAGTGGAATTACCTGCACATAATTTTTTACAAGGTATGCAGTTACATTTTTTAATTCAGCAAGCTTAATATCATAAGAAATACCAAGCGGAAGTGTTTTTGTTATTCGTACGGCAGGAAAAATCTTGCCTGATTGTATTTCTGCTTGTACAACAGTGTATTCCACAAATGTAATATCAGGATTCAGAATTTCTTCACTTTCACAAGCAATTAAAATCAGAAAAAATGATAAGTAAATTATTTTAGAACTTTTCATTACAACCACTAAAAATTTACTACTATACCAAAAGAAGGAATAAATGGAAACAGTGATATCCTTTTTACTACCGGAACCTCTTCTCCATTTTCGTCTTCAACAAGTACAACATATTGCGCAAATGCGTTATTCCTGTTGTAAACATTATATAGGTTAACATATGCTTCAAAATCTAAGTTGAATGAATTGAACGCATAGTTAAAGTTAAGATCTAATTTATGATAATCAGGAAATTGTGCTGTATTTATAGCTGAATAGTTGAAAGCTAATTGTTCATTTCCACCTGTTCCAATCGGATCGAATATATATTGCCCGGGAGGTAAAGTGTATCTTTGGCCAGTTGCATAAATCCAGGTTAAGCCAAAATTAAAATTTTCAATAAGCGTGTAAGTTAGCACCAAAGAAAAATCATTTCTTCTATCGTACTTTGAATAATATACTCTACCACCATTTAATTCATCAAACTGACTTGCAGACCATGCTAAAGTATATCCTATCCAGCCAGAAAATCTGCCCTTTCTTTTGTTCAGAAAAAATTCTACTCCATATGCTTCTCCTTGTCCTGGAACAAACTGATCTTCAATTGAATTATCCAGAGGATTAAGCTGAGGTGCATTTTTAAATTCGTAAATGTTATCCATATACTTATAAAAACCTTCAACAGAAAATAAATAGCTCCGGTCAAACCAATAGGTATCAAATCCAACTACATATTGAGTCGAATTACTTGGTTGAATATTGTCAGTGGATGGATACCATAAATCAGTCGCTAAAGTAATATCATTTCTTACAATGAGGTGCAAGAAATTGATGAGCAATAGCGAAGGCTCCCTTAAATATTAAATCTGGAGTTAAGCTGTATGTAGCAGAAATGCGAGGTTCAAACCAGAGTTTTTGCTGATTTCCGAAATAATAAAACCTTACACCAATATTCGTAAATAATTTGTCTGAGAATAACGATTCATTCTGAAAATAAAGTGAGGCTTCTGAAGCTGTGATATCAGTTCCGGCATAAGCATCAACTTCTAACGCTTCATTGTAAGCATCGCTATAAAGAAGATCATAATTATGCAAGGCAATATCGAAGCCGAGTTTGAATGTTTGGTCCTGTTGCCATTTCATCTCAGCATTTTGTCTGAAATAAAAATCTGTAAGATCCGGATTTGAGAAGTATGTGTATGAACTGACCGTTTCTGGGTCCACACCGATCTTTGATGAAAAATCATATTTAATAAAACTTACTATTGAATTAAGAAGAAGCGATTTCTTGTTCACCTGAATCCAGTTGAGACTCAGATTAAAGTTTTCCCATTCAATATCATAATCGGTATCTGGTACATTGTCAGGACTGTAAGCGTGATCATGACTATATAATCCACTTATTGAAATAATGTTATTTTCAGACAATACGTAATTTATTTTGGCATTTAAATCATAAAAATTATACTGCGGAACAGTCGAAGTATTATTGAAATACTTTTGCAACACATCATAATACATTACTCTGCCAGATAACATGTAAGTTGAATTTTCACCCAATGGTCCTTCGAAAGCTGCAAAGGAGTTAATCATTCCCAAACCGATAGTACCTTTCTCACGTTCTTTTGTTCCTGAGCGTAGTTTAACATCAAGAACACTGGAAAGTCTGCCGCCATATTCAGCCGGGAAAGCTCCTTTAATTAATCTGACATCGCTGATTGCGCCTGTATTAAATGTACTGGCTATGTTGCCGAGATGTGCAGGGTTGTAGAGGATTACACCATCAACCAAAGTAAGAGTTTGATCTGGTGAACCACCTCTTACGTATAATCCGCTGGATATTTCTGAGGGATTATTCACTCCGGGCAGTAACTCCAGGGATCTAAATAAATCAACTTCACCACTTAATGTCGGGAGCTTTGACAAAACCTCGGGTGAGATATCTACTGTGCTAACAGTTCTTCCTTCTTGCTTTTCTCCTTCAACTACAACTTCCTGTAATAGGATTTCGGTTGGAATAAGTTCAATCGAAATTGTTTCGCTTGATTTATTTCCAGTAACTGTTATTTCAGAGATATTAGTCTTATAGCCAATGTGCCGGGTAATCAGATAATAAATCCCCTTAGGAATTGAAGGTATGACATAATATCCAAATTTGTTTGCAGCTGCACCGCTGAAAGGTGGAGAGTCTAAGCTTAATGTGTCTTTGTATAAAAGAAGATTTGCCCCAACCAGTGATTCTCCGGATTGTGCATCAGTTACAAAACCGGATATAGTAAAATTTTCATCCTGTGCAATTAAGAAGGAATGCAAAATGAAAATCAGGAATATAAATTTTGTAATTATTGAGTTCACTATCTTAGTGAAAAAATTACTTTAATAACATTAAGTACTTACCGAAAATAGTTATCAAATTCAACAATGATTATTTCCTGAAAATAAAAAACCGGCTTCAGGCGAAGCCGGTATATAGTGGTTGTGGTTGAGTCGAGATAGGAAGAGTTTGAAAGCTTTTATTTAATCCCCTGTTGTGTGGTCCCTTATTTTTTATTTCTTATTAATAACTGCTTATGTATGGTTACTAATAGTCAATTGATATACCACCTAAATAGTAGCTCGATATCATGTCTCATATAGTGAATTTAAAAGTCAGCTTTGACGGAACTAATAAAAATTATTTTAGTATGAAAAAATTTTCAAGGAAGTGCTTACTCTGAATACTCAAACAAAAATTGTCGTCTTGAAAATTATTCCTGTAAATATTACCCGGAGGAATTTTTGAGTGTTTAATTTTTCGCAAGAAAATATTTTTGCAGAATTGTCTCGTCGAATTTGGCGTGTTAATTTGCTGGATTAAAATGTAAGTTCACTGTTACTTTTAATTAATAAATTTTGCAAATAAACTCTTCAATTTTTAATTCCAGAGATCGTGTTGAGATATAGAATTACTGGTTGCCAATAGTGGTTAAAATGGATGATTTTATAAGAATATTATTGAAAATGATTTCTTGACATGTGTCCACTGAGTCGTTAAATTTGACCCTCAATTTCAAGAAATTCCGCAGTAGCTCAGTTTGGTTAGAGCACCTGACTGTTAATCAGGGTGTCGTAGGTTCAAGTCCTACCTGCGGAGCAAATATCCGGTGAAAGCCGGATTTTTTATAGGAGGATGTATCTATTACACTTACGTTCTATATTCACCGAGGTTCGATAAAATTTATATAGGCCATACATCTAACTTGTCGAAAAGATTCGCTGAACATAATGCAGGCAAATCAACTTATACAAAAAGCTATATGCCTTGGGAGCTTATGCATTATGAAGAATTTTCCACCCGTTCATTAGCAATGAAAAAGGAAAAAGAATTAAAGAGTCATAAAGGAAGAGATTTTATAAGGAGAGAAATTCTTGGTTAGAGTCGGCGGTCAAAGGCCCGGCTCTTGACGGGCAAATGCCGGATTAATCAGGGTGTCGTAGGTCGAAGATCCGGCTTTTGATGGATTCAAGTCCTACCTGCGGAGCAAATATCCGGTGAAAGCCGGATTTTTTATAGGAGGATGTATCTATTACACTTACGTTCTATATTTACTGAGGTTCGAAAAAATTTATTTTGGCTAGTAAATCTAAATTGCAGAGAAGGTTTGCTGAACTCAATGAGGGCAAATCAACCTATACAGAAAGCTATATACCTTGGGCTCTATGACATTAATTAAAAGAAAAATAAAAACCAGGCGTGGACTAAAAGAATACACTTATTTAGGATGCCCACTTACCAAAAATAGATCAGCATGGTGTTTTCGTCTATGCATTCCTGATAAATTTGGAAATGGACGCTGCGGCAGAATTGCACCTCACAGCTTAACCAGTAGGATACAGCAGAGTATTATAGATTATAAAAAATAAAATCTAGCTTATTCAATTTGTAGCATCTTGTAAAAAAATGATCCTACTCAAATAAACAATGGGGAGGCAACTCTCCATTTAATCCAGTCTCTGAATAGCATTTCATAGGTCATCTCCAATGCGCGAGACCTCAATTGATTGGGACTGATGATGGTAGATGTTGCTAACCAACAACTCTTACGCTTTATCAAGTTAGTTGCTTCTAACAAATAATTTTTGCAATTTTATATTAGTTGTTCTACGCCTTAGGAGAAACATATGAATGCCATTATTCTTAAATTCCTTTCAGAATATTGTGCTTCCCCCAAGGAGTAGTGTGGATTGAATTAAATTAAATGTTTTTTCAACTTCACTTATCAAGGAGGCCATACGAAAAATCTTCAATTCGGTTTATTTATTTTTACCCCAATTATAGTTCTAAGTAACAGCATTGTAAATTAATTAAAATAAGAGTTTCCCCTCAGCACAGTAATGAAGAGGGTGGAAATTGTTTATTAAAAATTACGCACCCGATAACACAGTTTCGCCCTCTTGTATTTCTGAGGAAAGGAGCATTCTATTATGAACAAACTGATTCAAATCCTTGCCGATATTTCAATAGGCATCTACTTTATTTGGGTAGCACTTCAATTATGCCTGTTAATTTATTTTGAAAATACACTCAAACACAAGCAAAACTTTTGGCCTTTTAGACCGCTACATTATGAGCAAACCCAGAAAGAAGTTGAGGGATCAATTATTACAGTTACTCAAATACCGATCTCTTCTTATGACGTAACTGAATTTATATTTTATATACTATTTCCATTAGTTCTGGCATTTGCCATAGTGTTCATAATAAGAAAAAAGACTAAACGTAATGATTATTTTACTACATAGATAACTGGGTGGGTTAAAACTACAACCCCTGCTTAATAACATAGGCGGGGAGTTTTTCTTTCCTCATAAAATTTCTTACTTTTTGATAACAAGAGTTTACATTTTTAGGATAGTTTTTGAGCATTATTACAATCCTTTGGTCTACTGCGGCGGCAGCATGCTTAACGATAGGCATAATAAACCTATTTATCTGGTTTCGTTTAAAACAATCTAAAGCAAATTTACTATTTAGTTTTGCTGCGCTTGGAGCATCAGCAGTTGCATATATTGAATTATTGGCTCTCCACGCAAAGATATCCCGGTTTATGTAATTGCATTAAAGTTTCAAACTCTGGCGGTATTTGTAATGTTGGTTTCATTAGTCTGGTTTATCTATTTTATTTTGGAACAGGAAGAAAATGGCTGGTGTGGTTATTTACATTTTTTGGGTTTTTTCAACATTGTTAATTTCATTGCGCCATACAGTATTGTGTATTCTGAAATAGTAGAACTTAAACAGTTAAGTTTGCCATGGGGAGAGCTTTACACAATTGCAATCGGAACAGATCAATCCATTAAGATTTATTTCAGATATACCTCTGTGTTGATTGTAATTTTTATAATTGACGCATCAATTCGATTATGGAAAAAAGGAAATAAAAGACGGGCATTTTGGATTGGCGGAGCTCATTATTTTTTATTCTTTTGGCTGGAATTCATACACCACTTGTCGATGCGGGAATAGTTCAATCACCATATATAATTTCATTTTCATTTCTTGCAATTATTTTTGCAATGAGTCTGGAAATTAGCTACAGTGTTTATGAAGCAGCTAATCTTTCAAAAGAAGTTATTGCAAATGAACAAAGATGGAAATCATTGCTTGAAAATGTGCAGTTTTTAGTTTGCGGTGTAAATAAAGATGGGATGATCTACTATGCTAATCCAGTATTATTTAAAAACCACGGCTTCAGAAATGAAGAAATTATTAATAAGCATTTCAATTTTTTAGTCTCACCAAAAGCAAAAGCTACTATTGAGAATCTTGGTGAGACTTTTCAGAAAAGATAATAAGTTACCTAATGCGCAGGTTTCAATAAGTTACAAAGAATGGAGAAGAAAGAAATATATATTGGTCCAATGTTGTTCTAAAAGATAGAGATGGAAATTATGACGGTGTAATTGCAATTGGCAATGATCTTACAGACAAGATAAAAGCTGAAGAAGATTTAAAGAAAGCTTATGAAGAAGTTGAGGAAATGAAAAACCGGTTGGAAGATGAAGTTGTTTACCTGCAGCAGGAAATGGTTAGCGATAAGTTCAAAGAAATAATTGGTGAAAGTCCTGCAATAAATTATGTGTTAAACCGTGTTGAAGAAGTAGCAGAAAGGATACTACTGTTTTACTTGAAGGTGAAACAGGTGTTGGAAAAGAAAGAATTGCAAGAGCGATACATCAGAAGAGTTTAAGAAAGGATAAACCATTCATTGTAGTTAATTGTGCTGCTCTGCCATCTAATATTTTGGAAAGTGAATTGTTTGGTTATGAAAAAGGTGCCTTCACTGGTGCAGATAGAACAAAAAGAGGAAGGTTTGAACTAGCTGACAACGGAACTCTATTTCTTGATGAGATTACTGATCTTCCTTTAGAAATACAGCCAAAGTTATTACGCGTTTTGGAAGGCGGAGAATTTGAAAGACTTGGTGGTGAAAAAACAATTAAAGTTAATGTTCGTTTAATTAGTGCTACAAATAAAGTTTTTAAGGATGAAGTTTATTCTGGAAATTTCAGAGAGGATCTTTTTTACAGGATAAATATTTTCCCGATTTCTATTCCTCCTTTAACACAGAGAAAATCTGATATACCATTATTAGTAAATGCATTTGTAAAAAACTTTTCAAATAAACATAAAAAGCAAATAGATCAGATTTCACAAAGCACAATAGTGGAACTTCAGAATTACAATTGGCCCGGTAATGTAAGAGAACTGATGAATGTAATTGAAAGAGCAGTGATAACAACCAAAGGAAATAAGCTTCTGTTAATTGATGAGTTAAAAGCACCTGTTAGAATCCAGGAGGAACAGCAAGGCAAGATAAGCACGCTTGAAGAGGTTGAAAGAGAGCACATACTTAAAGTGCTCGAAGCCTGCAATTGGAAAATAAGTGGTGAAGACGGTGCAGCAAACATTCTTAATTTACACCCCAATACTCTTCGTTCGCGAATGGAGAAACTCAACATTAAAAAATCTTTCGATTAATCAACATTTTGCAATAATTCTTTCACGATATTTCGTGATCTCACGATATCTCGTTCGACATCACATCTCAAAAAAATCAAACTACATCTGAAAATTTACCTTAACCTTATGTAATTAAACCTTTTATCGCGGATGTCAATTCTATTTTTTTTGTGGTAGCCAAATTGCATCCTTTTTTTAACCATCAACTTATATAAAGCGAGTTAAATTATGAATATTTTACGAATTACTGCAAGTGCAAATCCTGAAAAGGAACTCGAACTGAAGCAGGCATTGAAATCCGCACTGAAAAAGGCTCCAGATTTAAAGCTGTAAAAAACTGTTGCAGCAGGAATCTTTTTGATGAAAATATTGTTCATGTAGAACAAGAATGGGAAAGTAGTGCGGCACTTAAATCTTATCTAAGAAGTAAAGAATTCCAGTATCTTATTGGGGCAATAACGGTTCTAGGAGAATTAATTGAACAAAGAATTATTAACACAACTTCGGTTGAAGAAAATTAAAACAAATAATAAGGAGAATAACATGTTCAAGAAGTACATTTATCTTTTTCATCATTTTAATTTTCGCAATTCCAATTTTTGCACAAGAGCAAAGCCGTGAATCTGCAGCCGTAGATCCAACCGCATCACAGTGGAGTTTACAGTTAGCTTATGAAGGATATAACGATTACAGAGAAATTGAAGTACGTGGTGAGGGAAACAATGGTTTTTTTCAATTTCGTTTTGTTGCACCTCTACCGGCAGACGAGTCATTCCCAATAACTCTTTTGCCAAGATTAACTACAAGATTGGTTCAGAACTCTCAGGATGAATTCGGTTTTGGTCAATCTGATTTTTTTGTTTTGGGAATATTAAATCAGTGGGCTACAGGTAGATGGGGATTAGGACCTCAAGTTAATTTTCCTTCGCAAGGTGGTTTTGGAAGCACTAACTGGGGATATGGACTAGCTGGTGCGGTTACACAGCGTGCATTAAATGATGATATATTTATAGCTCTATTACTTCAGCAAATCTGGAGAGATGACGGCGCGGGGATAACAAAGGCTTCAGCATTGGATATAAACGCAACTTTTGTTTATCAGCTTGGTAATGGCTGGTACGTTGGTAACGGCGATTTTGTTATCAGATATAATTGGACAATCAATCATTGTATGTTCCTTTCGGTTTGCGATTTGGAAAAGCATTCATAGATCCTAAAGGAACATGGAACACATATATCGAATATGCTTAAAGTTTAATTTACGATTAATTCCCGGGACCTATAGCAGATTATTCATTTAGAGTAAATGTTCAATATCAAATACCTGTTAGTTTATAAATATAAAAGGAGAATGCTATGAAATTTATATCAATATTAATTTTATTCGGTTTTATAATTGCCGGTTGTTCATCTGTAAAAGTAACATCGGATTACGATCCCGAATATGATTTTACAAAAATGAAAAACTATCGATGGGCATACTCGGACGAGTTAAATCCAAATGATGAATTAAAAAAATATCCTCTTGTTGCACAGAGAGTAAAGATTGCAGTTGATAATGAATTAAAGTCAAAGGGGTACAACTTAGTTGAAGGTGATGACTTTGATTTTGTTGTAATTGCTCACGCCGGCTCAAAAGAAAAAATGAATGTACAACAAACAGGCGGTGGATATTACCGCGGCTGGTATGACCCATGGTGGGGACCATACGGCGGCGGTGGAACCACAACTGTTAGTTATTATGAAGAAGCAACTTTGGTTCTGGATTTTATTTCCTGGGAAAACAAAGAGCTTGCCTGGCGTGGTATGGGAACTGGTACTGTTAAAGAACAAAGCAGTCCGGAATCTATGCAGGAAAGAATTGATGATGTTATTGTAAAAATATTGGCAAACTTTCCTCCGGGTTCAGAGCAGGAATAATAATTATAAACTAATAGTTAGGGAATAGAGTGATGCCTAAAAAAGAAAAAACCCTGGCACAAAAAGAAAGAGATGCAACTCAGTTAAGAAGATTGCAAACACTTATGGATGTTGTATTTGGTGTTTTGCTGATAAGAATTTTCACGCTTCTTCCGCATCCTGTAAGACCTGAAACCGGAGCCTTTGATCCTCTTGTGATATTTACAGTGGGGGGAGAAAACTTTATAATGTTTATTATCGGGTTTATTTTAATCACCATTTACTGGATTCAGAATAACAAGACAACCGGTAATCTTGTAGCGACTGATGGTAAACATACTGCTCTCTCAATAGCGCAGTTATTATTTCTACTGCTTTATCTCTACAGTGTACGATTAGATATGGATACACAATCGGATGTACTTGCATTATTTATGCAAAGTGTTTCACTTGCACTTGCAGGTTTTGCAGGAGTTGCTGCCTGGGTTTATGCAACAAAGCACACAGAGATGGTTTCTGAAGCGGTTAGTCCTGAAGAAGCAAACGATTTGAAGATAAGTATTCTGGCAGAACCACTTGCTGCTGTAGTAACAATTCCATTTGCATTCATTGGACCCGGAATATGGAATTTATCGTGGTTAAGCGTAATTGTATTCGGAATTCTTTTAAAGAGAAGACACAAGAAAAGATTTGAAGGAACATAATAATGAAAAAATATTTATTCGTAGCAATGCTTTTATTTTTTGGCGGCAATATTATTGCCCAAACAGGAACGGATTATGTCGGACTAACACGTTCGGTTCTTAAAAAAGATAAAAAAGTCGCTGTTATGGAAGCTATGCAGTTAACCGATATAGAAGGTGAAGTTTTTTGGCCGCTTTATGAAGAATACAACTCTGAGCTTTACAAAGTACAGAACAAACGAGTAGCGGTAATTAAAGAGTATGCTAAAAGCTTCTATTCAATGACAGACGAAAAAGCAGATAAGCTCTGGGCCGATTTCATGAAATTCAGAGAGGATCTAATAAATCTGCAGGAAGAATACTTCGAAAAATTTAAAGAAATTCTTCCGGCAGTAAAAGTAGTCCGTTATTTTCAGTTTGAAAATAAAACTGAAATGCTGATAAATGCAAAGATAGCGGCTGATATACCACTACTTAAAGAGCTAACAAAATAAGTTATTAAGGAGTTTTTATGATAAAATATCTTGTAGTCATCCTTTTACTAGCTTTTTCATCCACCCTGGATGCACAAGAGGATTATTATAACCTCATGCGTTCCAGGCTAGGCGATCAGGTTAAAACAACAGTAGAGAATACCATGAAATTATCACCTGAAGAGGAGAAAGTTTTCTGGCCGTTATACGAGGACTATACTGATGAACTTTACGATATTTATAACAAGCGTATGAAAGTAATTCAAGAGTTCACCAATTACTTTGATAAAATGACCGATAAAAGAGCAGATAAAATCTGGACAGATTTTCTTCGCTTTCAAAAGGAACTCTTAGATATTCAAAAAGAATATTACGATAAGTTCAAAGAAATTCTTCCGGCGGCTAAGGCTGTCCGTTATTTCCAGATGGAAAACAAAATTGAAATGATTGTAAATGCTAAAATAGCTGATATAATACCTTTAATGGATGAGGGTTCGAAATAATTAAATATTGCGTTATCAATAATCACTAATTAATTTTACAATCCGCTTACTGAAATTTTTATTGATAAATAATATTCAACATAAAGTTAATCGAAGTATTAATATCTTCACTAAGCTATTAATTATAATGATGATCTTAGTGACTACTGAAATATTTGGACAAAGTCTTTCAAAACCAATTGAAGGTTACTTAAATTCATTTGGAGCAGCAGTAAGCGGTGGAGGTTTTTGGTAACAACAATTTAATTGGCTACAGCCATTGATTACCCAGGTGTAGTATTTGATAATTGGATTGTTAATGTCTCTTTCTCTTACGATCAGGAACACGAAGATTTAGATAATAGCAGTTACTCAGTTACGAATACATTTACTCCAAGTATTGCCATTGGTTATGCTATATCAAATAACATTGCCGCTGGAATCGGTTTGGGAAAAGGTCTTTTTGATGATAGTAATGAAGAAAAGAATATTGAATACAATCCAGATGGTGGCTGGACAATCGGATTGATTGGAGTTTATACATTTTATCAATCGAACCAGCATTCGTTTGATATATCCGGAGGAATAGAAAGAGGACTTAATAATCCCGAAACTGATTGAACAGTTGAGCTTGGTTACAGGTTTAGTTATTAAGTTAAACAATAATAGAAAATCAATGAAAAAATTTGAACTAACTAACTAACTAATCAACCAACAAATAAGGAGAAGTGATGAAAAAACTTCAATTGTTCTTGTTGCACTAATATTTCTTAGTGTAACGTTTTTAACAAATGCACAGGATAAACCGAACATTTTGGTTATCTGGGGTGATGATATTGGACAAACCAATATCAGTGCATATTCAAAAGGTATGATGGGATATCACACGCCGAATATTGATCGTATTGCTAACGAAGGAATGATCTTCACAGATTATTACGGCGAACAAAGTTGTACTGCTGGAAGATCATCATTTATACAGGTCAGAGTGTTTTTAGAACAGGCTTAAGTAAAGTTGGAATGCCTGGAGCGGATCTTGGAATGAGAGAAGAAGACCCAACAATTGCAGGAATTCTTAAGAATTTCGGTTATGCAACCGGTCAATTTGGTAAGAACCATTTAGGCGATAAAGATGAATTTCTTCCAACCAACCACGGGTTTGATGAATTTTTTGGTAATCTTTATCACTTAAACGCTGAAGAGGAACCTGAATTGAAGATTATCCTGGTGATTGGATCACATCAGATGGGCGTACATTTCGTGAAAGATATGGACCTCGTGGTGTAATTCATTCTTTTGCTGACGGCAAGATTGAAGATACAGGTCCCCTGACAAAGAAAAGAATGGAAACTATTGATGATGTAACAAGCGACCGTGCAATTGAATTTATAAAAGAGCAAGTCGCTGCCGATAAACCATTCTTTGTTTGGTGGAGCGGTACAAGAATGCACTTCAGAACTCACGTTAAACCAGAACTTAGAGGAATATCAGGACAGGATGAATACAGTGATGGAATGGTTGAACACGATATGCATATTGGAAAATTCTTAAAACTTTTAGATGAGCTGAAAATCGCTGATAACACAATAGTTTTTTATAGTACAGATAATGGACCTCATTATAATACCTGGCCGGATGCAGGCGCAACACCATTCAGGGGCGAGAAAAATACAAATTGGGAAGGCGGTTGGAGAGTACCTTCAATGGTTAGATGGCCTGGTCAAATAGAAGCCGGCTCCGTATCAAATGAAATTATGCATCATATGGATTGGTTACCAACATTTGTGGCTGTAGCAGGAGATGATGGTATTAAAGAAAAACTCAAATCAGGTTACAGTTCAATTGGCAGAAACTACAAAGTACATTTAGATGGTTACAATTTCCTTCCATACCTAACCGGCAAAACAGATGAAGCCCCACGTAATGAAATATTTTATTTTTCAGACGACGGTGATTTAACAGCTTTAAGATATGCCGATTGGAAATTAGTCTTTATGGAACAAAGGCAAGTCGGGACTTTCGCGCTCTGGGCAAATCCCTTTACACCTTTGAGGGTGCCACTTATGTTTAACCTTCGTAGAGATCCCTACGAACGTGCACAAATAACTTCAAATACATATTACGATTGGGTAATGGATCACGTATACTTTATGGTTCCCGCACAATCTTATGTAAGTCAATTTCTAGCAACATTTAAGGAGTTTCCACCAAGACAAAAAGCTGCAAGTTTCAGTCTGGATCAAGTTTTGAAAAAATTGGAAACGCCCGGCGGGACTCAGTAAGCTAGTTGAAAGGAATGACTGGATAGTAAATAATTTATTGATGGGCGTGTGAATTTTAAGCACGCCCATTTAATTTTTGTCTGAATGAACAATTAACGACAAAGTAACAATGAAAATCAAGCGCTGGAAGGTTAAGGTAGGAGAATCATTATGAAAAAAAATAATCGTTACTGGTTCATTCCATTTTTATGCGTACTTCTTTTTCTCGTATTAGTAAATCAAAATCTTAGAGCCCAGGTATTCCAAAGTGATAATGAGAATAAAAAGGATACGGTATTGCTACGAACAAACAAGCTTTTACCAATCTTAATAATTTTCGATTTATACCTTCAGATGTAATTGATAATCCCTTTATCACAACGTTTGTTAAGACCAGTGTTGGTGCTGGTGCAGCAGTAGACCTGAAATCTTATGTCAAAGGATTTAGAGGGCAATGTTTTAGATACACTCTACTGGAAAACTTTCGTTTGTTTCTATGAACATAGTGTTTCAACTTGCAATTACTGACTGGCTTGCAGTCAATGGCAGTTATGGTGGCTCCGGACGTTTAGGTAACAATGCATATACAATACTTACTTCAGGTATTTCGTATGCAACTGGTTATACACTTGGTGCCAAGATAAAAATATGGAAAAATGATCAGATGATGCTTTCCGGAAGTTTAGATTATAGTTCAAGTAAAATTTTTCTTTATTCAATTTATGATTTCGTAAAAAATGTTGTAGAATCAGGTGGAATTGATTCTTCATCTCAAAATAAACTTCTTGAAAAGGATGATGTTTCCAGCACAATCTTAAGTTTAAACTATGCTTATGCACCAACAGATTGGTGCGGTATATTAGCGGTTTCCGGATGGGGTGTTGGTCAGACATTTGAAAACAAGGATAAGGGTAATTTCCGTTTTGGCTTAGCGGCAGCTATTGATTTTGATAATATAAAATACATCGGGTTCCCGATTGGTTTACTTGTAAGTGTAAAGTATAATTCATTTTCTGAATCAGGTGAAAATACAACAAATGTAGTTACATATGGATTACGAATCGGTTACACCGGTCATAAAGATTTTGATATAGGAATTGAGAATACTCAGCAATCACTTAATTACAGACTAAGCGATGATAAGATCAATACTATTTTAACTGCTATCAAAGTCCGTTATTATTTTTAACTGTAGTTACCGGAAGCTTACTAACACCTATTAAATAATTATGGATGAAATAAATAACAAAACTGAAAGTCTTCCACCAAAAGGAAAATTAATTACAGCGGGAATAATATTTGTTGTTGGGTTTTTATCACCTCTTTTAATTCCAATTGTGATGTCATCCAACCTATCCACCGGATGGAAAACAGCACTCTCCGGTTTGCTTGCCTTAGGAATTCCCGAACTCTTTATGCTGATCGCTGCTGCAGTTGCTGGTAAAGAGGGATTCAGTTATATAAAAAGTAAAATATTCGGTTTTATAAAAAAACACGGACCGCCGGACACTGTTAGCAAAACAAGATACAGAATAGGTTTAGTGTTATTTCTAATTCCAATTATTGTAGGTTGGTTGCTCCCATATTTTACTAATCTCATTCCCTCTTACGAAGAGAATAGAAATATTTTTAGTGTTATTGGAGATGTTGTATTAATAACGAGTTTGCTTGTCCTCGGTGGAGATTTCTGGGATAAACTGAGATCACTTTTTATATATGGCGCTACTGTGATATTTCCCGCAAAGAAATCAGAGAAATAAAAAATTGAAAAGATTCCTAATCAACACGGAGAAAAGTTTATGATAAAAATATCAACCATTACACTGCTGACAATTATACTGATTGTTATCCCTATAGATATCATTGCACAAGATGAGCACAGCGAGGACGAGGAGCAGAGTTTTATTGAATATCGTTTGGCATCTTGGGGAAACTGGATATTCAGAAGTTTCCTTCAGGATGAAACCGATGATGCTACAACCTGGGGACTCGAATTTGAAAGTTATTTAGAAGTAGGGAGTTTCGAAATCAAAAACATATTATATTTTGAAGTGGCAGAATATCCACGCTCTATTCCTGGACAACCTATAGGTAATCCAAGTCCGGACGAAGAAGTTGCAGAAAGCGGAATTGGAGATATTATTACGGGCTTTTGGATATCGAAAAGAGGTGAGCATCACGAGGGACATCATATAGCACCCGGTATTGGTTTACAAATTCCAACAGCTTCTGATGAATCACTCGGCAGCGGGAAGTGGTCTATCGGTCCAAGTTTCGATTATGAATATGAAACTAGTAATTTATCTGCAGGTGCAGTAGCAATACAGCTGTGGTCGTTTGCTGGAGATAAAGATCGCAAGGATGTAAGCATGTTATTAATAAAACCTTTTGTTTATTACGATTTTGCAGAGAATTGGAGTTTAGTTTATGTGCCTTACGGAATATCTGTTTACTGGAATAAACCATCTGGCGAAAATGTTTATATACCATTGGGAGGAGGCGTACAGCGAAGCTTTCAGTTAGGTTCAATTGGATTGAATGTATCTGCACAGTTCTTTAATAATGTGGTACGTCCTTCAAAGGGAACAGTTAACGATTTACGATTTTTAATTGAATTAGCTTTTTAAAAAAGTATTAGTGAATTTTATGCACAGATTTTTTTCTGTACAATTAATGTTTTCTCTGCATTCTGCTATTTTAGTATCTTTTTTACTTTTAAATGAGCCAGTATTTGCACAGAATAAGGAAAGTAAATCTCCGCAAATTGTTTTTTCTCTTCCAATTGAGTTTGATTTTGATTACGGAGCCTCAAACGGTTATGCAATTATAAACAGATACCTACCGTTAATAGCTTTTCCTATTGGCGAAAAATGGAATCTGATCAATCTATCTCAAATTATTGTTGCGGACGCACCCGGAGGAGTGCCTGGTCGCCCGGGTAATCCGGAACCGGAAGCCGGAGGACGGGTTTTCGGCCTTAGCGATTTTATGAATGCAGTTTTTTTAACACCGCCACCCCCATCAAAACGTTTTGTTTGGGGTTTTGGTCCGGCAGTTGTCATTCCCATTGCAACGGATGACAGACTTGGTAGCGGTAAATGGACGTTTGGTCCTGCTTTCCGAATTGCATACAGACCGGGAGAATGGAATTTGGGAGCAGTGGTAGCAAACTTATGGTCATTCGCTGGGGATTCTAATCGGAACGATGTTAATCAACTGTTAATACGCGGGTTAATTCGCAGAAGACTTGGCGATGGCTGGTATTTCACCAGCAATCCGATTATAACTGCAAACTGGAATGCAGACTCCGGGCAACGTTGGCTTTTACCGTTAGGTGCTGGAATTGGTAAACGTTTTGAAATTGGATCTCTTCCAGTTGCCCTTGCAGTTCATTATTACTATAACGTTATCAAACCTGATGGTGCACCTGATGGTCTGTTTCGTGTAGATTTTATAATTCCGGTACCTGCTGATCTTCAGAATCCTAAAGCGGAAAAATAGTGCCGAGATAATGGAAAGTAATTTTGCTGCTGGTATCTACTCTGAAGTTATTTTTGCACACCATACAGAATGGGTATTTGGAGCAGTTTTGTTTTATGGATTGACAGAACATCCTTGGATCCGTACAGGTCCTGGTATAGAAAATTTGCAGGAAGAAAATGAGCACAATGGTGAGACTGAAAGTAAAACTGAGTTTCTTTACCGAATTGGTGCAGGCTATTCTATCCACATTGGAAAGTATTTTCTAGACCCAAGTGTTGATCTGGATTTTCTAAGAAGCTCGACAACTCTTGTCTGGGGAGTAAACTTTGGTTTATCTTTTTAATTATCTTTGTTTTACTATTTAGTAAATATGAGCAGGATAGAAAATGAATTTCTTTTCAAATGTATCAAATAAATTTTTAACCGCGGGTAGTTCGGTTTTATTACTGTTTGTAGTTTTTATAATATTTTTAGTCCCTTTCTTCCCTATTGAGACACATAAATTTTTATACAGTTTAAGCTACACAATAGTTTTTTTGCTTTCCGCACTTGCACTTAGTAATTATCGTTCAAGGATATTTAGCATAGCATTATTAGTAATTATAATAGAATGGGTTTCAGAAATTCTTAACTTGTCAATTCTAATTAAAATTTCTCTCATTGTGAATATCCTCTTCTTCGTTTTAATTGTGGTTATGATCATCCTTCAAATTGCTCAGGCAAAAACTGTCACTCCACGTGTAATTATGGAATCAATTAATGGTTATTTAATGCTTGGGTTGTCTTTTTCCATATTAATTGCACTTGTAAGTGTGATCGATCCAAACGCTTTCAGTTTCAAACACCTGGCTGAAGAGATGGATCCTTCTATTTCCTATGCCAGCAACTACATTTACTTTGGATTTGTCACACTAACAACACTTGGTTATGGAGATATAATTCCTCTCACACCAGTTGCAAAATCTTTTTCAAATATTATAAGTGTTGCGGGGCAGATGTATGTGGCAGTTATTATCGCTGTTTTAGTTGGGAAATATTTAAGTCAGAAAAATTCAGCTTCATAAAACAGAATTACTGGCTGCAGTCATATTTTCATTAGGCAGCAAAAATCCCGATTCGCGTTGGGATTTTCTAATTAATTATAAATGAATGTAATAAAAAATCCCACAAACTTTTGGTGAGTGGGATTTTAGAATTGGAGAGTAAAGATCGATTATTACTTCATCAGAATACATAAATAAACAGTCGGGAGGCAACTCCCCATTTAATCCAATCTCTGAATAGCATTCCGTAGATCATCCCCCACACCAAACTCCAATTGATTTGGGTTGATAATGGCAGGTGTTGGCAACTAACAACTCTTGCCCTCTATTAAGTTAGTTGCTTCTAACAAATAATTTGTGCAATTTTATTATAGTTGTTCTACGACTTAGGAGAAACATATGAATACTATTACTCTTAAATTCCTTCCGGAATATTGTGCTTCCCCTAAGGAGTAGCGTGGATTGAATTAAATTAAATGTTTTTTCAATTTCACTTATTAAGGAGGCCATATGAAAAATCTTCAATTCGGTTTATTTATTTTCACCCCAATTATAGTTCTAAGTAACAGCATTGTAAATTAATTAAAATGAGAGTTTCCCCTCAGCACAGTAATGAAGAGGGTGGAAATTGTTTATTATAATTTACGCACCCGATAACACAGTTTCGCCCTCTTGTATTTCTGAAGAAATGAACACTCTATTATGAACAAACTGATTCAAATCCTTGCCGATATTTCAATAGGCATCTACTTTATTTGGGTGGCACTTCAATTATGCTTGTTAATTTATTTTGAAAATACACTCATACACAAGCAAAACTTTTGGCCTTTTAGACCGCTACATTATGAACAAACCCAGAAAGAAGTTGAGGGATCAATTATTACAGTAACTCAAATACCGATCTCTTCTTATGATGTAACTGAATTTATATTTTATATACTATTTCCATTAGTTCTGGCATTTGCAATAATGTTCATAATAAGAAAAAAAACTAAACGTAATGATTATCTTACTACATAGATAACTAGGTAGATTATAACTATAGCACCTACTTAATGACGTAGGTTGGGGTTTTTATATCTACTCCCTTTTTAATCTCTCCGCAGTATTTTGCAAGTCATCGCTTCTTAAATTTATTTATAACGAATTTTTTAGACCCAAGTGTTGATCTGGATTTTCTAAGAAACTTTACAACTCTTGTCTGAATTGTAAACATTGGTTTATCTTTTTAATTATCTTTGTTTTACTATTTAGTAAATATGAGCAGGATAGAAAATGAATTTCTTTTCAAATATATCGAACAAATTTTTAACTACTAGCAATTCTGGTTTACTACTTGTTATAATCTTTACAATATTTTTTCTGCCTTTTTTTCCAATTGAACTGCACAAATATTTTTACGGCATTTGTTTCACACTAATTTTTTTACTTTCTGCACTTGCACTGAGTAAGGATCGTTCAAAGGTTATTAATATTGCAATAGCTGTAATTATTATTGAGTGGTTATCAGAATTATTAAATTTATCCCTACTAATTACTGTTTCTACAATTGCCAATATTGTTTTTTTTGATTTGATCGTGGTTTTATTCATTTTACAAATCGCAAGGGCTAAAACTGTAACACCTCGGGTTATTATGGAATCAATCACTGGTTACCTGCTGCTGGGTTTGTCCTTTTCTATTTTAATAGCTCTTGTTTGTATGATTGATCCTAGCGCATTCAGTTTTAAGCATTTAACGGAGCCAATGAATCCTTCAATTAATTATGTTAGCAATTATGTTTACTTCGGATTTGTAACACTATCCACTCTTGGTTATGGCGATGTTGTTCCAATAACATCTGCCGCTAAATCTCTTTCAATCTTTATAAGTATTACCGGGCAGATGTATGTAGCAATTATTATAGCAGCATTGGTAAGTAAATACCTGGGTCAGAAAAATTCAGAAAATCAAAGATTAGTATTTATGAAGAATTTTTCGAAGCACTTTACTTTTTTTTGAAAGTATTTTAGATCTTACTCTTAAAACATTATAATATTTTACAAGTCCATAATCTGTTAATAATAATGATTAAAACTCAATGACTGAATTACTAACTGGAATAGTTTACGATCCAATTTTTCTTAAACATGATCAGGCCGGACATCCTGAATCCGCTAAACGACTTGAGTCAATTATGGTCGTATTAAAAGAAAAAGATTTACTTGAAAAAGTCAAGAAGTTAGAAACCCGACAAGCTGAAACTGACGAAATTACTCTCTGCCATTCAAAAGATTACGTTGAGTATGTTAAAGAATTTTGTAAAAATGGTGGCGGCAACCTTGATCCTGATACTTATTCAAATAAATTTTCCTTCTTGTCTGCTGCTACTGCTGTTGGAAGTTCTGTTGATTTGACAAAAGCAGTTATCAAAGGAGAGTTGAAAAACGGATTTGCACTTCTTCGTCCTCCCGGACATCATGCTTTGACAGACAGATCAATGGGATTTTGTTTATTTGGTAATATTGCAATTGCTGCTAAAGTTGCATTAACCCAGCCAGGGATTAAAAAAGTCGCAATTGTTGATTTTGATGTTCATCATGGAAATGGTACGCAAGCGTTGGTTGGCGATGATCCTAATATACTTTTTATCTCAACACATCAATATCCTTATTATCCCGGAACTGGCGGCATCAGAGAAATCGGACGCGGAGAATCCGAAGGAACAATTGTGAACATTCCTTTGCAAGCCGGAGTGGGAGATGAAGGATTTAAAATAGTTTATGAAAAAGTGATCATTCCTTCTCATTGAAAGATTTAATCCTGATCTAATTCTTGTCTCTGCTGGTTACGATGCTCACTGGGATGATCCGCTTGCTGATTTGAATTTAAGCTTATCAGGATATAATTGGATTTCGAGAGAATTAATAAAATCTGCTGAGAGAGTTTGTAATGGTAAAATTGTTTTTTTCTTAGAGGGAGGGTACAATCTGCAGGTTCTAAGTAATGGAGTAGCAAATACAATCAGAGGATTACTCGGGATTGATTTTTTTGAAGACCCACTTGGAAAATCACAATCTGAAGCTGAAGCAGAAGTTAATAAAGTAGTTAAAGATATTTAATAAAAATTTATAACCTTTAAATATAGATTCATTTATCAAGCATCTCACCTCAATGTTTTTTATTTTTGCACTGGTAATTTGATAGTTCTTCTAGTAATAAATCCATACTATTATGAAAAATATAACATTTATAATTTACTTGTTAATTGGAATTACGTTCTTTTTTTCCTGTGGAAATAAGAATGATACACCAACAGTGAACGACTTAAAATATGAGTTCGTTAAATATGAAAAGCAATCTGAGGGGTGCGATAGTTTGAGGGAGGACAATTGTGCAAAAATAAGAATTGAGTTTCCTCAGATTACTAATCTCGAAAACGAAGCTGTTAAAGATAAAATCAACAATTCAGTTGAATCTCTTTTTTCAATGAATGAAGGCTTTACTTCAGATTCCGTTAACATCAATACTGAAATGGAAAGCTTTATAGCAGATTATGAAGAATTTATCTTTGAATTTCCGGATGCTTTTCAATCCTGGTTTATTGAAAGAACAGGCGAAGTTAAACTGAACAAAGGAAATATTTTTTCGATTGATTTTATGGAATATTCCTACACCGGCGGTGCGCATGCAAATACAGTTGTTGTATTTAAAAATTATAATTTATCTGATGGTGAAGAAATTACTTTGGATGAAATTATATGGCCGGATAAGCAAGCTGAACTTACAAAAGTTGGTGAAACTGAATTTAGAGAATTGAAAGAACTTACTGCCGAGGCTGATCTTGGTCAGGCTGGATTCTGGTTTGAGAACAATGAGTTCTATCCTAAATGATAATTTTTTAATTACAGATTCGAGTTTGGTTTTTTATTACAACAATTATGAAATAACAGCTTATGCTTTTGGTCCTACCGAATTAAGCATTCCATTTTCAAAAATTAAATCGCTCGTTGATGATAAAAGTTTAATAAAACCATTAATTGAGTGAATAAGAGTTTTTAACTTCAATAATAATCAATAAAAGGAGACATATAAATGAAATCTGCGTTAATCGCTTTTCTTCTGTTAATTACTGTATTTAATCTTAATGCACAAGATTCATCGGCAATAAAAAAAGACACACTCTGGGTTCCAAAGGGTGTTTTGAGTCTAAATTTATCTCAAGTTGGTTTGTCAAATTGGTCGCAGGGAGGTCAAAGTTCTTTAGCATTTACATTCCTGACGTTAGCTGGTATTGATTACATCGGCGATCCATGGAAATGGAAAAACGGATTGAAGTTTGCCTATGGTAGAACGAAATTTGGAGATGAAGAATACAGGACGAATGAGAACGAAATATTTTTCGAAAGTACGTTAATCCATCAATTGAACTGGGCTGTGAGTCCTTATGCAGGTGTAACTGCTCAAACCGCTGTAACAAATGGTTATAATTATGACAGTATTCCTGCTTATCAACTGGTTGCTTTTGGGGACCCGTTTTATCTTACGGAAGCAGTTGGTTTTATTTACGATCGGATTCCAAATTTTTCAACAAGACTTGGTGTTGGATTGAAGCAAACCTGGGCCGATAAATTTTATGACATTTATACTGATGATGATGGTACACCAGAAATCGAAAAATTCAAGAATGAATCAGGTATTGAATCCGTGACTGAATACACATGGGTATTTATGGAAAATATGTCATACTACGGCTACCTGAGATTATTTGGTACCTTTGATGATATAAGCGTTTGGGATGTTAGGTGGGATAACATAATTACAGCTAAAGTTAATGATTTTATTAATGTATCCTTTAACTTTATATTGGTTTATGATGAAGATCAGTCTATTAAAAGACAAATTAAAGAAGCTCTACAAATTGGAATAAGTTATTCGATATTTTAATTTTCATTTATGATTTGCCCTGTTTGTAAAAATCCGCTAGTAGTTCTTGAACTTGATCAGATAGAGATTGATCACTGCCTGAGCTGTGGCGGAATATGGCTCGATGCTGGTGAACTTGAATTATTATTGGAAACTGAAGAAGACCGGTCCAGATTTCTTAATCTCTTAATTGACAAAGAATCTGCAAAAGAGAAACGATACCCTTGTCCAATCTGCAGCAAAAAAATGAAAAAAGTTTTCGTTGGTGAGGAAAGAAAAATTCTAATTGATAAGTGTAAGAATAATCATGGTTTTTGGCTGGATAAAGGTGAACTGGAGTCGGTTATTGAACTGAGTTCTAAGAATAGAGACAGTAAAATAATTCATCTATTAAAACAAATGTTTGAAACAAATATATCTTTAAAAATAATGGAGGAAGCAAATGACGGGTTTAATAATTTTGCTTGTTGTTGTTGCAGTCGCAGTCCTGTTTGTGATTTCGATGTACAACTCACTAATTCAATTGCGGAACAGAGTGAAGAATGCCTGGTCGCAGATAGATGTTCAGTTAAAACGAAGGCACGATCTCATTCCCAATTTAATTGAGACCGTAAAAGGTTACATGACGCACGAACGTGAAATAATGGAAAACATTACAAAGTACCGCAGCCAGGCAATGGATGCAAAAACAGTTGGAGAAAAATCTCAGGCAGAAGGATTACTTAGCGGTGCCTTGGGACAACTTCGCGTTCAGGTTGAAAATTACCCAGACCTGAAGGCAAACCAGAACTTCCTCGCTTTACAGGAAGAGCTGACTTCAACAGAAAACAAAATTTCCTTTGCAAGGCAGAGTTATAATGATCAGGTGCTCTTTTATAATAATAAAATCCAGATGTTTCCGTCGAATATAATTGCCGGGATGTTCAAATTCAATGAAGAAGAATTCTTCGAAGTTGAGGATGAAAAAGAAAAAGCAGTTCCAAAAGTTAGTTTTTAATTTTAATGTTTTTATTTTCAAAACTTTGTTGTAAATGTCACGGAATCGTCCGTGACATCCTATTTAACTCGTTTAATCATACATCCATGCAATCATTCACTCATGCAATCGGATTGTAAAAGGGATGATAGATGATGTGGGAATTAATAGAAGCCAACAGGCGTAAGTCATTAATACTTTTTATTTCACTTGGGCTTACACTCATACTTCTCGGATATATTTTCGGCAGTTTTTACTATCCTGACGGCGGTGGTTTCATTGGGATTTTCTTTGCATTAATTATTTGGGGAATCCTTTCTCTCATCAGTTACTTCAACGGAAGTAAAATTCTTTTAGCTGTGAGTGGTGCAAAAGAAGTCACAAGGGATGTTCACCCGCAACTTTTCAATGTTGTTGAAGAAATGAAAATATCTGCCGGACTTCCTGCTATGCCCAAAATTTATATCATCAATGAAATAGCACCAAATGCATTTGCTACGGGAATTAAACCGGAAAATAGTGCAGTTGCCGTTACTGCAGGTTTGCTGGCAAGATTAAACAGGGATGAACTGCAGGGGGTAATAGCTCACGAAGTTTCTCATATCGTAAATCGTGATGTTATGTTTATGACATTTGCAGGAATTATGCTTGGAAGTATCGTACTCATTTCACAAGTATTTCTTAGAAGTCTTTGGTTCGGCGGAGGAAGATACAGCTCAAAATCCTCCAAAAGCAGCGGACAGGGACAACTGATAATTATGGTAGTTGCAATTGTATTTGCAATACTCGCACCCATAGTAGCACAGTTACTTTATTTTGCAATATCACGGAAGAGAGAATATTTAGCTGATGCTTCTGCAGTGCGATATACAAGATATCCCGAAGGATTAGCCTCTGCTTTAGAAAAAATTTCAAAAAATTCAATCGAACTAAAAAAAGCAAACAAAGTTACTGCACCGATGTATATTGTTAATCCACTTAAACCGAAGGGACGAAAACTTTCTGATTTATCAAGTACTCATCCTCCAATTTCTGAGAGAGTAAGAATCCTTAGAAACATTTCAGGTGGTGCAAATTATATCGACTATCAAAATGCTTTCAATAAAATAAAAAGAGTAAAAGAATCACTTATTCCTACATCCGGATTGGCTGATCAAACTGCAATTGGATTGAAAGAAGTTGCTGCGATTTCTGCACCATTAGGTTTAGATAAAAAAACAAAAAGGGATACCGGCGATATTATGATGAAGGTGAACCAGTATTCATTTATTAATTGTTCCTGCGGATTAAAAATAAAAATCCCTCCTGACTTCAAGAAGAAAGAATTTTTCTGTCCAAGGTGTGGACGAAAACATTCTGTAAATAATTGAATTCTTTAGTTATTTAGTAATTATTTACTTTTACTGGAGGAAAGTAACTTCCCTGACTGAATAGTTGCCATAAGAAATTCTCAATATTGCTAACTCACATTTATTTATTTTTCACAATTAAGAGATGGTCGCTTTCCACCCTTTTGCAAATCAAATTATTTCCTCGAAATTAAAGTTTTTTTGAAGGATTTTCTATTAGTCCGGAAAATTTTAGATGATCAAATATTGGTACGATTTTGCAAGTACTGTAATAAGAACTCTAAAGAAAAATTCTAAAAATACGGTGTTATTATGGGAGAATTTAACCGCCGAAATTTCCTGAAAACCTTGGGGATAGTTGGTGCAACTGTTTCAGGTATTCCTGCCAAAAAGTTATTAGCAAAATCGCAATCAGAACTCTCCGAAGACAGGATGGGTGTGTTGGTTGATACAACAGTCTGTATTGGTTGCCGAAGATGTGAATGGGCTTGTAAGAAAGCTCACGATTTACCTGCTGGTGATATTGAAAGTTATAGTGATGAGTCGGTCTTTGAAAAAATGCGAAGACCGGGAAATGATGGGTATACCAGAGTTAACAGGTACGAAAATGTTTGGAATTCGAAAAAACCGACAAACGTTAAAGTTCAATGTATGCATTGTGATAAACCTGCATGCGTTTCTGCTTGTATTGTTGGAGCCTTCTCGAAACAAGAAAATGGATCTGTAATCTGGGATACTGATATGTGTATAGGTTGCCGATACTGTATGGTTGCCTGTCCATTTCAGATTCCAACTTTTGAATATGATAAAGCAATACAACCCAACATAAATAAATGTGATTTCTGTTATGAAAGAACTAAAGATGGGTTACTTCCTGCTTGTGTTGAAATTTGTCCAGTGGAAGCACTTACTTATGGTAAGAGGAGAGATTTAATTGAGATAGCGGATAAGCGGGTAAAACTTTACCCTGATCGTTACATAGATAAAATTTATGGTTTTACTGAAGTTGGAGGTACATCATGGATGTACCTGGCAAATACGGAATTTGAGAAACTTGAATTTCCAAAATTAAATGATAATCCAGCACCAGGTGTTTCGGAATCTATTCAAGCTGGAATTTTTGCTTACTTTGTCCCCCCGATTGCACTTTATTCTTTACTTGGTGGAATAATGTGGATAACTAAGAATAAGGAAAATGGAAGGGGAGAAGGTAAGTGATGGAACACGAACTCAAACCTGCACCAATTAAACACAAGTTTTTTACTCCATGGATAATTGTAATATCTCTTATCGCACTTGCAGGATTATCATTCCTCGCAGTAAGATTTTTCTTCGGTCTTGGTGCAGTTACTAATCTCAATCAATATTTCCCTTGGGGAATTTGGATAGGACTTGATGTCGCGGCTGGTGTTGCTTTAGCTGCAGGTGGTTTTACTACTGCTGCTTTAGGTCATATATGGCATAGAGAAAAGTATGAAGTACTAATTAGACCTGCACTTTTAACAGCAATGCTTGGCTATACTTTTGTTGCTGCCAGCGTAGTTTCTGATATCGGTAGATGGTATTATGTATGGCATTCACTTATTATGTGGAATGGTCACTCTGCTTTATTCGAAGTAGGTATGTGTGTAATGATTTACATGAGTGTTCTCTATATTGAGTTTTTACCGATTGTTACAGAAAGATTTATAGGACGGGTGAATTTACCAGGCTTCCTTTCAGCATTTAATAAAATAATTGATAAAATACTTAGAGTTCTGGATAGAACTTTAAATAAATTTATGTTCGTTTTTATTATTGCCGGTGTTGTTCTTTCCTGCTTACATCAATCCTCTCTTGGAACTTTAATGATTATCGCCGGGCAGAAAATGCATCCGCTCTGGCAAACACCTGTATTGCCTCTTCTGTTTTTAATGTCAGCTTTTGCGGTTGGTTTTCCAATGGTTATTATGGAATCTCTCAGTGCTTCGAATTCCTTTGGGATGAAACCTGAAAAGGAAGTTCTTTCAAGTCTTTCAAGATTTATTGGACCATTACTCGGAGTTTATTTAGCATTTAAGATAGGTGATATGGTTATAAGAGAATCTTTTGTTTACCTGACTGAAATTAATTTAGCAAGCGTTATGTTCACTATCGAAATTGTTGTTGGTGTTATTATACCACTGAGATTGTTTTTGTTACCTGCCGTCCGTCAATCAACTACAGGATTATATATCGCCTCACTGCTTGTAATATTTGGTGTTCTAATTAATCGATTCAACAATTTTATAATAGCCTATAATCCACCTTATACTGATACTTCCTATTTTCCATCCATTGGTGAAATTAGTGTTACTCTCGGGTTTGCAGCACTTGAGATATTGTTATATCGGGCTTACGTAATGATATTTCCTATAATTAGTCAACCAGTAAAGGATGCAATAATTAAAACAAAATATGCTATTAAAGGTATGTCATGAATAATATTAAGAATTTATTCATATCGGTATTAGCACTATGCATATTTATTTTACCAGGTTTTGCGCAGGATCATTCGCAAATGAAATTTGATTGCAGTTTATGCCATGATTGTGAAACGCCGACAAAATCGAATCCTTGTCTTATCAAATGTCCACGCGAAAAGATGATGACGGTTCATATCCCACCGGAGAGATCACCTAAAATAATTAAGATGAATAAATTAAAAATTACAGAGGATTTATACGAAGCAGTGATTTTTTCTCACAGGGCACACGCAGAAATGTCTGAAATTTCCGGCGGTTGCGAAATGTGTCATCACTATAATCCTCCAGGAAATATTGTAGCCTGCGATTACTGTCATGATCTTAACAGGCAAAGAACAGATATTTCTAAACCTGATTTAAAGGGGGCTTATCACAGACAGTGTATTGATTGCCATCGTGAATGGAGTAAGGAAGTTTCCTGTGAGAGTTGTCATGAATTAAACGAAAGTGGTAAATCTGCATTTTCTGGGAAAGAATATAGTAAGCAAAGAATCCATCCTGCGATAGTTGTTCCCACAAAGATTATTTACAAGACACCGGGACAGGAAGGAACATTAGTTACCTTCTTTCATAACGAGCATACTGATTTATTTGGATTTGAATGTAAAAACTGCCATAAAGAAGAGAGCTGCGTAAAATGCCACGATGTAACAAAATCAAAAACAAAAAAAGAAATTTCAGTGGAGGAAAGACATAAAAACTGCATGTGTGCAAGTTGTCACGATACAGTAGTTAAAACCGGGTGTGAAAATTGTCATACAAAAAAAGAGCTAAAACCATTCAACCATAAAAGTCGCACTGGTTTCGAATTAAAAAACTATCACGCTGAATTAAATTGTTCTAATTGTCATCAAACTAAAAATGTATTCACGGGTTTAAATAGTTCGTGCACAGGTTGTCACACTGGCTGGAATTCAATAACGTTTGATCATAAAGTAACCGGTCTTGCTTTAGATGATATGCATATTGAACTTGACTGCGGTGATTGTCACCTCGGAGAGGATTTTTCTAAAAATCCTTCTTGTGAAAATTGCCACGATGATATGGCTTATCCTGATTCCAAACCAGGAAAGCTTATTAATTAAATTTTTTATAATTTAGACTGAGATGAAACTCAAACAAGCATTTACGAAAATTAGTCTGAAGCTGATTATAGCAGTAGGTATAGTTACTATTGCTATTATCAGTGTCTATTCTTTTCTTAGCATTCAGGCACAAAAGAATGAGCTACTTTCCCAGGCAGAGATTTATGCTAATAAGTTAAGTGAAACAATCAGGAACAGTACTAATTTGAGTATGTTGGAAAACAGAAGTGATCAGACACATCAAATCATTAAATACAATCGCTCAAGAACCTGGCTTAAGGGAAATAAGGATTTTTAATAAAGAAGGAAGGATCATTTTCTCTTCGCAAAAAGAATTTATAGGGAACATGGTTGATAAAAAAGCAGAAGCTTGTTATGCCTGCCACACTGCTAATGAACCTCTTGAAAAACTTCCGATGGAAGAGAGAATGCGAATTTATCAGACACCACAGGATTCTTCGCGCATTCTCGGAATAATAAATCCCATATACAACGAACAATCTTGTTGGGAAGCCGAATGTCATGTTCATCCTAGAGAACAAAAAGTTCTTGGTGTGCTGGATGTTAAATTGAGTTTAAAAGATGTAGATGCCCAGATTTCAAGCAGTGCATCCCGTTCAATAGTCTTTGCTATAATTGCTATAGCTCTTTTGAGTTTAATAATAGGAATATTTGTAAGAAGGTGGGTTGAGAAGCCAGTTAATGAACTTGTTACTGCCACCGAGCAGGTTGGAACTGGAAATTTAAATTATATGATCAAAGATCTGGGTTCCGATGAATTGGGTTTATTGGCAAAATCATTTAACAATATGACTCAAAAACTTTCTGAAGCGAGGATGCAGCTTTTTCAATCTGATAAAATGGCTTCACTGGGTCGGCTTGCTGCCGGTGTTGCTCATGAAATTAACAATCCGCTTACAGCTGTTTTAACTTATAGTAGTTTTCTACTTAAAAGAGTTAAAGATAATCCTCAATTAGAGGAAGACTTGAATGTAATCGTTAGAGAAACAAAACGAAGTAGAGAGATAGTAAAAAGTCTTCTGGATTTTGCCAGGCAGTCGGTACCTAAAAAAACTAACGCCAACATTAACGAAATTATTCATAGTGCTATTTCGGTTGTTGATAATCAACTATCTATGAAACAAATAAATCTTGAAAAAAATCTTGATGAGAACCTGCCCCAAATAAAAATTGATTCCAATCAGATGCAGCAGGTTTTTATCAACCTTTTAGTAAATGCTTCAGATGCTGTAGATAAAAAAGAAGGCAAAGTTTCAATAACTTCCAAAATAGTAAATCTCTCAGCTTACGGAACCTTGCAAATAAAAAGTGCTGTTTGTTCTAAAAGGCACTCCCTGGTTGATGAGGAAGTGAAAATTGATAGTATACCTACAATTAAATTAAAGGTAACTAGTAATGGCGATGAAGGATATTTAAATGTTGATCCTATTTATGGAAAGAACAGGGATAATTATAAAGTTAAAATTAAAAACACAGCAAATGTTCAGGTATCTTGCCCTAAATGTAATATATCTCTTTTAGAAAAAGATACTTTCTGCCCGAAGTGTAAGTCATCTATTTTTTCTTTTGAGGTACCGCCGAAAGGGATGTTCGAAAAATGCATCAATCCAAAATGTGATTGGCAGCGATGGGCATCTGTTGATGAAGTGGGATTTAGAGATTTTCTTGAAGTAAAAGTATCTGATACAGGATGTGGAATTAGTAAAGAAAACATTCCAAAAATTTTCGAGCCTTTTTATAGTACTAAAGGACAAAAAGGAACGGGGCTTGGGTTGGCTGTTATTTGGGGAATAATAGATAATCACGACGGTACAATTAACGTAGAGAGCGAACTTAATAAGGGGACCACGTTTACAATTTTATTACCAGCAAATAATCAAATTTCTTAGTTATATGACTAGAGATGAAAAAATATTAGTTATTGATGATGAACAGGTAATACTTGATGCTGTTTCAAGAATTGTATCTGCCAAGGAAATTAAAGTAGACGTTGAGACGAATGCGAAAAATGCATTAAAAATGCTTTCACAAAAAGATTATTCGCTTGTTTTGTGTGATATCCTGATGCCAGAGATGGATGGATTTTCAGTGCTGGAAGAGATACAAAGCCGAAAGGTAAATATTCCAGTGATAATGATTACTGGTTATTCGACAGTAGAGAATGCTGTTAATTCTCTTTATAAAGGTGCGATTGATTTTATTTCTAAACCATTTACTTTCGAAGAACTGGAAAGCGCAATTAATCGGGGTCTTGAATACAGTCGAATGCAAAAGAGAGTTGAGGAGGCAAAGTCTCAGAAAAACACTGGGGCTGTCACGTTTGTACCTTGTCCTCCAAAGTATTACCGATTGGGATATTTGAGCTGGATTAATCTTGAATCCGAAGGAATAGCTATTCTGGGTGCAACCAGTCTGTTTCTAGAGACAATGAAAGAATTAAAAAATATTGAATTAATGAATGTTGATGATTTACTTATTCAGGGAGATTCCTGTGCAAATTTTATTACAAGTGATGAGCTTGTCCATCATTTCCTTTCACCTATTGGCGGAAGAATTATTGAGCGAAATGAAATCTTATCAAATGAAATAACATTAATGGAAAAAGACCCATATTTTAAAGGATGGATTTATAAAATAATCCCTACTGATTTAGAACACGATTTGAAATTTCTTGTATCCTGTGCTTCTGACAGGATGTAAAAAAAATTATTTAAATATACTTTCAATTTAAGATTGAAAAAATTTTAACCGGGAGAAACAATGGCACTATTTATTTTAGCTGTAATTATCTTCATCATTGCAGATATAACAATCAGATATATAGCAAAAAGAGTCCAGGAAAATAAAATAATATTAGAGAGAGAAGAGGTCTTAAAGGAAAGTATCAAACTAGACTTCACCAGGGAAGCAAAAACACTTAAACGGGCTGAGGTTGAAAATCCCAAAGCAAGAATTTTATGTGTCGATGACGAAGGAGTTATACTTGATAGCTTTAGGAAAATTCTTGTACTCGATGGTTATGCTGTTGATACTGTTGAGAATGGTAAGCAAGCACTTGGGTTAATTCAAACACATTCTTATGATTTTGTTTTTACTGACCTTAAAATGCCAGAAATGGACGGGGTAGAGGTTACAAAAGCAGTTAAACATATTCGCCCGGATATAGATGTAATTATTATTACCGGTTACGCTACTGTTGAAACGGCTGTAGAATGCATGAAATATGGTGCTATGGATTATGTGGAAAAACCATTCACAGAAGATGAACTGCTCGAATTCACTAAAAAATCCCTCATTAAGAGAGAAGATAAAATAAGTAAAATGCTAAAACCGAAAGTTCAAATTACTCAATTAAAGGAAACTAGTGGTGCTAAGAGCCCTGAATTTCAAATTCCGGGTGGGGTTTTTATTTCAGATGGGCATTGCTGGGCAAATGTTAGTGAAGATGGATCTGCTAAGGTTGGTTTAGATGACTTTGCAAAAAAAGTAATTGGAAAAATTGATGCTGTTGAATTACCGAACCTTGGAATGACGGTTAAGAAAGGTCAGTCGCTGTTCACAATAGAACAGGGAACGAGAAACATTTCATTTAAATCTCCTGTTAGCGGCAAGGTTAAAGAAATAAACAAATTCATAAATGAAGAAATTGATTCACTAAATGTCACCTCGTACGACCAAAACTGGATTTGCGAAATAGATGCCGATGAGCTTGATTCAGAGATTTCAACTTTGAAAATTGGTAAGTCTGCAGTTTCATTTTATCAGGAAGATATTGAGAGGCTTCAAGCTCTGAAGAAGAAAACAAAAACTGGTAAAGAGGCTGAACTTGAACCTGAAGGTTTAATATTCGCTGGTGAAATGGAAAAGCTTGACGACATTAGCTGGAAAAGATTTGCTGAAGAATTCTTTGAAAAGTAATTCTCGAGTTGAGTTGAATATTATAATCTTCTTTGAATTTGAGGGGATTTTTATTTTATACGAATATTTTATTCAGGTTTTTTTGCTGTAGCTGTGATATTAATTTCACCAGCTTGTTTGAAGTGAATTACAAAATTCTCTTTATCTCCATTTATAACATCTTTCTTAAGTTTCATCAACATAACATGATACCCACCCGGTTTCAGTTCAAATGAACTTTTACCATCGATAATGATGAATTCAACTTTTCGCATTCCCATCATATCGTCTTGAGAATAAGTCTCATGAATTTCAACTCTTTCTGCCAGATCTGAATCAACCTTAAATAGAGTATCAGCGTCTTCTGATCTATTTTCAATTGTAAAATAAAGTGCAGTTGCCATCTTTTCTGAAGAAGGTCTCATCCAGGCATTTTTAATTTTTATTGTGTCTTCTGATGGAAATAGAACGAATAAAATAACAAGTAAAATAATCAAAGTTTTAATCCTCCAATGTTTTTATATCATTCACAATTTCTTCGATGTTCAACGTGCTGCCTTTATAATTTTTTCTCAGTCTCCCGTTTTTATCAATCAGTGAAATTCTATCGGTATGCATCATTGAATATTCGGGATTGCCTTCGTCATCAATCATTTCATCCGTTTTGATTGCTTTCACATCGAATCTTTTCATTAGCTCATTAACTGTGTTTTTTTTACCTGTTAATAAAGTCCAGCTATTAAAATCCAGGTCTCTTATCTCAGCAAACTTTGTCAGAACTTCCGGTGTATCTCTGTCAGGATCAAAACTGAGTGCAACGAATTTTACATTCTCTATTTCTGATTCTTTAAGTTTTTTCTCCGTTAAATACATATTGTGTGTCGTCATCGGGCAGATATCTGGACAATGAGTGTATATAAAACCCATTACGGTTATATGCCCTATAATATTCTCAGGAAAAATTACTACTATGCTATCCTGGTTAATAAGCGTATAACTTTTCTTTGTTAAGTCTTTATCAAGCGGAAGATTATCCTTACAGGAAATCGAGAACAGCAAAGAAATGGTAAGAGTAAATAAAAACAGTTTTTTCATTATTTGTTAAATCAAGAATAGTTGGAAATTTTACAAAGATAAACTTATTAAAATTCACAAAGTGAATAAAGACAAATTCATTTCTTATTTTTATAATGGTTTAATTAGTGAACTTGTCCGCCGGCAGGCGGATTTGTGGCAAGATAGTTAAGCCACGAATTCACTAATTATGAAATACGAATGGGAAATACTATGTCAGATATGCCTTTGGAAGAATTCAGAAAAAACGGACATCAGCTCGTTGATTGGATTGCCGATTACTTAAAAGATATTGAAAAATATCCACCGCTTTCGCAAGTTAATCCTGATGATATTCTGAAAAGAATTCCTAAATCTCCTCCACAAAAAGGTGAAGACATTGAAAATGTTTTAAATGATGTTGATAAAATTTTAATGGATGGAATTACTCATTGGAATCATCCAGGATTTATGGCTTACTTCAACTCAACTTCAAGTGGACCAGGAATTTTAGCTGAACTACTTACTGCCGGATTAGGAATAAACGGAATGCTCTGGAAAACATCACCGGCATTTACCGAACTTGAAAAAGCAATGATGAACTGGTTCAGACAAATGGTTGGTTTGCCGAAAGAATATTGGGGAATTATTTATGATACTGCTTCAACAAGTTCTATGCACGCAATTGCTTCTGCTCGTGAACAGCTTGATTTTGGATTCAGGGAAAAAGGAATGGCAGGAAGAAGTGATGTCCCAAGACTTCGATTGTATTGTTCCGAGCAGGCTCATTCATCAATTGAAAAAGGAGCACTTACGCTTGGAATTGGAATTGAGGGAATAAGAAAGATTCCTGTTAATGATAAGTTTGAAATGATTCCTGAAAAATTAGAAGAAGCAATTGTATCAGATATTAAAAATGGATGGAAACCTTTCTGTGTTGTAGCAACAGTAGGTACAACATCTACAACAAGTGTTGATCCAGTTGAAGAAATTGCTGTAATCTGTGAAAAACATAATCTCTGGCTTCACATCGATGCAGCTTATGCTGGTGTTACTGCAATGATTCCTGAAATGAAATGGATTACAAAAGGATGGGAAAAGCGGACTCCATAGTTATCAATCCACACAAATGGATGTTCACTCCAATGGATTTAAGTATTTATTTTACACGGAAACCAGAAATACTTAAACAGGCATTCAGTCTAGTTCCTGAATACCTAAAAACAAATAAAGATGATGAAGTTGAAAACTTAATGGATTATGGAATTCAGCTTGGAAGAAGATTTCGTGCACTAAAACTATGGTTCGTTATCAGGTATTTTGGAGTTGAAGGATTAGCTGAAAGAATTAAAAATCACATTGAACTTGCTCAGGAATTAGCTGGATGGATTGATAATGAAAAAGATTTTGAGAGAATGGCACCTGTTCCATTTTCAACTGTTTGTTTCAGATTTAATCCGGGTAATAAAACCGAAGAAGAGTTAAATGAATTGAATGAAAAATTAATCTGAGACTAATCAATGCTTCTGGAAAAATATTTTTATCTCACACAAAACTGGATGGAAAGTTTGTAATTAGGTTAACAATTGGAAGCATCAGGCACGAGAGGAGACACATTGTTGAAGCTTGGAAATTAATAAAAAATGCGACTCGAAAAATTAAAATAAAAAACCCCGGGTCATCACTCCGGGGTATCTTCATCATCCACATAGGAGGCTATTTTGTAGGAGGGAGTAAAACTGTATCAATTACATGAATAATTCCGTTTGATGCCATAACATCTGCACCAACTACCTGAGAATTATTAACCATTACCTTACCATCGTCAACCTTAATTTTTACATCTGAACCATTAAGTGTCTTTGCTTCATTAAGTTTAAATATCTGTTAGAAGAAATATCTCCTGAAACTACGTGATATAATAAGACATTTTTCAATGCTTCTTTATCTTTTAATAAATTGTTCAATGCATCTTTTGGCAATTTCTTGAATGCCTCATCTGTTGGTGCAAAAACTGTGAAAGGACCATCACCTTCTAGTGCATTACTAAATCTGCTTCAGTTAAAGCAGTAACTAATGTTGTGAAATTTCCAGCATTTATTGCTGTCTGAACGATATCATTTTTAGTTGCGTTTTTCACCATTTTTGTATCCATTTGTGCAAATACAGAAACTGATGTGAAAACGAACATAGCTACTAAGATCATTATTTGATTTTTCATCCTTTTTCTCCTTTTTATGATTTGTTTAAGTAACGTTTTAATCTATAACAGATGTGTAGAGCGGAGAGTTCCCTGAAGGATGGATTTTTAAATTCTTCCTTTTTCCCCCGATAGTGAGAACTTAAATTTAGCTGTTTTTAATCTTCCAGCGTAAAGCCGATTTTAATAGTAACCTGCCAGTGAGAAACATTTCCATTATCAATGTGACCACGTAAATCGGTCATTTGAAACCAGCGCATATTTTTCACTGTTTCATTTGCTTTAGCAACCGCATTTTGTATTGCTTCCTCTATACTGTTTTTTGATGAGCCGGTTAGTTCGATGTGTTTGTAAATATGATCTGACATATTTAATCTCCTTTATTAGTAATTTTAAACACTCAATTTAAATCTTTTGGGCGAATGAATCTAATCGACAAATAATTCATCATACTCAGTTAAGACATATTTAATTTAAGGAAGGAAAAAATGGAAACAAAAAAAGTTTACCTGAAGCAAGTAAAAGGATTAACACTTGCGGCAAAAGGGGAGTCAAATCACTGGATAACAATGGATGGCCCTGAAAAATTAGGTGGAAGTAACGCCGGGGTAAGACCAAAAGAATTGGTTTTGATGGCATTAGCCGGTTGTACTGCTAGTGATGTTGTGAGCATACTTCAAAAAAAGAGAGTGAAGTTAACGGATTTTGAGATTAACATTGCAGCTCAACAAACTGAAGAGCATCCAAAAGTTTTCACTGCTGTAGATTTGGAATATGTGTTTTATGGAAAAGATATTAAAGAGAAAGATGTTGAAAGAGCAATTGAACTTTCTACAGAAACTTATTGTGGTGTCTCAGCAATGCTTAAGAAAGCAATGACAATAAATCATACTTACAGGATAGAAGAAGTAAAATAAGTAAAAATTGATGTGGTCATTCTGAGTGGAGCGAAGAATCTAATTAAAAAAATAATATGAAGATTCTTCACTTCGCTTATTATGCTTCGTTCAGAATGACAGTAATAATAAAATTAACTCTTCTGATACATGCCAACACTATTCCCGTCTGGATCTAAAATTACTGCGTACCAACCCATTGCCGGGATTGTGGTTTTGCCGACTTTGATATGTCCGCCGGCAGTTTTAGCTTTCTCTAAGGTTTGGTCAAGTTGATCAACTGTTATGTGGAAAACGGTGCTGTTACCTTTTGCAACTGCGTCAACTTTTCTTACTCCTGCCAGAATCCCCTGATGATTATTGTAAAGCAAATATCCATTCCCAAACGGTTTAAATTCCCAATCAAAAACCTTCTTAAAAAATTCCGAGGATCGATTTAAATCTGTTGATGGGATCTCGATGTGTGAAATAAGTGGATTTGGCATATTAACTTCCTTAAATTTCTTTGTGTTTAAATCTGAATTATTACAACTGTGTGTGTAAAAATAAAAATATATCTGAGAACCCGAAAACGATTATTGAATAATGGAAAAATTACTTCCCAATAATATTTTTTATGATGAGCTCGCAGATAATTATGATGAAATGATTTCATTTGATAATGCTGTTGAAAAAAAGAAAAATATTCTCAAAAAATTTGTAAATCTTGATACTATAACGGCGGCAGATATCGGGTGTGGAAGCGGAGTTGATTCAATCGCGCTTTCCATGGTGGGAATAAAAGTTACCGCTTTCGATCCTTCGACTGAAATGATGAAAGTTGCCAAAGTGAATGCCAAAAAGATGAATGTTAATGTAGAATTTCATAATTCTGCAGCAGATCAAATCCCGAAAGAACACAATAATAAGTTTGATCTGGTCATTTCTTTGGGAAATACTTTTGCTAATATTCCACATGAAAAATTCAATGATTCAATAAAAAGATGTTACGATATTCTGAAACCGAATGGTCAACTATTAATTCAAGTTTTGAACTACACAGGAATTTTAATGGATAAGAAAAGAATCGTAAGTATAAAGGAGGGGAAAGATAAATACTTCATTCGTTTCTATGACTTTATCGGTGAGCAAATCATTTTTAACATATTGACTTTCAGCAGAAACAATAACTCTGATTTCAAATTAACATCAACCAGAATTTACCCACATCTTTCGGAGGATTATATCTCCGGATTAAATACTTTCGGATTCAATTCCATTTCACTTTATGGTGATCTGAATTTTTCTGAATTCATCCCTTCACAATCTAAAGACCTCATCGTTCTGGCAATTAAAGAGTAAGTTTTTTTATCCTGCCTATGTTAAGGTGTGATACAAGTCAACTTTGCAGACCACTCGTAGAAAAACGATTGACAATCAATTCTTAATGAATTATGTTTGAACAATCGTTTAATCAAAAACATTATGAGCCCAAGAACAAAAGCACAGTTTGAAGAAATCAGGCAAAAAAGCCGTGAAAACATCGAAAATATTGCACTTGAGCTTTTTGCTTTAAAAGGATACCACGCCACTTCCATTTCTCAAATTGCTGAGAAGGCAGGAATTTCCAAGGGATTGCTTTATAATTATTACGAAAGCAAAGAACAGCTTTTAGACTCAATAATCATGAAAGTATATGATGAGATCATACGGATTGTGCAAATGTCTACAAATCTGCCAGCCAAAAAACAAATTGAACAGATGATAATTCAAACAACCGACCATTTGAAAAAGAATATAACATTCTGGCGATTGTATCTGTTCTTAGTTCATCAATCTGATGTTCAAAAAAAAATGCAAGCACTGTATGAAAAAATGAGAGATGACTATATGAATTTTGTTATCAAATTATTTGAAGAGATTGGTTCTAAAAATCCTGAAATGGAGGCGATGATGTTAGGAACTTTATTTGATGGAATTGGACTGAATTATGTCACAGCTCCCGATGGTTATCCTATTGATGAAATGAGTGATTATCTGATAGAAGTTTTTGTAAAAAATAAAAAAGGCTAGAAATGATTAAAACTATTTTTTATTTATTTATTCTTTTGACTTTTTTCAGCTTAAATAATTTTGCACAAGATGCCACAGAGATTGTGAAAAAGGCTGATGAGTTGATGCGGGCAAAATCAAGCTACACAGAAATAACAATGAATATTGTAAAGCCTGATTGGTCACGCGAAATGGGTATGAAAGTCTGGGCTCTGGAACCAGATTATTCAATGATTTATATAACCGAGCCAGCTAGAGATAAAGGAACTGTAACTCTCAAAAGAAAAACTGAGGTTTGGAACTGGCTGCCATCAGCACAAAAAGTAATAAAAATTCCGCCTTCGATGATGCTGCAAAGCTGGATGGGATCTGATTTTACAAATGATGACCTTGTAAAAGAGTCATCAGTTATTAAAGATTATACGCACAAACTTATCGGCGAAGAAAATGTTGACGGATTGGATTGTTATAAAATTCAGCTTACACCTAAACCCGATGCAGGAGTTGTTTGGGGAAAAATCATAGCCTGGATTGCAAAAGACACTTACCTGGAACCAAAGGTAGAATATTACGATGAAGATGGTTTCATGGTTAAGCAATTTATTGGCAGTAATCTTCAGAAGATGGATGGAAGAAATATTTTCACTCATTGGGAAATGATTCCAGAAGACAAGCCCGGTAACAAAACAATTATGGATTACAATAAAATTCAATTTAATATTGATACCAAAGAATCATTTTATTCAGAGCAAAATATGAAAAGAGTAAGATGAGCACTTACATTAAACTTGCATGGCGAAATCTATGGCGTAACAAAAAGCGAACTTTAATTGCTGCAGCATCAGTTTTCTTTGCTGTTCTTTTGGCTTTAATGATGCGTTCAATGCAAACAGGGTATTATGATTATATGATTGATGCTTCAGTTAGAATGTATACCGGTTATATTCAGGTTCATGGAAAGGATTACTGGGAAAAGAAATCCTTGGACGAAAGTATGGTGCTGGATCAAAAGCATTTAACAGAATTAAAGAATACTGCTGGAGTAAATTTAATAGTTCCAAGATTTGAAACTTACAGTCTTATTTCTTACGGCAACAAAACAAAAGTTGTTCAGGTAACTGGTATCAATCCCGAACTTGAAAATCAATTAACTGATCTTAAAAATAAATTAGTTAGTGGAAAGTTTCTTGATGATTCATCAAAAGGAATTATACTTGCTGAGGGATTAGCTGAAATTCTTAAAGTCGGAGTTGGCGATAGCGTGGTAATTTATGGGCAAGGCTATCACGGGGTTACAGCAGCCGCACAAATTCCGATTATTGGTATCGTAAAGTTTACACTTCCGGATTTGAATAAAGCATTTACTTATCTGAGTCTGCCTTATGCGCAGTGGCTTTTTTCTGCACCCGAAAGATTAACTTCGTTATCGATAATGTTAGATATTCCAAAAGATCTTGATAGAGTTAAGTCGGATATTCGAAAAGTTTTTGACAGTAAATATGAAGTGATGGATTGGGAAGAATTATCTCCGGAACTAGTGCAGTCAATTCAGATTGATAATGCCTCAGGGATTATTATGCTTGGAATTCTTTATATAGTAATTGCATTTGGAATTTTCGGCACAATTATGATGATGACTGCGGAAAGAGTAAAAGAATTTGGAATTCTTATTTCTGTCGGAATGAAAAAGTGGAAGCTTGGATTAGTTACTCTCTACGAAACATTATTCGTTTCATTTATAGGAGTTTTCACAGGTGCAATAATCAGTATTCCGATTCTTCTTTACTTCAGGGCAAATCCGATTCCGTTAACCGGAGAATCTGCTGAAGCAATTCTAGCTTTCGGTTTTGAGCCGATCTTGCCATTTGCAATTTATCCCGGAATGTTCTTTGCACAAATCTGGACGGTGCTTGCAATAGCCATGGTTTCAGCAATCTATCCGATCATTTATATTAGAAAATTACAACCAGTTGAGGCTTTGAGAGGTTGATATGCTTTTAACACTTGCGTGGAGAAATATCTGGAGAAATAAAAAACGAAGCTTGATTATAATTTCTGCAATAGCGGTTGGATTGTGCTGCGGTTTGTTTTCAAGTGCTACGATGTTCGGTATGTGGGATTCGATGATTAACACAACGATTGATAGGGATCTTGGACATTTTCAAATTCATTCAAAAGCTTTTGAAGATGAAAAATTAGTTACAGATACAATCCCAAATTTTGAAAATATTATATCAACAATAAAAGTAAATAAAAACGTTACCGGTGTTTCATCAAGAATTCTGATTGAAGGGATGGCATCCTCAGCAACAACTTCTAATGGAGTTAGAATACTTGGAATCAATACTGAAACCGAGAAAAAAGTTACCTCTGTTTATAAGCATATTGTTCAAGGAAGTTACTTTGAAGAAAACTGGAAAAATCAAATTGTAATTGGTGAGAAGCTGGCAGATAATCTTGGAATCAAAGAAAAATCTAAAATTGTTTTGGGTTTTCAAGGTATCGATGGCTCAATAATTTACGGTGCATTTAGGGTTACAGGAATTTTCAAAACTGAATCTTCCATCTTCGATAAATCAAATGTTTTTGTAAAAGAGAATGACATTTTAAGACTTATTAACTCAGACAAAATCTCAAACGAAATTGTTGTTAGACTTAGCTCTGTACAACAAGTAGATTCTGTTTACATTCCAATTAAAAATAAATTTTCAAATCTCTCCGTAAAATATTGGGGAGATCTTGCCCCGGAGCTTAAGTTCTATTATGACATGCTTATCGTGCAAATGAACATTTTTGTGGGAATAATTTTGTTTGCGCTTTTATTTGGAATAACTAATACAATGCTCATGTCAGTTATGGAAAGAGTACGTGAGTTTGGTGTGCTAATGGCTGTAGGAATGAAAAGAAGTCGTGTGTTTTTTATGATAATTATGGAGACTATCTCGCTTTCATTTATTGGTGGAATTATTGGACTGATACTAGCCTTAATTCTCATACAGTACTTTGGAAGTGTGGGAATTAATCTTTCAGCATTTACAGAAGGACTTTCTCAGTGGAGCCTTGGAACAAGACTATATACAAACTTGCCATTTTCATTTTATCCCCCACTTGTATTAATGATTCTGGCAACAGCAATAATAGCGGCTTTCTACCCGGCGCTTAAAGCAATAAAATTAAAACCAGCAACTGCAATAAGAACGTATTAATGGAGTAATAATGGTATTAATAGAATTAAACCAGGTATCAAAAATTTATGATGAAACGATTGTTCCGATTCATGCAGTAGATAACGTAGATTTAACAATTGAAAAAGGTGAATTTACTGCAATCGTTGGACCATCAGGATCAGGTAAAACTACGATGCTAAACTTAATTGGAGGATTGGATCAGCCGACTGATGGAAAAATTACAGTTGATGGAACCGATATTTCAACCATGAAACCGGATGCGCTAATTAATTTTAGGTTACATCACATTGGTTTTGTTTTTCAAGCATATAATTTAATTCCCGTTTTTACAGCAAAAGAAAATGTTGAATTTATTATGCTGTTGCAAAATATTTCAAAAGTAGAGAGAGAAAAAAGAGCAGTTGAATTTCTTCAAGCTGTTGGATTACAAGATAGAATTAATAGTAAACCAACCGAGCTTTCTGGTGGACAGCAGCAAAGAGTAGCTGTTGCACGAGCGTTAGCATCAACTCCATCCTTTGTCTTAGCTGATGAGCCTACTGCGAATTTAGATTCTGTTAGTGCTGAATCGCTTTTGGATTTAATGGAAAATTTAAATCAGAAACACAATATGACATTTGTATTTTCTACACACGACTCACGGGTTATTCAAAGAGCTCATAGAGTTATAACTCTTCGGGATGGTCGCATAGAATCTGATGAAATACGAAATGAACTGGCTTCCCAACAAAAATAAACTTGCAATATTTTTTTACTTAATTTTGGTTAATCCAGTTTGGGCTCAACTCTCTTCTTTCGATTATAACGGCTATGCAAAATATTTATTTAGTTCAACAGAGATTCCTGAAATTGATGACCGGCTTTACGATCATTTACTTCATCTCAGATTAAATACCAGGTATTACGCAACACAAAATTTAACTGCAGGACTTGAACTTAGGTTCCGCACATTCTATGGAGAATCAGCATATAAAATTCCAAATTATAGAGAGCTAATACAAACTGAACGCGATTTTGTTGAACTTGATTTTTATCTCTGGGAGACAAAATATTCTATTGGTTATCTGGAAGTAGATAGATTGTTTTTGGATTTTGTTAAAGATGACTTTCAAGTAACGATTGGTCGACAAAGAATTTCATGGGGCACGTGCTGGGTTTGGAATCCAACCGATCTTTTTAATCCCTTGGAAGTATTAGATTTTGACTATGAAGAGCGTCCTGCCACTGATGCGATAAGAGTTCAGTATTACACAGGTCCGGTTACTAAAATTGAAGTTTCTTACAAACCGGCTAATAATCCTTATGATCAAATTCTTGCTGGACTTTTCAGCTTAAATAAATGGGATTATGATTTTAACTTTATCGGAGGGATGAAATATAAAAGATGGTTGGCCGGATTTAGCTGGGCAGGGGATATTTATGGTGCCGGATTTAGAGGTGAGGTATTAGTTAGTCAGTCACCTGATTCAACTGACTCAATTTTTCCCTATCAGCAGTACCCTCAACTTAATATTTCTTCGGATAAACCAATTTCAAGTTTGGCACTTTCAGGTGACTATACATTTCCAAATACTTTTTATATTCATACAGAAGTTCTTTATAATAATATTGGTGCAACAGCTAACACTCTTCTATATCAACCGGAAGCTAGCAGTTTGGGACTATTAACTGCTGCAAGATGGTCAATCTATCAAGAGTTTGCTTATGACATTACACCATTATTAAGAGGAACACTATTTGGAATTTACAATCCAAATGATAAATCGTATGTGATTGTTCCTTCATTAAGTTATTCGGTAATCACAAATCTGGATTTATATTTCGTTGCATTTTTCTTTGAAGGAGCACCATTAACAGAATATGGTGAATATGGCACAACAATTTATGCAAGAATTAAATATTCATTTTAGAAAATTAACTCAATAACAAGCTTCAATAAATTAACTACTCTTGCTTCGGACACCTATTTTCATTAAGTTTTGTGCACATTAAAAGAAAAAGGATTTTACTTTTAATAACTGTGTTATCCTGATAAAGCCAGTGAGGGCAAAACATCTTCAAGCTAGCAAATAATAATTCATTCTAAAGGAGGCAAGTGATGACTAAAATTATTTCTACACTACTACTGTCTGTAATATTTATCCTTTTTGGTTGTGGAAAAGGGGACAATAACCAACCTAATGAAGAGCAAAAATCTGACGAAAAAACCGGCATAAAGAGTGTGGATGACTTTGTTGATAATATGAAAGAAGTGCAGAAAAATATGGAAGAGGGACAAAAATATGAGGTGGTAGATTTCAGAGATTTGAAAGCCTTACTGCCAGAATCTTTGGGCGACTTAAAAAGGGTGAACGCTGAAGGAGAAAAAAGTAGTGCAATGGGTTTTACAATTTCGAAAGCTGAAGCGGATTATAATAATGAAGATTATTCTCAAAGTATGGATATCGAAATTACTGATCTTGCAGGAGCTACCGGATATGCTGGTTTAGCTGCCTGGGGTTGGGCAATGGTCGATATAGATAAAGAGACAGAATCTGGTTATGAAAAAACAACAAAATACAGGGGGCATAAAGCTTATGAGAAATATGATAATGAATATCAGAACGGGAGTATTGAAGTATTAGTCTCAGGCAGGTTTATGGTATCTGTTAGTGGTAATAATGTTCCGATTGAAATGATTAAGTCTTCAATAGATGAAATCGATATCTCTGCGCTGGAAAGTATTAAAAATGCGAATCCAATTTCAAAGTAGAAAATTAATCTTTCTTTATTTTCATCAACATAAAAAGGAGTAGTTTATGAATCTTGTTGATAGAGCGAAAAATATTATCACTAAACCAGATGATGAGTGGAATGTAATTGCAAACGAGGAACCTAACATACAGCAAATATTACTCGGATATGTACTGCCGCTTGCTTTAATTCCTACTATTGCAGTAACCATAGGGTGGGGATTAGTTGGGACCTTTGGCTTTACTTCGTTTACCTACGGAATCGCATTGGGTCTGGTTCAGCTAATTTCCGCGTTTTTATCTGTAATGCTTTCTGCATTTATTATTGATGCACTAGCTAGCAATTTCAGCTCACAAAAAAATATGGGCAGAGCTGTGCAACTTGTTGCCTATTCGATGACTCCTGTTTGGCTTGCAGGAATTTTATATATCTTTCCAGCTATCGGATGGTTAGGTGGATTAATCGGTTTATATGGTTTGTTCCTTATGTACAAGGGCCTTACTCCTATGATGAAGACCCAGGAAGATAAAAGAGTTGGGTATCTTATTGTTTCGATAATTATACTAATTGTTGCATACTTTGTTATTGCTGCAATTTTAACTACCATATTTCTTGCAGTTTTTGGTCTTAGCGTTTTTTCAGGAATGTCCTCATACTGAAATAACGTTTGATTATTTTAAAACCTGCTCATTCGGGCAGGTTTTTATTATTGTAAAATTAAATTTTATTAGACAATTTACCCTCATGAATTTTTTATCTGAAGATATAAATAAAAAAATTAAACTGGCTGTTGAGCGAAATTTTGAGTCAGTGATAGATGAAAAGATCGATAGGTTTATAGATTTTTTTAATTCGCTGACAGAAATTCGGGAGGCTTTTCCTGATTATGATGAGAAAACGATAATTGTAAATGTGGAAAATGCCCGGAAAATATGTGAAAGTATTAATAGTCTTATAGATAAACACTATCAAAGAAATGAATCTTTAGCTTTTGAGGTTCTTTTTCCTGGTTTGATAGATGAACTCGATAGTTCTGTATCACAGCTGGAACCCACCGTTAAGGTGGAACAATCAGAAGAAAGATTTAAACCTTTAACGACTGATAAAAAAGATAAGCAAATAGCAAAGAGAATTAAGGGAATCACCTTAAAAGCTCATCAATCAATTCTGAAATTGGTAAATCCTATCCTCATAAAGGTTAAGAAAAAACCTTATATAATTAAATATTGGAATCAAATAGTACCATTGAGAAATGTAGGATATTATTTCCTTCTGAATGAATTGTTGGGAGAGCTTTCTTTAGTGTATGAAGATGTTAGCAGAAAACTGAGTAAAAGCTCAATCTCTTTCTGGAATTATGACGGGAGCTATGATGATGATTTTATTTCTAATTTTGTTAAAGGATCTGATTTTATCTCAGCTAAAGAATCATTTGATAATCCAGAAAAAATTGTGGCTGAACTTGAATCATTAAAAGATGAAGTTAAAAAAAACTCATTAACTTCAATTGAAAACAGCAGTGAGGCATTTTACAATGCTTGCCAGAGAGTGGGCACAATTGAACTCAGAAAATCTAAATTTAGTAATGAAAGAATAAAAAAGCATTTTAATAACGAAAAAAATAAATTCAATAAAATCATAAAAGAATGGGATAATACTTTCTACGCACTAGGGGAAGACTGGGAGCTTACTTGTGATCTTGAACTGGTGCGTTATTCTGCAGTAAAGGTGTACTTTGAATTTGAAAAATCTCTCTCTGTTAAAAACAGGATACAAATTCAACCACAGTTCAAAGAAATTTCCGGAGCACTAAATTTTATATTAGAAAAGCTTGAGCAACCTACAGCCAGTACACAAGAATTAGAGCGTATGATTGCACTCTCTAAGGAAACTCTGGAAAAAATTCTTCTCTCCTCTACATTGCCTAACTTGATTAATTCCATTACTGATTTAAAATTACCCGACATGATTAATGAGGCAGCTTCAGAAATTAGAAACCAAATGGATTCTATAACCGAAGTGCGGGCCTTCGTTAAAACAGTTGCCTATGATAACAAAATTAAATCTTCTGATATTGATAAAATACATCCTCGTGAATTTGTTTTCTTTAGTGCACTGCCAAAGCTCACTGCATCGTTTGAAGGAATAAATAAAGATAATATTGTTGAACTACAAAATATTCAGTCAGAACTAATCAATTTAGGGAATATGGCAGATTTTAGTCTGGAGTCAGCAATTTCAGCTGTTGCTACGGAGGAATTATCTGAGGCTGATCCTAGAGAGATAGCTCTCGAAGGAATAAAGATTAGCAGGGATAGGAAAGAGCAATTAAAAAATTCTTACGATGAAACTAGTATTAAAGCTCTTAATAGTATAAGGAGCACAATTACCGATTATATTGAGGAATTATTTAGTTTCTCTCAAAGTTCAAAAATTACAGAAATCAAAATTCAACTGGCAAAAGCAAAGGCAAAAGCAAAAGCCAAAGAAGCCAAAGACAAGTTATTTTCGTCAGTTAAAAATTTTATACCTGTTGTATATGAAAAAACTAAAGGCTATTATAAAAAAGGATCCCGGCTTTACACTGACACAAGAAAACAATTTGGTCTTACAGATTCAAAAGAATCAATAACAAGCGAAATATCTAATTTCTTATCCAGGGCAAACGAGTCAGTTGAAAAACTACCTTACATTTATCGCAGATTATTCCAGTTATCACCTTTGGAAAATGACAGGCTATATAGTTCAAGACAGGTAGAAGAAAACCAGCTGGAAATGGCTTACAATAATTGGTTAAGCGGAGGATACGCACCCGTCATAATTTCCTCTGAAAAGGGAGCAGGCATAACTTCATTTCTGAATATTTATCTAAAAAAACTGCAGAGCAAAAATAAAATAAAACGATTAAGCATTAAACCATCTATTTATAGCCAGCAAGATTTATTGAATGCAATAGGAGAAAAATTTGCACCAGAAAAGTTTTTTAATTCTGAGGAAGTTATTAATTACCTGAATAATGAAGAGAACAGGCAGGTAATAGTTGTTGAAAACTTACAGCATATGTATTTAAGAAGTGCTAAGGGCTTTATTTGCTTGAAAATTCTTACTGATATCATTTCAAAAACAAGCAAAAATATTTTTTGGATTACATCTTCTACTGTATATGCAGATGAATTTCTAAATAAATCTATAAGGCTAAATGATATTTTCGGTTATCATATTTCTCTAAGAGATTTAGAAAGTAATCAGATAATAGACCTCATTAAAAAACGTAATTCAATAAGCGGGTATAATCTTGAATATGAACCTGATACTAGGGTGCAAAGAAAAAAGGATTTCGAAAAGCTTTCTTATGAACAAAAACAAAACTTGCTTGAAAAAGAATTTTTTAACCTAATGAATAAATTTGCTCAAAGTAACGTTAGTCTGGCACTTATTTTCTGGCTTAGATCTATCAGGGAAATAAAAGAAAGAAAAGTATACATAAGTGTGGATTTTGAAATCTCCAATACAATATTGAATTATCTTACACCTGAGAAAGTATTTGTATTGCAATCACTTATTCTTCACGATGGACTTAGTACACTGGATTTAGCTAGAACAATCAACTATTCTTTAGATGAAACAAACCAATTGACACAAATTCTGTACGATGATGGTGTACTTGTGAAGAATAACGGAGTGTTCCTGATTAATCCTTTACTTTATAGGCAAAGTGTTACTTTATTAAAATCAAAAAATCTTATTTAGTATTATCAATGAAGCGATTTACAATCTTATATATTTTAACTATTTATCTTTTAGCATATGTCTGTTTGAGTGAATATAGCCAGGTATTTGCGCAGCAAGATAGTAATTCTGTTGTATCCGAAACGAAATCAGTTCAGGATACTTTACAGAAGAATATAAAGTAGTCAAGATAGTTCCCAAACAAAATTCCTTGAAGAAGTAAGTATAGACAGAATTAGAAACTTAATTAGTCTTAAAAAGATAATTGCTTCGTTGATTATTCTCTTATTAGGATTTTTCTTACTGAAGCTAGCAACAAAAATTCTTCAATATATAGCTGAAAGAAGTACTCGTTACAGAATTTCATATAAAGGTACTATACCCATTGTAAGACTCGTGGGATGGACAATTATTATTTATATAGTAATTGGAGTAATTATAAAACCACCTTTTGAAACCATAATTGCAGTATCTGCATCTCTAGGTATTGCCATTGGTTTGGCAGCCCAGGATTTAGTAAAAAGTGTTTTCGGCGGTATTATGATTCTCTTCGATCGACCATTTCAGGTCGGCGATAAAATTGAGGTTGGCAAAAATTATGGCGAGGTTTTAACAATTGGCTTAAGGGCTACTCGTATAGTTACCGCGGATGATTCTATAGTCAGTATTCCCAATTCCGATATTATGACTCAATCTGTTTCTAATTCAAATTCCGGGGAACCAAATTGCCAGGTTGTTGCTGAAGTCTATCTGCCGATTGATGTTAATACTATCGCTGTCAGGGATATAGCTCTGGAAGTAGCCAGAGTTTCGAAGTTCGTTTATCTGAACAAGCCTGTCAGTGTACTGTTTTTTAATGAAATTAAGGAAAGAAGGTCTTTCTTAAAGATGAGGCTTAAAGCATATGTATTGGATATCAGGTACGAGTTTGCCTTTAAGAGTGAAATGACTGAATTGATAATAAGAGAATTATTGAATGAAGGTGTGTTAAAGAAGGAAGACGTTTCCTAATACCCTTTCATAAGATTATATAAATTTATTGGAGTTTAAAGATTAATTAATTTCTCAAGTTCCTGAATATCAGCTTTCGAGTTTATTTTTCTAAAGTAACCAAGAGCTTCGTTGAGGTATTTATTACTCGTTTCAGGTTCACCTTTCTTCTTAAAAAGTATTCCAAGTTCGCAGGCAACTTCAGCAAGGTTTAGCTGATTGTTAAGGTCTTTATTGAGTCTGTAACTGGTGAGAAGAGAATTTTCTGCGATATCTATCTTGTTCTTATGCCTGTTGATTATTCCTTTAATCTTATAGACCTCAGCGATAGATAATTTATCATTAATCTTATTAGCAATCTCCATTGCTTTATCGGCAAATGCGCTAGCTAGGTCGAAATCTGTAAGTTGTACATAAACGAGAGCTTTATTAATATATGTAATTCCTAAATTCTGCATGTAGTTTGATCTGATTGAAAGTTCAATGCTTTCATTGAATTCGTTAATTGCGGCAGTATACTCTTTCTTCTTTACGTAAACCATTCCAAGATTCTGTTTTATCTCTGCAGTCCTTTTAAGATCTCCTACCTTCTCAAAATTCAGCAAAGCTCGTTTAAAGTAAGAGAGTGCCTCATTGTAGTTACCCTGCATATTATTGATGATACCGAGATTTATTTCAATTTTCCCAATGAGGGATGTGTCTTTTAATTCCTGTAAGGCGGCTAATGCATCTTCAAAATGTTCTTTAGCTTTGTTCAGGTTACCCTGGTCTCCGTAAATAGTACCGAGTATGTTCTGACAATGTATATTACCTTTGGTATCACTTTCATCTCTGAAAATTTTTATTGATTTATCCAGATAGTTTATGCTAAGTTCCCATTGAGCTTGCCGACTGTATACTTCCCCAATCGAGAGTAAAGCGTTGGCCATGATATTTGCCATTTCCGGTTTATCACTGCAGAGCCTTAGCAATTTTTCGTGAATTTCAATAGCTATCGAGTTTTCCCCGGCGATGATTGTGTGCTGTCCGAGATAAATTAAAAACTCTATATACTTTTCTTCTGATAACTTGATTTCGGCAAATGTTATTAATTGATCAAGCTGAAAACGAGTTTCTGCACTTGTGCTTATTTCAAAGCTGATATGATCTTTCTGGCTGCTGTCTTTGGCAGGTTTCTGAGGTTTTATTTCGCCTGAAATTTTATTGAGGAAATCTTTCTTAGATGACTTATCAAAAAAATTCTTGAGAGCTTCCTCAACAATGGGATGCGTATTTGATATTGTATTATTCAATCTAGTACAGATTCAGTGCTGTCAAATATTGTTTTTCAATATCAAGTTACGGCAAGCCTTGTGCCATTATTGCAGTTCACAGCCACTTGAATACCGAATTTTTTCAACACTTTTTTAGTAAAAATTACATTGGACTTTCAGAAATAGTAGCAAATCGCAATGTTTTTTTGCTGTCATAAAATTTAACAGTTGTGGAATGGGAGGAGGATTTTAGTTGGAGGAAATGAGGGAGTAACTAGTCTACTTCACAATTTTAGAAATGTCTTTAAACTGGGGAGTTCCACAGACGTTCAATAATTCAAATAGAATTGATTCAGTTGTGGTTACTTCAGCACCGTGATGTCTCATTCTATTGAGTGCAGTATTGTAATCAATTTCTTTGCGTGAAGAAACTGCATCGGCAGCTAAGTTGACTTGAATTCCATTTTCAATTAAATCCAGAACAGTCTGCTGAACACAAACGTGCGATTCGATTCCACAGACAACAATCTGGGATAAATTTTTCTTTTTGAATTCTTCAAACAAATCTGATGCACCTGAACAACTAAAAGACATTTTATCAAATGGTTTTAGTTCACCTAGTTCTTTAGTTATTGAACTTATTGTTGGTCCAAGTCCCTTTGGGTATTGCTCTGTGTAATATAATGGTAAACCGAGTACTTTGAAATCCCTTGATAAGCTTCAAAGTATTTTCTACTACTAGCTGGTAATTGCTAATGACAGGTAGAATTCTTTCCTGGATATCTATTATGAGCAGCGCTGTCTGATTTGGTTTGAGTAGTTTGCTGAATCTTTTTATTTTGCTCATATCTATTCAAAATTTAAGTGTAAAATTTATCCATCCCATATTGCCCACAAGTGTACATCGTCAGAAGACTTGTGATATCAACAAGAGTTTTTTTATGTTCATCAATGTAGATGACGAGGTTATAAACATCCGCTATGAACTTCATTTTGTCAACAATTTTTTTCAACTCATTGTAAGATGGATCTCCATGCCAATAAACAACTTGCTCAATTATCATCTTCTCGTAACGTCTTAAAAATTCTCCGAATGATATTGTGTGAATTGAAGTAGCTGTTCGAGGCTTACAAATTGTGATTAGGTCATTAAAATAAGCGTCCCAATTTTTTGCAAGATCACTGTTCTTTTTTTGCATTACGTATCTTGCTTTTGCCAGCGTAAACTTAGCCCTTGTCTTAGGTTTAAAATTTGGAATAAGAGCATAACCATCAAAACTTTTAAATTCATCATCCGGATCAATGTATTTCCATCTGTTGATAAGTTGCTGAGCTGAGTAGATATTAATAACTTTTTTCATTGAACTGTCGATGAGAATAAATTTTCCCTGCTGCCCAGTTCACAACTGTGATCCAGTGTCCCCAGCTATCAACACTAAGAATGCAAGGAAATCCTTTTTTGAGATGCTGGATTAAAACTTTAATTGCGTCTTTACCATCTTCTCTTCGAAAGTATTTAAAACGACAGTTGTAATACTCAGCTGCTTCCTCTAATCCTATTTCATCCGTACCATACCACCAGGTAGTGCCGGCCATTTTTTCCAATGATTTTTCACTTGCGAAAACTCCAAGCATTACTAATGCATACTTTAAAGCAAATGGTCCGCACTGGTATTTATTTGGTTGAGGGTAAAAGCTCATAGATAAAAAGTTTTAGAGCATAAATTTAATTAATCATAATGAATTAGTCATCATTAATCTTCAATTGCGGAAAAAAATCTTTAAATTTGGTGTATGAGAAAATCCAAAATAAAAGTAGCCGTTGTTTATAATGAACCTGAACCAGAAATGTATATAAAGACGGAGGATGAAGAAGTCAAGGAGCCGGAGTTCAAAACCTATTTTGAGGTTGATAAAACTACCCCGATGGAAGAGTTCGATTATATTGCAAAAAAGCTTGAAAATGTTGGTTTTAGCAGCCTATACCTTGAATATCAAAGATAGTCTGGATCTTATGCTTAGCAATTTTAAAAAGGAAAAACCTGATGTGATCTTTAATTTTGTTGAGATTTATAAGGAGAATTCCAGGCTTGAAATGAATATTGTTGGACTATATGAATTACTAGGAATCCCTTATACAGGTGCCCCATCAATGGCACTGGCCAATTGTCAGAATAAAACTTTAGCTAAGCGACTTTTAAAATCGGGTGGAATACGAATACCACAATTCTTTATTGTGTCAACCAAATCTGCCAGATACAGCCATAAACTAAATTATCCCTTACTAGTTAAACCTGCTTTTGAAGATGCATCTGTCGGAATTGAAAATGAATCAATTGTTTATAACAGCAAAAAGTTGAGAGAAAGAATAGAGTACATACTAGAACATTTTCAGCAACCAGCACTTGTGGAAGAATTTATTCAAGGAAGGGAACTGAATGTGGCAGTTATGGGTGATAAAAGGCTGCGTGTTTTGCCAATTAGTGAAATTGATTTTACTGCTATGCCCGATCATCTGCATAATATTGTTAGCTATCAGGCTAAATGGGATCCGCATCACGAATCTTATCATAAAACAATTCCGATTTGTCCGGCACCTCTGCCAAAAAAAATCGAAAAGAAAGCAAAAGAGATAGCCTTAAAAGCATTCAAAGTAATGGGATGCAGAGATTATGCAAGAGTAGATATAAGATTAGCTAAAGATAAAAAGCTTTATGTACTTGAAGTAAATCCCAATCCTGATATTACTGAGGGGGCAGGTTTTATGAGATCAGCAGAATACTCGGGAATGACCTATGCTCAGGCATTAAAACGAATAGTAAAATATGCTTTGGTCAGAGGAAATAGTATTTAGTCTGTTATACTCCCGAGTTAAGAATTGAAATCACTTCCTTAAGTGATTGTGCTTCGAAATCCGGTTTTATTTTTATTTTTTCATCAAGTGGATATTTTGTTTTACCAGTGTAAATAAGAATTCCTTTTCCACCTATGTCCTGTGCAGCTTTAATATCATTCTCAATATCATCGCCTATCATAAAGAAGCCTTCATCTGATTTAGCACCAATCTTTTCCAACGCAGCTTTAAAATAGAGAGCTGAAGGCTTACCAATTAAAATTGCTTCTTTACCTGAAGCGAATTCAATTCCTTTAATGAATGCTCCTGCATCAATAAGTAATTCTCCCTGAGGATTCCAGTATTTGTTTTTATGCATTGCAATGAAATCAGCACCAGAATAAACTTTTTTAAAAATGTTATTCATTATCTGGTAATCCCATTTATCCTCAATATCACCAATAACAACTGCTTCGGGGTTTTCGTTATTAATCATTCCTTCAAAGTTATGAAGTAGATAGTCACGACAGTAGACCTGTACTTTTTTATAATTCATTTTTACAAATGAAAGTGTTGCATCAAATGCGGTAATAGCAGGAATTGAAAGAGTAATTCCATGTTCAGATAAAAAATTCTTTAATTAATTCTCCTGTTCTTAAAGTTGAATTACTAAGTATGCAGGAAGGAATTCTATTTTCATTTATGAATTCGAAAAAATCTTTTATATCGGGGGCAGGTGAGTCACCAAGTTTAAGTACACCGTCAAGATCGATTAGGAGAGGTTTAATTTTCATTTTTACTTAATAAAAGAAGAAAGGCGGCTATTGTGCCGCCTTCGTTCACTAAACCTTTGATTCTGCCAAAACAGGAAATTTCATTTTTACTAAATGATATAATCCAAACAACAAACCGACAAATAATAAGTCACTTAATAATGTCTGGTGAAAGAATGGAATAGCTGCAGTATAACAAGCTGCAAGTCCTGCACCTGTCTTTGCATAATAACTCGTAGAAAGCCAGAGACCAAAATTTGTAATTATGAAAAAGCCAACTGAGGAGATTACTGAAGCAAAAAATATGTTCCCAACTTTTTTCTCTTTCAGCATCATCATTCCTATCACAACTATAATTGCAAAGCTTAAATAAACCGCCCACATTGTTTCGTGAAAACCGATTATTAAGTCGGTGATAAACATAGCAGCAATGGGAACGAGAAAGGCAGCCCACTTTTTACTAAAGTAAGCTCCACCAAATAATGCCATAGCTGCAATCGGTGCAAAGTTAGGCGGATGAGGGATTAGTCTTACAAATGCAGCAGCAAATATCATTAAAGTAATGATCCAGAATTTTGGAGTTAATTTTTCTCCCGCTTGGCGGGATTTCTTTTCATTCAACATAATTTCATCCTTTCTAGTTAAAATTTATTGAAAATATTTTCGTTTATAATTGTTCAAAGATAAAGTTTATTTTATCAAAATCACATCCTCTTCACATTATTGATTCATTGTACTCTCAGATAAATCCCACCATAAAAAGAAAGTTCTGATGTGCCATAACCGTATATTTCTTCATATTGTTCATCAAGAAGATTTTCAATTCTACCCTGTAATCTTAAAAATGAGAACAAATCATAGTAAGCAGCAAGATTGATTAAAAAATAATGGGGCATTACAATTCTGGTTGCAGGATAAGTTGCAAAATCAAGCTCATCCCTTTTTCCAACATACATAATATCTATATTCATATTAGCAATGTTGTTCCATGTATAACTGACATACATTCCTGCTTTATTTTCCGGTCTTCTAATCAGCTTTTGATTATAATCCTGAGTGTCTTCACTTTTATCCCTTGCGTCTAAATAAGTGTAATTGGCTTTAATTATTAGTCCTTCCAATAAATCAGCTTTTGCAAAAACTTCCACTCCATTGGTTTCAGCTTTATTGATATTTATTGTTTTAAAGTTTGAATCTAAGCCGAACATATCTGTGAACTTGTTATAAAAATAATTAGCTCCAATAGAGATATCTGCGCTCCAGAAAAATTGCTCAATGCCTGCATCCCAACCAAAACTTTGTTCGGGATCCAATTCTGAATTACCATATACAGGATCGTAGAGATAAAATAGCGAAGGAGCTTTGAATCCGGTTCCAACTGTAGCTTTTAATTTAGTCCCAGTTTCCCAGAAAATATACGCTGGGGCAATACTGTAAGTAAACACTGAGCCAAACTGATTTTGAAAATCATATCGCACACCTATTGTTCCGAAAAAACTTTCGTCAAGTTTTATCTGATCTTGAAGATAAATTCCAAAAGTGTTTGCAGATTTTTCCGGAAAGATGCTTGCATAATCTGGAGGGTAAAGATATGACATCAGGTAATATTCAGACGATGTTTCTTCAAGCTCAAATTCTGCTCCGGCAGTGATCAGATTATTTTTGAAAAAGATAAAAATCATTCTGCCAGTCAATTTTATATTTTTTCCCATCATAATTACTCCAGGAATAGTAGATACTTGCAGCAGAAGTATCAAAGGAATAATTTCTGATATTTCTTAAGAATGATAATCCGAATTTCTGTTTCCATTTATTATCCATCAAACTCAAATTTCCATGAGCACGTATAAAAAATTCTTCCTGGTCAAAAATATATGTTGGATCGTCCCAGAGGTTCGGCGATTGTGTTGATTGATCAAGTTCTGTGGAAGAATTGTTATACCTTACTACCAAATCTACATCAAATGTTTCCGAAAAATCATAACCAAGAATTGTATTGAAGTTATCAAGCTGATATCCATCTCTCTCAAAAGGGCTGTCTGGATTGCTGTTATAATTCTCGGAAGCTGCCGAATAACCATCACTCTTAGTTCTGCTGTAAGCGGCTGAATAATTGAATTTACCGACAGACCCGAGCGAAGTGATAGTGCCTTTGTAAGTGTTGTAGCTGCCTCCTTCAAATGCAAAATTTAATACCGGTTTCCCCTGACCTTTGAGAGTGATAATGTTAATTACACCAGTCAGTGCATCAGAACCATAAAGGGTGCTTTGTGGTCCTCGTAAAATTTCGATCCGGTTCGTGTTATCGAGTGGCAAACTAAAAAAATTATAAAAGTTGGATGGATCGTTTGGCATATTCACTTCAACTCCATCAATTATCACCAGAGACTGTGACGGACTTCCACCCCGAATATAAATATTTGAAACAGAGGCTTTCCCGCCTTGCTGTGTAAAGCTTATGCCGTATTCATTTTTAATTGCATCGAATGTATTAAACGAATTTTTATTAACAATTTCTGCCGAGTCAATCACAGAAATAGAATTCGCAAGTTCAATCGTATTTGATGGTGTTCGTGTTGCAGTAATTACTACATCATTCAATTTGTAAAAACCTGCAGTATCGGTTTTTTGAATTATATTCTCTTGCGGAAATGAAATTGCTGAATAAAGAAAAACAGCAAACAGAAGAATGAATTTTGTTTTTACCATAGAAGTTACTCTGTTAAAAATTATGAGCCATAGGCTCATCAGCCATTGGCTGACAAGTAACTTCGCGGGTTAAAAGTTGAAAGTAACGATTGATGAAATTAGGATGATCGTTAAACTAACCTCTTTATACCAATTGGTTATTCTCGCGAAGGTTGATTAAGTTTGTTAACGGCAGGTCTCCTGGCTTTGTTAATGTATAATTTAGAATTAAATTCACTATTAATTATACATTACATTACAGTTGCGCGACAGCACCGGAATTTCACCGGACTTCCCTATAATTTCCCTTGTCCCGAAAAATCGGGATGGGAACACCGTAAACATTTGAAAGAACTGAAGAAAAGTATTCATAAGTCTATTAATTTCAAAATGGTTCAATAGTTTTGAACTATTCTCCAAATCGAGTATGTATTTTTGTAAAAAAAGGATAAGTTTAATTACAGTTGATTTTAACAATTAATGATTAGGGGACTACGGACATTAAGTCTGATAGATTATATAGCAATAAATGTGCATCCCTAGCAGAATCTCTTTCCAAGATACCTCCCGGGTTCTGCTACTTCAGAAAGCTACAACCTTTTCAAAAATTTATAACAGTATTTAATCAATTAATATTATTTAAAACCTGAGGTTAATATGAAAAAATTCATTTCGGTTTTTACGTGGTTACTTTTATTCATTTTTTATTCATCAGCTATCGCACAAACTCCTCCTCCCACTTTTGATTTAAGGGATGTTGGTGGAGTAAACTATGTCACATCTGTTAAATCTCAGCAAGGAGGTACATGCTGGACTCATGGCACAATGGCTGCAATGGAAGGAAATCTTTTGATGACAGGTGCCTGGGCAAATAATGGAGAAACCGGTGAACCAAATCTAGCTGAATACCACCTTGATTGGTGGAATGGCTTTAACCAATTTTATAATGGTGATCTTGATCCGCCAACAGGAAATGGATTGGAAGTTCACCAAGGTGGAGATTACAGAGTATCTTCAGCTTATTTATCAAGAGGTGAGGGAGCTGTTCGGGATATTGACGGACAATCTTACAGCAACCCTCCGTCTAGGTCAGACACAAGCTGGCATTACTATTATCCGAGAGATATTTATTGGCTGAACGTTAATGAAGATCTCAGCAATATTAATACGGTTAAGCAAATGATAATGGACTATGGTGCAATGGGTACCTGTCTTTGTTCTTCGGGTTCTTTTATTCAAAACTATATCCACTACCAGCCGCCAACCTCTACTCTCGATCCTAATCACGCCGTTACTATTGTTGGATGGGACGATAATAAAGTAACGCAAGCACCACTGCCGGGTGCGTGGATAATAAAGAATAGCTGGGGCGCCGGTTGGGGATTAAATGGTTATTTCTGGATTTCCTATTATGACAAACATTGTGGTAAGAATATTGAAATGGGTGCAATTACTTTTAAAGATGTCGAACCTCAGCAGTATGATCGCATTTACTATCACGATTATCACGGATGGCGTGCTACGAAAACAGATTGCGATCAAGGGTTTAATGCATTCATTTCCGAATCAGATGAATACCTTAAGTCTGTGAGCTTTTATACAGCAGCGGACAGTGTTGATTATACAATTAAAATATACGACACATTCCAGAGCGGACAGCTTCAGAATGAGTTACACTCACAAACAGGATATGAGCAGTACACCGGTTTGCACACAATTGATCTCTCAACACCTCTGTTACTTGAAGAAGGAAATGACTTTTATATTTATCTGAATCTTTCCAGGGGCGGACAACCGTTTGATAGAACTTCTGAAGTTCCGGTCTTACTGGTTGGTGATTCGTATCTGACTATTGTTAATTCAATTTCTCATCCGAATGAAAGCTTTTACTGGGATGGTTCTCAATGGCAGGATATGTTTAATTATGAAGATCCTCCCTGGCCTGCAGGAACGGCCAATCTATGTATTAAAGCTTTAACAATTGATGAGAGCAATGTCCCGGTTGAACTGACTTCTTTTACTGCAATCAACAAGGGCGCAAAAATTATGCTTGAGTGGGTAACTTCAACTGAGACGAACAATCAGCAATTTGAAATTTATCGTAGAAGTATTCAGAACGAAAAAACCGGTGAATGGCTGTTAGTGGGATTCAGAGAAAGTATTGGAACAACTTTAGAACCACAATATTATAGTTATGAGGATGATATCACTGGAATGAATGCAACTGCGCTTGAATACAGACTAAAGCAAATTGATTACAATGGAACATATGCTTATAGTGAAATAGTTACTGTAGATAATTTAGCCCCGAGTGGTTTCGTTCTGGAACAGAATTATCCGAATCCATTTAATCCTTCAACCCGAATTAAATATGCAATAGCTGGTAAGCAATTCGTGTCACTTAAGGTTTATGACCTCTTAGGAAATGAAATAGCAACGCTTGTTAACGAAGAAAAACCGGCAGGAACTTATGAAGTAGAGTTCAATGCAAATCGTCTGTCAGCGGGAGTATATTACTATACTATTGTCACTGAAAATTTTGTTCAGACGAAGAAGATG